>NZ_JAINZY010000021.1:0-130582 GCF_019890715.1 Nocardia coffeae | reverse complement strand
AACCACACGCCAGTGATAGCTGTGCACCCGCGCGGACTCGGCGCCGCAGCCCGGACACGCGGCCGGATCATCAGGCGTCAGCGCCCACACCACGACCTGCCTACCCTCGTCGACCACATCCTCCACCACCAGCGGCAGCAAACCCGAAAACACCACGGCAGCAGGCACATTCACCTCACACACCCGAAATATGATGCCCTCCGACACCCCTCACCACCGAAAGTGCGACAGAGCCACCGAACCCGTGTTCAGCCTTGTGGCGGCGAGCGGAATATCCTTCAGGGAAAGATGAAGGCCTCCGTGAGGACTATGCTGCCGGTGCGTCCGCGTTACGACGATTGCAGGTCGATTCCACGGGTTGATGCGGACAAGTCAGTGCCGCGTTGCCGGCTGCCAGGTGAATGGGTGAATCGTCACGGGTTGGGGGCCGCAATGAGTGAAGGGGAGTTCCGCAGTCTGCCATGAGGAGCACCCCCGATGCCTGATTCTCCCGAGAGCCGCCGACAAAGGCGCCGCCATACGTAGACACGGTCCGAGGGGTCCTGTAAGGCAGATTGGGTAGTATTGACGAACTGTCTTCCTGCACTCACACTGACACAGGTGGGAAGGTGTACCGATGGTCATCAATCCAATGGAGTCTGTCACGGCGGCTCGAAATTTTGACAGAGTGCGATAGTCGGCGAATACTCCGTTTCACATCAGCGATGTCTTAGATAACTATATCCGTACGATGTCCACGGTTTCCGAATATATGGATCCCGCCCATGTCAGGGCGGTCGCCGAGTCGCCGTGACGCGGCAAGCTTGGCATCTGAAGTGGAAAGACTTGCGTACCGAGATGCTCGGGATGCACATGCGCTCCCACGGTGCGCGGTCATGGCAAGGGCATTGGGTGAGACAGAATCTTCGAACGTCGTTCCACTGCTTATCGATTTGACTACGAGATCAGTCGCGTCACACGACGAGACGACCAGAAACGCAGTTGATGCCACCACAGTGAACACTACCGCTGTTGAGAGTCTTTCGCGGCTCATCAAGTCCGGTGTGAACGAAGTCGGCGAAGCGCTTGTTCAGGTTGTTCGGAGTAGCAAATTGCTTGCTGTACTTGATGTTTCACTGGCACTGCTCCATGAGGGCGGCGGCGGTGAACAGTTCGAGCAAGGTCGTGGTCGGAGGTGATCACCTCACCGGCGGTCATCATGTCGAGATATCGCCACCGTGCTCTCGTCGAGAAATTTATCCACGCCGTCGGCCCTCGGCGAAGCAGGTGGACGCAGTAGTCGGCTACTCGAGTCTTCACCCTCCTGCGCCGCAGAAAATTATGTAGTTCGTTACTCATGTGCTCCAGCATCCGACGTGGCGGTGTCCAGAGCGGCTGCGGGCCTGGCAACGGCAACAGGCCATCGATAGGAATGGGACCGGCCGATGACTCTTTACGACGACCTGTTGCCGGTTCGGCACGGGGTGGCGATCAGCGAAGCGATCGAACAGTTCCTCTCGGCGCTACAGACATCGGACAGCGCTGTCGCCGGGGACGTGCACTCCGGTATCGTGCGAGCCTCGGTCAACACCAAAGCACTGGGCTTTATCCAGCTGGCATTGGACCCCGGCGGCCCGCCGGTGCCGTATCGATGGAAAGCGCTGGCGGGCGGCGGATTCCAGGTTGACCTCCTGCTGTCGGGTATTCCCGGGCTGCTCAGCTTCGCCGACCCCAACAAGGTGCTGCACGCCGCACAAGTCGTCACGGCTGCAGACCCCGGCGGCGGGCCGTCCAAAGCATGGCTGACCCAGACCGCCGACCCGGTCGACCTGCATGCGGCTCTGGCGTTGCGTGTCGTCGGCACACTCGCATCGCCGGCGACGATCACCTGGCTGAAATGCGAAGTGGGCCAGGATCCGGTAGACGACGTCTTCGTCGTCGAACCGACCCCGCCGCACATCCTGTTCGGCGACAGCGGGTGCGGCATCGATCTGACGAACGGCGCCGTCATCGACGCCAACACCGTCACGTCGGTGCCAGGGGGACCGCCGCCGGAGTGGACCGGCGTCACCATCTCCAACGCCAAGCTCTACGTTCCGCGCGACGTCCCGTTGATCGGTGGGCGGCCGATCGACTTCGACCTGCAACTGGGCACGCCCGGCGGGCTGGCGGTCTCGGCGCAGGCGACACTGGCCGGCGACGCCACCCATCCCAGCATCGACATCCGGCTGGACTGGCAGGATCCGGGCGCAGCGTCGCTGGCCGACTTGGTTCCCACCGCAATCGAAGCTACGGCGGCCTTCCCGCTGGTTGGTCGTACCGAACAGGCCGACGGCAAGGCGTTCACATTAGTCGGCGGAGACCCGATGACAGTGCGAGTGCGGTGCGCGCGGGCGCTGGCGCCGGGCGCCGGCGTCACCTTCGAGGTGTCAGCAGACGCCGTCGGGCCCGACGGTTTGGTCAAAGCCACCGGCACCGATCCAGGTGGGAAGGCGGTCGTCGCCGCTGCCGCGCTGGCCACCGCGCTGGTGGCCGGCTCCATGCTGGGCAGCGCGCCGCCGTCGGGGGATCGGTCGGGCATCTGGCTACACGAGTTGCTGACCGCCGCCGCGGGCGCCAGCGCATTCTTCGACTCGGCGGGCAAGGTGGTCGTCGATCGCGTTTCCGTGTCAGCGTCTTCAAGTGACGGTGCGCCCGCGCTGCAACTGAGCGTGGACTATCTGGTCGACGTCGCCGTGAGCGCCTTCGACGTCGGGGCCACCCTGTGACCGATGGCCCGAATCTGGAGAAACCTGCACATGCAGGAAACCGCCTCACAAGCACCATCGGTCACATACGTCACTGTGACGTTAATCGGAGCGCATGGTTATGCATCAATCAGTGAATAAAACGCATGAACTCGCAGGTTCTTCCCGGATCGGCCCCACACGCTCAACTCTTACCGGATTGCTCTCGCCTTTTTCTGGATCGCACATGCGCTGCGCAACAACGTAATTACCCACCTCAGTCGCCCGCGTTTTGCGCCGATAATTGACATTATGTCAAGTAGTCGGCTGGTTGTTCGCCCGCGATGCGAATACGTCCTCCCCTGATACCGCACCGCTTCGGAGCGAAGGTTTATCTGCTGGGGGCATGAAACTCGGTCGCCAACGTCTCTTGGGCGGCCCACGACGCCAACAGGGCCAGATTGTCAGCGGCCGCCCCTCCCGCAGGTGCGGTGTAGACATTCAGCTGCAGACCAGGTTCGGTGGGCAGATCCATGGACTCGAAATTCAAGTCGAGCCGGCCCACCACCGGATGGTTCACACGCTTGCTCCCGTATCCGTGCAGCCGCACGTCCTGAGATGCCCACTGCTGCCGGAACAGCTCACTGCGCGTTGATAATTCGCCCACCAAGGCGATGAGCTCCTCGTCGTGGGGATTACGGCCCGCTTCCATCCGCAGCATCGCGGCCGCATTTCGCGCTACCTGGTCGTAGTCGACGAAGAACGTCTCGGCCTCGCGGGGATTCAAGTACACGAACCGCGCCGTGTTGGCGGGCCGTCGTGGGTCGGCCAGCACCGGTGAATACAGCGCGCGACCGAGTTGATTCATGGCGAGCACGTCGTGGCGCGCATTGCGGATCCACGCCGGCGCACCGGTAATGGCGTCTAGCACCTCCTGCAGCACCGGACGCACCGTCGCGGGAGGTGTGCGGTACCGCCGACCGCCGGGCGCCCCGGACCGGCGTGCGAGATGCAGCAGGTGATCGCGCTCCGCTTCGGTCAGTTGTAAGGCTGTGGCCAGCGCGTCGAGCACGCCCTCCGAGGTGCCGGCCAGGCTGCCGCGCTCGATGCGCACGTAATACTCGACCGAGACCCCAGCGAGTAGCGCTACCTCCTCTCGACGCAGACCCTTGACCCGACGTCTACCACCGTAGGCGGGCAGTCCAGCCATCTCGGGCGCGATGCGGGCGCGACGCGACCTCAGAAACTCTCGGATCTCGGTGCGCAGATCAAGTGTGGCGGGCATCCACTCACCGTAGGCCCGCACCGCGGGCGAAGGGAGGTACCGCCAATACCCTGAAGCCTCGGCGTCCGGCGGATCGGGCACCGACACGTCGACACCGTGCGGGAATGAACGCGAGGTCGGTGAAGCCGGGCGGTGTCGCCGAAGGCTCACGCGGTCGTGGCGATCCCTCCGTCGACGGGGACGACGGTGCCGGTCAGGTAAGCGCCTGCCCGGCTGGCGAGGAACACCGCGACACCCGCCATGTCGTCGTCGCGGCCGATCCGGCGCAGCGGGGCCGACGCCGCGATCACCTCGCCGAGCTCGTCCAGGGTTGCGGCCATCATCGTCGACGGGAACGGTCCCGGCGCCACCGCGTTCACCGTGATGCGCTGCGGGCCCAGCTCTTTGGCGAGCACTCTGGTGAGTTGATGCAGCGCGGCCTTGCTGCTGGAGTACGAGTAGTTGGGTCGCTGCGGGATGTGGATGGCGGCGATGCTGCCGATGTTGATGATCCGCGCGGGATCGTCGGCGGTCCCAGCGTTACGAAGTGCAGGCAGCAGCGCCTGCACCAGCCAGAACGGCGACTTCAGGTTGATGTCGATGACCGTGTCCCAGGCAGCGTCCGGGAACGTCGCCAACGGCTCGTCCCACATCGCACCCGCGTTGTTGACGAGGATGTCGAGACTTCCGGAGTCGGCCGTGACGAGGTCGGCGAGGCGCTCACACTCCTCGTGCCGGGACAGATCAGCGGGGATCGCCCGGACGTCGCCGAATTCGGACAGCTGTTCCTGCGCTCGAGCGCACGCTTCTGCGTTGCGTGAGCTGATGACCACGCGGACGCCCGCCTGGAGCAGCCCGCGCGCGATCATCATCCCGATGCCCCTGGTGCCGCCGGTGACGAGGCCGTGCTTACCGCTCAGATCGAAAAGCTCTGTATGCGTTGCGAATTGGCTGTTTGCCACTGCTTCTCTCTTCTGTTCAGCCGGGTATCTCTCATAGCAACCTAGGCGGCATTCCGGACGCCAAGGAGATCCCGGTAGTACGGGTACTGCCAGAGTCCCCCTTGTGCATGCCTGGATCTGCCAACTGTTCACCTCCGGGCTGCCGATAACCCGGACGTGCCACTCCAAGATCGGTAGTCTCTGCCGCAAATGATCTAGAGACGCGTGTCACAGTCTGGCGGGGAGCGTTCGGGCGAAACCTGAGAATTTTCGCGAACCCCTCGCCCCAAAGACTTGAATGAGTCATAATTATGAACGTGTCCAGTACAGCAGAGTTCGAGCGCATGCTGCGCGGTGCCGCTCTGCGTGTGACCGCGCCGCGGATCGCGGTGCTGGCCGCGGCGCACGAGCGTCCCCATTCCGATACGGACTCGATCCTGTCCCGGGTGCGCGAGACGCTCGGGACGGTTTCCCACCAGGCCGTGTACGACGTGTTGCGTGCGCTCACGGCCGCGGGTCTGCTTCGGCGTATCCAGCCCATGGGGTCGGTCGCGCGCTACGAGACCCGGGTCGGCGACAACCACCACCACGTCGTGTGCCGTTCCTGCGGTGTCATCGCCGATGTCGACTGCGCCGTCGGTGAGGCGCCGTGCCTGACCGCGTCGGACACCAACGGTTTCGTCCTGGACGAGGCCGAGGTCGTGTATTGGGGTCTGTGCCCCGATTGCTCGGCAGCCCAGCACAGTTCGCAATCTCGAATCTGAATACAGCCCTACCCCACTCTCGAAAGGAACACTGTGGCTGAGGAACATCCGCCTATTGCAGAGGCGAACACCGAGCCCGCCGCGGGCGGTTGCCCCGTGGCGCACGGTCGCCTGAAGTACCCCTCGGAGGGCGGCAGCAACCGTGACTGGTGGCCCAACCAGCTCAATCTGAAGATCCTGCAGAAGAACCCGGCCGTGGCCAACCCTATGGACGAGGGCTTCGACTATGCCGCGGCGTTCAAGACTCTGGATCTGGCGGCGGTGAAGCAGGACATCGTCGATGTCATGCACACCTCGCAGGACTGGTGGCCGGCTGATTTCGGTCACTACGGTCCCCTGTTCATCCGGATGGCCTGGCATGCGGCGGGCACCTACCGCGTGCACGACGGTCGCGGTGGCGCGGGCGCCGGTATGCAGCGGTTCGCGCCGCTGAACAGCTGGCCGGACAACGGCAACCTGGACAAGGCGCGACGGTTGCTGTGGCCGGTGAAGAAGAAGTACGGCAAGAACCTGTCGTGGGCCGATCTGATCGTGTACGCGGGCAATGTCGCGCTCGAGGACATGGGCTTCGAGACCTTCGGTTTCGGTGGCGGTCGCGAGGACCGGTGGGAGCCGGAGGAGGACGTGTACTGGGGCCCGGAGCAGATCTGGCTGGGCGATGAGCGGTACACCGGTGAGCGGGATCTGGAGAGTCCGCTGGCCGCGGTGCAGATGGGCCTGATCTACGTGAATCCGGAAGGCCCGAACGGCAATCCGGATCCGCAGAAGGCCGCGGTCGACATCCGTGAGACGTTCGCGCGGATGGCGATGAACGATGTGGAGACCGCGGCGCTGATCGTGGGTGGTCACACGTTCGGTAAGACGCACGGTAACGGCAATGCGGATCTGGTCGGTCCCGAGCCGGAGGCCGCTCCGCTCGAGGAGATGGGTCTGGGCTGGAAGAACGGCAACGGCACCGGTGTCGGTAAGGATGCGGTGACCTCGGGTCTGGAGGGTATCTGGACCACGACGCCGACCAAGTGGGACAACACGTTCCTGGAGATCCTGTACGGGTACGAGTGGGAGCTCGAGAAGTCTCCCGCCGGTGCGTGGCAGTGGATTCCGGTCGATGGCGGCGGTGCGGGCACGGTGGCCGATGCGCATGTCGAGGGCAAGACGCACACGCCGACGATGCTGACCACCGACCTGGCATTGCGGTTCGATCCGATCTACGAGCCGATCACCCGGCGGTGGTTGGAGAACCCGCAGGAGTTGGCGGACGACTTCGCCAAGGCCTGGTACAAGCTGACGCACCGCGATATGGGTCCGGCCGTGCGGTACCTGGGTTCGCAGGTGCCCTCGCAGGAGCTGCTGTGGCAGGATCCGGTTCCGGCGGTGGATCACGCGTTGGTGGACGCGGCTGATGTGGCGGCGTTGAAGGCGAAGGTGCTGGAGTCGGGTCTGACTGTGGCGCAGCTTGTTTCGACTGCGTGGGCGGCGGCGTCGTCGTTCCGTGGCAGTGACAAGCGTGGTGGCGCGAACGGCGGGCGGATTCGTCTGCAGCCGCAGGCGGGCTGGGAGGTCAACGAGCCCGACGAGTTGGCTCAGGTGGTGCGGGTGCTGGAGGGTATCCAGGGCGCGTTCAATGCCGAGCAGTCCGGCGGCAAGAAGATCTCGTTCGCGGATCTGGTGGTGCTGGCGGGTTCGGCGGCGGTGGAGAAGGCTGCCAAGGACGGCGGTTTCGAGGTCGAGGTGCCGTTCGCGGCGGGTCGTACCGATGCCACGCAGGAGCAGACCGATGTGGAGTCGTTCGCGGCGCTGGAGCGGTCGGCGGACGGTTTCCGGAACTACCTGGGTAAGGCGAACCGGTCCGCGGCGGAGTATCTGCTGATCGACAAGGCGAATCTGCTGACGCTGAGTGCGCCGGAGTTGACGGTGCTGGTCGGTGGGCTGCGAGTGCTGGGTGCGAACTATCAGAACTCCGCGCACGGTGTGCTGACCGACAAGCCGGGTGTGCTGTCCACGGACTTCTTCGTGAATCTGACGGATATGGACACCAAGTGGGAGCCCTCCCCCGCGGATGACGGCACCTATCTGGGTAAGGATCTCGCGAGTGGTGAGCTCAAGTGGACCGGTACCCGGGTGGATCTGGTGTTCGGGTCGAACTCGCAGTTGCGGGCGTTGACCGAGTTGTACGCGGAGGATGATTCCCGGCGCAAGTTCGTCGATGATTTCGTCGCGGCGTGGGTGAAGGTGATGGAGCTGGATCGCTTCGATCTGGTCTGATCCGGTTTCGCCGGTGGTGCCCCTGGGCCGTTGTGGCCCGGGGGCACTCTCGTGTGTCCTGTCCCCCGGCGATCGTGTTGCACCACTGAGGGTTTCGGGTCAGTACTCGGGGCGTTGCGGCAGGGCGCAGGTCATGCCGTCGGCCATGCCGGTGGGGCGCACGCCCAGGGCCTGGTTGAGGCGAGCGCGCTGATTTTCCCAGGCGATGGCGGCGGTGAGTTCGGCGTATTGGGTTTTGGACAGGCTGGTCAGTAGGCGGGTGCGCAGGTCTTCCAGGTCCAGGGTTGCCGGGGTGCGGGTCATGGCTTCGGCGAGGGCCAGGACGAGTTTTTCCTGGTCGGTGTAGGCGTCGCTGGTGCTGTAGGTGGACAGGTCGGTGATCTGGCGTTCGGTCAGGCCGCTGGAGTGCGCGAGGGCGGAGCCGATGTCGAGGCAGAATTCGCAGCCGATGAGTCCGGCGGTTTTGAGTTCGGCGAGTTCTTTGAGGCGGGGGTCGAGCCGGTTGCTGAGCAGGAGTGCGGTTTCGTAGGTGCCGGTGCCGATCAGCAGCCAGGGTCGGCGGATGAGCCAGCCCAGCAAGTCGGTGCGGTGGCGGCGGGCGTCGGCGAGGGCTCGTGCGTAGTGGCGTGTTCGGGTGATCGCTCTCATGTCGCTTCTCCCCTGTGGTGTGCGCGTGTGGTTGTTTCACCGTAGCGCTGTTCCACTACATTCTGTAGTAGTTCTGGGGTGTGTGTGCGCCCACGTGGTCGCCGGTGTCGCGGTCACCGGCGACCACGCGGGCGGAGTGTCACGCCGGGGCGCCGAACCAGCGGGTCAGGGCTTCGCGCAAGCCGGTGACGCCGTCGGGCGCGGCCCAGGCGACGATGCCGTCGGGACGGATCAGCACACCCGAGAGGTCGTGCGGGTCAACGGGTTTGGCGGTGACGACACGGACGGTGCGCTGCCAGGGAGCGGCGATCTCGCGCAAGGCGGGAGTATCGGCGAGGTCGAGCAGGACCGCGTGCCCGTCGGTGCAGTGCTCGGCCGGGCGGGTGCCATCGGCCAGAGCGATATCGGGGACGACGGTGCCCACCACAGGGTGCGTGTCGCCGAGGTCGTAGCGGTGGGTGATGCCGGAGATCTTCTTCAGCACGCTGGTGGCGCCGCCGCGGGTGGCCAGGAATTCGGCGGTGACCGCGCGCATGGCGCGGCTGTGCGGATCGGTGCGCATGATGGCGACCTGGGCGCGGGACCAGCCCAGTACCCACTCCCCGATCGGATGACGTTCACTGGTGTAGGTGTCCAGCAGATCGGCCGGTGCGTGTCCGGCGATGACGGCGGCGAGTTTCCAGCCGAGGTTGACCGCGTCGCCGATGCCCAGGTTCAGGCCCTGTCCGCCGAACGGTGAATGCACGTGGGCGGCGTCCCCGGCCAGCAGGATGCGGCCGCTGCGGTACGCGGTGGCTTGGCGGGTGTTGTCGGTGAAGCGGGTGGCCGAGTGCACGGCGGTGATCTCGACCGGGATTCCGGACACCGCGCGCAGGGCGCGCTGGAGTTCGGCGGCGGTGACCGGGGCGGTGCGGTTCGCGGGTGGTCCGTCGAACTGGACGGTGAGAATGCGGCCGGGCATCGGCCCGTACACGTAGATGCCGGTGTCGGTGCAGGACCAGCCGCGTTGCAGTGCTTCAGCACCGCGCATCTCGACGATGGCCTGGTGTCCGGTGATGAGCGGGTCGACGCCGGGGAAGTCGAATCCGGCGAGTTTGCGCACGGTGCTGCGGCCGCCGTCGCAGCCCACGAGCCAGCTCGCGCGCACGGCGGTGTCGTCGAGCCAGACGGTGACGCTGTCGCTGTCGTCGGTGAAGCCGGTGACTTCGGTGCCGCGGCGGATCGGTATGCCCAGTTCGGTTGCGCGGGCGGTGAGGATTTCCTCGATCCCCTGTTGCGGGACGATGCAGGCTTCCTGCACGGGGCCGAGTTCGGCGAAGGCGGGATCGGTGTCGTCCACGTCGTCCTGGTTGATCCAGATCCCGGCGAAGTGCCCCACCGGCCGCACTCGCCCGGCCGGTGCGGGGTCGGCGGGTGCGAAGCGGGCCATGAGTGCGCGGTGGCGTTCGGTGAGTTGCGGCAGCAGGCCGCGCCGGTCGAAGGCCTGTGCGGTGGGGATGTTGATCGAGCCCGCTTTGATCGTGGGGTCGGGTTCGGTGAGCCGGTCCACGACCAGGACGTGCACACCGGCGAGGCGCAGCTCGCAGGCGAGCATCAGTCCGACGGGTCCGGCTCCGGCGACGACGACGTCGAATGTTTCGCTCATGGATCCCACGGTGCCGCGATGCGGTTGCGCTGGTCTTGCGCGCGGCTTGCGCGCGTGCCGTGCGGGTCTTGCGCGGGCCGGTGGCGAGGGTTCGCGCGCGCGGGGTGTGTGGTGTGAATAGTATTGCGGGCGAATGCAATGGAGCATTTCGCGCATACCGTTCGGCTGGTTTCGGTCGGTCGCCGGAGCGGTGCGGGGGCCGGAAATAGGTTCGGGGTCAAGGGGTTTGTCGTTCCGGTGTGGGTATCGCGGTATGGCGCGGGTTTTCCGCGGGACACCTTCGGCGAAAGGCGGCGGGCACGATGACCGGGCCGGATCGGTATGACGAGCAGGACGTTTCGCGTGGGTCGCTGGCCGACCGGTATGGCGGGACCGAGCCTGTGCGATGGCAGGGGCAGGTGGTGCAGCCGATGTATTGCCAGGCGCTGGGCGCGGATCCGACGATACTGAGTTTGACGTTGCAGCGCGCGGCTCCCCCGGCCGGGGTGCGTGGGGTGGGGATCGCGGTGTCGGTGTTGAGCGGGCATGTGGCGCTGGCGGGGCGGCGGTTGCGTGGGGTGGATGTGTGGACCGAGGCGATGTCCGGTGGTGTGGATGTCGAGCTGTACGGTGCGGGGCCCGATGCGCGGTTCGCGCTGACGCCGGTGTGGTTGGGCCCCGATGGTGCGACGGTGTCGTGGGCGGGTAATTACGGCGTGCTGGCCGATCGATCGCAGGACGGGTCCGCGGTGTTGCGGTGCAGCACCGGTGTGGGTGCGCCGGATTTCGGGGAACTGGTTGTGGCGGTGGGGATTCGGACGGCGCCGACGGACGAGTCGCGATATCGCGGGGCGTTGTACGAGCTGGGGGTGGCGATGCACGGGCGCGGTGAGACCGATCAGGCGTGTGCGTTGTGGGATCAGGCCGCGGGGCTGGGGCATGTGGGTGCGGCGTACGACCTGGGAGCGGTGCGTTTCGGGCACGGTGAACTCGCCGAGGCCGAGCAGTGGTGGCGGATCGCGGCCGAACACGGTGACGTGCGGGCGATGACCGGGCTGGCCGAGGTCCTGGATCGGCACGGCAGCGCAGGGGAAGCGCGGCGGTGGCGTGAGTACGCCGGGCAGGGATCGCGGCCCTAGCTGTTCTGATTGCCTGGTTGCGGGCCCGGCGCACCGGGTTCGGCGCTGGCGCTCAGGTGAACGGCCAGGGAGTCAGCAGCAGGCGGCCACCACCCACCAGGCAGGCCAGCGATGCCCCGGCGAACACCAGCACCCAGAAGAAGGCCGGCAGCCGGGTCAGGTGGGCGAGCTGATCGGCATCCGAGCCGTCGCCGCGTACGTGCACACGCTGCAGTTCCGCGACCGCGCGCAGGCCACCGAACAGCAGGAACCAGGCCACCGCGTACCCGAAGACGCCTTGGACCACGACATTGCTGTACCAGGACACGCCGAACACGGCCGCGCCCGCGACGACGACCGCGAGCAGACCGAACATGTTGCGGATCAACAGAAGCAGCACCGCGAGCGCGGCCACGACCAGCCACAGCATCAGCGTCAGCCGCCCGATGCCCAGCAGTGCCGCGCAGCCCAGGCCCAGCAGCGACGGGGCGGGATATCCGGCCATCGTGGTCAGGATCATGCCCGGGCCGTAGGGTTTTCCGCGCGAGACGGTGACGCCGGAGGTGTCCGAGTGCAGGCGCACTCCGCGCAGGGTTCGTCCGGTCAGTACCGCGACGAGTGCGTGCCCGCCTTCGTGGGCGATGGTGACCGCGGTGCGCAGGATCCGCCACACCGGCGTGTACAGCACCAGCACCAATGCGACCGCGGCGGTGGCGGCGATGACCCACAGCGGTGGGTGTGCGGAGACCAATCCCAGCTGATCCGATACCGAGGACACCGATACCGGTGCGGCGATGCGCGACGAACTCACCGCCGTAGGGTAGCGGTACGTCATCGGGCGTGCACTGCGTGCACACCCTAAGCTGTCGGGCGGGATCGCCGGGGTCGGCCCGGCGTGCAGCAGAGGAGATCGCGATGAAGTCCGTGCGATGGGCGGCCGCCGGTGTGGGTGTGATGGGTGTTGCCGCAACGCTTCTGACCGGATGCAGCGATGTCCAGAAGGCGTTGAACAAGGGTGGCGACACCGCGTGCAGCGATTACGTGAAGCAGGATCAGGACACCCAGCGAGTCACGATCACGAAGTTCGTCAAGCAGCAGACCGGTGACGATCACGAACCGGCCGGCACGACGGTGGATGCGACGATGGTGTCGGTGAAGTTCCTGTGCAGCAATCAGCGCAATGCCGCCACGCCGATCAAGAACGCCGACGTGGCGGGCATCTTCCTCAACAAGTGAGGCTCAGCGCAGCAGCTCGATGACGCGGGCCATCTTGTCCATGTTCGGCTCGAGGACGGTGAAATAGCTGATCCCGTACCGCGTGTGGCGTTCGCGGATTTGGTCGGCCATCTGCGCAGGCGTGCCCACCAGCAGCATCGGGATCTCCTCGGCGCGCTCGGCAGCGCCCTCGGGCAGATTGGGGGCGAGGCGTTCGAGCAGGGCGGCGCGTTCGTTCGGTGCGGCCAGTTGCTGGATGAGGATGTTGAATTCGGTGCTCTCGCGGCGTGGGCCCAGTGCCTCGCGCACCGCGGCGACGCGCTGGTCCAGATCCTCAGGGGTGCCCGCGGTGATCAGGCCGCTGTCGGTGGCGCGGCCGCCGGTGAAGGCCACCACGTCGGCGTGTTCGGCGGCCACGCGCAGCATCCGTTCGCCCCATCCGGCGATCAGCAGCGGCGGGCCGCCCGCGCGGGCGGGGCGGGGACGGTAATCGGGGTCGGCGAAGGTGGTGCGCAGAGTGCGTGCGGTGTCCGCGACCTGCTGCACGCGGCGGCCCGCGCTGGGGAATTCTATTGCGGCGGCGTCGAATTCGGATTTCACGTAGCCCGCGCCGAGGCCGAGTTCGACGCGGCCGTCGGTGAGCAGATCCAGGGTGGCGACCTCGCGGGCCAGCAGGGTCGGGTTGTAGAACGGGACGTTGAGCACGAACGAGTTGACCTGTGCGCGCTCGGTCGCCTCGGCGGCCAGCAGCATCGCCGGCAGCGGCGCCAGGAAACCCAGATGATCGGCCACCCCCAGCACGTCGAAGCCCGAATCCTCTGCCTTGCGGCATTTTTCGATCCAGGACTTCTTGGAATCGGTGAGGAACATGTTCACGCCGAATCGGAACGATGAGCTCATGGTTTCCTGTGTACCAGCCGGGTCCGACAATTTCCCCGCGACCGGGTCCGGTTTGCGCAATCATGGGGTACAGCGCCCGGACTTTCGCCCGACGACGAGGTTGGTGACCATGCCGCAGTCGCGCACACTCACCGCCCAGCGCGCCGCCCTGGAACAGGAGTGGGCGCGCTGGGCGATCCCGCACGCCCCGACCCCGGAACCGCTCGCCCGCACCAGCTCCGGGCACACGATGCTGCGCAGCGAGGTCGCCCGGTCCTGGCAGCGCTCGCTGAGCACCGTGGATCCCGAACGGCGCGCCGCACCCGACGACGACGACGAGATCGCCACCCGCTGGGCGCATTCGCCGTTGCGCGCGCCGGTGACCGCGCTGGCCGACGAATTGCACAGCATCACCGACGATTCCGGATTCACCGCCTGCGTCACCGACGAGCGCGGCACCATCTTGTGGGTCTCGGGCGGACGGGTGCTGCGCAGACGCGCCGAACAACTCAACTTCGCGCCCGGCGGCCGGTGGGACGAGCCGCACATGGGCACCAACGCGATGTCACTGGCGCTGTGCACCGGGCAACCCGCGACGGTGTTCTCCGCCGAACATCTCATCGCCGCCCTGCACAGCTGGGTGTGTTACAGCGCCCCGATCAACGCCCCCGACGGGCGCCGGCTCGGCGTGATCGACCTGTCCACCAGCTGGGAGCGTTCGCATCCGCTGGCGTTGTCCACCGTGCGGGCCCTGGCGACCGCGATCCGTTCGCAGCTGCCCCCGGATCTGCCCGCCGAGCAACCCGGGATCCGCCTGCAATGCCTGGGCGGGGCGAGTCTGTCGCGCGCGGGGTGCCCGGTGCGGTTGCGCCCGCGTCAGCTCGAGATCCTCACCCTGCTCGCGCTCGAACCCGACGGGTTCACCCCGCAACGGCTGCACAGCGCGATCTACGGCGATCGGCCGGTGAGCGCGAGCACCCTCAAAGCCGATGTGTCACATCTGCGCCACGCCACCGGCGGGGAGATCGCCAGCCGCCGCTACCTGCTGACCCGGCCCATCTCCTGTGACGCGGTGGACCTGCTGGACGCGCTGGCCGCCGGAGACCTGACCGCCGCGCTGCGGCTGTATCGCGGGCCGCTGCTGCCCGGATCCGATACCCCCGGCATCGCCCAGTGGCGCGAGAATCTGGCGGTGCGGGTGCGCACCGCGGTACTCGAGAGCCCGTGCGCGGCGCACGCGGTGCAATTCGGCATCCGCTGCCCCGAGGACGTCCGGGTGCACGAGCACGCGCTGAGGCTGCTGCAGCCCGGAGATCCGCGCCGTCCCGAGGTCACCGCGCGCCTGCACGCGGCCCTGGCCGACTGAAACTCCACTCGAGCCAGGGTGCGCGCGCGACGCCAACCTGTTGCCAACCATGGTGTTCCACACTGACGCCGTCCCGGATCACCCCGTGGGACGCGCGTCGGCTCGCGCAGGCATCGCGCCTGGCGTGAGCGTCATGGGCCCGCGCGTGCCACGGCCGACCACGAAGCGAGCATCATGATCTACGCCAAGCCCGGAACCGAGGGCAGCATCGTCGAATTCGCGCGCCGTTACGACAACTTCATCGGCGGGGACTGGAAAGCGCCCGCCGAGGGACGGTATTTCGAGAATCCCTCCCCCATCGACGGCGAAACCTTCTGCGAGGTGGCCCGATCCACCGCCGCGGACATCGACGCGGCCCTGGACGCCGCCCACGCCGCCGCGCCGGGCTGGGGTGCGACCCCGGCCGGGGAACGCGCCAACGTGCTCAACCGGATCGCGGACCGCATCGAAGCGAACCTCGAACGCCTCGCGGTGGCCGAATCGTGGGAGAACGGCAAGGCCGTGCGCGAGACCCTGGCCGCGGACCTGCCCTTGACCGTGGATCACTTCCGGTACTTCGCCGGTGCGGTGCGCGGCCAGGAGGGCGCGATCTCCGAGATCGACCAGGACACCATCGCGTACCACTTCCACGAACCGCTCGGCGTGGTCGGGCAGATCATCCCGTGGAACTTCCCCATCCTCATGGCCGCCTGGAAACTGGCCCCGGCGCTGGCCGCGGGCAACTGCGTGGTCATCAAACCGGCCGAGCAGACCCCGGCCTCGCTGCTGCTGGTGATCGATCTGATCGCGGATCTGCTGCCGCCCGGAGTGGTCAACGTGGTCAACGGATTCGGGGTCGAGGCGGGCAAGCCGCTGGCCTCGAGCCCGAAGGTGGCCAAGGTCGCGTTCACCGGCGAGACCACCACCGGCCGGCTGATCATGCAGTACGCGAGCGAGAACATCATCCCGGTCACCCTGGAGCTGGGCGGTAAGAGCCCGAACATCTTCCTGCCCGACGTCGCCGCCGCCGACGACGCGTTCCTGGACAAGGCCGTCGAAGGTTTCGTGATGTTCGCGCTGAACCAGGGCGAGGTGTGCACCTGCCCCTCGCGCGCGCTGATCCACTCCTCGATCTACGACGAGTTCATCGCCCGCTGCATCGAGCGCACCCGCGCGATCACCGGCGGCAACCCGCTGGACACCGACACCATGATCGGCGCGCAGGCCAGCAACGACCAGTTCGAGAAGATCCTGTCCTACCTGGACATCGGCCGCCAAGAAGGTGCCAAGGTGCTCACCGGCGGTCAGGCGCGCAAGGTGGAGGGCTACCCGAACGGGTACTACATCGAGCCGACCATCTTCGAGGGCCGCAACGACATGCGCGTGTTCCAGGAGGAGATCTTCGGCCCGGTGGTGTCGGTGGCCCGCTACGACGACGTCGAGGACGCGATCGCCATCGCCAACGACACCCTCTACGGATTGGGCGCGGGCGTGTGGACCCGCGATATGAACACCGCCTACCGGCTGGGTCGCGCGATCAAGGCCGGACGAGTGTGGACCAACTGCTACCACGCCTACCCCGCGCACGCGGCGTTCGGCGGATACAAGAAGTCCGGCATCGGGCGCGAGAACCACAAGATGATGCTGGATCACTACCAGCAGACCAAGAACCTGCTGGTCAGCTACTCGCCGAACAAGCAGGGATTCTTCTGATGCCCGATCCGGGCGAGGCGGGTTCGGCGCGGCGGATCGGGATCACCGACGCCGCGGCCGAACTGCTGGACCAACTGGTCGCCCGGCACGGTCCGGTGATGTTCCACCAGTCCGGCGGCTGCTGCGACGGCAGTTCCCCGATGTGTTATCTGCGCGGGGAGTTCCGGGTGGGCGCCGCGGATGTGCTGCTGGGCGAGCTGCCCGGGCAGACGCCGTTCTGGATGAGCGCGGACCAGTTCGACTACTGGCGGCACACCCACCTGACCGTGGACGTCGTGGCCGGGCGCGGCAGCGGATTCTCCCTCGAAGCCCCCGAGGGGGTGCGGTTCCTGATCCGCTCGCGGCTGCTCACCGACGCCGAGGTCGAACAGCTCGAGGCGGATCCGCCGCGCACAGGCGCGCACCTGTCCGGCGATCCACAGTCCTGATTCCAGCGGTTCCGCACCGGCCGTCCACTCCGGGGCGGAACCTGCCCGTGGCTGCCGCAGCCGCACACATCGTGCGGGTGCGGCAGCCACGCCCGACTCGTCCGGCCCCGGATTCACCCTCCCGGGGCCGGACGAGTGTGTTGTGGGCGAAGCGTGGTCCGCGAAGGCCCCTCTCCTGCGCGGATTCGACGCGACCACGCCCGATGTGGCGTGGTTCAGCGTCCGGGCAGGAACCGGATGCTGCGGGCGATCGCCATCAGCGCGGGCTGCCAGGTGCTCTGCGGCAGCCCGAACGGCGGATCCAGATTCATCCAGCGTGTGGCCACCACACTCTGCGGTTCGGTGAATTTCAGCAGCCCGTCCGGACCATGGCGGCGGCCCACGCCGGAAATGCCCATCCCGCCCATCGGCGCGGCGGTGGTGCCCCACGCGGGGGCGTACCCCTCATCGATGCAGACCGTTCCCGCGTGCAGACGCTCGGCGATGCGCTGTCCGTCCGCGGTGCTCGCGGCCCACACACTCGCGTTGAGGCCGTACTCGGTGTCGTTGGCGCGGGCGATGGCCTCCTCCACGCCCGAGACCGGATAGATCGACACCAGCGGGCCGAAGGTCTCGTTGCGGGCGCATTCCATCTCATCGCTCACCCCCGACAGCACCGTGGGTTCGAAGAACAGCGGCCCCAGATCCGGGCGCGCATTACCGCCGGCCAGCACCGTCGCGCCCTTGGACACCGCGTCGGCGACGTGTTTGGTGACCGTCTCGAGTTGCGCGGCGGAGATGAGGCTGCCGATATCGGTCGAGAAGTCGTATGCCGCACCCAGGTTCGCCGCGCGCACCGCCGCGAGGAACAGGTCGGTGAACTCCGCGGCCACCGTCGAGTCCACGTAGAGGCGTTCGATCGAGATGCACAGCTGCCCGGCGTTGGAGAAACACGCGCGCACCGCCGCGCGAGCGGCCTTGGCCAGATCCGCCCCGCGCGCCACGATCATCGGATTCTTGCCGCCCAGCTCCGCGGAGAACCCGATCAGCCGGTCCCCGCACTGACGCGCGAGAGTACGGCCGGTCTCCGAGGAACCGGTGAACATCAGATAGTCACACGACTGTACGATCTGGGTGCCCACCACCGCGCCCGGACCCGGGATCACCTGCAGCACATCGCGCGGCAGCCCCGCACGCAGGAGCAACTCCACATTCGCCAGCGCCGAATACGGGGTCTGGCTGTCGGGTTTGACGATCACCGCGTTCCCGGCCGCCAGCGCGGGCAGCGCATCACCGATCGACAGCAGCATCGGATAGTTCCACGGCGCGATCACCCCGACCACACCCTTGGGCCGGGCATGCACCGCGGCGCGGTTCAGCAGCGGGAACGCACCGCGCACCCGCTGCGGGGCAAGCAGTTTCGGCGCGACGCGGGAGAAATAGCGGGCCGCGAACATCAGGCCCATGATCTCCTCCTGCGCGGCCCAGCGGGCCTTGCCGGACTCGGCCTGGATCACATCCATCAACTGCTCGCGCTGCTGCACCACCAGCGCGCGATACCGGTCCAGGACCTGCGCGCGTTCGGCGGCCGGACGCGCGGCCCACTGCTGCTGGGCGGTGCGGGCGCGCGCGACCGCGGCGGTCACGTCGTCGGCAGCGCCGACGGGCACCTCACCGAGCACCTGACCGGTGAACACCTCGGTGATCGTGCGCGTCGCGTGGACCCCCGCGGAGTCGACCGCGGCGAATCCGGACAGGCGGGCGAATTCGGCGGGATCCGGTGCGGGCATGAACAGGCCTCCTACTTATGAGTAACCGCGCGATACGCACAATCTACCGCGCCGTGCGCCCACGGACCGCCCCTCACCCGGGCCGATCCGCCCCGGTGCCGGACCGATCGCCGGATTCAGTTGCTCTGCAACGCTATTCGCACACCCAGCCCGACCAGCAGCGTGCCCATCGCCCCATCGATCACCTGCCGCACCCGGCGGCGGGTGAACACCCGGCGCAACGTCGCGATCCCCACCGCGAGCACCACGAACCACGCCAGGGTCACCACCGTGGCCGCGACCGCGACCTGCGCGGTGTCCGCCAGCGTCGGGGACGCGGGCAGGAACTGCGGCAGCAACGCGACGAAGAACACCGCCGCCTTCGGATTGAGCAGATTGTTCAGCAGCCCCTGCCGGAAACCCGCCCGCACCCCCACCGGATCCGCCGAAACCTGCTCGGCGCCAGTGTCATAGGCCCCGCGCCGCGCGGCCAGCAACGCCCGCACCCCCAGATAGCACAGGTACACCGCACCGGCGAGCTTGACCACGGTGAACGCCATCGCCGAGGCCGCCAGCAACCCGGCCACCCCCAGCCCGCTCAGCACCGCCCACACGAACACCCCCAGCGCCACCCCGGCCCCCGACGCCATGCCCGCGCGCCGGCCCGAGAGCATCGCGTTGCGCGTGACGATCAGGAAATCCGGGCCCGGGGACATCGCACCCAGCAGCATCGCCCCACCCACACCACAGACCTGCGCAATCGACATCACCGACCGAGTATACGAATCGCTGTAACACCGCAGTGCCCCAGACATATTCGACAATTGCTGTCAAGAGTGCGGCCCTTGTCGGCCATTGTCCGTGGACCGGCCGCAACCTCGTCACAGAACGGTAATGTTGTGCCGAATCGCATGAGTCAGGAAGGCCGAGGATGACCATATCCAACGCAGGGGATCTCAACTGGCTGCTGGACGACCTCGTGGACCGCCTGGCCGGTGTGCGATACGCGGTGGTGCATTCCACCGACGGACTGGTGCTGGGCCGGTCCACCACGATGAGCCGGGAGGACGCCGAACACTTCGCCGCCATGTCCGCCACCCTCTACGGTCTGGCGCGCAGCGCCGGAAGCCGTTTCGACGGCGGCGGGGTGCGCCAGGCGGTCATCGAACTGGACCGCGCGGTCCTGTTCGTCACCGCCGCCGGAGACAACGCGTGCATCGCCTTGCAGGCCACCGACGACGCCAACCTCGGCATGGTCGCCTACGAGATGAACCTGACCGTGCAACGTCTCGGCAGCTACCTGTCCACCGGCACCCGCGGCCCGATGCACGCGCCGCAGCGATCCTCATGAGCGGCCACGGCCACTCGTGGTACGACGACGACGCCGGACCACTGGTGCGTCCCTACGCGGTCACCCGGGGCCGCACCGTCGGCGCCGGACACGACCTGGATATGCTCACCCTGGTCGTCACCCCCGAGGCCGCACCCCGGCTGCGGCGCACCGAACCCGAGTACGCGGCCATCGTGCGAGTATGTCGCGCACCGCAATCGGTGGCCGAGGTCTCCGCACTGCTCAAACTGCCTCTGGCGGTGACCAAGATCCTGGTCGGGGACCTCATCGGCGAGGGACACCTGACCTTCCGGGCACCGGTCGACACCGACGCCGGTCCCGGCGACCTGACCATCCTGCGAGCAGTCCTCGCCGGAATCCGAAAGCTCTGAACCCGTGACCGATACCCGAACCCTGGCCGCCTCGGTCAAAATCCTCGTCGCCGGTGGTTTCGGCGTCGGCAAGACCACCATGGTCTCCTCCCTCAGCGAGGTCACCCCGCTGCGCACCGAGGAACTGATCACCGAAATATCCACCGGCGTGGACGATCTGTCCGGCGTGGAAGCCAAGACCACTACGACCGTCGCGCTGGATTTCGGCCGCATCACCATCGACAACAACCTCGTGCTGTACCTGTTCGGCACCCCCGGACAGGACCGATTCTGGTTCCTGTGGGACGAACTCGCGCGCGGCGCGCTGGGCGCGATCGTCATCGCCGACACCCGCAGGCTGGAGAACTCCTTCGCCGCGATCGACTACTTCGAACGCCGCGGGCTCGTCTTCGCGGTCGCGGTCAACTGTTTCGACAACGCCCCGGTCTACACCCCCGACGAGGTCCGCGACGCACTGGACCTCGACGCGCAGGTGCCCGTCGTGCTGTGCGACGCGCGCGATCGCGGCTCGAGCAAAACCGTGCTGATGACCCTGGTGCAGCATCTGATCCAGCGCGCCACCTCCGCAGGCGTGCGCTGACCCGCGGCACCCGAGGATCCGGTAGCCCTCGAATGTCGTGCGCGGCTACCGGTCCGCGAGATCGATCTCGGCGAACGAGCCGACCCAATGATGCGGCGAGCGAGGGGAATTGGGCTATCCCGCCCGCGTGACACCCACCGCGCGCCAGCCCGCCGCCACGGCCGCGTCCAGTTCGTCGCCACGGCCGCGTCCAGTTCGTCGGGATGATCGGACACGAACAGGATCTCCGGCCCGCGCACCCCGATCGCCGAGGCGATCACCGCATGCGAGGCGGGCTCGCGTTTGGGCCCCGCGTTGGCCAGATCGAACCAGTCGCTGATCAACCCGCTCGAACCGGGATGTTCCCGAGCCCGGACCGGGACGCGGCCTCGCGGGCCACTGTTCGCGGCGCGGCGGCCGGTACTGTGCTCGGCATGCGCACCGAGCCGACCGCACTGCTCATCGACACCGTCGCCTGGGTGCTGATCGAGGATGGCCGGATCCTGTGCGCGCGCCCGCGCGGTAAGGACATCTTCTACATTCCCGGCGGCAAACGCGAAGGCGCGGAAACCGATCCGCAGACTCTGCTGCGCGAGATCGACGAGGAACTCACCGTCGCACTGCTGCCGGACACCCTCACCCACGTGGGCACCTACGAAGCCGAATTACACGGTGCTACACCGGGTTCGGTGCGCATGGCGTGCTACACCGCCGACCATACCGGCACCCTGGCGCCCAGCAGCGAGATCGCCGAGATCGCGTGGTTCACCTACCTGGACCGCGACCGTGTCCCGCCGGTCGATCAGCTGCTGTTCGACGATCTGGTCGCGCGCGGCATGCTGCCCGCGCGGCCGAACCTCGCCCACTGATCCCACCCCGCGCGCACCCGATTCCGCACCATCGGCCCGTTCCTCACGCCGTCCACCAAACTAGAACGAGTTGCGAGCGAATTTCAGTGCACGATTGTTTCCTGAAATCCTCGGATCAATAGTCTATAGAGGCATTTGACCGCCCGTAATTCGATCCCCCCTCTCGATTTGTGTACTCCGAGTCGCTAGCCTGAATATGAAACGTGTTCTAGTGTTATGCGGCGAGACTTTCCAGCGCCGGAAAACCAGAGGAGTACTTCACGCCATGCGTACCGAGATCTGCGAACGACTGGGCATCGACGTTCCCATCTTCGCCTTCACCCACTGCCGCGACGTCGCCGCCGCGGTGAGCAACGCCGGCGGGATCGGCGTGCTCGGCGCGGTCGGATTCACCGCCGAGGAGCTCGAGGTCGAGCTGGCCTGGCTCGACGAGCACGTGCAGGGCGTCTACGGCGTGGACCTGGTCATCCCCTCCAAGTACGAGGGCAAGGGCGCGGACGGGCTGAGCCCCGACGAGCTGGAAGCCAAACTCGCCGAGATGGTCCCCCAGGGCCACCGCGACTTCGCCGAGAAGATCCTCAACGACCACAACGTCCCGCACCTGCCCGAAGGCGAGCACCACCACCAGCTGCTGGGCTGGACCGCCACCACCGCGGGCCCGCAGGTCGAGGTCATCCTGCGCCACCCCAAGGCCAAGCTGGTGGCCAACGCGCTGGGCACCCCGCCCGAGGACATCATCAAGCAGGTCCAGGATTCGGGCCGGCTGATCGGCGCACTGTGCGGTTCGGTCAAGCACGCGCTCAACCACAAGCGCGCGGGCCTGGACTTCGTGGTCATGCAGGGCACCGAGGGCGGCGGGCACTGCGGTGAGA
This sequence comes from Nocardia coffeae, assembly GCF_019890715.1. Taxonomy (NCBI): domain Bacteria; kingdom Bacillati; phylum Actinomycetota; class Actinomycetes; order Mycobacteriales; family Nocardiaceae; genus Nocardia; species Nocardia coffeae. The sequence continues at coordinate 107,903 of NZ_JAINZY010000021.1, read as the reverse complement.
TCTCCTCGCTGGTGCTGTGGCCGCAGGTCATCGACGCGATCGGCGACCTGCCCGCCCTCGCGGCCGGCGGTATCGGCAACGGCCGCCAGATCGCCGCCGCGATGGCCATGGGCGCGGCCGGGGCGTGGACCGGCTCGCTGTGGCTCACCGTCGAGGAGGCCAATGTGCCGCCCGCGCAGATGCAGTCCTACATCGATGCCACCAGCCACGACACCGTGCGCTCGCGTGCGTGGACCGGCAAGCCCGCCCGCATGCTGCGCAACGACTGGACCGAGGCGTGGGAGAGCCCCGAGAACCCGGACCCGCTGCCCATGCCGCTGCAGATGATGGTCGCCCTGGACGGCGTCAAGCGCGGGCACCGCTACCCCGAGGCCGCCAAGGACGTCAACTTCAACCCCGTCGGCCAGGTCGTGGGCCTGATGAACAAGGTCGAGCGCACCTCGGACCTCATGCAGCGCCTCATCGAGGAGTACCTCGAATCCTGCGAGCGCCTGAACAAGCTCAACAACGGCTGAGTTCGCCACCCGCACAACACGATTGCGCCGCCCCCGGATGTCGGGGGCGGCGCAATCGGTTGACATCGAGCCTGCCCGGTGGGCTACGGTGTGAGCCGATGACTACCGGGACGGCGTTACGCCACACACGGATGGGTTACCCGGCGCTGTTCTGAGCGCCGCGCGGGCCCCGCCTTCGTCGTGTTGATCACCGAACATCAACTACGACAGAAGGATTCAACGATGACTACAACGCACGGTACGTCCGTCGACGTGCAGACACCCGACGGTGTCGCCGACGCATACCTCACCTCCCCCGACGACGGCGCCGCCCATCCGGGCGTACTGGTGATCCAGGACGGCTTCGGACTGCGGCCCAGCCTGCGATCACTGGCCGATCGCATCGCCGCCCACGGCTACACCGTCCTGCTACCGAACGCCTACTACCGGCACGGGCGGGCGCCGGTGATCGAACTGCCGGACTTCATCGACCCAGCGCAGCGGCCGGAGATCTTCGAGCAGGTGTTCCCGATGATCCGCGACCTGACCCCGCAGCGCCTACGTTCGGATGCCGACGCCTACCTCCGGTGGCTGGCAACCTCGCCGCAGGTCACCCCGGGCAAGGTCGGCCTCGCCGGCTACTGCATGGGTGCCCGGCTGGCGGTGATGGCCGCCGCCATGTTCCCCGACCGGGTCGCCGCGGTGGCCGGATTCCACGGTGGCCCACTCGTCACCGACACCCCCGGCAGTCCGCACCTGAGCGTCGAAAACATCACCGCGGAGCTGTATTTCGCCCACGCCGGGAACGACGAGCACATGACGCCCGAACACATCGACCGGTTCGACAAGGCACTCACCGCCGCCGGCGTCCGCCACCGCACCGAGGTCTACCAGGGAGCACAACACGGCTTCACCCAGGCCGACACCTCCGCCCACGACCCCGACGCCGCCGCCCGGCACTACCGCGAACTGCTGACCCTGTTCGACCGCAACCTGCGCCGGTAAGCCAGGAAACCCGACACCGATCAGCTCGGGGGGTTGCCGATCATCACCACATGCGTTCCGTCCCAATGGAACTTGACCTGGGTGATCTTGCCGTCGGAGCAGGCGTTGCAGCTGCCCGGAGTCTTGTAGCTCAACGCCACCGTGTCATCGGCGGTCGCGGCCGGGGCCAGGGAGGTGAACCCGTATGCCTTGGACGTCGCGGTGCCCAGATAATGCCCCGAATGGAACATCAGCGCCTGATTCGGTGAGCTGCCCGTCGCGCCCTTGATCGAGATGATCGCGGTGGACAACGTGGCGCACGGATTGAAATTGCCCTCGATCGAGGCCGGATTCGTCTCCCACTGCGCATGGGTGACCGGTTCGACCGGTTGCTTCTCGATCGCGGCGCGAACCGTCGGCGAGGACAGATCGACCCCGCACTTGCTCAGCGGCGCGCCCGCGGTCGCGATGTGCGGGTCCGGCGAATTCGCCTGCGCCGCGGCAGAAGTGGGCGAGGTGGCCGCACGATCGGCGTTGGTGCTGTCGCTGCTGCCGCAACCTGCCAGCAGGCCCGCGCAGACGACACTGACAAGGACGGCAACGCCGGTGGATCGGAACACTGTCGGTGACCTTCCGTCGGTTCTTCGTGCACGATGTCATTACCCCGAGCAGCGCGGAGTATTCCGCACCGCCGCGGGCGTCGCACAGACCCGAATTCCCGGGCCCGCGCGATCGGGTCGAGAAAACCTGTGTGCTGCAACTGGATCGGCCTGATCGAGCCAGGCGTTAACGCACGCTCAGGCGAGCTGGGCGGCGCGCTCGGCGACCGCGGCGGTCATCGCGCCGAATCCGCGCCGCAGCGCCCCGCCCATCAGACCGGTCACCACCGGCAGCAGCCAGCCGCCGAGTTCGAAGTGCGAGTCGTAGCGGCAGCGGTCCGCACCCAGTGGAGTCAGGGTGTGCGAGCGCTCGCTGTGCAGCGCGCCCAGCGGAATGGGCTTCATGCAGTAGGTGAATCCGGTCTGCGGGGTCACCGAGCGAATGTATTCGCGCTGCGTGCGTTCCCCCGAACCCAGCAGCCGCACCCGCATGGTGATCGGCGCGCCGGGCTCGAGGGTCGACTCGGCCGAGACGCAGAACGGATTCCACTCCTCGTAGCGCGGGAAGTCGGTCAGCACCCGCCACACCACCTCGGCGGGAGCATCGATCTGCACGGTGTCATCGATCACGAAGGCCATGCCCGAACAATACTGAAACAAGTTCTAGACAGTGGGTGCGGGTGCGCGACCGGCGCACCCGCACCGCTCAGGCGCGCCCGACCGCCAGGGACACGTTGTGCCCGCCGAACCCGAACGAGTTGCTCAGCGCATACGAGATGTTCTGCTCGCGGGCCTTGCCGGCCACGATGTCCAGTTCCACACCCTCGTCGGGATTCTCGAAATTCAGTGTGGGCGGGACGATTCCATCGCGCACACTGCACACCGTCAGAATCGCCTCCAGCGCGCCGACCGCGCCGATCGAATGCCCCAGCGCACCCTTGGGCGCGTACACGCTCGCCTCGGGCGAGACCGCGGTGATCGCGTTGGCCTCCGAGGCATCCCCGACCGGGGTGGAGGTCGCGTGCGCGTTGATGTGCTGGATATCGGACGGGGCCAGCCCGGAGAATTCGATCGCCTTGCGCATCGCGCGCGCCGAACCCTCACCCTCGGGCTGGGTGCCGGTGATGTGATAGCCGTCCGAGGTGATCCCCGCGCCCATCACCCGGCCGTGGATCTGCGCGCCACGCGCACGGGCGAACTCCTCCGATTCCAGGATCACCAGCGCACCGGCCTCACCGAACACGAAACCGTCGCGGTCGCGGTCGAACGGGCGCGAGGCGCGGGTGGGTTCGTCGTTGCGGGTGCTCATCGCGCGCATCATCGCGAAGCTCGCGATCGGGATCGCCTCGATGTATCCCTCCACTCCGCCCGCGATCGCCACATCGGCCTCCCCGGTGGCGATCAGCCGCCACGCGTGCGCGATCGCTTCCGCGCCCGAGGAGCACGCCGAGGTCGGTGCGTACACGCCCGCCTTCGCGCCGAATTCCAGGCCCACGCGCGCCGCGGAACCGTTGGGCATCACCATCGGCACGGTCAGCGGATGGATCTTGCGATAACCCCCGGCCTCCATCTGGTGGATGGCGGTGTGGATGGTGTCGCCGCCGCCCAGGCCCGTGCCGATCGCGACCGCCAGGCGTTCACCGTCCACATCGGGTTTACCGGCCTCCTCCCACACCTGACGGCCCAGCACCAGCGCCAACTGCTGCACATAGGAGTGCCGGCGTAGCTCGATACGGGTCAGATGCTCCCCCGGTCCCTGCTTCAGCTTGCCGCCGATGCGGACCGGCAGATCGTATTTGGTGACGAATTCGTCTGTGAGCGGGCCGATTCCGCTCTCGCCAGCCAGCAGGCCAGTCCACGTGCCGACCAGATCCGGGGCCAGGCTGGTCGTGGTGGTCATACCGGTGACGACCACATCGCGTCGCGAATGTGAAGCAGTTGTTACACCCATGGCGTCATGAATACCTGTACCAAGCGCTACAGTCAACCGGTGCCACGCCCCCTCGACCAGGCCCGCCGGGCCGCTCTGCTCGCCGGAGTCATCGCCTACATCGGCGATCACGGACTCATCGAACTGTCCCTGCGCCCTCTGGCGGACTACCTGGGCACCAGCTCACGCATGCTGATCCACTACTTCGGCAGCAAGGAGCAGATGCTCATCGCGGCCCTGGAAACCCAGCGACCCGATATCGCGGGCCTGTTCGCCGGAGTCACCGACATCGATATGCTCCGGCGCCGCATGATCGAATCGTTCTGCGTGAACACCACCAGCGACTGGGTCACCAGCACCGGTGTGCTGCTTCAGGTCCTGGGCGTATCCACGGTCCCGGCCAGCCCCTTCAGCGACTACGCCAACGACGCGGTGCACATCCTGGTCGACGCCCTCACCGAAGTCCTGCAGACCCTGGACCCGCACATGCCGGACCCCATATCCACCGCCACCCTGCTCATCTCGGGCATCCGCGGCCTCCTGCAGGACCGCCTGGTCACCGGCGACACCACCCGCGTCTCCAAAGCCGCCCGCCTCCTGATCAACCAGTGCCTACCCGCAGCCAACGCCCGCACCCCCGGCCCCTGAGCCTCAGCTGACCGCTCGCATCGCCCGCTTCCCTGCGCCCGTCTGTTCCCGGGGGTGGAACCGAATGAGGTATCTGTCGGAGTTTGCGATGCTGCGACGTGGCCAGATGATCCGATCAGCTGCGTGCACGACGCTCTGCATACACTGAAACCGGCACGAGGACAGGGGGATCCGATGAACGTGGACTGGGCAGCACAGGGGTCCTGGGGTGTGCGGATGGACTGGGGGCCCGCAGGCGCAGAGGCACTGGCACCCGGCAGCGCGGTCGTGGTGGTGGTCGACGTGCTGTCTTTCACCACGTCGGTATCGGTGGCCGTGGCGCGCGGAACCCAGGTGCTGCCGTGCCCGTGGCACGACGAACGCGCTCAGCGGATGGCCGAACGTCACGATGCCGAACGGGCTGTCGCACGCTCGAAAGCCTCAGCGCGGCAACCGTGGTCGCTGTCCCCGGCTGCTCTGCGACACGCGCCCGCACCCGCACGGCTGGTCCTGCCCTCACCCAACGGATCGGCCATTTCCTCGGCCGTCACCACGGCACCGGTGGCCGCGGCATGCCTGCGCAACGCCTCGGCGCTCGCGCAATGGATTCGCGCACAAGGCTGGGGAACTCTCGACCAGCCGGTCTCGGTGATCGCCGCAGGGGAATCCTGGCCCGAACAACCGATCCTGCGCCCCGGAATAGAAGACTGGCTCGGTGCGGGAGCCGTGGTATCCGCACTGGCACGTCACGGCGCAGGCCCCCTATCCCCCGAGGCGACCGCCGCGCAAGCCGCCCACGACGCCGTCACCGACCTGCCCGATCTGATCCGCAACTGCGCGTCCGGACGCGAACTCGCCACCATGGGATTCGCCGAGGATGTCGAGATAGCCGTCGAAATCGACAGCAGCACAGTGGTTCCCGTCCTGCGCGAGGGTGCTTTCGCGGATGCGGCGAATACCCGCTGACGCACAGCCGTGTCGCCCGGCACGCGTTTGGTCCTTTCCGGTTCACTGAAACCGAGATGACGGACCTGAGCAGTCCGATCAGCTCGGACATCGCGTCGACACGATTCGCCACACGCCCTGATCGACCGAACTCGGCGCTCGGAACTCTCGACGCGATGAGTCGCCATCTCGGCGACAGATGGTGCGGCCCAGGGCAATTGCCGTCAGTGCAAGGTCCGGCGATATCAGCCTGCTCCACGGTGGACAAAGGCGCGAAGGGCGCACTGACGTTCGCGGCGTGCCGCAACCTCTGACAGGATGCTGGGGATTGCCGCACGGCAGACTTGGGAGACGGGGATGACGGACAAGACCTTACGGGCCATCGGCGAGTTCCTGAGGTCGGTTCGGCCGCCGGGGTCCTTCGTCGCCTGCCGTACCGCACCGGCCGGGGATCTGGCGATCGAGGTGGACGGGATTGGTGCGCTCGGGTTTCCGGTGATGCCGGTGCAGGCGATGAAGTTGCGCAAGATCGCGCGCCCGGCCCGTTACGGCCTCGGCGAGCAGACGCTGCTGGATCCGAGCGTGCGCGACACCGGCGAGATTCCCCGCGAACTCGTCACCGTCGACCAGGACCGCTGGCGCCGCGGGTTGGCGCCGATTCTGGATGCGCTGCGGTTCGATCTGGGTCTGCCGCCCGATTGCGAGCTTTCGGCCGAGTTGCATTCGATGCTGATCTACGGACCTGGGCAATTCTTCCGGCGGCACCGGGATTCGGAGAAGTCCGACGGCATGATCGCCACTCTCGTGGTGACGCTGCCGTCGACGTTCACGGGCGGCGAGCTGGTGGTCGAACATCACGGTGAGCAGGTGATCGACCACGGGTCGCCCGACGAACTCGGCCTCGTCGCGTTCTACACCGACTGCGAGCACGAGGTGCTGCCGGTGACCCGAGGCAGTCGAATCTCGCTGACCTACAACCTGATCGCCAGCCCACGCGCCGTCCCGATCGCCGATACCGGCGCGACGGACCCGGCCGTCGCGGCGCTGGCCGAACAGCTGCGCGAGCACTTCGCCACCCCGGTACCCGATACGACCTGGCGCGCAAGCAGCGATCCCGCGCTCCCGCGCCCACCGGACCAGCTCGTCTACCTCCTGGATCACCAGTATTCCCAACGCGGATTCGGGTGGGATCAGCTCAAGGGCGCCGACACGACCCGCGCCGAGGTTCTCCTCGCCGCAGCCGACAGCGCGGGCTGCGACACGGCTCTGGCCCTGGCGGAGGTGCAGGACAACCACAGCAGCGAAGATCTCGCGGACGAGTTCTGGATGTGTGGCCGGCGGCGCCGCTGGGAACGCATCGACGGCAGCTGGGAACTCGTCCAGGACGAGTGGGAGCCCAACGAGTTCACCGAGGACGAGCCACTGGAAGAAGAACGGGCCGAAGGCTCCCTGCCCATCGACCATCCCGACCGGATGACACCCGAGGAACTGAACACGCCGAGCTCGCATCTCACATTGACGTGGTGGATCGACCGAGCGGGAGAGATCACGGGCCCGGTTACCCGAAAGGTCTCTCCCGCCGAGATATGCATCGACACAACGGAAGTGGACCTGCAGCCGTTCGCCGTCGAATCCGAGGGGTTCACCGGCAATGAGGGCAACACGGTGGATCGCTGGTACCGGCGCGCGGCCATCGTCGTGCGGCCTCGGAGCGCACCCGCGTAACCCTGGCGGCACGGTGTCACCTGGCATCAGGCGGCAACAGCCTGAAGGTGTTGTCGCGGCGACTATGCGAGACGCACGTTCGCAGTGGTGAGGCCGAAAACCTTGCGGCCCGCCGATTTCGCGACGATGACGACAACAGCGGTCCTGGTGTCGGGATCGACCGACTTGACGCGGCCGGTGAACTCGACGCTTCCGGCGGAGGTGGCTTCGATCGCCGCGTAATTGGACAGCCGGACACCGTATCTGATGAGCGCGGCCGGATCGCCGAGCCATCCGGTGACGAATCCGGCGCCCAGGCCCATGGTCAGCATCCCGTGGGCGATCACATCCGGAAGACCCGCCAGAGCGGCGACCCCGTCGTGCCAATGGATGGGGTTCGCGTCGCCCGAGACACCGGCATAGTTCACCAGATCCCCGCGGGTCAGCTTCACCGAACGAGCGGGAAGCTCGTCACCGACCGCGACGTCCTCGAATCGCAGCGCGGTGCGCGGCACACGTGTGCGCGAGAGCGTCGAAAGACGCGCGGCGGTCTCGGAATCCGGATCCGTCACCAGTAGCCCGTCCGCACCGGCGGCCACGGTCGCGGTTCGGGGAGTCGTATCGAGCCCGCTCATGATGACGCGCTCGACCCGTTCGCTCAGGTCGGCCTCGACGTCCTCGCTGGTGAGACCGAGCACGGTGGTGTGCATGATCTGCACGATCTCACCGGACCGGTCCAGGAACGTGTTGGTGATGGTGAGCAGGTCCTTGCCCGCGACACGACGCACCGAGGACAGCTCGACATCGCTGACCAGCTGGTCGCCGGTGTGCACCGGGGCGTACATCTCGAAAACCTGATCGGTCTGCACGACCACGTCGTAGCCGGTCATGACGGTCTCGAGCAGCCGACGGTTGGCCAGCATCGCGACGGTGGAGATGAACGTGGTCGGCGCGATCAGACCGGCGTATCCGAGCTCACCGGCAGCGGCCTCACTCCAGTGCGCCGGGTGGAAGTCCTGTACCGCTCGCGCGTACTCACGGATCTTCTCCCGCCCCACCTCGTAGTAGTCGTCCGCTCGATAGCGGTACCCCACCAGCCCAGCCACATCGAACGCCGCTTCCACCAAAGCCACTCCTCTGTCCGGGATTCCTTCGACACTCGTAACCGAGACCGGCAGCACCGAATTCACGAGTGAAGCCCCACCTTAAACCGTGCTCACCGGACTCGACGAGCAGGCCACCGCGCAGGGCGGACATGGTCATGGGATGGGGTCATCGGGGCCGGCGGTCGAAGTGGCGCTGGGCTGTGACGACCTCGACGGTGTGCTGCCGGATCCAGTCCAGGAACTGTTGCAGCGACTCGGTCAGGCCCTGGCCGAGTGGGGTGAGCGCGTAGCTGACCCGGGGTGGGGTGGCGGGCTCGACCGTCCGCTCGACCAGACCGTCACGCACCAGGGTGCGCAGTGTCTGCGACAGCATCTTCTCGCTGATTCCGCCGATCCTCGCGTGCAGTTCGGAGAACCGCCGTGGCCCGCCTCCCAGCGCGGCCAAGATCAGCGTGCCCCACCGGCTGGTGATGTGCTCGAGCACTTCCCGCGCGGGGCACGCGCTGTTGAATGCGTCACTCACGCCTTGCCAGGCGTCGTGATCAGCCTGCGAACCTACCTCCACGCTCGGAGCTTACCTCAGGGTATGTCCTTTCGATAAGTTAGCCACGGGCTTAGGTTGCTGCCATGGTCACAGTCGTTTTCGGAGCCAGAGGCAATGTCGGTCGCCACGTCGCGGCGGGTTTGAGATCGGTCGGCGAGGAGCTTCGCCTCACGAGCAGGACACCGGGTGCTGCGGGTGTGCCGCCGGGATCGCAGGTCGTCGCAGCCGATCTGGAGAGCCCTGAAACCCTGCCCGCCGCACTCGACGGCGCGCAGCGGGTTTTCCTCTACGCCAAGCCCGAAGGGATCGACGGCTTCGTGGCGGCGGCCGAGGCAGCCGGAGTACAGCACGTCGTCCTCCTGTCCTCCGGGTCCGTGGTGCACGCCAACGCCCCGCGCAACCCGATCGCCCAGGCGCATCTCGCCGTCGAGTCCGCTCTCGAAAAGTCCGCTCTGGCATGGACATTCATCCGGCCGGGCATGTTCGCCACCAACACGCTGTGGTGGTGGCAGAAATCGATCCGCGAGCAGGGCCTCGTGCGCGTACCGTATCCGGACTCGCACACAGCACCCGTCCATGAGAAGGACATGGCCGCGATCGCAGTGACCGCCTTGACCCAACCTGGTCACCACCGCCGCGCCTACACCGTGTGGGGCCCGGAGTCGCTGTCCATTCGCCAACTGCTGCAACACATCAGCGCGGCCATCGGCCGCGAGATCACCCTCGAGGTGATTTCGGACGATCAGGCACGTACCGAACTCGCCAACACCATGCCCTCCATCGGCGTCGACGCGGTCCTGGCCGCATGGCGGGCCGGAACAACCACCTCTGCGCAGGTGTCGACGGTCGTGCCGGACGTCACCGGTCGCCCCGCGCACACCTTCGCGCAGTGGGCGCAGGATCACGCGAGCGACTTCCGCTGAGCGGCTCCCACTGCTTGCCGGTCCGAATCGACTGCCCTGGAACATAACTGGCGAGGACGGTTCGACACCCGGCCAGTGGTGGCAGCCCAATCTCGACAGCGCCGCGGATCCCGCCGTGGTAGCGCCACACATTCCGGGAGTCGGCCACGTGAACACCGGCGCAGGCCCGAAATTCGCCGACCGTGTCGGGGGAAATTCGGTCGACGACGTGCGACCACGAGCCTTACGCTCGGCCGATCCAGAAAGGAGCCGGCATGTCCACGTTTCGAGTTACCTCCGAACGGCTCACCGTCCATCCGCATCCGAACGCGGATCGACTGGAGCTGGCGCAGGTCGGGCTGTACCGGGCAGTGGTGGCCAAGGGGCAGTTCAGCACCGGTGATCACGCGGTGTACATCCCGGAGCAGGCGATCGTGCCCGACCCGCTGATCGAGGAACTCGGACTGACCGGGAAGTTGGCTGGCCGCCAACGGAATCGAGTCAAGACGGTGCGACTGCGCGGCGAGGTCTCACAGGGCATCGTCTGCCGCCCACGGCAACTGCACGACGCCGATCTGACGCAGGCCGCCGCCGCGGGCACCGATTTCGCCGAGCTGCTCGGCATCACGAAATGGGTTCCACCGGTGCCGGTTTCGATGTCCGGCCAAGCCGAACCGGCACCGAATCTGCTGCGCTGGATCGATATCGAGAACATCGCGCGATACCCGGATATCTTCACCCCGGGCGAGCCGGTGGTGGCGACGGAGAAGATCCACGGCACCGCCTGCCTCATGACCTACCTTCGCGACGGCGATCAAGTTCTGGTGTCGTCCAAGGGAATCGGATCCCAGTCCCTGGCACTCACCCAGGCCGCCGGCAACCTGTACTGGCGGGCGGTGACCCGATACGCGCTTGCGGACGTCGCGCGCAAGCTCGCCGCGGGGCTGAACGTGGACCGGGTCGCGCTGTTCGGCGAGGTGTACGGCGCCGGGGTGCAGGATCTGCACTACGGGGCGAGCGCACAGCACGACCACACACTCGGCTATGCGTTGTTCGATATCGCCGTCGACGTCGGCGAGGGACCTCAGCGCTGGCTGAGCCCGGCCGAAATCGACTCGGCCCTGGGCGATCTCGGCCTGGAAGTGCCGCGGGCGCCGGTGCTGTTCGAGGGACCGTACGACATCGATACCCTGCTGCGGCTCGCGGACGGCACCGAGACCATCACCGGTACCGCAGCGAATATCCGCGAGGGTCTGGTGGTCCGGCCCGCCGTCGAAAGACACTCGACCACACTCGGCGGCCGCGCCATCGGCAAGATCGTCTCCCCCGCCTACCTGCTCCGCGACGGCGGCACCGAGTACGAATGAACCCGGGTCGGCGGCATCGGTGAATTCCGGTGCCGCCGGCTCAGCGATGGGATGTATGTCGCAACGAGTCATATGTGGACGGTAGATAGCAGAACCCGCGACTACCCGTGTCGTACCAGACAGATCGAGTACTGTTCGCGACATGGAGGCTGCGGTACTCGTCATCGATGGTGTGGCCGATTTCGGGTTCGCGGCGGTGCTCGAGACCTTCAACATGGCCAATGCCCTGTTGCCCGAGCTGGAATCCCCGCCCGCGCCCTGGCGGGTGCGCACCGCCTCGCTCGGCACCAGCGTCCGGTCCGCGCACGGCCACCTCGTGCCGACCACGCCGCTGGACGATCTATCCGGTGCGATCGATGTGATGATCATCCCGGCGATCGGCATTCCCGACGCCGAAGGATTGGTCGAGCTGATCTCCGCGCCCGCGAACCGTCCACTGCTGGAACGCATTTCCGAAGCGCAGCAGCACGGAACCCACCTGGCCGCAGCCTGCACCGGAACATTTTTCCTGGCCGAGGCCGGAGTGCTGGATGGTCTTGCCGCGACCACCAGCTGGTGGCTCGGCCCCTCCTTCCGCCGCAGGTATCCCCGAGTCGATGTCCACGAAAGCCGCACCCTGTGCCACGCGAAGGGGGTGACCACCGCCGGAGCGTCCCTCTCGCACCTGGATCTTGCACTGTCACTGGTCAGTTCGGTCAGTCCGGCGCTGGCCGAGATCGTCGCCAGGTATCTGGCGATCGCCGATCGGGGGCCACAGATCGAGTTCTCGATTCCGGAGGTCGTCGCCCGCGGCGACTCACTCGTCGCGTCGTTCGAACGCTGGGTGCGCGAGCGCGTCGCCGATCAGTTCTCGATCAGCGACGCCGCCAAGGCCCTGGGCATCACGACGCGCAGTCTGCAGCGTGCGACCCAGGCCGAGTTGGGCATGTCACCAAGGGATTTCGTGGACGAGATCCGCCTCGAGCGAGCCACGAGGCTCCTGCGAACGACCAATCTGTCGGTGGACGCGATCGCCGCGAAAGTCGGTTATCTCAACGCCGGAACGCTGCGGGCACTGTTCCGGCGACGCCGCGGCAGGACCATCGCGGAGGTTCGCGGGTCGAACGCCGCCTGGGGGCCTGCGGCGAGACGGGGGTAGCCGACCTGTCGCGGCCACCGGTATCGAATCACGAACACCGAGCTGTCAGTCGAGCATGCCTCGGGTCGCCGCGTCCGTGAACATTGCCCACTCGTCGGAGGTGAAGACCAACGCCGGGCCCGAAGGGCTCTTCGAATCACGAACGCCGACACGATCTCTGGGCAGGAACGCGACCTCGAGGCAGTTCTTGTCGCCGCCGCTGCGGGTGCTCTTGAACCACATTGCACCTGTCAGGTCAATCATCGAACTTGCCCCGAAATGCTGAATCCACGAAGGCGGACCACTCGTCAGACGTGAATACCAGCGCAGGACCAGACGGCTCCTTTGAATCACGGACGCCGACAAGGCTTTTCGGCAGGAAAGCGACCTCGACGCAGTTCTTCGAGCCACCGCTGCGGCTACTCTTGAACCACTTCGCGCTCGCTAGGTCATCAGTCACGACACGTACTCCTTCGCGATCTGCCGAAGCAGGGCTCGACTCGCTACCGCATCCAACGAACTTCGCCGGAAACACTCGTATGCCTCATGATATCGCCTGACCGCAATCGGTTTCGCAAGGTACAAGTCCCCTGTGAAACATTCCGTATAGACAACCGGCGGCTCGACCGACTGCCCGTCTTTGTCGGTGCCGAACTCGAGGATGACGAACGGGCCGACAGCATCACCGAGAGGGAAACCCGCACTGAACGGCAATATCCGCAGACTGACATTAGGACGTGTTCCAATGTCCGCCAAGTGCTTGAGCTGGGCCGCCATGACCTTCGCGCCGCCCACGACGCCCCTCAAGGCCGATTCGCGCAGTATGACGTCGAGGGCGATCGGCTGAGTCTTTCGCGTAATCCTGGTTTGCCTCCGCATCCGCAACTGCACCCTGCGTGTATGCCCCTCGGCGCTGTCATCAGGGTAAACAGATCGGATCAAAGTACTGGCGTACGCGGGGGTTTGCAGCAAACCCGGCACTAGTTCAGGTTCATAACTTGTCAGCCGCTGAGCCGAAGCCTCCAGCCCCACAAAGAAATCGAAGTTCTCCGGCATCAAGTCGCCGTATTCGTACCACCAACTCTGCTCATTCCCCTGTGCGGCAAGACCTTTCATCGCGGCAGTGTGGCCTGTGTCAAAATCGTAGATCTCGCACAGCGCGTCGAGATCCACCTCTCGCAGCTTGGCTACCGTACCCTTCTCGATTCGCTGCAATGTGCTCGCGCTGCGCTGAATCATGTCGGCTGCCTGGTGCAATGTCAGGCCGCGCTCCTGGCGGCCCTCCCGCAGATACTTCCCCAGCTGACGTCGTGCCAGCGTCGACCCGTCCTCCGACATACCCGCCTCCCGCTACGGTCCGTTGATGAGGCCAGCCCACCATGGCGCAATCTCCTGAAGGCCCTGCCAGAGCAGATTTTCATTCGATCCACGCATCAGCCCAGGACGGATCTCAGTTGGGATTGCACCGCTTTGCATCCGGCATCCGGCTTCACGCCGACAGCCGCGAAGCGCGTACCAGGCAAGGAGCCGGCGAGATCGCGTACGTGCCGGTCGGCGCGGTGAGCGCACTGTGATAGACCGGATTCCGGTTCGTCTCGTATTGCTGAAAGGGTCCGCTGATGTCGCTCGATGAATCCGGGTCCCCGGTTGCCGATCTGATCGCCGCGCGGCGGGCCAGCGGGAGTATGCCTGGTCAGCGCACTGACGGGGCGCGGGTCGCGTTGGTGATCGAGGGTGGGTCCGCGCGGGGAGCGTATTCGCACGGGATGGCGATCGGGCTCGAGGATCTGGGGGTGTTGAGCTGCTTCGATGCGGTGTACGGGTCCTCGGCCGGTGCGTTGAACGGGGCGTGGCTGCTGTGTGAGCGGGCCAATCGGTCGCGGCGAGCCTGGCATGCGGATGTGGTGCGACGGGTGATCGATCCGGCGCGGGCGTTGCGCGGCGGGCGCGTGGTCGACACCCGGTATCTGGTGCACACGGTGTACGAGCGGATCGTGCCCATGGACTTCGCCGCGATCGTGAACTCCCCGGTGAGCTTCCATCCGATCGGCACCGACACCGCCGACGGCGCGGCGGTGGACCTGCACCCGCACATCACCGATCCGGCCTCGCTGCAACGCGCGCTGCTGGCCACCACATGTCTGCCCATCCTGGCCGGGCGGTCGGTGGAGATGGCCGGACGCCGCTTTGTCGATGCGGGACTGTCCGAATCGGTGCCCATCCACACCGCCCTGGCTCAGGGCGCCACCCACGCGGTCGTGCTGCGCACCCGACGCGTCGACGAAATCCCCAGCGTCCCTTCGGCAATCGAGACCCGCGTGGTCGCGCGGTACCTGTCCCGGCACGCACCCGGCGTGGTCCCGAACTGGCTCGCCAGGGGCGATCAGCATGCCCGCGACGAACGAGTCCTCACCGGGGATCACACGATTCTGCAGATCCGCCCACCGCTGCACGCGCCCGCGATCGGTCGCGTCGGACGCGATTCGACCGTGTTGCTGCGCGCACTGGACCTGGGCCGAGACGCAGTACTCGCGGCGTTACCCGGATTGGCGCGCGTCACCGGTTGAGCCCACCGCACCTGCCTCGGGAAGCATTCGCGGAACTTCTCGCCGATCTCCTCACATCGATGCACCCGAGGCGGCCCATCTCACAATTCATGCTCGGTGCCGCACAGATTGCTAGCCTGTCGCTGTGACCGCGAACTCGAACGACGCACGCGAACCGTTCTGGGATCTGGAAGCCCGGCTGGCCACGGCACTACTGATCTTGGCCGGATTCGTCGGCGCCGCCGCCTACACCCATTCCGAGGGATACTTCGTCACCTTCATGACCGGCAACACCGAACGCGCGGTCATCGGCGGATTCCTGGGCGACTTCCTGCTCGCGCGCGGCGCGTTCCTGCTGATCGTCTGCTTCCTGGCCGGTGTGTTCTGCGCCTCGGTCTGCCGCCGCCACTGGTGGAGCAACCACCCGCACGGCGCGACGATGCTGGCCACCTTCGCGCTGGTGATCGCCGCGACGGTGGACGCGTTCAGCCACGCGGCGAGCGTGGGACTGGTCCCGATTCTGTTCGTCGCATTCGCCATGGGTTCGCTGAATACTTCGTTCGTGCGCAAGGGCGAGGTGTCGATTCCGGTCACCTACGTCACCGGGACACTGGTCAAATTCGCTCAGGGCGTCGAGCGCCACCTCGCCGGCGGCACCCACCGCGAATGGCTCAACTATGCGGTGCAGTGGCTGTCCTTCGTCACCGGCGCCGCGATCGGCGGACTGGTCAGCCTGGCCGTGAACGGCGATGAAATGCTCATCGCCGCGGCCGTCGGCTCGGCTCTGGTCGCCGCCTACACCTGGCGCGCGGACATCCGCTGGGTGCGCCGCCAGGAACAGTCCCGTTCCGGAAACTGACTCGCGCAACAGGATTCGGGCCGACTTTTCGACTTGACAGGCACGCCTGTCGGGCAGAGCCTGTCTTCTACACACGCGATCGTATTCCGGCGGAGGGGGAATCGATGGCCGACGAGATCAGCTTGCGCGAAATCCTGCCCGTACTCGTCGAACGACTCACCGAGTCGCCGCACGACCACAATCAGCTCCGGCCACGGCCGGTGTTGGTGCTGGAGGGCTGCGGCGGTTCCGGCCGAACCGGCTTACTACTCGACATTCTGGATGAATGGAAGAATAGGACATACGCCGAACGCCTCACTTCCCGCGAATGGGAACTCGCCGACCGGGAAACGCGCATCGACCCCGAGGAACGAGATCCCTTGCGCCCCCTCATGGTCGCGATCATGGTGTGGCTGGGCAAGCGGCTGCCGGGATTTCGCCTCACCCGGATGCGGATGCTGGTGGCGCACATCGCGATCGGCACCGACTTCCGCGGATTGGCCCTCGACGACCAGTTGCGGCTGCTCGACGCCGAGCTCGACAAATATTGCGACCCACAGCAATTGCGCGGTCTGCTGGACGGACTGGCCCGATTCGTCGCGGCCGCGATCCCCAATCCTCCGCCGCCACTGAACATCGTGCTCGATGCCGCCAAGGCCGAATGGATCAGCGGGGCGGTGCCGGTGCTCGTGCGCAAGGGGATGCGCCGCAGGCTCGACCACGCCGTGAAGTGGTTCGGGCATCGTGACCTGGGCACGAGCCATGACCTCAGTATCAGAAGCATCCCCGAACATGTGCTGATCGACCTCAGTAACCATGCGCGACAACGTGATCCGGTCGTGCAGCGCGGCGTGGACGACATGCTGACCGGCGCGCTGCTGGCGGACCTGCGCGAGAGCGTGACCAGGCTCGGGTCGCGGACGCCCAACATCCTGCTGCTGCTCGACGACGGCGATCTGCCGATGGCCACGGCGTTCACCCAGTCACTGCTGCGGGTGCGCGAACTCGTCGCGGCCGCCGGAGCAGTCGCCGCCGATCCGCTCACGCTGGTGACCGCGAGTTCCGGCGCGCTCACCGCCGCGCTGTACGAACAATCCGGCGGCGATCCCGACTGGGCCCACACCGAGGTACGCGCCATCCTCGCTCCGGACAATGCGTCTGGCCACGGCAGCCGCTGGGCCCACACCGTGGTCGACCACGCCGCGCCCACCCTGGCAGCCCGCCCCTGGCTGCGCGCAGAACTCACCGGATTCACCAAGAACGAACTACTCCTGCGGGCCGGTGCCATCGCCCCGTTCCACGCCCAGACCATCGCCTCGAATCTCGAGCGCCTGGCCCACCGGCATCACGAGGCCACCGAGCTGTCGCTGCAGAAGATCAGCGCGGATCACCGGCTGTGGCGCGACATCGACGCGCTGCTGTCCAGCCGGGTCCAGCCGGACGGACGTGCTGCGGCGCAAAAGCCCGACAGCGCAGACGATCCCGCGCACCGGCACGTCCCCACACTCGAGCGGCACCTGCTACAGGTCTTCGCCGCCGGGCTCGATCCGGCCACCCGGCCCACCGAGGAACTCATCGACGCTCTGGTCACCATCTCGGCGGCCCGAAATCTGCCCGAGGCGCGGAGTCTGCTCGGTTTGCACAACCGCGACGTCATCGGCGGTGTGCAGCATCCGCTGTACACCTCCTCGACGCTGTGGAGCACACATCGCCCCGACGAGGTGACCGCACGCATGCATCCCCTCGCGCGCTATCTGGGTCTGCGGGCACTGGCTGTCCGCACGGACCCGGAACGCGACTGGGACGCCGTATTCGAACTGCTGCGTGAGCGGTGCGACAGAAACGACACGGCGGCGCGGCTGAGCTGTGATCGCTTGCTGCGCAGGCATATCGAGGTCGTCGGTGAACTGGCCGAACTGCACACGCGGCTGTCGTGGCAGGACTGGACGGCACTGGTCAGCGACATTCTCGCCACCCCCGACCCGCACGCCCGAGCACCCCGGGTCGAGGACCTGCGCGGACTGTACCGGGAGGACACCCGCGAGTGGCATATCGCGACACTGCTCGCCGCGGTGCCCAGCTGTCGAAATCCCACGGTGACCGACGACGCGACGCGCGATCGCCTGGATCACCAGATCGGGCGCGCCGAGACGTTCCTGGCCGATCCCGACACCGTCCCGTCCCGGATCCGAATCTGGTGCTGACCCGGAATTCCATCCAGGCGTGACGAATCCGCTTCCGACCGAAAGGGCCATGATGAACCACCGATGGCGGTCCCGGCTGAAGAGATGGTTCGCGCCGTGGACCGTCGCACCACCACGCCCGCTGCGCGTATGGCTGCCCTTCCTGAGCACGGTCACGACCGTCGTCATCGTGGTTCCCACCGCGATCGTGTTGGCGCCGCACATCGGGCAGCTACTCACCTGCGGTCGCGGCTGGTACACCAGCACGCCGACCTGGCACGCCGAAAACCAGTGCGTCGGACTCAGTTCGGGCCCCTACGACTTCGGCGTACGTGAATTCGCCCCCGTCATGCGATTGATCCGGCAACAGAACGACAGTGCCGCAACCAATTGCCCCACAGGCACACCCGTCACCGTCGGCGTGCTGCTGAGTCTCACCGACCCGTCGGTCGGCGGCCGCGCCCTCGACCAACTCGAGGGCATGGCCGCAGCGCAACGCCGCGCGGACGATTCAGGATGCCTGCACCCGGTGAAGCTGCTGATCGGCCAGCTCGGCGACGATCAGCACGGGCCCGGCCCCCGTGCGGTCGCACAGGCGATGGCCGCGCGCGCGGACGTGGTGGCCGTCGCCGGGGTCGGGCTCAGTTACCAGAGCACCACCGAGGTCGTGGGAACCCTTACCGCGGCGAAGCTTCCGACCGTCGGGGACGTGGTGACCGCCGAAGGTTTCGACCAGGACGGTTCGCGCCGCGATCAACCGATCTACGACGGTTGCGATGCGAAGGAGACCTACCAGTACGGCGTCGGTAAGGATTATTTCTATCGAGTCGCGTTCCGGGTGGCGGTGCAGGTCGATTCGCTGACGAAGGTCGCCGCGAACTCCCCCGACTTCGTGATGGTCCCCACCGGCACCACCGACCCCTACACCTGCACCGCACTGCCCCTGCTGCACCGCGCCCTGCACACCGAGGCACCGGATGTGAAGTTCGACGCGACCGAACCCAGCACCGTCGTGCAGACCGCCGAAAGAGTCTGTGCCGAAACCAAAGACGTCACGGTCGCCTATCTGGCCCGGGGCCGGGACCTGAGCCGGTTCCTGTTCAGCGTGGACCAGGCGTACGGCAACGGCCAGTGCGCCGCGCCCTCGATCACCGTGATCGCGACCTCCGACGCGGTGCGGCTGTCCACGCCCGAACCCGATCCGGTGCTCGAGGATCTGCGCAGCAAGGCGTTGAGCTCGGCCAGCTTCACCAGTGGCCGGGTGCGGCTGCTGTCGAGCATGATCGCCGACACCCACCGCCCGGCCGACGACACCGCGTTCCTGGACTACCAGAACGCCTTCACCGCCGCCCGGCTCGACCACTCCCGCCTCGAGCAGGGCTGGGCGGTCAACGGCTACGACGCGGTGACCACCATCGCCACCGCGGTACACACCCTGCCCCAGCACGAGCCGGTCACCCGCGGGCAGGTCAACACGGTGATCAGCGGATACAACGCACCCGGTCAGGCGATCCCCGGCGCGGGCGGGCCGATCTACTTCGACAACGCGGGCAACCGCGCCGACTCCGCGCCCGCGGTGGTCCGGGTGTGCCCGGTCGAGCGTCGCGAGGACCGCGAATCGCACACGGTGCGGACCGTTCCCGTGCAACCCGGACAGCCGTACCCGGCCTGCTGAGGCTCACACCCGGCTGTTCGGGCGTTTGTCCATCAACCGCAGGATCAGCGGGGTGAAGATCAACTGCATCGCCAGGTCCATCTTCCCGCCCGGCACCACGATGCAGTTGCGCCGCGACATGAACGAATCGTGCAGCATCGACAGCAGATACGGGAAGTCGATCACCTTCGGATCGGCGAACCGGATCACCACGAAACTCTCGTCCGCGGTCGGAATCGTGCGCGCGACGAACGGATTGGAGGTGTCCACCGTGGGCACCCGCTGGAAATTCACGTACGTGCGGGAGAACTGCGGGCAGATGTAGTTCACGTAGTCCGGCATGCGGCGCAGGATCGTATCCAGCACGGCCTCACCGGAATACCCGCGTTCGGTCTTGTCCCGGATCACCTTCTGAATCCACTCCAGATTGATGATCGGCACCACACCCACCAGCAGATCGGTATGCCGGGCCATATCGACCTTCTCGGTCACCGCGGCACCGTGCAACCCCTCGTAGAACAGCAGATCACTGCCCGGCGCGAGCTCCTGCCACGGCGTGAAGGTGCCCGGCGGCTGCCCGAAGGGTTTGGCCTCGGCCTCGTCGTGCAGATACCGGCGCACCAGACCCACCCCCGTCTCGCCGTAATCGCGGAACAGCGCCTCGAGTTCGGACAGCAGATTCGCCTCCGGACCGAAATGCGAAAAGTGCCGATCCGCGTTCTGCTCCGCCTCGGCCATCGCCAGCGCCATCTCCCCGCGATCGAACCGGTGGAACGAATCCCCTTCCACCACAGCGGCATCGATCCCCTCGCGGCGGAAGATCTCCTGAAAGGTCCGGGTGACACTGGTCGTGCCCGCACCGGAGGACCCGGTGATCGCGACCACGGGATGTTTGAGCGACATCGCACCTCGTTTCAGTGGCCCGCGGGCCGGAACAGCGACCGCGTGCCGAACAGCGACGCGTCGAACCGCGGCCCCTCCTCGGGCTCGCGGTGATAGCGCTCGATGCGCTCGACCTCCCGGCGCGAACCGAAGATCAACGGCACCCTCTGATGCAGATCCCCCGGCGGCACCTCCAGCACCCGCGCGTGCCCGGTCGTGGCCGCCCCGCCGGCCTGCTCGACCACGAACGCGATCGGATTCGCCCCGTACAGCAGCGACACCCGGCCCGCACACCGGGTGTCGTACGGATACAGGTAGACCCCGCCGCGGGTCAGGATGTGGAAGGTGTCCGCCACCAGTGAGGCCACCCAGCGCATGTTGAAATCCCGCCCGCGCGGGCCGTCCACCCCGGCCAGGCATTCGTGCACGTAACGGCGCACCGGCCGGGCCCAGAACCGCTCGTTGGCGGCGTTGATCGCGAATCCCGACGTGTCCTCGGGGATGCGCATACGCGGATGGGTGAGCACGAACGCGCCGATCTCCCGATCCAGGGTGAAACCGTCCACCCCGTCCCCGGTGGTCAGCACCAGCATCGTGGCCGGGCCGTACAGGGTGAAACCCGCGCACACCTGCCGCACTCCCGGCTGCAGGAAGTCCCGCGCGCCTGGTGCGCGGGCGTCGTCGGGGCAGCGCAGCACGCTGAAAATCGTTCCCACGGGCAGGTTCACGTCGATATTGGATGAGCCGTCCAGCGGATCGAACGCCAGCAGATACTTGCCGCGCCGGAACTCGGTGGGCACCGGATGGAATCCGGTCATCTGCTCGGACAGCAGCGCCGCGAGCGGGCCGGTCCACTCCGATTCGGCGACCATGATGTCGTTGGCGATCGCGTCGATCCGGCGATGCTCCGCGATCGGCGCCGGGTCCGCCGCACCGGTGTCCACGATGCGGCCCCGGGTGACCTGATTGGCGATGATCTTCGTCGCGGTGGCCACCACGTTCAGCAGTGCGGAGAACTCACCCGAGGAGCCGGGATGGCGGTGTTCCTGCGCGATCGTGTACCGGGTCAGTGTCTCGAGTCTCTCGGACATCGCGTCTGTCAGCTCCTCACGGATCGTCCCCGTCGTCGCGACGCCCGGCTCCGTCGTCGGTGACGGGGACCGGATCGGCGTCGCGGAACACGCTGCTGCCGTACACATCCGCGGCGGTCAACGTGATCAGCTCGGTGCGCCGCAGCGGCCGGTGCAGGTCCACCAACCGGCGGGCCTGGCGCAACCGGCAGCGCTCGAGGGCGTTGCGCAGGCTGCGCGCGTTGGCGAATCGCGGTCGGGCCATCCGCAATTCGAGATATTCGCCCAGGGCGGTGACCGCGCCCGGATCCAGGGCGAACTGCTCGCCCCGGGCCATCAACTCCGCGATGGCCATCAGCTCGCCGTGGCTGTAGTCCGGGAAATCAATGTGGTGCGCCACCCGCGAGGACAGGCCCGGATTGGCGGAGAAGAACGTCTCCATCCGATCCGGGTACCCGGCGAAGATCACCACCAGGCTGGCGCGCTCGGTCTCCATCTCCTGCAACAGGATCTCGATCACCTCCTGCCCGTAGTCGCGTTCGTTCTCCGGGCGGAACAGGTAGTACGCCTCGTCGATGAACAGCACACCCCCGGCCGCGCGCGCCAGGGCCTCCTTCGTGCGCGGCGCGGTGTGACCGATGAACTGGCCCACCAGGTCATCGCGAGTCACACTGTGCACCAGCGGTTTACGGATGTAACCGAGTGCGTGCAGCAGATCCGCCATGCGCAGGGCCACGGTGGTCTTGCCGGTGCCCGGACCGCCGGTGAAACTCATGTGCATCGTCGGGCGCGCGGCCGCGAGCCCGAACCGGGCGCGGGCCCGATCGATCAGCAGCAGCGCCGCGATCTCCCGCACCCGCGTCTTGACCGACGACAGACCCACCAGTTCCGCGTCCAGCCGCGCCAGGGTGCGCTCGACCTCCCTGGTCGCGGGATCCTGCGACAGATCCAGCTCCGCGTCCGGACCGAGAATCTCCGGCCCGCACGACTCCGGACCGGGCGCCTCCCCGGGCGGGCTGCCCGAGACCGGATCGGGACGATGCATCCGAAATCCGTTGCCCGCGTTCGTCATCGCATCCGGCCTCACTCGCGGTACCGCTCGCCGGGCGGCTGATCGCTGGCGTACGCGGCCCATCCGTACCGCTGCGCGCGATCGTCGGATTCGGTGCGCGTCAACCGGAATCCGGGTTCGACCGGCGGGCGCTGCACCAGGAAACTCAGCGCGGTGGTTTGACGCCCGTACCGGGCGTCGTAGGCGGTCACCCGGATGTAGTGGCGCGGCAACGCATCCCGGCACGCGGCGATCTCCGCCAACACCCCGTCGGGTTCGTGCAGGTCGAACATCGGCAGCCCCCACATCTCCCAGTACACGTTGCGCGGATGCGGATCGTCGGTGTACTCGATCGACACCGGCCAGTTGTTCAGCAGCGCGTACCGCACCTGCGCGCCGATCTCGGCGTCGGACAGTTCCGGCAGATGCGAGAAGGTCCCCTGACGCACATACATGGCAGCCCTTTCTGATTCACAGCGTCGCCGTGGGTACGGCGTCGGGAGCGTCGGTGGAGGTGTATTCGAAGGTGACCTCGCCCCACACCGCCAGCGCGGCCTCGAGCGAACGACAGCCGCGCGCGGCCGCGCGCAACACCGCCGGGCCCTCGGTGAGCAGATCGCGGCCCTCGTTGCGGGCCTTGACCACCGCCTCGAGCGCCACCCGATTGGCCTCCGCGCCCGCGGCGATACCCATCGGATGTCCGATGGTGCCGCCGCCGAACTGCAGGATCACATCGTCACCGAACAGATCCAGCAGCTGATGCATCTGCCCGGCGTGGATGCCGCCCGAGGCCACCGGCAGCACGCCCGGCAGACTCGCCCAGTCCTGATCGAAGAAGATCCCGGTGCCCGCGTCGGCGGGGATGTAGTTCTCCCGCAACGTGTCGTAGAACCCCTTGACCGTGTTGCGGTCACCCTCGAGTTTGCCGATCACGGTGCCCGCGTGCAGATGATCCACCCCGATCAGGCGGCACCACTTGGCCAGCACCCGGAAACTCACCCCGTGCGTCTTCTGCCGGGTGAAGGTGGAATGGCCGGCGCGATGCAGATGCAGCAGCATGCCGTTGCGCCGCGCCCACGTCGACATCGATTGCATCGCGGTGTATCCGACGGTCAGATCCATCATGATGATCACGCTGCCGAGTGATCTGGCGAATTCCGCGCGCTCGTACATGTCCTCCATGGTGGCGGCGGTGACGTTGAGATAATGGCCTTTGAGCTCGCCGGTTTCCGCGATCGCCCGATTCACCCCCTCCATGGCGAACAGATAGCGATCACGCCAGCGCATGAACGGCTGGGAGTTGATGTTCTCGTCGTCCTTGGTGAAATCCAGTCCGCCCCGGCACGCCTCGTACACCACGCGCCCGTAGTTGCGCGCGGACAAACCGAGTTTGGGTTTGACCGTCGCGCCCAGCAGCGGGCGCCCGTACTTGTTCAGATATTCCCGCTCGGTGACGATTCCGTGCGGCGGGCCGGGGAAGGTCTTGACATACGCGACCGGAATGCGCATGTCCTCGAGCCGCAGCGCGGCCAGCGGTTTGAAGCCGAATACGTTGCCGATCACCGAGGAGGTCAGATTGGTGATCGACCCCTCCTCGAACAGGTCCAGATCGTAAGCGACATAGGCGAAGTACTCGCCCGGACGACCCGGCACCGCATCGAGCCGATAGCATTTGGCGCGATAGCGGTCGTGCGCGGTGAGCCGGTCGGTCCACACGACTGTCCATGTGGCGGTGGAGGATTCGCCCGCCACCGCCGCGGCGGCCTCGATCGGGTCCACGCCCGTCTGCGGGGTCACCCGGAACACCGCGAGCACGTCGGTGTCCCGGGGTTCGTAGTGCGGATCGTAATAGCCCATCGAGGCATAGGACTGCACGCCCGGATCCCAGCGGTCACGAGTGGATTCCTCGGCCATATCTCCTCCTGTGCGAGCGAGCCTGTGCGCCTTGCAGATTCAGGATGCGGGCGGGCACCTCCACGGACAATTCGATTGTTTCTCGGCACGCTCAACCGAACAGTTGAGTTTGCTACCGTCTGACGATGGGAACGGTGAGTGCGGTCCGGATGGAGACGTATCTGGCCGTGGCCCGCCACGGCAGCATTCGCCGCGCCGCCGCGCAGCTGCACATCACCGAGGCCGCTGCCTCGGCGGCTGTCGCCCATATCGAAAAGCAGTTGGGCGCGAAACTGATCGCCAAATCCGGGCGCGGGATCGTACTCACCGATGCCGGGCGCGTGTACGCCGAATACTGCCGCAGCATTCTGGGATTGATGCGCGAGGCCCAAGCCGCGGTGCGCCGCGCGGATACCGGACGATTGCGGATCGGGGTGGTCGCCACCGCCGGGGAATACGTTCTGCTGCGTCCGCTGGCCGCGTTCCGGGACCGTTATCCCGATATCGAAGTGGGGCTGTCGATCCATCCGCGCGATATGTTGTTCCTCGAATTGCAGCACCACGAAAGCGATCTCGTGATCGCCGGTCGCCCGCCGCGCGAGGCCGGGCTGGTGGTGCGCGCGCGCCGGCCGAGCCGTCTGGTGGTCGTCGGCTCACCCGGCCGCTGCCCGGATCCGCTGCGCGCCACCTGGTTGCTGCGCGGGCACGGCTCGGGCACCCGCGCGACCACCCTGGCCCTGCTGGACCGGTTGCAGATCCGCCCGCCCACACTCACCCTGGGCACGCACGGCGCGGTGCTGGCCGCCGCGCGAGAAGGGCTGGGCGTCACGCTGATCCACGGCGACGCGGTCGAATCACACGTGACCGCAGGACATCTGGAGATCCTGCCGGTCGAGGGCACCCCGCTGGACCGGCCCTGGTTCGCGGTCACCACTCGCACACCGACCCCACCGGCCCGGTTGTTCATCGACCATCTGCTGCATCACGCCGCCCCCGGCGACCGGGCCTTCGAAGCGGTTCCCGCGCCCTGATCCTCTACCACGCCGAGCGTATTCCCGGCCGAGGTGTGACCAATTCCCTATTCACTCCATTTAGTTAGTTAGCATATTGCAACTATATTGAGTGAGGCACTATTCACGGCAATCCTCGGGGAGAGGGACTCTTGGCTTCCGCACAAACTTCCGCCGACCTGGACGTCGGCGACGTCCAGACCGTTCGCCGGCGGCTCCGCGTCGACCACGATCACCCGCACTACAAGTGGGTGGCGTTGTCGAATACCACGCTGGGGATGCTGATGGTCACCATCAACTCCTCGATCGTGCTCATCTCACTGCCCGCGATCTTCCGCGGCGTGCACCTCAATCCGCTCGAGTCCAGCAACGTCAGCTACCTGCTGTGGCTGATGATGGGCTTCCTGCTCACCTCCGCGGTACTGGTGGTCATGTTCGGCCGCCTCGGCGACATGTTCGGCCGAGTCAAGATCTACAACGCCGGATTCATCGTCTTCACCGTCTGCGCGATCCTGCTGTCCTTCGACCCGTTCGACCACGGCGGCGGCGCGATCTGGCTGATCGCCTGGCGAGTGGTCCAGGGTGTCGGTGGCGCCATGCTGATGGCCAACTCCTCGGCCATCCTGACCGACGCCTTCCCCGCCAAACAGCGTGGTTTCGCCCTGGGCATCAACCAGGTCGCGGCCGTGGCCGGTTCGTTCCTGGGCCTGCTGCTGGGCGGGCTGCTCGCCGAGTGGGACTGGAAGGCCGTGTTCTGGATCAGCGTGCCCTTCGGCATCATCGGCACCATCTGGTCCTACCGGTCCCTGCACGACAACGGCCAGCGCACCCCCGGCTCGCTGGACATCCCCGGCACCCTCACCTTCGCCATCGGCCTGACCGCACTGCTGGCCGGTATCACCTACGGCATCCAGCCCTACGGCAGCTCCAACACCGGCTGGGGCAACCCCTGGGTGCTGACCGGCGTCATCGGCGGCCTGGCGCTACTGGTGATCTTCTGCATCATCGAAGCCAAATCGCGCCAGCCCATGTTCAACATGTCGCTGTTCCGCAACAAGACCTTCGCGCTGGGCAACTTCGCCAGCCTGATGACCTCGGTCAGCCGCGGTGGCCTGCAGTTCATGCTCATCATCTGGCTGCAGGGCATCTGGCTTCCCCAGCACGGCTACAGCTTCGAGGACACCCCGCTGTGGGCGGGCATCTACATGCTGCCGCTGACCATCGGCTTCCTGGTCTCGGGCCCGCTGTCGGGCTATCTCAGCGACCGCTTCGGCGGACGGGTCTTCGCCGCGGGCGGCCTGCTGCTGGCCGCGATCACCTTCGTGCTGCTGATCATCATCCCGGTCAACTTCAACTACTGGCTGTTCGCGCTGATCATCCTGCTCAACGGCTTCGGTATGGGCATCTTCACCTCGCCCAACACCGCCGAGGTGATGTCCTCGGTGCCGGCCAACCAGCGCGGTGTGGCCTCGGGTATGCGCGCGACGCTGATGAACGGCGGTATGGCGCTGTCGATCGGCATCTTCTTCTCGCTGATGATCGCGGGCCTGTCCGGCACCCTGCCCAACGCGATGAACTCCGGACTGCGCGACCAGGGCATCCCGGCGAACGTGGCCGATCAGCTCTCCAACACCCCGCCGGTGGGCAGCCTGTTCGCGACGTTCCTGGGCTACAACCCGTTCAAGGAGATGATCTCCCCCGACGTGCTGAACCAGCCCGGCGTGAACGGCGACACCATCACCGGTGAGCAGTTCTTCCCGCACCTGATCTCCGGACCGTTCCACTCCGGTCTGATCGCGGTGTTCATCGCCGCCGCGGTGATGCTGCTGCTCGGCTCGATCGCCTCCTGGTTCGCCAAGGGTGACTACGCCGTGGACGAGGCCGCCGAACTGGCCGAGGCCACCCGTGAGGGCATCATCGACGACACCGAGCAGCTGCCGGTGCCCGCCACCAACGGGCACGCCGTCGCCAGCACGCTCACCGCGCCGGCGCCCGCGACGTTCCGGGCTCCCGCCGCACCCTCGACCCGCCCGCTGGTCGCGGACGGCCGCGCCATCAGCGGCCGGATCGTGCGCTCGGACGGATACGTGGTGCCCGGGGTGGCGCTGACGCTGATCGACCAACGCGGACACCAGGTTTCGCGGGCCACGGGCAATCAGCAGGGCGAGTACGTCATCGAGCCGCCCACCGCGGGCAGCTACGTGCTGATCGTGTCGGCCGGTGGGCACCAGCCCGCCGCGGTGAACGTCACTGTCGACGGCCACCCGCAACGCCTGGACGTGCCGCTGCAGGGTTCGGGCGAGGTGTCCGGCGTCGTGCGTTCGGCCGATGATCTGCGGCCGCTGGCCGGAGCCACCATCACGCTGACCGATATGCGTGGCGAGGTCGTCGGGGCCGCGGTCTCCGGCACCCGCGGCGACTACGCCTGCCAGGGCGTGGTGTCCGGGGTGTACACGCTGGTCGCGGTCGCCGAGCACATGCGGCCCACCGCGATCACGCTCACCGTCCCCGACAGCGGCGTGCTCGCACAGGACGTCGAGCTGACCACCATGGCGGTGCTGAGCGGTTCGGTGTGGGCACAGGGACGCGCCGTGCCCGACGCCCAGGTCATCGTGCAGGACGCGACCGGGGGCATCCTCGGCTCCGCCCGCACCGACGACGAGGGCCGCTACAGCGTCACCGATCTGGTCGAGGGCCAGTACACCGTCGTGACCCGCGGCTACCCGCCGGTGTCGAGCCGGGTGCGCATCACCGGCTCGCAGGTCTCGCACGATCTGGAACTCGGCTTCGACCTGCCCGCCGACGCCGGACACGGTATCGCGAGCAACGGCAGCAACGGCCGCCACGCGGCGGACATCACCGCCGAGGTCGAATAGTGATCCACGTGCGGTGCGCGGCGGCACGATTCGCCGCGCACCGCACGCCCCGGCGCCCCGCACGACGGGCATACTTGCTGACACAGTCAGTGCGGGTATCGAGCCGGGTAGGAACGAGGATCGGATGATTCAGCAGCACAGTGCCGAACGTCTGGCCGAGGCGGCCGATGCGTATCTGGCCGTCGGCCGGATCACCCGGCTGCTGCGCCGCGCCGGGGACACCGGCGCACTGAGCCCCGGCTCCGCCGCGGCCCTGGGCACCCTGGTGCGGTGCGGGCCGATGCGCCTGGGCGATCTCGCCGCCGCCGAACGCGTCACCGCACCCACCATGTCCCGCATCATCACCCAGCTCGAGAAGGGCGGGTACGTCCAGCGCGCCCCCGACCCGATCGACGGCCGCGCGCACGTCCTGTCGGCCACCGGACCGGCCCAGGACATGGTCAACGGCCTGACCTCCGCGCGCATCCAGCGCTTCGCCGACGTACTGGATCACCTGCACGACGACGAACGCCGCATCCTGGCGACCACCCTGACCAGGATCGTGGATCTGCTCGACGAGTGAGCGGACACGGCATCGGAAAACCGATTTGACCTGGAGTGCGCTCCAGCACCTAGCGTCGTCGGTGGTGAGCGTGACTCACCTGCCAATTCCGGTGTTCCTCAGGAGGATCCAGCCATGATCGCGACCCGCACACTCGGAGAACTCACCGTCGGCGCCCAGGGCCTGGGCTGCATGGGTATGAGCCAGGCCTACGGCGTGCGCGACGACGACACCGAATCCATCGCCACCATCCATCGCGCACTCGAACTCGGTGTCACCCTGCTGGACACCGCGAACGTCTACGGCCCGGGAACCAACGAGGAACTCGTCGGCCGCGCCATCGCCGGACGCCGCGACCAGGTGGTCCTGGCCACCAAATTCGGCATCGTGTGGGGTGAGAACGGCACGATGAGCGCCCGCGGCGACGCCGCCTACGTCAAACAGTGCTGCGAGGAGTCCCTGACCCGCCTCGGAGTCGATCACATCGACCTGTACTACCAGCACCGCGTCGATCCGAACGTCCCGATCGAGGAGACCTGGGGCGCGCTGGCCGAACTGGCCGCCGCAGGCAAGATCCGGTACGCCGGAATCTCCGAGGCCGCCGCGGACACCATCCGCCGCGCCCACGCCGTGCACCCGGTGACCGCGCTGCAGAGCGAATGG
This sequence comes from Nocardia coffeae, assembly GCF_019890715.1. NCBI lineage: Bacteria > Bacillati > Actinomycetota > Actinomycetes > Mycobacteriales > Nocardiaceae > Nocardia > Nocardia coffeae. The sequence goes on along the minus strand of NZ_JAINZY010000021.1, from coordinate 78,377 downwards.
TCGCTGTGGACCCGCGAGATCGAGGACGAAGTGGTGCCGGTGTGCCGCGAACTGGGCATCGGCATCGTGCCGTTCTCCCCGCTGGGGCGCGGCCTGCTCACCGGCGCGATCACCTCCGCCGAGGAGCTGCCCGCAGACGACATGCGCCGCGGTATGCCGCGTTTTGCCGAGGGCAACCTGGACCGCAACCTGGCGATCGTCACCGCGTTGCGCACCCTGGCCGAGGAGAAGGGCTGCACCGCAGGACAATTGGCGCTGGCCTGGGTGCAGAGCCGGGGCGCGGACGTGGTCCCGATCCCGGGCACCAAGCGCCGCACCTACCTCGAGCAGAACGTCGCCGCGACCGAGATCACCCTCACGCCTGAGGAACTGGCCCGCATCGAGGACGTCACCGCGGACGTCGCCGGGGCCCGCTACCCCGAACGGTTCGCCCGCGTCGTGGGCAGGTAATCCCGCGCGAGGTCACCGCGGCCGGTCAGTTGTGCTGCGCCGCGGTGACTTTCAGCGTGATCGGGGTTTGCGCGGTGACCGAGGTGCCCGCCGCCGGGGACTGCGAGGCCACCGTCCAGGGCTTGGTCATCCCGGCCGCGTCGTGCATGACGTCGGTGCCGTCCGGCGCGGTGATCGCGGTGATGTTGTAGCACAGGCCCGCACCGACCACCATCTCGCCCAGCGCCTTACCGTGGAAGTCCGGCAGCTTCTGCGGCCAGGTCTGGCTGCTGCACTGCTGTGCCGCGGACTGCGCGGAACTCGGCGCGGCCTCCGGCGAACTCACCGCCGAGGACGCCGATGCCGCGTTCGAGCCGTCCGAACCTCCCGAGGAACCGCACGCGCCACACGCGAGGGCAGCGGCCAGGGTCAACACGGTGATCGCGGTGCGACGCATAGAGTTTCCTTCAGGACAAGGGCCGGGCACCCCGGCCGCCGTAGCGGTGCGTCACAGACCCTAATACGCGCGGCGAGGGCGGCATCGATCGGTCCGGGCCACGCGCGTGAGCGGTGAACTTCCGCAGCGGCAAGCACATCCGCGCGCACGCGCCGGAAATTCGATGACGAAATCAGGTGCAGACCGGTCGGATTGCCTCGAATTGTCTTTTACGACCGGAAATTTCCGGCCGTGACGGCGGCCTGTCGGGTACGGGTGAGTTTCGCGCCACGACGTGGTATCGGGTGGTGAGGTCCGAGGGTTTCGGCGCATCCCGGACCCCACCCGATCAGCGGTGCTTCGACCGCGAGCTTGGTATCGGCGAATAGCCCACCGAAAGTCTGCCTCGAATTCCATCGGCGCGCAGGCATTTTCTGTTACGAACCGATGAAAATCCGCACAGCGGTATTTCCGGACCGCCGAATTCGACCGTCGCACCTACGGTGTCGCGCGGTACCGCAGCGCATTCCGCGCGAGTCAGCCCTGCAGATAGTGCTCGAGATGCTCGCGCTCGGTCTCCAGTTCGGAGATCGCGTTCTTGACCACGTCACCGATGCTCACGATCCCCACCATCTGCCCGTTCTGCACCACCGGCAGATGACGGATGCGATGTTCGGTCATCGTCGAGCGCAGGCTCTCCACCCGATCCGCCGGTGAGCAGGTGTGCACCACCATCGTCATGATGTCCTGCACCGGAGATTCCAGCAGCGCAGCGCCCATCGCGTGCAGGCGCCGCACGACGTCGCGCTCGGAGACGATGCCATCCATCGCCAGCCCGTCGCCCGAGACCACCACCGCCCCGACATTGTGCTCGGCCAGCACCCCCAGCAGTTCGGCGACCGTGGCCTGCGGCCCGATCGTGACCACCTCGGCGCCCTTCTTGCGCAGAACCTCCGAAATTCGCATCGCCCTTCACCACCTCGTCGGCCACCCCGCTACTCAGGATCTCGCGTTTCGCCGCCGATGACCAGCACGGATTCATACCGGGACGCACCGAGTGCGGCGAACCTGCCACGCCCGGACGGTCTGCGGACGTACCATGCCGAACGTGGCCGAAGCAAACCGTCCCGCGGTGCTGCGGGTTCTCGTGTACAGCAGCGATTCCGATACTCGCCGCCAGGTGATGCTCGCCCTGGGGCGCCATCCGCACCCCGATCTGCCACCGCTCGAGTACCTCGAGGTGGCCACCGCGCCGGTGGTCGTGGACCGGCTCGACACCGGCGGTATCGACCTGGCCATCCTGGACGGCGAGGCCGCCCCCACCGGCGGACTCGGTCTGGCCAAGCAGCTCAAGGACGAGGTCGAGCCCTGCCCGCCGATCCTCGTGCTCACCGGCCGCCCCGACGACGCCTGGCTGGCGAACTGGTCGCGCGCCGAGGCCGCGGTCCCGCATCCGATCGACCCGTTCCGGCTCACCGAAGCCGTGGTCGGCCTGCTGCGCAACTCCGAAGCCGCCTGAACCCGGCACCCAAGAATCCCGTTCTCCCCGAACGCCCGCACTCCCTCGGAGGCGGGCGTTCGGCGCGCCCGGCAAATCCGATCATTACGCCGTTTCGGTCATAAGTGACAGTTCTGAATTCGATCAAACACGGCTGCGAATCGGCACGCATTGAGAAGGAACGGTTGTAGGCTGTGCTGTAGCTCACACGAGTGCGGGCGTTGGTATGAGTACCCGCCCAAGTCAGGTCCCTCACCCGTCCGCGCTCGCGACCGAGTGCGCCCTGGGGGCGAGACTGGCCCGGCAGACGACGATGTCAGCCCCGCCTCGGCTGCTGCCGTCCGAGGATACGGAGAAGGGGTTGTGCAGTTGTGAATAACGAAGTTCCCACACTCGTTCTCGGCGCGATCGCTGCGGCGTTCGCGGTGGGGTCGATCCTGCTCGCGGCCCTGATCGGCCCCAAACGCCGCAACCGAGCCAAGCTCGAACCCTACGAGTGCGGTATCGAACCCACCCCCCACGCCGTGGCCGGCGGTCCCGGAAACGCTGCCGGACAACGCTTTCCGGTCAAGTACTACCTGACCGCGATGCTGTTCATCATCTTCGACATCGAGATCGTGTTCCTGTATCCGTGGGCGGTCCACTTCGACGCGCTGGGCCTGTTCGGCCTGGCCGCGATGGCGCTGTTCATCGTCAACGTCTCCATCGCCTACGCCTACGAATGGCGGCGCGGCGGCCTGAGCTGGGACTGATCCGGCGTCACCGAGCAACACGATCACCGAGGTACACCACCAAGCACACGGAACGGCAAACCCGCCTCCGGTCCGTACCGGAGCGAGGGTTTCGAGGACGGAAGCGAGTCGGTCCGAGATGGGTCTGGAAGAGAAACTGCCCAGCGGATTCCTGCTGAGCACGGTCGAACAGTTCGCCGGATATCTGCGCAAGGGCTCGCTGTGGCCCGCGACGTTCGGGCTGGCGTGCTGTGCGATCGAGATGATGGCCACCGGCGCGGGCCGATTCGACAGCGCCCGATTCGGGATGGAGGTGTTCCGCGCCTCGCCCCGGCAGGCCGATCTGATGATCGTGGCCGGTCGGGTCAGCCAGAAGATGGCCCCGGTGCTACGCCAGGTCTACGACCAGATGACCGAGCCCAAATGGGTTCTGGCCATGGGCGTGTGCGCCTCCTCGGGCGGGATGTTCAACAACTACGCCGTCGTGCAGGGCGTGGATCACGTTGTGCCCGTGGACATCTACCTGCCCGGCTGCCCGCCCCGCCCGGAGATGCTGCTGCACGCGATCCTCACCCTGCACGAGAAGATCCAGCACATGCCCCTCGGGGTCAACCGCGAGGAGGCCGTGCGCGCCGCCGAGGCCGCGGCCCTGGCGGTCACCCCGACCATCCAACTCAAGGGGCTGTTGCGATGACCTTCGACTCCCCCGGCACCAGCGAGCGCACACCGGAGGCCGCGGTGAACGACACCCCGTCCAGCACAGAACGATCCGAGCCCACCCCCACACCCCAGCCCGAACCCGCCGACGAGGTGATCGGCGTGCGGCGCGGCATGTTCGGAGTCACCGGCAGCGGTGACACCTCCGGCTACGGCCGCCTCATCCGCACCCTGAGCCTGCCCGGCAGCACACCCCCGCCCTACGGCGGCTACTTCGACGAGCTGATCGACCAGCTACGGCACGCGTTGTCCGACGAAGGTTTCACCGCCGCGATCGAGAAGGTCGTGGTCTTCCGCGACGAGCTGACCCTGCACGTGCGCCGCGAACGCCTGCCCGCCCTCGCACAAGCCCTGCGCGATGCGGCCCCGCTGCGTTTCGAACTGTGCCTGGGCGTGAGCGGAGCACACTATCCCGACGACGCCGGGCGCGAACTGCACGCGGTCTACCACCTGATGTCGATCACCCACAACCGGCGACTGCGCGTGGAAGTGGCCGCGCCCGACGACGATCCGCACATCCCCTCGCTGTATTCGGTGTATCCCACCACCGATTGGCATGAGCGGGAGACCTACGACTTCTTCGGCATCCTGTTCGACGGTCACCCCTCGTTGACCCGCATCGAGATGCCCGACGACTGGCGCGGACACCCCCAGCGCAAGGACTACCCGCTCGGCGGGATCCCGGTCGAGTACAAGGGCGCGCGCATCCCGCCGCCCGACGAGCGGAGGACGTACAACTGATGAGCGAGACCGAAACCCGGCGCGCGCAGCAGCCGGGAGAAACCACCATCACCGTCGTCGGGCAGGACTGGGACGACGTGCGCGAAGCCCTCGACGGCGCGGCCGAGGAACGCATCGTGGTCAACATGGGCCCGCAGCACCCCTCCACCCACGGTGTGCTGCGGCTGATCCTGGAGATCGAGGGCGAGACCGTTACCGAAGCCCGTTGTGGCATAGGCTATCTGCACACCGGCATCGAGAAGAGTCTCGAATTCCGCAGCTGGGTGCAGGGCGTCACGTTCGTCACCCGCATGGACTACCTCTCGCCGTTCTTCAACGAGACCGCCTACTGCCTGGCGGTGGAGAAACTGCTCGACATCACCGAGGCGATTCCCGAGCGCGTCAACGTGATCCGGGTGATGCTCATGGAGCTCAACCGGATCTCCTCGCATCTGGTGGCCCTGGCCACCGGCGGCATGGAACTGGGCGCGCTGACCCCGATGCTGTTCGGATTCCGTGAGCGCGAACTGATCCTGGACATCTTCGAGACCATCACCGGCCTGCGGATGAACCATGCCTACATCCGTCCCGGCGGCCTGGCCCAGGATCTGCCCGAGGACGGCGTGGCCAAGATCCGAGATCTGCTGGCGCTCATGCCGAAACGGCTGCGCGATATGGAACTGCTGCTCAACCAGAACCCCATCTGGAAGGCCCGCACCCGCGACGTCGGCTATCTGGATCTGGCCGGATGCATGGCCCTGGGCATCACCGGCCCGGTGCTGCGCGCCACGGGACTGCCGCACGATCTGCGGAAGTCCCAGCCGTACTGCGGATACGAGAACTACGAGTTCGACGTCATGACCGACACCGGCAGCGACTGCTACGGCCGCTACCTGATCCGGGTCAACGAGATGCGCGAATCGCTCAAGATCGTCGAGCAGTGCCTGGGCACGTTGCGGCCCGGCCCGATCATGGTGGAGGACAAGAAGATCGCCTGGCCCGCGGACCTGGCCCTGGGCCCGGACGGGCTGGGCAACTCCCCCGAGCACATCGGCACCATCATGGGCACCTCCATGGAGGCGCTGATCCACCACTTCAAACTCGTCACCGAGGGAATGCGGGTGCCGCCGGGACAGGTGTACTGCGCGGTCGAATCCCCGCGCGGCGAACTCGGCGTGCACATGGTCAGCGACGGCGGCACCCGTCCGCACCGGGTGCACTTCCGCGACCCCTCGTTCACGAATCTGCAGGCCGTGGCCGCGATGTGCGAAGGCGGCATGGTCGCCGACGTCATCGCGTCGGTGGCGAGTCTGGACCCGGTGATGGGCGGTGTGGACCGATGAGCCGAATCATGCTGAAACTGACCACCAAACCGATCCCGTATCCGGCCGAGGTGCACGACCGCCTGGCCGCGGACGCCAAGACCATCCTGGACTGCTATCCGCAGTCACGCTCGGCGCTGCTGCCGCTGCTGCATCTGGTGCAGAGCGTGGAGGGATACGTCTCGGGCACCGGAATCGGTTTCTGCGCAGAACAATTGGGGCTGACCGACGCCGAGGTGACCGCGGTGGCCACCTTCTATTCGATGTACCGCGGCAGCCCGACCGGGGACTACCACGTCGGGGTGTGCACCAACACGCTGTGCGCGGTGCTGGGCGGCGACGAGATCCTCGCTGCACTGCAGGAGCATCTGGGTGTGCGGCACGGGGAGACCACCACCGACGGCAGCATCACCCTCGAGCACATCGAATGCAACGCCGCCTGCGACTACGCACCGGTGCTGATGGTCAACTGGGAGTTCTTCGACAACCAGACTCCCGAATCCGCACGCGCCCTGATGGATTCGCTGCGCGCGGGCGAGCCGGTCACCGGAACCCGCAGCGGCCTGCCGGTGTGCACGTTTCGCGAGACCGCCCGCGTGCTGGCCGGATTCCCGGACGAACGTCCCGGAGCCACCGACGGCGAACCCGGCGCGCCCACCCTGGCCGGACTGCAGATCGCGCGCAGCATCGAACAATCACCGCCGCAGCATGATTCGGCCGCATCGAACGGGAGCGACCGGTGAGCCTGGTACCCGTACTGACCCGCTACTGGGACGAACCGCAGTCCTGGACGATGGACACCTACCGCCGCCACGACGGCTACCGCGCACTGTCCCAGGCACTGCGCATGGAACCGGACGAGGTCATCTCCACGGTCAAGGACTCCGGTTTGCGTGGACGCGGCGGCGCGGGCTTCCCCACCGGCATGAAATGGGGATTCATCCCGCAGGGCCCCGGCCCGGACGGCACGAGCAAACCGCACTATCTGGTCGTCAACGCCGACGAGTCCGAGCCGGGCACCTGCAAGGACATCCCGCTGATGCTGGCCACCCCGCACGTGCTCATCGAGGGCGTCATCATCGCGGCGTACGCGATCCGTGCGGCACAGGCGTTCATCTACGTGCGCGGTGAGGTCGTGCCCGTGCTGCGACGGTTGCAGGTCGCGGTCGCGGAAGCCTATGCTGCGGGCTACCTCGGACACGACATCCTCGGCTCGGGCTACGACCTGGACCTGATCGTGCACGCCGGTGCCGGGGCATACATCTGCGGTGAGGAAACCGCGCTGCTGGACTCGCTCGAGGGCCGCCGCGGCCAGCCCCGGCTGCGTCCGCCGTTCCCGGCCGTCGCGGGCCTGTACGCCTGCCCGACCGTGGTCAACAACGTCGAATCCATCGCCAGCGTCCCGGAGATCATCCGCAACGGCGTCGACTGGTTCCGCACCATGGGTTCCGAACGCTCGCCCGGATTCACCCTGTACTCGCTGTCCGGACACGTCACCCGGCCCGGCCAGTACGAGGCCCCGCTCGGTGTCACGCTGCGTGAGCTGCTCGGGTACGCGGGCGGCGTACGCGCCGGGCACACGCTGAAGTTCTGGACGCCCGGCGGATCGTCCACCCCGCTGTTCACCGCCGAACACCTGGACGTGCCACTGGACTACGAGAACGTCACCGCGGCCGGATCCATGTTGGGCACCAAGGCATTACAGATCTTCGACGACACCACCTGCGTCGTGCGGGCAGTGCTGCGCTGGACCGAGTTCTACGCCCACGAATCCTGCGGCAAATGCACGCCCTGTCGCGAGGGCACCTACTGGCTGGTGCAGCTGCTCGAACGCATCGAAACCGGGCAAGGCACCGGTACGGATCTGGACAAGCTCCTGGACATCGCCGACAACATCAACGGCAAGTCGTTCTGCGCCCTGGGCGACGGCGCGGCCAGCCCGATCTTCTCCTCCCTGAAGTACTTCCGCGAGGAATACGAGCAGCACCTGCGCGGCGGCTGCCCATTCGACCCGGCCCGCAGCACCGCGTGGGCCACCGCCGAGACCGCCATCGCCGAACGAGGAGGCACGCGATGACCGCCACGGTCCCCACCGACACCAGCGGCGTCACCCCCGCGGATCTGGTGAGCCTGACCATCGACGACACCACCCTCAGCGTGCCCGCCGGGACACTGCTGATCCGCGCCGCGGAACTGGTCGGCATCCAGATCCCCCGATTCTGCGACCATCCGCTGCTGGACCCTGTCGGCGCGTGCCGCCAATGCCTCGTCGAGGTCGAAGGGCAGCGAAAGCCGGTGGCGTCCTGCACGATTCCGGTCACCGAGGGCATGATCGTGCGCACCCAGCTCAGCTCCCCCGTCGCGCGCAAATCGCAGGAGGGGGTGATGGAACTGTTGCTGATCAACCATCCACTCGACTGCCCGGTGTGCGACAAGGGCGGGGAATGCCCGTTGCAGAACCAGGCGATGTCCACCGGACGCGCCGAATCCCGCTTCGAAGGCGTCAAACGTACGTATCCCAAACCGATTCCGCTCTCCAGCGCGGTGCTGCTGGATCGCGAACGGTGCGTGTTGTGTGCGCGCTGCACCCGCTTCTCCCAGCAGGTCGCCGGGGATCCGTTCATCGAGTTGATGGATCGCGGTGCGCTGCAACAGGTCGGCATCGCCGACGGTGAACCCCTGGACTCCTACTTCTCCGGCAACACCGTGCAGATCTGCCCGGTCGGCGCACTCACCGGCACCACCTACCGCTTCCGCGCCCGGCCCTTCGACCTGGTCTCCAGTCCCGCGGTGTGCGAGCACTGCGCCTCGGGCTGCGCCCAGCGCACCGACCACCGCCGCGGCACCGTGCTGCGTCGCCTGGCCGGTGACGATCCGCAGGTCAACGAGGAATGGAACTGCGACAAGGGCCGCTGGGCGTTCAGCTACGCCACTCAACCCGATCGCCTCACCACCCCGCTGGTGCGCGACTGGAACGGCACCCTGGCCCCGGCATCCTGGTCCGAGGCGCTGGCCCGCGCCGCGGAGGGGCTGGCCTCCGCGCACGGTAACGCCGGTGTGCTCGTCGGCGGCCGCAGCACCCTCGAGGACGCCTACGCGTATTCGAAATTCGCGCGAATCGCGTTGGACACCAACGATATCGACTTCCGGGCCCGCGCCCATTCGGCCGAGGAGACCCGGTTCCTGGCCGCCCGCATCGCCGGACAGGGCATGCGCGTGGACTACGCCGCCCTCGAGACCGCGCCGGTGGTGCTGCTGGCCGGATTCGAGCCCGAAGAGGAATCGCCGATGGTGTACGTGCGGCTGCGCAAAGCCGCACGTAAGCACGGACTTCCGGTGTACTCGCTGGCCGCGTACGCCTCGCGCGGGCTCGAACGGATGGCCGGCACGCTGATTTCCACGGTGCCCGGCGACGAGCCGCGCCTGCTCGAGGCGCTGCGCATCGGCGACGGTCCCGCCGAGCTCGACGCACCGGCCGAGCTGCTGCGCGTGCCCGGCGCGGTGATCCTGGCCGGGGAACGCCTGGCCACGGTCCCCGGCGCGCTCACCGCGATCGCCCGGCTCGCCGACGACACCGGAGCGGCACTGGCGTGGGTACCCCGGCGCGCGGGCGAGCGCGGCGCACTCGAGGCCGGAGCACTGCCCGGTCTGCTGCCCGGCGGACGCCCGGTCGCCGATTCCCGTGCCCGCCAACAGATCAAGACCGCGTGGGACCTGGACGAACTGCCCGCCGCACCCGGACGTGACACCGCCACCATCCTCGCCGACGCCGCCACACTCGGAGCACTGGTCGTGGGCGGAGTCGAGGTCGCCGACCTGCCCGACCCCCGCGCGGCACTCGCGGCCATCGACGCCGCCCGCTTCGTGGTGGCCCTGGAACTGCGCAGCAGCGAGATCACCGACCGCGCCGACGTTGTGTTCCCGGTCGCCACCGCCATGGAGAAGGCGGGCACCTTCCTGACCTGGGAGGGCCGCGCCCGCGAATTCGACGCCGCCCTCGCCGATCCCAGCGTGCGCCGGCAATCCGCGCCACTGGCCGACCATCGCGTCCTGCACGCCATCGCCGAGGAGATGGGCGTGCGGCTGGGCCTGCCCGATATCGCCTCGGCCCGTAGGGAATTGGCGAACCTCGGCACGTGGGACGGACCACCGGCCACCGGACCGGACACGATGCCCGAACCGGTCCCGGACCGCACACCCGGCACCGCGGTGCTGGCCGGATGGCGCATGCTGCTCGATCGCGGCCGCCTGCAGGACGGCGAAGCGAACCTCGCCGGAACCGCGCGCCCACCGGTGGTGCGGCTCTCGCACGACACCGCGGCCGCAATCGGGGCCGCCACAGGCGATCCGGTGCACGTGAGCACCGACCACGGCCACCTCACCCTGCCCCTGGTGGTCACCGAGATGCCCGACCGGGTGGTGTGGCTGCCGCTGAACTCACCGGGATCGTCGGTGTACGAACACCTCGCCGTCACCCCCGGGCGCCTGGTGCGGATCCGACGGGAGGACCACCGTGAATGAGCTCGTAGCCACATCGACCGCGGCGAGCACCGACCTCACCGCCTTCGGGCACGACCCGTGGTGGCTGGTGATCGTCAAATGCGTCGCGATCTTCATCTTCCTGCTGCTGATCCCGATGCTGGGCGTCTACGCCGAACGCAAGATCGTCGCGTTCATGCAGATGCGGGTGGGCCCGAACCGCGTCGGCCCCAACGGGACACTGCAGTCCATCGCCGACGGGGTCAAGATGCTCCTGAAGGAGGACATCGTCCCGGCCATCGTGGACAAGCCGATATTCATTCTCGCGCCGGTGATTTCGCTGATTCCGGCGGTGATGGCGTTCGCGGTGATGCCGTTCGGGCCGCAGGTGTCGATCTTCGGCACGCACACTCCGCTGCAACTGACCGATATGCCCGTCGGGGTGCTGTACATCCTGGCGATGGCCTCGGTCGGGGTCTACGGCATCGTGCTGGCCGGATGGGCCTCGGGTTCGACCTATCCGCTGCTGGGCGGGCTGCGCTCGACCGCGCAGGTGATCTCCTACGAGATCGCCATGGCCGCCTGCTTCGCCGCGGTGTTCCTGCTGACCGGCACCATGTCCACCTCCGGCATCGTCGCGTACCAGTTCGGCACCTGGAATGTGTTCCTGCTGCTGCCCTCGTTCGTGATCTACGCGGTCTCGATGGTCGGCGAGACCAACCGCGCCCCGTTCGACCTGCCCGAAGCCGAGGGCGAACTGGTCGGCGGATTCCACACCGAATACTCCTCGCTCAAATTCGCGATGTTCATGATGGCCGAGTACATCAACATGGGCACCGTCTCGGCGCTGGCGACCACGTTGTTCTTCGGCGGCTGGCACGCCCCGTTCCCGCTGAGCCTGTGGGCGGGCGCGAATTCGGGCTGGTGGCCACTGCTGTGGTTCACCGCGAAGGTGTGGGTGTTCCTGTTCGTATTCATCTGGCTGCGCGGCACGCTGCCGCGGCTGCGCTACGACCAGTTCATGAATCTGGGCTGGAAGCTGCTGATCCCGGCCTCGCTGCTGTGGGTGATGTTCGTGGCCGTACTGAAAGTGCTGCAGGACAACGGATATCACGTACAGACCGCCGGACTGGTGATCGGCGGCATCGTGCTGACCCTGCTGCTGCTCGCGGCGGTGGTGCGCGCCGGGCTGCGCGGAAACGACCGGCCCGCCCGCACCGAATCCGCGCATCCCGCACCGGAATACGCCGGATTCCCGGTCCCGCCGATGCCCACCACCCCACCCGCGCGCGGACCGAAACCCGGACTGCTCGAACCGTTCGGCGGCTTCGCGGTCACCTTCCTGACCATGTTCAAAAAGCCCAACACCGAGTTCTATCCCGAGGTCAAAGTCCCCACCGCGCCCCGCTATCACGGCCGTCACCAGCTCAACCGGCACCCCGACGGGCTGGAGAAATGCATCGGCTGCGAACTGTGCGCGTGGGCGTGCCCCGCGGATGCGATCTACGTCGAAGGCGCGGACAACACCGAGACCGAACGCTATTCCCCCGGCGAACGGTACGGCCGGGTCTACCAGATCAACTACCTGCGCTGCATCGGCTGCGGACTGTGCATCGAGGCGTGCCCCACCCGCGCGCTGACGATGACCAACGAATACGAACTCGCCGACGACAACCGCGCGGATCTGATCTACGAGAAGGACCGGCTGCTGGCCCCGCTCGAGCCCGGCATGACTCTCCCGCCGCACGCGATGGTCCCCGACACCACCGAGCAGGACTACTACCTCGGCACCGTCGATGTGCTCGGCAGTCTCGCCGCGGGACAGGACCCGAACCAGGCACCCACGGCTCACGCCGAAGGAGCCCTGCGGTGACTCCGGCGACACATCGCGGCGCAGCGGCTACACCGTGCACCGGACCCGAAGGAGGTTCGCGATGACCATCCTTGCGACACAACTGGTTTCGGCCACCCAGCAGATTCCGCTGGCCGCGCACCCGGTGCGCGCCTCCACCGGTGAAGCGGTGCTGTTCTGGGTGCTGGCGGTGGTCTCGGTCGTCGGCGCGGTCGGCATGGTGACCGCACGCAAGGCCGTGCATGCCGCGATGTGCCTGGCGGGCACCATGATCACCCTGTCGGTGTTCTACATCGCCGAGAACGCCCTGTTCCTGGGCGTGGTGCAGATCGTGGTCTACACCGGCGCGGTGATGATGCTGTTCCTGTTCGTGCTGATGCTCGTCGGAGTCGACTCCTCCGAATCGCTGCGCGAAACCTTGCGCGGGCACCGGATCGCGGTCCTGGTGGTCGGCATCGGCTTCGGGCTGATCCTGATCGCCGCGATCTCGCGCGGCATGCACGATCATTCGGTCGTCCGCACCGGACCCGGCTTCCCCCAGGACACCATCGGCGAGCTGGCCGAACTGATCTTCGTGCGGTACGTGTGGGCGTTCGAGCTCACCGGCGCACTGCTGATCACCGCCACCATCGGCGCGATGGTGCTCGCGCACCGTGAACGATTCGGGCCGCGCACCGACCAGCGCGAGATGTCCCAGCGCCGGGTGCGCCAAGGTGATCGGGTCACCCCGCTGCCGACCCCGGGCGTGTACGCCCGGCACAACGCGGTCGACGTGCCCGCCCGCCTGCCCGACGGCTCGTTCGCCGAACTGTCGGTCAGCACCGTGCTGCGCCACCGCCGCAACCGCGCCCACACCGAGGCCGCGGCCATCGGCGTGGGCCTGACCGACTCGGACGACAACGCCCGCCCCGCGAACGGGAACGGCTCCGGCAACGACGCCCCCACGCACGGCTGACCAGAAAGGCTCTGCGGTGAATCCGGACAACTACCTGTATCTCTCGGCTCTGCTGTTCACCATCGGCGCGGCCGGAGTTCTGGTGCGGCGCAACGCGATCGTGGTGTTCATGTGCATCGAGCTGATGCTCAACGCGGTGAACCTGGCCTTCGTGACCTTCGCTCGCGAACACGGCAACCTCGACGGTCAGGTCTTCGCCTTCTTCACGATGGTCGTGGCCGCGGCCGAGGTCGTCATCGGCCTGGCCATCATCATGACCATCTTCCGCGCCCGCCGCTCGACCTCGGTCGACGACGCCAACCTGCTGAAGTACTGATATGGATACCACGCAGATGTTGTGGCTCCTGCCCGCGATCCCGCTGGCCGGTGCGGTGATCCTGCTGCTGGCCGGGCGCGTGAGCAACGCCTGGGGACATTGGCTCGGCCTGCTCGCCGCACTGGGTTCGTTCGCGATCGCGGTGTGGGCCTTCGTCGATATGCTCGGCCGCTCCGATGCCACCCGCGCGGTCTCGCACGACTTCTTCAGCTGGGTGCCCGCGGCCGGACTGCAGGTGAACTTCACCCTGCAACTCGATCAGCTCTCGATCTGCTTCGCGCTGCTGATCACCGGCGTCGGATCGCTGATCCACCTGTACTCGGTCGGCTACATGGCGCACGATCCCGGGCGGCGGCGCTTCTTCGCCTACCTGAACCTGTTCCTGGCCGCGATGCTGGTGCTTGTCCTGGCGGGCAACTATCTGGTGTTGTATCTGGGCTGGGAGGGCGTGGGTCTGGCGTCCTACCTGCTGATCGGGTTCTGGTATCACAAGCCCTCGGCCGCGACCGCGGCCAAGAAGGCGTTCGTGGTCAACCGGGTCGGCGATATGGGCCTGGCGATCGCGTTGTTCGTCATGTTCGCCACCTTCGGCTCACTCGATTTCGGGCAGGTGTTCGGCGGTGCGCCGCACGCGGGACAGGGCACGCTCACCGCGATCGGGCTGTTGCTGCTGCTGGGCGCGTGCGGTAAATCCGCGCAGGTGCCGCTGCAGTCCTGGCTCGGGGACGCGATGGAAGGCCCGACCCCGGTCTCCGCGCTGATCCACGCCGCGACCATGGTCACCGCCGGGGTGTACCTGATCGCCCGCTCGCACGCCATCTTCGACCTCGCCCCCGGCGCCCGCGCGGGCGTGCTGATCGTGGGCGCGGTGACGTTGCTGTTCGGTGCGATCATCGGCTGCGCCAAGGACGACATCAAGAAGGCCCTGGCCGCCTCGACCATGAGCCAGATCGGGTACATGGTCCTGGCCGCGGGCCTGGGCCCGGCCGGATACGCGGTGGCGATCATGCATCTGCTCACCCACGGATTCTTCAAGGCCGGACTGTTCCTGGGCGCGGGATCGGTGATGCACGCGATGAACGACGAAACCGATATGCGCCGCTACGGCGGGCTGCGCGTGCTCATGCCGATCACCTTCGTCACCTTCGGCCTGGGGTACCTGGCGATCATCGGGGTGCCGCCGTTCGCGGGCTTCTTCTCCAAGGACCGCATCATCGAGGCCGCGTTCGGGTACGGCGGCGCGAGCGGAGTCACCCTCGGCGTCGCGGCGCTGCTGGGTGCGGGGATCACCGCGTTCTACATGACGCGGGTGATGCTGCTGACCTTCTTCGGCAAGCGCCGCTGGCAGCCCGAGACCCACCCGCACGAGTCACCCGTCGCCATGACCGGACCGATGATCGTGCTCGCGCTGGGTTCGATCTTCTCCGGCGGGGTGTTCGTGTTCGGGTCCTCGCTGCAGAACTGGCTCGAACCCGTTGTCGGACAGCGGCACTCCGAAGGCGGCATGCCCTCCTGGGTGGTCACGGTGCTCGCGCTGCTGGTCGTCGCGGCCGGTGTCGTGCTCGCCTACCGCCAGTACGGGCAACGTCCCGTCCCCGAAACCGCACCCGTGCCGGTGTCCGCGCTCACCGTCGCGGCCCGCCGCGACCTGTACGGCGACGCGGTCAACGAGGCCGCGTTCATGCGCCCGGGCGCCCGGTTGACCCGCTCGCTGGTGTTCCTGGACACCCGTGGCATCGACGGCCTGGTCAACTCCACGGCCACCGTCATCGGCGCGGCCTCCACCCGGATCCGGCGCGTGCAAACCGGTTTCGTGCGCTCGTACGCACTGTCCATGTTCGCCGGAGCGGCCGTGGTGATCGTGGCTCTGCTGGCGGTGAGCCTGATATGAGCGCCCCGTCCCTGTTCACCCGTGCGGCCCCGGTGGTCGCCGCCCTGCTCACGGTGAGGTCGATGTGAACTATCCCTGGCTGACAACTCTGTGGGTGCTGCCGCTGGTCGGCGCGATCGTGGTGGTGGCGGTGCCACGGGCATGGCGAACCGTGGCGCGGGCGACCGGGCTGGTGGTGGCGGTGGCCACGCTGGCGATCGCGATCGTGATCGCGGCACGGTTCACCCCCGGCGGACCGCAGTATCAGATGGTCGAATCACACCGGTGGATACCGGCTTTCGGGGCCGGATACACCCTCGGCCTCGACGGGATCGCCCTGGCGCTGGTGCTGCTGACCGCGGCGCTGGTGCCGCTGCTGATCGTGGCCGGATGGCGCGACGAGGACGAAGTCGGCGGCGGCCGCCGCGTGGCGCACATCTACGTCGCGCTGACGCTGGTGGTCGAGTCGATGGTGCTGGTGTCCTTCGTCTCGCTGGACATCCTGCTGTTCTACGTGTTCTTCGAGGTCATGCTGATCCCGATGTACTTCCTCATCGGCGGCTTCGGACCACAGGGTGCCGATCTCGAACTGCGCCGCGCCCGCTCGCGCGCGGCGGTGAAGTTCCTGCTGTACAACCTGTTCGGCGGATTGATCATGCTCGCCGCGGTGATCGGACTCTACGTACTCACCGCCCGCCAGCACCTCGGCGGAGCCGGCGGGACGTTCGATTTCCGGACCGTGGTCCAAGCCGCCGCGACCGGACAGCTGGGCGCAGGGCCCGCGGTCCTCAACGGGCTGTTCCTGGGATTCATGTTCGCGTTCGCGGTCAAGGCCCCGCTGTGGCCGCTGCACACCTGGCTGCCCGGGGCGGCGGTCTCGGCCACCCCCTCGAGCGCGGTGCTGATGATGGCGGTGGTCGACAAGGTCGGCACCTTCGGCATGCTGCGGTACTGCCTGCTGCTGTTCCCGCACGCCTCGAAAACCTATGCGCCACTGATCAGTGCGCTGGCCGTGGTCGGAATCGTGTACGGCGCAATCGTCGCGATCGGACAACGCGACGTGATGCGCCTGATCGCCTACACCTCCATCTCGCACTTCGGGTTCATCATCCTGGGCATCTTCGCGATGACCAACCAGAGCGGTTCGGGCGCGACGCTGTACATGGTCAACCACGGGATCTCCACCGCGGCACTATTCCTGATCGCCGGATTCCTGGTCTCGCGCAGGGGGACTCGCCTCATCGCCGACTTCGGCGGAGTGCAGAAGGTGGCACCGGTCCTGGCCGGGACGTTCCTGATCGCGGGCCTGGCCACCCTCTCGCTGCCGGGCCTGGCGCCGTTCGTCAGCGAATTCCTGGTCCTGGTGGGCACATTCACCCGATACCCGGTCGCGGCGATCTTCGCCACCAGCGCGCTGGTCCTGGCCGCGCTGTACGTGCTGTGGATGTACCAGCGGATGATGACCGGCCCGGTCAAGGAGGGCAACGAGCGGCTCCGAGATCTGCTGCCCCGCGAACTCGTCGTGGTAGTGCCGCTGATCGCGGCGCTGGTGTTCCTGGGCGCCTACCCGAAACCGCTCCTGGACCGGATCAATCCGGCCGTCGCGGGCACGCTCAGCACGATCGGGGCGCATGACCCCGCGCCCGCGGTGCCGCAGGCCACATCCGAGCACAGCAGATCCGCCGGAAGTCCTCGGTCGGCCACCGGACCGGCCGCCGCGAACGGAGGTACACACCCGTGAGTTCCCTTCTCGCCGCGACGGTTCCGGCGCCCTCGATCGAATACCGTGACCTGTCACCGATGCTCATAGTCTTCGGCGTCGCCGTCGTGGCGGTGCTGGTGGATGCGTTCGCACCCCGCTCGTGGCGCTACGCGCTGCAACTGCTGCTGGGCGCGGCCGGACTCGTGGTCGCCCTGGTCATGGTGATCAGCCTGGCCGGCACACACAGCACCGCCGTGGTCGGCGCGGTCGCCATCGACAACGTCACCCTCGTCCTGCAGGGCACGATCCTGGTGACCGCCCTGTTCGGCATGGCGCTGATGGCCGAACGCGGCATCGAACCCCGGCTGGGGCGCACACGCCGCGAGGGGCCGGGCACCTGGAGCCGCACCGCCGCCCTGGCCGCCGGGGCCCGGGTGCCGGTGGACGCCTTCACTCCGCAGGCTTCCGCGACGCCGGGCAGCTCGGACGAGATCGCCGCCGCGCGTGCGGGAATCACCACCACCGAGGTGTTCCCGCTGGCACTGTTCGCCGTCGGCGGGCTGATGCTGTTCCCGGCGTCCAACGATCTGCTGACCGCGTTCGTCGCGCTCGAGGTGCTCTCGCTGCCGCTGTATCTGCTGTGCGGGCTCGCACGCCGTCGCAGACTGCTCTCGCAGGAGGCGGCGCTGAAATACTTCCTGCTCGGCGCGTTCTCCTCGGCGTTCTTCCTGTACGGGATGGCGCTGCTGTACGGCTACGCCGGAACCGTGCGGTTCGCGGGCATCGCCGACGCGGTGGGCCGGGACTCGGGTTCGAAAACCCTTGCGGTACTAGGTCTTGCGATGCTCGCGGTCGGGCTGCTGTTCAAGATCGGCGCGGTGCCGTTCCAGTCCTGGGTGCCCGATGTGTACCAGGGTGCGCCGACCTCGGTGACCGCGTTCATGGCCGCGGGCACCAAGATCGCGGCCGTCGGTGTGCTGCTGCGCGTGCTGATGGTCGCGGTGCCGGGGCTGGGCCAGACGTGGCGGCCGATCCTGGCCGCGGTCGCGGTGGCCACCATGGCCGTCGGCGCGGTCATGGCGATCACCCAGACCGACGTCAAACGCATGCTCGCCTATTCCTCGATCGCGCACGCCGGATTCATCCTGGTCGCGCTGGTCGCGGCGAACAGCGAAGGCGTGTCCTCGGTGCTGTTCTATCTGATCGCCTACGGCCTGAGCACCACCGGCGCGTTCGCGGTGGTGACGCTGGTGCGCGACCGGGTCGGCGACGAGGCCACCGCGATGTCGGCGTGGGCCGGGCTGGGACGCCGGTCCCCGTGGCTGGCCTCGATTTTCGCGCTGTTCCTGCTCTCGTTCGCGGGCATTCCGCTCACCAGCGGGTTCGTCAGCAAGTTCGCGGTGTTCCAGGCCGCGGCGACCGGCGGCTACGCGTGGCTGGTCATCGTGGGCGTGGTGTGCAGCGCGATCGCCGCCTACTTCTACATCCGGGTCATCGTGCTGATGTTCTTCACCGACCCGCCCGAGGACGCCCCGCAGATCGTGGCGCCGCCGATCACCAGCACGGTGGTCGCGCTCACCGCCGCGGCGACCCTGGTACTGGGCATCCTGCCGCAATCGGTGCTCGATATCGCCGATCGCGCAACACAATTCGTGCGCTGATCCCCCGACCCTCAGCCCACGACCTCGCGCAGCCGGGCGGCGAACACGGCGGGATTCTCCAGGAATCCGACGTGGCCGCCGGGGAACCGGGTCGGTTCGACGCCGAGTTCGGCGCCCAGTGCGCGGGAGGTTCGATCGCAGAACACACCCGCGGACGCCTCGCCGATACCGATGACGAGCCGGTCCCGCACGGCGCGCAGGGCGTCCAGGTCGGGCTGCCAGCCCGAGGTGCCCTCCAGCTCGTGCAGGTAGAAGTAGCGGTCGTTGGCGATGTCCGCGGGCGTCCGGTTCCCGAACATCTGCTGGAATCGGTCCTCGGGAAGTTCGAGTTCGGCGTAGGAGAAGAACTTTCGGATCCCGGCGATCTCGTCCTCGCGGAAGGTGGCCACGATGTCCTTGCGCCGGGCACGCATGGGGAGCCGCTCGTCCAGTAGTTCGGCCAGCGGCGGCTCGTGCGCCACGGCGAGGGACACCAGCTCCGGGGCGGACTGCAGCAGCGCCAGGGTGGTGATCGCGCCGCCGGAGGATCCGAGTACGACGGCGGGTCCGGCGGCGATGTGCCGCAACAACCGAGCCAGATCCTGCGCGCGCAGCTCGGGGGTCGAATCGGCTTCCGGATCGTGCAGCGCACTGCCGAAATGCCCGCGCGGATCGGTGGTCAGCACGGTGTACTCACCTGCCAGCTGATCGGCCAGACCCGCGAACGGCGCGGCGTGCATCGGCGAACCCACCAGCGCCACGAGCGGTCCGGCGCCGCGCAGTTCGTAGTACAGCCGTACATCAGGCGCGGCGAGGGTGCCCGCGGTGACGGGAATGCTCATCGGATCCTCCAAGAGATCGAACCGGTCCTCGATGTGGACTCCCCCAGTCTCCGGAATTCATCGGCGTGGTCCACCGAGACTTCCGGTCACCGCCGTGCGCTTCGACGATAGCCTCGACACATGATCAACGGTGCGCACACCATCATTCACGCGGCCGATCCCGAAGCCGCCCGCGAATTCTTCCGCGACGTTCTCGGCCTGGCCCACGTGGACGCCGGGCACGGCTGGCTGATCTTCCGCTCGCCCCCGGCCGAGCTGGCGGTCCACCCTGCCGAGGGGCCCGACAGCGGGCGCTGCGAGTTGTACCTGATGTGCGACGACCTCACCGCGACCGTCGAGGAGTTGCGGGCCAAGGGCGTCGAGTTCACCGGGGACGTCACCCGGGAACGCTGGGGGCTCCGCACCACACTGATCGTCCCGGGGGCCGGGCCGATCGGGCTGTATCAGCCGACGCACGAAATCGCCCACAGCATCGAGTGATTCGCAGCGTGCCCAGGTAGTCAGGCGGCGTAGTTCTCGGCGGGGATGGTGCGGGCGACCTTCTGACAGGCCTCGACCATCCGCGCGCAGCGTCGGCGCCGTCTATCCGGCACCGCTCATCGGGGCCGCCGCGCAGTAACTCATCGACCCCGACAACGCACCGACGGGCCGCGACCTCGCCGAGGGACTGCGCAGGATCGCCGCTCCGGCTCGGTGGTGCGGCTCGACTTCAGGGTTCCGGGACCCGGACGGGGTCGATCACCATTGCTTGATCCTAATTAGATTAGGGAATATCCTAAGCAAGATAGCAAGCCGTGTGATGCGCCCTGTCCGGCCGCCCCGGCCCCGAGCGATCGGCCCGCCGATCATGATGAAAGACCCACAGCTGCAATGAAATCCGATACCTTCCCCGTGCCCGGCGCCACCATCTACCACGAGATTCGCGGGACGGGCCCGGTCCTGCTGATGCTGCCCGGTGGCGGGGGCGATGCCAACGGGTCCGATGAGATGGCCGAACTGCTCGCACCGCACGCCACCGTCATCACGATGGATGCGCGCGGGTATTCGCGCAGCACGCTCGACAGCGGGCGGCCCGAACAGCAGCACGTGCGGGTACAGAGCGAGGATGCGTACCTGCTGCTGCGGCACCTCACCGACGAGCCCGCCTACGTCGTCGGCGGTAGCGACGGCGCGATCGTCGGGCTCGATCTGCTGACGCGTCATCCCGACGTGGTGCGCGGACTGCTCGCCCACGAGCCGCCCTGTTTCGCGGTGCTACCCGACGCCGAGGAGCATCGGGCTTTCGTGACCGAGGTCGCGCATCTCGCGCGCACCGACGGGATGGCCGCCGCGTCACAGCGATTCCTCGACGGCATCGGCGGCGCGATGGCGCCGTCCCCCGAACCGAGCGAGCTCACGCCGCATCAAACCGCCATGTGGGCACGGCTGGCCGTCAACGCGCCCATCATGATGGAATACGAGTTGTGCGAATTCACCTCGTACATCCCCGATTTCGCGACACTGGCCACACAGGCCGATCGACTCGTACTCGCCGTGGGCGCCGACTCGCGCCACCTGCTGCCCGCGCGACCGGCCGCACGGATCGCCGAGCGGCTCGGTCTCGAAGCCGTCGATTTTCCCGGCATGCACAACGGCGCGCGCACCCATACCCTCGAATTCGCCGCACGAGTGCTCGAGCTCCTGGGGATACAGCGGTATGCCAGGGGCGGCAGCATCCAATAGGCTACCGAGTGTTCGCGTAGCTACGAGGGAGTTTCACCGATGGACAACCCGCACCCGCCCGGAAATCGGCCCATGTCGGTGGCGCCGGACCCCGGTCGGGGCCGGACGTCCGAGCCGGAACCGCCCCGGGGACGGCGGCATTCGCTCGCCGATGTGCTGGCGGCGGTCATGTTGCTGCTGGCCACACTGACCTATCTGGGCAGATTGGTGTGGGGGCTGTCGCAACCCGGCTACGAGATCCAGGCCCGCGATTTCGGTTCGCTGCTGGCCGCGATCATCGCGATTCCCGCCGGGGCGATGCTGGTGACCGGGATGAAACCGGCCGTGGGCCGACTCACCGGCGCCCTGGGCGCCGGGGCGATGCTGCTGTTCAACGCGGTGAACCTCACCGGGGGTTCGGTCGACGACGTGATCGGCAAATACGGTACGTGGGCGGCGATTCCGATCGTGACGACCACCACCATCGCGATCATCGCGCTGTACCGGGCCTCGTGGTCGCCCGAGCAGCAGGTCGTCGCGGCCGACCGGCGACAGGATCTCGACGAGGAATTCGTCCCGCGCCGCCGCGACGACGACTTCGATTCGCCTCGCTACCAGGACGATCACCCAGCGCAATCGCGTCGGGGAGACGGGCCGCCGCGGTCCGCACCCGTGGTCGAGCAGAGTGCCGGTGTGATCGGCGCTCCGGCCGTGGAAGACGAGGATGTGCTGCCACCGCTGGCGCAGCGCTCACCGTTCGGCGCGCCACCGCAGTCCGCACCCGAACCGCTGTTCGCAGAGCCGTCTGCGGAACCATCCGAGCACGTCAGGCCCGAGCCCGGCATGCCCGCACGGCCCGCTCCCGACCGTCCGATCACCGCGGCGTCGCAGGAGTTCGCGGCCCCCGGCGAGCGTGCGACGCAGGACTATTCGTCGCTGGAACTGCCGGAGATGTCGCTGCCCGAATCGGGGCCGCGGAACGGTCCGGCCGAGGCGTTCGGCTCTGCACCTCCGATGCCGCCTGAGCAGAACGAACCCGAATTCGCCGTGTCCGGACCGGCCGGATCCGCCCCGCATCCGCAGCCAGGTGCGCCGCAGCCGCCCGCCCCGGAACCCTATGTGCCCGGACGTCTCGCGCCACAGCCCACCGAACCCGAATCCGCCGGCGGCGGTGCGCCGCAGCAGGTTCCGTTCGCCGCGGCGCAGACTCCGCCCACCGAGCCGTTCGCGCAACCCGATCCGGCGTTGTTCCATGCCGCGACCGACGGCATTCCCGCCGTGCCGCCGGTCGATCCGCCGACCGCGGTGCTGCCGCGTCCGGACTTCACAGCGAACCCACAGCAAGCTGGTCCGCCGGTGGTCGAACCACAGCACGGTTCCGTCATCGGTGCGCCGCCCGCCGGGCCCGCGAACGTCGAAACCGAGCGGCACGACGGGTTCGGCACGCCACCGCCGTTCCCGCCGCCCGGCGGCGAGCCGTTCCACCCTGGACACGTCATCGCGCCGAATATGCATGCGCCCGAGACCGCCCCGCTGAACATGGGGCATCCGGGTGCGCCGCAGCCGCCCGCTCCGCCCGAGCCGCAACGTCCCGATGTGCCGTCCGGGCCGCCGCACAATGGATTCGGCGACGGCGCTCCCCCGTATCAGGGCGCTCCGCAACCCGGCGCGCCGATGCATCAGCCTTTCGGACCGCCGCAGAACAGCCCGTACCCACCGAACGACGGTCAGCAGGGCTCCCTGCGACCACCGCCGGGCACCGAACCCATTCCCGCACAGTCCGCTCCGCGTCAGCCGGTGCTGCGTCAGCCCGGGGGGTTCCTCGCCCCGCCGCCGGTCGAGCCCACCCCGGCTACCGGATGGCCGCACCCCGGTCCCGGACAGCCACATCCGGACGGCCGGCGTTCGCAACTGCACGACGTGTCGTCCGCCGAACGCCCCGGCCCGCGTGAGCCGCAGCCGCCACACACCGAGGACGAAGCACAGCCGCCGGCGTATCTGGATCATCGGCAGTCACCGCCCAAACGCCTCGCACCGCCACCGTGGGCGCAGGAACAGTAACCGACGTCGTCGCCGGGCCGACCAGGTTGCTCGGACCGCGGTAACGCTGCCGGACGTGCGCGCACCCCTTAGGCTGATCGCGATCCGATTTCAGCATTTGCGCACGACAGCAGGGAGTTTCAGCGATGGCCAACCCGTATCACCCCGGCCCGGCGCCGATGCCGTCGCCACCGCCCCAGGGTTACGGGTGGCCCGCGCAACCGGGTGTGCCGCCGGCTCAGTCGGGTTTTCCTGTGGGGCAGCCGAATTCCCCGTTCGGGGTGCCGCGTCCGGCGGCGGAACGAAATGTGCTCACCCAGGTCGCTGCGGGACTGGTGTTGTTGGCCATGCTGATCGATGTCGCCCACGCCTTCTGGGCAAGCGGTATCGGCCTGCTGACCGCCTGGGTTATCGCAGTGTGGATCGTCATCGTCGGATTGTCGGTGGCGGGCGTGGTGCAGGTGCTGATGAACCGCAACCTCATTACAGCCCGCCTCACCCTCACCTTGGCGAGCGGCATGATTCTCCTTCATCAGATCAGCGGTCTGTTCTACGGCTATCACCGATACCAGGCAGATCTGGAAAGCCATGGAAACTGGCTTGCGATCCCGTGTCTGTTGGTGGTCCTCGCCGCGATCGTCCTGCTGTACACGACTTCTCGCGTGAACGCCGCGAAATCTCCCGCCAAGCCGAGCGCTCCCGCACAGCCCGGCTGGCCACAACAGCCGCAGCCCGGCCCCGCGCAGGGTCCGCAATGGCCGCAGCCTCCGGCGCAGAACATGCAGCCTCCCACCGGTTTTCCCGCTCCGCAGCCTCCAGCCGGTTATACCCAGCAGCCCGCGTACCAGCCTGTTGGTTACCCTCAGCCCGGGTACGCGCCGCAACCCCAGCCGCAACAGCCATCGGCACCTCAGCAGCCGTTGTACCCGTCGCCACCACCGCAGCAGCCCGCCTTCAGCGCGCCGCAGCCCCCGGCGGCGGATCCGACGATCCTGCGGCAGCCTCCGACTCCGGCCGACAGCCAGGGCTCGATTCCTCAGCCGCCCACCCCCTTCGGGCAGGCACAGAATTCCGGAGCCGAACCCACAGTCCTGCAGCGACCGAGTGGATTCGGCACTCTCCCGGGCTCCGATACTCCACCGACCGCCTCGCAGCAGCCCGACTCCGCCGCCCAGACTTCGGCCGCGCCGCAGCCGAGCAGCACCCCGGCGACCCCGTCGGCGAGCCAGCCGCCCGTCCAAGCGGGTCCGGCTCAGCCAGGAGGCTCGACCCCCACGCCACCCCCTGCCTCGTCGGGCCAGCCGCAGCAACCGCCGTCACCACAACACTGATCCGCAGCCTCCTTCTCACATCTCTGCACTGAGCAACGGACTGGTCGTCGACTGTGTGACAGAGTGGGGCGGTGCCTGCTCGGGGGCGTCGACGAGGAGGCTGTTCGAGGTCGGCCCAACTCATTCGCACATGATGCTCGAGACCGAGGAGTGATGTGAACGGCGGTTGTGTATGCGGCAATATCCGGTTCTGCGCGACGGGCTCGCCGGATTTCCCTCACCTGTGCTCGTGTCCGCACTGCCAGCGACTGTCGGGTGCCCCGGTGATGGCATGGGTCGATTTTCCGGAGGAAGGATTCGGCTGGACCGGGCCCGGCGGCGAACCGCGGTGGTTCCAGACGTATCCCGCGACCGAGACGCATCCGGCGATCGAACGCGGCTTCTGCCCCGACTGCGGCGCGAGCGTGGCCTCACGTGGCGACGTGCCAGGCAATGTCGGCGTCACGATATTCGCGCTCGACGACCACTCCGAACTCGTCCCCGAGCATCAGTCGTTCAAAGACAACGCGGTCCCGTGGATGGCCCAGCTGGGCTGAGGTGTCGCCGTGCGGGACAAGGCCATCCCGGGCCGTCCCGCACGGACGCCGTGTGGTTCTTCCAGCCAGTGACAAGCGATGGCGCCAGCGTGATCATGACCGCTCCGGCCGGCGTCGGCCGGACCAATCGCGCTGTCTCCGAAAGGCTCTGTCGCGAGAAGGACCCGTGACGTCGGTTCGGAGGTTCCGGCCTCGTCATCGCCCAGTTCAGCTTCGTCGAGTGCCTCACTCGAAGGCGTCGTCACCGCAACGCTCATCGTTCACGCTCGACCACTGATCTCATTGCGACACAGCAGGATCGACAGTCGGCTCGGTCGACGTGACATGCCTTCACCGGACGACCCGTCAGGTACCCGCGAACGCCATCCGGATGGACTATCGTCGGATCGACCACACCGGACAACCCTGAGGTACGGATATGTCCCTCTCCGACGCGGCGACCGCACTGGGAGCCCGCGCGCTGCGCACCCGCTGGGTGGTTCGCGCTCCGATTCGCCTCTACCGTGCCGGATTCGGATTCCTGTTCGGCTCGCGAATGATCATGATCGAGCACATCGGCCGTCGCAGTGGCGTGCCCCGGTACGTGGTGCTGGAGGTGGTCGATCATCCGGCACCCGACCGGTACGTCATCGTGTCCGGCTTCGGCCGCACGGCCCAGTGGTACCGCAATATCGCGGCCCACCCGAGCGTGCGAGTCTGGGTGGGTGGCCGCCGCGCACTTCCCGGCACCGCGACCCCGATGACCGACGACGAGTCGGCCGCCGCCCTGGACCACTACATCCACGAACACCCCCGCGCCTGGAAGAACCTGCGCGCCACCATAGAACGCGCCACCAACGCCCCGGTGGACACCCTCCCGATGGTCTCGGTCCACGTCCCCACCCGCTGACCACACGCGCACCGTTCTCACCTGGGCCGGACGCTCCACCACGCACCCGGGTCCGCCGTGCCGCCGAGGTCGTCCTCGCGGATGCCGTCATTCGGCCATCGAAGCCGGCGGTTTCGGTCGCGGGTCCGACCGTACTGTCGTGGATCACTTGCCTGTCGGACAGCGGGGCGTGACCTCTGCGGGTTCGCGCCGATTCACCTCCGTATGCCGAATCATGCTGTAGCAGTCGATGTTCGCGTATCCCACGGACGTCCGCTTGCTGGACATCGAGCTGCCGCCCGAGCAGCATCCGGGTTGACAGTAGGCACTGCCGCTCATCCCCAGGGATGAGGCGAGCACACCGATGTCGTCCTGCGGTCGCACCGCGGCTGTGTGCGGCGGGTGATGTGCGGGAGTACTCGGGCGCGGCAGGATCAGGCACGGCAGGTTTCCGCTAGGAGGTCCAACGGTGCAGCTCACGGTGCGGTCCGAGACCCGTGGCCCGGTGGTGCCCGCATTCGCCGGATGGGCGGTGGGTGCGGTCGCGGCCGTGGTGGGTGTGGTTCATCTGGTGTGCAGTGTGTGCGGTGGTTACTGGTTCGACGAGGCGTACATGGTGGCGATCGGCCGGCACCATCTGGCATGGGGGTCGGCCGATCAGCCGCCGCTGGTCCCGGCGCTGGCGGGTGCGCTGGATTGGTTGGCGCCGGGTTCGCTTGTGCTGCTGCGGATTCCGGCGGTGCTGGCGACCGCGGCGGCGGTTGTTTTGGCGGCGCTGATCGCGCGGGAGTTCGGTGGCGATCGGCGCGCGCAACTGCTCACCGCGGGGGCGCAGGCGACCGCGCTGTGGGCGAACCTGGTCGGGCACTGGCTCACCCCGTACACGCTCGAACCGGTGCAGTGGCTGCTGGCGATCTGGCTGCTGGTGCGTTGGGTACGGGTGCGACGGGATCGCTTGCTGCTCGCGATCGGCGTGGTCGCTGGGGTGGCCGGGGAGACGAAGTTCCAGGTGCTGCTGTTGTGCGCGGTATTGCTGGCCGCGGCGGCCGTGTTCGGGCCGCGTGAGCTGCTGCGCCGCCCGCTGTTGTGGGCCGGTGCCGGGATCGCGGTGCTCATCGCCGCCCCGACGCTGCTGTGGCAGGCGCACAACGATTGGCCGCAGTTGCGGATGGGCTCGGTGGTCGCCTCGGAGGCCGAGGCACTGTACGGGGGACGTACGGGTGTGGCGCTGTCGCTGATCACCGTGGGCGGCGTGGCCGGAACGGTGTTGGCGCTGTACGGATTGTGGCGGTTGCTGCGGGCTCCGGAGCTGCGCCCGTACCGCTTCGTGGGGGTGAGCGCGATCGCGCTGTTCGTCTTCTTCGTCGTCACGGTCGGGCGGCCCTACTATCTGGACGGCATCTACGGTCCGCTCTGCGCGGCGGGTGCGCTCGGCTTCCAGCAGCGCAGGCTCGCCGGTGGCCGCCGAGGGTGGGTGGTGTGGCCCGCGTACGCGGTCAGCGCCACCGCGGCCGCGGGAATCGTGGTGATCTCCACCTCCGCGGCCGATCCCGGTGCGGCACAGACGATTGCGCAGCGGGCCACGCGCACCTATCACGACCTGCCGGAGCAGGATCGCCGCGACACGATCATCATGGGCCAGTCGTACATCGTCGCCGCCTACATCGATGTGTACGGCGAGGCCGGACTTCCTCCCGCCTACAGCAGTAACCGCGCGTACGGATATTTCCCCGCCCCGCCGGATTCCGCGCGCAGCGTGCTGTATGTCGGTTCGGACATCGATGAGCTGCGGGGCCGTTTCGATCGGTGCCGCACGATGATCGGAGACGATTCGAGCCAGAAGGTGTGGTGGTGCACGGGCCCGCACGAGTCGTGGGCGCAACTGTGGCCGCGGCTGCGCCATCTGGGCATGACCTGATCCACTACCAGTATCGGTACTGTTTTCCGTCGGTATCGGTGAGCAGGATGAGGGCGTCGGCGGCTTCGAGATCGGACTGCTGGAGCGGAATGTGGCCGGGTACAAGGGGTTCGGCGGCCTCGACCGGATCCGTAAGGGTAGCGCGCAGGGCCGGTGCCGGGAACAGGGTGCGGCGGACGGTGGCCTCGGCCAGCAGGCCCTGCAGAGTGTGCGGATCGCGGGAGCGGGCGGCATCGGTGGTCACGACCAGATAGCGGTCCCCGAGCACCGAGCCGACCAGTGCGCCGACGCTGCCCCAGCTCACCCCGTCCCGGTCCGTGGACATCAGGGACCGGGCGCGCTGCAGATGCGCGTTGTGCGCGAAGACCAGGCTCGGGCCGCGGTGGTGTTCCTCGGCGAGGATCGCGAACAGGTTCTCGGCCATCATCTCCGCGCGCACGCTGCCCAGGTTCCCTATGCGATCGGCTGCGGGCGTGGCCATCACCGCGTGATAGCGCAGCAGTCCCTGGGCGGCGCGCGCATGCGCCAGGACACGGTCGTGGCGCTGTGGGTCGGCCGCGCGCAAGCTCGGCGCGGCCCGCCGCAACGCGCTGACCAGATCGTCCGCGACGACGCGCAGGGCGCGAGCACGCGCGGAATCGCCGACCGATGCGGCCGGATCGAACATGGCCGGCTCGGCGCTCCACTCGGCGTCCCGGCCGACCAACTCGTCGAGTTGCCGGACCGAGGCGGGACGCAGCGCCTCCGGCAGATGGTCGCGAACCACACACAGCGAGCGACGCGGGCTCGGTGCGGCGGCGAACTCGACCGGGGCGTCGAAGCCGTGGAACCGCACCCGATCTCGCGGCGCGCGCGTGGCATTGTGCGCGCGAAGCCATTGCAGCAGTTCAGGATTACCCGGGATGGCACCGAATCCGTGGCTGAATCCGGTTGCCAGGACGGTGTCGATATCGGTGCTCGCGCCGTCGACGTAGTCCTGGACCACCGATGCGGCCAGCGCGTCGGTCTCCAGCGCGATCGAGCGATATCCGCGGTCGACGAGGTGGGCCAGGATGTCGTTGCGCAGCAACGGAAATGCCTCGATCCCGTGCACCGGCTCGCCCAGTGCGAGCAGCGCGGGCGGTTCGGCTCGTGCGGTGAGCAACTCGTCCAGCGCTCGGGCCGGACTCGACGGATCGTCCAGTGGGCGGCCGATCGCATGCAGTGCGGCGGCTGTGGACATGGAATACCCCTTTCCGGAAGATATCCCCTTTGACGATATCGTTGAAGAATCGAGTGAGGATTTGGTGAAATCGACCTGGTGATTCCGGGTGAAAACTTCAATCGGAGGTACACCCTGCGCCCCGTCGACCTGGCCCGTGAGCACGGATTGTCCGCACAGGCGATCCGCAACTACGACGAGGCGGGCATCCTGCCGGAGACCGAGCGCAGCGCATCGGGCCATCGGCGCTACACCCCGGTGCACGCCCAGGCTCTGCGCGCATTTCTCGCCCTGCGCCGCGGTCACGGACATCAGCAGGCGATGGAGATCATGTGCGCGATCAACGAGGGTCGGGTCGAATCGGCTTACCGGCTGATCGACGCCACGCACCTGGCGCTGGTCGCCGAACGCGGCACCCGCACCGATGTCGCCTCGGCCCTGACCGCACTGTCCGGCACGGCTCCGGCCGGGTTGCGCGGGGAGCCGCTGACCGTCGGTGAACTCGCTCGCCGCCTCGGCGTGCACCCTGCCACACTGCGCACCTGGGAATCCCACGACATCGTGCGTCCTGACCGGGACCCGGTGACAGGCTATCGCCGATACGGTGCGGATTGTGTGCGCGATGCGCAGATCGCCCGCGAATTGCGCCGTGGCGGTTATCCTTTGCCGCAGGTCGCCCGATTCCTGGACGCACTGCGCGAGGCCGGTGGAGCCGAACCGCTGCGGGTATTTCTCGATTCCTGGCAGGACCGGCTGACCTCCCGCGCTCGCGCCCTGTTGGCCGGTGCGGCCCAACTCGACGGCTACCTCACCCTCCTGGACCGCGAATAGCGAACATTCGGCCGCACGGAAGGTGTATGCCGCGACGACTTGACCTTCACACTGTGACAAGGACTCCAATGGGCAGCGAAGGAGGTGGTTGTCGTGAACATGACGATCCACGGCGAGCCGGATGCTCGCCTCATCGATGCCCTCGCCCATGCCGAGTCCTCGGTGCGGTTGCGCGCCGCGCTGTCGGCGGGCACGCTGGGTGATCCGCGTCTGGTCGAGGTGCTCGTCGCGCGGTGCGCGCTCGAACCGGACTTCTTCGTCCGGGACATGCTGACCTGGGCGCTGTGCCGGTTACCGGCCGAAATGACGGTGCCGAGGCTGACCGTGGAGCTCGGGTCCACCACGGCTCAGGCGCGAAGTCAGGCGTTGCACACGCTGTCCAAGATCGGGGATCGCAGCGCCTGGCCCGCGGTGTCCGAGCTGCTGCACGACCCGGACGACGAGGTCGCGCTGAGCGCTTGGCGCGCCGCGGTGGCCCTCGTTCCGCACGATGAGGAGGCAGCGTTGGCCGCGGATCTGGCGACCGCGCTGGGGCGTGGCGAGCACCCGGTGCAGTTGGGCCTGAGCCGGGCACTGGCCGCGCTCGACGAGGCCGCTGCACCGTTCCTGGCCACTGCCGCACAGCATCCCGATCCCCGGGTTCGAGCTCATGCGCTGGCCACCGAGCAGTTGCGCCGCGATCCCGACAGCGGGTTCGCGCCCTCGCTCGAGCTGGCCAAGCGCGTGGCCGTAACCGGTTCGGGCACATAGGGTTCCAGCCCATGGGAGGAGGCGATGGGATGTTGATCGGTGAGGTGTCGCGGCAGTCCGGCGTCAGCACGCGCATGCTGCGTCACTACGACGCGCTGGGTCTGGTCACCCCGACCGGCCGCACCGTCGGCGGTTACCGCGAATATTCCGCGCAGGACATCCGTCGCCTCTTTCACGTGGAATGTCTTCGCACGCTGGGACTGTCACTGCACGAGGCCAAACGCGCACTGGACGATCCCGAGTTCGCACCGACCGCGCTGGTCGGCGAACTGATCGCGCACACCCGTGCGCGGATCGCCACCGAACAGGAGCTGCTGCGCAATCTCGAGCGCATCGATGCCGCGGCTCCGGCGCAGTGGGACGAGGTCACCAGTATCGTCGCGCTGCTGCGCGGGCTGGAATCGGACTCCGGGAACCGGCGTCAGCAGGCGGTGCTGTCCCAGCACGCGGCCGGATCGCTGCCGGTCGACGCGGTGGTGCAGGCGGCGCTGACCGAGGAGGACCCGAATGTGGCCGGGGCGCTGCGCTGGTCGCTGGCCCGAGCTGCCGGGGCCGGGTTGACCGAGCTGGCCGCCGGTCTGGATGCGGCGCAGGTGCAGGTTCGCCGTCGCGCGGTCCTGGCGATCGCGGCGGTGCCCAGCGCGGAAGCGACACCGCTGCTGCGGAGGGCTCTCGGCGACACCGACCCGATCGTCCGCGAACGTGCCGCGCTGGCTCTGGGATCGCGGCAGGTCAGCGAGGCGACGCCCGCCCTGCTGGAGATGGTCGTCGCGGGCCGTTCCGATGTGGAGGCCGCCGAGGTGCTCGGATCGCTCGCGCACGCCACCGCTCGCGCCGAGGATCTCGTCCGGGCCATGCGGGACGCGCTCGACAGCGGCGCCGATTCCGCGACGCGCCTGCGAATCACGCAGGCGCTGGCCGAGATTCCCGGCGACGCGGCCCGAGCAGCCCTGACCGACCTCACCTCCGACAGTGATCGGACCGTCGCGGCGACCGCGTCCGCCATCCTGGGTGCCCGCGACCGTCGCCGTCGCGGCAAGGGGTGATCCGCATCCACCGCGCCATCGGCGAGGCGGTCGTGGCCGGTCGCGCTGACCGCCAAAGGTGATGTCGGACAAGCCACCAGCGAGACAGGGTGCCCGGGTTCGACCAGTTCACCGGAGCTGATGCCTGATTCGTGCGGGCGACCGGCGATACGCTGTAAGCATCGAAGAGCGGCTCTGGCGATTCTTCAGCGTTTGGCCAGGGCTTCGTGACGGATCCACTGGAACAGTGTGGGGTTGTCGGCGGTGGTGATGACGCCGATGGTTCTGCGTACGTAGCGTTGGTCGTCCAGCACGGCCAGCAGGCTGGCGGCCAGATCCGCGCGTGCGGTGAACCGGCCGTCGGCATGGCCTTCGACGATGGCGTAGTCGGTGACCGAGGGCAGGTGGTAGAGCCCGCTCGGGCGGACGATCGTCCACTCCAGATCGGTGGCGCGGATCAGCGTTTCCATCCGCCGCATGTCGTCGTAGAGCGTCTTGCCCAGTACCCGGGTCACATACGGCAGCAGCAGCCGGTTGAACAGGATCCCGCCGTCGGTGTAGGGGTGCGGATCGACTCCGCTGGAGCTGACCACGGCGAGCCGACGCACCCGATGCCGCTGCATCGCGGAGACGATATTGGCCGCACCACTCGAATAGGTGCTGATCGGTTCCTTGCCCGCGGGAACCCCGAGGGTCGACAGCACCGCATCCCGCTGCGCCACGGCGCCGTCGACCGCCGCGGGATCGAGTACGTCGGCCCCGACCACGTCGAGCCGATCATGGTGCAGCGGAAACGATTCCGGTTGACGAGTGACCGCAGTGACGTCATGTCCGAAGGCCAGTGCCCGACCGGTCAACAGACGACCGGTGGGACCATTGGCGCCGAAGACGGTGATGCGCATGACGGAATGTCCTTCCTGGAAACGGGATACGCCGGCGCGAGCGTTGGAGAACGCGCTGTCTGGATATGTGGACGAACACAAGTGCCCAGCGGCCCCGGACCTGTGACAGTGCGAACCTGTGACGAGCGCCACCACCTCCGGGTGTCACAAACCGGCCGGAGCGCGCCACTCATGCACGACATCGTCGAGAAACCGGAAGGCAGGACCGCACCATGAGCGAGGACGAACGCACCGATCCCGCCACCGAGGCGTTCGTCGCGCACCGCAACCTGCTGTTCACCGTCGCCTACGAAATGCTCGGCTCGGCCGCCGATGCCGAGGACGTCCTGCAGGAGACCTGGCTGCAATGGGCCGCGGTCGACCTCGGCACGGTGCACGACCACCGCGCCTTCCTCGTTCGGATCACCACCCGGCAGGCGATCCGGCGGCTGCGCACCCTGGGCCGCCGCCGGGAGTCCTACGTCGGCCCCTGGTTGCCCGAACCGTTGCTCACCACACCCGATGTGGCCGAGAACGTCGAACTGGCCGACAGCGTCTCGATGGCGATGCTGCTGGTGCTCGAAACGCTCGCCCCGACCGAGCGGGCGGTGTTCGTGCTGCGCGAAGTATTCGACATGTCCTACACCGAGATCGCTCCCGCCGTGGACAAGAGCCCCGCCGCGGTCCGCCAGATCGCCCACCGAGCCCGTGCGCACGTCGCGGCTCGCCGGCCGCGTGGAGCCGTATCCGCGGTTCAGGCGCGCGAAGCGCTGGGAGCGTTCCACCGAGCGGTCGAAACCGGCGATCTACAGAGCCTGCTCGACATCCTGGCGCCGGATGTGGTGTTCCTGGGCGACGGCGGCGGAGTCAAGCAGGCCACGCTGCGCCCCATCGTGGGCGTGGATCGTGTGGCGCGCGTATTGAGCGGCGGCACAGGCTGGATGGGCGGCCATGCCTCGGCCGAACCGGCGCACGTCAACGGCTGGCCCGCGCTGATCATCCGACTCGACGGACAGGTCGACGGCGTCGTAGCGGTGCGGATCGACAACGGCCTGGTCACGGGTCTCTACTACGTGCGCAACCCCGACAAGCTCTCCCGTCTGCACAGGGAAACCACACTGGACCGCTGAGCCTTCGGCTACGTCGTCTCCGTGCCAGGCGGCGCGACGAGGGCGGCGGTGAGCCAGGGACGCAGGATCGTGTCGATCTGCTCCTCGGAGATGTCGGTCAGGGCCTCGAGTTCGAGGAAGTGCCGGGCGATGGTCAGGCCCAGAATGCTGCTGACGGTCAGGGCCGCACGCAGTTCGGCGTCGGGGCCGTCGTCGGCGCGGGCCAGGTTCTGTACGCGTTCGTCGAGGAAGTTGCGCATCGCGGCCGTTGCCTCGGGTGCGGTCAGCATGGATCGCGCCAGGGCGCGGGCCTCGGGCGGCGGCGTGTTCAGGCGGATGCCGAGGATCTCGAACAGGTGCTCGGCGACCTCCTCGGGAGTGCTCGAGGCGTCCAGATCGTCGGCGCTGCCGCGATGCAACTGGGTGGCGACGGCGAACAGGCCGCTCTTGGAACCGTAGTGCTGCAGGACCAGGGAGGGGTCGACTCCCGCGCGCTGGGCCACACCGCGCACGGTGGCGCGTTCGAGTCCGTATTCGCCGAATTCGTCCTGGGCGGCACGCAGAATCCGTTCCGCGGTGGCCGCGCGCCGGGCCGCGCGTGTCGTCGGTTCGTCCACCTCGTCACTCTACATCCGTTGAGCGAATCTGATATTCTCACTCAACAGCCGATGAGCGAAGGAGTGCGATGAGAGTCGTCACCGTCGAGGAGCACTGGAACACCGAGGGCATCGACCGGGCAGTGCGCGCCCACGCACTCGATGCCAGTGTGGTTTTCAACGATCGAGGTGATATCCCCGAGCGACTGTTCGACCTCGACGAGAGCCGGATCGCGGCGATGGACACCGCGGGGGTGGATGTGCAGATCATCTCCCTGTCCCCGCCCGGAACCTACGGCTTGCCGCCCGCCGAGGCGGTGACGTTGTGCCGCGAGGCCAACGATCGCGCCACGGAAGCTGTCGAGCGTCATCCGGACCGCTTCCGGGCGATGACGACGTTGCCGATGTCCGATCCGGTCGCCGCGGTCGCCGAACTCGAGCGGACCGCGACCTCCTGCGCGCACGTGGGCATCATGTCCTACGGGCGCTGCGGCGACCGCCCGCTGGACGATCCCGCCTACGACGATCTGCTCGCCGCCGCGGCCGCACACGCTCTCCCGCTGTTCATTCATCCGCAGATCCCGCCGGACGAAGTGCGTGCGGCGTCCTACACCGGCCTGAGCGAGATCGTCGATCTGGGACTGGCCACTTTCGGCTGGGGGTGGCACATGGAGGCCGGGACCGCCGCGTTGCGCCTGATCCTCAGCGGCGCGTTCGACCGTCACCCGGACCTGCAGATAGTGCTGGGCCACTGGGGTGAGATGCTGCTGTTCTGGCTGGACCGGGCCGACAGCCTCTCGAACGTCGCCGATCTGAATCACCGTGTGGCGGAATACTTCCGCACCAATGTGCACATCGCGACCAGCGGCATGCTGACCCCGCGCCTGCTGCGCCACGCCCTGGACTTCACCACCGCCGACCGGATCCTGCTGTCCGGGGACTACCCGTTCCACCGCCTCGGGCCCACCTCGGTCGCGGACTTCCTGGATGCCGTCCCCGATCCCGAGGACCGCCGAAAGATCGCTCACGCCAACGCCGATGCGCTCTACGGCCTCACGACCTCTTCCGCCCAGCCGACCCGGTAGCCCCGAGGAGACGCGATGCCCGAGACCTCCCCGAACACGAACTGCAGGACACCACCGACGGGCGGCTCGAGATCGAGCACGTCGACATCACGGTCCCCGAGCAGGTATCCCGTGGTGAGTGCGGGGCTCGGTCTATCGGGCGAGGACGCGGGTGAGCATTCGATGCAGTAGGTGCGCGGGGGCGGGTGGGGCGGTGGGGATACGGGCGGCGATGATCTGGTCGGGGCGGACCAGCAGTGCGCCGTCGGGTTCGATGCCCACGATGTCGGCCCAGGGGCGGATATCGTTGTCGGACAGCGGGATCACGTGTGCGTCGACTCGGATGCCCAGACGGTCCGCGGCGTCGGAGGCCGCGGCGATCCAGCGGTGGTTACCGGCGATGACGGTGCAGTGTGCGCCGATCAGATCCAGGGTGGATGCGCCGCCGGGCAGGCGGTGGTGCGGTAGGCGCGAGCCGGGAGTGCCGTCCAGGTCGGCGAACACGTCCTCGGTGGAGGGCAGATCCGGCTGCGGGTCGATGACCGCGGCGGAGTCGTAGCGGTAGCCCAGGTGCACCACGGGTGCGTGCAGTGCGCCCGCGGCCGCACGGCGTTCGGCGGCGTGCGCGTCCCAGTGCAGCATCGGGTCGGCCAGGCGAATCATGGCCTGCGCCAACGTCATTTCCGCGACGGGGCGGCGTTCGGCCTCGTAGGTGTCCAGCAGCGCGGGCCCGGCGTCACCGCGTAGCACCGCGGCGAGTTTCCAGGCCAGATTGTGCGCATCGGCCATTCCGGTGTTCAGGCCGAACGCGCCGATCGGTGGCACGGTGTGTGCGGCATCGCCGACCAGGAACACTCGTTCGAGCCCGAATCGGTCGGCGAGAGTGCCGCGCGGCCGCCACGGCAGCACGCTGACGATCTCCACCGGAACGGCCGAATCGCCCACTGCGGCACGGATCAGCTCGCGACAGCGATCGTCGGTGAAATGGTCTGCCACAGAGGACATATCGCCGGACCGGGTATGGAAGATCCATTCCTTCTCCCCGTCGACGGTCACCAGCAGCCCGGGTGCGTCGCGATTGGTGATGGTGCAGTTCACGAAATGACGGCCACCGGTGTACGCGGTCAGATCGGCGCGGAACAGGATGCTCACGGTCGGCTCGCCCAGCGCGCCGGGCCCGCTCACTCCTATACCGAGGTGTTCGCGCACCGTACTGCGCACCCCGTCGGCGGCGATCAGATAGTCCGCGCCGAGGGTTTCGCCGGTATCGAGAGTGACCGTCACTCCCCCGGATTCGATCGCGCACTCGCGTACCCGCGCCGAGAACCGCACGCGCGCACCGCCTTCGCGCGCCGCGGGCAGCAGCACCGAGTCCAGGCGATGCTGCGGGCAGACCCCGCGCACCCGCGCCGGGCCGGGATCGACCTCGCCCCAGGCATTTCCGACGATCGCCCCGGGCGCGGCCGCGGACAGATCCGCCGAGGCCAGGGTGTGCGTCGACATCTTCACCGCCCCGCCCGCGGACATGTCCACCGCGACATTGTCGACCGCCCGATCGAGGCCGGCCTGGCGCAGGAATTCCATCGTGCGCGGTCCGAGGCCGGTCGCCCGCGGATGCACCGAGATCCCGGGCTGCTGTTCGAGCACCAGCGGCGTCACACCGTGCCGGGTCAGGAATACCGCAGCGGCCAGCCCGACGCTGCCGCCGCCCACGATGAGCACTCGATCGGACATGACCACCCCTTACGGATACACTGTTCGCTTATGGATACACTGTAGCCATAAGAGTGGCGGCGGTGCCACCCGCCAGTGTCGAGGAGGAGTTTTCGATGTCCGAGGACGAGCCGATCCTGGTGTGGATGCGCGAACCCCGCGCCCCGCGACGGCAGGGTCCCGACATCGATCGGATCGTCACCGCGGCCGTCACCATCGCCGACGCCGACGGACTCGAGGCGGTGTCGATGCGGCGCGTGGCCGCGGACCTGGGTTCGGGCACCGCGTCGCTGTATCGCTCCCTCACCGGCCGCGACGACCTGATCGATCTGATGATCGACCGCGTGCGCGGCGAACGCGACCTGCCCGAGCGAACCGGGCACTGGCGCGCGGACCTGACCGCCCTGGCACACCATCTGCGCGCGACCCTGCTACGGCATCCGTGGCTCGGCCCGCAGATCGCCGGACGTCCAGCGCTGGGCCCGAATTCGTTGCGCGAACAGGAATTCGCCCTCGCCGCGGCCGCCGAACTCACCCCCGACATCGCCCGCGTCACCTACATCGTCGACGCGGTGGGCGCGTACATCTTCGGCGCGACCACCCGCCAGCTCGCCGAGCAGCGCGCACATCGCCACACGGGCCTGACCGAGGATCAATGGCGCCACGCCGTCGCCCCCTACATCCGCACGATCCTCGCCGCAGGCGAGCATCCCCACCTGTCCCGCCGCATCCACCAGGACACCGACCCCACCCCCGAGGACACCTTCACCTTCGGCCTCACCGCCCTGCTGGACGGCATCGCCCACGCCGGGCGCGACGAGCCCTGATCGCGCAGGACTGTTGCCGGACAAGCGAATTCCTCGAGTGCCCGTCCCGCACCCGGGCAGCGGTCGAGCTCGACTCGGTGCGAGCGGCAGCGGTTCAGCCGGGAGCGAACCCGATGCCGCTCGGGCGATCGCATGCCAAGGTGGTGGCCGACGTCGACGGCGGAGGGAACGGCTGTGATCGTGGTAACCGGTGCGACCGGGAATGTCGGTGCGGAATTGGTCGGCGCGCTGGTCGCGGCCGGGGAGCCGGTGCGGGCGGTGGTGCGTGATCCGCGTATGGCCAACCTGCCCGAGGGGGCGCAGCCGGTCGCCGGGGATCTCACCGATCCCGGGTCGCTGGCCGAGGCGTTCGCCGGGGCGCGTGCGGCGTTCGTACTGCCCGGCTATCCGGGAGTTGTTGCCGCGGCGCAGGATTCGGGTGTGCGGCAGATCGTTCTGCTGTCGGGTTCCTCGGCGGGGACAGGTAACGACCACAATGCGATCACCCGGTACATGGCGGCCTCGGAGGCCGAGGTGACCGGTTCGGGTTCGTCGTGGACGATTCTGCGGCCCTCGGCGTTCATGTCCAACGCGCTGCGCTGGGTGCCGCAACTGCGCGAGGGTGACACGGTGCGCGCCCAGTTCCCGACCGTGGCCACCGCGAGCATCGATCCGGCGGATCTGGCGGCGGTCGCGGCCGCCGTACTGCGCACCGACGCCCACCACGGTGAAATCCTGTGGCCGACCGGACCGCAGGCGCTGCGGCCCGCCGACCAGATCGAGATCCTGGGCCGGGTACTCGGCAGAGATCTGCGGTGCGTTCCGATGAGCAACGACGAGACCCGCACCGAACTGCTGGCGACCACTCCGCCCGAGTACGTGGAAGCGTTCTTCGACTTCTACGTCGCCGGAGCCATCGACGAATCGATCGTCCGCTCGACTGTTCAGGACCTCACGGGCGCCGCGCCGCGCACCTTCGACCGATGGGCCCGGGACCAT
This sequence comes from Nocardia coffeae, assembly GCF_019890715.1. Lineage (NCBI taxonomy): Bacteria > Bacillati > Actinomycetota > Actinomycetes > Mycobacteriales > Nocardiaceae > Nocardia > Nocardia coffeae. The sequence continues at coordinate 39,499 of NZ_JAINZY010000021.1, read as the reverse complement.
ATGAGCGCGTTCGGCTGACCCGCGTCACGTCGGTCCACCGCGCACGAGCATCGGCATCGCGCGTCAGCGGCGGGTTCACCCGGTGATCGGATGCACCTGCAGCTCACAGCCGTTGATGCCGACGTTCACGGTCCGGGTGTCGGTGGTGTTGGGCGGGGTGACCAGCAGGGTCGAATACATGGTGCATTCACCGCCGTCGGGTCCCATGGCGGTGGCCTCCACGATCGCGTGCGCGGGGCTGTCGGACCGCACGGTCACCACGGTGCCCGCGCCCGGACCGCCCATATAGCCGGTCGGTGTGCGCGCGGCGTGGACGACCGGTCCGCCCACGCCGGTGTCCACGCCCGGATAACCCTGCAGCGTGCACTGCGCAGCGCCCGCGGCCAACGCGAAGGTCAGTTGCACACCGCGATGCATCATCGCCGCACCCAATGCCTTACCGCTGACCACCAACTGGCTGCCCGCGCACGGCGCGATCGCTGCCGGGGTCGCCGAATTCCGCACCGTCCTACCGGGTCCGGCCGCGGCAGAGGAATCCCCGGACGACACGTCTGCGCTGGTCACCGCGCTCGCACTCGTCCCGCTGGCCGCCGTTCCGGTCGCCGCTGTCCCGGTCGAAGTGGACGAACATCCCGCCACGCCACCGACCACGCCACAGAACAGCACCGCCGTGAGAACCCTTGTCCTGGTCACCATCTGCTATTTCCTCCCGTCCACCGCGGTCGCCTCGAGCAGCACCCCGTGGGTCTCGCGCCCTTGCGGTGTGCGCCACGGGCCGCGCACCGACCCGCACCGGCCGTGCGGATCACCGTCCCCGGGAATCCGGACGACACGCAGGGCGATCGGCGCATCGACAGCGGCACAGGTGATATCGATATCCGGGTCCGGGGTGTTATCCCGCTGCTGATCCTGCGCTTCGGCTCGCCCGGTCAACAGTGCCAGCGCCTGAGCGACGAAAACCGGATCACCCGGCCCGTCGTACACCCACCGTCGTCCCAGCACACCGTGTTCGAGAGTGCCGATCAACGCATCGCGCGCATCGGGCAGTGGGGCGCCGCGGTAAGTCATCGGCACGTGGTACGTGTGGGGGGTGACCGTGTCGGTCACCAGACAGCATTCGATGCCCACCTCTCCGGCTGGATCGTCGAGACGGAATCCGCCGACCGCGACCAGCTCGGGTGTTCGCGTGCCTCGGAACCAGTCCTGCGCGGGCAACCACGTTCGCAAGAGTTCCAGTTTGGTCGGAATCAGCGTGGTGTGGTGGATGACGGCCATGTTCCGACGGTACGTCGTGCACCTGAATGCTTCGGCGCGCCAACGCCACAGGGTGTGCTCAGGAGTGCGAACGCAGCAGGCCCTGCACGCCGACGTGTTCGGGGGTGGATTCCGGCCGGGCGATGCGGGTGGCGATGCGGATCTCGCTGATTCCCAACAGGATCAGGCACACACCGGCCAGCACCGCGAGCGCGTCGAGGGTGTCGATGGGCCAGATGATCACCGCGAGCCCGGCGAGCAGGGTGAGCAGTCCGGCGATCTCCTGGCGGCCGGTGCCGGGCAGTTGGTCGGACCAGACCGCGACGGTCGCCTGGACGATGCCGCGGATCACCCAGCCCAGCCCGACCCACAGCGCGACCAGCGACACCCAGTCTCCGCTGCGCATGCACCACATCGCCAGCAGCACCGCCACCAGCGCGGTGCCGAACTCCAGGATCTTGAGTCCGGTGCGGATGCGGCCGCGGAACGCCAGCACCATCTGCCAGGCCGCAGTCAACAGCATGGCAATGCCGAACAGTAGTTCGGACATCCAGATCGAGTTGCCCGGCCACACCATCATCACCACCCCCAGCACCACCGATGTACAGCCGATCGCCAACGCCGCCTGCCAGGCTTCGCCGATGTACACATCGGTGCGCCCGGCCACTCTGAAGGTGGGCATAGCGTCATGATATGAGCAACAGCCTTGTGTTGCCTAATATTTGCGTCATCATCGTCCGAGATGTCGGCATTGCGATAGATATCAGGAAAATCGCGATGCCATTACAGTCGCCACACAATTGCTCGTATCGACTGCGGAACACTGCATGCCCCTGGTGCCGATCCGCGACGACGGTCCGAACCCGCGGGCCGTACCGTGGTATTCGACCCGCGTCGGTCGTTTCGCGACACGGGCGTCCCGGAGGAAGGCACGAGCTGGTGAGCATCGCATATCCCCCCGGCCCGCGGCTGCCGCGACTACTGCAGACCCTGCTGTACGCCACCGCGCGCCCACGGCTGCTGACCGCGATGTCCGCCCGCTACGGCGAGGTGTTCAGCCTGCGTCTGCTGCCGCCGTACGCCGAGCATCTGGTGGTGTTCTCCCGGCCCGAGCACATCCGGGAGGTCTTCGCTGGTGATCCGGCCGATATGCATGCCGGAGAAGGCAATCGGGTGCTGGGCGCGGTGATGGGTGAGCATTCGGTGCTGCTGACCGACGAGGCCGAGCACGCGCGGGCGCGCCGACTGCTGATGCCCGCCTTCGCCACGTCGGCGTTGCGCGGCTATCGCGGGCTCGTCGAGCAGATCGCCGCCGACCACGTCGAATCCTGGACGCCGGGCACCGCCCTGCACACCCTGGACCGGATGAACGACCTCACCCTCGAGGTGATCATGCGGGTGGTGTTCGGGGTGGGCGATCCGCGTCGGCGAGAGCTGCTCGCACCCCGGTTGCGGCGCATCGTGAACATCAACCCGATCATGCTGTTCGGCGGAATCTGGCCGCGTCTGCAGACACTGGGCCCGTGGCGGCGGATGCGCGAGAACCAGGATGCGTTGAGCGCGTTGCTGTACGAGGAGATCGCGCGCCGTCGCGCCGAACCGGATTCCGATGGCGCGGATGTACTTTCGCGACTGCTGGCCGTGGGATCCGGCGAGGATGCCACCGATGTCCCGCTCTCGGACGCGGAGTTGCGCGATCAGCTCGTCACGTTGCTGCTGGCCGGGCACGAGACCACCGCCTCGGCGCTGTCGTGGGCGTTCCACGAACTGGCCGCGGACCCGACCGTGCAGGATCGCGCACACCACGCCGCCCTCGAAGGCGACGACAAATACCTCGAGGCGGTCCTGAAGGAGGCGATGCGCCGCCGCACGGTGATCGGCGGCGCGGGCCGAAAACTGACCCGGGACATGACAATCGGCGACTGGCGCCTGCCCGGCGGCACCGTCGTGTCGACCTCGATCCTGCTGGCACACCGCAATCCGGACCGTCACCCCGCCCCGGAACGCTTCTCCCCGGACCGTTTCCTGGACGGCAGCGTCGCCCCGAACACCTGGCTTCCGTTCGGCGGCGGGGTGCGCCGCTGCATCGGGGCGGGCTTCTCGCTCATGGAAGGCACGGTGGTACTGCGTGAGGTGCTCTCCCGCTACGCCCTGTCCCTGCCGCCGGGAGTACACGGTGAGCGCGTACGCATCCGCAACATCACCCACGTCCCCGCCGGTGGAGCGCAGGTGGTGCTGACCGCCCGTCCCCGCGACGACGCCCCGGCGGATCCGGTACGCGAGGTCTCCCCGACCCACACCTGACCCAGCGACCGCACACCATGCGTCTTCGCATCGGGTGCACCGATGCACCGAACGCATCCGGAACCCATTGCGGTGCCGCAGATCCCGCCATCGCTGATGCTGGCCGACAGTGGTGCGCTCACGCCCTCGTGCCGTATCCGGCGACGCACCGCCCCAGCGTCGAGGTCATTCCGGCGCTGTGATGTCCAGTTGTTCCGGGCCGACGCGTACGCCGAGTTCGCGCAGGCGTTGCACCACCTGCATCGCGTAGCGCCGTTCGGGCATGTAGTGGCCGCTCACATCGTTGAGCAACCGGAGTCGGCCTTGCACGACCTCGATCTCGCCGGCACCCGCGACAGGTGCTCCGGCAAGGAAACTGGAATGTTGGAACCGGTGTGGTCTTCCTCCGAACAGCGAGGCATACAGATTTCCATCGGAGTCCATGACGAATAGGGCTCGCCGAGGTCTTCGACGACCTATTCTGTCGAACACCTCGGCCGCGGTGGTGTCGAACAGGTCTCCGTTCGCATCGTAGACGAGGCCGTCGTCACGGACCTCGAGCCGGAACGGGCGCCGATCGGCTTCGCTGTAGAGGTACGTGACGCCCGGCTCCGATGCGGTGGGGAGATGCTCGCCGATATGACCGCTGCCCATCTCGGTCGTGTCGAACCGTTGCGCCTCGGACTCTCCCCAGCTCTGGGCATCGGGCGCCCAGTATTCGACCCCCTCGGCACCATCGGATTCGGTCTCCCAGTGCTCGACCCTCTCCGAACCATCAGCTTCGGGCATCCGGCCGAGATCGAGCGTCTGCCCGTCGACCAGGGGCACACCATCCGCATCGCCGGAAACAAGTGAGGTGCGACGCAGATCGACCGTGTCGGCCATTTCCCGCAACGGGCGGGCTGCCTGCTCGGCAGCGTCCTGCGCGGCCTTGGTGGCGGCTTCGGCGACGTCTTTCATCACACGGGCGACCGGCCGCCCCGTGAAATCATCTGCCTCCACCTGCGTTTTCTACTTCATCCGCTGTGCGGCCGCAAATCCTTCCGCATCGGGATTCCGTAGTCTCCCCGCACCACAGGGCCCTTCACACCCCGAGCCCGAAACGCAGCAGCGGCAACGCGGACCCGGGTGAGTCGCACCACTTCGCCGGAGGCGACTGCCAAACGGATGTCCCCATGGAAATCGTTGCTCGCCAGCGGATCTCGGGGAAGTCGCAGCGGGGCACGCTTGGCTCAGGCAGTTCGGCCGGCTCCGGTGAGCAGGTTCAGGAGGCTGTCCGGGGTGTTTTCTCCGAAGCAGCGCTGGAAGTCGTCGGCGGCCTCGAGCGCTTCGGTGGCGCTGCGGGTGAACAGGGCCTGCTCGTATGCGCCGAGTGCGGTTTCGGGATCCCCGGGGTGCTCGGCGAGTGCGCGCCCGAGTTCGGCGGCGTCGAACAGGGCCAGGTTGGCGCCCTCGCCGTTGGGCGGGGACAGGTGCGCGGCGTCGCCGAGCAGGGTCACTCCCGCGACTCGTTGCCAGCGGTGTTCGATCGGCAGCGCGAACAGCGGGCGCAGCACCGGTGTGGTGTCGCTGTCGGTGATCAGGGCGGTGAGTTCGGGTGCCCAGCCGTGGAATTCGCGCGCGATCCGCTCGATCGCGGCGGCGGGATCGGTGAGGTCGATCTCGGCGAACCATTCCTGCGCCGCGGACAACGCGACGTAGGCGTGCAAGGTTCCGCCGGTCTCGCGGTGCGCCTGAATGGATTTCCCGGGCACGGGGGCCAGGAGCGCTCCGTCGCCGACGGCCTTCGCCGCAGCCGGATGCCGGGTGTCGGCGTCGAACAGGTAGGTCTCGACGAAGGTGGTGCCGACGTATTCGGGGCTGGCCTCGGACAGTAGCGACCGCACCCGCGACCAGGCTCCGTCCGCACCGACGAGCAGACCGGTCAGGACGCTCGAGCCGTCGGCGAAGCTCACCTCGTGACGGCCCGGCTTCACCACGCGCACGCCGGTGACCTTGTGTCCCCACCGCACGGTGCCCTCGGGTAGCGAGTCCAGCAGGAGTTGGCGCAGCTCGCCGCGCTGCACTTCGGGCCGGGTGCCGGTGCCGTCGTCGGGTTCGTCGAGCAGTACGGTGCCGTCCGGGGCCAGCACCCGCATCGCCTCGCGTCCTTCCAGGACGAGATCGCGAAACTGTTCGAGCAGTCCCGCCGCGGCGAGCGCGGGCTGGCCGTTGTGTTCGTGGATGTCGAGCATGCCGCCCTGGGTGCGTGCGGTGGGCGAGGATTCGGCCTCGTAGATCGTGGCGGGGATGCCGTGGACGTGCAGGACGCGAGCGAGGGTGAGGCCGCCGAGTCCGGCGCCGATGATGGTGATCGGTGCGCTCATCGTGGGCTCCTTTCGGGATGCGGCCGCTCGGGAGGTGACCCGGCCGACCTGACTGGTACGCCGTTCCATGATTGGAATTCCATTCCATGTTGGAACAATGCTCCAGACATGTCAAGATGGCGGTATGCCCACCCGCACTCCCCGATCATCGAGGCGCACCGAGGCGTTGTCCCGCGGGCGCATCGTCGCGGCCGCGATCGATCTGCTCGACACCGCAGGTGAGACCGGGCTGACGTTCCGCGCGCTGACCGAACGCCTGGCCACCGGTCCCGGCGCGATCTACTGGCATGTGGCGAACAAGGGCGAGCTCCTGGCCGCGGCCACCGACGCGGTGGTGACCGCCGCGCTGTCCCGCGAGCCCGCCGAACCTGCCGCCACTCCGCGGGAACGGATCCGTGCGGTGGCCCTGGGCCTGTTCGATGCGATCGACGAGCATGCTTGGCTCGCAACGCAATTGGCCATTCAGATGTCCCGCGATCCCGCAGGGACGTTGGCGCCGCGCCTGTTCGAGGGGCTCGGTCGGCAGATCAGCGCCCTGGACGTCCCCGAGGCGGCCTGGTTCACCGCGACCTCCGCCCTGATGAACTACATCCTGGGCGCTGCGGGTCAGAACGCCACCAACGGTCGCAACGCCACGCATCCGGACCGCCCGGACTTCCTGGACACCGTCGCGACCACCTGGGAGAACCTCGACCCCGAGGAGTATCCGTTCACCCGAGCGGTCGCCCGTCAGCTACGCGGGCACGACGACCGCGAGCAGTTCCTCGACGGCCTGGATCTGGTCGTGTCCGGAATCACCACCGTGCATTCCCCCGACCGTTAGTCCCCGACCGGTCCCGAATGCTCGGGTTTCGACAGTAATCGCCCCCGGGCCTCCTTGCCGCGCAAGGCATTCGGCGCGCAGCTGGGTCCCGGACCCAAATCCGAGTCCTGGCAGCCGCGTTCACCGATGAGCGGCCAGCACTGCCGCGAGCCCTTCTCGCAGGTCCTCGACGAAATACTCGGGAACCTCCAGCGACGGGAAATGTCCCCCGGTTTCGGGCGAATTCCACCGGACGATCTGTCGGTACCGCTCCTGCGCCCAGAGGCGCGGGGTCTTCTCGATGTCGCGGGGATACATGGTGATTGCCGACGGGACGTCGACCCGGAGTTCGGGGTCCAGCGAGTTGTGGCTCTCGTAGTAGATGCGGGCCGCCGATGCGCCGGTCCGCGTCAGCCAATACAGGGTGACGTCGTCGAGAATCCTGTCTCTGGAAATCGTCTCGAACGGGCTGTCTTCGGTATCGCTCCACTCGGCGAACTTGTCGAGGATCCAGGCGAGCAGCCCGACGGGTGAGTCGACCAGCGAGTAGCCGATGGTCTGCGGTCGGGTCGCCTGCTGCTTCGCATACGCCGCGCGGTGGCGCCGGCCGGTGCCGTGCCAGAAGTCGCGGGTTTCCTCGGTCCATGTGCGCTCGGCGGCCGTCAGCCCGTCCGTGGCCAACCCGGGCGGCGCCTCCGCGAACAGTGTGTGGATGCCGAGAACGTGCGCCGGGAACCTGCCGCCGAGAACCGTGGTGATATTGCCTCCCCAATCGCCGCCGTGGGCTGCGAATCTGCGGTAGCCGAGCCTGCTCATCAGTTCCACCCATGCGGCCGCGATCTTTTCGGTTCCCCACCCGGTGGTGGCGGGCTTGTCGCTGTAACCGAACCCCGGTAGCGACGGAACCACGACGTGGAACGCCGGGGCGTCAACATCTTTCGGATCCGCCAGCTCGTCCACGACATCGATGAACTCTGCGATGCTGCCCGGCCAGCCGTGCGTCAGGATCAGCGGAGTGGCATCTGCCCGCGCGGATCGGCGGTGCAGGAAATGGATTCCCAGATCATCAATGATCGTGCGGAACTGGCCGATCCGGTTGAGGCGCTCCTCGAACGACCGCCAGTTGTACTCGGTGCGCCAGTAATTCACGACATCGACGAGGTCGGCGAGCGGAACGCCCTGCTCCCATCGGCGAGGGTCGGGCGCGGCGCGATAGACCGTCTCGGCCTCCGGCAGCCGCGCCGCGGCCAATCGCGCGCGCAGATCGTCGAGGTCGGCCTCGGTTGCGTGGGCTTCGAATGCTTGCACGTCGCTGGATGAACGGGGCATGAGACCTCCTGGCTGTCGCGAACCGGCTCTGACACCTACCGAGAACCGGCTAAGACGGTTCTAACACGTCATCACAGCCGCCTGCAACCGGCTAAGGTGGTCCCATGCCTGCTGCTGGGTTCCCTGACTTCCGCCTCGGTAGCGTCCTGGCGACCAGCTTCACCGCGACGCTGACCGAGCGTCAGGGCGACGCCGTGGAGCGCATTCCCACCCCGCAGCGACTCGTCGACTGGCTGGCGGTGAGCGGCCTGGCCGTGCACTCCTGCACCACTGCCCAGCTCGAACTCGCTCGGGAACTGCGGGAGTCGATTCACGCCGTCGCGACAGCGGCCGCGACCGGAGACACTCTGCCTGCGACTGCGGTCCAAGTCATCAATGACTGCAGCATCCGGGGTCGTGCGGCGGCCATCCTGACGCCCGAGGGAAATCGCCAATGGCGACTCGGCTCGGCTTCCCGCGTAGAAGACGCCCTGGGCGTGATCGCCGCCGACGCGATCGACATCATCTCGGGCGAGCGAGACGGAAGAATGGCCCTGTGCGCGTCGCCGACCTGCCGAGCAGCCTTCTTCGACACCAGCCAAAGTCGCACCCGCAAATGGTGCGAGATGAACACGTGCGGGAATCGTCAGAAGAAGGCGCGCTTCAATGCCAACCAGCGCAAGAACGACACTGCGGTACGCACCGATGCCGGCTGATCCGCCTTTCCTGGCAGGAGAGACCGGCGCACGAGCAGGTGTCGGTCCGATCCGCTTCCCGGACCGCCGTCCTGAGTCGCCCGATCACGAAGCGGCACAGGACCTCCCAGGTACGCAGTTCACTCCCGCAGCAGATCGATCACCTTGGTCTCGCTCATGTCACCGTGTCCCGCGTCGACCAGGCGGGTGAAGATGTCCAGCGCGGTGTGGCCGAGAGCTGCCGGAGTGCCCAGCGCGTCGGCGGCTTCGACGCCCAATCGGGTGTCCTTCAGGCGCAGGGCGGCGGTGAAACTGATGTCGCGATCGTGGGCGTCCTCGAGGATCAGCCGGGCAACGCGCACCACGGTGGGGCTGGCCGCACCACCGCGCGAGAGCGTGTCGACCACCGTGGGCAGGTCCAGTCCGGCCAGTTCCGCGGTGCGAAGTGCCTCGGCGGTCGCGGCGATCTGGATCGAGCCGAGCAGGTTCTGCATCAGTTTGTAGGACGTGCCCGCACCTACCTCACCGAACCGGACGATGTTGGTGCACAACGGTTCCAGTAGCGGGCGGGCCGCGTCGAGGTCCGTTCGGTCCGCGCCGACGAACAGGGTCAGCGCACCGGCGGCGGCCGCTTCGGGCAACCCGGTCACCGGGGCGTCGAGATACCGGAGGCCTCGCTCGGCCGCCTGCCTGGACAGGGCCAGCACGTGCGGGCGGGAGATCGTGGAGCACTCCACCGCGAACGCGCCGGGCGCGGGCGAACCGGCGAGCGCGCCGTCCGGACCGAGCCACACCGTCCGCGAAGCCGGGTCGTCGGCGACCATGGCGACGATCATCGCCGCGTCCCGGACCGCCTTGCGCGGAGTGGATGCGGCGATCGCCCCCTGCGCAACGAGTGGTTCGGCCCGCTGCGGGGATCGGTTGAACACGTGCACCTCGTGCCCGGCGGCGACCATCCGCGCCGCCATCCCCGACCCCATCCGGCCGAGTCCCAGCCATGCGATCCGCGCCATTCCCCGACCCTACCCAGCACCGAGCGATGGGACCCGAGCATGGCGTCTCAGCTCAGGGTTTTGCGTCCGAGGAGGTGAAAGACCCGGCTCATCGCACGGTACGGATCGCGCAGGCTGGCTTCGTATTCGACCGCGATCGTGGCGGCGACCTGTTCGGTGTCGTTCACATCCAGGTCGACTCCGCTGAATTCGAGCCAGTCCACGAACAGCCACACCCCGTACCAGCGCACCGGTTCCACGCCGTGGCCGAGCAGTAGTTTGCCGACCTCCTCGGGGGTGTCCGCGCGGCCGGGCAGTCCCATAACGGTCCCGTGCCGGGTGTCGAAGGCGGCGAGCGCGTCACGCCAGCGTCGTTCCAAGGCCGGTTGAACCGCGGTGGTGTGCGCGTTGGCGGTCATGATGGACACGATCCCGTCGTCGGCCGCGCATCGGCACAGCTGCTCGACGAGCGGTTCGGGCTCGTCGAGGTAACCGAGCACGCCGTGGCACAGCACCGCGGCGAAACGCTCTGCGTTCACTGCCTGTTCGGCGTGCTCGCCCTCGGCCTGCACGAAGGTGACCCGGGAGCCGACTTCCTCGGGAAGGCGCGCGAGCCGTTCGCGCGCCTTGTCCAACATCGCCGGGGACGAATCCAGAACCGTCACTTCGTACCCGGCCTGGGCCAGTGGGAACGACTGATGCCCCGCACCGCCGCCGACGTCGAGTACCCGCGCCGGAGCCGGTGGTAGATGTTCGAGCAGATGGCGGTGGATCACCGAGGTGCGTACCCGCCCTTTGACGGTGGCGTAGGCCCCGTCGGCGAAGCGATCGGCCAGTCCGGCCCAGACGTCGTCGGTCATGGCGACCATCCTATAAGTAAGTGGTTAGTAACCAGTTACATATCCGATGTGGATTCCCCAACTGTCCAGGGCCGCAGCTTCTCCGGATTCCGGATTGCCCAGATGTGCGTGATCCGGCCGTCGGCGATGTCGAAGGCGTACACCGAGACGATGGCGTCGCCGAGCTGTGCCACCAGACCGGGCTGGCCGTTGACCGTACGCTCGAGCAGGGTCACCTCGGAGTTGCGAGCGGCGATGTCCAGCCAGGTGTAGGCAATCTGCTCGCCGCCGATGATCGGATCCAGGAACGCCGGGGCCAGCCCACCACTGTCGGCGGTCGCGATCGCGGTCGGATCGAGCAGACCGATCAGCGCCTCGATATCCCTTGTCTCCCAGGCTCGTTTGAAATCCCTGACCACCTCAGCACGCTGGTCGGCCGAGGGCCTCTGCACGGTGCGCAGGCGGCGGCGCGCCGAGGAGGCGAGCTGACGGCAGGCCGCGGGGCTGCGCCCGACCACGTCGGCGACCTCCGCGAAGGAGTAGCGGAACACGTCGTGCAGGACGAAGGCCACCCGCTCGGCCGGCGTCATGGAATCCAGCACGACGAGAAAGGCCATGCTGATCGACTCGTCGAGCGTGACCCGGTCGGCGGGATCGGCCGGGACGGGGCCACCGAACCATTCCGCATGGCCTGGCACCGGTTCCGGAATCCACGCGCCCACATAGCGTTCCCGTCTGGCCCGCGCGGAGCCGAGCAGATCGAGGCAGATCCGGCTCGCGACCGTCGTCAACCACGCGCCGGGCACCGTCACCTCCCGCCGCTGCTGATCGGACAGCGCATACCAGCGCACGTAGGTCTCCTGCACAACGTCCTCGGCCTCGGCCAGCGAACCCAGCAGCCGGTAGGCGAGATTCAGTAGTTGACGGCGTTCACTGATCACCATCGGCAGGTGCGGGTCGGTCATGGTCGGCTCCTTCGTCTTCGTGTCCTCACCGAATTCGACGAATCAGCGACCCGATTCGTGACGCGGCCTGACATTCTCGGCGGCTGCGTCGTCGGAAGGTCGTGAGGTTATCGACAGAGCAGGAGTTCGGACAGTGATCAGAATCGGAATCATTCTCGGCAGTACCCGCCCCAACCGTAGAGGCCCGCAGGTCGCCCAGTGGGTTCAGGACACGGCATCGCAGCGCGGCGACGCCGAGTTCGAACTGATCGATCTGCGCGATCACCCGCTACCGCATCTGGACGAACCCGCGCCGCCGATGTTCGGCCCGTCGGCGCACGAGCACACCCGGCGCTGGGCCGAGCGGATCGCCCCGTTCGACGGCTTCGTGCTGGTGACACCCGAATACAACGGCGGCGTTCCCGGCGTGCTGAAGAACGCCATCGATCACGCGTTCGCGGAATGGACCGACAAGGCGGTCGGATTCGTCTCCTACGGCGCGGGCGGCGGCGCTCGCGCGGTCGTGCAACTGCGAACCGTGTGCGGCACGCTGGGCATGGCCGATGTCGGCCATCAGGTCGCGATCTCGCTGCTCACCGATTTCGAGAACCACACCACCTTCGTACCGCGTGAACACCATGCCGCCGCTCTGACCAGAACGCTGGATCAGGTCATCGCATGGAGTACCGCCCTGGCTCCGTTGCGTCGCCCCGTCACCGACACCCCGCACATCGACAAGGAAGGAACCGATCACGATGACGCCGAACGACTTTCGATCACGCGCTGACCGCGCCGCCGAGGATGAAGTTCAGATTCGCCGACACATCGACAAGGTCGTCGACGCACTGCGCGCCAAGGATCTCGAGGCCCTGAGGCAGCTCTACACCACCGACGTGGTGTCCTTCGACGTCGAACCGCCGCTGCAGCACGTCGGGGTGGCGGCGAAACTCGAGAACTGGGCGAAGGTGTTCCGGATCTTCGAGACCGTCAACTACGAGGTCCGCGACCTGAGGTTCACCGTAGGCGACGAGGTGGCATTCGGGCACGCCTTCGTTCGCCTGAGCGGAACCCTGAAGCAGGGCGGCGCCACGAACGGTATGTGGGTCCGGGTCACCTACGGAATGCGCCGGATCGACGGAGCCTGGCTGATCGCACACGACCAGGTCTCGGTGCCGTTCGACGTGGAGAGCGGCAGAGGCGTAGTCGATCTCGAGCCCTGACGGGTCGCGCCGATCCGGCCCCGGAATCCTGAAGCGGCACTCCGATCAGGTCGATTCGGCCGCGCGGGTGCGGGTGGCGGTCGGTGTCTCGCCGGTGTGCCTGCGGTAGATGCGCCGGAACGCCGCCGGATCGGCGTAGCCCACCGCGCCCGCGATCACATCGACGGGTTCGCGGGTGGTCGTGAGCAGGGTGGCCGCGTGCCCGACCCGGAGGCGATGAACGTACTGGATGGGCGAGACGCCGACGCGGTCCCGGATGCGGCGGGTCAGAGTGCGCGGAGAAACCGCTGCGACACTTGCCAATTCGTCCAGTGACAGTTGCCGGTGCAGATTGGCGTGCACGTGCTGTTGCACGGCGCGCAGCACCGGGTCGGTGGCCCGTAGATGCTCGAGCACCATGTAGCGCGACTGCGACATGCGGGCATCGAGCACCAGGTAGTGAGCCACCTGCTCGGCCAGTGCACCGCCGCCGAGGCGGGCGACCAGCGCCAGCAGCAGGTCCGTGTGGGCGAAAGCCGCACCGGCGGTGAGTACTGCGCCGCTGTCGACCACCATGCGATCGGACTGCACGGTGATATCGGGGAAGCGGCGGGCCAACAGCGGCGCCAGCCACCACGTAGTGGTGGCGGCCCGGCCAGACAGCAGCCCCGAGGCAGCGAGCACGAAGACAGCCGAGCAGGAGGCAGCTACCGTGGCGCCGGAATCAGCGGCACGCCGGATGATTTCGACGGCCTGCATGGTCCGGGGTCGGGTCAGCAGCTCCTCGACACGTGCTTCGCCGGACGCGGACGGCCCCGGCAGCACCAGAACATCGCCGGGTTCGAATTCCGCCGCGCTGAGCGGGGTTGCGGTATCGACGCTGATCAGCCGCCCACCGCTGGATCGGACCGGTAGCCCATCGAGTGATGCGACACGCTGTCGTAGCCGCCCGCCCGTCGCGTCACCGGCGATCCCGGCTGCCGTGTCGACGATGTCGACACCGAGGCCGAGTGCACCTTCGAGCACACCGTCCAGTGCGAGGTGGGTAATCATGTGGCGAGACTAGACCGAAGAGTGGCGATCTCGCCGATGGCGGTGTGCTGACCTGCTGCGGCAGAGTTCGGTGTGTGCAGCAATCACTCCCGCAGGATCCTCTCGACGACGACCTCGCCGATTTCACACCCCGGTCGATCACGCTCGACGGAGTAGCCCGCACCGTGTACGTCAGCGGCATCGGACCGGCCGTCATCGTCATGGCGGAAATGCCCGGCATCAGCCCCGATGTGGCCCGATTCGCCCGCTGGGTGCGCGAGGCCGGGCTCACCGTCTACCTGCCGTCACTGTTCGGCCGCGACGGTGCCTATCCGGAGGCGGAGGCCGGCGTGGAAGTCTTCGAACGAGCCTGTGTCAGTGCGGAATTCCGGGCCTTCGGCGCGGGCAAGTCAAGCCCGGTCGCGGTGTGGCTGCGTGCGCTGGCGGCCCTGGCCCATCGCGAATGCGGCGGTCTCGGGGTCGGCGCGCTGGGTATGTGCTTCACCGGCAATTTCGCGCTCACCATGATGCTCGAGCCCACGATGCTGGCGCCGGTGTTGTGCCAGCCGTCCCTGCCACTGGATGACCCTGGCGGACTGGAGATTTCGCCCGGTGAGCTCGCGGCCGTGCGGGAGCGACTCGATCGCGATGATCTCGTGGTGCGCGCCTATCGCTTCGAGGGCGACCGCTTCTGCACCGCGCAGCGTTTCGCCGCCTACGCCGCAGCGCTGGGTCCACGTTTCGAGCCGCGAGTGCTGCCCGCCGAGGCGGCGAATCCCTCTCCGCCGCCGTTCTTCTCGCAGATCGTCGGTTGCCCGCACAGTGTGGTCACCGCGCATCTGGTCGATACGGCCGGGGAGCCGACCGTCGCGGCCCGCGACGAGATCCTCGCTTTTCTCGTGGACCGGCTGACTCCGGACGTCCCGTTGCGGTGACACAGCGTCTACTGCTGGTCCAGCTTCGCGGCCATATCCAACATACTGAAATTCTCCAGCCCGCAACACGTTCTCGGCTCAAGTCCAGGCGTGTGTCGATGCCGAGCCGTAATGGCCTGACCAGCGTTCCGCTGCCGGGCACCTGTAACTCGCCGCTGGGGAGTTGTTCGAGTGCTGCGACCTGCTCGACGCCCCCGCCGCTGCGGTCCTCATCGGGTGCTCCCGGCCCCTGCGCTACCCCGTACGAGGTCATGAGCGTCGTTACCCTCAGACGCGTCGGAGGCTCCTTGCCTCAGTCGATCCCGAAGTCGGGGATCGACTCTCGAAGACAAGGACGCTTCGACGTCGACGAACTCATCGTTCGCGGGCAGGGGCGAATACGCGCTTCAACCGCCGAGTCGTTGCCGGGAAACGGTGGGAGTCGAAATTCCGTCGTCCACCGGTCGACGCGATCGGTGGACGACGGCGCGAATCAGGTTCCGGTGCTGGTGGTTTCAGTTCCTGTTCCGCTGCGGCGGGATTGGGCCAGGAGGTCGTCGGCGAGGCGTTCGGCGCGTTCGGCGCGGGCGAGGGTTTGGGCTCGTGCGTCCTCGACGGCGGCGAGGCGTTCGGCGGCGTCGCGGTGCGCGGCGGCCAGTGCGGCGCTGTGGGTGGTGCGCAAGGCGGCCGTGTCCTCGGTTGCCGTGCGCCTTGTTTCGGCGAGTTCTGCTCGCGCGGTGGTGATCTCCGCCCGAGCCTCGGTGAGCTCGGTGCGGCTGCGGGTGAGTTCCGCGCGCGTGTCCGACAGGGCTTCGGCGCGTTCGGCGGCCGCGGCTTCGGCGCGATCGATGGCGCGTTCGGCATCGGCGACGCGCTGAACGGCCAGGTCGCGTTCGGCCGCGGCCGCGGTGATCTGCTGGGCGGCTTCGCGTTTGACGCGTTCGACATCCGCGGAGCAGGCGGTGCGGGCCCGGGTGATCTCCTCGTTCGCTTGGTCCCGGGCCCGTTCGAGGTCCTCGGTGGCTTCGCGGCGAATGGCGCGGACCTGGGCTTCGGCCTCGGTGCGGGCGGTGAACACCTCGTCCGCGGCCTGAGTGGTGACCTTCTGCACCTCACCGAGTGCGTCGTCGCGGGCGGCGAGCGCTTCGGCAATGCGGGCTTCGGCATGCTCCGCAGCCACAGCGGCGTCCTCGGCGGCGGATTCGGCGGCGGCCCTGGCCTGTTCGGCCTCGCGACGGGCCTGCTCGGCGGTGACTGCGGCCATCTCGGCTTCGGCGATGCGACGTGCGGCCTCGGCCTGGACGGCCTGGACCTGGGCCTCAGCGATCGACGGATCGGCCAGGGTGGATAGTTCGGCGACCGCGGAATTCAGTGTGCCGCCGAGCTGTTCGGCCAGCGTCCGGAACTGGATGAGCAGTTCATCGGCCCGTACCCGGGCCGCGGTCACCGGACCTTGTTGCGTCACAGTGACGTTCGCGGACGGGGTGTCGTCCTGCTCCTGTTGCAGTCGTTGGCGTTCTCGCCAGGCCCGCCACCGGGTGTGTTCGGGGTGTTCGCAGTATTCCGAGGGTCGTCCCGGGCCGCCGCTCTTGGTGATGGTTCGGGAACATCCCGGGTAGTTGCACATCGTCGACACCGGAGAATCGTAGCGTTTGTTTCGTCAATTCCAACGCAATGACACGAAACGAATCCCAGTGCGGCACAGGACGGTCAACCCCTGTCTGACCGCCGATAAGTGAACGTTATCGGCGGTCAGGTGTCCTGGAATCGACCTCAGTAACTTGAGGACGTCGCAGATTTATCGTTTCCGTTTGCGTTTCGCCAACGAAACGTATTAGCTACGTAATCCCTCGAAAACTGGGGTCGCTGGTGCGGGCGTACCAATTTCGGCCAGCAGTCGCGATCACGCGGAGAACGACCGAAACCATCGGTGAGAATCGAGTCGTTGCCGAGCTACATCTCGCTCCCCCGGCGGCACTGTGCGGACATACTCGACAGTGATCCGCGCGAAGGCGATCATCCGATTCCCACGGAGGCTGTGTGCAACGAGTGGTCGTGCTCGGTCGCGGCGGTGCGGGCAAATCGGTGCTCGCGCGCCGGTTAGGCGAGGTGATGGGGTTGCCGGTCACCGAATTGGACGAGCTGTTCTGGTCGGCGGATGCGACACCGCTCCCCCGCGAGCAGTGGGCAGCCCTCCAGCGGGAACTCGTCGCCGCGCCGGCCTGGATTCTCGATGGCGATCTGGGCCCGTTCGATGTACTCGAACCCCGGCTCCGCGCCGCCGATACGATTGTCGTGCTGGACTTTCCGCTCGGCACCTGTGTCCGGCGTGCGCTGCGCCGCTCTCGCGAAAGTCTGGTGTTCTGGCGCTGGGTGATCTGCTACCGCCGCCGCAGCCTCCCCGGAATCCTCGCCGCGGTGACCCGCTGCGCACCGGAGGTGAACTTGCAGCTGTTGCGGCATCCTCGCGAGGTCGAGCGGTTCCTGCGCGACCGACGGTGAAACCGTTGCCGACACGTGACGCCAGCGGTCCGCGGTCAGCTGTCGGGCATGGTGGTTCGTCGACCCTCCGCGCGGCGCGCGAGGGTATCGAGGATTCGATGCCATGCCGGTGATTCCCGCAGGACCAGGGAAAACAGCGGCGTCGGGTGCTCGGGCCGACTGCTGTTGCCGTCGCGTTCGATCTCCCAGGTTTCCAGGTCGTCGATGAGCTGATCCACGCGTGGATCGCGCGGATCCCAGCCGACGCATTGATCGCATGCGAGATACAGGCGCGTCTTCTCGGGGTCTTCGAGGCCGAGGTTCTTGTCTCGTATCCACTGCGGCAACGCATCCGGGTCCGAGGCTTGCAGCAGGATCGACCAGTCGCGTTCGAGGCGGATCGTGCGTTCGCTGACTCCGAGGCCGCGCAGCCGGTTCAGTACGGCGATCATCTCGGGAGGCAGGACAAGTTCTTCGCCGCTCGCCAATTCGGCAATGCGGTGTCGATATCGGTGATGGCGGCGGCGAATTCGGTTGGCTGTGCGTGTAGCAGCGTCTCGATGCGGGCCAGTGGCACTCCGGCATCGGCCAGAGTTCTGATCCGGACCAGATCCACTGCCGCCTGTGCGCTGTAGCGGCGGTAGCCCGAGGCATCGCGGTCGGGCTCGGGTAAGAGGCCGACCTGGTGGTAGTGGCGGACGGTGCGCACGCTGACGCGGGCGGTCGCCGCGAGCTGGCCGATCGTGAGCACCGTGTGCCTCCGGTCTTCGGGAAACGTCGCCAAGCCGATTTTAGGTGCGAACAACTCGGTCGACGACGTCGCGGATCGCCCCGACCACGGCATCGGGGTGCGTGAAGCACAGCTGGTTGTGGCCGACATCGGCGATCACACGATGTTCCCCGAGTGGCACCCTGCTCACCATCGCCGCAGTCATCTTCCGCATCCCCTCGTGTATCGCGCGCATCGTCTGCTTCGGCATCGCCGCTTGCGGACCTGGGTCGGTACCTGCTGCGGTGAGCGCAACCATCGGCACGTCGGGAATGTCCGGCCCGGCACGCAATTCGTCGGCCAGTGCGACCAGCGTGCCCCGCTCGGCGATGCCGACCCGGAGCCATTCGTCGCTGAGATGGGCTTCGATCAGCGGTTGCCGCATGTGCTGCGGATAGTGCGCCAGCAGTTCGGCGAACATCTCGTGCAGGGCTGGGCGCATCTGCCCGATCTGCTCGGACCCCGGTGCTTGCCCGCTGGCCCGGCTCGCCGCAGCGGGCATGAAGTCCTCCCAATCGCGGTGCAAGCCGTCCACCCAGACCAGCCCGGCCACTTCGTGCGGGTACAACTGCGTGAACCGATGCACGTAGGCCCCGCCGAGCGAGTGCGCGACCAGGACGTACGGGGCGGTGAGGTCGAGGGCGTGCAGCAACTCGTGCAGTTCCGTCGCGACCGCGGCGGCGGTGCGCGGCAGCGGGACCGGATCGCTGTACCCGCTGCCGCCACGGTCGTACACCACCGCGCTGCAGAACCGCGAAACCCCTTGCTGGACAGCGAAATAGTCCAGACCGACCGCGCCGGCACCTGGCAGGAACACCACGGGCAGCCCAACGCGGCCCAACCGATGCACGAAAACCCGGCGGCCATCGACGTGTCGGAAGGATCCGATCGGCGGAGCAGGCCGTGCCGCGGAAGCGATGTTCTTCGTCATGCAGCAAGCGTGCAACCCCGACGCAGCGTCAGGGTCAAGCCTTCCCGCGAGGTCGCAGCGGTCAGGGACGAGTCAACCGCGATGCCGGGCCTCACCTTGCCACGGAATATCGACAGGTTGTCCGCGGCAATCGAATCCGACAGCGAGTGCAGTCAGCCACGCGGTGTGTGGATGCACGGTGATCAGGGCCGCGGACCGAGCAGTGGGCGGATCAGTTCCGCACCCTTACGGCTGAGCCAGTCTCGGAAGTTCATCAACCCCGGGTGCAGTGCACGCAGTTCGTCGATATCGACGTCGGGCACGCTGCCGTCGCCGCTGTTGAGAAATTCGTAGCCGCGAGCGAATCGTTCGTTGATGCGGCGTAGTTCCTCGATCGGACGTTGCAGATACGGGACCGGCTGCCCGACTGCGGCGCTGACCTGGGCGGCGACCTCGGGCGGTGTCAGCGCGTCACCGACCAGCTCGAACGTCCGGCCACGGTAGTCATCCGGGTGCTGCAACGCGAATGCGGCGAAGGCGCCGATGTCGTCGAGCGCGATGAACTGCTGGCGCACGTGGGCAGCCGCGGCGGTGCGCAGCGCGCCGTCTCGAATCCCGACCGTGGCGGACTGCGTGATCAGGTTCTCCATGAAGGAACTCGGCCGCAGCACGGTGGCCGAGACACCCGACGCGGCGATGTACTGCTCGATGTCCCATTTGGTCGGTTGCCCGCCGCGGTCGGCACCCAGACCCGAGCTGTAGACCAGATGTGCCACACCGTATTTCACCGCGGCGTCGGTGATGGCCTTGCCGGCCTTCACCTCGTCCTGTTCCGGGGCCAGCGGCCCCGGGTGCACGCTGTACACCCCGTACACTCCCTCGACGCAGCGCTCGATCGTCGCCGGATCCTCCAGCGAGCCCGCGATCAGATCTGCGCCTGCACTCGTCAGGGCCCGAGCTCTGCTGCTGTCCGGACGGCGAGTCAACACCCGCACCTGCCATCCGTCGGCGAGCAAGCGGTCCGCGACCGCCCCACCCTGCTGCCCGGTCGCACCGGTGACGAAAACAACCTGGTCCATGTGTCCTCCGTGATCGGATTTCGGATCCACCGCGCCTACGGGCCGCGATAAGCGGAGAAAGCTCTCCGATTCGTTCGACTATACGGAGATACTTCTCCGTTTCGCAATGCTGACCGTTACGATCGAACGATGGGTGACAACACCGGGCACATCGCCAAGCCACTGCGCTCGGATGCGCGCCGCAATCGGGATCAGGTGCTGGCCGTCGCTCGGGAGATGCTGGCCGTCGACGGCTCGTCGGTGTCCTTCGACGAGATCGCACGCCGAGCCGGGGTCGGTGTCGGCACCGTCTACCGGCACTTCCCCACCCGCAACGCGCTGTTCGAGGCGGTCATTCTCGGCCGCATCGAGAAGTTCACCGAGCGAGCACGCACGCTTGCAGCGGCCGACGCCGCACCGGAGGAGGCATTTCGCGGGTACTTCGCCGAGCTCGTCGGCGAAGTCGCCCTCAACCAGGCGCTGTGCGAAGCAATCGACGGCAGCACCGGCACCATCATCGCGATCCCCGGCCAGCTTCGGAACGAGTTCCTCCGGTCGTTCGAAACCCTGCTCTCCCAAGCGAAACGAGCCGGGGCGGCGAGATCCGATGTCGATATCGCCGACGTGTTGGACCTGGTCATCGGTGTGGCGGCAGCCGAGCGTCGCGCCCGGTTGCGCGGCACCCCGAACCAGCTGATCACAGTCGTGCTCGACGGGCTCAGCGTCAGATAACCGGGGCCATGTATCGCAGTCCAGGTCCCGAGGCTGCCATCGAAATAATCCTGCGGTATCGGGATGTTCGTAGTTATATGCCGAAACCTTTCACGGAGACTGAACGTCAGCAGTTCCTCGCGGACAAGCACATTGCGGTGCTGTCGGTCGCGGCTACCGACGGCCGCCCGCCCGCGGCCGTGCCGATCTGGTACGACTACACCCCGGGCGGCAATATCAGGATCAGTACCGGAGCCAAGAGCCGCAAGGTCAGGCTCATGCGCGCGGCCGGCGTGGTCACGCTGACCGTTCAGCGGGAAGAACTGCCGTACCAGTACGTCATCGTCGAGGGCACCGTCGTCGACGATGTCACCCCCGCTCCCCACGAAGCCCGAGAGGAGATCGCGGTCCGCTACCTCGGTGCGGAGGGCGGCCGCGCCTTCGCCGACAACATGGACGGCAACGGGTCGGCCCTGCTCACCATCCGTCCCGATCGCTGGATCAGCATCGACTACTCGGGCGATCTCTGAAAGTCGTGTCGCGGCCGTCGGTCAGGCCTTGGTGGCCACGACCAGTACATTCTTGCCGAAGAATCGGCTGGTCAGGATCTGCAGCGCTTTGCTGATCGGGAACACGGCGCGGTCGTAGAGCTTGAGCGAGCGCGGATTGATGGTGCCGTCACCGGGGCCCAGCATTTTGTAAGCCAGGGTGGCGAAGAATCCGAGGGGGTCGCAGTAGCGGGACTCGACGATCTCGAGACCCGCATTGCGCAGGATCCGGTTCAGCTGGGTGCGCCGGTAACGGCGGTAGTGCCCGACCTTGGAATCCATTGCGGTGTACAGGATCTCGAGCGCGGGCACGTAGACGACCAGCGTGCCGCCGGGACGTAGCAGCGCGGCCAGATGTTCGGAGGCGGTCTGATCGTTCTTGATGTGCTCGAGCACGTTGAAGGTGTAGATCAGCCCGTACCGCTCACCGTCGTGCTCGGGCGTCCCGTCGTGGTCGAGGACCTTGTACCCCTTGGCGCGCAGGATGTGTTGTAGCTCCTCGTCGGGTTCGAGGCATTCGGGAGTGATCTGACGGGCGGCGAGCATATCGGCGTAGGTGCCCGATCCGGCCCCGAAGTCCAGCACCCGCACATCGGATGCGGCACCCGCCGGGGCCAGGTGACGGTCGACGGTGTCGACCAGGAAAGTGTTGTAGTTGACCGCTTCGGCCATCGCTTCCAGGTTGTCACACCCGGTGTAGGCGAAATCGCTGGTGGTCAAGGGGTGTCCCCTTCGTCGGTCGCCGGAATGGTGCCGTGCCCGTGTGTCGGGTCCCGACCGTAGTGGATGCCCACCGGGGCGTGTCAACGATGCTGGCCAGCGTGTCCGGCGATCGATCCGGACGATGCCGGGCGAAGGTGCGATTCCGGATCGCGCGGGCAGGGATATCGCCCGCGCGATCGGGAGTGCGGGCTCATGCCCGCGCGCCGGACCCCGGTGCCGGATCGCCGTCGGTGTGCGGCAGTTTCTCCGCGGGGATGACCCCGAAGCGGCCGGCCTGGTAGTCCTCGAACGCCTGCATCAGCTCGGCGCGGGTGTTCATCACGAACGGCCCGTAGTGCGCGACCGGTTCGCGGATCGGGGCGCCGCCCAGCAGCAGCACTTCCAGGTTCGGTTCGGCGGCCGGAGTGGATGTGCCCGCGGTCAGGGTGAGCGCGTCACCGGGGCCGAACACGGCCAGCTGGCCCTTGCGGATCGGCTGCTGGTCCTGCCCGACGGTCCCGACACCGGCCATCACGTAGGCCAACGCGTTGAACTCGCGGTTCCACGGCAGGTTCAGCCGGGCTCCGGGGCTGATGGTGGTGTGCACGAGGCTGATCGGGGTGAAGGTGTTGCCCGGACCGGCATGCCCGTCCAGGTCACCGGCGATCACCCGCAGCAGCGCGCCGCCGTCCTCGGAGGACAGCAGGGTGGCCTGTCCGCCGCGGATGTCCTGATAGCGGGGTGCGTTGAATTTGTTCGCCCGCGGCAGGTTCACCCACAGCTGGATGCCATGGAACAACCCTCCGGAGACCACCAGCGACTCGGGCGGCTTCTCGATGTGCAGGAGGCCGCTGCCCGCGGTCATCCACTGGGTGTCACCGTTGCTGATGGTGCCGCCGCCACCATGCGAGTCCTGGTGCTCGAAGGTGCCATCCATGATGTAGGTGACGGTTTCGAATCCGCGGTGCGGGTGCCACGGGGTGCCCTTGGGCTCGCCCGGTGCGTACTCCACCTCACCCATCTGGTCCATGTGGATGAACGGATCCAGGTCCGCGAGCGAGACCCCGGCGAACGCGCGGCGTACCGGGAATCCTTCGCCTTCGAATCCGGTCGGCGCCGTCGTCACCGATCGAACGCGACGCTGCGACATCACCGCAGCGTCCGGTGCGGGCACCCGCGGCAGCGTCAGCGTGTCCGCTGTCACAGCTGGCATGACGACCTCCAATGTAGTTGAAATTTTGTCTACCGTGACAACCATAGGGCGTCGCCGAACATTCCCGGTCGTTCAGAGCGAAGTCGACCGGCAGGTCGATCGCCGTCCGCGCACCGGGTCGTCTCGTATGATCAAGATTTGTAGTAGTGAGGAGTGCGATGCCTGAGTCGAGCGAACTGCGTGCGGATCAAGTGCAGGCCTGGCGCGCCTATCTCGAGGGCAGCGTGCGGCTCGAGACCTGCGTGGACGCGGCCCTGCGCGCCTCGAGCGGGCTGAGTCTGATCGACTATCACCTGCTGCTGTTGCTGCGCGAAGCCCCGCAACACCGGCTGCGGATGAGTGAGCTGGCCGATCGCATGGTGTTCTCCCGCAGCCGCATCACCTATCAGGTCAATTCGATGATCAAACGCGGCCTGCTCACCCGCGAACCCGCCCCCGGCGACGGGCGCGGCTATCGCGCGGTGCTGACCGCCACCGGACTCGAAGCGTTCCTGGCCGCGGCTCCCGGGCACGCCCGCACCGTGCGTGAGCTGTTCCTGGACGAGCTCACCGATGACGAACTCGCATGTCTGGGAAAGATTTTCACTCGTACGCGCGCCCGGCTCGAACGTGCGGAGAACGACGCCGCGGCCACCGGAAAGTGAGCGGTGCGGTACAGTGACGCCCGCTCGATCCGATCCCTGAGGAGACCAGACATGGCGGGTGAACTCGACATCTCCGGATAGACCCCGGAGTCCGGCCACCAGCGCACACGGTGCGGCTGTTGTGGCCATGTCGTCGTTCCACCGAAACGCCATGCGGCGCAGCCGATCTGCGCCCGCCTCACTCCGGGAGTCGCCCTCATGTCCGATGCTCGCATCGTCTGTTCGAATCTGTCGTTCACCTGGCCCGATGACACCCCTGTGTTCCGGGATCTGTCGTTCACCGTGCCCGGCGGGCGCACGGGACTGGTCGCGCCCAACGGCGCGGGCAAAAGCACGCTACTGCGCCTGATCGCCGGCGACCTGCGCCCCGGCGGCGGCAGCGTCACCGTGGAGGGAGTGCTGGGGTATCTGCCCCAGACCCTGCCGCTGACGATGGGATCGACCGTCGCGCAGGTTCTGGGCATCGCGCCGGTCCTCGCGGCGCTGGCCGCGGTGGAGTCCGGTGACGTGCGCGAGGAGCATTTCACCGTCATCGGCTCGGACTGGGACGTCGAGGAACGCACCCGCGCCCAGCTCGAGCGGCTCGGACTGGCCGATATCGCACTGTCCCGCGATCTGGACACGCTCAGCGGCGGGCAGATCATCACTCTCGGGCTCGCCGCGCAGCTGCTGCGCCGTCCGGATGTGCTGCTGCTGGACGAGCCGACCAACAACCTCGACATCGATATGCGTCAGCGGCTATACGGGGTGCTCGAGGAGTGGACCGGAGGTCTGCTCGTGGTCAGTCACGACCGCGCGCTCCTGGATCGGATGGACCGCATCGCCGAACTCGAGTCCGCCGAAATCCGTTTCCACGGCGGCAATTTCACCGCCTACGAACAAGGCGTGCAGGCCGCGCGCGAAGTCGCTGAGAAGAATGTGCGCAACGCCGAACAGGAGGTCAAGCGGGAGAAGCGCGAAATGCAGCAGGCCCGCGAACGCGCCGCGCGCCGGGCGGGCAACGCGGCGCGCACCCTGGGCGATGCCGGACTGCCGAAGATCTTCGCGGGCACCATGAAACGCAACGCCCAGGAGTCCGCGGCACGCGCGAATCAGACCCATAACGCGCGGGTCGGCGCGGCCCGCGAGCGGCTCGACCGAGCCCAGCGTGCGGTGCGCGAGGATCAGCGGATCGTGCTGGATCTGCCGGGCACCGAGGTTCCCGCTGGGCGCACGGTGTTCGAGGGTGAGGGGATCGGCATCGAGCTGGGCGGGCGGGAGATCTTCACCGGCGACGGGGTGGATCTGACGATCCGCGGACCCGAACGGATCGCGCTGACCGGGCCGAACGGTGCAGGCAAATCCACCCTGCTACGCATCCTGGCCGGTGCGCTCACCCCCGGCCGCGGCCGGGTGCGCCATGCGCCGGGGCGGGTGGCGTATCTGTCCCAGCGACTGGATCTGCTCGATCCCACGCTCACCGTGGCGGAGAATCTCGCCGCGAGCGCACCGCAGCTGTCCGCCGCGGAACGGCTGAACGTGCTGGCTCGCTTGCTGTTTCGCGGACCGGCCGCGCATCGACCGGTGCGGGCGCTCTCGGGTGGGGAACGGTTGCGGGCGAGTCTGGCGTGCGCGCTGTTCGCCGAACCGGCGCCGCATCTGTTGCTGCTGGACGAGCCGACGAACAATCTGGACCTGGTCGGGGTCGGGCAGCTCGAGAGTGCGCTCGAGGCGTATCGGGGTGCGTTCGTCGTGGTCAGCCATGACGAACGTTTTCTGACCGAGGTGCGGGTGCAGCGGTGGCTGCGCGTGGCCGAGGGCCGGTTGAGTCAGGTCGCCGCACCCGATCCGGCCTAGGCCCCCGCGGCGGCCGCGGCGGGTTCGGCGACGACCGCGACGCCGGTGCGGCCGCCGTCGACGTCCAGGACGGTGCCGTGTACGAATTCCGCGTCGTCGGAGGCCAGGTATACCGCCGCGGCGGCGATCGCCTCGGGTGTGCCGAGCTTGCCGGCCGGGGTGCCGTACATCATCGTGTCCGCGGGGCTGGGCGCGTCCGCGATCTGGTCTCCGGAGCGGATCACGCCCGGGGAGATCGCGTTCACCCGCACACCCCGCGGGCCGAACTCCGCGGACCACGCGCGGGTCAGAGTTTCCATCGCGCCCTTGGTGGAGGCGTAGAGCGCGCCGACCGGCACCGCCAGGCGGGCGACCCACGAGCCCAGGTTGATGATCACTCCGCCGCCGGCTTCGGCCATGGCGGGCGCGAGGACCTGGGTGAGGAAGAACGGGGCTTTGACGTTGACCGCGTAGACGCGATCGACCATGGCCTCGTCGGCGGTCGGGGTGGTCGAGGGCGGGTAGATTCCGGCATTGTTCACCAGGATGTCGATCCGCCCGCCGAGCAGGCCGGTGGCCGCGTCGGCCAGGGCGCGGCTCGCGGCCAGGGTGCCGTCCAGGTCGGCGTGCACGTAGTCCGCGCGCCCGCCCGCGGCGCGGATGCGTTCGACGACCGCGTTGCCGCGTGCGTCGTCGCGGCCGGAGACCACGACGTGTGCGCCTTGCGCGCCGTACGCCTCGGCGATGGCGCGTCCGATATTGCTGGTGGAGCCGGTGACGAGGGCTGTTTTTCCGGAGAGTCGTGTCATAGGGCCGACGCTACGAGCGAATTTTTGGACCAGCAAGTCCAAAGTGGGGTGTACTGCCTCACCCCTCCCTCAGGTGCGTGACGAGGGTGTTCATCGAGGTCTCCAGGTACTCGACGCTGCCGGTGGTGCGCAGCACCTGCACCCCGCCCTGGATGGCCGCGACGAACGTCATCGCGACCGCGTCCGGATCCACCTGCGCACGCACCAGACCCGCGTCCTGCATCGTCGCGATGCCCCGCCGGATGTGCGCACACCACTGCGCCAGCAGTGTGCCGACCACCTCGGCGGTCCCGGCGGTGGTCCCGACCTGTGCCATCAGCGAACCCAGCGGACAGTGCCGCCCTTGTGCGCGATACCGGGCCAGCACCGCGTCTCGCCAGCGCTCCCACGCCGCCCACGAGGTCAATGCACCCAGATGCGGTTGCTGATCCTCGAGCACGCGTTCGGCCTCGTACCGGGCGACCGCGACCAGCAACTCCTCCTTGCCGCCGGGGAAGTAGTGGAAGATCTGCCCTTTGCTGGTGCCGGTGATCGCCCGGATGTCGTCGAGGGTCACCGTGCCGGGTTCCTCACTGCGCAGATGCACCGCGGCGCCCTCGATGATCCGCCGGCGCGTGGCCTGTCCCTTCGCGGTGATCGTCATAGCGCGAGGATACCGATCGAATGGACTCACGGGTCCATTGAAGTCAGCGGCCCAGATGCTCGCGCAGGGCAGCGTCGATGAATGCGGCCGCGTCGGGGTCCGCGCCGCCGCCGGCGAGGTGTCCCCAGATCCCCGGGATGACGCGCAGTTCCGCATCCGGGATGTGCTGCACGGCCCACTGTTCGTCCTCGGGCGGGAAGTACAGGTCCTTGCGCGAGGGCATCGACAGGGTCCGAGCGGTGATCGAGGCCAGCGCGGCGCGGGTGTCGCCGTCGAATCCGGGCGTGCGCCCGATATCCGCGTGCTCCCAGGTGTGCATCATGGCGAGCAGGTCGTTGGCGTCCCAGTCACGGAAGTTGTTCTCCCACACCCCGGTCAGGAAATCCTCGAGGGTCTCGAAGCCCAGCGCCGCGTACACCCGCTCCCAGTAGAACGCCTGGGACAGGCCCCACCCGGCGTAGATCCGGGAGAACGCGCGCAGCCCGCGCCGAGGCGGGGTGCGATACTCGCCGTCGGCGAAGTCGGCATCGGCGGTGAGCGCTGCGCGCAACCCTTCCAGGAACACCTGATTGTGCGGACTGGTGCATGGTGAGCCGGTGATCGCGGCGATGCGCTCGACCATGTCCGGGTGCGCTACCGCCCACTGGTACGTCTGCCCCGCGCCCATCGACGCGCCCAGCACCAGCGCCAGCCGGGTGATCCCGAACCGCTCGGTGACCAGGCGGTGTTGCGCGGTGACGTTGTCGAGCATCGTCGCGTGCGGGAATCGCGCCCGGTCGTGGGGTGCAGGGGTGTTGCTGGGCGAGCTGGACAGCCCGTTGCCGAACAGGTTGGGCACGATGACGAAGTACCGGTCCGTGTCCAGCGCCTTTCCCGCGCCGATCAGCCATTCGTTGGCTTCGTGAGTTCCGGCGAACCAGGTGGGAAACACGATGGCGTTGGCCGCATCGGGCGCGAGTTGACCGTAGGTCGTGTAGGCCAGTCGCACGTCGGGCACGGTGATGCCCCCGAGGGTGAAATCGCCCAGCTCGAAGATCTCATGATCGGTCACCTTCATCCCAAGCCGGTGCACGGGCGGGGTATTCCGGCTGTTGTTTCTAGCTTGCTAGCATGCTAGCTTCGAGGCGTGGGTGACGAGGTCAAGCAGTTCAACGTGTATCTGCCGGTGGATTTGATCAAGCAGGTCAAGATCCGGGCCATCGAGTCGGGGCAGTCGTTGTCGGCGCTCGTGGCCGAGGCGCTGCGCGCACATCTGGACAACTCCCCCACCGAGCAACCACCCGAGCGAAAGGAGCGCCGATCGTGACCACCACCGGTATCGCGGCCGTTTATCTCACGACCCGCAACTGGGGCAAGGCCGCCCGGTTCATGCAATCCCTGGGCTACGAAGTAGATTTCACCACCGATCACAACTCCGGCCTGTTCCGCAACAGCCAGGGCCCCTCGGTGTTCGTCGCCGAGGTTCCGCACGAACAGCCCGACACCCGCCTGGTCCTGTCGGTGCCTGATGCCGAGGCCGTGCACTTCGGCTCCGACGCCGAGGTCGTCACCGAGTTCGAGGACACGCATTTCGGGACCAGGGAGATGGTCGTGCGCGATCCGGACGGACGGTTGTGGACCCTGCAGGCCGCCCCGGCGGATCCGGCATGAGCGGCTCGGACGCCGTCGCGCCCGAGCACACCGCGGCGCGGGTGGCGTTGTGGCGCGCACTGCATCTCGAGGCGGATCCGCCCCCGCACGTGGTGCGGGACGAGATCGGCCTGCGCCTGGTCGATCCCGACGACGGCTGGCGCGAACGCCCGGACATGGATCCCGATTCCACCCGTCCGATGCGCGCGGGAGTCGTGGCGAGAGCGCGGTTCATCGAGGATCTGATCGTCGAGCAGTCCGCCGCGGGCGTCGGGCAGTACGTGTTACTGGGCGCGGGCCTGGACACGCTGGCCCAGCGTCGCCCCGAACTCGCCTCGGCCATAACCATTTTCGAGGTCGACCAGCCCGGCCCGCAGGAGTGGAAACGCCGCCGCCTGGACGAGTTGGGACTGGCCGCGCCGACCGGATTGCGTTTGGTGCCGGTCGATTTCGAGGCCGAGTCGTGGTGGGAGCGGCTCGTCGAGGCAGGTTTCGATCCGCAGCGCCCGGCGGTGGTGGCCTCCACCGGGGTCTCGATGTATCTGACGCATGCCGCCAATACCGCCACCCTGCAACGTATTTCCACCCTCGCACCGGGGTCGACGCTGGTGATGACCTACATGCTCCCGATCGATCGAGTCGGCGCCCCTGAGCGGATGCTGCGCGAGTTCGCCGAGCGTGGTGCGCGGTCCTCGGGCACGCCGTTCATCAGCTTCTACGATCCCGAGCAAATCCGCGCACTGGCGCTCGAATCAGGTTTCCGCGACGCCCGCACCGTGTCCGGGGACGATCTGACCGACCGCTACTTCCGTGGCCGCCCCGACGGGTTGCGCCCCGCGGCGTCGGAGGAGTTGCTCGTGGCGAGCACCTAGAACGATCGGGCCGGTTCGCGGCTACGAGGTGTCAGCGGTTCGGCGCTCGCCCGGGATCACCCGACGCAGATCCGGGACCGCGCTAGCGTGTGCGAACGGAGTCAGGAGAGGACAGAGCGTGGTGCGGACTAATTGGGCGGGCAATATCGCTTTCGAGGCTCGCGGCGTGCATCGGCCCACCGATGTGGATCAGGTGCGCGAGCTGGTGGCACGGTCCGAGCGGGTGCGCGCGCTGGGCAGCGGGCATTCGTTCAATCGGATCGCCGACACCGCCGGTGAGCAGATTTCGCTGACCGGTCTGCCGCCACGGGTCCAGATCGATGCCGACGCATCGTGTGTCACGGTCGCGGGCGGGTTGCGGTACGGGGATTTCGCGGATCGCCTGCACGCGGCGGGGTTCGCATTGCCGACGCTGGGTTCGCTGCCGCATATTTCGGTCGCGGGGGCGGTGGCCACCGGGACGCACGGCTCAGGAGTGGACAACCGCAGTCTGGCCGCGTCGGTATCCGGTCTCGAGGTGGTCACCGCGGACGGTGAGCTGCTCGAGATCCGGCGTGGGCACCCGGATTTCGCGGGGATGGTCGTCGGGCTGGGCGGGTTCGGGGTGGTCACGGCGCTGACTCTGGATCTGGTGCCCACCTTCGAGTTGGCGCAGTACGTCTACGACCGATTGCCCGCAGAGGATTTCGCCGAGCATGCGCAGGAGATCCTCGCCGCGGGATACAGCGTCAGCGTGTTCACCACCTGGCGGGCCGATCATCTGGATCAGGTGTGGGTGAAAGGTCCACGCACACCGGATGTTCCGGGTGCGCGGTGGTTCGGCGCGACCCGCGCGGACGTACCCCGGCATCCGGTCCCGGGCATGGACGCCCGGCACTGCACCACCCAGCTGGGCGAACCGGGCCCGTGGCAGCACCGCCTGCCGCATTTCCGGCTGGATTTCACTCCGAGCACCGGTCGTGAACTGCAGTCGGAGTATTTCGTTCCCCGCGCGGACGTCGTGGCGGCCTACCGTGCCCTCGACACGATCCGTGACCGGATGGCCCCGCTCGTGCAGACCTGTGAGATCCGCACGATCGCCGCGGAACCACTGTGGCTGTCTCCGGCCGCCGAACGCGATTCGGCCGCATTCCATTTCACCTGGATCGATGACACTCCCGCGGTGCTGGCCCTGCTGCCGGTGATGGAGGAATTGCTGAGCCCCTTCGCGACACGCCCGCACTGGGGCAAACTGTTCACCTGCGATGCGGCGACCGTGCGTGCCCGCTACGACCGTTACGCCGATTTCGAACGTCTGCTGGGGCAGTACGATCCGGCGGGCAAGTTCAGCAACGAGTTCCTCGACCGCTACTTCACTCGATCCTGAACCCGCACAAGCGAACTCAGCGCTCGGCCTGCGCTGCGGTCAGGGGCGCCCCCAATGCCACCTCGATCGCCTCGTCCAGCTGTAGATGGAACTCGCGGTCCGGATCCGTGGCGGGGCCGTCGTGGTGGGTGATGGTGTCGTGGTCGATGACGTAGTGGAACACCGCGTCGCCGATGTGCACCGTGGCGCTGCCCTGGGGTAGTTGTCGGGCCACGGCATGGCCCAGGGGCAGGGCGAACCAGTGCGCGCGCACCGCGTCGGTGGCCCGGCGTGTGCCCAACCGCGGTGTGCCCCAGTCCGACAGCGCTTCGAGCACCGGGCGCAGCGCGGCACCGGACTCGGTGAGTTCGTACACCGTGGTCGCCGCGCGCGGACCGACACGTCGACGGATCAGGATGCCGTCCTGCTCGAGGTCGCGCAGCCGGGTGGCCAGCATATCGGTGCTGATGCCGGGCAGATCGGCGAACAGGTCGCTGTATCGCCTGGGGCCCGAGGACAATTCGCGCACCACCAGCAGGCTCCAGCGATCCCCGACGACGTCCAGGGCGCGGCTCACCGAACAGAAGTGGTCGTAGTTTCGGCGGGGCATACCGCACACTGTAGCCGAACGGTTGGAAATACCAAGTGCAAACTTGGAATTTCCAAGTACAGTGTGCGGAATCATCTCGAGGAGGGACGTTCATGCAGCTCACCCAGTCCAGCAAACTCGCTGGCGTGTCGTACGAGATCCGTGGCCCGGTCGCCGAACACGCCGCGCGCCTGGAAGCCGAGGGCCACCACGTCATCAAACTCAACACCGGTAATCCGCAGCTGTTCGGCTTCGAGGCCCCCGCGGAAATCCTGCAGGACATGGTGCGCGCTCTGCCCGGCTCGAGTGGTTACAGCACGGCCAAGGGCCTGCTCCCGGCGCGACGCGCGGTGGTGCAGTACTACCAGACGCTCGGCGTGCACGGGGTCGACGTGGAGGAGGTGTTCCTGGGCAACGGCGTCTCCGAACTGATCATGATGGCGTTGACCGCGCTGCTCGAAACCGGCGACGAAGTCCTGGTTCCCGCACCGGATTTCCCGCTGTGGACCGCCGCGACCACCCTCAACGGCGGTCGCGCGGTGCATTACGTGTGCGACGAGGCCGCGGACTGGTGTCCTGACCCGGCCGATATCGAAGCCAAGATCACCGACCGCACCCGCGCGATCGTGCTGATCAACCCGAACAACCCCACCGGCGCGGTGTATCCGCCCGAGGTGCTGCGCCCGATCCTGGACATCGCACGCCGCCACAACCTGGTGGTGTTCTCCGACGAGATCTACGACAAGATCCTCTACGACGGCCTCACCCACACCGCGACCGCCTCCCTGGCCCCGGACCTGCTGTGCCTGACCTTCTCCGGTCTGTCCAAGGGATACCGGTGCGCCGGATTCCGCTCCGGCTGGCTGGTCGTGTCCGGACCCACCCAGCATGCGGCCAACTATCTCGAGGGCCTGACCATGCTCTCGGGTCTGCGCTTGTGTGCGAACGTCCCTGCGCAGCAGGCGATTCAGGCCGCACTGGGCGGATATCAGAGCATCTACGACCTGACCCTGCCCGGCGGGCGGCTGCGCGAACAACGCGACCGCGCCGTGGAGGCGCTGACCTCGATCCCTGGCGTGTCGTGTGTGAAACCCAAGGGCGCGCTGTACGCGTTCCCGCGCATCGATCCGGCGGTGTACCCGATCCACGACGACGAACGATTCGTCCTGGATCTGTTGCTGCAGGAGAAGGTGCACATCGTGCAGGGCACCGGATTCAACTGGCCGCGCCCGGATCATTTCCGCATCCTGACCCTGCCGCACGCCGATGATCTCGAGGCGGTCATCGAACGCATCGGCCGATTCCTGTCCACCTACCGGCAGTAATCGCCTGCGCTGCGGCGCTGTGACATCCTGGCACGATGCCCGAACCCGCATCGCAGGTAAGTGCATCCACGACGCTCGCGCGCCACGGCAGCCGCGTCGCGCTGGCCGGAGCCGTGGGCCGGATCACCGGATTCGCCCGCAGCGTGGCCCTGGCCGCGGTGCTGGGCACCGCCGCGGTCGGCGAGTCCTACAACGGCGCGAACACATTGCCGAACATGGTGTACGAGTTGCTGATCGGTGGCGTGCTCAGCAGCGCTGTATTGCCGCTGCTGATGCGTGCGCGGCGGCACGGTCGCAAACATTCGCGCGAATTCACCCAGCGGCTGCTGGTCGCGGCCACCCTGGCCATGGCCGCGCTGACCCTCGCCGCGATCGCGGGCGCACCGCTGATCGTGCGGATCTTCGTCGCAGACTCCGGCGAACGCCATCTGACCACCCTGTTCGCGTATCTGCTGCTGCCGGAGATCTTCTGTTACGGCCTGGCCGCGCTGTTGACCGCCGTGCTGAACGTGCGGGAGAGTTTCGCGGCCGCGGCCTGGGCTCCGGTGATCAACAATCTCATCGTGCTGGCCACTGCCGGGGCTTACGTCCTGATACCCGGCCCGGTCGTGGTGACGCCCGCGACCATGTCGGGCGCGCAGGTCGCGGTGCTGGGCATCGGCACGACCGCCGGTATCGCCGGACAAGCGGTGTGGGTTGCGATGGCGTTGCGCCGCACCGGGTTCCGGTGGAGTTGGCGGGTGCGTCCGCTGCCCTACACGTGGCGTCCGGTGCGCGCGGGCGCGCCGATGCTGGGCTGGATCGTGGGGTACGTCGCGCTGAGTCAGCTGGGGGTCGCGCTGACTCTGCGCGTCGCGTTCGACCACGGCGGGGTGTCGGTCAACTATTACGCCGATCTGCTGTTCCAGGTGCCCAACGGAATTGTCGCGGTCTCGCTGCTGACAGTGCTGATGCCACGTCTGGCGCGCGCCGCGGCCGCCGGTGACGATGCCGCCGTGGTCGCCGATCTGGGCCGTGGCGCACGCTATCTGGTGACCGCGCTGATCCCGGTGACCGTCGCGATGGCGCTGTTGGGGCCGGTGCTGGCGCAGGTGGTGTTCACCGGTCGGGTCGATCCGGCCGCGGCCCGGCTGATCGGCGCGAGCCTGGCCCTGTCCGCGTTCGGCCTGGCCCCGTTCGCGCTGGTGATGCTGCAGATGCGAGTCTGCTACGCCCACAACGACCTGCGCACTCCCACGCTCATCAACGGGGTCATGGTGGCGGTGAAGATCGTGGTGATCGCCGTCGCGGCGGCGCTCGCGCCACCGCACGTGGTCGTGGTGATGCTCGGTGTGGGCGGATCACTGTCCTATGTGGCCGGGGCGGTTCTCGGGCACATACTGTTGCGCCGCCGCTACGGGCTGCTCGGATTCTCCGCTGTCGCAGCGACATTCACGCGCGTGGGGTGGGCCGCGGCGGCCGCGGGCTGGGCCGGTCTGCTGGCCATGGCCTCGACCCGCCATCTGCTCCCCGACCCGATCGTGGCCCATCTGCTCATGGCTGTCGTGGGCGCCGCCGCGGGCGCGGCGGTGTTCCTGCTGGCCGCCACCGTGATCGGCATCCCCGAAGTGCGCCGAGCGCGCAGCCTGCTCAGCGTCTGAACCCCTCCTGTCCAGCTATCCCGAAAAATGCGTGTGTCCAGCCACATTCGGGTTGCGATCACGCGGGTGCGCCCGGATCACCACGGTCGGCGGAGTACGGTGGCGACCGATGAGCGCAGCAGCCGAACCCGCCGACGCGGGCTCGCCGGGACAGGTCGCGGTACCCGAGCGGGTCCGGTCCGAGTTGCGGCGCGGGGTGCGCAGCGTCCTGGTCGACGCCGCCGCACTGCGACAGGTGCGCGAGCGGTTCGATCACGAGCAGGCCGCCGCGCTGGGACGGTACCTCGAGGCCTCCCAATCCCCGAACACGGTGCGCGCGTACCGATCGGACTGGATCGCCTGGTCGGCATGGTGCGCTGCCGAAGGACGCTGCGCGCTTCCGGCCGACCCGTTGGACGTGGCGGTCTATCTGGCCGCCGCGGCCGATGCCCGCAAACCAGATGGCGCGTGGGCGTTCAGCGCGGCCACGCTCGAACGCAAGAGCGCCGCGATCGCCGCGGTGCACGCCGCCAACGGGCTGGCCTCCCCCACCCGCACCGACGTGGTGCGCCTGACCCTGCGGGGTATCCGCCGCACTCGCCGCACCCAACCGCGGCGCAAGCGCCCGGTCCTGCTGCACACCCTCGAACAACTCCTGCGGGGTCTGCCCGATCCGGGCTGGCCGGCCGAACCCGCCCGCCGCCGCGACACCTTGGTCCTGCTGGTCGGATTCGCCGGGGCGTTGCGCCGCAGCGAGATCGCGGGCCTGCGCGTCGGCGATGTCCAGGTGGACACCGACCACGCCACCGGTGAGCCGCTCCTGCTGATTCAGCTGCCCGCCACCAAGACCGACCCCACCGGTGTCGCCGCCCAACGCGTCGCCCTGCCGCGTGGACGCCACCCGCACACCTGCCCGGTGTGTGCGTACGCGGACTGGATTCGTCTGCGCGAGGCCCACATCCAGTACGGCCGCGACGCACTCCCCGCCTGGTTCGAACACACCCCCGCTGCCGATCCGGCCATTCACCGCTGCCACGGCTTCACCGGCACCACCCTCGCCGATCCGGACCTGCCGCTGTTCCCGGCAGTCTCCCGACACGGCGGAATCGGCGCAACGGCCATGTCCGGCCGCGCGGTCGCTGAACTGGTCAAACGCTACGCCGCCCGCGCCGGACTGGACCCGTCCCTGTTCTCCGGACATTCCCTGCGCGCCGGATTCGCCACCCAGGCCGCCCTCGGCGGCGCCAGCGACCGCGAGATCATGCGCCAGGGCCGCTGGTCCAACCCCCGCACCGTGCACGGTTACATCCGCACCGCGAACCCCCTCGAGGACAACGCGGTCACCCGCCTGGGTTTGTGAACGCGATATCGCGCGGAGTTGCATCGAACGCAACACTGCACAGGGTGATGCAGCGACGTCCCGTGCGCTGCCTGACAAGGTACTTGCCTCAGGTTGTGCGGATCATCGCTGCGGCGATGAGCTGACAACTCGGACTGGCCGCGCCGCGGTCAGTCGGTGTAGTACCCCGCCTCGAGGTCCTCGAGCAGCGTGGGCCCGGTCGGCTTCCAATCCATGAGTGCACGGGTTTCCTCGGCGGAGGCGGGTTGGTCGACGCCGAGCAATTGGCCGAAGGCGCCGAGTTGCGCGGGGTCGACGGGGCCTGCGGGCAATCCGGTTTTCGCGGCGATGATTTCGGCTACCCGGCGCATCGGTACGCCTTCTTCGCCGACCGCGTGCAGGACCGAACCGGCGGGGGCTTTTTCGAGGGCCAGGAAGAACAGTCGCCCGGCGTCGTCGATATGCACTGCGGGCCAGCGGTTGTGGCCGTCGCCGACGTAGGCGGCGGTCCCGAGTTGCCGGTCCAAACCCACGAGTACCGAGATCAGGCCGTTGCGGTCGCCCGCGCCGTGCACCGAACGCGGCATCCGCACCAGCCCGGCGCGAATTCCCCGATCTGCCAGCGCCAGAACGGCATTCGCGGTTCTTGCCCGCGCACCGGCGGGCCCGGCCGCCTCGAGGTGGTCACGTTCGGTCGCGAGCCGCCCGGCCAGGATCGGGGTTCCCGAGGCGGCGATGAACGCTGTGCCGCTGTCCGCGAGGGCGTCGCCGATCCTGCCCAGCAGCGCCACCTCGTTGTCCACGGTCGCCTCGAATTCGGCGAAGTCCAGCGTGAACGCCAGGTGCGCGACCGCATCGGCCTTGATCGCCTCGGACACGATCAGATCGTGATCGGACATGTCGCCCAGCACCGCGGTGCCGCCGAGAGCTTCGATCCTGTCCGCCGAGGCGCGCGACCGGGCCAGGCCGACGACGTCGTGTCCCGCCGCGACGAGTTCCTTGCTCAGGGCGGTGCCGATCCAACCCGATGCACCGGTGATGAACACGCGCATTGCGCTCTCCATTCGTGAAATGCGGCGGCGAGGGCGGCTCATGCCGACCGGCCGCCTGATGTGACTCGGTCACATCACTCTAGCAGTGATGTGACCGAGTCACATCATCTACGATGAGCTCATGGGTCGCTGGGAACCGGATGCGCGAGGCCGATTACTCCGCGCGGCAATCGAACTGTTCGCCGAACATGGCTACGACACGACCACGACGGCCCAGATCGCCGAACGCGCCGGACTGACGAAGACCACACTGTTCCGGCTGTTCCCGGACAAACGCGAGATCGTGTTCCAAGGACAGGCCGCGCTCGTCACCCTCATCACCGAGGCCGTGCGGGACGCGCCCGCCGAGGCCACCCCTGCGGAACTGGTGACCGCGGGCGTGCGAGCGCTCTCGGGCGCACACACCCAGGACCATCGGGGCATCGGGCGCGCACTGGACCCGATCGTGGCTTCGAGCGCCGAACTGAGTGAGCGTGCGGTATTCAAACGCTCGGCCATCACCGCCGCATTCGAACAAGCACTGGATCATCGCCTCGGTGACGCGCGTCGAGCCGGTGTGCTCGCGGATCTGGGCGTGCGGTCGTATTACGAGGGGTACCGCAACTGGGTCGCCGCCGATGACGAGCGTTCACTCGCCGAGTACGTCGCGAGTGAACTGGGCTTCTACGAGGACACCATCCGACATGTCGAAGAGGCCCTGTCCCACGCCATCACTGCTCCCCCGTCGAGACGGTAAGCGATCACCCTCGCGGACATTCGCGCCCGGCAGTCACGACGTACCCTGCTCAATATCGCTGGGCCGCAATATCTTCCGGTCACCAATATTCAGGGATTCAGTCGATCTTCATATACCGTGGCGAGGTCGTTCAGCGCCGTCTCGCAGTCCCCGGTGAAGCTCGACCCGTGCATGATCGCCAACGTGGTCGGCTTCAACCGAGCCAGCCTGCGCAGCGCGGCGGGCACCGCGGGCCCCAGCGAGGTCTGATGGAACACGTCCTCGGCGACCGACGCCGGTCCCACCAGGTCGGCATCGGTCAATGCGGGACCGTCACCCAGTTGCGTCATCAGATCACCGCAGAACAGCACGCCCGTGGTCTGCTCGAACAGCACCCGCGACTCCCAGTTGTGCGGTGCGTGTGGTGTGTCCAGATGCTGCACCCGCCGACCGCCCAGGTCGATCACCTCACCATCGGCCAGCCGGCGCGGCAGCCGATCGGCCATATCGTCCAGAGATACGGCGCATCCGAGTTCTCCGTGCGCCACCTGCGACTGCGGTGCGGCGGCGAGGAAGGAGTTCATCGCCCCCAACTCGTCGGCCTCCACATGACCGAAAGTGATCCAGCGCAACTCCTCCACCGGCCGGATCCGCGCGATCGCTTCGGAAACCTGCGGGAACAGCCACCGCATACCGGTGTGGAACAACAGCGGCTCCGCGGCGTCGACGAAGAACTGATTGAACGTGAAGCCGCTCGGACCGACCTCCGGTACGAAGGTGGCGAAGCGATAGATACCGTCAGCGATCTCATCGGTCTTGGTCTGCACGATTCAACACCCTCCCTGATGCCGCCCCGACAACCATCCGGAGCCTCGGAGTCTACCCGCCACACCACACCGCCGGAGCCGGTTCGCCACCTCCCCGGCACGCACATCGCACCTGGTTCCGGCATACGATGCGCCGGACACACGGTCGCCCGTCTGTCCGGACTCCCGCCGCCGATCACGCGCGCGAAACGCCGACACCGACGCCGCGGATTCCGCCACCGCCGACCACTCGACCAGTGCAGGAGCGCCATGGACACCATCGACCGCCTCGACTACGACGACATCGAGGCCGCCACGCGGCGCATCCACGGCCACACCCGCCCGATCGCCCTCGCCCCGGCCGAATCCGACGGATCCCTCTGGCTGGCAATGGAATTCCTGCAGCACACCGGCACCTTCAAAGCGCGCGGCGCCGCGAACTTCCTGTCCGCCCACCTCGAGGAGCACACCCTGCCCGAGGCCGGGGTCACCATCGCTTCGGGCGGCAATGCCGGTCTGGCCTGCGCGTGGGCCGCGCGTCGGCACGACATCACCGCGACGGTGTTCGTGCCCGCCACCGCACCCGCGGTCAAGGTCGCCCGGCTCGTCTCCTACGGGGCGCGGGTCAAACAGATCGGCGACAGTTACGCCGATGCCGCCGCGGCCTGCGCGCAATTCGCCGCCGACACCGGCGCGCTGCAATCGCACGCCTACGACAATCCGCTCATCGCCGCCGGAGCCGGAACGCTCATGCAGGAGATCCACGCACACCTGCCGAGTCTGGACACCGTGCTGGTCGCCGTCGGCGGAGGCGGCCTGTATGCCGGAATCACCACCGCCGCAGCCCATTACGGTGTGCGTGCGATCGCGGTCGAACCGGAGAACTGCTGCGCCCTGCACGCCGGGCTCGAAGCCGGTCACCCCGTCCCGGTCCCGGTGAACTCGATCGCCGCGGATTCCCTCGGGGCACGCACCGTCACCCCGCTGGCCCTGACCGCCGCGGCGGGCTGCGACACCCGCTCACTGCTGGTCTCCGACGACGCCATCATCGCCGCCCGCGCACATCTGTGGGACGAGCGCCGCCTCGCCGTCGAGCACGGCGGCGCCACCGCCCTGGCGGCGCTCACCAGCGGCACATACGTCCCGGAGCCCGGCGAAACCGTGTGCGTCATCCTGTGCGGCGCGAACACCACCCTCGCGGACCTGGACACCCCCGAAGGCTGACCATCAGCCGATCGGCGCCCTCGGCTGACGGTCTCGGTGGCAGGCGGTCGGCT
>NZ_JAINZY010000020.1:0-136910 GCF_019890715.1 Nocardia coffeae | reverse complement strand
GGCCGCAGCATCTATCGACGTGCCGTCGGACAGCGAAACCCGAACTCCCGCACCGTCTTCCGCGGGCTCGATAGCCGAGGTTCCGACTCCGGTGTGAACTCGCAGGCCCAGGTCGGTGACCAACTTCTCCAATATGGCCCCGCCGCCGGTGTCGACCTGCGTATGCATCAGACGGTCGTTGTACTCCACGACATGCGCTTCCAGCCCGAGCAGACGCAGCGTGTTGGCGGCCTCGAGCCCCAGCAGACCGCCGCCGATCACCACACCGCGCGCTCCCGGGCCGCCCGCCAGTGCGGCGGCCCGGATGCGATCCAGATCCTCGATGGTGCGATACACGAAACACTGCGGCAGTTCATGTCCCGGCACCGGCGGGACGAACGGATACGAGCCGGTGGCCAGAACCAGTGCGTCGTAGGCGATCACGGCGCCGATGGAGGTCGTCACCGTGCGCGCTGCCCGATCGATCCGCTCCACCCGCTCGCCGGTGCGGAGCTCCACCAGCGCGTCGCCCTGAAATACGTTGCCGGGCAGAGCGAGTGCTTCCGCATCCCAGCCGTCGACATATGCGGACAGTCCGACCCGATCGTAGGCGGGCAGGGCTTCCTCGCCGACGATGACGATCCGCCAGCGTCCGTCGGTGTCGCGCGACCGCAGCGCCTCCGCGAACCGATGCCCGACCATGCCGTGACCGGCGACGACCACTGTCCTGCAAGTGGATTCGACTGTGGAATTCATCTGTACTCCATGGCTGGGTTCGGGCTCGGACGTCTCGGGGCTCAGATCGAGCGGGCCGAATGCTCCTGTACCGGAGTGGTTTCGGCGCCCGACAGGGCCTGTGTCACCGTCTCGAGCGTGGATGGCTCGGCCTTGCGGGTCGCGTGCGGCCGCCGCAGGAATACCGCCGACACCACGATCGCGCAGACCACGTAGAAGCCCATGAACACCCAGAACGCGGTGGTCGCGGAGTTGGTCGAGGCGTAGGAGGACCGGAACACCAGGTTGATGCCGACGCCACCCAGCGCACCCACCGCGCCGACGAAACCGATCAGCGCACCGGAGGTGTTCTGCGACCAGGCCGCCTGCGTCGCCGGATCCGCCTGCAGGCTCTTGGATTTCGCCTCGAACACCGAGGGGATGATCTTGGTGACCGACCCGTTGCCGATACCCGACAGCAGGAACAGTGCGATGAATCCGGCGATCAGGGCCACCATCGCCCCGCCGGTCGGCACGCCACCGTGCGCGTCCCCGACCATGCCGGCGATACTGACCACCACCGCGGCCACGATCATGCCGAGGAACGTGTACAGCGTGACCTTGCTGCCACCGAGACGATCGGACCACTTGCCGCCGTACGGGCGCATCAGCGAGCCGAGCAGCGGGCCGATGAACGCGATCTGCGCGGCGTGCAGCGTGGCGTGGGGAACGCTCTCGCCACCGGCCTTGAAGCTGATCTGCAGGACCTGTCCGAACGCGAAGCTGAAGCCGATGAACGAGCCGAAGGTGCCGATGTACAGGAAAGCGATGGCCCACGACTGCGGCACCTTCAACGAGGTGATCATGTAGGACAGATCGGCCTTCTGATTACGCAGATTGTCCATGTACAGCGCCGCGCCGACGCCGGCGAGCGCGATCAGCACCAGGTAGATCAGGCATACGATCGACGCGTTCCCGTAGGCGTTGCCGACCGTGGCGATGACCGCCAGACCGATCAACTGGATCACCGGCACACCGAGATTGCCGCCGCCCGCGTTCGTACCCAGCGCCCAGCCCTTGAGCCGTTGCGGGTAGAAGGCGTTGATATTCGTCATCGACGAGGCGAAATTGCCGCCGCCGAATCCGGCGAGCGCGGCGACCACCATGAAGGTCGTGTACGAGGTGCCGGGGTGGTTGACGAAATACAGCGTCAGCAGGGTCGGGATCAGCAGCATGATCGCGCTGAAGATCGTCCAGTTGCGGCCGCCGAAACGTGCGGTGGCTACGGTGTACGGAATCCGGAGAAATCCGCCGACCAATGTCGGCACCGCGCCGAGGAAGAATTTCCCGGCCGGGTCGATGCCGAATTTGTCGGTGGGCATGAACAGCACCATGACCGACCAGATCGACCAGATCGAGAAGCCCACATGCTCGGCGAATACCGACCACACCAGGTTCCGTCTGGCGACGTCCTTACCGCCGGCTTCCCAGGCGTCGACATCCTCTGCGTTCCAATTCTCGATATTGCGATTTCGCGACAGCGTGCTCAACGGGGCCTCCCACATCAGGTTGGCTCAACAGTAGAAAGAGGGTATTTCCGCCATGCTGCGTGGAAT
This sequence comes from Nocardia coffeae, assembly GCF_019890715.1. Classification (NCBI taxonomy): domain Bacteria; kingdom Bacillati; phylum Actinomycetota; class Actinomycetes; order Mycobacteriales; family Nocardiaceae; genus Nocardia; species Nocardia coffeae. The sequence goes on along the minus strand of NZ_JAINZY010000020.1, from coordinate 134,601 downwards.
GTCCGAGACGTCAACGGTTCCGCACGGATATGCGGTGCGGGCCGTGAGATCGTGCCGATTGTTTCAGGGGTGTGACACGGCGGTTGTGTGCCCGTCACGAAGTAACGGGGCGTTGCCCGAAGCAAAGGTGAGGGGAGATATCGCGCACAGTTCGAGGGCATGGGCCGACCGTGCGCGGGATCGCCCCGTGGCGACCGAGATGCCCTGGATGTGCTGATATGAGTGCATGTCATCGTGAGAGGGAGTCACCCGATGGTAGCCGGAGAGTCCCGCTCGACTGCCGGGGCGACGCCCCTGTCCACGGCATGGTCGCGGGAGATGGGCCTGCGGATTCCGGTGGTCAACGCGCCGATGGGCGGAGTGGCCGGTGGGCGGTTGGCCGCGGCCGTCACCGCGGCCGGTGGTCTGGGCATGATCGGCATGGGCAGTGCCGGTTCGGTGGCCGCGCTCGAGCGTGAACTCGGACGATTGGGTGATGGTGCGGGGCCGTTCGGCATCGGGTTGGTGGACTGGGTGATCGCCGCGCAGCCCGGACTGCTCGATCGAGCCATTGCCGCGAAGCCGGTGCTGATCTCGGTGAGTTTCGGGACGGATCTGTCCTGGGTTCCCCGCGTCCGGGAAGCCGGAATCCACACGGCCACACAGGTTTACAACGCCGAGGAGGCTCGGCGCGCAGAACAGGCCGGTGTCGAGGTGCTGGTGGCCCGGGGATCGGAGGGCGGCGGGCACGGTGCGGTGGAGATGGCCACGCTGCCGCTGCTCGATGCGGTCGCCGGAGCGGTGTCGATTCCGGTGCTGGCGGCCGGGGGAATCGGGTCGGCGGCGAGTCTGGCCGCGGTGCTGACCGCGGGGGCGGCGGGGGCGTGGCTCGGCACCTGCCTGGCCGCCTGCCCGGAATCGCTGCTGTCGCAGGACGGCCGGGCGGCCATGATCGCCGCGCGCGGGACCGATACGATCCTGACTCGCGCCTTCGACGTCGGAATGGGATTGCCTTGGGCGACAAGGTTTCCCGCCCGGGTGCTGCGCAACGAGTTCGCCGAGCGGTGGACCGGCAGGGAGGAGGAGCTGTCCCGCGATCCGGCGGCACGAGATGCGCTCGAGGCCGGGATCGCGCGGGAGGATCAGCGGGTGACGCCGATCGATGCCGGTCAGGGCGTCGGCCTGGTGACCGCCGCCGAACCGGTGGCGCAGGTGCTCGAGACGCTGTGCGCGGGAGCCGCCCGGCTGCTCGCGCGGTAGGTCAATCCTCGCTGCTGCGCCGGTCGCCCAGGAAGCGCAGCAGATCCGGATCGCCGGAGGTGAACCGGTCCACCTCCTCGCCGCCGGTGCACTGGTAGAGCACGACGGTCACCCGGTCGTCGCGGCGGTTCAGCACCCGCCACACCGCGCCGGAATCCTCCCAGCGTCGCAGGATCGCTACCGGATCCGGCGTCTCCGATGATTCATGGGCCATGCGATCCATGATCGCGCACGGCCCTCACCAGCGCTCGGGAGTCACCGGCGCATCCCACGCCTTGGCGTACCGGCTGCTGTCCGGGCGTTGTACGGCCTTGGCGCGGTAGACGATGTACGGGCGGGTGAGGTAACCGATCGGCGCGCTGAACATGTGCACGAGCCTGGTGTAGGGCCACAGGCCGATCAACGTCAGCACGATCACCCCGTGCACCTGGAATGTCCAGGGCGTGCCGACCATCAGCTCCGGATGCGGGTGCAGCGTGAAAATGCTACGGAACCAAGGGGATACGGTCTCGCGATAGTTGTAGGTGCCCCACAGCAGATTACTGCCGAGAGTGTTGAGCAGTCCGGTGATCAGGGCGGCGGCCAACAGCACGTACATGATCTTGTCGTTGGTCGTGGTGGCCTTGCGCACCGCGGGCACCGTGATGCGGCGGTAGAGCAGGATCGCGATTCCGGCGATGACCGCGACTCCGGCAACCGATCCCGCCGAGACCGCGACCACGTGATACAGCTCCTCGGACACCCCCACCGCATCGGTCCACGACTGCGGGATCAGCACACCCAGGACGTGACCGCCGATGACCCCGAGCATGCCGAAGTGGAACAGCGGACTGCCCAGCCGCAGCAACCGGCTCTCGTACAACTGCGAAGACCTTGTGGTCCAGCCGAATTGGTCGGTGCGATAGCGCCACAGGTGGCCCAGGACGAAGGAGGTGAAGGCGATATAGGGCAGGATCAGCCAGACGTCGGCGGTCATCGGCGGGCCTGCGATCCGTCGAACAGCGCGGGATCCATCGTGTAGGGATCCATCCCGACCTCCTCGTCCGGCGGTCCGGCCGCCGCCAGTTCGGTGATGCGGCGGCGGTCCGCGACCGTCAGCGGCGGCAGCGTGGCGACCACCGCGGCAACGACATCGGCATACGGAGATCCGTTGTCGTTCAGCGACAATCGCAGCAGTTCGATGACCGGGATGTGTTCGCCCAGCAGGCGCTCACCACCGATCGGATCGACCGTCGCCGCGAATTCGAGCAGGACGGGCAGGTGATCGGGCAGTTCCCGGTCGTCGAGCTCGACGCCCGCATGCCGGTAGGCGTGTTTGAAACGCAGCAGCGCCATACCGCGCTTGCGGGTATCGCCGTAGGCGTAGAACGTGAGGTGCATGCTGGAGCGGCGTCGCATGTCGAAGGTCTCCACGTACTGCTGGGCGAGGTCGAGTGGTGACGATGCCGCGATATGGGTGAGGAAGCGCTGCAACGGGATTCGGGCATCGTCGGGCAGATGTGCCGCCGCGTCGGTGATCCGGTCGACGGCGGTGAGCAGGTGTTCGTCGGGATAGTCCAGCAGGAGCGCGGCGGTGCGCCAGATCAGGCGGCGATCCCGTTCGGACATCTGCACGGCCGGTTCGGGGCGGCGGCGTAGTTTCAACAAGGTCATCGCTGCACCCCGCTCGAAATCGGCGTCACGTCGTCGGTCGGTGCCGACTTGCCGTTGCCGTGGCCGTTGGCTGCGGCTCGGCTTCCGTTGGCGCCGTTCCCGTTGGCCGCTGTTCCGGCAGCTCCGTTCTCGGCGTGACCATTGCCGTTCGCTGCCGTCGGAACGAGTCCCTCGGTGCTGCGGCCGTCCCAGTTCAGCAGATTGATCCGATTCGTCTTCTCCTCCGGCGCAGCATCATTGGCGTCGGTGAGATGAAATTTCTCGACCATCGTGTCGAAGGCCGTCATCCCCGGCCCGCCGTCGGTGTCCAGGCTGCATCCCGTGGCGAGCGAATCCAATTCGTGCGCCTGCGACGTCGCACCCTGCGGAATCACGTACCGGTGTTCGTATTTCGCGATGGCCAGCAGCCGGTACATCGCCTCGATCTCCTCGGGTTCCAGGCGCACCGACGGTGCGATCGAGGGATCGGGCTCCTTGCCGAGATTCACCGACCGCATGAACGAGCGCATGGCCGCCAGGCGCTGCATGGCCGCGCGCACCGGCCCGATCTCACCGGCGGTGAACAGTTCGGCGAGATACTCGATCGGAATGCGCAGTGCGTCGATGGCGCCGAACAGATTCGAGGCGTCCTCACCGTCGTGACCGGTCTCCGACAGCGATTCCACCACCGGCGACAGCGGCGGCACATACCAGACCATCGGCATGGTGCGGTATTCCGGATGCAGCGGCAGGGCGATCTGATAGTCGACGATCAGCTTGTAGACCGGCGAATTCTGCGCGGCCTCGATCCAGTCCGGGCTGATGCCGGCGCGTTCGGCCTCGGCGACCACGCGCGGATCGTGCGGGTTGAGGAACACCCCGAGCTGGCTGGGATACAGATCCTTCGGATCGGTCACCGAAGCCGCTTCGAGGACGGCGTCCGCGTCGTACAGCATCACGCCGATATAGCGCAGCCGCCCGACGCAGGTCTCCGAGCACACCGTCGGGATGCCGACCTCCACCCGCGGGTAGCAGAACGTGCACTTCTCCGCCTTGCCCGTCTTGTGGTTGAAATAGATCTTCTTGTACGGGCATCCGGTGACGCACTGCCGCCAGCCGCGGCACGCGTCCTGGTCGACGAGCACGATGCCGTCCTCGGACCGCTTGTAGATCGCCCCGGATGGGCAGGAGGCCACACAGGACGGATTCAGGCAGTGTTCACAGATCCTGGGCAGATAGAACATGAAGGTCTGCTCGAATTCCAGTTTGACCTGCTCCGAGAGCCGGGCCAGCAGCGGATCCCGGCCGACCTGCTCGGGGCCCGAGCCCAGATCGTCGTCCCAGTTCGCACCCCAGGTGATCGTCGTATCCTTGCCGGTGATCAGCGATTTCGGCCGCGCGACCGGAGTGGTGTCCATGGCCGGGGCGGACAGCAGGTTGTCGTAATCGTAGCTCCAGGGCTCGTAGTAGTCCTCGACCGTGGGCAGGTCCGGGTTGGCGAAGATGTTGAGCAGCCGCTTCATTCGCGAACCGGACTTCAGGGTGAGCCGACCGCGCTTGGTGAGCCGCCAACCGCCCTTCCACTTCTCCTGATCCTGGTACTGCCGCGGATAACCTTGTCCCGGACGGGTTTCCACATTGTTGAACCACATGTACTCGGTGCCGCCGCGATTGGTCCACGCCTGCTTGCAGGTGACGCTGCAGGTGTGACAGCCGATGCATTTGTCCAGGTTCATCACCATGGCCATCTGTGCCATGACACGCATATCAGTACTCCACTTCCTGCGAGCGCTTGCGGATCGTCGTGACCTCGTCGCGCTGATTTCCGGTGGGGCCGTGGTAGTTCAGCGCGAACGACTGCTGCGCGTACCCGCCGATGAGGTGCGTGGGCTTGATCATGATCCGGGTGAGCGCGTTGTGGATACCGCCGCGCTTACCCTTACCGGGCTGCTGTTGCGGTGCGGCCCAATCGAATCCGGTCGCCGCCCCGTTCGGCCGACCCTCGATCCTCGGTACGCCGACCGCCCGGTCCTGAGCGTGATACATGAACACGGTCCCCTCGGGCATCCGGTGGCTGACGATCGCGCGGGCGACGACGACACCGTTGCGGTTCACCGCCTCGATCCAATCGTTGTCGGCCACACCGATCTTCGCCGCGTCCCGGTCCGACATCCAGATCGCCTGTCCGCCGCGGGACAGGGTCAGCATGTGCAGGTTGTCCTGGTACGCCGAGTGGATCGACCACTTCGAATGCGGTGTGAGGTACCGAACGGTGACGCCGTTGTCACCGACGGACCCCACCCCCGGTTCGCTGAACAAAGCGCTCATGTCCAGCGGCGGGCGGAAGATCGGCAGCTGTTCGCCGAGTTCGGCCATCCAGTCGTGGTCGAGGTAGAAGTGCTGGCGTCCGGTGAGGGTGTGCCAGGGTTTGAGACGTTCGGTGTTGATGGTGAACGGGGAGTAGCGGCGTCCGCCGGTTTCGCTGCCCGACCATTCCGGGGAGGTGATCACCGGCACCGGCCGGGACTGGGTGTCCGCGAAGGTGATTCGCTTGCCCTCGTGCTCGGCGGCCAGATCCGCCAGCCGGGTGCCGGTGCGGCGTTCGAGCGCCTCGAACCCCTCCACCGCGAGTCTGCCGTTGGTGGTGCCGGACAGCGCCAGGATCGCCTCGGCGGCGTGCGTGTCCTTGGCCAGGGACGGACGTCCCTGTGCGATACCGGAAACCGCCGTGCCGTTCACTCCGGCGAGGTAGGCGACCTCCTGGTCGGGATAGGTGGTCACGCCCTTCGTGGTGACGCCGAGCGTCTCGACCAGCGGACCGAGTGCCGCCATCTTCTCCGCGAGCTTGGGGTAATCGCGTTCGACGACAACCAGTTTGGGCATGGTCTTACCGGGAACGGGTTCGCACTCGCCGGCCTTCCAGTCCCGCACGCGCCCGCCCGCCTGCGCCAGCGCGTCGGGTGAATCATGCTGCAGCGGAACGGCGATGACGTCCTTGCGCACGCCCAGATGCTTCTCGGCCATCCAGGAGAACCCGCGGGCGATGCGGTGGAACGCCTCGAAATCGGTCCGGGCCTCCCACGGCGGGGAGATGGCGGGGGAGAAGGCGTGCACGAACGGGTGCATATCGGTCGAGGACAGATCGTGTTTCTCGTACCAGGTCGCCGCGGGCAGCACGATATCGGAGAACAGGGTCGTGCTGGTCATCCGGAAATCCAGGGACAGCAGCAGATCGAGCTTCCCGGTCGGGGCCTGTTCACGCCAGGTGAGTTCGGAGGGCCGCACCCCGGTGCTGTCGGTGGTCTGCAGATTGGAGTCCGCGCCCAGCAGATGCCTGTGGAAGTATTCGTTGCCCTTACCGGACGAACCCAGCAGATTCGCCCGCCAGACGGTCAGGCAGCGCGGGAAATTCTCCGGCGCGTCGGGATCCTCGCAGGCGAAACGCAGTGTGCCCGATTTCAGTTCGTCCACGACGTGATCCGCGGCCGATTTCCCGGACTGCTCGGCCTCGTCGGCCAGATCCAGGGGATTGCGGTCGAAGGTCGGATAGGTCGGCATCCAGCCCAGTCGGCTGGCCAGCGCGATATTGTCCGCGGCGGTCCGCCCGGCGAAGGTTCCCCGGCTCAGTGGCGAGGTGAACGCCTCCGCGGTGAACGGGTCGTAGCGCCACTGGTCGTTGGTCAGATACCAGAACACCGTGCCCTGCATCTGTCGCGGCGGTCGCTGCCAGTCCAGGCCGAAAGCCAGTGTGGACCAACCAGTTACGGGTCTGCACTTCTCCTGGCCGACGTAATGCGCCCAGCCGCCGCCGTTCACGCCCTGACAGCCGGTGAGCAGCGTGAGGGTGAAGAAGGCGCGATAGATCTGGTCCGAGTGGAACCAGTGGTTGGTGCCCGCACCCATCAGGATCATCGAGCGGCCGCCGGATTGTTCCGCGTTGTCGGCGAATTCGCGCGCGACCCGCTCGGCCTGGGCGGCCGGAACGCCGGTGATGGTCTCCTGCCAGGCCGGGGTGTAGGGCTGGGTGGCGTCGTCGTATCCGGTGGGCCAGGAACCGGGCAGCCCGTCGCGGGGCACGCCGTATTGGGCCAGCAGCAGATCGAAGACGGTGGTAACCCGTTTTCCGGCAACGAGTGTCGTCGGGACGCCGCGCAGGACGCTGCCCGGGACATCGCTGTCGAAGCGCGGCAGTCGCAGGGTGACCGCCTGTGTCCCGGGCTGCCCGTGCAGGCTCAGCAACGGATCCACGCCCTCCAGGTCCAGATTCCATTTTCCGGCGTCCGCGCCGGTGAAGCGGTGCCCGAGCGAACCGTTGGGCACCACCGGATTTCCGTCGGCGTCGAGCAGGACCATCTTGTGTTCGGCGCCTTCGCCGTCCTGTCCGAGATCGGCGGCGGTGAGGAATTTGCCCGGCAGGGTGCCCTCGGCGTGATACCCGCCCTCGACGTCCCAGCCGCCCGCCTCGTCCAGGCAGATCAGGAACGGCAGATCGGTGTAGCGCTTGACGTAATCCTGGAAACGCGGAGTCGTCCGGTCGACGAAGAATTCCTTCAGCACCACATGCCCCATCGACATGGCAAGTGCCGCATCGGTTCCCGGACGCGCGGGCAGCCATTCGTCGGCGAATTTGGTGTTGTCCGCGTAGTCGGGGGAGACCACGACGACCTTCTGGCCGCGATAGCGCGCCTCGGTCATGTAGTGCGCGTCCGGGGTGCGGGTGACCGGGACGTTCGAACCCCACATGATCAGATATCCGGCGTCGAACCAGTCCGCCGACTCCGGGACGTCGGTCTGATCGCCGAACACCTGCGGTGAGGCCACCGGCAGGTCGGCGTACCAGTCGTAGAACGAGAGCATCGACCCGCCGAGCAGCGAGATGAACCGAGCGCCGACCGCATGGCTGACCATCGACATGGCCGGGATCGGGGAGAAGCCCGCGACGCGGTCCGGACCGTACTGCTTGATCGTGTAAACATGTGCGGCAGCGGCGATTTCGGCCGCTTCCCACCATTCCGCGCGGACGAACCCGCCCTTGCCGCGCGCGGATTTGTACCGCCGGGCGCGCTCGGGATCCTCGACCAGCTCCGCCCAGGCCAGCACCGGGTCCTTCACCCGCGATCTGGCCTCCCGGTACATCTCGAGCAGAACCCCGCGCACATACGGATACCGCACGCGCGCAGGGGAATACGTGTACCAGGAGAACGAGGCCCCACGCGGGCATCCGCGCGGCTCGTACTCGGGCTTGTCCGCACCCACCGAGGGGTAGTCGGTCTGCTGCGACTCCCAGGTGATCACGCCGTCCTTGACGTAGATCTTCCACGAGCACGAACCGGTGCAGTTCACCCCGTGCGTGGACCGCACCACCTTGTCGTGCGACCACCGATCCCGATAGAACTCGTCGGCCTCGCGCCCGCCCTGTTTGTGCAGGGTTCGCTGGTCGTCCGAAACCTCGCCGCGTTGAAAGTATTTGCCGAGTCCGAGCAGTGCGTCCCCGGCGTCCTCGATCCCGATACGCGGGGCGGGACCGGATACCGATCCTCGGGCACGTGAGTTGGCCATGATGCCCCTTCGAGCGGAATAGCAGGCTGACGAATCCGACTGTAAAGACCTATCCGGAGCAGGCAAAACAGATCTCTCACACCCCATCCGGCCCGCCTGTGCGCTGTGAGGCGGCCGCAACCTACCGGTCACCACGGACGGTGGTGATCCTCGTCACCATTCACCGGCGAACAGGCCCGACGCCCCCGAATCCCGGAAATCCGGGGCTGCGCCCCCGCCCTGTTCGGCAACCGGTGATGGATTGGAAACTGCGCCTTCTCGGACGGTTTACATTAATTAACACGTTCGCGGTGGCCTGCGAGCGGCAGATTTCGTCCCGGCGCGGTCGAATTCACCGGCATCCGCGGCAGTGGTGAGCGCGCGCGGCGCGGGCCGATCTCAGTGCCCGGCCGCGGTGAGCCGGTGATCTGCCTCGAGCACCATCCATCCGCTGAGCTGGACCGACAGGTCGCGGCTCAGATTCGCCGCCGGAACGGTCGAGGAGTGCGTGAGCTGGGTGAAGGTGCCCGGGTGGTCCGGCACGGTCACCGGGCGGGTCCAGTCCATCCCGAACAGCGGCAGGCCGCCCACCTCGGCGCGGTGTTCCCAGGCCGCGCGCGCGGAGGCGTGCACGATATTCGCGGCGGTGGTGTCGCCGAGGGCGAGCGCGGCCTCGGCGAGGTATCTGGCGAGGATACCCATGAACAGGCCGGAGTCGTTCGCGGTGGCCGCCGCGATCACACCGGCGTTCGTGAGCCGGTCCGCGGTCGCGGCGATGAGATCCGTCGCACGTTTGTGGTGAGCCGAATCGCCGGTGCGCGTTGCCAATTCGGCTTCCAGGGCGATGACCGCACCTTGGCAGTAGGTCGGTGTGGCGTGGTCCACCCGGCCCTCGGGTTCGTGCACGCCGTCGAAGATCAGGCCGCTGCGAGGATCACGCAGACGGGCCTGTAGGAAGTCGGAAAGTGCTGCAGCGCGGCTTAATTCGCCCGATCGGGCCATCGCGATACCGGTCGGGCCGATCGCGGAGGTGGAGTAGTAGTTGTCGTGCGACCGCCACGGCACCGCACCGATGTCCGGCCGCCATCCCGCGTACAGGGCGCGGTGCAGATCGCCGACGGCCTCGCCGAACCGGATGCCGAGCAGTCGTTCGGCCCGTTCGAGCGCCAGTATCAGCCAGGACATGTCGTCGTAGTACCCGTTGGTCCAGGCGGTGATGTTGCGGACCCGGATGCCGCGTGCGAGGGCGAAGATCCGGTCGATCCGTTCGGGGGTGCGAGCACGAACCGCGGCGTCCACCGCGCAGTCGAGCAGATGAGCCTGCCACCAGTAGCACCATCGCCCCAGCAACAGTTGCTCCCACAGCGAAGCGGGCCAGACGAGGGTGCCCAGTTGCACCTGCGGCTCACCCCAGAGCGGGCGGACATAACGCTGGACGATCGCCTGTTCTGCCAGTTCGGCCCGTTTCCCGGACTCCTCGGGGCCGGGCGGCGCCGTCTGGTTGATCATCAGCGCCTGCGTCGGCTGTGCGGTAGCGGTCAACGCGACCCAGGCCCCGGCTGCGACCAGGATGCTGCGCCTACCGATTCTGTTGTTCCGGCGATCCATCCGCTCGGACTCCCTCATACCCAACAACGATCACCGGAGCGGAAATTGTGCACCTCCATCCTATCGGGCGACGATTCGCGGCGCGCGGCGTCCCCGGGCGGATGCGGACCGGTGCTCGTCCCTGGTGGCGCCCGGTCCGGATGTCGGGATCGGGGTCGTTGTCGGTCTGTTGAAGTACCCTCGGCGCGGCATCGATTCAGCGAGAGATCCGAGAGAATGACAGACCTGCCGACATTTCCCCTGCCCTTTCTCGATTCGTACAAGGTGGCGGTCGCTCCGCCCCGGTCGCTGCGCGAGCTGCAGATGATGCAGCTGAGTGCCCAGATCCGTTCGAAGCCACAGTGGTTCGTCAAGATGAACGACGGCGATATCCGCGCCCGGTGGGCCCGGGAGGCTGCCGAGCAGGGGCTGACCGAAGCTCAGATCCGTTATGTGCTGGCGGAATTGGCGTATTACGCCGAACCGCGGGATGAGCGAACCGGTATCGAGGTGTCCGCTGTCGACGGGGTGTGGCAGTCGGACGCGTTGATCGACGACGAGTTGAGATCCCTTCTGCGGGAGGCTGTCCGGGTTCTGGAGGAGGTGCCCGCCAGCGAGCTGGACTGGCATCCGGGTTCGAACGGTCAGGTGCTGGATCTGGTTCATCCCTCGCTGTTCTGTCTCGTGCGCGGGGTGAGCGGTGTGGACGACGCGGTGTGGCCCGATCCGGGCGCGGAGGGTGCGCGCTACGCGTACTCGGAGAAATTCCAGTGGCTGCCAACGGATCTCGAGGTCGGCGACGAGGGCGAGGTGGTGTTCCGCTCCTACGTGAACAATGTCCATCCCGTGGTTCACCGTGATCTCGATGCCGTGCTGCCGGACCTGTTCGCCCGCGTGCGCCCGCTGTTCGAGAACGTGCTCACCGATCTGCGTCATCCGCGGCCGCTGCGCATCGAGGTCAACCCGTACACCTGGTACGACGATGATCCGGACAGGCCGGTCGAGCCCGTCGAGGACGACGAGGATGCCCGCGATGCGTGGTACGACGCGCTGAGCGACTGGCGGGACACCCGTCACCCGGTCCTTCCGGACGCCCCCGACTTCGTCGCGCCGCCGCGCCCCGACGATTCGGCTCGGATCGATCTGCGCGGTCGCCGCCTACAGGTCATCGTCAAGCTGGCCAATATCCACCTCACCCCCGAGGACTCCGAATACTCCGGCGGCACATGGCATGTCGAGGCGATGATGAACGAACGCATCGTCTCGACCGCCATCTACTACTGGGACAGCGAGAACATCACCGACAGCCGGCTGAGTTTCCGTGCCGCACTGGACGAACCGGACTACGAGCAGAACGATTACACCGGAGTCGAAGAGGTCTATGGCCTGGCCGACGAGGAGCCGCTGGAGCAGGTCCTGGGTTCCGCGGCCACCCCCGCCGGCCGCTGCCTGGCCTTCCCGAACATCCTGCAACACCGCGTCGCCCCCTTCCGCCTGGCCGACCCCACCCGCCCCGGCCACCGCAAGATCCTGGCCTTCTTCCTGGTGGACCCGTCCACCCCCATCCCCTCGACCTCCGACGTCCCGCCCCAACAGCCCTGGTCTCCCACCACGACCATGACCCTCCCCGAAGCGAAGGACTACCGAGACCAACTGATGCACGAGCGAAAGTTCTTCGTGGACAACCACAACGAGGAGATCTACGAGCGGGAGTTCTCGCTCTGCGAACACTGAGGTCCCAGCTGTCGGCATGCCCATCGGGTCGCGAGATCGGCTGTGCCCCAGTGAATGTGGCGGCGATGTGGCATTATCGTTCGATCTGTGCCGTCGTGTTCCATACGCGGTATCCGCTGCCGAGTTGTCCGTAGGCCATCAGCCCGAAGAACGGATCGGTCATGTCGACCGATGAGTTTTCGTCGCTGAGTCGGTCGATAACGGAGTAGCTGCCATGCCCGGGTGGGCTTGTGGACCGAGGAGAGTGCTGTGGCGATTCGGCGGATGGACAACGTGTTGATCGTCGTCGAAGATCTCGATGCTGTGATCGGGTTCTTCGTCGAGATCGGGATGGAACTGGACGGGCGGGGACCGGTGGAGGGGCCGTGGGTGGAGCGGGTGATCGGGGTCGACGATGTCCGGCAGGAGGTGGCGATGTTGCGGATTCCTGGCGCGCAGGGGCGGATCGAGTTGGCGATGTTCGGCAATCCCGAGGTGATTCGGGCCGAGCCGAAGAATGCGCCCGCGAACACGTTGGGGATTCGCCGGGTCATGTTCGCCGTCGACGACATCGATGACGTGGTCAACCGGCTGCGCGCCCGCGGCGCCGAACTCGTCGGCGAGATCGTGCAGTTCGAGCAGATCTATCGGCTCTGCTACGTCCGAGGTCCGGAGGGCATCGTGGTCGGCCTCGCCGAGGAGCTGAGCTGAGGGACTGCGTCCGGCCTTCGCATCGAGGACCTACTTCTCGTAGGCCGATCCTCCTCGTAGACAAGAGAATACCGCCAGAACAGCTCTTGCTGAACGTGTGCTCGCGCCGGGTGCCGACCTCGGATAGCCTGGCGGCACAACGTCTGTCTCGCCGGTCCGAACGGAACGAGTTCGTTGCCGTCGATGAGTGTGAAGGTGAATGCCGATGCTCGACTACGGCCTCGACATGTCCGGTGTCGATCGCGATCGTGCGCTGCCCGGTCTGGTGGCCGAAGGGGATGAGCTCGACGCGCTGGTGTCGGCCCACGACGATTGGTCCGAGCCCACACCGGCGGCCGGGTGGACGATCGCCCATCAGATCGCTCATCTCGCTGCCGCCGATGCGAACGTCCTGATCGCCATTCGAACGCCCGGAGCGTTCGACGACGTCGCGAAACAGGCGGAGGCCGCGGGTAGCCGATACGCCGACCTCGACGCCGCCGCAGGTGCGGCCCAACCACGGTCGGAGCTGCTGGAACGGTGGCGGATCGGCCGGATCGAGGTGGCGGCCGCGCTGCACGAGATCCCCCTGAACCAGGGCTTTCCGTGGTACGGCTCGGAGCTGACCGCGGCGCTGATGGTTCCGCTGCGGCTGATGGAGACGTGGGCGCACGGCCAGGACATCTTCGATGCCCTGGGTGCCACGCACCCGCCCACGGATCGACTCCAGCACGTGGCCGCACTGGGCGTGGCAGGACGAGAGCTGTCCTTCTACGCCGCGCAAATCCCCACTCCCACAGACCCTTTCCGCGTCGAGCTGACCGCACCCGACGGTGAGACCTGGGCATGGGGCCCGCAAGACGCCGCGCAACGCGTCCGAGGCAGCGCCCTGGACTTCTGTCTCCGGGTCACCCACCGCAGACCCCGAGCCGAAACCGACCTCACCGCAGTCGGCGAGGACGCGCAGAAGTGGCTCGATATAGCCCGCGTATTCCTCTGACATGTGAACGAATTCCGCAGGGCGCGAGCTCGATCAGGAGCGCGCGCATCACTCTTCGGCGCCGGGCGGAACCGTGAGGCAGAAGGGATGCCCCGACGGATCGATGAGTACTCGCCAACGATCAGGAGCAGGCTGGAAGTCGGCCTTGACCGCCCCGCAGCCGACCGCTGCCTGCTCTGCGCCATCGAGATCGGCGACGAACAGATCGAGATGCATCTGCTTGGGCACCTGGTTCCCCGGCCAATTCTCGACCGTAGCCGGTGGCGCGTCGACAGTGCCGGGAACATCGGTGCGGTCGGGTGGGGTTGTTCTCTGCGAATCGGAGAAGGAGTGGTGATGCTGGCTATCGGTTTCGACGAGCCGGGTGGTCCCGACGTGTTGCGCGTGGTGCAGGTGCCCGAGCCGCATGCGGAGGAGGGGCAGGTTCGGATCCGGGTTGCGGCTGCGACGGTGAATCCGTCGGATCTGGTTACCAGGAGTGGGGCGGCGCATGATCGTTATCGCGAGGTGACCCCGCCTTATGTGCCGGGGTGGGATGCGGCCGGTGTGGTCGACGAGGTAGGGCCGGGGTCGCGGTGGCGCGTCGGGGATCAGGTCGTCGCGATCACCAAACCCGTGCTGGAAGGGGGTGGTGCGTACGCGGAACAGATTGTGGTTTCCGATGATTCGGTGGCGCCGATGCCCGCGGGAGCCGATGCCGTCGCGGCGGCGACACTGCCGATGAACGGGCTCACCGCGGCCCTCGCGCTCGATGCGGCCGATGTTCGACCGGGCGGCACGATCGCGGTGACCGGTGCGGCCGGTGCGGTCGGTGGATATGTGATCCAGTTGGCAAAGCATCGCGGGCTCACCGTGCTCGCCGACGCCTCACCTCGGGACGCGCAGCTGGTCGCCGAGCTGGGCGCCGATACCGTTCTCGCACGGGGTGACGATTTCGCTCGGCGCGTGCGTGCGCAGGTGCCCGATGGCGTCGACAGCGTGATCGACTGCGCGTTGCTGGGGAGCGCCGTGCTGTCCGCCGTCCGCGACAACGGATCCTATGTCGCGCTGCGACCGCCGCGATTGAGCGGAACCGTCGACTCGGAGCGCGATATCGACGTGCACTACGTCATGGTCCTCGACCGGGTTCACGACTCGGCCACACTCACCGAACTGAGTCGCCTGGCCTCCGATGGCGTGCTGACTTTGCGTGTGGCCCAGACGTTTCCAGCGACCGAGGCCGCAGCCGCACATCGCCTGCTCGAAGCCGGTGGCCTGCGCGGCCGCATCGTGCTCACGTTCTGAACGGGGGCGTAAACGTCACAGTCTGCCGATGTAATCACCCAGGGCAGTGGCGATTTCGGCCGCGATCTCGGCATCGCTCGAGCTCTCGGGCAGGAAGTACAGCCAATCGTCTATGGCTCGGATGAACGTCCAGGCTGTGGTCAGCTCCGGATCCAGATCTGCGGCGTTCACCACGGCCGCCAATCGGCGACGTATGGCCGCTGGTTCAGCCATATCATGAAATCTGTTGCGTAACAAGGGGATGACCCCGAACTCGGGATCGCCGGCGAGCACCTCGACACAAACCCACGGCCCGATCGATCATCCCGGCAGGTACCACATTGCCCAGACGCGCTGCCTCGGTAGGCAATTCCATGCACCAGCGGTCGGCCTGTTCTGCGAGCGAACGGTGCAATACCGGTGCGGGAACAGCGAGTCGCCGCAGCAGTTCACCCGCGATGTCCACCGCTCGATCGATCGGCTCGCAGGTCAGATCCCGGGCCGCGTCCAGACGTTCGAGCAGCAGAACGAAATCCGCACTGTCGTGATCGAGCAACTCGACCGCACCCGCACCCTGCCAGGTAGTCAGCGCCACCGCTTCGTCCCGCGCCTCGACATGCGGCCACGACACCTTCAGAACAGCCGCGCGATCAGCGGCTCGCACCGGCACCACGAGTCCCGAGTAACCGTGCATCGGTTCCCCGTCGAGCCGCAGATCCCACCGCCGCAGATACCGCTCGACCATCTCCGGCAAGAATGTGAGCCAGCGCCGCTGCTCCGGGGTGCGCAATCGAGCGGCGAAAGTCGCTGGAATGGTGATCATTTCGTCAAGTTACTCCGGACCGGCCACCGGGCGTGGGATCCGAGGCGACCGGATGAACCCGGCGCAACCGCACACGCAATTGGTTGTGCGCTGTTCGTGCCGCAGCTCGCGTTCAGGTGCGCCTCGATGTTCAGGGTGGTTGCGGCGGGGTCCAGAGGCGCTGGAGGAGAGTGCGGAGGGTGTCGCGTTCGCCGGGGGTGAGGGGGGCGAGGAAACGGTCCTCCAGGTGGTCGGCGAGATCGTCTGCGCGCTCGGCGATTTCGCGACCCGAGTCGGTGATCTCGACCGCGTTGCGGCGGCGGTCGCCGGGATCGCCTCGGCGGGTGACGTAACCGGCCCGCTCGAGGCCGTCGACCAGGGTCACCACTGTGCTGGCGGCGGCGTTCATGGTGCGGCTCAGCTCGTTCTGGGCCAGGGGGCCGTACTGGCGCAGCATGGCGAGAATGCCGTGGGCCTTGGTCGAGAGTCCCAGTGCGGCAAGCTCTTTGGTCTGTGCATCGGTGGCCGCCTGGCCGACGGCCGCGGTCAGGAAGGTGGTGCGGCGTAGGAAGCGTTCCGCCTCGTCCGGTGGAGTGGGCACGACACATGATATCCGAGCAGATCATTCGACAGATAACTGTTTCTGGCTATATAGTTCAGTACCGAATGATTCGTTCATGAAGGAAGTGGTCGTCGTGCTCCAAGCCTCCGAAGTGCAGTTGCTGTTCGCTGACCTGCAGGAATCCATCGTTCCGTTCGGCCGGACGCGGTCCGGGAGCGGTATCCGCGCCTCGGCCCGCGTCCTTGCCGAGGTCGCGGAGCTGCTCGAGCTGCCCGCGACGGTGTCGATCGCACCGCGGCCGGAAGGGCCGGACCCGATCGCGGAGCTCTCGGGCGTGCGGCCGGTGGGCGGAGTGCAGGTGCGGTCCGGCGCGAGCTGCCTCGATCATGCGGGCACCCGCGACGCGCTGGCATCGACCGGGCGTCCGGTCGTGGTCATCTGCGGCGTGCTGACCGAACTGGTCGTGCAGCTGACCGCGCTCGACCTGATCGACGCGGGCCTGCGGGTCCACGTGGCGCTGGATGCCTGCGGTGGGCTGTCGAGCAGCACCGAGGACGCGGCCCTGCGCCGGATCGAATCCGCGGGCGGCTATGTCGGCTGTGTGCCGAACTTGGCCGCGGATATGGTGCGCGACTTCACCACTGCGACCGGCGGACGGGTGATCGGCGCGCTACACGGCTTGTTCAATGCGGCGTAGCCGCGCCGGGGGCGTCGTCCCCGGCGACGATCATTCCGCTCGCGCGTACCGGGCCGCGGCGATGACCGCGTCCATGTCGAGCAGCAGATTCGGATCGTGATCCTGCGCCTCGCGGAACTCGAGGATCACATCGTCGATGGTGGTCCGCCGCCCCAGGGTGGTCAGTTCCTGGCGCAGGTAGGTGCTCAGCGCGATGCCGGCCGCGCCCGCGCGACGGGTGAACACCCGTGCGGCATCCTCCGGTAGGTCTCGCATCAATGCCGTTGCATCGCTGTCGATTTCGGCGACGGGCGGGTCGGGTAGTTCGGCGTGCAGGAACTCGACGACATCATCGAGCGGGATGCGCGTGCTCGCGAGTTCGGTCAGCGCCACCCGGATGTAGGCCGCGGTGGACACGCCCGCTGCCTGGGCCCGCCGTCGCAGGACGCGGGCGGCCGGTTCGGGCAGATCCTCGATCACGATCGTCGACATGGAGACCACCGTAGGCAGGGATCGCGGGGGAAGCCAGCGCCGAGACCGAGTCGTGTCCTTTCGGTGAAAGCGACAGGTGGAAAACACGATTCACTTCGTCTCAGTCGGGCAGTGGCGGCAACGCGGGACTGTCCAGGCACAGGCGCGCTCGGTCCTGCGGGTGGATCCGGACCGGCACCCGTGCGCCGACGAAACCGATCTGAGCCCGGCGCGCGGCGGTGCGGAAGCCGAAACGCGCGGTGGTCGTGTATTCGCTTCCGTCCGGATAGTTCACGCGCACAGCGACATTCGCCAGGCTCGACTCCGCGTCGGGCATACTGCGCGAGGGCACCTCGAGGAAGTCGATCCCGGTGACCGTCGCGGTCGCGCGCACGCCCGTGCGGTAGAGCTCCTGGGCCTCCTCGGCGGTGATCTGCCGGTTGCCGTCGGGCAGCAGGTCCCGGCCGTAGCGTCGTTCGACGGCTACGCGCGCCAGTTCCCGGATGCCGATACCGGTCACCTCGGGCACGACCGAGGGCTCGAGGCCCAGGCGCATGGCGGCGGCGACCCGTTCGGCGTACTCCTCGTTCCACAACGCCTTCGTGCCCGGCGAAACCTGTTCGGGCCAGACGATTCCGTAGCGACCGGGATGTTCGCGGTCGATCGTGGCCGGAAACTCGTCGCCGCATTCGGGCACCCGCTCGCCGGGGCCGTACCGCCGCCCGACCCGCAGCGCCCGTGCCGGGACCTCCGGCGCGGACAGCACGCCGGACAGCCGCGCGCTGCCGTAGCCGTCCTCGTCCCGGGTGACGGACACGCCGGTGACCCGGAACGTTCCCGTCGCCGGGTGACCAGGGGTCCGTTTGAACAATCGCCGCAGGCTCACTTGTCGAGTGTGACAGTGAAAGGCCCTGGGGCGTAAGTCACTCGGTGACGAGCGTGGTCCGTACAGGTGTGGGTTCGGCGGTGAGATCCAGTACGGGGCAACGCCTTTCGACCTCACGTTGCAATTCGGCATAGCGCTCGGCCGACTCGGGTCCGCGGAGGTGGACGGTCAACCGCACGGCCTGGAATCCCGGGCGAACGGACTCGTCCAACCCGAAGAATCCGCGCACGTCCAGATCTCCCTCGGCATCGATCCGCAGATCCTCCACGACGATGCCGCGCTGCTGGGCCACGAACCGGTAGGTCACCACCTGGCACGCGATCAACGCGGCCAGATACACCTCGACCGGATTGGCGGCGGAGTCCGCACCGCCCAGCGCCGGGGGCTCGTCCACCCGGACCGTGTGCGTGCGGGCCTCGACCACGGTGGCGACGGCGCTCTCCGCGACACCGGAAGCGCGGAAGACGGCGAGCGCGTTCGCCGGATCGTCGGCGACGGCCTGCGCGGTGGCCCGAGTGATGGCATTGAGCGGTGCGCCCACATCGGTTGTCATGCAGCCGAAGCTATCCGGGGTCCGGCCGCCCGGGGAGGGTTGTGGTCGGCGTGAATGGAATGCGCCCCGCGGGTCGAGATGGTTCGCTGGTTGATTGCCGTCGATATCGGTGAAGTCGATGGGCCTGCCTGGTTCGGCCGTATGATCGGGGAGATGTTCCCAGGCCTCTATGGTCGCGGTGAGCCGTCGCCGTCGGTATTCGAGGCCGGGGCCGCGGTACACCCGAACGTTTGCGGAGCGTTCGCTGATCCGGGCGTTCGGGGTGTGGCGCGGTGTATCCGACCGTGAACTCGACCGCGGAGGTATAGCGATGAAGGCTCTGCAATATCGAACCATCGGCGCCGCACCGGAATTGGTGACCGTGCCCGATCCGGAACCCGGGCCCGGACAGGTGTTGTTGAAGGTGACCGCGGCGGGGGTGTGTCATTCCGATATCGCCGTGATGTCCTGGCCGGAAAAGGATTTCCCGTATCCGCTGCCGCTCACACTCGGACACGAGGGCGCCGGGACGATCGCGGCGCTGGGCGACGGGGTGACCGGATTCGCGGTGGGTGATTCGGTCGCCGTCTACGGTCCGTGGGGATGTGGCGCCTGCCCGCCGTGTGCGGGTGGGCGGGAGAACTACTGCCTGCGGGCTGGTGAGCTGAACATCTTCCCGCCCGGACTGGGTGCGCCGGGTGCGATCGCCGAGTACATGATCGTGGACGATGCGCGGCATCTGGAGCCGCTCGACGGGCTCGATCCGGTCGAGACCGTCCCGCTGACCGACGCCGGACTGACCCCGTACCACGCGATCAAACGGTCGTTGCCGAAACTCGTTCCCGGCTCGACCGCCGTGGTGATCGGCGCGGGCGGTCTCGGGCACGTGGCCATTCAGCTGTTGCGCGCGTTGAGTCCGGCACGGGTGATCGCCCTGGACGTGAGCGAGGACAAACTCGAACTCGCGCGCACGGTCGGCGCACACGAGACCGTGATTTCCGACGCCGCGGCGGCCGGTCGGGCGCGGGAGCTGACCGACGGCCGGGGTGCGACCGCGGTGTTCGACTTCGTCGGGGCCACGCCGACGACCGCCACGGCCGCGGGATGCGTCGCGATGGAGGGAGATATCACGATCATCGGCATCGCCGGCGGTACGGTGCCGGTCGGTTTCGGTGTGCTGCCCTTCGAGGTGAATGTCATGGCGCCGTACTGGGGCAGTCGCGAGGAGTTGCACGAGGTGCTCGATCTGGCGCGGGCCGGTTCGGTGAAGGTGCACGTGGAAACCTTCGGCATGGCGGACGCGCCGCTGGCCTACGAGCGGCTGCACAGCGGAAAGATCAACGGCCGCGCGGTGATTCTGCCGAACGGCTGAGCCGACACAGCATCGCGCCTCGCTCGGAGAGATCCGGGCGAGGCGCGATGTTGTTGCTGTAGTGGATAATTCGCAGCGATTCAGGCGGACGCGGCGGCGAGTGCGGCGGCTTCGGCACGGTCTCCGGCCGCCTTGTAGCGGCGGCCGAGCACGAGGCTGAGCCCGATCAGTACGGCGAAGGTCACCGCCATCATGACCGTGGACAACCACACCATGGTCGAGACGGGCAGCTGATAGACCAGGAATACCCGCAGTGCGGCCTCGCCGAGCAGGCCGACGCCCCAGATTCCGCTCAGCACGCCGAACGCCCGTCGCATGGTCGGGCGAGTCCGGTACCGCTCCTCGAACGCGGCCGCCTTGGCCGGGTCGGACCCGGCCATCCCGCTGCGCGCGGCCACGTAGACCAGCGGTTTGCCGATCAGGGCGCTGCCCAGGAATGCGAGCCCGATCAGGCCCGTGACGACCGAATCCTTCGCCAGCATGAATCGCGCGTCGCCGGAGAGGAAGGTCATCGCGAACCCGATCACGAATCCGGCCAGGATCACTCCCGCGAAGAGGTCGACCTTGCGTTTACGCGCGACCTCCGCGAGCAGGAACACGCCCGAGATCACGGTGCCCGCCCCGAGTGCGACCAGATTGCTCGCCCCCAGGGCGTGCAGTGCGTAGTACGCGACGAGCGGCACCCCGACATCGCGCAGGATCTGGCGGACCATCGCTCGGCGGTCGGGTGTGGGCGCTGCCTGGGTGGCGGTCATCTCGGACTCCCGTGAACGGAGGTGGCTGTGTCGACTCCCAAATTACGGTCGCCGAGTGCGCCGCACCCGGCTCGTTCGTCACGAACCACCCATGACGGTTGTCATGGGTGGTGGCGCGCTGTTGACCGGATATACCTACGAGCACGCGGGAGTCGCCGCCTCGTCCCGGTCGATTTCGTAACGCGGATAAGAGATTTCACCGAGCGCCCGTGAACCACCGACGAAGGCGACCCGGGCGAGCCTTGGCCGGGCGAGCTCGATCCAGCCAGCCGGGCAACGGTTCTCGCGCGGCGAGCCATTCGCGGGGGACCGCCTCGCTCCCGGTGTGGGCGGCGACGATGCCGCCCACGATCGCCGCGGTGGTGTCGATATCTCCGCCCGCGGCAAGGCATGTGGTGATCGCAGTCGGATAGTCCTGCAGATGCGTCGCCGCGATCCACAGGGTGAGTGGCACGGTGTCCTGTGCGGTGACGTGGGAGCCGTTGCCGAGTTCGTCGGCGACCTGCTGGACCGAAGCGCCGAGTAGCGTTCGGGCGCGGCGGATTCCGCGACCGGTCTCGCCGTCGCCGAGACGATCGAGCACGGTGGTGATGAATTCCTCCGGCACGGGCCGTATTCCGGCCGTCCGGGCGTGCGCCGCCTGCCCGGCCGCGAGCGCCACCGCGACCGCGCCGCTGATTCCTTCGGGATGCATGTGCGTCACCTGGGCCGACCGGATCGCCTGGGCGACAATCTTTTCCGGATCACCGGCGAAGTAGGCCCCGAGCGCCGCAACCCGCATGGCCGCACCGTTGCCGCACGAGCCCTGGTGGTCGAACGCCGCGGCGGACACCTCGCGCCACGGCGCGCCCTTGCGGATGCGGCTCAGGTTCCCGACCGTGGCGAAGCCGTAGTCACGATCCGGATCGCACCGCCGTGCGAAGACCTCGGCGAGACGATCCTGATCGATCGCGCCGCGCGTGCACAGTTCGGCGACCACACTGCAGGCCATCTCGGTGTCGTCGGTCCATCGCCACTGCCCGCCCGGGACGCCCCCGGCGCGCAGCGCATCGACCGACGTGCGCATGACGGGGAATTGCTGGCCGAGTGCATCCCCCACCGACAGGCCCTCGAGCGAGTCGAACATCATCTCGACATACATTGCGGCCCAGTTTAATGCCGCGCCTGCGAGCTCGTCGACGGGATCAGACGGTGAGCACGAGCTTGCCTTGGAGGTGACCGCCGTCGAGCAGCCGGTGCGCGTCGGCGACGCGCTCGAAAGGGAACGTCTCCTGCACGTGGACCCGGAGCCTGCCCTGTTCGACGAGTTCGACGAGGCGTTGCAGGGCAACCGGATCGGGGTCGACCGCGATGCCGCTGAAGCGCATTCCGGCCGCCTCGAACTTCTCGGCGAGCTCCGAATCCTCCTCGGCGACCGCCGTCACCAGGTGCCCTCCCGGGCGGAGCACGGCGAGCGACCGCTCGACGGTGTCGCCGCCGAGCGTGTCGAGCACCACATCGATGTCGCGGACCGCCTCGGTGAAATCGACTGTCCTGTAGTCGATCACCTCGTCGGCGCCGAGCCCTTCGACGAACTCTCGTTTGCTCCCGCTTGCTGTCGCGATGACGTGCGCGCCGAGCGATTTCGCGATCTGGATCGCGACGTGGCCGACCCCGCCGCCACCACCGTGGACCAGGACGCGGTCGCCCGCGCGCACGCCGCCGAGGTCGACGAGGCCCTGCCACGCCGTCAGCCCGACGACCGGCAATGCGGCCGCCTCGACGTGTGAGAGCGACGCCGGTTTGCGCGTCAGGTGCAATGCCGGAGCAGCCACGAGTTCGGCATACGCACCGGCCGCCCGCGGGAACAGCGGCATTCCGAAAACCTCGTCGCCGGGCCTGAACCGCCACGTCTGCGCCTGTTCGACCACGCCGCTGATATCCCAGCCGAGAACGAACGGCGGCTTGCCGATCAGCGGGAATTCGCCGGCGCGCAGTCGCGCCTCCAGTGGGTTCAGCCCGATCGCCTCGACTCGGACGAGGACCTCGGTCGGCAGCGGCCGGGGCGCGGGCGCGTCCACGATGGTGAGTACCTCGGGACCGCCGATCTCCTGCTGGGTGATGACTCGCATGACTCTCCTGGCTCGGGTGGGGCAAGGAAATCCAGGCTAGGTTTCCGCATGGGAACCCCCAGGTACCTTTGGCACCATGAGCGGTTTCGGCCCCGGTACGCCCTTTCTCGCCGACTGTCCGGGGCGTCTGGCGGTCGAGCTGATCGCCGACAAGTGGACGGTGGTGGTGCTCTACGGCCTCAGTCGGGGCCCGGTGCGGCACGGCGAGCTGATCGAGCTGATCGGCGGCATCTCCCGCAAGGTGCTCACCCAGACACTCCGACGGCTCGAGGCGCACGGACTCGTGCGCCGCCACGCGTATGCCGAAGTGCCGCCCCGCGTCGAGTACGAACTCACTCCGCTCGGAGCGACGCTGATCGATCCGATCCACATCCTGACCGAGTGGGCGCGGGAGAACGGTGACGCGGTCCTCGAGGCGCTCGACGCCGATTCCGATCCGGTCGCCGAGAACGGTTGAGTCCGAACCGCTTCGAGGGTTGCCCGGTGACCGGATCGGACCCTCGCGGCGGACCGTCGCGAACTCGCCACGGTGCGCGTCTGAGACAGATGTGACCTGCGTCGTTGCCATCCTGACGCGGGGAATGGACTATCGAGGGTGGTCGGCCGAGGATGCCCGGCATGTCGGGCTCGCGCTCGGCCGGATGCACGACCGAATCCGGGCGGGAAAGGGGGTTCGCACTCCCCCTGGGAGGGCCGACTGGTCGGTCTGTAATGCTGCCGAACCGGCGAGCGATCACAGGGCGGCGGACGGCCCGCCGACCGGGCGGGACCGGTGGATCCGACACCGAACCAGCGCTGGATTGTGTCACCGGAGAGGACGAATGTGATGGCAGGAACCCTGGTGGATGTCCCTACCAACTACCGACAGATCGCCCAGCCGGATCCTGCGGCGAATTCGCGGCGGGTACCGGCTCGCTCCGAAAGATCCCAGCTCGCGATGATGTGGCAGGAGGCGAAGACAGCCCTGGTCACGCGCGTCGCCGGCCCGCAGCAGTTGGTGACGGTGCCCCGGCTGGTCGTGCCGATCGGGCACAACCAGCTGGCATTTCGCGTCTCCTCCTACGCCGAGGAGGCAGAGCAGCTCGCCCAGGACGGCCGGGTGATCGTGCAACCCGGCGACTGGCGCGGCAACCCGGCCCTCGGTTCACATCAGTGGCACGGGCAGGCCCAGGTCGTGACCGGAGGCACCCTGCTGCCGTTCGTGCAATCGGAGATCGACGCCAAGTACCGGTGGCGAACCTCCGTGGCGCGCATGGCACATCGCGTGGCGCGGGGTGCGGCGCCCTACGGCGACGTCGTCGTGCTGGTGACCGTGCGCGAACCGGTCCCGATGCTGATGCCGCCGTCGCCGTGACGCCCCGCAGCGCCACCCGCTGACCGTCCGAGCGAAAGACGTTGCGGCAGCGTCATTGTTCGTCGGCGGGGAAATCGGTGGAGGTGCTCACCGCCGCCCACTGCTCGGTTTCCGCGGCGCGGATTCTGCCCGCGTCGCGTGCCGCGGCGAGGGCGTCGCTGCCGAGCAGTAGGCGGCGGGGCGGGTTCTCGCCGGCGATGACGTCGATGAGGACCCGCGCCGCGCGGGCGGGGTCGCCGGGCTGGGTGCCGTGGCTGTCCTGCCGGTACCGGTTGATCGCGCCGACGGTCTGCTCGTAGTCGGGGCCGACGGTGTGCAGGGTCATCGACGAGCCCTGCCAGTCGGTGCGGAAGCCGCCGGGTTCGACGATGACGACCCGCACACCGAACGGTGCGACCTCGCTCGCGAGCACCTCGGAGAATCCTTCCACCGCGAATTTGGCGGTCTGGTACGCGCCCATTCCCGGTGTGCCGCCGACCCTTCCGCCGATCGAGGAGAACTGGACGAATACGCCGGACCGCTGGGCGCGCAGCACCGGCAGTGCGGCGCGGGTGACGTTGACGACGCCGAACAGATTGGTTTCGACCTGGGTGCGGAAATCCTGTTCGGCCATCTCCTCGATGGGTGCGCTGTTGGCGTAACCGGCGTTGTTGACCACGACGTCGAGGTGGCCGAACGCGTCGATCGCCTGCTGGACCGCGTGTTCGGCGGCGGCCGCATCGGTGACGTCCAGCGCCACGGACCGGATCTGCTCGCCGTGGGCGGTCACCAGATCGTCGAGTTGCTCGGGTCGGCGTGCGGTGGCGACGACCTGGTCTCCGGCCGCGAGGACCGCTTCGGCGAGGTGACGGCCGAAGCCGCGAGATGCTCCGGTGATCAACCATGTTCTGGTCATGAGCGGTTTCTCCGTTCCGATTCACTGTCCGCGTCGGGTGGTGGGTGGTAACCGTACGCGCTAACTGTCACATCAACGTAGCAGTTATCGAAGTTTATTCCATCTGAATGTGGCTGATGTTCGGCGATGAGCGGCACTGCCGGATACCTTGGAGCGATGAGAGCGGATGCGGCGCACAACCTGGAACTCGTCCTGCGCACCGGCGCGCGGCTGCTCGCCGACGATCCCTCGGTCAGCATCGCCGCCATCGCCGCAGCCGCCGGGGTGGACCGGCGCACCGTGTACCGCCGCTTCGCCTCCCGGGAGGATCTGCTCGCCGCGGTGTACCGCGCCCGCTACGACGCGGTCGAGGAGGTGATCGCCGCGGCGAGATTGCGGGAGGCGCCTGTCGGTGTCGCACTGCACCGCTATGTGGAGGGCATCATCGAGGTGAATCGCCGCTGGCCCGTCGAGACGTTTCGCATGTTGTCCGAGAAGACGATTCGAGACCGTCGCGAGGGTTTCATCGCGGAGGTCGAGGACTTCCTGCGCCGCGCCACCGAGGAGGGACTGCTGCGCGAGGATCTGCCGCAGGGCTGGATCGGCGCGGTGCTGCCGTCGCTGCTGCTGCGGGCCGCCGAGGACCTCCCTGAGCTCAGTGCCGCTCAGGCCGCCGACGTCCTGGTGGACACGCTGATCAACGGATTCGGCGTCGGTGCACCCGATCGCCGTGCCGCGTTCCGGTGAAAGGTGCTGCGGCGCAGGGCGATATCAGTGCGGGCTCGCCGCGATCGCGTCGCGGACCGAGGTCTCCTGGCGGCCGAGGAATTTCGGATCGGGTTGGACCAGCATCGAATACACCGCCTTGATCGCGGCGATCTGATCGCGCACCCAGCACTTGTCGTAGGTGGCGTTGTGTGCCTGGCTGTGATCGCCGACCGCGCTGGTCCGGATGCCCACCGACCGGCACAGGGCGATTGTGCGTGGGACGCTGAAATCCTGGGTGACCACGATCGCGTTGCGCACCCCGAAGATTCGATAGGCGCGAGCGCAAGACTGATAGGTGTCGAAACCGGCGTAGTCCAGGGCGATCTTGTTCGCGGGCACGCCCTTGTCGATCAGATATCTGCGCATCGCGTCGGGTTCGTCGTAGGTCGGCGTGCCGAAATCGCCGGTCAGCAGCAGCGCCTTGACCTTGCCCGTACTCAGCAGGGTGCGAGCCAGGTCGAGCCGACCGGCCACATAGGGGGAGGGTTGGCCGTTCGGGTAGATCTCCGCGCCCGGCACCAACGCGA
Source organism: Nocardia coffeae (assembly GCF_019890715.1). Lineage (NCBI taxonomy): Bacteria > Bacillati > Actinomycetota > Actinomycetes > Mycobacteriales > Nocardiaceae > Nocardia > Nocardia coffeae. The sequence continues at coordinate 108,249 of NZ_JAINZY010000020.1, read as the reverse complement.
CGTCGGCGGGCGGCACCGAGGTCGCGGAGTACTCCAGACCGCTCGCACGCCACCGGACGACGCCGATGCAGACACCGACGAGCACCATCACCGTGAGTGCGGCCACCACCGCCACTGGGAGCAGAACCTTCGGCCGCAGCCAGGGCCTGAGGAAAGCTCCCACCCCGGAGGGAGTATCACGCGCACTCATGCGCGAAAGTCTGCCCGGTCGGGCACTCGATCCGGAATCCATTTTCCTGCCCCGTGACATGAAGTAGAACACGTTATAGGTTAGTGGTGGGCTCATCGCCCCACGTCACGAAGGGAAATGATGTCCGCAACTGGATCAGCCGCCGAACTGCTCGCCGCCGTCGAGGCGTCGCCGCGGGCGGTCGCCGTGCACGATCGCGCCGCCTGGATCGGATTGTTCGCATCCGGAGCCCGGGTCGAGGATCCGGTCGGATCGCGTCCGCACATCGGGCAGGCGGCGATCGAGCGCTTCTACGACACGTTCATCGCGCCCAACGGCATCGCCTTCCGGGTCGAGCACGACGTGGTGTGCGGTGCGACGGTATTCCGCGATCTGGTGATCGAGACGACCATGTCCACGGGCGTCACCCTGCGGGTGCCCATGCATCTGCGCTACGACCTCGAGCGCGAGGGCGAGACGCTGAGAATTCGTGAGCTGCACGCGCATTGGGAACTGCCGGTGATGATCGTGCAGTTGCTGGCCGCCGGTGTGCGCGGGCTCGCCGCGGCGGTGCGACTCGCCCCGCAGTTGCTCGGCAATCAGGGCATCGGTGGTGCGTTGGGCTTCGCGCGCGGGTTCGTCCGGGTCGGGGCCGCGGGTAAGCGGGCAGCGGCGGGAGTGATCGAGGACGCCGCGCGTGGGGACGTCGACGGGGTGCGCGCGGCCCTGACGCCGGACGCGGTGCTCGAATGGCCGGCCGGAATCGCGGTGGACCCGGCCACTTTCGTCGCCCAGGCCGCCGGAACCGAGGTCGCCAAGTCGATCGCGGCAGGACGATATGTGACCGCATCGGTGGAGACGACCGCCGGGCGTGGGATCGCCGAGATCGTGGTTGTGCGCGGTGGACGGGTGTCGGCGGTCCGGGTCTACGTGTCCGACTGATCCGAACTGTCCGGTACGTCCCGGTTCCGACCATCCGGTACGCGGGAGTACTGTCGCCGGAACATCTCGAGCAGGGCGCCGTGCGGAACTGTGCTGTCGCACGGCGATTCCCGGCAGATTCCCCGTGGGCTCACAGCTAACTCTTACCTAGATCAACAACCGTTGGCTGCGCTTGCCCGAACACAAACGATGAAGGAAATATGAGATTGGTTTCAGGAGCCGGTCGCTGGCTCATTCGCGGTGGGGCGGGGCTCGCCGTTCTGATGCTCGGATGTGGTGTGGCGCAAGCAGATACGGTTGTACCGCTACCCGATGGCCGACAGAATTTCACCACCGCGACCGGTGTCGCGGTCGATTTCAGCCGGACCGGTGAGAAAGCGGTGGTTTCCCCGTCCCTGGCCTACAACGGCCTCTCTCGCACGGCCACCATGTCGGCCACGGTCTTTGCGACCGCGCCGGGCGTGACCGGCGGCACGCTGGTCACCGGCTATCTGGTCGGATGTCAGGTCGATCTGTCCGGTGGGCTCTCGCTCGGCGGTGATGTCTATATCGAGCCCGATTCGGCGTGGCCGGAGGTCGTCCCCAGCATCGATCTGGTGCCCGGCGGTGTGACGCAGGTGAAATTCGGCACCAAGAAGATGGATCCGAAAGCCGGTGCCATCGGCGTGGAGTACCACGACCGCGGCATCCAGGTCGACGGGTGCGCCGGATATGCGCAAGCGCGATCGTTCAGCACGCTGACGGTCACCAACAGCCGGGGCACCTCCGAGGTCACCCTGTACGGCAACCCGTTCAGCATCGGATGAGGGCGATGAGGGCGAAACTTTCGATGAACAGCAGTGCCGCAACGACATTCGGCCAGCCGGAACGCAATCGCGTCGTGCGCGGTGCGCTGGGCAGCGCGATCGTGGCGGGCGTGTGCGTACCGCTCGTACTGGGCGTCGGCGGGTCGGCCGGTGCGGACACCCACGTGCCGCTGCCGGACGGGCACGCGTCCTACACCACGCACGACGGCGTGACCGTGCACGTCGACCGCACCGGGGAGAGCGCCACACTGTCGGGATCGATGGCCGCGAGTCCGCTGTCCCGCAACGCGATGGTCTCGGCGGTGGCCACGGTGCAGGCCACCGCACCCGGCGGGGTGAAGATCACCGGCGGGCGGATCGAGACCGGCTACCTGGTGGGTTGTCAGATCGACCTGGGCAGTGCCGTACACGCCAACGGCAGCGGTAACACCGCCGATCAGAACAACTCCCAGTCCGGCAACGGCGGCGCCAATCCGTCGGATGGCAACGGCGGCGGCGATGCCTCCTCCTCGGATCAGAGCTCCGGTGGCGGCAACAGCGGCGGCGGTGGCGGCAACGGCGGTGGTGGCGGCGGGGGAGGTGGCGGCGGACTCTCGGTCTCGCCCGGCGACAGTGGTGCGGGTCTGAGCAGTTCGGGCATCACTCCGTACGCCGATCCGTCGATGTCGATCAAGCTCAAGCCGGGCAACGTCGCCAGCAAGGTGATCCAGGTCTACAACTTCACCGGGACCTCCGGTACCACCCAGTACATCGACCACACGATCTCGGTGGACGGTTGCGCCGGATACGCCGAGGCGCGTGCGTACACCACGGTCGTACTGCACGACAACGTCATGGATTCGACCGAGACGTTGTGGGGCAAGCCTTTCAGCCTCGGCTGAGTGGTTCCGGTGCGGTGCTGCGGACCGGGCCGGTGCGATGAGAACGAGCCGAGTGGGCTCGCGGGAGAGCATCCCCGCGAGCCCACTGTCGTGTGCGGGGTGTTCCCGGTCGTGAATTCGATCGAGTCGATCGGCTCGTCACCCGATATTTGCCGGTTCACCCGGGCAGAATGGTCCGGTATGGACGGCCGGGTGGGGCGGGCAGCGGCGGACCGGCGGGCGAGCGCGTCCGCCGGGGCTCGGGTGCGCAAGCGGCACGGGCGGCACTACACACCGGTTCGGCTGGCCGAGTTCCTGGCCGAGCGCCTGTTGGAACATGTTGTGCCGCAGGGGCGGCTGCGAATTCTGGACCCGGCCTGCGGAGACGGGGAATTGCTGTTGGCGGTGTATCGGGCCGCGGTGCGGCGGTTTCCCGGGATCCCGGTTCAGCTCACCGGCTTCGACCTGGACGCGGCGGCGGTCGCGCTCGCGCGGGAGCGCGCCGCGGGGCTGCCGGTCACCTGGCGTGTGGGCGATTTCCTCTGTGCTGCGGAGGAATTGGCGGAGAGCAGTTTCGACGCGGTCATCACCAATCCGCCCTATGTGCGGACCCAGCAGCTGGGCGGGGCGACCGCGCGACTGTTGAGCGTGCGCTTCGGACTGCGCGGCCGGATCGATCTGACCCATCCGTTCGTCGCCAGCGTGCCTCGATTACTACGGCCCGGGGGTGTCCTGGGCTTGTTGTGTGCCAACCGATTTCTCACCACCAAGGCGGGCGCGAACCTGCGCGCGCTGTTACGCGCCGATCTCACCCCGGTCGAACTCTACGACCTGGGCGACACCAAACTCTTCGACGCCGCGGTACTACCGGCCGTCACCGTCGCGGTGCGCGCACCGCTCGCGACTCCCTGCCGCTACGTCTCGGCCTACGAGATCCCCGACGGTGAATCCGCCGAAACCCTGGACCTTTTCACCGCCCTGGCCGCTGCCCGGGAATGTTCGCTGCGGCACGAAGGTCGGCACATCGCGATCGAGGCGGGCACCCTCGACCCGGGTACCGCTGCGCCGCTCGAGGATTCGGTCGAGTTCGCGAAATCGAACGAATCCGGCATCGCCACGGTTCACCGAGTCGCGGGTGATGCCGGAGGGGACTCGGGTTCTGCTGCCCGGCAACAAGAATCGGATCGTGTGGCCGGATCGGCGGACCCGGAGACGATCACGCGTCCGGTGGCGGATGTGGCGACGCCGTGGCGGATGTCGCGGCCGAGTGTGGACGAATGGCTGCGGCGGGTGCGTGTCGGCACGTGGCGGACGTTCGGCGAGGTGGCGCGCATTCGCGTGGGGATCAAGACGACTGCGGACCGGGTGTTCATCTCCGATCGGTGGGAGCATCGGCCCTCGCCGCCGGAGCCGGAGTTGCTGTTCGATCTGATCACCCACCACGATCTGGTGCCCTGGCAGATCTCCCGGGAGCGGCCGACCCGTGTGCTGTATCCGTACGATGTGAGCTGCCCGCGGCGCACTCCGGTGGATCTGGACGGATTCCCTTGCGCCGCAGCCTATCTCGCCGAACACAAGGATGTGCTGGCCGCGCGGGCCTATCTCACCGCGAGCGGGCGGGAATGGTTCGAGATCTGGGTGCCGCAGCGTCCGCATCTGTGGCGGCATCCCAAGCTCGTCTTTCCCGATATCAGTGTCGCACCGCGTTTCGCGCTCGATCGCAGCGGTGCGATCGTCAACGGTGACTGCTACTGGATCTCGGTGCCCGACATCGGCAGCGAAACCCTGGCGTATCTGTTGATGGGAGTGGCGAATTCGGCGCTGGGCCTGCGTTTCTACGATGCGGTGTGCGGTAATCGGCTCTATGCCGCGCGACGGCGGTGGATCACGCAGTACGTTGCGCGCCTTCCGGTTCCGGACCCGTCGACTGCGGCGGCGGACGCGCTCGTCCGTGGTGTTCGTGCCGTGGTGGAGGAGGGCGCGGTGCCGGATCCGCGGGAACTGGACGAGTGGGTCGCGGCCGCGTTCGGCTTGGGCTCGGCCCACCTCGACGACGAATTCAGTTCGCCCGCATGAGATTCGCCTCAGTTCGACGCGGGCGGGCGCACCGGCGGTTCAGGGACGATGTCCGCCCATCATCGGCAGCAGGGTGCGGCGGGCGAACTCCCGTGCGGCCGTCTCGTCGCCGAGCGGGATCAGCCCGTCGGGGGTCAGCGCCAGGGACTGGGCCAGTCGCGCCATGATCTCCGCGACCAGGTCGGCGTCGAAATCCGGTTCGGTGTCGTCCTTGTGGAGTGCGCGCAGCTTGCCGGCCAGATAGGCGCGTCCGACGGCGAGGATCGGTCCGGCCTGGGTGGTCAGTCGCGGCAGGATCAGATCCGGCTCGGTGCGCAGCAGCCGCTGCAGCAGCTCGTTGCGGGCCAGTGAGGTGATGAACGCGACGAAGATCTCCGCCAGCTGGTCCTCGCCGTCGGTGATGGCCTGCACGCGGTCGTCGATATCGGCGACGAATCGCTGCGCCTCGCGCACCCCGACGGCCTGGACCAGATCGTTCTTGGACTCGTATCGGCGGTACAGGGTGGCCGGGCTGATCCCGGCGCGGCGCGCGACCTCACCCATGCTGGTGCGCTTGATGCCGAAGTCCAGGAATGCCGACAACGCGCTTTCGAGCAGATGCTCACCCTCGGCCCGGGGCTTTTCCAGGATGCGGGCCAGGATCGAGTGAACGGTGGGCATCGAGCCTCCAGTCGGTCGGCGGATACCGCGTCGATGCGGGTGGACATCTCTCATTGTCTCATCGCCGCCGACGGACGCCGTCCGCGCTCACCGGAGATTCAGTGCATCCATCTCTCGCTCGATGGCGTTCGCAGCGAAGTCGATTCCGCTGGAACGTAATTCGTGGACCCGGCGCTGTAACGCCTCGATGCCCCCCGGCTGGGCCGCGATATCGGCCACACTGATTCGCCCGCTGGATCGGTGCATACCGGACTGCTCGCACGACACCGTGAAACCTCCTTGCCAAACCACGTGCCCGCCGCCAGGGTGATATCCCTTGTGCTGCCAGCCGTCTCGGCGGCACCACCCGGACTCCGAGCTCGCTGCCACGATGCTAGCAAGACTCGGCAACCCGGATTCGAGCCCTGTGTGATGTGTCACACCTCGACGGCGTCCCGGTGTACGGCCAGATTGTGCAGGTACACAGTGGCGTTCAGGCGAATCCTGTCCAGCTCCGCCTCGCCGAGTTCGCGGCGCACCTTGCCGGGCACCCCGGCCACCAGTGATCCGGGCGGGATCTGCGCGCCCTCGGGAATCAGCGCGTTCGCCGCGATCAGGCTGCCCTCGCCGATCACCGCGCCGTTCAACACGGTTGCACCCATGCCGACCAGGACGTTGTCGCCGATCGTGCAGCCGTGCAGGATCGCGTTGTGCCCCACCGAGACTCCCTCGCCGACCGTCAGCGGGAAGCCCGGATCGGCATGCAGCACACAGCCGTCCTGGATATTGGTGCGCGGGCCGACGCTGATGTCCTCGAGATCGCCGCGCAGCACCGCCGAATACCAGATGCCGACCTCCGCGCCCAGTCGCACCCGCCCGATCACCGTGGCATTCGGCGCCACCCACGCGGTGTCCTCGACCTGCGGTGCATGCTCACCCAGCTTGATCATCATGATCGTCAACCTACCGGGCGGGTTTGCGCGGGTTCGCTGTGATCCGTCATCGGTACTCGAGATCGGTGGGGTGCGTCGGTGGGGTGTGGTCGCCGTCCTGCGGGCGGGGTTCGCGTGCGGCGTATTCGGGCAGACTGGATTCGTGCGATATGTGATGCGGCAGCGTGTATTAGGTCTGGGCCAGGACTATTGGGTCACCGACGATTCGGGTAACAAGGCTTTTCTCGTCGACGGCAAGGTGCTCACGTTCCGGCGGACCTTCGAGCTGCGCGGGCCGCAGGGGGAGGTGTACGCGGTGGGGCGCAGGAAGGTGTTCGCGCTGCGCACCGCCATGGTCGTGAGCTCGGGCGGCAGGCATGTGGCCACCGTGCGCAAGAAGCTGTTCAGTCCGCTGCGGCACAGCTTCACCATCGCGCTGGCCGACGGTGAGCGGTGGAACGCGCACGGCGACCTGATCGAGAAGAACTACACCCTCGAGGGTCCGCAGGGCATCGTCGCCGAGACCTCGCGCAAGTGGTTCCGCATCCGGGACAGCTACGGAGTCGAGATCTATCACCCCGACGTTCCGTTGGCGCTGGCGATCGTCGTCTGTGTCGACGAGATGGTCGCCGCGCAGCGCGAAAGTGATTAGGGATTGTTCACGGTAACCATGCCGTTGCGCCGCGCAGGATTTCCTGTCCGTTAATTATTTGTGTCGATCGAATTCTGCTGCGGCAGTAGGTGATTGCTCGCAATGCGCTCGGTGGATCGGGCGGATACTCTCCGTGCGGGAGCTTGTCCCAGTACCTGCCCTGATGGGGCAGCGATCCGAGTGGAGATTTGTGATGACGATCAATCCGGTGGTCGACGAAACGCCCGTCATCGAGAAGATGCCAGGGCTCGGGGAATACACGGAACAGGCTCGCGCGCAACGGCTGGCGTGGTATCGGTCGGCGACCGGGGCCTCTCTCGACGCGTTGCGTGAACCAGGGGTGCCCGCGGAACTGGTGCGCGGCAATATCGAGAACTTCGTCGGGACCATCGACGTGCCGGTCGGCCTGGCCGGACCGCTGCTGTTCGACGGCGAGCACGCCCGGGGCCCGATCATCGCGCCGATGGCCACGGTGGAGGGCGCGGTGCTCGCGTCGACCGCCCGCGGCGCGCGTGCCATGACCGACTCGGGCGGTGTGGTGACCAGGGTGCTTCGGCAGCGGATGACGCGGGTGCCCGGATTCGGATTCGGTTCGCTCGAGCAGGCCGCCCGGTTCGCTCGCTGGGTCCCGTTGCAGTTCGACCAGCTCAGCGCGCGGGTGCGGGAAGCCTCCCGGCATGCGCTGCTGCTCGATGTCGAGGCCGTGCAGATCGGGCGGGACGTGCACGTCCGGTTCTGCTACGAAACCGCCGACGCCACCGGTCAGAACATGACCTCGGCGACCACCTGGCACGCCTGCCAGTGGATTCTGGACCACGTCGGCGAGCTGTCCGGGGTGGACGTGCTGTGGTTCATCATCGAGGCCAACATGGCCTGCGACAAGAAGGCCGCGAGCCTCAACACGATCGGCGGCCGGGGCTACCGGGTCGTGGCCGAGACCCTGCTCACCCGGGACGTGGTCGAACGCGTGTTGAAGACCACCCCGGAGATGCTGCACCGCACGCTGCAGGTGTTCGACGACGCCGCCTGGCACAGCGGCGCGCTCGGCCCCGACGTCGACGCGGCGAACGTGCTCGCGGCGATGTTCATCGCGACCGGCCAGGATGCGGCGAGCGTCTTCGAATCCGGTACGGCGATGATCTCCAGCCGCTTCGAGGGTGACGACCTGCTGATCACCCTGACCCTGCCGAGCCTGCTGGTCGCCACGGTCGGCGGCGGCACCGGCCTGCCGCAGCAGCAGGCGTTCCTGGAGGCGCTCGGCTGCGCCGGCCCGGGAAAGGCCCGTCGCCTGGCCGAGATCGTCACCGGATTCTGTCTGGCACTTGATATTTCGACCGTCTCAGCGATCGCCGCCGGCCAATTCGTCGCCGCCCACGAACAACTCGGCCGTAACAAGCGACTCTGAGTAGTGCGTGCCGGGCGCCGACTCGGCAGCTGTGGTTCACCGGCCGGGGGTTCGCTCCCGGCCGGTTCCAGGTATCCGCTTCATCGCGGAATGCGTTGGGGTCAGGCATAATTCGGCAGCACCGCCCTCGACGGCTTGTGGTGAATGACTGCGTCGACACAGACGTTTCGGGTGCTGTCGGCGGGTAACATGGCAGCGGTGAACGAGGCCATGGCCGAATTACTATCCCCGCTGACGGAGTCGCGACGCGCTCATTCGTTGGCAGTCGGGCGACGGATGGAGAGTGTGGTGGGCCATCTGCCTGCCGAGCTTCGTACCGATGCGGTAACCGCAGCCTATTTGCACGACGTGGGCTACGGCCACCCGGATCTCGGGTTCCATCCAATCGATGGCGCTCGACTCTTGCGCTCTTGCGGATATCCGCCGGTCGTGTGTCACATGGTGGCGTTCCATACTGCCGCGCAAACCGAGGCGACAGTGCGCGGTCTGGACCAGCAGATATTCGATGAGTTTCGGCTTGTCGACGTCGACGGAATCGATGCCGCCGATGATTTCCTCTGGTGGGCTGATCTCTCCACGGGGCCGAAAGGTGAAGAATTCACCCTGGACGAGCGGTTGTCCGAGATTCTCGAGCGTTATGAGCCGGGGAGCGTCGTGTACAGAGCGATCATCCGAGCGGAATCGCAACTGCGAGAGGCATTTCAGCGAGTCTCGGGATCTATGTAGGGATCGCTCTCGCTCAGTGCCCATTCGATGCGATTGCGCTGGCTCCTGTCCATTGTCAATGAGGGAATTCGTTCGATGGGCACCCATTCGACTCGCGTACTTTCCTCGCTCGTCGTGGGATTTCCGCCGGTTGGTTCACCTCGGTATACGACCGTGAACTCCTGCCGAACCTCGTCGTTGCTGGTGTAATGGATGACGTGGGTCGGATCGGTGAAGATTCCGACCAGCCCGGTCACATGAATGTCGACGCCGGTCTCTTCCAACGTCTCGCGGACTGCCGTGTGTGTCAGGGACTCTCCAGGATCGTGTGCCCCTCCCGGCATCGACCAGTTTCCGTTGTCGGATCGACATATCAGAAGCACTGCGTCGGCACGGCGGACGAATGCGGCCGCACTGGGCCGTACGCTGTTCGCGGTCGGTGCGGCAGGGTCCTGGTGATGGTCGATTCGGCGTCCCATACGCGTCAGACTACGCTGGGCGTCCTGTCTTCCAGACCGCTTCGAAGGAGTCGCGGTAGTACGAGAACAGACGACCGCCTGACACGTTCTGCAGATGCTGAACTGGAGACTTCGCAGCGTAGGCACCATAACTATGAGTGTTGACCAGCATCGTGTCATCGAACCGATAAATGCTGTTGTACAGAGGAGTTCGGTGAGTCCTGATGTCGACCATCGGCAGGTCCATCGTTTCGCGGAGATACTCCAGTGTTGACAGACGCCGTTGCGGAAGTGACGGCAGACCCTCTTCGCGGCCGCGAGCAAGGACTTCCGGCGAATCGCTTTCTCCCAGCAGAATGCGAATCTGCACACCAGTACTCGCCTTTGCGCGAACAACGTTGACGAAGTCGAGGGATTCGACCAGGAACCCGCCCGCGTACACCAGGACATCGATCTCATCCATGGTCTGTCGCATGACGGTTCGCCAAACCTCATGAGGCACTTCGGGACGAGTCGGCCAGATCTGAACCAGTTCCGATAGCGATGCGGCGGCAGATCGGCTGCCTACGAGCAGTTGGGGCCAGAGGTACGTCTCGTCGCGGCCCAATGCCCTTGCTACCGCCAGTCGGAGGCCGGGATGCGGACAGCGATCCTGGGTGATCCATCGTTCGACGGTCTTCGTGCTGACTTCGAGTCGTTCGGCCAGAGCATGTTTCGTGAGGTTCGCAGCCGCCATCGCTCCTCTGAGTCGCTCATTGGTCATGCTGTCAGCCTATGAACAAGTGTCCCCGGGTGTCCCGATTTTCGGGTTAATTCGTCCCCATGTGTCGCGAGACTCTTGATCCGGCAGGGGGTGCAGCAGCCCAACGACCTTGAATCGAGAAGTAGGACAGGGAGTTTCGGTGAACTTGTTGAATGCCGTGTATCGGACCGAGGGAAACGGGGTCGAAGTTGTATGGCGGATTACTCGAGACCAGAAGCGCACGATCGAAATCTTTCGCAGCGGTCTCGAGCTGTGTTCGGAAGTTTGTGTGAAACCGTCCGCGCGCCAACTCGGGGTCGGATCTTGCGGCGTGTTCATGGCAGGGTGGTGTCCACGAATAGTGACGCAGAGTTGCTGAATAGTTGCCATTTTGTGAATCGCGCGGGCGGGGTCGTGGCGTCGAGGCTGGTCGTGGGTGACGATGACGTTATGCGAATCGGTGTTCCGCGCGAGATCAAACCGCAGGAGACGCGGGTGGCGTTGACGCCGGCGGGGGCGGGGGAGTTGCGGCGGTACGGGCATGAGGTGCTCGTGGAGGCGGGGGCCGGGGTGGAGTCGGGGTTCTCGGATGTGGAGTATCGGGATGCGGGGGCGCGGGTCGTGATGGCGGCGGAGGTGGTGTGGGGCGACGCGGATCTGGTTTTGAAGGTGAAAGAGCCTGTTGCGCGGGAGTATTCGCGGATGCGGTCCGGGCAGGTGCTGTTCACGTTTCTGCATCTGGCTGCCTCGTGGGAGTGCACCGAGGCGATTCTGCGATCCGGGATCACCGCGATCGCCTATGAGACGGTGCGTGGCGCCGGGGGATCGCTGCCGCTGCTGGCGCCGATGAGTGAGGTCGCGGGCAAGCTCGGCGCGCAGGTCGGTGCGCAGCACCTGATGTCACCCAACGGCGGTGCTGGAGTATTGCTGGGTGGTGTGCCTGGGGTGCGGGCGGCCGAGGTGACGGTGCTGGGCGGCGGTGTGGCCGGATCTCATGCCGCTGCCGTCGCCGTGGGGATGGGCGCGCAGGTCACGGTGCTCGATACGAATTTGGTGCGGCTGCGCGAGCTCGACGCGCGTTTCGACGGACGGCTCGAGACGGTCGGGTCAAATGCCGCCGAGGTCGACCGGGCCGTGACCGACGCGGATCTGGTGATCGGATCGGTCCTGGTGCCGGGAGCCCGTGCGCCGCAACTGGTTCCGGATACGTTGGTGGCGCGGATGCGGCCCGGCGCGGTGCTGGTCGACATCGCGATCGATCAGGGTGGCTGCTTCGAAAGTTCCCATCCCACAACGCATGCCGAACCGACCTTCCGGGTGGCCGACACGCTGTTCTACTGCGTGGCGAACATGCCCGGCGCGGTGCCGCACACCGCGACCGTCGCGCTGACCAACGCCACACTCCCGTATGTGCGCGCGATCGCGGACCACGGCTGGCAGGCCGCCTGCCGCGCCGATCCGGGCCTGAGGCACGGACTGACCGCCGATTCGGGACAGCTGTTCTCGGCCGAAGTCGCCCAGGCGCACGGCTTGACGGCGATCGACTTACCGTCCGATCGGTGAGCCCGGACTTCTGGTCGCTGTCTCTCGGTCGGGTGTGTGGTTCGTGCGTTGCGGGGCAACCGTTTTCAGCGATGGCGCAGGTGCATGGTCAGGCGAGGTGTGCTGCCCGGACGCCTACATGTACCAGTCGGGCTCCGACTCTTCCGGCAGGTGACGCAGTTTGTCGGGGTTGCGCACGACGTGGATGGCCGTGATGGCGCCCTGCTCGACGGTGAAGGACATCACCCCGGGGTAGGCGCCGTCGAAGAACAGCAGCCCGGGTTGTCCGTTGACCCGCACCTCCCGGCCCCACGCCCCGGACGCGGCCCGATACCAGCCGAGGAACAGCTTGGCGATCAGCTCGGACCCACGCACCGGCTGGCGGACCGCCGGAACCTTGCCGCCGCCGTCGGCGGTCAGCACCACGTTCTGGTCCAGCACGCCCAGCAGCGCGCTCATATCGCCGGTGCGCCAGGCCAGGGCGAAGGCGGAGACCGCCTTGCCGTGTTCGTCGGCGCTCGCCGGGAAGCGCGGGGTGCCCTCCTCGACGTGTTTGCGTGCCCGCGAGGCCAGCTGCCGGACCGCCGCCGGGGTCCGGCCGACCACCTCGGCCACCTCGGGACCGGTCATCCCGAACACCTCCTGCAACACGAACGCGGTGCGCTCGGCGGGGGTGAGCGACTCCAGCACCACCAGCAGCGCCGTGGTGACGCGTTCGTCCTGGGTGATGCGGTCGGCGGGATCGTCGTCGGTGCTCACCTGCGGCTCCGGCAGCCACTCGCCGACGTACTGTTCGCGGCGGGCGCGCGCGGAACCGAGCTGATCGAGCGCCAGCCGGCCGGTGACGGTGGACAGCCAGGCCCGCAGATTGTCGATCCGCTCACCCGGCGCGCGATTCTCGTGCCAGCGCTGCAACCGCAGCCACGCCTCCTGCACCACGTCGTCGGCGTCGCTGAGACTGCCCAGCGTGCTGTATGCCAGCCGCCGCAGATACTGCCGATGCTCCTCGAACTGCCGGGCCAGCTCGGCCCGGTCGATGTCGTCGGGGCGTTCGTCGGTCGTCACTGTGCATCCTCACTGCCGTCCCGCGCCTTCCAGCGTGAGCTTATCCGTCGCAAGATGGACGAAATTGCCACCGGAGGTGTGACAGGACCGGATCGCGGCTCACCCGAGCTTGGATTCACTGTCGGCCACGCGAGGGTGTTCGGACCGCCAGATCCGATCGGATGCCGACAGCGAATCCTCGCCCAGCGCAGGCGGGGTTTGCCAGATCCGGCGGACTCTCGTGGCCCTGTCGAACCGGGGCCAGCCGGGGTCGCCGGTGCCGGCGAATGCCGCGAAGGCGCTGCGCATCGCGGTCGAGAGCACCGCGAAGTCCGGTGGAATCCGCGGGCCGATGAGATCGGCGGCGAGGGGACCGTGCGGAGTGTCGAAGGTGAAGGGCACGTCGAGGCCGTGACAGGCGCGCAGTGCGCCGTCGCGGGCCGGGCTCGGCCACGCGAACTCGTACAGGTAGGTGTCGGTTCCGGCGTCGGCGAGCACTTCGGCGCACCACAGAGCGGGCATCCGGAACAGGGCGTCGGACAGGATCACCGGGTGCAGGTCGGCGTCGGTGATGCCGGGATTCTCGGCTCGATAGGCGCGCACCGCCTTGGCATCGAGGCCGCACGCGCGAGCGGTGTCGACCGGATCGGCGCCCGACAGGTCCGCATCGACGGTGAACATCCGGGCCTCGTCCGTGGTGTACCCGCAGACGAGTTCCCGAGTGCCGAATGTCTTCTGCCGCCGCGGGATCCACGGTGGCGTGTCGAACAGGTCGTGGTCGACGATCAGCGAGTAGGGGGCGTTCGGATGAGTCCAGCGGCCCGGTTCCTGCGACATGATCACCACCGGCGTCATCTGTATCGCGTGGATCGTCTCGGGCGGCACCGCTGCCAGGGCCTCGGCCGTCGCCCGAACGCCCAGTTGTGTGGTGATCATCGCCGACACCGCGCGGGCCTCGTCGGCGGGGACGAAGATCTTTCCCGGACTCTGCGCGATGCCGCGCCGAAATAGTTCCGGCGCAACGTCATCGGCGATCAGGCCCACCACCGACGACGCACCGGCCGACTGGCCGATCAGCGTCACCGCGCCGGGATCTCCACCGAAGGCTGCGATGTTCTCGTGCACCCACCGGAGTGCGGCGAGCTGATCCAGGACGCCGCGGTTGCACGGCGCGTCCTCGACCCAGCCGAACCCCTCGTACCCCACCCGGTAGTTCATCGTGACCACGACGATGCCCGCGGCGGCGAACGCGGCACCGTCGAAATCGGTGGTGGCGGCGGTGCCGCCCAGGCACGCGCCACCGTGCAGCCACACCAGCACCGGCATTCCCGAGGACGCGACGTCGGGGGTCCACACGTTGACCGTCAGGCACTCGGGATCGTCACCGGGATGCCAGAGGGTCGGCTGGGGAACCGAGGAACCGAATGTCCGCGCGTCGCGCACCCCGTCCCAGCGGTGCGCCGGAGCGGGCGCCTGGAAACGGCGGGGGCCCTCCAGTGGCGCGGCATAGGGGATGCCGAGGAAAACCGCACATCCCTGCCGCGATTCACCGCGTACGGCGCCGCACCGTGCGCGAACGACCACATCCACTTCTGCCCCCTCGGAGATCGGACCTATACTTATATAAGTCACTGTACTAAAAAGCGAGGTTCGGTGCCGAAGATCGTTGACCCCCGACAGCGGCGCGACGAGGTCGCGGCCGCCCTGTGGCGAGTGGCCCACCGCGACAGCTGGGGCGCGGTGAGCCTGCGCAGGGTCGCCGCCGAGGCGGGTCTGTCGCTCGGATCGCTCCAGCACTATTTCGCCGGAATGGACGATCTGCTCAACTACGCCGTGGCCGGTGTGCTCGACGTCCTGGACGAGCAACTCGTCGATCAGCTCACCACCCTCGCCGATCCGGAGCATGCCGAATCGACTGTGCGCCAGGTGCTTCGGAGCATGATCCCCGGTGCGACCCCCGACCCGTCCACCGCTCCGGCGCCGGACGACCTCTGGCAGGTCCAGGTGATGGCCTGGCTGACCGTGGTGAGCCGGGCCGCGCAGAACCCGGTGATGTCGGCGCGGTTGTCCGCCGGTTCCGATCGGCTCGCGCGAGCGATCACCGCCGCGTTGCGCATGAGCGCCCACCGCACCCCGGAACAAGCGCAACGTGATGCGCGCGGTCTGCTCGCCCTCGTCGAGGGCCTGCTCCTGCAACTCGCGCGCCGCGACATCGACCCCGCCGAGGCCGCCGCGACCCTCGAGCGTTTCGTGGCGGTCGCCTTCACCCGCTGAGATCGGCGACGACGTCCGGGCAGCCCGGTCGATACTGGTCGATGACCTGCCGCGTTAGTCTCGATCGGTGAGTATGCGGATGTCGACGGCTGTCGGGTTGGTGCTGGGGTTCGGTCTGGACCGGGCGGTGGGCGATCCGCGGCGGTGGCATCCGGTGGCCGGATTCGGTTCGGCGGCTGCGGCATTGGAGTCGGCGACCTATCGGGACGGGCGGGTGGCCGGGGTGGTGCACGAAGTCGTGCTCGTCGGAGGGACCGCTGTGCTGGGCGTGGCCGTCGACAGGGTGGGGCGGGGACGGTTCGCGGTCGCCACGGCGCTGACCGCGCTGACGACCTGGACCGTGCTGGGCGGGACGACGCTCGCGCGGACCGGCCGGGCGATGGCCGATCGGCTGGAAACGGAAGATCTGGACGGGGCCCGCGCGCTGCTGCCGTCGCTGTGCGGGCGCGATCCGGAAGTGCTCGATGCGGACGGATTGGCCCGTGCCGCAGTCGAATCCATTGCCGAGAACACCTCGGACGCGACCGTCGCACCGCTGGTGTGGGGTGCGCTGGCCGGAATCCCTGGTCTGCTGGTCTATCGCGCGGTGAACACCTTGGATGCGATGGTCGGTTACCGCAACGATCGTTACCGGAACTTCGGCTGGGCCGCCGCGCGCACCGACGATCTGGCCAACCTGCTGCCGGCCCGGGTGAGCGGTGTCCTGACCGTGGCATTTGCCCCGCTGATCGGCGGAGGTCCCGCTGCCGCGCTGCGTGCCTGGCGTCGTGATGCCGCGAAACATCCGAGTCCGAATGCGGGCGTCGCCGAATCCGCGATGGCCGGTGCTCTGGGCGTCACGCTGGGTGGGCGCACTCAGTACCGCTACGGCCCGGAGCTGCGTCCCACCCTCGGTGACGGTCCCGCGCCGCGCGTCGCGGATCTCCGTCGCGCCGTACGACTTTCGGAAGCGGTCCAGTTCGCGGCCGCGCTCACCGCTGCCATCGTGAGCCTCTCGCCGAAACAATGAAAGCTACTGCGGGCCAGAGATTCCAGACTCCCAGCTCGCTGAAGCTACTGCGGACCAGCGACTCTGGAGTCGTAGCTCGCTGAAGCTGCTGTGGACCAGTGATTCGGGAGTTCCGGCTCGCTGAAGCTACTGTGGGCCCAACGTGTCGGAGGTGAAGAGTTCGGAAAGTATTGCCCGGGAATCGGGTTCGGCGAGGATCAGCACCTCGTCACCGCTGTGCAGCAGAGTCTCCGCGGTGACGGTGACCAGCCGGCCACGTCGGATGATGACGCTGACCCACAGATCGTCCGAGGGGAGTTCCGCGACGGTCCTCCCGTCGGCGACCGACCCCGCGGCGACGGTGAAACGGTGCAGACTGTCGGGTTCCTCCTCGAACCGGGCGTTCATCGTCCACGGGCGCGGATTCACCGTCTGCAACGGAACTCCGAGCCGCCGTGCCAGGACGGGAACCACGCTGCCCTGCACGATCACCGAGAAGGCCACCACCACGAAGATGATCTCGTAGGCCCGCTGCGCATCGGGCACCCCGGCCCGCAGAATGTAGGTGCCCAGCAGAATCGGCACCGCGCCCTTGAGTCCGGTCCACAGTACGAACAGGCGCTCGCCGCGGGCCAGACGCATTCGCCAGATCAGCGCGCCGACCAGCAGGGGCCGGATCACCAGGGTCAGCAGGACCGCCAGCAGCAAGCCGATCCACCACGCGCCGCCGTCGACCACACCGTGATCGCCGGTGACATGGATGGTGAAGCCGAGCATCACGAACGCCACGATCTCACCCAGGCTGGCCAGCGCCGAATGGAATCGTTCGATATCGCCGCGATAGGGCGCGCGCTGGCCGCCGATGACCACACCCGCCACCAGAACGGCCAAGAACCCGGAACCGTGTGCGAGCGTCGTCACGCCGTAGAGGGCGACCACGCACATCAGCACCCGCAGCGAATACAGTCCCGCGGCCGGAAGCGGCACCCGTCGCATGAACCACAGCAGCGCCAGCCCGCCGACCAGCCCGGCCACCGCGCCGACGACGATCTGTACCGCGAACTCGCCCAGTATCGAGCCGATCGAGTGCATATCGATCCGGCCGGCGCCCAGCAGCACCACCAGCAGAGCGATGCCGACCGGATCGTTGGCTCCCGATTCGCCCTGCACGATGATCCCGCCGCGGCCACCGATCTGCCGCCGACCCAGTACGGAGAACACCACCGCGGGGTCGGTCGGCGACAACGCCGTGCCCAGTAGCAGAGCGATACGCCAGTCGAGACCGAAGAGAGAATGCGCCGCCAGCGCGACCGCGGCAGCGGTCACGAGTGTGCCGGCCACGCCGATCCAGGTGATGGCCCCCGCATTGGCCCGGAAACGCCGCCAGCCGATCTGCATACCGCCGTCGAACAGGATCACCAGCAGCGCAACGGTGACGATCTGCTCGACCAGGGTGATCGGAATCTTCCCCAGAGCGGGCCAGATGTCCGAGGCCGCCGCGGCGCCGACCAGGAACAGCGCGGGCGCGGGAACGGGGAACCATTCGCCCAGCCGATTGGACAGCACCGCCGCCAGGCCCACGAGCGCCGCGATCAACAGCGCGACCGCGAAGGGCGTCACATCGTTCATCGCGACCGAGCCCCGATGACGAATCCGGACCGAGATCGCTTGGCGGCGTTGCTATCCGGTGTGTGCACAGAAGTCCTCTCCGGAATCCACTGACGAATCCTGTCGACCAGACTTCCCGACGCACCTGCGCACAACTTTAACGGTTCGTTGATCTTCGCCCGCATCGCCTGTCCGAATTGTGTCGATCCGCCCGGCGGTCCGGTTGTGCGGGCGTCGTGATCGCGCAGGCGAAACGACTGGCGTGCCGAGAGAACCAGCAACTCCGCTGGGCCGGACAGACCGATGCCGCACGCCGGCCGCGTGAGCTACCGGAGGTATGTGCGGCCGAGTCTGCACTGGGCGCGTCTTCGGTCCGGTCCGGTGGTGTGTGAGTGGCTGGGGCTGCTCGTGCTGGTGTCGTCGGATTATCACGGTGCGCGATTCGGATGTGGAGTTCGTCGATGATCGTGCATCGCCGACCGGCCCGGGTGTCGTGTTGGGAAGGCTTGTTCAGCGCCGCATGCCGCCGTATCGGTCGGCGAGCCGTTGAGCGTTGGTGCGGACTTGCGGAACAGCGACCGGTTCGGTTGCGGCAGGGGCGGATTCGGTCGGTTCCGGAACGTCGTCGGCTGCCGCGGTGGGAGTCGGGACGGGAAGGACCGCGGTAGCGGCAGGTTCGGCTCCCCGCGGGGTGGAAGTGGTTGCCGCAGTAGTGGGTTCGGGTGTGGGCAGAGAATCCTTCGGGGCTTCGGCACGTTCCCGCCGACGCTCGCGGATCTCGGCGTAGACGAAATACCCGAGGCCGAGCGGGGCCATGACGCCGAAGGCGATCCACTGCAGGCCGTAGGACAGGTACGGGCCCGCGTCCAGCTGCGGCAGGGGCTGCGGGGTGAACACACCGGGCTGGTTGTCGCTCAACTGCAGGTAGCCGCCCGCACCGCCGGTCGGGATCGCGGTGAGCGGCGCGTCGAGCAGGGTGGCGAGCTGGGTGGTGTCGATGGAGTACACCTGCCGGAAGCCGTCCTGCGTCATCGGCTCCTTACCGGGAATGACGCCCTCGGATTTCCGCACTCGGCCCTGGATGTGCTGCTGTCCGGCCGGTGGGTCGGCGATGGTCGGCAGGTGGGAGCCGTCGGGTGCGCCGACCAGTCCGCGGTCGACCAGCAGGCTGCGGCCGTCGTCGAGGCGGAATTCGGCCAGGACGCCGTAGGCGGGTTTGTCGTCCAGACGTTGCAGCCGCTCGAGCACCGTCGAGCCGGGCACATAGTTGCCGGTGGCCGTGATCTGCCGCCATTCGGTGTCCTTGGCCTTCGGATCGGCCAGGAACTGCCCGACCGGGACGGATGCGGCGTTGACCGAGTCGGCGATCAGATTGTTCCGATGCGAGGTCGAGATGTTCTTCCCCAGCTGCCAGGGTGCGAGCACCGTGAAGCACAGGTACGCGAACGCGACGACCACCACGGCCAGGATCGCCCAGCTCGGCCGGAGCAGGAAAGTGAGGCGGCGCAGCACGCTCATCGCGGATCGCCGTGCCCACGTGTGTCGACGCTGGGGTCCTCGACGAGCTGGTCGCGCACCCAGTCCAGCAGCCCCGGCATGGCCGCCTCGATCTTCTCGCGGACCATCTCGAAGTCGTGGTCGTCGCCGTAGTACGGATCGGAGACGTCGGGTGCGGGGGCGTGCGGATCGAAGCTGCGCAGCAGCCGCCGTCGGGCCGCGGGCACCCCGAGCCTGGTCAGTTCCCGGTCGTGCTGGCCGTCCAGGCCGATGACCATATCGGCGCTCAGGTGGTCGGGCCCGATCATCGCGGCCACGTGGCCGGTCGGGTAGCCGTGCCGGGTCAGGACCGTGTTGGTGCGCGGATCGGCGTCCGATCCGGCGTGCCACGGGGTGGTCCCGGCGCTGCTCACCCGCACCCGGTCGGCGAGCCCGGCTCGCTCGACGTTCGCGGCGAAGATCTTCTCGGCCATCGGGGACCGGCAGATATTGCCGGTGCAGATGAACGTCACGTGCAACTGCGCGCTGGAGAAGTCTCGTGACCAGGATGTTTGCGTGGTCACGGGGTCCATCCTGCAACTCTCCTACGTTCTGTGCCGCGTTCGTCTTCCGGTATGTGGCGATCCACGGCCACGCCAAGCCTGCGCGCCGAGTCTATCGCTTGGCCCGAATGCGGCTTCACCTCGCCGGGTCGTGCGGCGGTGGGGTCACCACAGCGCTGTCCGGGTAATTCTGATGTTTTCATCAATAACGTCTTGACAGGCTAGGGCATCGTAACTGATGATTTGATCAATAACGGTTCTGGAGGTGGCGACAGCGGAGGAGGCTCATATGAGCGGTGCACGGCGTATCGACACCCATCAACACATCGTTCCCCCGAAATATGCGGAGTGGTTGCGCGCCAAGGGGATTCGCCCCGGCGGGATCGACCTGCCGTCCTGGTCGGAAACGGCGGCGGTGGAGTTCATGGACGGCCACGGAATCCGGACCGGGATACTGTCGCTGTCCACGCCCGGGGTGTACCTCGGCGATGCCGCGGAGGCCGGGCGGTGGGCACGGGAGATCAACGAATACACCGCCGACCTGGTGCGCAGGCGGCCGGATCGGTTCGGCTTCTTCGCCACTCTCACCCTGCCCGATGTGACCGGCGCGCTCATCGAGGCCGAATACGCGCTGCACACCCTGCATGCCGACGGAATCGTGCTGCTGGCCAACAACGACGGCCGGTACCTGGGCGACCCCGAATTCGCGCCGCTGCTGCAATTCCTGCACGAGCGCCGGGCCGTGGTGTTCATCCACCCGGGTGAGCTGCCCGCCGAGCCCGTGCCCGGCATCCCCACCTTCACCGCGGATTTCCTGCTGGACACCACCCGCACCGCATTGAGCCTGATCCTGTCGGGGGCGATGGCGAAATACTCGGGGATCCGATTCATCCTCGCGCACGCGGGCGGGTTCGTTCCCTATATCGCCAACCGGATCCTGCTGACCATGTTCGCCGCGAATACCACTGTGCCGCAGGTGGAATCGGATGATCCCGGTGCGGGGTACAAGGCGGTGCTGAAGCAGTTCTACTACGACATCGCCCTGTCGGCCGGTCCCGCCGCGCTGCCGAGCCTGCTGGCGGTCGCCGAACCCGACCACATCACCTACGGCAGCGATTTCCCGTTCGCGCCGCCACCCGCGGTCGCGTTCATCGACAGCGAGTTCGAGAACTACCCGCTGGACGAGGCGGTGCGCGCGAACATCGACCGCGGCAATTGCGAAACGCTCTTTCCGCGATTGAAGGTCTGAGACAGCAGGATCGAAGATCGCGGACCGGTGGCGGCCCTACTCCGCGGCGCTCGAGCGGCGGGCCAGGATCGATGCGACTCCGGCCGCTGCGGCCCGGACCGAGGCGGCGTGTGCGTCGGGACGGAACCGGGTCGCGGGGCCGGTGACCGAGATGGCCGCCAGGGGCTGGTCGTCGGCGCTCAGGACCGGCGCCGCGACGCACACGATGCCGAGCGTGGACTCCTCGTACTCGTAGGCCACGCCCTGTTCGGCGACCTGCTCGAGATGAGCGCGCAGCAGACCGGGCGCGACGATCGTGCGCGGAGTGCGCCGGGGCAGCGGCCCGGCGAGGATCCGGGCGATGGTGGCCTGGTCCGAGTTGGCCAGCAGTGTCTTGCCGATCGCGGTGCAGTACAACGGCATTCGCCCGCCGATGCGCGACGGTGAGCGAGCCTGCCGGTGCCCGCCGATCTTGCTGATGTAGACCACCTCGTCACCGTCGAGTACGCCCAGATGCACCGTTTCCCGGGTGCGGGCGAACAGGTCCTGCAGGAACGGGACGGCCACCTCGAGCATGGTGCGTTCGGCGGCGGCGCGCATACCCAATTCGAACAGGCCGCGGCCGAGCCGATAGCCCTGCGGTGAGGCCGCGAGCAGTCGCGCGGTCACCAGATCCTGCGCGATCCGATGCACGGTCGCCTTCGCCAGCCCGGTTCGGCGGGCCAGTTCCGACAGGCCGACGGCCTGATCCCCGACATCGAACGCGTCGAGAATCCGCATGATCCGGCCCAGCACCGACTTGTCCTGCAGCGCGGCTTCGTCCACGGTCGCTCCCATCGGTCCATCCAGTGGACCACTTTACTGTTCGTGCACTGGTCGCGTGGGGTGCACTGACGTCGAAGAGAAATACCCGAGAAAGGAAGGAGGTGGGCATGTCCGCCACCACGGACAGCCGCGCCGAGACCGTCGACGAGTCGACCGTCGCCGCGGCGGCGCAACGCCTGGCCGCTGCCGCCGCCACCGGCAACCCCTGCGCACCGATTCGAGATCTGATCGGCCCCGACGACGTCGCCACTGCCTACCGGATCCAGGAACACTTCAACAGCCTGCGCGTCGGGGGCAACGTCGTGGTGGGCCGCAAGATCGGCGCGACGTCCGAAGCCGTGCAGACCCAGTTGGGTGTGCGCCAGCCCGACTTCGGTGTCCTGTTCGCCGATATGGCCTACGCCGACGGCGACGTCATCGAGACGGGCCGGTTGTTGCAGCCGCGGGCCGAGGCCGAGGTCGCCTTCGTGCTGAGCGAGGACCTCGCCGAGGGCCCGCTGGACGTGGCGCAATGCCGGGCGGCGGTCGATTACGCGGTCGCGGCCCTGGAAGTCGTGGACAGCCGGATCACCAACTGGGACATCTCCTTCGCGGACACGGTGGCCGACAACGCCTCCAGCGGCGTCTTCGTGCTCGGCGCCGAGCGCCGCACACTCGCGCAGTTCGAGCCCGTCGAGGTGACCATGTCCATGCGGATCGACGGTGCCGAGGTCTCGACCGGCACCGGGGCGGCGTGCCTGGGAGATCCGCTCAACGCCCTGTCGTGGCTGGCGCTGCGGGCCCGCGAATTCGGTGACCCGCTGCGCGCCGGACAGGTGATCCTGTCGGGCGCCCTCGGTCCGATGCGTTCGGTGGGTCCGGGCTCGGTCGTCGAGGTCGTCATCGGCGGACTCGGCAGTCTGTCCGCGTCCTTCAGCAACCAGGAGGTCATCCGATGAGTGAGAACAACGCCCGTACCAAGGTGGCGATCATCGGGTCCGGCAATATCGGCACCGACCTGATGATCAAGGTCATGCGCCATTCCCGTCATCTCGAGATGGCGGCCATGGTGGGCATCGACCCGGACTCCGACGGGCTCGCGCGCGCGGCCGGGATGGACGTGCCGACCACCCACGAGGGCGTCGAGGGACTGGTGGCGATGCCGGGCTTCGACGAGATCGAGATCGTGTTCGACGCCACCTCGGCCAAGGCGCATCAGGTCAACCACGCTCGCCTGGCGCCGCTGGGCAAGCGGTTGATCGACCTGACGCCCGCGGCGATCGGACCCTTCGTCGTCCCGGCGGTCAACTTCGCCGATCACCTCGACGCACCGAATGTGAACATGGTGACCTGCGGCGGACAGGCGACGATCCCCATCGTCGCGGCGGTCGCGCGGGTCGTGCCGGTGGCCTACGCCGAGATCGTCGCCTCGATCGCCTCGAAGTCCGCCGGGCCGGGCACGCGCGCCAACATCGACGAATTCACCGAGACCACCTCCCACGCGATCCAGGCCGTGGGCGGGGCCGCGCGCGGTAAAGCGGTGATCATCCTGAACCCGGCCGAACCGCCGCTGATCATGCGCGACACCGTGTTCTGCCTCGTCGATGCCGCCGATGCGGACACACACGAACAGATCCGCGCCTCGGTCGCGAAGATGGTCGGCGACGTGGCCGCGTACGTGCCCGGTTATCGGCTCAAGCAGCAGGTCCAGATCGATCCGATCCCCGCCGATCAGCCGGTGCACACGCTGCTGGCCGACGGCGCGGACCCGGTCCCGACGCATCGGGTGTCGGTATTCCTCGAGGTCGAGGGCGCCGCGCACTACCTGCCCGCCTACGCCGGAAATCTCGACATCATGACCTCGGCCGCGCTGCAGGTCGGCGAGCGGATCGCCCAGAACGCCCAGGAGCAGGAGAACGCGCGATGACCACACTGTTCGTTCAGGACGTCACGCTGCGTGACGGCATGCACGCGATCCGGCACCGGATCACGCCCGAGAACGTCGGGCGGATCGTGGCCGCGCTGGACGCCGCCGGCGTCGATGCCATCGAGGTCGCCCACGGGGACGGGCTCGCGGGTGGTTCGGTCAACTACGGTCCCGGCTCGCACAGCGACTGGACGTGGATCGAGGCGGCCGCGGCGAACCTGAGCCGCGCGCGCCTGACCACACTGCTGCTGCCCGGCGTCGGCACGGTCGAAGATCTCCGGCGCGCTTACGATCTGGGCGTCCGGTCGGTCCGCGTCGCGACGCACTGCACCGAGGCGGACGTCTCGGCGCAGCACATCGCGACGGCCCGGGAGATCGGCATGGACGTCTCCGGCTTCCTGATGATGAGTCACATGGCACCGGCCGCCGACCTCGCCGCGCAGGCGAAGTTGATGGAAAGTTATGGGGCGCACTGCGTTTACGTCACCGACTCGGGTGGCCGGCTCACCATGAACGGCGTGCGCGACCGGATCAGCGCCTACCGCGACATTCTCGACGAGACCACCGAGATCGGTATCCACGCGCACGAGAACCTGTCGCTGTCGGTCGCCAATTCCGTTGTCGCCGTGGAGAACGGAGCGTTCCGCGTGGACGCCTCGCTCGCCGGGCACGGCGCGGGTGCGGGCAACACCCCGATCGAGGCGTTCATCGCCGTGGCGGATCTGCTGGAGTGGAAGCACGGCTGTGATGTGTTCGCCCTCCAGGACGCCGCGGACGATCTCGTGCGCCCGCTCCAGGATCGCCCCGTCCGGGTCGACCGGGAGACGCTGACCCTCGGTTACGCCGGTGTCTACTCCAGCTTCCTGCGGCACGCCGAGGCCGCGAGCGAGCGCTACGGGATCGACGTGCGCACCCTGCTCATGGAGGCCGGTCGTCGGCGGCTCGTCGGTGGTCAGGAGGACATGATCGTCGATATCGCGCTCACGATGGTCGCCGAACAGGGCGCGTGATCCGTCCGGATCCAGCACCCCCGCCGTTGGGTCGATTCGGCGCGGGGGCGGCCACGTAGGGTGTATTGCTGTGCCCGAGGACGTCACGGCAGATCGTGAACCGGAACCGCCGTCGAGGCCCGTCACCGGGCCCGCGGCGGTTCGGGCTCTGCCGTCCGACGCCGGGACCGGGGAGGTGGACGCGGCCAAGTTGCGCCATCACGGCGACGTGGACGTGCGGCCCGGGATGCTGGATTTCGCGGTGAACGTCCAGGGCGCGGGGCCGCCTGCGTGGTTGCGTGAGCGGCTCGCGGCGCGGCTGGACTCCTTGGGCAGATATCCGGGGGAGGCCGAGGATCTGGCGGCGCGCAAGATCGTCGCGGCGCGGCACGGGCGGACTCCGGACGAGGTGCTGTTGCTCGCGGGGGCGGCCGAGGGGTTCGCGATGCTGCCGCGTCTGGCGCCGCGCCTGGCCGCGGTGATCCATCCGTCCTTCACCGAACCCGAATTGGCGTTGCGCGAGGCCGGGGTGGCGGTGACCCGGGTCGTGCTGGGCGAGCCCTACGCCCTCGATCCCGCGCTGGTGCCCGAGGCTGCCGATCTGGTGGTGCTGGGCAACCCGACCAATCCGACCTCGGTGCTGCATCCCGCCGAGACGATCCGTGCGCTGCGGCGGCCCGGACGGGTGGTCGTGGTCGACGAGGCGTTCGCCGACGCGATCCCAGGTGAGCCGGAATCGCTTGCTGCCCAATCGTTCCCGGATGTCCTGGTGCTGCGCAGCCTCACCAAGACCTGGGCGCTGGCGGGCCTGCGGTGTGGATATTTCCTGGGACCGCCGGATCTGCTGGCGCGGGTACGGCACGGTCGTGCGCACTGGCCGCTGAGCACCCTGCAGCTGGAAGCCATTGCGGCAACGGGTGATCCGGCCGCGGTCGCCGAATCGCAGGTTCGTGCGGAGCATATCGCCGCCCACCGTGCCGCGATGATCCCGCGACTGCGCGCGCTCGGCATCGAGGTCCACGAACCCGCGCGCGGCCCGTTCCTGCTGATCCGGGTGCCCGATGCCGAACTGCTTCGTAAACGTCTCGCCGGTGTGGGCGTCGCGGTCCGGCGTGGTGACACCTTTCCGGGGCTGGGACCAGGTCATCTGCGTCTCGCGGTCCGCCCGGAGGCCGAGGTCGACCGCTTGGTCGCGGCGCTGCGCGAGGTCGGTATATGAGCGCCGCTCGAATTCGGCCCGCCTCTCGCGCGGGGTACCGGAATGGGGTCGCGACGGATGACGGCCGAGAGCGCGGCGGGATGATCGCAGTGGAGGAGGTTCCAGGGTGGCACAGGTGAGTGAGCTCGTGGGGGTGCTGGACGAGGCGTATCCGCCGCGGCTGGCCGAATCGTGGGATTCGGTGGGGCTGGTGTGCGGTGATCCGGGGGAGGACCTGGCCCGGGTGCTGTTCGCCGTGGACGCGACCGAGGCAGTGGTGGACGAGGCGATCGCTTGGGGCGCACAGGCTTTGGTGGTGCACCATCCGCTGCTGCTGCGCGGGGTGGACACCGTGGCCGCGAGCACGCCGAAGGGTGCGCTGCTGCACCGGCTGATTCGGGCCGGGTGCGCGCTGTTCACCGCACACACGAATGCCGATTCCGCCGCGCCGGGCGTCTCCGATGCGCTGGCGGACGCGCTGGGGCTGCGGGTGAGTGGGCCGCTCGATCCCAAACCCACTGCGGCCCTGGATGAATGGACGATCAACGTCCCGCGTGAACACTCCGCCGCGGTGCTGGACGCATTGTTCGCGGCAGGTGCGGGCGGCGTGGGCAACTATCGCGAATGCTGTTGGCAGGTACCGGGTATCGGGCAGTTCCGGCCGGTCGCGGGCGCGAATCCGGCACTCGGCGCGGTCGGTGAACTGGAACAGGTCGCCGAGGACCGGCTCGAGGTCGTCGCGCCGCCGTCGGCCCGTGCGGCCCTGCTCGCCGCGCTGCGACAGGCGCATCCGTACGAGGAGCCCGCCTATTTCGTCACCGAGCGGGCGAGCCTGCCCACCGGTCTGGGGCTGGGCCGCGTGGGTGAGCTCCCGGAGCCGGAAACCTTGCGGGAGTTCACCGCTCGCGTCCGCGCGGCGCTGCCCGCCACCGCCTGGGGCGTGCGCGCGGCGGGTGATCCCGAGCGACGCATCGCCTCGGTCGCGGTCTGCGGCGGCGCGGGAGATTCCTTCCTGGCCAAGGTATCCCGTCTCGGCGTGGATGCCTATGTCACCGCCGATCTGCGCCACCACCCCGCCGACGAACATCTGCGCGCCGGCGGCCCCGCACTCGTCGACGCCGCGCACTGGGCCACCGAATACCCCTGGTGCGCTCAGGCCGAACGCATCGTGCGTACCGCACTGCCCGGCCTGGAAACCCGCGTCAGCGCCGTCCGCACCGATCCCTGGACTCTCGGCTCGCTCGACGGCTGAGCTGTCCTGGGCGTTCCGCCGAAGTCTCTCGCGCTCACGCACCTGCCCGACGCGCATGCCCGGTGATGGCGCACATCATCTGGCGGACAACTGATTCGACTCACCCGAACGGCCTGCTCGCCAACTCGCGCCGAGTGCCGCGGTAGGGACTTGTCCCACCGCTATTCAGTGTTACTATCTACTGGTACTCAGTAGAACTGAGTACCGCCACTGGATACGAGGAGGTGATCCGTGGGCAAGCAGATCACGGAAATGCTCAAGGGCACATTGGAAGGCATCGTCCTCGCGATCTTGGCCGTGCGGACCGCATACGGCTACGAGATCACCGCATGGCTGCGGGAACAGGGCTTCGCCGATATCGCCGAGGGCACCGTGTACGCGCTGCTCGTGCGGGTGGAGAAACGCGGCCTGGTCGATGTGGAGAAGGTTCCGTCGGAAAAGGGGCCGCCGCGCAAGGTGTATTCACTCAACGCGCAGGGACGCGAATATCTCGACGAGTTCTGGCGGACCTGGGATTTCCTCTCGGAACGGCTGGAACAGCTTCGTGCAGAAGGAGAAGAATGATCATGTCCGATTCGAAATTGCCGGGAAAGTTGCTCTCCACGGTGGTCGGTGACCTCGGCGAGAAGCGGCGGTGGCGGCAGTACCGCTCCCGCGCCAAACAGCTCCCCGAGCCCTACGACACCGCGATCGAGGCATTTCAGCGCTACCTGATGTACGCGTCGGGCGGGAGTGTCGCCATGTTCGAGGACCTGATCGACCTGTTCGAACAGAGCGCGGCGGATCGTACGCCGATCCGCGAGATCGTCGGGGACGATCCGGTGGAGTTCATCGATACCTTCGCGCGTAATTATCAGGACGAATCCTGGATCAAGCGCGAACGCGAGCGGCTGAACAAAGCCATTGCGCGCGCAGCCGGAGAAGACGTCGGAAAAGAAGGATGAAAGGGACTTTCCGATGACGAAAGATCAGGTTCCGGCGATTCGCGTGCGGGGGCTGGAGAAATCCTACAAACAACTGGACGTGTTGCGCGGCGTCGATTTCGAGGTGGCGCGGGGCAGCATCTTCGCACTGCTGGGTTCCAACGGTGCGGGCAAGACCACGATCATCAGAATCCTGGCCACCCTGCTGAAGGCCGACGCCGGGGCGGCCGAGGTGGACGGGTTCGACGTCGCCGCGCAACCGGCACAGGTGCGCGAATCCATCAGTCTCACCGGACAATTCGCCGCCGTCGATGAAATACTCAGCGGCCGTGAGAATCTCGTATTGGTCGCGCGCCTGCGGCATGTGCCGAACCCGGGCCGGACCGCCGACGATCTGCTGCAACGCTTCTCGTTGACCGAGGCCGGAGCGCGCAAGGTGTCGACCTATTCCGGTGGTATGCGCCGACGCCTGGACATCGCGATGAGCCTGATCGGCGAGCCGCCGGTCATCTTCCTCGACGAGCCGACGACCGGCCTGGACCCGCAGGCGCGCATCGAGGTGTGGCACGCGGTTTCCGAACTCGCCGCGCGCGGCACCACGGTGCTGCTCACCACGCAGTATCTCGACGAGGCCGAACACCTCGCCGACCGGATCGCGATCCTGCACGAGGGCCGGATCATCGTGAACGGCACCCTTGCCGAACTCCAGGCGCTGCACCCGCCGACGAAGGTCGAATACGTCGAGAAGCAGCCGACCCTGGAGGACATCTTCTTCGCGATCACCGGTGACGGCGATCAGCGCGGCGTCGCGTGACGGACGGGGAATTTCGATGAACAAGCATTTCTTCGGCGATACCGTCGTGCTGCTGGGCCGGTCGCTACGCCACATCACCCGCAGCGTGGACACCATCATCACGACCATCGTCATGCCGATCGCATTCCTGCTGCTGTTCACCTACGTGTTCGGCGGCGCGATCAATACCGGCACCTCGGGGTCGCACGCGTACGTGAAATACCTCCTGCCGGGCATTCTGCTCATGACGGTCGCCTCCGGCATCGCCTACACCGCCTTCCGGCTCTACGAGGACAAGAGCAACGGCATCTTCGAGCGTCTGCAATCCATGCCGATCGCCCGCTCGTCGGTGCTGTGGGCGCACGTGCTGACCTCGGTCGTGGCCAACGTGATCTCACTGGCGGTCGTGCTGGCCGTCGCGTTGCTGATGGGATTCCGTTCCAGCGCAGGCATTTCGGCGTGGCTCGCGGTGGCGGGCATCCTGATCCTGTTCACCCTCGCGCTGACCTGGATCGCGATCATTCCCGGCCTGACCGCGAGCACCCCGGACGGTGCGAGCGCGTTCTCCTATCCGCTGATCTTCCTGCCGTTCCTGAGTTCGGCGTTCGTGCCCACGCACACGATGCCCGGACCGGTGCGGGCGTTCGCCGAACACCAGCCGGTGACCTCGATCGTGAACACCCTGCGCAATCTGTTCGCGCAGCAGCCGGTCGGCACCGGTGTCTGGACCGCGCTGGCCTGGTGTCTCGGCATCCTCGTCGTCGCCTATCTCGGCGCGATGGCTGCCTACCGCCGCAAGATCTCCTAGCGCACCGGAGGCGGCCTCGAGCCTCGGATGGCGCGAGGCCGTCATCGGGCGTCGGCGCGCGGGACCGCTGCCGGGTACGGGACCGGATAAAACGGCGGGGTTGGAGTGTGCGCTGCCGGGTGCGGAGTACGGTTAGAACTTCGGCGTCGGCCCGTCCGGCGCGCTGTCGTATAGGTCCAGAGTGTCGAGGAGTACCTCCCGCGTTGAATGTCGAACCAACGATCCAGGCCAAGTTGCTCGACCTCGCCGCGGTCGATGCGGAGCTGACGCGTATCGCGCATCGGCGCAAGGTGCTGCCGGAGCAGCAGGAGGTCGAGCGGCTCGAGGGTGAGCGCACCTCTCGCAAGGACGCGGCGGTGAAGGTCGAGATCCAGCTCGACGACCTCGACCGTGACATCCGCAAGCTGGAGACCGAGATCGACGGCGTCAGCAAACGCGAGCAGCGCGATCGGGGCATGCTCGAGGGCGGCTCGGTCGCGGCCAAGCAACTCTCGGAGCTGCAGCACGAGCTGGGCAGCCTGGAACGTCGCCGCTCGGTGCTGGAAGACGATCTGCTCGAGGTGATGGAGCGTCGCGAGGCCGCGGTCGCCGATCACGAGCACACCGGGGCGAATCTGACCAAGGCCGAGGAGGAGCTCGCCGAAGCCCAGCGTCATCGGGACGAGGCGCTGGCCGATCTCGAGGTCGCCGCACAGCGCTGCGCGGGCGATCGCGAGCAGCTGCAGGCCCGGTTCCCGGCGGAGCTGCTGTCGGTGTACGACAAGCAGCGCGCTCAGCACGGTGTGGGCGCGGCCCTGTTGCAGGCTCGCCGGTGCGGCGCGTGCCGGATCGAACTCGATCGCGGTGAGATCGCGCGGATCGCGAAGGCGGCCCCGGATTCGGTGGTCCGCTGCCCGGAGTGCGGCGCGATCATGGTGCGCACCAAGCAATCCGGGTTGTGAGGCGGCCGTGACCGATAGCGTGATCGTCGAAGCGGACGGCGGTTCGCGGGGCAATCCGGGTCCGGCCGGATACGGTGCGGTCGTCTGGGATACGGACCATGCCCGCGTGCTCGCCGAACGCAAGGAGTCGCTTGGGGTCACCACCAACAATGTGGCCGAATACCGCGGGCTGATCGCCGGACTCGCGGCCGCGGCGGAGCTGGGCGCGCGCGAGGTCGCCGTGCGGATGGACTCCAAACTGGTCGTCGAGCAGATGTCGGGTCGCTGGAAGGTCAAGCACGCGGCCATGATTCCGCTCAACGATCGTGCGCGGCAGCTGGTCACGGAATTCGATCGGGTCGATTTCAGCTGGATTCCGCGAGCGCAGAATTCCCACGCCGACCGGCTCGCCAACGAGGCGATGGACGACGCGCCGCTGATCGACGAGGTTCGCTCGGCGCAGACTTCGGAAACCGCTGCAGTACAGCAGGAATCGGCAGTCGGTGTGGAGCGCACGCTACCCAGCTGGATCGACGAGGCCGCCGACGCCCGTGCGGCACAACAGAAGCCGGACCAGACCGCCCCCGGCTGGACCGGTGCGCGCGGCCGTCCGACCCGGCTGCTGCTGTTGCGGCACGGTCAGACCGAACTGTCGGTGGAACGCCGGTATTCCGGCCGCGGGAATCCGCCGCTCACCGCCCTGGGCCGCGAGCAGGCCGCGCGGGCGGCGAAATACCTTGCGGCCAAAGGTGATATCGCCGCGATCGTGACTTCTCCGCTGGGTCGCGCGCAGGAGACCGCGGGCGCGGTCGGCGACGCGCTGAACGTCCCGGTGCGGGTGCTGGATCGGCTCATCGAAACCGATTTCGGCGACTGGGAGGGACTCACGTTCGCCGAGGCGGCCGAGGCCGACCCGGAGCTGCACGCGCGCTGGCTGGGCGATTCCACGGTCTCCCCGCCCGGCGGCGAGAGCTTCGCCGCGGTGCGCGAGCGGATCGAGGCGGCGCGTTCGGATCTGGTGGGGTTGTATCCGGGCCGCAACGTCGTCGTGGTCAGTCACGTGACGCCCATCAAGACCCTGCTGCAACTGGCCCTCGGCGTGGGCCCGTCGCTGCTGTACCGGCTGCATCTGGATCTGGCTTCGCTGTCGATCGCCGAGTTCTATCCCGACGGCGGCTCCTCGGTGCGCCTGGTGAACGAGACGTCCTATCTCTGATCAGCACAGCCCGGCCAGTTTGTAGAGCACCAGGGAGCCCGCGACCGCGACGTTGAGGCTGTGGCCGGTGCCGACCATCGGGATCTCCACCGCCACGTCGAGGCGTTCGAGGCCCTCGGGCGGAATGCCAGAGCCCTCGTTGCCCAGGACGATCACGGTGCGTCCGCGCGCGACGGGCAGATCCGCGAGGCGGATCGATTCGTCGGTGAGTTCCACCCCGACGATCGCCGATCCGCCGCTCCGCTGCCGGTCCAGCCAGCGGTCGGTGCGGCCGTCGATCCAGTGCACACAGGTGCGGTGCCGCAAGGTGTTTCCGCGTTCGAGCGCCTCGGGAATCCACGGCCACCGCGGTACGGCCAGACAGGCTCCGGCCGCATCACAGGTACGCAGCAGAGTGCCCAGGTTGACGCCGTGTTTGGGCCACAGCGGGGCCACGACGAGGTGATTCCAGCAGGTGTGCGCTCGGGTGCGGCGCCGGCGGTGGATCTCGGCGGGCGTACGCGCCCGCACCGCGCTCATCGGCGAACGGGAAATGCCTTCCCGTGGGGGACAACGATATTCACATGAAGCAATGTCATCGACACGGTGCTCGTCGGCGCACCGGGGCCATCGTCGGGGTGGACGACGTACTCGCCCACCGGATGTCACCGATCATACGCGCGCCGCTGCCGCGCGGGAAGCTCAGCGCAGTGCGAGGGACATCTCGTATTCGGTGTCCGGCGCGTGGACCCCGGTGCTGCGAGAAACTCCGGTAGAGGCGAAACCCATTCTGCGATAGAGCTTCTCGGCCGGGGTGTTGCCGTCGAGCACCCAGAGTCGTAGTTCGGCGTGCCCGTCGGCGCGCGCCCAGTCGGCGACCGCCTCGATCAGCGCACGCGAGACTCCGGTCCCGCGTGCGGCCGGTTCCACGAACATCGAGACCAGAACCGGCACACCGTGTTCCCGGATGCCGCCCGCGCAACCGATCACCTCCGTGCCCGACTCGGCCACGAACATGGTGCGGCGGGCGGACCACTGCTTCCAGTGCTCCTCGTCCCACCCCTGCGCCTCCTCGAGCAGGGTGGCGAAGGTGCCCGGTGCGGATCCGGCCAGCGCGGCCAGGCGCGCGGTCCGGACCGTCTGCCAGTCCTGCGGAGGTACCTCTCGCACGGTCATCCGGTGATCGTCCTCCTCGGCACGGCGGCGGGCAATCGAATTTCGCCGCCGAGAAGGCAATCCGGCTGCGCGTTCAGGGGCGCAGCACCGAAACCAGGAAGTCGGTCTGGTCGTAGACGGCCTTCTCGAACCAGTCGTCGAAGTAGATGTCGAAGTGCCCGATCGGGTATCGCTTGACGATCGAGTGCTTGGTGCGCTCGGCGGCCTTGAGGGTCGGTTTGATCGGCGCGATGGAATCGTTGTCGCACAGCGAATACAGCACGGGCACCTTGATGCCCTTGGTGCGCCGCCACGGTGAGTCGAACAGCACCTGAAGTCCGAAGCGGGCGGCGACCTTCGGCTGGTACTGCTCGCTCTCCTCGGCCAGGCGGCCGAATCCCTCCGGCACGTCCGAGGCGCTCATCAATGCCGCGGACCGTTTGCGCCCGGCCAGCCGCACCTTGATCGGCTTGCGCACGATCGGGCCGAGCAGCAGGTCGGTCGTGGCGACGATGCCGGTCCTGGTGAGGCTGATCGGGCCCTTGGCCATCGCCGAGGACCAGCCGCTGGTGAACGGGCACTGGGCCACCACCGCGGCGAGGTAATCGTCCTCGTGCGCGATCGACAGCACATGCCCGCCGCCGAACGAGCTGCCCCACAATGCAATTCGCGTCGCGTCGAAACCCTTGATGGTGCGTGCGTAGGTGATCGCCGAACGCCAGTCCGCACGCTGCTTGCGAATGCTGATCAGCTGGCGCGGGGTGCCGCCGCTTGCCCCGAAGTTGCGGTAATCGAAGACCAGGCAACCCATTCCGGCCGCGGTGAACCGGCGCGCATATCGGTCGAGCCCCATTTCCCGATTCGCCCCCAGCCCGTGGCCCATGATGACCAGCGGGCGCGGTTTGGGTGGTCCATCGGGCCGGTAGAGCCACGCTGCACACTGTTCGTTTCCCGAAGGGAACCCCACCTCGACACGCTCCATGGCGAAATACGGTACTTGTTCTCGTTCGGGCCCGCTGCGCTGGATCCCCGGTCGTGGCCGGAAATCTCGCCGCCGGGCATCCGGACAGCAGCACCGGCGGGGCCGCCGAACACCCCATGCGGCATAATCTCTTCGGACGAGTCGGTCGGGCGACTGCGGCGACGGGAACGGGCACAGCTGTGCCGCCGCCCGGCGCCGAGGAAAGTCCGGACTCCACAGAGCAGGGCGGTTGTTAACGGCAACCCGGGGTGACCCGCGGGACAGTGCCACAGAAAACAGACCGCCGGCGCGCAAGCGCCGGTAAGGGTGAAACGGTGCGGTAAGAGCGCACCAGCGCCCCGGGTGACCGGGGCGGCTAGGTAAACCCCGCCCGGAGCAAGGTCGAAGGCCGCACTCCCTGCGAGTGCGGCTGCGCGGGTGTTCGAGGGCTGCTCGCCCGAGCCCGCGGGTGGACCGCTCGAGGTGCCCGGCAACGGTGCATCCAGATGGATGGTCGCCTCCCGGCGCAAGCCGGGAACAGGATCCGGCTTACAGACCGACTCGTCCCTTCTCTTCCACCCGGAAGTCTTTGCCGCTCACCGGGGATCGGGTTCGCTACACATGATGGAGTTGGTTCTGCGGAACGTGGAACCACCCGAACGGCTGCGGTGCGATCCGAGTCCGGCCGGTAACGATCCTGGTGATCGGCAAGATGGTGTTGTTATGGCAGGTGGCCTTCTCCGCGCTGCGTACATCCCGTTTCGCCCGGAAGCTGGGTACGATCCGGCGGTTGAACTGGGTGTCGCGTTCCTGGATCGCATTGGCGCGCATACGACCGCGATCATCCTTGCTCCGCAGAAGAGCTCGATCGAATACTCGCAGCCTCTGAAGCGGTACGCGACGAACCGCACCGTTCTGACTCCGTTGAACTCCAACCGGATCGGCGGCGCGTTCGGACGTCCGACGTTGGTCTACGCGCCGGCGCTGAAGGAGCTGGAACTGGCGATGAGGTACGCGGGTGACCAGCCGATCGCCGTGGTCGAAGACTCATCTTTCTCGTGCGCCCGCTGGGCTGACGAGATCGGCGCGATCAACATGGTCGAGCGCCGGTTCCACGCTGTCGATCGCTCGCAGGAGCATCAGAGGATCCTGGAGAGGATCGATTTCGCCGGAAACAACGGATGGGGCGATGCCCCCCGGCTCAGAGACCTCCGTCGGCACCTCGGTGAGTTGCAGCAGATCGACGCGTTGAACAAGGACGAGGTGCTCGCCTATCAGCTCGTGCGCGGACGGCACGGGTTCTACGAGTCCCTGACCCACCTCGGGAAAGAGATCGACAAGATCTCCCGCACGTAGAGACGGCCGTTCGTCAGCTCTGAAAACGATTGTGGCGCCGCCGGCTCCGGCGGCGCCACCTAGTTCACGTGTCGCTCCCCGGTCCTCCGGTCGAGCGGCTAGTGCATGTTGGGGGAAAATGCTGTGCAATAAGGTCCGAGGACGCTTATTGGGCTGTGCGGGCGGGTGAGAGATCTCATGGAAGTGATCGATTGAAGATATTCGCCAAGCTGAATATTGTAGCTGGCGATGTCGTCGCGATCTAGATCCGAAGCCATGGCGAACAGGTCTTGCTCGGCGTTGAACAGGTATTCCACTGCGGTCTTCATATCGTTTTTCTCAGACTCGGTCAGCGTTTTACTGTCACCGTTCAAATCATCCCATTTTCCGGCCGCAGTCTCCTGCTCCTCGGATTCGGCGCGCAATTGTTGGGCGGTTATTGGAGGCGGAAGCTCTGGGCACGTTCGACTGACAGAATTGAAGTATACTTCCAGGTCGTATGTGTGCCTGTTCTGGTCGACCTGCTTTTGGTGAGTAAAATCCTCCTTGAGGTCAGGGAAGGTGCTGGCGCCGATGAAGAACACTACAAAGGCTAGGTAGGCTGCCCACCGGGATATGCCGTCGGTCCATTTCCGATTGCCTTCTTTGGACTGTATTTCGGCGAGCTGATCGGCGATGTTCTTGATATCGTCGGATATCTTTCCGATAGGATCTTTGTCGGGTTCTGTGTCTGTACTGGACTCTTCCGTATCTATGACGGTACTCTCTGCATCTGTAGTAGTGCCCTCTGTGTTCACTTCAAACCGAGCCACCGGCTCGCCCCTTATGTTTTTTCATAATTAATGTCGGCAATGTGTAGGATTAACGATACAGCGACCGCCTACTGATCTTTGTATGTTTCGTGATCGTCTCGACACTCCACCGCCGATCTCGGTGAGTTTGATCTTTCCCTCGAGCTGGGTCAGGAACGGCCCGCACTCGGTGCCATCCATGCCGACCGCTTCGAACTGGCTGACCTGCCCTGTCGGGCGGCTACCTCTGCACGCGCACCTCACGGCGTCCCGCCGATTCCCTGATCGTGTCGGCAAGAATCCGGTGCCGACGACCCGAGCTGTGGCGACCAGCTCCCGCGCGCCGGCGGCACGCTGGAGCCCGGCCTGCTGTTCGGCGTACTGGGCGAGCGTGCGTCGCTACCTCGTCGAGCGCAGACGTGTTCATCGGCGGAAGGGACTGGCGCGGAGCGAAACCGGCGACCATTGGCAGATCGCTGCCCCGGTCCTGCTCACCGGTCTGCTGCTTGGTCGCGTGGTGACAGTGCGGGTGCGGGGCACCACTGCGTCACCGACAGTTGCCCGTTGCCGTTATTGGTCCACAGCACCATTTCGACCAGGCCGAGCCAGCTGCCGTCGTTCACGCGGGCCCACGCGTGCAGCAGGCCCGGGACGTTTCCGGTGAGATCCAGGCCGCCGAGCTTCACCTTGATGGCGATCTTGTCGCGGCCCCACCCGTTCGGCTGCCGGGTGGGCATGGCCTGGCTCAGGTCGACCACGACCGGCACCGGCGGCGTCACGGTGCGGCGCAGCGGCGGACTGAACTCCTGTGGCCACTCTTCGAACACAGTTTCGAATACTAGTCGGTCTGTATCGCGGTCGGCGGCGAGCCCGACGCGGCGCGGCGAGCAAACATGACGAGAGGGTGTGTGTCCGGTCCGCGAATGAGGCCCGTTTCCGCTCGAACCGGCAGGGGAACTGCACGGTAATGCCAAACGCCTGCGATTCACCCCAGCGTCCACCCGAGCCTCCGGACTCCGGGGTGATCGCGCTCGACCCGGGCGAGTGCATGGCGTTGCTGGCCGGGGTGCCGCTGGGCAGGGTGGCGTACACCCGCGATGTTCTGCCTGCCGTGCGGCCGGTCAACCACATCGTGCGGGACGGGAAGATCATCATCGGGGCCGGGGCGTCGCCCTGGCTGACCGACGCGGTGCGCACGAGAGGGAAAACCGTGCTCGGCTACCAGGCCGACGAGATCGACCTCCATTCCCGTCAGGGCTGGTCGGTGCTGGTGGTCGGCTACGGGCGGATCATCGAGGATCCGGACCGTATCGCCCTGTACGACCCCCTCGTGCAGTCCTGGACTCACACGGTCAACGACGCTCTGATCGCGATCGAACCCGACCTCGTCACAGGCATGCGGCGTACCGACTCCAGCAACACCTGACATCACCACGCAAGCACCTTGTCGGACAGGACAACCACAGGCGATTCAGATCGCCTACGACACCATCAGCAATCATCCAGCGTCCAACGGATCGATGGACTCCATCGACTACGAAGTACCGCTCGAACCCCGCCTCGATCCGGAGGATCGGGCGGCATGTGTGCCCCTGCGGCGGATGCGGCTGCCGCACCGGTCCTCGTCTTTTCCATCGGGAAGTCTTTGCCTCTCACCGGGGATCGGGTTCGCTGGCGATAATCGGCATGCAGACCGATGACGCCGCCCGCGACTCTCGCTCACGTGACCTACCGCGCTGACCGAATCGCTCGATCCGGCCCATGGGTGACGCAACGACATCGAGGAGTCGAGCCGTGCGAATCGGCGTGACCGGACATATGAACCTGACCGCGGACACGGCGCAGCTGGTGTACGCGGAGATCAGCCGCCAGATCACGGTAACGGGTCGGGCCGCCGAGGTGACCGGCGTGAGTTGCCTTGCGCGGGGAGCAGATTCGGTGTTCGCCCAGGCCGTGCTCGAAGCAGGCGGCCGGTTGGAGGCTGTGCTGCCCTCGCGGAACTACCGGGAGCGGAAGGTGAAGCCGGATCACGCGCCGCTGTTCGATGAGCTGCTGGAGCGAGCGGAACGCGTTCGGGTGATGGACTTCGACGAAGCCGGTGCTGACGCATATGAGGCCGCGAACGAGGTTGTGGTGGAGTCGTGTGATCGGCTGATCGCCGTGTGGGACGGGGAGATCGGCGAGCGTAGCGGCACCGGCAGTGTGGTTGCGCTGGCGCGTGAGCGCGGTGTGCCGGTGACGATCGTGTGGCCGCAGGGCGCGGCACGCGGCTGAACGGTGCAACGACCTCAGAGTCGGCTCGCGGCGAAACCTGCTGCGGCCAAGGTCATTCCGTTGACGCTGTAGAGTGCGTGCAGGGCGTTGGGGCGGCCGGGGAAGGGGGAACCGTCGCATACCGTATCGCCGGGGACGCAGTACTCGGTGGTTTTCGGTGTGTAGAGGGGGCCGATGACGATGGGCGGGGCGCCGACGTCTCGCATGAAGCGGTCCGAGGGTTTGCCGAACAGTACGATCGCGGCGACGTGGGGGGCCACCTCGGGCGGCATCGGCAGGGGGATGCTCGATTGGTACTGGGCGAACTGGGACGGGATGCCTGCGGGCAGGCCCGCCATCGTGGCGAATCCGGCGACGACCGCGCCCTGGGAATAGCCGCCGAGCACAATTCGCGTCCGGGGGCAGTTCGCGGCCGTGGATTCGATGTGCGACTGCGCATTTCGGATACCGTTGACGACCGTGCGCGCGAAGGCCAGACGGTCGGCGAAGTCGGCGCTCGCCGGATAGTCGACCGGGTAGGTGGCGATCGAGCGGCCCGGGATCTGGGTGCGCAGCGCGGTGATGAACGAGACCCCGACAGCGCCGAAGTCCGGCGGAACATCGGCGGTGCCGCGGGCGAAGACCACTTCGACGTCCGGACATGCGACCGCGGACGCCTGCCGCGCGGGCATGACCACCGAGACGGTGGCCGCCAGGATCGCAGCGCACACGAAACGAACCAACCACCGTGGCTCCATTATCGGAGGGTACCTCAGCGCACCACGATCAGATCGATAGCGACGGCCAGGCGCTCGAGGAACGCCGCACGGGTGGTGACCTGCTGCTTGATTCCGATCGACGTGCTGATCAGAGTCTGTGCCACCGCGGCTGATCGGGGCGCGAGGGCGGGGTCCGTCGATTCGGTCAGGGCGGTGTCCAGGAGCGCGGCGAATCGCGAGGGGTACTCGGTCGCGGCGGGTCCGAGCAGGTCCGAGTATTCCTCGGCCATGGTGTTGACCTCGCGGCTCATCGCGCCGATGTAGCGACCTGTCCACTGGTCGAACGCGTCGAGGAGCCGGTCGCGGATCGGCCGGGCCGGATCGGCGAGCACCTCGGTGACCGCGGCGATGCTGCGGTCCAGTGCATGGGTGACGGCGGCGGTGAACAGTTCTCGTTTGGCGCCGAACATCAGGTACAGGCCGGGGCGCGAGATGTCGGCAGCGCGCGCGACGTCCTCCATCGACGTCTTCCGATAGCCGTACCGCACGAAGGTGTCCAGAGCCGCGGCGAGCACCTGCTCGCGCCGACCGCCGTCCGTGGGATGCGGGTCCGGCGTGCCCACGTTGGTGGCGTCCATCGGCACACCGTACCTGGTTACGGACGTACTATACAAAATAGGTAAAAGTTGTAAAGTTCGTTCAGGGGCTGGCAAACAAGTGTCCCGATCAGGAGGATTCCGATGACCCGAGGTCCACTCATCACCACCCGCTTCGACGGTTCGAGCACCGCCGACGAAGTAGCCGCCGGCGTCGACCTACGCGGGCTGCGGGCGGTGGTCACCGGTGCATCCTCGGGACTCGGTGCGGAGACGGCCCGGGTCCTCGCGGTCGCGGGCGCGGAAGTCACCCTCGCTGTACGCGATATCTCGGCGGGTGCACGTGTGGCCGACCGGATCGCTTCCCGCGGTGCGCGTTCGCGGCCTGCGGTGGCCGCCGTAGACCTGGCCGATCCGGGCAGCGTGGCGCGTTTCGCGCGGGGCCGGCACGGCCCGCTGCACCTTCTGGTCAACAACGCCGGGCTGGTCACCTCGGGCCTGGAACGAAACGAGCGGGGCTGGGAGCTGCAGTTCGCGACCAATCACCTGGGCCACTTCGCCCTCGCCCATTTGCTGCACGACGCCCTGGTCCGCGGTGCGGCGGAGCGCGGCGCAGCCCGAGTCGTGGCGGTGAGTTCCACCGCCCATATGCGCGCCCCGGTCGACTTCGACGACATCCACTTCGAACACCGGCCATACGATCCGCAGATCGCCTACGCCCAGTCCAAGACAGCGAATTCGCTCTTCGCCGTCGAGGCGACCAGACGGTGGGCCGCAGATCGCATCGTGGCCAACGCGGTGAATCCCGGCGGGATCAGGACCGGACTGCAACGGAACTTCACGCAGCGGCAGCGCGAATCACTCGACGCCGCCGAAGTCGCTGGAGTGTTCACCTACAAATCCGTCGAGCAAGGCGCCGCGACCACTCTGGTGGCGGCCGTCGCACCGGAATTCGAGGAAACCGGCGGGCATTACCTCGACGACTGCCGCGAGGCGTATACCGTCCCCGACGATGCGGATCTCACCGCCCACAGCCACGGCGTCAAGCAATGGGCTCTCGACCCGGACGCCGCGCATGAGCTCTGGTCGATATCACTCGCAGCCCTCGAGCTGTGACCTTCGCCGAATCGACGCGGGCTGTGCCGGTCCGGCCGCAGACTGGTGCTCGTGACTATCGGCGCGAATCGAGCGTTGTTGTTCCTGGACGTCGACGGGACGGTGCTTCCGTACAGTGCGGCCGATTCGGCTGCGGGCCAGCCGGATTGGACCGAATGGCAGCAGCCGACCAATCCGGCGCTGTCCCGGGTCAGCCGGGTCGTGGGGGAGCGGTTGCTCGCACTGGGGTGTGAATTGCTCTGGGCCACCGGGTGGGCCGAGGATGCGAATCTCGTCATCGCGCCGATTCTCGGGCTTCCGCAACTGCCGGTGGTGCAATTGCCCGAGTATCCCGAAGGGGACTACTACTCGGACGGATTACATTGGAAGACCAGGACTTTGGTCGATCTGGCCGCCGGTCGCCCATTCATCTGGATCGATGACGAGATCCGAGATCACGACGAGATATGGGTCTGCGGGAACCATCCTGGCCGGGCCCTGCTGCATCGGGTCGATGGTATGTCCGGGCTGCTGGACACCGATTTCACCGCTCTCGCCGAATGGCTCGCCGCACCGTGATGTCGTGACACAGTGCGGCGGAACCACTTTCGGAGGATGTCAGGGGATGGGGATGAGGCTCAGGATCGGCCCGAAGCCCCAGTCGAGCATGTTCCGGGCGTCGGATTCGGCGACGGCGTCGCTGGTGGGGGAGCTGTGCAGGACGACGCCGATGAGCCGTTGGCCCGCTCGGACCGTCTCGAACAGCAGGCAGGTGCCCGCGGCGTCGGTGGAGCCGGTCTTGATGCCGACGGTGCCGGGATAGTCGCGGAGCAGGAGATTCGTTGTGCGCCAGACGTGGTCGCGGTTGGCGGGCCCGGCCGGCTGGTGATAGCTCTGCGCTCTGACGATGTCGCGGAACACCGGCTGGGCCATCGCGTGCATGCCGAGTTTCACCAGGTCCGCCGGGGTGGAATAGGTGGCGTGGCCGGTCGGCGCGGGCAGGCCGCTGGGGTCGGTGAAATGGGTGTTCGTCAGGCCCAGACGTGCTGCGGTGGCGTTCATCTCGGCGATGAAGGCGGCCTGGCCGGGGCCGTACGCCTCGGCGAGGGTGTAGGCGGCATCGCAGCCGGAGGGGAGCATCATCGCGTACAGCAACTGTCTGGCTGTGAGTACCTCGCCGGGGACCAGGCCCGCGGTGCTGCCGTCGTACTTGCGGTCGTAGGCGATGATCGCCTGCGGCACGGTGATGGCCCGGTCCAGATTGCCCGCCTCCAGGACGACCAGCGCGGTCATCACCTTCGTGATGCTGCCCATCGGGGCCCGGGTGTTCGGCTGACGCGACCAGCGCACCGCACCGGTGTTCCCGTCGGCGAGCTCGGCGAACGGGGCCTGTATGCCGTTCGGTTCGGCGGACATGGTGGGCAGTTGAGCGTGCGAGACGGCGGGGGCGGCCACGGCGGGGCCGGGGGTCACGAGAAATAGTCCGGAAGCGGCAGCCAGCATCACTCGGGCAATTGGTCGCATCGCCACATTGTGCCGTTCGATGAGCCTGGCGAGCGGGATTTCGCCGGCCGTGGAGCACCCTGCCGACCACCGGGCTCAGCGGCCGAGCAGTTCCGCGACGTGCACCGTCGGCCCGGCGTACGCGAAGACCAGGTTCGGGTCGTGGATGCGGCCGGAAGTCGGTGTGCAGGTGAGCAGTTCGGATCCGACGATCTGCCAGGGCGGCAGCCCGCCGGTGACATGTGCGTGCATCAGCTGCGGTCCGACGAGCGACCGGGCATGGTTCGGATCGGCGGAGTCGATGCGGAAGAACGAGTCGAAGACCGGGTCGCCGGTCGGCGCCGGGCTCTGTCCGAACAGTTTCCGGGCGAATACGGCCAGCGCGCCGGGGGTGCGTCGCACGGACACCGGTGGGTGCATCCGATCGAGCAGCACCGCCACCACGATGAAGTGATGCGTCGAGGTGGTCGTCGTATCGCCGCTGGATGATGTTGTGCTGTAGGAGTATTCGGACACGATCACCCGTCGCCCACCGATCTGCCCGATCAGGGTGGCGCCCAGCCCGCGATGGTTGCGGCCGGGCAGGTGCGCGGTCCAGGGCGGCTGACAACTCGGCGTGAAGGTCCATCCGTTGGCCATCGCCCACTGGTGCAGTGCGGCGGTGCGAGCCCGCTCTCGGCGCGCCACCGCCGGCGCCACTGTCGTCAGCACGACGATGAGAACCACGAATGGCAGTACCAGTACCGCCATCAGGAAGATCAGCGACACCACGGTGCCTCTCCGGGAAATTTCCGACGTGGCGGGATCGCCTCGTCTGCTCGGAATTCTGGGCGGACGACCTTCCAACGTGCTTAACGGATCTTTGTGGCGGCCCGACACGATCGGCCGTCGATCGGCGGGAAATCCGATGGACCTCGTCCTTAGGCTGATCGCATGGCGGACACCGACGACACTCCGTTCACCGAAGCCGAGCACCGGGAGCTCCTGCGGCTGCTTCGACGGTGGTGCGACACCGAATTGGACCAGTCCGCGAATCTGATCGTGCCCACCCGGCTCGGCGATGTGTACGTGAGCGTCGGCCGTCATCCCGTCGTCGACGACCTGCCCGCGGAGTTGTTCTCGCGAGCGCCCGACGCATGGTTCGACCGAAATGACCAGTAGTGCAACGCCGTGTGCGCACCGATCGGATGCGGCCGGTAACGCGGAATAATCGTGCTCGCACGCGCGACGCCTCGGTGCCATGATCGATGCAGGGCCCGGTTTTCCGTGCGCCGGGCGATTCGCGTGGTGGTGCGATATGGATATCTTGGGCATCTTCGGC
This sequence comes from Nocardia coffeae, assembly GCF_019890715.1. NCBI lineage: Bacteria > Bacillati > Actinomycetota > Actinomycetes > Mycobacteriales > Nocardiaceae > Nocardia > Nocardia coffeae. The sequence continues at coordinate 64,602 of NZ_JAINZY010000020.1, read as the reverse complement.
GTCCTGGTGGGGGCGGGAGCGGTACTGACCGGGATCGCGTTCGGGGCGAGTATGCGAGTGGTGGAGCAGTTCGAACGCGGGGTGGTGTTCCGGTTCGGGCGGGTGCGTGAGGTGCGCGAGCCCGGATTGCGGGTGTTGATTCCGGTGGTCGACCGGATGCGCAAGGTGCCGGTGCAGATCGTCACCATGCCGGTGCCGGGGCAGGAGGGCATCACCCGGGACAACGTGACCGTGCGGGTGGACGCCGTGGTGTACTTCCGGGTCATCGATCCGGTGCAGGCCGTGGTCGACGTGCAGGATTACCTGTTCGCGATCGCGCAGGTGGCGCAGACCTCGCTGCGGTCGATCATCGGCAAGAGCGATCTGGACGATCTGCTGTCCAACCGGGAGCACCTCAATCGGGGCCTGGAGCTGATGATCGACAGCCCGGCGCTGTCCTGGGGCGTGCACATCGATCGGGTGGAGATCAAGGATGTGGCCCTGCCCGAATCGATGAAGCGCTCGATGTCCCGTCAGGCCGAGGCCGAACGTGAACGCCGGGCCCGCGTCATCACCGCGGAGGGCGAACTGCAGGCATCCCAGAAACTGGCCGATGCGGGCAAGACGATGGCGGCCGCCCCCGCCGCATTGCAGCTTCGCCTGTTGCAGACCGTGGTGGAGGTCGCCGCGGAGAAGAATTCGACGCTGGTCCTGCCCTTCCCGGTCGAGCTGCTGCGTTTCCTGGAGCGTTCGACACCGGGCGAAGCAGCCGCGGAGCCCGGCGAGTCCGCGGAACCCGACTCGTCCCCGCAGGCGGCGAGCGCCGAGACGGACGGACCGGATTCCCCAGCGCTGGAACCGAAGTCCCGCACCAGGTCCGACACCATCGAGATACTGCAGCCGGGACCCGCGCGCGAGGACGCGACCGTTCGGCCCCGGCTCGACCTGCCGTAATAACCCGCCGAATCGTCCTTGACGAGCCGTATATCCGGATGTCATTATTGAAAGGGGAAAGGCACTTCGGATTGTGGTGTCTGTTTGTTTCTGCCCTCGACATCTCGTCGTTTCGGGTGTAATTTTGGTTTTCGCGCCGGGGCGCATGCTGTCCAGCTCTCGAAAATGAAATTGACTGCGGAAAGTCGCACTGTCTGCGTGTCGCTTTTCGTCCGTTGGTGTCGAGTCAGGTCAGGTCGGTATCCGGCACGGTGCGCCATGAGCAATGCAACCCACAGGACGGCTACTACCGCGACGACGGCGTACAGGCGTGGTCGCCGCGAGGTGCTGGAAGGATGTATCTTGGCAATCTCGAGTCAGACCGAGGTGGACACCGTCAGCTCGACCGCCCGGATTCCGGGTGCACCCGAACGGGTTTCGTTCGCCAAACTCGGTGAACCCCTGGCGATTCCGGATTTGCTGGCCGTTCAGACCGAGTCGTTCGACTGGCTGATCGGCGGGCGAACGTGGCGGGAACGGGCGGGCGCCGCAGGGGATTCGGTCCTGGGTGGCCTGGAGGAGGTGCTCGATGAGCTCAGCCCGATCGAGGACTTCGCCGCCACGATGTCGCTGTCCCTGTCCGATCCCCGTTTCGAGGACGTCAAGGCCTCGGTCGAGGAATGCAAGGACAAGGATCTGACCTACTCGGCCCCGCTGTTCGTCACCGCCGAGTTCATCAACAACAACACCGGTGAGATCAAGTCCCAGACGGTTTTCATGGGTGATTTCCCGATGATGACCGATCGCGGCACGTTCGTGGTCAACGGCACCGAGCGGGTGATCGTCTCGCAACTGGTGCGTTCACCGGGCGTGTACTTCGACGAGTCCGTCGACAAGACCACCGAGAAGACACTGCACAGTGCCCGCGTCATCCCGAGCCGCGGCGCGTGGCTGGAATTCGATATCGACAAACGCGACACCATCGGCGTGCGTATCGACCGCAAACGTCGTCAACCGGTGACCGTTCTGCTCAAGGCGCTGGGCTGGAGTGCCGAGCAGATCACCGAGCGGTTCGGCTTCTCGGAGATCATGATGACCTCCCTGGAGAAGGACAATACGGCGGGCACCGACGAGGCGCTGCTGGACATTCATCGCAAACTGCGTCCGGGTGAGCCGCCCACGAAGGAATCCGCGCAGGTTCTGTTGGAGAACCTGTTCTTCAAGGAGAAGCGGTACGACCTGGCTCGCGTCGGCCGGCACAAGATCACCCGCAAACTCGGCGTCGATCCCGCCGCGGACGCCGACCGGGTGCTCACCGAGGAGGACATCGTCGCGATCATCGAATATCTCGTGCATCTGCATGCGGGCGATGCGACGATGACCGTGCCCGGTGGCGAGGAGGTGCCGGTCGACGTCGACGACATCGATCATTTCGGCAACCGCCGCTTGCGGACCATCGGCGAGCTCATCCAGAACCAGGTGCGGCTGGGTCTGTCCCGGATGGAGCGCGTGGTGCGCGAGCGCATGACCACGCAGGACGTCGAGGCGATCACCCCGCAGACCCTGATGAACATCCGTCCGGTCGTGGCGGCGATCCGGGAGTTCTTCGGCACCTCACAGTCTTCGACGTTCCTGGACGAACGCAATCCGCTCGCGAGCCTCACCCAGAAACGTCGTCTCTCGGCGCTGGGCCCGGGTGGCCTGACCCGAGAACGCGCCGGTCTCGAGGTCCGCGACGTGCACTACAGCCACTACGGGCGGATGTGCCCGATCGAAACGCCCGAGGGCCCGAATATCGGTCTGATCGGCTATCTGTCGGTGTACGCGCGGGTCAACCCGTTCGGGTTCATCGAGACGCCGTACCGCCGGGTGGTCGACGGCACAGTGACCGAGCAGGTCGACTATCTGTCCGCGGATCAGGAGGACCGGCACGTCGTCGCGCAGGCGAACGAACCGCTCGATGCCGACGGGCGTTTCACCTCCTCTCGAGTTCTGGTGCGCCGCAAGGATTCCGAGGTCGCGCTGGTCGATCCCGCGCTGGTCGACTACATGGATGTCTCGCCGCGCCAGATGGTGTCGGTCGCGACGGCGATGATCCCGTTCCTCGAGCACGACGACGCGAACCGCGCGCTGATGGGCGCGAACATGCAGAAACAGGCTGTGCCGCTGATTCGTTCGGAGTCGCCGGTGGTCGGCACCGGTATGGAGCTGCGGGCGGCGATCGATGCCGGTGATGTCGTGGTGAACGAGAAATCGGGTGTGGTGGAAGAGGTTTCGGCCGATTTCGTCACCGTCATGCACGACGACGGCACCCGGCGTTCGTATCGGATGCACAAGTTCAGCCGGACGAACCAGGGCACCTGCGCGAATCAGCGTCCGATCGTGGACGAGGGGCAGCGCGTGGAGCCGAGGCAGGTCCTGGCCGACGGACCCAGTACCCAGAACGGCGAGATGGCCCTGGGCAAGAATCTGCTCGTCGCGGTGATGCCTTGGGAGGGTTACAACTACGAGGACGCGATCATCCTGTCGCAGCGTCTCGTGGAAGAGGATGTGCTCACCTCGATCCACATCGAGGAGCACGAAGTCGACGCGCGGGAAACGAAATTGGGTGCGGAAGAGATCACTCGCGACATTCCGAACATCTCCGAGGAAGTCCTGGCCGATCTCGACGAGCGCGGCATCGTCCGCATCGGCGCGGAGGTTCGTGACGGTGACATCCTGGTCGGCAAGGTCACTCCGAAGGGTGAGACCGAGCTGACTCCGGAGGAGCGGTTGCTGCGTGCGATCTTCGGTGAGAAGGCGCGCGAGGTTCGTGACACGTCGCTGAAGGTGCCGCACGGTGAGTCGGGCAAGGTCATCGGTATCCGGGTGTTCTCCCGTGATGACGACGACGATCTGCCTCCCGGTGTGAACGAGCTGGTCCGCGTCTACGTGGCGCAGAAGCGCAAGATCCAGGACGGCGACAAGCTGGCGGGTCGGCACGGTAACAAGGGCGTCATCGGCAAGATCCTCCCGAAGGAGGACATGCCGTTCATGCCCGACGGGACTCCGGTCGACATCATCCTGAACACGCACGGTGTGCCGCGCCGGATGAACATCGGCCAGATCCTGGAGACGCATCTGGGCTGGATCGGCAAGACGGGCTGGAACATTCAGCTCGCCGACGGTGGCGATCGTCCGGACTGGGCGCAGCGGTTGCCCGAGGAGTTGTTGTCCGCGGAGCCGGAAACCAACCTCGCCACCCCGGTGTTCGACGGTGCGCGGGAGGAGGAGCTGGCCGGACTGCTGGCCTCGACGCTGCCCAACCGGGACGGTGAGGTGATGGTCGGCGCGGACGGTAAGGCCACGTTGTTCGACGGTCGTTCGGGTGAGCCGTTCCCGTACCCGGTGGCTGTGGGTTACATGTACATCCTGAAGCTGCACCACTTGGTGGACGACAAGATCCACGCGCGGTCGACGGGTCCGTACTCGATGATCACGCAGCAGCCCCTCGGTGGTAAGGCTCAGTTCGGTGGTCAGCGCTTCGGTGAGATGGAGTGCTGGGCGATGCAGGCCTACGGTGCGGCGTACACGCTGCAGGAGTTGCTCACCATCAAGTCCGATGACGTGGTGGGTCGTGTGAAGGTGTACGAGGCGATCGTCAAGGGCGAGAACATTCCCGAGCCGGGTATCCCGGAGTCGTTCAAGGTTCTGCTCAAGGAACTGCAGGCGTTGTGCCTGAACGTCGAGGTGCTCTCCACCGATGGATCCGCGGTCGAGTTGAACCATGACGACGACGATCTCGATCGCACTGCCGCGAATCTGGGAATCACTCTGTCCCGCAACGAATCCGCAACGATCGACGATCTGTCGAGCTGATCGCAACAGGGGTGCTGCGCACCGGTTCGCCTGTGCGCAGCACCCCGTCCTCACTTGGATTCGATGCGCCCCAGCGGATTACGGCTGTCCGCCAGCGCCTTCTGCGCCGCGGGCCAGCTGGAATTCTCGATATCGAGCGCGTAGCGAAGGTAGGCCCACGTGAGATGTTGGACCAGGGCAACTCGTTCCGGATTCTCGTCGGTGGTCTCCTTGGCCTCGTAGCCGGGGATTCCGCCGAGGGAGTGTTCCGCGTCGAACAGCGTGAGCAGGCTCTTGTCGCCGGGGCTCAGCAGATACGGGTCGGCCATCCAGTCCGGTCCTCGCACGGTCAACGGCAACTCGTCTCGATCGCCCATGACGATCAGAGCCGGTGTGCGCATAGCGGAGAAATCCGGGTTCATGAAAGGAAAGTGCTCGGCCGCGAACGCAGTCAGATCCTCGCCGCCCTTCCCGGCCGTGGCCAGCAGAACGCCTGCGCTGATCCGGGGGTCGGACAGGTCTTCGCCCGTTCCGGTCTGCGGATCCCGCACTCGCAGACCCAGTTGGACCCCGGCGGTCTGCCCGCCGAAGGAGTGTCCGGCCGCGGCGATGCGAGTGCGATCGAGGCGTCCGGCCAGGCCCGGTACTGCGGCTTCCAGTAAGTCGAGGTTGTCCAGGATGCGCTGCACATCCTCCACCCGATAGCGCCAGATCCGTGGTGTGCGTGGATCGTTCGGTGCCAGGCTCAGCGTTCGGGAGTCCAGATGGGTGGGCTGAACGACCACGAAACCGTGCGCGGCCCAGAAGTCGGTCAGCGGTCCGTAGCCGTCCAGCGACGAGCCGAAGCCGTGCGAGAACACGATGATCGGCAGGTCGTACCCGGTCGCCGGGGCGGACACCCGGACCCGGAGATCTTCGCCGCGGCCCGGGGCGGGCAGCACTATCGGCTTCACCGAGACGACCGGTGCGGCCGGGGGAGTATCGAATTCGGCCATGAGACCGTGATCCTTTCGATGGATCGGCAACGCGGACAACGGATTCACCGCATCCGCCGATGTGATGGCTCGGGACGCAGCCGGATTCAGACCGTGACGACGATCTTGCCGACCTGCTGTCCCTTTTCCAGATGGCGATGCGCCTCGACGATGTCCTCGACAGCGAACACCGTGTCGACAGTGGGTTTCAGTGCGCCGAAACGCAGTCCCGCGCCGAGGAATGCGGCGATGCGGCGCACCGCCACCGGATCGAGGGTGTGTTCGAAACTCATGTACCGATGGATGGTCAGGGCGTTCGACGGGAACGACGCGGGCCGCGGATCCAGCCAGCCCACCGTGATCAGCGTCCCGCCGAGCTCGGCGGCGGTGGCCAGTTCGGCAAGGCCCGGCCCCATGACCGAATCGAGGATGATGTCCACTCCGGCCCCGCCGGTGTGGTGGCGCGCGGCCGCCGCGACGTTCTCCTCCTCGGTCGCGATGACGACGGCGGCCCCGGCGGCGAGCAGGGCGTCACGTTTGGCGGAATGGCTGGTGACCGCGATCGGCACCGCTCCGATCTGATTGGCGATCTGGATGGCGGCCAGGCCCACCGAACTGGAAGCGGCGGTGATCAGCACGCTGTCGCCCGGCCGCATTCCGGCCTTCTCCACCAGCGCACCGTAGGCGGTGGAATAGGACACCCACAACGCGGCCGCATCGATGACGCTCGCTCCCGCGGGCCGGGGAACGACCGCGGTGGCCGGCACGACGGTGTATTCGGCGTAGCTGCCGCGCACATCCGCATCGGGCAGCGCCGCGATCATCACCGCGTCGCCGACCGCGATCCCCTCGACCTGCGGCCCGATTGCGTCGATCACGCCGGTGCCCTCGATGCCCAGCCGGGCGTGCGGCAGCCGAATGGGCCGGGGCGATGCGCCCGAGCGCGCCATCTGGTCGAGCCGGTTGACCGCGAACGCTTCGATCCTGATCCGTACCTCGTTCGGGCCGGGATCGGCGATCGGTTCCTCGACGATGTGTAGCACTTCCGGATCGCCGGGTTCGTCGAAGATCACGACTCGTGGCATGGGATTCCCTTCCCGACAGGCTGTTTCGGGCGACGGTTGGCTGCCCGGTGCTGCTCTGGCATCATGAATAAGCGGGACGCTGTCCCGATTAACGATACGGGACACTGTCCCGTTTAGCAATGCGAGTGATGGAGGACGGCGCGCGTGAGTGATGACGATCGACACGGCAGAGGTTCGGTCAAGCCCAAACGGGCCGATGCACGGCGGAACGAGGCCGCGCTGTTGGATGCTGCCGCGACGGTTTTCGTCACCTCGGGAGTCGAGGCGCCGATTCGTGACATCGCGGCCGAGGCGGGAGTCGGGACGGCCACGATCTACCGACACTTCCCGACGCGCGCCGATCTGATCATCGCGGTGTACCGGCATCAGGTCGAGGCGCTCGCCGAGGCGGGCCCGGAACTATTGGCGAGCAGTGCGACTCCGCATGTCGCGCTGCGAGATTGGATGGATCGTTTCGTCGATTTCCTGGTCACCAAACACGGGCTCGCCACGGTTCTGCAATCCGAGGATCCCTGTTTCGATCCGCTGCACGCGTACTTTCTCGAGCGGCTGGAACCCATATGCGCCCAATTGCTCGCTGCCGCAGTTGATTCGGGGGAGATTTTGCCCGGTCAGAATGCTCTGGAACTCATGCGCGGGGCCGGGGGTCTGTGCGCGGGCGGCGGTCGGCCCGGATATGACGCGCGGCGGTTGGTCGGACTGTTGATCGCCGGACTGCGCCGAGTCGACTGAATGTGCCGAGCGGCCGGAATGCCGAGCCGGAAAACGTCGACGGCGGCCTCCGCACGGGAGGCCGCCGTCGACGTCGGTTCGACAGACTGTGTCGTCAGCCGGCCGGGCTGATCACCAGGATCTGGGCCCAGTGGGTGGCCTGCTCGGGGCCGAGCAACGGCAGCAGGTAGTCGTAGACGATGGACGACATACGGTGCGGAACTCCTCATGTGTCGGCAGTGCGGTTGTCGCATTCGGACATAGCGGGGCAGACTGGGCGGCCCCGTGAATACCTGCGCCACAGTAACAGTGCGGAGCCGTCCGTGCAGAAAGGTGCTGGAATCAGGGGTGGAATAGCCGTTCCGAGCACGCTGACCGGTAGAACTGAGCGGTCTTTTCTTCGGTTCGGTGATATCGATCCGCTCTGGCCGACCGGGGCGCGCCAGGCGCGCCACGCCGATCCGACCGTCCCGTATGTGACGGCGCGCCGCACGAGTGGGGCGCATCGGATCGGAGGCGGCGCGCACGGCCGGAAGTGGCTGGGAATGTGCCGAACTCGCAGGCACCCGAGGCCATGTGGTTCGAACGGGTGCGCGAAAGGGTGATTCGGGACTGTCCCGAATCCGACGGATCGGGCCGATATTCGATCGTTATCGGCGTGTCTGGCGCGGCGATCCGCTCCGAACTGGCCGGACCGTGACTGACGTCATAAAGTGTTCGCGTTGGATGTTTCCCCGCCGGGGGTGGCGGTGAAATCAATGGGTGTCAACGAACGTCGGAAAGCAGGTTCTGTTTATATGCGTGTAGTTCGCAAGTTGGTGGCCGGTGCGTTGATTGCCGGGGCGGCTTCGGTTCTGGCCGTGATGGGAGCGGGGTCCGCGTCCGCGTTCGCGCTCACGCCGCTGCCCGGTGGGGTCCAGGTCGACCTCACTCCGGGTGATACCCAGTGGGTGCACCAGACCCACATCGGGCAGACGATCGGATTCCTTCCGCACCCGTCCGCCGCGTCGTTCGGTCAGGCACTCGATTCCGCGGCGGACCTGTCGTCGCAGTATCCCGACGGGCGGGTCGTGTTCACCGTCTACGGGCCGATGGAACAGCTCAACGGCTCGATGTTGGCGTTGCAGTAGACGCGCACCGAATTCGGGCCGACCTCGGACCACTGGTCCCGGGTCGGCCCGAAAGGTTCGGACGTTATCGGCTCTTGTCGCGTTGCCGGACGAAATCGGCTGCGGCGGAATATTGTTCGAGCGCCTTGCGGGCCGCCACGGCCTCGGATTCGTAGAGGCGGTCGAAGGGGGAGGTATCGGGGGTTCCGGAATGGGCCGCGGCGGTGCGAATGGCCGCCATGGCCTCGACGGCGTCGCGATGGTCGCCGAGTACGGACTGTAATTTCTTGGCGCGCAGCGCCAATTCGGCCGCGGGACCGCCCAGGACATCGGCAGCTGCCTCGGAGCAATAGCGTAATCGCTTGGCGGACTTGCGAATCTCGTGCAGGTGTTCGATGCGCTCGTCCTCGCTGATCGCCGGATCGGCGTGCATCGTGGTTTCCTGCTCCACCATCGAACGCAGCTGGTCGAAGTCGGCGTGCAGCACCTTGCCGAACGCCCGGCTCGCCTCGGCGTCGGCGCGGCGCGCGACCAGCGGGGGAGCGCTGCGCAGATCCAGCAGTGCCTGGCGCAGGCTCGCGTAGCGGTCGCCGTCGAGTTCGGTCAGTACCACCGCGTGTGCGGCGGTGTAGGCGGCGCGTTCGTTCTCGACCAGTTCGGACACCGTGCGGCGCAGGGCCGCGGCCGGGTCGTCCGGGTTGTCGGTGTCCTGGTCGCCGCGATGCTCCTCGAGCAGGGCCGCGAAGCGTTCACCGCGCACCTCCGCATCCCGGGCGACGCCGAGAATTCCTGCCAGCCACCGCAATTCGTCCCGTATCTCGCGGACGTGACCGGGTTCGAGCAGGCGGCGATAGGACCGCAGCACACTGCGCAGCCTGCGGGTGGACACCCGCATGGCGTGCACCGAGTCCGGTGCGTCCCGGCGCACCGCCGGTTCGGCACGCAACAGCCGCTCGACGTCGTCGTCGAGGACGGTGGTGAGGGCGGAACCGGCGGTGCTGGCCATCAGATCTCCCGGAACTTGTCGGTGGCTTCGACGAGGTGATGGGCGATCCCGGTCTCGCTGGCCGCATGTCCGGCGTCGGGCACGATGTGCAGTCGCGAACTCGGCCAGGCCCGATGCAGATCCCAGGCGCTCACGGCGGGGCAGACGATATCGTGGCGGCCCTGCACGATGACGCCGGGAATGTGGGCGATGCGGTCGATATCGCGCAGCAACTGCGCCTCGTCGAAGAATCCGCCGTTCACGAAATAGTGGTTCTCGATGCGGGCGAAAGCCAGGGCGAAACGCGGTTCGGCGGTCTCGGCGACCCGATCCGGTTGCGGCAGAAGTGCACTGGTGGCGCTTTCCCAGGAGGTCCATGCCACCGCGGCGGCGGTCGCGACGGCCTCGTCGGGGGAGTGCAGCAGCCGGTGGTAGGCGCCCACCAGATCACCGTCGCGCTCGTCCGGCGGAACCGGGGCCAGGAACTTCTCCCACTCGTCCGGGTAGACGTATCCGGCCGCGCCGTTGTAGTACCAGTCGATCTCCTTGCGCCGCAACAGGAATATCCCGCGCAGCACGAGCTCGGTGACGTGGTCGGGATGGGTCTGCGCATAGGCCAGGGCGAGTGTGGAACCCCACGATCCGCCGAACACCTGCCAACGGTCGACGCCCAGATGGGTTCGGAGCCTTTCGATATCGGCGACCAGATTCCAGGTGGTGTTGGTCTGCAGGCTCGCGCCGTCGGCGATGTGCGGTGTGGAACGGCCGCAGCCGCGCTGGTCGAACAGCACGATCCGGTATGCCTGCGGATCGAAGAACTGCCGGTGGAACGGCACGGTCGCGCCGCCGGGGCCGCCGTGCAGGAAGACGACCGGTTTGCCGTCCGGATTCCCGCTCTCCTCCCAGTACAGGTGCTGGCCGTCGCCGACGTCCAGCATGCCGTGCCGGTTGACTTCCAGGGGCGGGTACAGGGTGCGCATCAGAACAGGATGCCCGAGGCGAAGTTCGGCAGGTTCAGTGCCTGCAGGGCCTCGGTGCGGACGTCGGGACAGGTTTTGGTGGTGATGCGATCGATCATCGGCTTGTCGGCCAGGACGCGGGCGCTCATGGCGAGCCCGCCGTTGCGCAGCGCCCATTCGTGCACGGCGATGTTGAGCGCCGTGCCGCTGAGCGAGGGGCCCTGCACTCGCCAGTCCGAGAGCTGCGGTTTGATTTCGTCGCAGAGCTTCTGGGCGATCGGGTCGTCCGGGTCGGCCTGCGGCGAGGTGCTGACGGCCGCGGACGTGGTCGCCGTGGCCGAGGCCGAGGTCGAGGCGGACGAGGTCGGACCGCTGGAGCCGGCCGGTGCCGGTGTGCCACTCGACCCGCATCCGGCGATCAGCAACACCACCGCCGCGATTCCCATGGACCCGATCGTCCCGCGAGTCATCCAACGGCTCTGCGACATCTGCATCCTTTGCTCGTGTTCGTTCGTTCGAAATTCGTATCCGTCGGCATCGAGTCTGCCACCGTCGGCGATCAGCACACCACCTTCGCGACCGCACCGCTCCCGGGGGAGGGGAACGCGCGGGCCGTCGGTCAGACCGACAGACCGGACCACTGGGTCGCGGTGTAGGGCCGGTGGCCCGCGGTGCCGTCCCAGGCGCTGATGATCAACGTGAGGTTCGACGAATCGGGGCTGCCCGGATGAATGTAGCCGCCGTACAGGTTCTTCAGCACCGGCCGCCGCCACCGGGACGGCGACAAGCCGCGGTCGCCGACCACCTGCGTCTTGGGATCGGACCAGGGCTGGTCCGGGCGGGCGGCGGTGCGGGTGCGGATGCTGTAGTCGGTGGTGTCGAAATAGCTCATCACGTAGAGTTCGCCGATCCGCTTCACCGAGAACTCGCCGATGTTGTTGCCGGGGGCGAAGATCGAGGTCGCCGCAGCGGTGGCGGCCGGTAGCCACTGCCAGGTGTCACCCTGATAGACCCAGTTCTCGCGCGCGGCGAGATTGCCGTCGAAGAAATCCGCGGGCCGATAGCGGAACAACTGGATCCGGCCGCCGTCGCCGCTGTAGTTGTGGCTGCCGTTCCACGGCTTGCTGAAGATGTAGAGGTACCCGTCGGGGTCGACACCGGCGAAGCTCCACATCAGTTCCGGACTGCCGTTGCCGCCCTTGGCGCTGCCCGGCCAGTGCTGGTCGAAATCGCGCCAGCTCGCGCCGCCGTCGTCGGAATACGCGACGCCGCCCTGTAGTGAGCCGTCGTCGGCGCTGCCCGGTGCGACCCATTGGGCGACCGAGGTGTACTGGATGAACAGCCGGTTGCGACCGTCCTGGCTCAAAGCTATTGCGTCATTGGGAATCCGGCTGACCTCGTTACCGAATCCGTTGTCCGCCCGGTGCTGATAGCCGAACAGCTGAGCGACGGTCGGACTCGGCTGCGCTCCGGTGAACGTGATCGGCGTCTGTCCCGAACCGTCGAATGTGTTCTGGTACACCATGACCGGGCTACCGATGTACGGATCGGTGGCCTCCTGGTTGGTGAAACAGTCACCGAACACGTAACCCCATGTCCCATCGGACAATCGGAACGGAATGCCCAGATCCCCCGAGCCCAGTCCGAAACCGGCGGCCGAATCACCTTGGTTGTCACACAGATACGTGCCGTTCTGGGCCATGGATCGCCCCCTCCTTCATCGGGTCCGACAGTCGGGCGGATCCTTCGCCCGTGACCGGCCGTCGTCATCGATCACCGGGATGATCCACTCGCCCCGCACCTTTCGGCCCGAGCGCGGATGCCGTGCCGATGACGACGCGGTAGCCCGACATTTCCCCCCGAGACGCATCGCGAAACCTGGCGGACCCTGCCGCGTGCGCTGTCGATCCGTCCGGACCGGACAGTTCTCGGCAGTGTGAGAACTGTCCGGTCCGTCGGCGAAGGATCAGAAGGTGTGCTCGGGGCCCGGGAACACCCCGCGGCGGACCTCGTCGGCGTAGTCGGCCGCGGCGCTGCGCAGCTGGTCGCCGACCTGGGCGAAGTGCTTGACGAAGCGTGCCGTCTTCCCGCTGGTGTACGCGGCCATGTCCTGCCAGACCAGTACCTGGGCGTCGCAGTCCGTGCCGGCGCCGATGCCGACGGTGGGGATGGTCAGCTTGCGGGTGACCTGCCCGGCCAGTTCGGCGGGCACCATCTCCATGACCACCGAGAACGCCCCGGCCTCCTGTACCGCGATCGCGTCGGCGACGAGCTGGTCCGCGGCGTCACCGCGGCCCTGCACCCGGAATCCGCCCAGGGTGTTGACGCTCTGCGGGGTGAACCCGATATGCGCCATCACCGGGATACCGGCGGCCACGAGAGTGGCGATCGTGTCCGAAACACGTTCGCCGCCTTCGAGTTTCACCGCGTGCGCGCCGCCCTCCTTCATGAACCGGATGGCGGTGGCCAGGGCCTGCTGCGGCGAGCCCTCGTAGCTGCCGAACGGCAGATCCGCGACCACCAGCGCATGCGGCGCACCGCGAACCACGCCGCGCACCAACGGAATCAGCTCGTCCACGGTGATCGGCACGGTGGTGTCGTAGCCGTAGACGACGTTCGCCGCCGAATCCCCGACCAGCAGGACGGGAATTCCGGCCTCTTCGAACAGTTTCGCCGTGGAGTAGTCGTAGGCGGTGAGCATCGCCCACTTGTCCCCGGCGGCTTTCATCTGCTGCAGGTGCTGCACTCGCGTCTTCCGCCGGGAAGTCTGCGGCGCAGCGCCGTAAGCAGGGGTTTCCGCATCAGTTGTGGACATCATCGTCCCTTTCGTCGGTTCCTCGAGGCCCAGTGGGTCCCCGGGTTGATGTGACCTCCTCAGCATGCCACCGGGCCGACACCCGGCGAAGGGCGCTGCACCATGGACTTCATCACACAGGTAGAGATGCAAGGATCGTGGTCATGTCGTTGTTGCGATCCGGTCGTGTCGCGGCGGTGCTGGCCCTGGTTTGTGTGGCTGCCGCCTGCTCCACGTCGTCCAAGGAGCAGTCCGTGCAAACCTCGTCGACGCCGTCGGCGGCGGCGTTGAACAAGTTCTACGAGCAGACCCCGAAGTGGGGCAGCTGCGCCGGGTTCGGCAGTGCGGACGAGCGAATGCCCAAGGCCGCCGAGTGCACGCACGTCAGCGTCCCGGTCGACTACGGCAATCCCGGCGGGTCGACCGCGCAGATCGCGGTGTCGCGGATCAAGGCGACGGGCCAGAAGATCGGTTCGCTGATGTTCAACCCCGGCGGACCGGGCGAGTCCGGCCTCTGGATGGTGCAGCAGGGACAGGACACCCCGCTGGCGCAGCGTTTCGACCGGATCGGCTTCGATCCGCGCGGCACCGGCAACTCGACACCGCTGATCAAATGTCTGACCGGCAAGGAGTGGGACGAGCAGCGCGCCGAAGCGCCCAAGGAGAACAACGCCGCCGGGATCGCCGCGCAGGAGAACGAGGACAAGCAGTTCGCGACGCACTGCACCCAGCGCACCGGCAACGACTTCCTGGCCCACGTCGGCACCCGCGAGGTGGTGCAGGACATGGACATCATCCGGGGCGTGCTGGGCGATCCGAAGCTGACCTACGTCGGCTACTCCTACGGCACCCGCCTGGGCTACAGCTACGCGGAGAAGTTCCCGGACAAGGTGCGCGCGATGGTGCTGGACGGCGCGGTCGATCCGGAGCAGCAGCCGCAACAGGAGTCGATCGATCAGGCCGCGGGCTTCCAGAAGGCCTTCGACATGTACGTGCAGAGCTGCGTGAAGAAGACCGACTGTCCGCTGGGCACCGACCCGGCGCAGGCGACCGCGCAGTTCCAGAAACTCCTCGCACCGCTGTGGGCCCACCCGGCGCCCACCAAGGAGAGCCGCCAGCTGACCTACGGCGACGCGATCACCGGCGTGCAGAACACCCTCTACGCCAGCGACAACTGGGACCTGCTCACCGCCGGACTGATCCAGCTGCGCAACGGTCAGGGTGATGTGCTGCTGCGCCTGGCCGATCTGTACGACGGCCGCAGCAAGGACGGCACCTACGACAATTCCCAGGACGCGTTCCTGGCCATCCACTGCGTCGACGATCCGGCGATCAAGGATCGCGCCGTGGTCGCGCAGGAGGACGCCGAGTACCGCAAGGTCGCGCCGTTCCTGGACGACGGGCACGGCACCAGCCAGGCGCCGCTGGAGATGTGCGCGTTCTGGCCGGTTCCCAACACCGAGAATCCGCACAAACTCGCGATTCCGGGCCTGCCCAAGACCGTGGTCATCTCCACCACCAACGATCCGGCGACCCCGTACCAGGCGGGTGTGGATCTGGCCCAGCAGCTCGGCGCGGACCTGATCACCAACCGCGGCACCAGGCACACGGTGTTCCTGTCCGGCGGCGTGCCGTGCGTGGACGATGCGGTCTCCAGCTACCTGATCGACCTGAAGGAGCCCGCTCAGGGCCTCACCTGTGGATGACACGGTTCGGCGACGCAATTGAACACTGTTCGCCATGTAACACGGATTTAACGCCGGATGCTTACGCTCGCGCTTATGGATCGCCAGAAGGAATTCGTGCTGCGCACACTGGAGGAACGGGACATCCGGTTCGTGCGACTCTGGTTCACCGATGTGCTGGGGTATCTGAAGTCGGTGGCGATCGCTCCGGCCGAGCTCGAGGGCGCCTTCGAGGAGGGCATCGGGTTCGACGGTTCGGCCATCGAGGGCTTCGCCCGGGTCTCGGAGGCCGATATGGTCGCCAAACCGGATCCGTCCACGTTCCAGGTACTGCCCTGGTCGACGAGCAAGGGCCATCAGCATTCGGCCCGGATGTTCTGCGACATCGCGATGCCGGACGGCTCGCCGTCGTGGGCCGATCCGCGCCACGTGCTGCGGCGTCAGCTGAACAAGGCCGGTGATCTCGGCTTCAGCTGCTACGTACATCCGGAGATCGAGTTCTTCCTGCTGCAGGACAGCCCGCAGGACGGCACCCCGCCGATTCCCGCGGACACCGGCGGCTTCTTCGATCAGGCGGTGCACGATTCCGCGCCGAACTTCCGCCGGCATGCCATCGACGCGCTGGAGTCGATGGGTATCTCGGTGGAGTTCAGCCATCACGAGGGCGCGCCCGGCCAGCAGGAGATCGACCTGCGCTACGCCGACGCGCTCTCGATGGCGGACAACGTGATGACCTTCCGCTACCTGATCAAGGAGGTGGCGATCGACGAGGGCGTGCGCGCGACGTTCATGCCCAAGCCGTTCCCGGAGCATCCCGGCTCGGCCATGCACACGCATCTGAGCCTGTTCGAGGGGGAGGCCAACGCCTTCGCCGACCCGGACGATCCGAACAACCTGTCCGAGACCGCGCGGGCGTTCATCGCGGGCATCCTCGAGCACGCGCCGGAGATCAGCGCGGTCACCAACCAGTGGGTGAACTCCTACAAGCGGCTCGTGCACGGCGGTGAGGCGCCCACCGCGGCGTCCTGGGGCCGGTCGAATCGTTCTGCGCTGGTTCGGGTTCCGATGTACACCCCGAACAAGTCCTCCTCGCGCCGGGTCGAGGTTCGCAGCCCCGATTCTGCCTGCAATCCGTACCTGACCTTCGCGGTGTTGCTGGCCGCGGGTCTGCGCGGGATCGAGAAGGGCTACAATCTGCCGCCGGAGGCGGAGGACGATGTGTGGTCGCTGACCGCGGCCGAGCGTCGCGCGATGGGCTTCAAGGAGCTGCCGACCAGCCTCGAGGACGCGCTGCGGGTGATGGAGCGTTCCGAGCTGGTCGCCGAGACGCTCGGTGAGCACGTGTTCGATTTCTTCCTGCGCAACAAGCGCCGGGAGTGGGCCGGCTATCGCGCGCAGGTGACGCCCTTCGAACTCAAGGAGTACCTCGGGCTGTAGCCGCGTGCCCGGCCCGGATGCGGGAAGTTCGCCCGTCGTAGCGGCTGCGCCACGAAGCGAGAACATTTTCTCGCCAACCTGGGTATGCGACGGCGGTGGCGTGGTGTGACCGTGTAATTTTGGCAGCATGGTACGGCCACCGACCGCCCGTCCCGTAGTGCCCGGCGTCGGTCGGCTCGGACTTCTCGAGCCGACCGCGGCGCAGTCACTGCGAGAGTTGGCGTGGGACAACGTCGAAAGCATTCCCGTGTTGTGGGCGCTGTCCCGGTCGCCCGACGCCGACCTGGCGCTGCTGACCCTGATCCGGTTGCGTGAGCAGCTCGGAACGCGTTGGGCGGCACTGGATTCGGTTCTGCGTACCGATACCGCCGTGCGCGGCAGGTTGTTTTCGCTGATCGGTTCGTCCAGTGCGTTCGCCGATCATCTGGTGGCCGATCCCGAATGCTGGCAGCTGTTGCGGCGTGCGGAGCTGCCCGCGCGCGAGGAGTTGATCGCCGATCTGCTCGATGCGGTGCGCGCGGTTCCGGAGACCGGGGAGTACGCCGGGCCGATGCTGTATCGCGCCGAGGTGTCGGGGCCGGAGGCGGTCGCGTTGCTGCGCAAGCGATATCGCGATCAGCTGATGCTGCTGGCAGCGATCGATCTGGCCGCCACCGTGGAGAACGAGCCGGTGCTGCCGTATCAGCAGGTGGGGCGGCAGCTGACCGATCTGGCCGATGCGGCGCTGACCGCGGCGCTGTCGGTCGCGGTGGCGCGGGTGTGCCCGGAGCAGCCGGTGCCGGTGCGGCTGGCGGTGGTCGCGATGGGCAAATGCGGTGCGCGCGAACTGAATTACGTCTCCGATGTGGATGTCATCTTCGTCGCCGAACCCGCCGACGCCACCGCGAGCCGGTTGGCCGCGGAGATGATGTCGGTGGCCTCGAGCGCGTTCTTCGAGGTGGATGCCGCGCTGCGGCCCGAAGGTAAGGCCGGTGCGCTGGTGCGCACGCTGGACGCGCACGTCGCCTACTACAAGCGCTGGGCGCGGACCTGGGAGTTCCAGGCGCTGTTGAAGAATCGTCCCGCCACGGGTGATCTCGCGTTGGGCGAGCAGTACCGCAGCGCGCTGATGCCGATGGTCTGGACCGCTTCGGAACGACCCGATTTCGTCGCCGACGTGCAGGCGATGCGCCGCCGGGTGGAGGATCTGGTTCCCGAGGACCTGCGCGAGCGTGAGCTCAAACTGGGGCACGGCAGTCTGCGCGATGTCGAGTTCGCGGTGCAGTTGTTGCAGCTGGTGCACGGTAAGGCCGATGAGTCGCTGCACGCACAGGGCACGGTGGAGGCGCTGACCGCGCTGGCCGATCGCGGGTACGTGGGCCGCGACGACGCCGCGAATCTCACCGCGTCGTACGAATTTCTGCGGCTGCTCGAGCATCGTCTGCAACTGCAGCGGCTCAAGCGCACGCACACCCTGCCCGCGTTCGACGACGAAGAGGGTATGCGCTGGCTGGCTCGCGCGGCGCATATGCGCCCGGACGGGCGGCAGGACGCGGTCGGCGTGCTGGCCAGCGAGATCAAACGCAATGCGGTGCGGGTGCGTCGGCTGCACGCCAAGTTGTTCTATCGGCCGCTGCTGGACTCGGTGGCGCGGCTGGACGCCGATGCGTTGCGGCTCAGTCCCGCCGCCGCGGTCCGTCAGCTCGCGGCGCTGGGTTATGCGGATCCGGAGAACGCGCTGAGCCATCTCAAGGCGTTGACCGGCGAGATCGGTCGCAAGGGCCGGATCCAGGCGCTGCTGCTGCCGACGCTGCTGGAGTGGCTGGGTGAGACGTCCAATCCCGATCAGGGCCTGCTGGCCTATCGCCGGGTGTCCGAGGGCCTGGACGATCAGACCTGGTTCCTGCGCGAGTTGCGCGACGAGGGCGCGATCGCGCAGCGGCTGATGATCGTGCTGGGTTCCTCGGCCTACTTGCCCGATCTGCTGATCAACGCGCCCGAGACGATCCGGATGTTCGCCGACGGCCCGAGCGGACCATTGTTGTTGAGCCCGAAGGCTGCGGATGTACGTGGGGGGATCATGTCTGGAGCGGCGCGTTACGAGGAACCCAAACGTGCTGTGGCAACGGCTCGTTCGCTGCGTCGGCACGAGCTGGCCCGGGTCGCCTCGGCCGATGTGCTGGGCATGCTCGAGGTGCCGCAGGTGTGTTCGGCGCTGTCCTCGGTGTGGGTGGCGGTGCTGGAGGCGTCACTGCGCGCGGTGATCCGCGCGAGCGAGGCCGAGATGGGGCACGAGGCTCCGGCGGATTTCGCGGTGATCGGCATGGGCCGTCTCGGCGGTCTGGAACTGGGCTACGGCTCGGACGCGGATGTGCTGTTCGTCTGCGATCCGCGTCCCGGCGCGGACGAGACGGTCGCGGTGAAATGGTCGATCGGGATCGCCGACCAGGTGCAGCGACTGCTCGGCGCACCCAGTACCGATCCGCCGCTGCAGGTCGACGCCGGTCTGCGACCCGAGGGCCGCAACGGCGCACTGGTGCGCACACTGGCCGCCTACGACGCCTACTACCGGCAGTGGGCCCAGCCCTGGGAGGTGCAGGCACTGCTGCGCGCCCATCAGGTTGCCGGGGATCAGCAGCTCGGACTGCGATTCCTGCACGTCATCGATGCGGTGCGGTATCCGGCCGGGGGCGTCTCGGCCGATGCGGTTCGCGAGATCCGCCGCATCAAGGCCCGGGTCGACTCCGAACGCCTGCCGCGCGGCGCGAATCCGGCCACGCACACCAAACTCGGTCGCGGCGGTCTGGCCGATATCGAGTGGACCGTGCAGTTGATGCAGTTGCGTCACGCGCACGAGGTCCACTCCCTGCACAACACCTCCACCCTGCAATCGCTGGACGCCATCGAGCAGGCCGATCTGCTGGACTCCACCGACGTCGCCCTGCTGCGCGACGCCTGGCTCACCGCGACCAAGGCCCGCAATGCGCTGGTCCTGGTCCGCGGCAAATCCGCCGACCAACTGCCGGGCCCCGGCCGCCTGCTCTCGGCGGTCGCCCGGGTCGCGGGGTGGCCCAACGACGACGGCAGCGAATTCCTGGACCACTACATGCGTGTGACCCGGCGTGCCAAGACGGTCGTGGAGCGGGTGTTCGGCGGGGAGTGAGGATTCGGGCCTGCTCGACGGCGTCGGATCAGGCTGCCGCGACCCGGGTCGGGATGTGCGGTACCGCTGCGCGCGGATCGATGCCGTGGAAGGCGAGGCCGATGACGAATCCCGCGGCCTCCTCGAGCTGGCGGGCGCGGTCGAGTCCGCCCAGCACGACGGCTTCCGCGCCCGCGTCCCGGATCAGAGTTTCGGTGGTGCGCAGGGCATCCGGGTGATCTCCGCAGATCGCGACGGTCACCGCCGGGCTCGCCGGATCGCTCCACTGTTCGGCCGGAAACAGGTGGAAGCCCTTGACCACGTGCGCGCCCGGCGCGAGTTCGGCGATGTGTTGGGCACCGGATCCGTCGGCCGGAGTCTGCAGTACGCCGACGCCGTGGTGCACGGCATTGGTCGGATCGATCAGCGTCCTACCGGCCAGTGTGCCCGCGGATGCTTGCGCACTGCGGAGGATGTCCGGCACGCCGCTCCAAGCCACCGCGAGCAGGACCGCATCGGCGTCGATCACCGCCTCCGGTACCGCGGTCGCTCGTACGTCGCGGCCCAGACCGTCGGCGAGTGTGTGCGCCTTGGTCAGTGATCGCCCGGCGATGGCGATCTCGTGTCCGGCTCGCGCCCAGCGGCCGCCCAGTGCGGCGGCCAGCGTGCCCGTACCGAGAATTCCGATTCGCATCGATGACTCCTTCATGTCGTTCGCTACCGATCCGCGGCTACGGTAGAGAAATCGATACACACCGATCGGTGCGAAACGGGCGGGGGATCATCGCACGATGAGCAGTTACGAACCGCACTGCCACGACTTGGTCGCGGATTGCCGGTTGCGGGCGGCGACCGATCTGTTCGCCCACACCTGGGATCCGGTCGTGCTGGTCGCGCTGCGCGAGGCGCCGCTGCGTCGGCGGGAACTGCGCGCGAGGATCGGTGGCGTCAGTGACAACGCGCTCAGCCAGGCGCTGCACCGCCTGCTCGGCCACGGCCTGATCGAACGCCGCCGGTACGCGCAGGCGCCGCCACGCGTCGAGTACGGCTTGACCGATCTGGGATCCAGCCTGGTCGCCGGGCCGATGGCAGCCCTGGGCGCATGGATCGACGACCACGGCGAGGACCTCCTGGCCGCGCAGGGCGATATCGCGCAAGAGTTGTGAGAGGAAGTTCACAGGGCTGAATTTCCCTCGCGTTGCCCGGTCGGTCGGGGCAGTGCGCGGCGGCGTACCCGGCAGGTGGCGTGCGGGTGGCGGTCGGGTCTCTGTTCGGTGTCGGGCCGGCTACCTGAGAATTAGCTGAAAGACCAGGTGGAGCCGGTTTATGGCCGGGCTCCGGGCGCGGAGGTGGGCTGCGCGAAGAAGGGTGGATTGCCCGTTATTTGCTGTTTTATAATCGTGTTCGTATTGCAGTGCGGGACAACACATAAACCTGTTGCGGGGAACAAGTTTCTTGCGATATCGGTTGATAGACGCGCATGCAACTGCGCCGCCGAGGCATGTCCGGATCGGCGGGCGGGCGCCGAGCCGAGGGAATGACCGGGATCGACGGGCGGTGCGGACCGCCGCATCGCCGAACCCATGGGGTCCAGCGACCCGGAACCTGCGTTCCGCATAGTGTGTTCGTGAGGACGCGACCATCGGGAGGACCACCATGTCGAGGATGTTCGTGGACGTGCAACACGCCCACCAGCTCGAATTCCTGCCCCAGCGGGGGTTGTGACATGGCGGACCTCAACTCGGCAGTCGCCGGTTATCGCACCTACCGGCAAGTCGTCCTCACTCCCACCCGGGCGGTGCGGTTGCCGCTGATCGTGGTGCTGCTGCTGGTCGGCGTGGTGCTGGTGTATGCGGCGGACCGGGCCTCGCGCGAGGGCGTGGATCGCGGCTGGTTCGTGGCGGCCTCGCTGTCGGGGCTGTTCGTGGCGCGCGGGCTGCATCTGCGGCGGCCGATCACGCTGCCGCACGTCACCGTCGCGGTGATCGTGCTCGGCATGTCGAACATCTCGTATCGCGCGGAGCATCCGGCGGTCGGTTTCGTCTTCCTGGCCTCGACCGGATTCATCATGATGCTGCCGCAGGGCTCACGGCCGCAGCCCGAACATCAACTGCGGGTCGCGGCGCTGGTCGACGCGACCGCGGGCGATCCGCTCGCGCCGTTCGCGCTGCACTCGTCCAAGTCCTACTTCTTCGACGCGAGCTCCGCCGCGGCCATCGGTTACCGCACCCGATTCGGCATCGCGGTCGTGGCGGGCGATCCAGTCGGCGACCGCGCGGTCTTCGGGACGTTGATCGCGGAATTCTCCGCATACGCTATGGCGCACGGCTGGCGGGTCGCTGTGCTGGGCGCGAGCCCGGAGGTGTCCGAGCTGTGGCGCACCCGGGCGGCGGAACACCGTGGGCTGCACTCGATTCCGATCGGACGCGATGTGGTCGTCGAGGTCGACGGCTTCGACATGCTGGGCCGCAAATTCCGCAACCTGCGCCAGGCGGTGAGCCGCACCCGCAACTTCGGGGTGAGCACCGAGATCATTCCCGAGCGGGAGCTGAGCGAGGCGCTGCGGCAGACCCTGTTCGCGATCGTCGACGAATGGCATCACGGCCGCCAGACCCGCGGATTCTCGATGATCCTGGACCATCTGCTGGACGGTCGTCATCCGGGCATGCTGGTGGTGATCGCTCGGGACAGCGACGACCGGGTCGTCGGTTTCCAGCGGTACGGCGAGGCCAACCGCGGCAGCGAATTGAGCCTGGACGTGCCGTGGCGGCGCAAGGACGCCCCGAACGGCCTGGACGAGCGCATGATCGTGGACCTGGTCGCGTACGGTCGCGAACGCGGCGTGCACCGCATCTCGCTGGCCTTCGCCGCGTTCCCGGAGCTCTACAGCGACAAGGAGCGCACCCGTTCGCGTCAGGCGTTGTATCTGCTCGCCCGGGTGCTGGACCCGATGATCCGGCTCGAATCGCTGTACCGGTTCCTGCGCAAGTTCAACTCCTTCGGCAACCAGCGCTACGTGCTGATCCGCTGGCGCGAGATCGTGTTCACCGCCGTGGCGCTGCTGACCCTCGAGTTCGTGCCGCACCGCAAGCAGATCTGAGCGGGGGCGGGCCGCAGGCGCGGCCCGCCGCCCGAGGTCAGAATCGGCCGATCGCCACCAGTACGGCGATGACGAAAAGCACGAGATTGGATGGCGTGCGTGAGAATTCGCTACGCCGGGCATGGGTGATGAATCCGCCCACCATGACCAGCGCCAGCCCGACCGCCGCGATCGGGGTCAGGATCGTGGCGATGCCGGTCGCCCAGGGCAGTAGGGCCCCGGCGCCGCCGATCACCTCGATCGCGCCGATGCCGCGAACGGCGTTGGCGGACAGGTCCTGCACCCACGGCATCATCGGGTGCAGCTTGTCCTTCGGCAGGACGATCTTCACGCCGCCGCCGAGGATGAATGCGGCGGCCAGAATGATCTGTCCCGCCCACAACCAGCCGTTCATATCTTCTTCCCTTCGGTGATCCAGGTCGCGTGCACGGACTCGGCGACCCGGTCGATCAAGGCGGCGTCGCCGTGGCCGCCGAGCAGGTACAACCACCCGAATACCGGTCCGGAGAACTGCGCGTGTGCCCAGCGCACATCCGGGACGGAAGCGAGTTCGCCGCGTTCGACCGCGCGTTCGGCGGTTCGCTGGATGAGGGTCTGCTCGGGGTGGATGCAGACCTCCTCGAAGACGCTCTGCAGCGCTTGTTCGCGCACCAGGTCCGCGAACAGCTCCGGCAGCACGGCCTGCACCCGAGGATTCGCCATCCGGGCGACGAAATCGGCCGCCACCTCCCGCAGGTCGCCGCGCAGGCTGCCGGTGTCGCGATAGGTCCGGGGCGCCAGATCGCCGATCAGATGATGCATCGCCAACGCCGCTTTGGACGGCCAGCGCCGGTAGAGCGCGGCCTTGCCGACTCCCGCGCGGGTGGCCACGTCCTGCACGCGCAGCCCCGCGTATCCGACCTCGTCGAGGAGGGCGAGTGTGGCAGACCGGACGGCGCGATCGGTCTCGGCGGACAGGGGTCTGCCGAGCCGGGGTTCGTCTGTTCCGGAACTCACGGTTCCGAATGTATCAGATAACGGAACTCATGGTTCCGTATATCGGGAGCGTGGAGTCGAGGATCACCGCGACGGATCCGGCTCGACCCGCTCGAGTGGAGTAGCGTGCGGCGCATGGGATTTGACGTCGAACGCTTCGACCACATCGTCCTGAACTGCCGGGACGTCGCGGCCACCGCCGCCTGGTACGAGCGGGTTCTGGGGATGCGGGTGGAGACGTTCGGCCCGGCCGGGCGCACCGCGCTGATGTTCGGCAGGCAGAAGATCAATCTGCGGCCGGTGGACCTGGCCGTGGACGATCCGGCGTGGCTGACCGGTGTGGTGGCCGCAGCCGGGGCGGGAGATCTGTGCTTCATCACCACCGCGACGCCCGAAGAGGTGCACGGGCATCTGACCGCGTGCGGGGTGGAGATCACCGAGGGGCCCGTGGTCAGGACCGGTGCGCTGGGCGAGATGGTGTCGCACTACTGCCGTGACCTGGACGGCAACCTCGTCGAGATCGCGGTCTACCCGGCCGGATGACCGCGCACGGCAACACCCCTTGACATCCGGCAATCCGGACACGACAGTACGCAGGTGTTCGAAGCCACCGATGTCTCCCGGACCACGCTGCGCAAGGTCGGTCTGCGCCTGGTGCCGTTCCTGGGCCTGCTGTATTTCGTGAACTATCTGGACCGGGTGAACATCGGGTTCGCCGGTCCCAGCGGGATGAAACATGATCTCGCGCTGTCCGAGACCGCGTTCGGCTTCGCCTCGGGCATCTTCTTCCTCGGCTATCTGGTGCTCGAGGTGCCCAGTAATCTGGCGCTGCACCGGTTCGGCGCGCGGCGCTGGATGGCGCGAATCATGCTCAGCTGGGGCGTGATCGCGACCGCGATGGTGTTCGTGCCGAACGCGACCGTGCTGATCGTGCTGCGATTCGCGCTCGGTGTCGCCGAAGCCGGATTCTTCCCGGGCATCCTGCTGTATCTGACGTACTGGTTCCCGCAGCGGTATCGCGCTCGGATCGTCGCGATGTTCATGGTGGCGGTGCCGATCTCCACGGCGGTCGGCTCCACGCTGTCGAGCCTGGTCATCCAGTACGGCGACGGCATCTTCGGGCTGAGCGGCTGGCGGTTCATGTTCCTGGTCGAGGGTGTCCCGGCGCTGATTCTGGCCGTGCTCACCTGGTTCTATCTCACCGATCGACCCGAGCAGGCCGGCTGGCTGAACGCACCCGAACGGGAGTGGCTGGCAAGCGAAATCATGCGCGAGGAGGCCGAACTGGCCCACGGCGAGCACTGGACGTTACGCCGGGCGCTGACCCATCCGCGCATCCTCGGCCTGGCCGCGATCTACGGCGGAATCGCCTACGGGCTGTATGCGCTGGGCTTCTTCCTGCCGACCATCATCGCCGGATTCCAGCAGCAGTACGGGACGCACTATTCGGTGGTGCAGCGCGGGCTGATCACGGCGGTGCCGTACGTGATCGGCGCGGTCGCGATGGTGTGGTGGGGCAGGCACGGCGACCGGACCGGGGAGCGGCGGTGGCATGTCGCGCTGCCGTCCATCATCGGCGGTCTGGCCATTCCCGCCGCGCTCTATCTGGGCAACCCGTTCGCGGCGATGACCGCGGTGACCGTCTGCGCGGTGGGCGTGCTCGCGGCGCTGCCCACCTTCTGGGCGTTGCCGAGCACCTTCCTGTCCGGCGCGGCCGCGGCGGGCGGTATCGCCCTGATCAACTCGCTGGGCAACATCAGCGGATTCGCGGCCCCGTACATCACCGGCTGGCTGAAGGATCTCACCGGCACCCAGCGCGCCGGATTGTGGGTGGTCGGGGTGTACATGGTGCTCGCGGGTCTGGGAGCGCTGGCGCTGCGCCGACGGGAATAACCGCGCGCGAACCCGGTTGTCGCTCTCGACGGTGAACGGAAAGGAACTGTTGTGGCGAACGGGTTTTCGGCCGATGGTCTGGCACTGCTGAGCCGAACGCTGACGGGATACGCCGACCGCGGTGAGGTCGCGGGTCTGGTCGCGATGATCCACCGAGGTGGGGAACTCGCTCAGGTGGACACCGCGGGCTGGCGGGATCGCGAAGCGCGGCAACCGATGCGGCGCGACGCGCTGTTCCGGATGGCGTCGATGACCAAACCCGTCACCGCGGTCGCCGCCCTGCAACTCGTCGAACAGGGCCGGATCGGGCTGTCCGATCCGGTGGATCGCTGGCTGCCCGAGCTCGCCGATCGCAAGGTCATGCGCGATCCGCAAGGCGCGCCGGAGGACGTCGTGCCCGCGTCCCGGCCGATCACCCTGGAGGATCTGCTCACCTATCGGTTCGGGCTGGGCTGGGGACGGTCCGCCATTGCGCCGCAACTGTTCTCGCTCACCGCCGATCCGGTCGCCAGCGCCTTGGGCATCCCCGCCGAGTCGTCGGATCCGGACGAGTGGATGCGCCGACTCGGCGAACTGCCGCTGATCGCCCAGCCCGGCGAGTTGTGGCGCTACCACACCGCCTCGGATGTGCTGGGCGTGCTGATCGGCCGGATCACCGGTCAGCCGTTCGAGACGGTGCTGGCCGAACGGATCTTCGAGCCGCTGGGCATGGTGGACACCGGATTCGTGGTGCCCGAATCCGGCCGCGAACGTCTCACCGTCCTGTACTCGCGTGTGGGTGAGGTGCTCGATCACCCGGACACCACGGCGTGGGCGCAGCGGCCGCGGTTCGCGTCCGGTGGCGCGGGCCTGGTCTCCACCGTCGACGACTACGCGCGTTTCGCCCGGATGATCCTCGGACGTGGCGAACTCGACGGAACCCGGATCCTGACCGGCGACACGGTGGACGCGATGGCGCGTGATCGGCTCACGCCCGCGCAGCACGCCGACCCGCCGTTCAACCCGCCGATGGGGCAAACCATGTGGGAGGAACAAGGTTTCGGATACGGCGTGCAGGTCCGCACCCGGCAGGACGGCATCGGTCCGGGAGTTGGGGCGGTGTCCTGGCCGGGCGGCTTCGGTACCTGGTGGATCGCCGATCCGCGGCACGATCTGGTCGCACTGTTGTTCGTGCAGAGCAGCAACATCATCGTGGCCGGTGACTGGCAGATCCCGCTGGGGGCGGACTTCCTGAATCTGACCTACCGGGCGTTGCGGGGCTGACGTCGCCCTCGGCGGCGATTTCGCGGCAATTCGAGGAATCGGCGAAGGGATGTCCGAGAATGGACAGCGGCTTCGACGTACCTGTTGACAGCGCCACACGGGTGCTGATCGGAAGGAGACCGCCGTGAAGTACATGATTCTGAGCTACGGATCGCAGCGGGACTACGACGGGATGGGCGGGTCCGGTGAGTCCACCTGGACGCCGCAGGATTTCGCCGGGTTGCACGCGTTCATGACGAAGTTCAATCAGGATCTGGAGGCGTCCGGCGAACTGGTGGAGACGCGCGGGCTGACCGCGCCCGCGCACACCCGCCGAGTCGGCAATCGCAACGGGACGCCGTTCGTCACCGACGGGCCGTTCGCGGAGACCGAGGAGGTGCTGGCCGGATACTGGGTGGTCGAGTGCGTCAGCTTCGACCGCGCCACCGAGATCGCCGAGCGGCTGCGGGATTGCCCGGGACCGCCGCAGGCCGTCGCCCACGCCTATGCCGACATCCGTCCCATCGCGGAGTCTGCCGACGAGCTGTGAACTCCCGCAACGATATCGAGGACCTGCTGCGTAAGCTCACGCCGCAGGTCCTCGGTGCGATCGTCCGGCGCTACGGACATTTCGACACCGCCGAGGACGCGGTGCAGGAGGCGCTGCTGGCCGCCGCGACCCAGTGGCCGCGCGAGGGCATTCCCGAGGAACCGCTGAGCTGGCTGATCACCGTCGCGGCCCGGCGGCTGACCGATCTGCTGCGCCGGGATCAGGCGCGACGGCGGCGCGAGGACGTGGTCGCGGGGTGGCGGCCGGCGCGGGATCGGGTGGCGCCGCCCGCGGATCGCGCGCCCGCCGACGCCGATGACACGCTCATCCTGCTGTTCATGTGCTGCCATCCGGCATTGTCACCGCCGTCGCAGATCGCGTTGACGTTGCGGGCGGTCGGCGGCCTGTCCACCGGGGAGATCGCCCGCGCGTTCCTGGTGTCGGAGGCGACCATGACCCGGCGCATCAGCCGGGCCAAGACGACCATCCGGGACAGCGGAGTCCGGTTCGCACCTCCGTCGGCCGCCGAGCGCGACGAGCGTCTGGCCGCCGTGCTGCATGTGCTGTACCTGATCTTCACCGAGGGCTATTCGGCGACCGCGGGCCCGCTGCTGTATCGAGACGAATTATCCAGCGAGGCAATCCGATTGGCCCGTCTGACGCATCGTCTGCTGCCCGATGACCGCGAGGCCGCGGGATTGCTGGCGTTGCTGCTGCTCACCGACGCGCGTCGGCCGGCGCGGGTCGGTGCGGGCGGCGAGCTGATTCCGATGGCCGATCAGGATCGAACGCTGTGGCGCGCGGGCGATATCGCCGAGGGCATCGCGCTGATCACCGAGACGCTGCCGCGCGGGCCGGTCGGGCCGTATCAGCTGCAGGCCGCGATCGCCGCCGTGCACGATGAGGCCGCCGAGTACGCCGACACCGACTGGCCGCAGATCACCGCGCTCTACGAACGGCTGCTCGCACTCGGCGACAATCCGGTCGTGGCCTTGAATCATGCTGTCGCCGTGGCGATGTCCCGTGGTCCCCGGGCCGGGCTGGCCCTGGTCGACGGCCTCGCCCCGCGGCTGCCGGACGATCACCGGATCGATGCCGTGCGAGCGCATCTGCTGGAGCTGCTCGGTGATCGAGACGCCGCGCGCGAGGTCTACCGCAGTGCCGCGAATCGAGCCAAAACCCTTCCCCGGCAACGGTATCTGAACATCCGCGCCGACCGTCTCGCCGGACCGGTGACCGCCGAGGGCACCGGCTGACCCGCGAACCCGTTGCGTCACCGGGCCGTTGCCGTGGACAGGCCCGAAATCCGCCGAGTCAGTTCACCGGCAGAGTGTGCAGCGAGCTGAGCGTGGTGGCCAGGGCGCGGGCGGCCTCGGCGCCCTTGGTGAGGAAGTGCTCGGTGAAATAGTTCACGTGCTCGCTGTGCTCGTGGAAGTGGTGCGGGGTCAGCACCACCGAGAACACCGGCACGTCGTTGTCGAGCTGCACCCGCATGAGTCCGTCGATGACGGCCGAGGCGACGAAGTCGTGCCGGTAGATGCCGCCGTCGACGACCAGGGCCGCGCCGACGATCGCGCTGTAACGGCCGGTACGGGCCAGCCGCTGGGCGTGCAGCGGGATCTCGAACGCCCCGGGCACGTCGAAGACCTCGACGGCCGCCGGATCGAAGCCGAGGTCGCGGTACTCGGCCAGGAAACCTTCGTACGCCTGCGTCACGATGGGCCGATGCCAGCTGGCGCGGATGAAGGCGACGCGGCCCTCGGTGGGAGTGCTCATGGCCGGATGCTACCGGGCGGTCAAATGCTTCTCCAACCACCCGACCAGGTCGCCGAGTACCGCGTCCTGCTCGGGTTCGTTGAAGATCTCGTGGTAGAGGCCCGGATAGCGGATGACGGTGAGATCCTTCGCACCCGCGCGCTGTTCGACGGTGTCCGCGCTGGACGGTGCGGCCAGGGCGTCCTCGGTGCCGTGTTGGACCAGAGTGGGCACGGTCAGCCGGTCCAGCCGGGCGGTGACGGTCTCGGTGGCCCGCAGGATCTCCGCGCCGGTGCGGGCGGGGAGTTTGCCGCTGAACACCAGGGGGTCGGCGTCGTAGGCGCGAACGACTTCGGGATCGCGGCTGATCATCGACGAATCCAGCTGTAGTACACCGAGATTCGGCGTCCATCGGCTCAGTACGGGAGCCAGGGCGCGCTGCAGGGCGCTGCCCGCGGAGATGTCCAGCGGGGGTGCGGAGATCGCGACTCCGGCCACGTCCAGTGGGGCGCGGGTGGCCAGGTAGAGGGTGATCAGACTGCCCATGCTGTGGCCGAGGACGAAACGCGGCACGCCGGGATACCGCCCCGAGGCCAGATCCAGCACTGTCACGACGTTGTCGGCCGCACCATCGATCGAGCCGATGTTCGCCCTGCGGCCATCCGAACGCCCGTGTCCGATGTGATCGAGCGCATAGACCGCGAAACCGCTGTCCGCCAGCCGCTTTCCGACGTGCTCGTATCTTCCGGAGTGTTCGGCGACCCCGTGCACGAGTGCGATCACCCCGCGCACCCGGTCCGCGGGGACCCAGGCCTGCCAGAAGATCATGCCGCCGCGCCCCTCGAACTCACCGGTATCGGTCTGCACCATCGCGCTCCTTCCGCTGGGTCGGCCTCCGGCCGCACATGTTCAATTTATCGGTGAGCACGGCTGCGCAGGGGCGATACCGCGCGGTGAGCCCGTGAGCGGCACCACTCGGTGAACTTGCCGGTGTAACGCGGCGACAACTCCTGATGATGAGTGTCTATATGGACCGAACCGCCCCGAACCAGGGCTTGCCGCACGCCGAAGAGCCGGGGCAACCACGACGGCACGCGACCCGACCTGACCGGTACGATACGGCACGGTGAGAACGAATACAGGGCGTCAGCAGTCGCGCGGAAATCGTCGGCGGGGGAGTGTGCTTTTCTCGAGCCTGCTCACCGCTGCCGTGGAGTACGCGGCCGACACCGTCGCGATCCGGTTCAGTGCCTCCGGCGATCCCGCGGATGTGCGGCAGCTGACCTATCGCGAACTGGACGAATCGTCCTCACGTCTGGCCCGTGAGCTCATCGCCCGAGGGATCGGCGCGGACGACGCGGTGGCGATCGGCATCGCGCGCGGTATCGAATCGGTGCTGGCCGTCTGGGCGATCGCCAAGACCGGCGCGGCATACGTTCCGGTGGACCCGGCCTATCCGGCCGAGCGCATCGAGCACATCCTGTCCGATTCCGGAGCGGTACTCGGGCTGACCACCGCCGCGCACCGCGCGGCCTTCGGGGACGACGGCCCGGAGTGGATCGAGCTGGACGATCCGGACCACGCCGAGCGGATCGCCGCCCATCCCGCCCACCCGGTCTCCTACGCCGATCGGGTGCGCACGGTGACCGAGCTGCATCCGGCCTACTACATCTATACGTCGGGCTCGACGGGTCGCCCCAAGGGCGTGGTCGTCGCTCACGGCGGTCTCGGCAGCCTGGTCACGGCCATGCGGGAGTCGTTCGGGGTGGGGCGCGAGTCGCGGGTGGCGCACGTCTGCTCGCCGAACTTCGACGTCTCGGTCCTGGAACTGATGCTGACCTTCTCCTCGGGCGCGACGCTGGTGGTCTCGCCGCCGCAGGTGTTCGGCGGACACGAACTGGCCGAGTTGCTGCGTCGCGAGCGCGTGACGCACATGCTGATCACCCCGGGTGCGCTGGAGTCGGTGGATCCGACCGGCCTCGACGACCTCGAGACGGTGATGGTCGCCGGAGACCGGTTCGGCCCGGAACTCGTCGGCCGCTGGGCCCGCGACGGGCGCAGGTTCCTCAACGGCTACGGGCCGACCGAGGCCACGATCCTGGCGACCGCGACCGGCGCGCTGAATCCGGACGAGCTGGTCACCATCGGCGCCTCGGTGCCTGCGATGGGTGCTTTCGTGCTCGACGCGCGGCTGCGGCCGGTTCCGGCGGGCACGACCGGTGAGCTGTATCTGTCGGGCCCGGCGCTGGCGCGGGGATATCTGGGCCGTCCCGGCCTGACCTCGGAGCGGTTCGTCGCCAGCCCGTTCATCGAGAACGGAAAGTCGGCAGCGCGGCTGTACCGGACCGGAGATCTGGTGCGGCGCACCGAATCCGGCACGATCGAATATCTGGGCCGGACCGACTTCCAGGTGAAGATCCGGGGCGTGCGCATCGAACTCGGTGAGATCGACAACGCCCTGACCGCACATCCGGACATCGACTACGCGGCCACGCTGGACCGCACGCTGTCCTCGGGATCCAAGGCGCTGGTGTCGTACGTCCTGCCGCGCGCGGGAACCGCCGTCGACACCGACCGGCTGGCCGAATTCCTCGGGGAATCGTTGCCCGCGTACATGATTCCGACCCTCATCATGGTGCTGGACGAGATTCCGCTCACCCCGGTCGGCAAGCTGGACCGTGCGGCGCTGCCCGAGCCGGTCTTCGAGGCCGCGGAATTCCGCGCACCGGTCACCGAGAACGAAATCCTGATCGCGGAACTGTTCGCCGGGGTGCTCGGCGTCGAGCGAGTGGGTCTGGACGACTCCTTCTTCGGACTCGGCGGCGATTCCATTCTGTCGATTCAGCTGGTCTCGCGGGCCAAGGCGCGCGGCCTGGCCTTCACCGCGCAGGACGTGTTCAATCAGCGCACCGTCGCCGGACTGGCCGAAGTCGCTTCCGCCGTAGGCGAATCCGCGCGCGAGCAGCTCGCCGAGCTGCCCGGCGGCGGCGTCGGGGAGATGCCGCTGACGCCGCTGATGGCGGCGACGCTGGCCAAGGGCCCGGCGTATCGGCGCTACTCGCAGTCGATGACGCTGCGGCTGCCCGCCGCGCTCGACGACGAGACGCTGCTCGCCACCCTGACCGCCGTCCTGGAGCACCACGACGTGCTGCGCTCCCGCCTGCGCGGAGATGCCGAGCAGGGCTGGACGTTCGAGGCGCTGGCCCCGGGCGCGGTCGACGTCGCCGCACTGGTGCATCGGGTGGATCTCCCGGCCGATATCGACGAGGCCGAACTCACCCGCCGGGCGAGCGCGGAATTCGATGCGGCGCTGGGCCGGTTGGATGCGGCGGGCGCGGCCATGGTGCAGTTCGTCCGGTTCGCCTTCCAGGACGATCAGGTGCCCGCGCGCCGACCCGACGTCCTGCTCGTGGTGGCGCACCACTTCGTGATCGACGGAGTGTCCTGGCGCATCGTCATTCCGGATCTGATGGTGGCGTGGATGCAGATCGCCGCGGGTCAGGCGGTCGCGCTGCCCGCGGTCGGCACCTCGATGCGGCGGTGGGCGCACGCCCTGTCCGATGCGGCGCGCAGCCCGGAGGTGCTCGCGGAACTGCCGCTGTGGCAGGAGATTTCGCAGGCGTCCGATCCGCAGCTGGGCGATCGTGCCTTCGATCCCGCCGTCGACACCCTGGCCACCGTGGAACGGGTGCGGGTGACGGTTCCGCCGGAGGTGACCGAGGCGGCGCTGACCACGATTCCCGCGAAGTTCCGCGGCGGGGCCAACGATGCTCTGCTCGCCGCGTTGGCCCTGGCGGTGAGCACGTGGCGCGGCGACGACGTGGGCGGCTCGGTACTGGTGCGCCTGGAAGGGCACGGCCGCGAGGAGGACTTCGTCCCGGGTGCGGACCTGTCGCATACCGTCGGCTGGTTCACCAGTGCGTTTCCCGTCCGGCTCGATCTCGCGGGCATCGATGTCGCCGCGGCGTTCGACGGCGGCGCGGTCGCCGGTGATGTGCTCAAGGCGGTCAAGGAGCAGTACCTGGCGGTGCCGGGTCGCGGCCTGGGCTTCGGGCTGCTGAGCTACGCGAATCCCGAAACCGCCACGCGGCTACCGGATCTCGGCCAGATCACGTTCAACTATCTGGGCCGGATCGCGGCCGGTGGCGCGGCGGCCCAGGTCGCCGAATCGGACTGGACCCCGACCGCCGATCTGGGTGATTTCGATGCCGACCTGGATCGCGACATGCCCGCCAACGGGGCGATCGACATCAACGCGATCGTCACCGAAGGCCCGGACGGGCCGCAGCTGGGCGCATCGTTCGCCTTCCCGGCCGGACTGCTGTCGTCCGAGCGCGTCCAGCGGCTCGCCGATCTGTGGGTCACCGCACTGACCGCGCTGGCCCAGCACGCACGACGGGCGGACGCGGGCGGACGCACTCCGTCGGATCTGCCGCTGGTGCGCGCCACCCAGAGCGATATCGAGACCTGGGAGCGGAACTACCCCGCGCTGGCCGACGTGTGGCCGCTCTCGCCGCTGCAGTCCGGCATGCTGTTCCACGCCCTGTTGAGCAGCACGACGGTCGACGTCTACACCAGTCAGGCGCGGGTGGACCTGTCCGGTGCGGTGGATGCGGGACGACTGCGGACCGCGGCACAGGCGATCATCGACCGCTACCCGAATCTGCGGGCGGCGTTCGTCACCGATACCGCCGGCCTGGCCGTACAGCTGGTCGTGGACCGGGTGCAGGTGCCCTGGCACGAGGTGGACCTGACGGATCTGCCACAGGCACAGCGGGATTCGGAACTCGAGCGGCTGGTCCTGGCGGACCGCGCCGCCCACTTCGACATGAGCGTGCCGCCGCTGCTGCGATTCACCCTGTACCGTCGCGGCGCCGCGGACGACGCGACCGAGCGCTGGCAGCTGGTGATCACCAGTCACCACATCCTGCTCGACGGCTGGTCGATGCCGCTGCTGATGCGGGATCTGCTGGTGCTGTACGCCACCTCGGGCGATGCGTCGATGCTGCCGCGAGTGGAGTCGTACCGGACCTTCCTGAGCCGCCTGGCGAGCCGGGATCTCGAGGCGTCGCTACGGGTGTGGGGGCGCGCGCTCGAAGGCGTGAGTGAGCCGACGTTGCTCGCCGCGCAGCCGCGCACGGCCGAAACCCAGGACCGCGGCAGGCTGCTCGTCGAGATCGACGCCGAGCACACCCGCCGGATCGCGGCCCGAGCCGGTGAGCTGGGCATCACCGTGAACACGCTGGTGCAGGCGGGCTGGGGTCTGGTACTCGGCAAGCTCACCGGCCGCTCCGACGTGGTGTTCGGCGCCACGGTTTCGGGTCGTCCCGCGGATCTGCCGGGCATCGAGTCGATGGTGGGCCTGTTCATCAATACGCTGCCGGTGCGGGTCGGTATCGACGAGCGGACGACGGTCGGCGAGTTCCTGCGGCGCTTGCAGGGCGAGCAGGTCGAACTGCTCGACCACCATTACGTCGGCCTGGCCGATATCCAGCGGATCGCCGGCGCCGGTGCGCATTTCGACACGCTGCTGCTGTTCGAGTCCTATCCGATCGACAAGGAGTCGATCGGCGCGGCGGCCGACATCGACGGCGTCGCGGTGACCGGCATCGGTGCCAGCGACGATTCGCACTATCCGTTGACCCTGCTGGTGACCGCGGAGTCGACCCTCGAGCTGACCTGGAAATACCTGAGCAGCCGATTCACCGCCGACGAGGTGGAAACCCTCGCGGCGCGGCTGGTCCGGGCGATCGACGCGCTGGCCGGTGATCCGGCCGCGCTCGTCGGCGATGTCGACATCATGTTGGGCGAGGCCGAACGGGATCGAATCCTGTTGGACTGGAACGACTCCGCGCACGAGGTGGCGCCGGAATCGATGCTCGACGGCTACCGGCGCGCGGCGGCGGCGCATCCCGATCGGGTCGCGGTGGTCTACGAGGGCGACCAGCTGACCTACGCGGAATTCGACGCGCGCGTGAATCGCCTTGCACGCCTGCTGATCTCGCGGGGCGTCGGCGCGGAGTCGCTGGTCGGCCTCGCGGTTCGGCGCTCACTGGAGCAGGTCGTCGGCATGTATGCGGTACTGGCCGCGGGCGGTGCCTGGGTGCCGGTGGATCCGGATCATCCGGCCGATCGTGTGGAGCAGGTGGTGACTGCCGCGCAGCCGGTGTGCGTGCTCACCACGTCCCGCGACGCGGTCGCGGTGCCGGACGGAATTCCGTTGCTGCACATCGATACCGTGGATCTGGACGGATTCGCCGCGACTCCGGTCACGGCCGCGGAACTGTTGCGTCCCGTGCGCCCGGACAGCCTGGCGTACGTGCTGTTCACCTCCGGCTCCACCGGGCGGCCCAAGGGGGTCGCGGTCTCGCACCGGTCGGTCGGCAACCACCTGGCCTGGATGCAGTCGCAGTACCCGCTGACCATCGACGACGTCTACCTGCAGAAGACCACCTTCACCTTCGACGTCTCGATGTGGGGCTATTTCATCCCGCTGCGCCTGGGCGCGACCCTGGTGATGGCCACCCCCGACGGGCATCGCGACACCACATACATCGCGGAAACCATTGCGGCGCAGCAGGTCACCGTCACCGACTTCGTGCCCTCGATGCTCGCGGTCTTCGCCGCGCACACACCTCCCGGGTCGGTGCCGACGCTGCGGCGCGTCATGGTCGGCGGCGAGGCGCTGCCGGTGGAGACCGTGGCCGCGGTGCGCCGGATCTGCGACGAGCCGGTGCTGAACGTCTACGGGCCGACCGAGGCCGCGGTGGCGGTCACCACGTGGCCGGCCACCGGTGACGAGCAGGGCGGTGTGCCGATCGGTACTCCGGTCTGGAACACCCGTGTGTACGTGCTGGATTCGCGTCTGCGACCGGTGCCCGCCGGGGTCACCGGCGAGCTCTACCTCGCCGGTGATCAGCTGGCGCGCAGCTATCTGGGCCGCCCGGATCTGACCGCGGATCGGTTCGTGGCCAACCCGTTCGGCCCCGGCGAGCGGATGTACCGCACCGGCGACCTGGTGGCCTGGCAGCAGCCGGGAATCCTGAAGTACTTGGGCCGCACCGACTTCCAGGTGAAGTTGCGCGGTCAGCGCATCGAACTCGGCGATATCGAGGCGGCGCTGCTGGCACAGCCCGCGGTCAACCAGGCGGCCGTGCTGGTGGTGTCCACGGACCTCGGCGATCAACTGGTCGGCTACGTGGTCCCGGCGCCCGGCGCGCATCTCGAGGCGGAGTCGCTGCGCACCGCCGTCGCGCGCAGGCTGCCCGCGTACATGGTTCCGGCCGCGATCGTGGAGCTGGCGGAGTTCCCGCTGGGCAGCGCGGGCAAGCTGGACCGCAAGGCGCTGCCGCGCCCGATCGTGGCCGTGCGGGACTTCCGGGCGCCGTCCACGCCGGTCGAGGAGATCGTGGCGGGCATCTTCGCCGACGTGCTGGGCGTCGACCGGGTGGGCGCCGACGACGACTTCTTCGCCCTCGGCGGTAATTCGCTGGTCGCCGCCCAGGTGGTGGCCCGGCTGACCGCGGCGCTGGACGCGCGCGTGTCGGTGTCGGCGCTGTTCGACACTCCCGTCGTGGCCGATCTGGCGGCCGGAATCGTGCCGGGCTCCGGCGACTCCGCGAGCCGCCCGCCGCTGGTGCGGGCGCAGCGGCCGGAACGGATCCCGCTGTCGCTGGCGCAGCAGCGGATGTGGGTGATCAACCAGATCGACCCCGAATCCCCGTCCTACAACCTGCCGTTCGCGATCCGCCTGACCGGCACGCTGGATGTGCCCGCGCTGCGACTGGCCGTCCTGGACGTGCTGGACCGGCACGAGGCGCTGCGCACCCGATTCCCGGCACACGGCCCCGAAGGGGAGCCGTATCAGGAGATCCTGTCGGTGGCCCGGACGCTGCCGGACGGACTCGTGGTGGAGACGGCCGCGCTCGAGGACTACGACCGGATCGCCGGGCTGATGTCCGCGGGCTTCGACGTCACCGAACATCCGCCCGTGCGCATCCGGCTGTTCTCCGATGCCGAGGCCCGCGAGCATCTGTTCGTCGTTGTGGTGCACCACATTTCGGCCGACGGAACCTCGCTCGCGCCGCTGGCGCGCGATCTGGTCACCGCCTATGTCGCGCGGCAGGCACAGACGGTTCCGGGCTGGGCGCAGCTGCCGGTGCAGTACGCGGATTTCGCCCTCTGGCAGCGGTCGGTCATCGGCACCGATGACGACGAGAACTCCATCGCCGCAAAACAAATGGCGTTCTGGCGCGAGCAGTTGGCCGGAGCGTCCGCGATTGCGCGGCTGCCGCTGGATCGGCCGCGGCCCCCGCGTCCGTCCGGGCGGGGCGCACTGGTCAACGCCGTGATACCCGCGGAGGCGCACGCCGGGCTGACCGATCTTGCGCGCGAACACAATTCGTCGCTGTTCATGGTGGTGCACGCGGCGCTGGCGGCGCTGCTGGCCCGGCAGGCGGGCGGTTCGGACATCGCGATCGGCACGCCGATCGCGGGCCGGGGCGCGGCGGAACTGGACGATCTGGTCGGCATGTTCGTCAACACGCTCACCCTTCGCCTTCCGGTGGATCGCGGAGCGCCGTTCGCGGCACTTGTGGACCGGGCGCGCGAGACCGATCTGTCGGCGTTCGGACATGCGGACATCCCGTTCGAGCGCGTGGTCGAGGCCACCCAGCCCACCACGGCCGGTGACGCGTTGTTCCAGGTCGTGCTGTCCTTCCAGAACATGGAGCAGGCCGAGCTCGAACTGCCCGGTCTGACCGTGGCCGCGCTGGACACCGGTCAGGTCAACGCCAAATTCGATCTGCTGGTCACCGTGGAGCCGCGCTACGCACCGGACGGCACGCCCGATGTGCTTCTGGCCGGATTCACCTATGCCACAGATATTTTCGACGAGGCCACGGTCACCGCTATCGCGCAGCGGTTCGAACGGTTCGCCACCGCGGTCGCCGCGGCCCCGGAACTGCTCGTCGGCGACGTCGACCTGCTGGACGCGACCGAACGCGACCGGGGCCCGGTCGTACCGCCCGCGCCGGTCACCCCGCCGCCGGTCGAATCGGAGCCGGGCCGCACGCTGCCGGACCTGATGGCCGCGGCCGTGGACAGCAACCCGGACGGTGTCGCGGTGGTCTTCGCCGATGCCACCGAGCAGTTGTCCGAACTCGAATACCTCGACCTGGACGAGCGCTCGACGCAGTTGGCCCGCGTCCTGATCGATCGTGGTATCGGCCCGGAGGATCTGGTCGCGATCGGCATCCCGCGCTCGCCGGAATCGGTGCTCGCGGTGTGGGCGATCGCCAAGTCCGGCGCCGGATTCGTGCCGGTCGATCCCAACTACCCTGCCGATCGCGTCGCGCACATGCTGGCCGATTCGCATGCGGTGCTGGGCCTGACCGTGGAGTCGGTGCGCGCCGATCTGCCCGAGCAGGTGGAATGGCTGGTCCTCGACGACCTCGAGACCGAGCGGCTCATCGATGAGGGTTCGGCCGATCCGGTGACCGACGCGGACCGGCGCCGGCCGCTGCGCGCGGCGCATCCGGCGTACGTCATCTACACCTCGGGGTCGACCGGTCTGCCCAAGGGTGTGGTCGTCACGCACGCCGGGTTGGCGAGCTTCTGCGAGGAGCAGCGCGAGCGTTACCGGGTGACGAGCAGTTCGCGCGCACTGCATTTCGCCTCGCCGTCGTTCGACGCGTCGATTCTGGAACTGCTGCTGGCCCTCGGTGGCGGCGGCACCCTGGTGGTCGCCGCGCCGACCGTCTACGGCGGCGCGGAACTGGCCGCGTTGCTGGCCCGCGAACGGGTCACCCACGCCTTCATCACCCCGTCCGCGCTGGCCTCGGTCGATCCCAAGGGGCTGGACAAGCTGCGCGTGGTGATCGCCGGTGGTGAGGCGTGCCCGCCGGATCTGGTGCAGCGCTGGGCGATTCCGATCGGCGGCCGCCGCACCCGCGAGTTCTACAACGGGTACGGGCCCACCGAGACAACCATCATGACCAACATCAGCTCCCCGCTGGTGCCCGGCGAGACGGTCACCCTCGGCGGGCCGATTCGGGCCATCACCGAATACGTGCTGGACGAGCGGTTGTCGCCGGTGCCGGATCGGGCCGTCGGCGAGCTGTACATCACCGGTGCGCAGCAGGCCCGCGGCTATCACGAACGTCCCGCGCTCACCGCGGCCCGCTTCGTGGCGAATCCGTTCGATCCCAGCGGTTCCCGGCTGTACCGGACCGGTGACCTGGTCCGGCGCACCTTCGACGGTGAACTGGAGTACCTGGGCCGCAACGACTTCCAGGTGAAGATCCGCGGCTTCCGGATCGAGCTCGGTGAGATCGACGCGGTGCTGGCCGGGCAGGACGGGATCGACTTCGCCGTCAC
Source organism: Nocardia coffeae (assembly GCF_019890715.1). Lineage (NCBI taxonomy): Bacteria > Bacillati > Actinomycetota > Actinomycetes > Mycobacteriales > Nocardiaceae > Nocardia > Nocardia coffeae. Next base: position 25,101 of record NZ_JAINZY010000020.1, on the reverse strand, counting down.
CATGGGGCATGAACTGCCCACCGGCGCAACCATTCTCGTCTCGTACGTGCATGCGGCCGCCGGTGCGGTGGCGGACGCGGACGAACTGATCGCGGTCGCCGAGCGGCATCTGCCCGCTCATATGGTGCCTACCACCGTCATGGTGCTCGACGAGATTCCGCTCACCCCGGTCGGCAAGCTCGACCGTGCCGCGCTGCCCGCGCCGCAGCTGCACACCCGGGAGTTCCGCGCTCCGTCCGGGCGGCTGGAAGAGGTGGTCGGCGAGGCGTTCACCGAATTGCTCGCTCCCGCAACGCCGGTCGGCGCGGACGACGATTTCTTCGAACTGGGCGGCAACTCGCTGATCGCGACCCGACTGATGGCACGCATCGGCGCGGCGCTGGACACCCGGGTTCCGGTGCGGCTGCTGTTCGAGGCGTCGACGGTGGCCGCGCTCGCGGCGCGCCTGGGTGATCACGCCGTCGCCGACGACCGCCCGGCACTGGTGGCCGGGCCACGGCCGGAACGGATTCCGCTGTCTCCGGCCCAGCGCGGAATGTGGCTGCTCAACCGGTTCGATACCGCGTCGGTGGCCTATAACGTGCCGATGGCGGTACGTCTGCGCGGCAGCCTCGACGTGGACGCGCTGCGCGCGGCCATCGGGGATCTGGTGACGCGCCACGAGATTCTGCGCACGGTGTATCCGCTCGCGGCGCGGACCGATACCTCCGGTGCGGATCCCGCGACGCCCGACGACGGTCCGGTGCAGGTGATTCTTCCTGCGGCGCAGGCGGTTCCGCCGTTGCAGGTGCAGCCGGTGGACCCGTCCGGGATCGTCGAGGCGGTCGCCGAACTCGCGCGCACGGAATTCGACCTCACCGTGCGGGTGCCGCTCGTGGTCGCGCTGTTCGACCTGGGTGCGACCGAATCGGACGAGCACGAGTACGTCCTGGCCGTGGTGGTGAATCACATTGCCGCCGACGGCTCCTCGATCGGCCCGCTGGCCCGGGATCTGATGCTGGCGTACGCCACGCGCAGCGCCGGGCAGGCTCCGCAGTGGGAGCCGCTGCCGGTGCAGTACGCGGACTACAGCATCTGGCAGCGCACCGTGCTGGGTACCGAGGACGATCCGGAATCGCTTGTCGCTCAGCAGATCTCCTACTGGCGTACCGCGCTGGACGGCCTGCCGGACCAGCTCGACCTGCCCTCGGATCGGCCGCGCCCGCTGCTGCGCTCCTACACCGGCGGCCGCGTCGAGGTTCGGATCGACGCCGAGACCCACCGCGCTCTCGCGGAATTGTCGCGGGCGCACGGCGCGACGCTGTTCATGACCGTGCACACCGCGCTCGCGGTGCTGCTGGCGCGCCTGTCCGGCACCGACGACATCGCGATCGGTTCGCCGGTCGCCGGTCGCGGTGACGCGGCACTGGACGACCTGATCGGCATGTTCATCAACACGCTGGTCTTCCGCACCCGCTACGCCGCCGGTGCGACGTTCACCGAACTGCTGGCGCGTCAGCGGGACGAGGACATCCGGGCCTTCGCCAACGCGGACGTGCCGTTCGAACGGCTGGTCGGCGTGCTGGATCCGGTGCGGTCACCGGCCCGGCATCCGCTCTACCAGGTCGCGCTGTCGTTCCAGAATCTCGCGCCGGTGGCCCTGGAGATGCCGGGGCTGGCCGTGGCGGGCCTGGACATCGGCGTGGAGGTCTCGCAGTTCGATCTGCACTGGATGATCGGCGACTCCTACGATGCGCAGGGCGCGCCGCAGGGGATCGGCGGCATCGTGACCTACGCCTCGGACATGTTCGAGCACGACACCGTGCAGGGATTCGTGGATCGTTTCGTCGGTCTGCTCGGCACCCTGGCCCGCGATCCCGAAGCGGTGCTGGGCGATGTCGATGTGATCGATGCGGCCGAGCGCGCGGCACTGCTGAGCGATGCGGCCGATACCGCGCATCGGGTGCCCGACGAGCTGCTGTTGAGCGGATATCGTCGCGCGGTCGCGGCGGATCCGGATGCGGTGGCCGTGGTGCACGACGAGACGGTGTGGACCTACCGGGAGTTCGACGAGCGCGTCAACCGGCTGGCCCGATATCTGATCGGGCGGGGGATCGGTCCGGAATCCGTTGTCGCGCTGGCGATTCCGCGTTCTCCCGAACTGATGGTCGCGATGTACGCGGTGCTGACCGCCGGTGGGGCCTATCTGCCGCTGGACCTGGAACATCCGGCCGGGCGGATCGCGTACGTGCTGGAGACCGCCGAGCCCGCGCTGGTGCTGAGCACCGGAGGCGCGGACGTGCCGGGCGCCGACGGGGTCGATCTCGACACGCTCGAGGTGTCGGAATACTCCGCCGAACCGGTCGGCGCGGGCGAACTGCGCGCTCCGCTGCGCGCGGACCATCCGGCGTACGTGTTGTTCACCTCCGGGTCGACGGGCCGTCCGAAGGGCGTGCTGGTGCCGCACGGCGCGATCACCAATCAGACCGCCTGGATGGCCGAGCACTACTCGATCGCGCCGCAGGACGTCTATCTGCAGAAGACGGCGACGACGTTCGACGTCTCGCTGTGGGGCTACTTCGTGCCGCTGTGGGCGGGCGCGCGGGTGGTGCTGGCCGCGCCGTCCGGACAACGCGACCCGCGCTATCTGGCGGAGTTGATCGCCACGCATCGGGTGACGGTCACCGACTTCGTGCCCTCGGTGCTGCAGGTGTTCCTGGCCGCCGCGCAGCCCGCGCAGGTGGCCTCGTTGCGGGCGGTGTTCGCCATCGGCGAGGCGCTGCCACCCGGCACCGTCGCCGAATTCGCCGCGCTGTCCTCGGCCGGGCTGCACAATCTGTACGGCCCCACCGAGGCCGCGGTTTCGGTGACCTATCGCCCCGCGTCCACCAGCGACCGCACGACGGTGCCCATCGGTGTGGCGCAATGGAATACGCGCACCTACGTGCTCGATTCGCGGCTGCGGCTCACGCCGGCCGGTGTGGTCGGCGAATTGTATTTGGCGGGAACCCAATTGGCGCGCGGTTATATGCGCCGACCGGATCTGTCCGCCGACCGGTTCGTCGCCGACCCGTACGGCCCGCCCGGATCGCGGATGTACCGGACCGGTGATCTGGTCCGTCGTCGGCCCGATGGCGTGCTGGAATACCTGGGCCGCAGCGACTTCCAGGCGAAGATCCGGGGCCACCGCATCGAGCTGGGCGAGATCGAGACCGCGCTGCTGGCCGAACCCTCGGTTGCGCAGACGGTCGTGGTGGTGGCGCCCTCGGAGATCGGCGATCAACTCGTCGCCTACGTGGTTCCGGCGGTCGAGGATCTGTCGGTCGACGCCCTGCGCGCGTCGCTGACCCAGGTGCTGCCCTCGTACATGGTGCCCTCGTCGGTGATGGTGCTCGATGCCATGCCGATGAACGCCAGCGGGAAGGCCGATCGCAAGGCCCTGCCGCGCCCGGTGCTGCGGACCCGCGAATTCGTCGCGCCGGCAACCGATACCGAGCGATCGGTCGCCGAGGTCTTCGGCGAGGTGCTGCAGGTCGATCGAGTGGGCGCCGAGGACGATTTCTTCGCCCTGGGCGGCAGTTCGCTGCTGGCCTTCACTTTGCAGCGGGCGCTGAACAGCCGGCTCGGCATCGACGTGCCGATGGCCGCGTTGTTCACCGCGCCCACCGTGCGTGCCCTCGCCGCCCGGATCGACGATCCGGGCGAGTCGGCGGTCGCGGTGACCGATCCGCGGCCCTCGATGGCCGCCGACGCGGTACTGGATTCGGAGATCGACGGCGCCGGAGTACTTCCCGCGCGCGCGGGCGAGCCGCAGGACGTACTGCTCACCGGCGCAACCGGTTTCGTAGGTGCGCATCTGCTGCGCGAACTGCTGGACAGCACATCCGCGCGGGTGTGGTGCCTGGCGCGCGGTGAGGACGACGAGCGGGCGGGCGAGCGAGTCCGTGGTTCGCTGGAGCACTACCGGCTCTGGGACGAGTCGTTCCGGTCCCGGATCGTCGCTGTCGCAGGCGATCTGGCCGCACCGCGCTTCGGGCTGGACCAGGCGGGCTACACCCGGCTGGCCGAGCGGATCGACGTGATCTTCCACAACGGCGCGCGGGTCAACCACATCGAGCCCTATGCGCGGTTGCGTGCGGCCAACGTGTCCGGTACCCGGGAGGTGCTGCGGCTGGCCACGAACGGCCGGATCAAGCCGGTGCACTACATCTCCACGGCCAATACGGTGATTCCGGTTGCCCTGGCACCGGATTTCACGGGTCCGGAGGACACCGAACTGAGCGTCGCGGAGGTGTCCGACAACGGGTATGTGGCCAGTAAGTGGGTTGCCGAGCAGCTGGTCCGGCAGGCCGGTGAGCGTGGTGTGCCGGTGCGCATCTACCGGCCCGGCCTGGTCTCCGGTGATCCGCGCAGCGGTGTGAACAGTGCCGACGACTCGTTCTGGAATATGATCCGGGCCGCGGCCATCCTCGGGATGGCTCCGGACACCGGTGATGCGGCGATGCCGCTGGTTCCGGTGAACTACGTCGTCGCGGCGATCGTGGCGCTGGCGGCCGAACCGGCCGACGGCACGGCCTTCCACCTGGTGAACCGGGATGCGGTGCAGATCGGCGAGATCTTCCGGGCCCTGAGCCGCAACGGAATTCCGATCGAGATCGCTCCGGTCGAGCAGATCGCCGTCCGGTTGGCCGAGGAGGCGGCCGCGCGTGATGCCGCGGGTGACGATTCGCTGGTGCGCGCGGCCCTGGTCAGCGGCAACTACGGCGGTTCCCCGATCCCTGTCGACGACACCCGCGCTCGCGCGGCGCTCGCACGGTACGGGATCGCTTGTCCGCCGGTCGATTCCGCGGTGCTGGACGCGTACGTCACGGCCTTCGTCGAGTCGGGATTCTTTCCCGCACCGGCCGGGGAGCGCGTGCAGAACGATTGATCGATCGTCCGGGTGTCATCGGCGCACAGGTGAACAGGTGCCGATGACACCCGGCCGGTCGTGGCGTGCTCTGCGGTCGATCGCCCGGATATCGTTGGCACGCAGGCGATCGCGTGTCATGGCGGGCCCGTGGGGATCAGATGGGGCGCAGGTCGATCTTCTTGCGCAGGCGGGCGCGGTCGCGTTCGAGGCGGCGGGCCTCGTAGGCGATGGGGAAGTAGCGCAGGCGTTCGGGCAGCAGCGGTACGGTGCGCCCGACCAGCCAGCCGAGGGCGCGCAGCGTCGCCTCGTCGGTGGACGACCAGCTCAATCCCAGCTTCTCGCGCGCGACCTCGGGGGTGGTGCCGACGGTGAAGAAGTACTGCAGGCGGCTCACCGGCGTCGTCGCGGCCCGCCATACCGGCGCGAGCGGGCGCGGCAGGAAGGAGGGCGGGGCGATCCGGCGGCTCACCTTCAGGAAGTCGTAGGCGACGGGGGTCGCGGCCAGATGGTTCTCCAGCTTGTCGTGGAAGTAGTCCAGCCACTCGCTGTAGGTCGGCGGAATCTCCTTGGGCGCCACCGAGAAGTTGCGCATCAACTGCACGACCTCCTGGTAGTACTCCTGCTTGTCCGCTTCGCTCAGCGGCGTGCGGGTGAAGGGCTTCGCGCCCTCGGTATAGGCGTAGACCGCGGTGTGCAGCACCCAGGCCCACGGTCCGGACGACAGTGCGGTATGCCGAACACCCTGTGCGTCAACGGTATTGAGCGTGGTGTGCATCTTGCGCAGTCGATCCGCCTCGGCCAGCGCCTCGTCCCCGGCGTAGATCCACATCATCACCGAGGCGATGCTGCGGAAGGCGCGGCCCATCGGATCGGTGCGGAAGGTCGAATGCTCGTCGACGACCGCCGCGATCGTCGGCTCCATCGTCTGCAGCAGGAACGCCGATCCCGAAGTGAACGGAAAGGTGACCAACCCGACCTCGTCCCACATCCGGCTCTGGGATGTGAACGGCCTACGGGCCGGAAGTTCGCGGTCGGCGGGCTCGATACGTGTGGACGCGGTCACGGGATCTCCTTTGATCGCACAGGCAGCGCGGCTGACCCACTCAGTGATGAGAAGGTTGTTATAAAAGTCTCTCATCATCTCGTCGTGCTGGCAAGGATGCTGCGGCCGCAGCCGCGGATCGCACGAAAAATTGACGCCTGATCATGCTGACCTGGTGGAAGAATGGAGTTCTCACCAGGAAAAAGAGAAGGGAGAGTGATGGCGATGACCCACCCGAACCCCGCCCGTCGCCCCCTGCTGCCGACACTGCGCGCCCATCTGCACTACCCTCTGAGGCGTCACCATCTCACCCGCGAGGAACGCCGCAACCTGGCCACCTCCCGCGCCCGTCCCGCGGTCTACAGCGCCTCCCTGGGTTGTCACCCCCACCTGTGAGCCGTCGACTGCGCCGCGCGGAATACGTGCCGAAAAGGCTGGACGCCAGCAGAATTCGGTCGTGTCGGCCCGCGAGCAGACGTTCCGGCCGATTCGGATCGAGTTGACCTCCGGCTGCGGCCGTCTGCTCGATCCGGGGCAGCGTCATCGAAAAGTGCGGGATCCCAGACGAATTCGTGTGCACAGCAGGCGCCGGTGAGGGTCACCTACTCGATCACGACACTGTCGCGGTTGGATTACGGCTTCGAATCTGCCTGAGGCTTACCGCAACTCGCCGGTTTCTCGCATGGCGACTCGCACTTCCCAGCGAGGGTCGGTGGGCGTGAGCAGGCGGTATCTTGGGTCGGTGGCCATGTGGAAGATGGGAGCCGCGGTGGTGGCGGCCGTGCTGGTGTCCTCGTTCGGTGCGGTGACGGCCGATGCCGCACCCGCTCGAATCGCGGAATCGCGCGCTCCGGCGGGGCGTTTTCAGGAGCTGCTCGTGCCGTCCAGCATGGGGCCGATCCCGGTTCAGGTGCAGTGGGCCGCGCACGGCGGAAGTGCCGCGCTGTACCTGCTCGACGGGCTGCGCGCGCCGGCGGATCACAGCCAGTGGGTGAGCGACACCGACGCGCTGCGCCAATTCGTGGGTGACAACGTCACACTGGTGTTCCCGGTCGGCGGTCATTCGAGTTTCTATACGGACTGGTACCGGCCCAGCAGTACCAACCATCAGAAGTTCACCTACAAATGGGAGACCTTCCTGACCCGGGAGCTGCCCGCCTACCTCGCCGGATACGGCGTGTCGCGCACGAACGACGCCATCGTCGGCGCCTCCATGGGCGGTGCCGCCGCCCTGATCCTGGCCGCGCACCATCGGAATCAGTTCCGGTTCGCCGGGTCCTTCTCCGGATTTCTCAATCCCACCTATCCGCTCTGGAACGAGGGGATGCGCGCGGCCATGTGGAACGAGGGCAATTTCGATGTGGACGATATGTGGGGTCCGCCCGGGGATCCGGCGTGGCGGCTCAATGACGTCGTCGTCCAGGCCGAATCGTTGCGCGGCCTGCCGATGTACATCTCCTCGGGCAACGGTGTGCCCGGCCCGCCCGACGCCTCGCGCGCGGTCGGCGACACGGTGAACGGGATGGGGCTCGAGTCGATCGCGCAGATCGCGGCCGAGATCTTCCGTGACCGCGTGCACGCCTTGGGCATCCCCGCCCGCATCGATATCGGCAACGGAACCCACACCTGGCCGTACTGGGCGCGGGCTCTCGCGACGGCGCGGCCGATGATCCTCGCCGCCCTCGGCGTGCGCTGACCCGTCACATCGGCGTCGGGCTGCCGCGAACACGTGGCCCGACGCAGACGAGTCCACCCGTATCGCGGTCGGTGAATGATCGCGGATCGGATGGACTCGCTACGAACTACTACGGGCGAACCGCGGACGGAAGACCACGAATAGTGTTCCGTCCGCAGGTCAGAGCCTCAGAACGACTTAGACGTCGTAGTACAGCTCGAACTCGTAGGGGTGCGGGCGCAGGTTGATCGGGGCGATCTCCTGGTTGCGCTTGATGTCGATCCAGGTTTCGACGAGGTCCTCGGTGAAGACGTTGCCCTCGGTGAGGTAGTCGTGGTCGGCCTCGAGCTTGTCGATGACCGAGGCCAGGCTGGTGGGGGCCTGGGCGATGTTCTTGGCCTCCTCCGGCGGGAGCTCGTAGAGGTCCTTGTCGACCGGGGCGGCGGGCTCGAGCTTGCGCTTGATGCCGTCCAGGCCGGCCATCATCATGGCGGCGAAGGCGAGGTACGGGTTACCCGAGGAGTCCGGCGCGCGGAACTCGAGGCGCTTGGCCTTCGGGTTGTTGCCGGTGACCGGGATGCGCACGGCCGCGGAGCGGTTGCGCTGCGAGTACACCAGGTTGATCGGGGCCTCGAAGCCCGGGACCAGGCGGTGGTAGGAGTTCACCGTCGGGTTGGTGAACGCCAGCAGCGACGGGGCGTGGAACAGGATGCCGCCGATGTAGTGGCGGGCCAGGTCGGACAGACCCGCGTAGCCGGCCTCGTCGTGGAACAGCGGCTTGCCGTCCTTCCACAGCGACTGGTGCACGTGCATACCCGAGCCGTTGTCGCCGAACAGCGGCTTGGGCATGAAGGTGACGCTCTTGCCCTCCTGCCACGCGGTGTTCTTGACGATGTACTTGAACAGCTGCAGGTCATCGGCCGCCGAGAGCAGGGTGTTGAACTTGTAGTTGATCTCGGCCTGACCGGCGGTGCCGACCTCGTGGTGGCCGCGCTCGAGCTCGAAACCGGCGTTCTGCAGGTTGGTCGCGATCTTGTCGCGCAGGTCGACGTAGTGGTCGTACGGCGCGACGGGGAAGTAGCCGCCCTTGTTGCGGACCTTGTAACCACGGTTCGGGGTGCCATCCGGGTTGAACTCCGCACCGGTGTTCCAGGAGCCCGAGATCGAGTCGATCTCGTAGAAGGCGCCGTTCATGGCCGAGTCGTAGCGGATCGAGTCGAAGATGTAGAACTCCGCCTCGGCGCCGAAGAACGCGGTGTCGGCGATGCCGGTCGAGCGCAGGAACTCCTCCGCCTTGCGGGCGATGTTGCGCGGGTCGCGGCTGTAGGCCTCGCGGGTGAACGGGTCGTGCACGAAATGGTTGAGGTTCAGCGTCTTGGCGGCGCGGAACGGGTCGATGCGCGCGGTGCTGAAGTCGGGCAGGAGTAGCATGTCCGACTCGTCGATCGACTGGAAACCGCGCACCGAGGAGCCGTCGAACGCCAGCCCCTCCTCGGCCAGATCGGCCGTGAACGCCTTCGCCGGGATCGAGAAGTGCTGCTGCACACCGGGGAGGTCGGTGAACCGAATATCGACGTATTCGACCTCCTGCTCCTTGATGTAACTGATGACCTCGTCGGCCGTGCTGAACGCCACTTGCTACTCCTTACGGATCGGTTCCCAGCCCGTACCGATTGCTGGGTATCGCTGCTTGACGGTATGGATGCGGTGTTTCCCGACAATCAAGGCTGTGTTTCGCCAGTGTTACACGTACAGCTGGGCGGGCTGTGCACCTCCCCGGCGTACCGAGGGTGGCACAGTTGTCGCCCGGCCGCGTTCGACCAGCAGGAACATCCTGCCACCGCGGGGTGGGGGGCGGGTGCACCGGTTGGGGAAAAATGTGGCACACATCTCTGTGTCCGGTCGCTGGTTTCTCCTTGGTGAACATCGAGGTCAGTCGATCGGGGCGTCGCGGGTCTCCGGCATACCGAGCACGACCGCGGCGCTGGCCAGCGACAGGATCAGGACGTAGCCCGCGAACAGCGTCGCGTGATGTGAACCGGTGAGCCAGGTCTGCAGATACGGTGCGGTGCCGCCGAACATCGCCGTGGCGACCGCGGCGCCCAGCCCGCTGCCGGTGGCGCGGATTCCGGTCGGGAACAACTCGGCGTACACGGCCGGGATGATCGCCGCGAACGGCGCGAGGAAGATCATCGCCACGATCAACGCCGAAGCCAGTTGCCAGGGCCCGCGGCCGAGCAACGCGGTGAGCGGGAAGATCGTCGCGGCGCTGCCGAGATTGGCCAGCAGCAGTACCGGCCGCCGTCCGATTCGATCGGCCAGGGCGCCGTACATCGGCAGCATCGCGATCATCGCGACCGAGGCCAGCACGCTGATCCACAACACCTGTGCGGCGGGAATCCGGTGTGCGGCCACCTCCTGTGCCGGGGTGCCGATCACCCAGAGGTAGAAGGTGACGGTGCCACCGAGCGTCAGGGCGAATGCCCGCGCGCAGCCGATCCGGTGCGTCCACAGTCCGCGCAACAGCGGCGCCCGCGGTGCGGTGTTGCGGGCGAAGCTCGTGCTCTCCGCCAGCCGCAGCCGCATCACCAGCGTGTACGCGCCGACGAGGCCGCCCAGCAGGAACGGGACCCGCCATCCCCACGCGGTCATCTGAGCTCTGCTCAGCACGCCGGAACCGATCGCCCCGAGCACGGTCGAGACGATGATTCCGGTGGTGCCGGAGATGTAGATGAACGCGCCCCACCGACCGCGCCGCCCCGGCGGCGCGGATTCGGCCAGATAGGTCTGTACCGCGGGCATTTCACCGCCGTGCCCGAGCCCCTGCGCCAGCCGGGCCAGCACCAGTATCCCCGGCGCGGCGAGGCCGATCGCGGCATGCGTGGGGCACATCCCGATGAGCAGACTGCCGATCGAGGCCAGGGCGATCGAGCCGATCAGGGCGGCGCGCCGCCCCTTCCGGTCGGCGTACCACCCGAATAGCAGGCTGCCGATCGGCCGCATTACGAATCCGACCGCGAATACTGCCAGCACCGACAGCAGTGCGAGCATGCCCGTCGCGTCGGGGAAGAACTGGTGCGCGAAGAACGGCGAGAACGTGCCGAAGATCGCCCAGTCGAACCATTCGAGCGCATTGCCGGTCCCGGTCGACAGCAGTGTGCGCCAGGTGGGCGGTGCGGGAGCGGCGGATGTGCTGGTGGACATGGTATTTCCTCCTTATCGGACCGCGTCCGGGAGCGCCTGCGCGGCAACGGCATTCGACGTTGCCGCGATATCCAGTCGCCGGGAGGCCAGTTCCGCGAGGTAGTTCGCGCCGTCGGACAGGATCGCGTCGTCGAAAACCGCGTAGGGAGAATGGATGTCGGGGGCGGTGGCCGGATCGGCCTCCGGCGGGCAGGCGCCGAGCAGGATCATCGCGCCGGGAACGCGATCGAGAACGTTGGAGAAGTCCTCGCCCGCGCACAAGGGCTGTGGCAGCTCCCGACAGCGGTGCGGACCGTGCAGATCGGCCGCGACGCCGGCGGCGAAGTCGGCCTCGGCGGCATCGTTGACGGTGGCCCCGACATAGGGCGTGATCTGGGTTTCGGCCTCGACCCCGAAGGCGTGCGCGATCGAGCGGCACATTCCGGACAGGTTCGCGCGCAACGCATCCCGGATCTGCGGGGTGTGCCAGCGCAGTGTGCCGCGGAATTCGGCGCTGCCGGGGATGACGTTTCCGGCACTGCCCGCGTGGATCGCCCCGATGGTGAGCACCGCGGTGTCCTGTGGCGCGACAGTTCGAGTGAGCAGGCCGGGCAGCGCGCCGATCATCGCGGCCGCGGCCGAAATCGGGTCGCGGGCCAGGTGTGGCGCCGAGCCGTGCCCGCCGGTGCCGCGTACCGTGACACGAAGCAGGTCACCCCCGGCGAGGACGGCCCCGCGGCGGGTGGTGAAGGTCCCGTGCGGGAAGCGGGCCGACATCACGTGGATCGCATAGGCGGCGATCGGCGGCGCGCCCGCTGCTTCGAGTACTCCCTCCTCGATCATCCGCGCGGCCCCGTCCTGGCCTTCCTCACCGGGTTGGAACATGAAAATCACGTCACCCGTGAGCCTTTCGCGACGTCGCGCGAGCAGCTGCGCCGCCCCGACCAGCATCGCGGTGTGCAGATCGTGCCCGCAGGCGTGCATGGTCTCGGTGCGCGAGGCATAGTCCAGTCCGGTGAGTTCGGCCAGGGGCAGCGCGTCCATATCTCCCCGCAGCAGGACCGCCGGGCCCGCGCGTCCGCCGCGCAGCACCGCTGTCACAGAGCCGATTTCACGCCCGACGGTGATTTCCAGCGGTAGGCCCGCGAGCGCGTCGAGCACCCGTCGCCGGGTGCGGGGCAGGTCGAGTCCGAGTTCCGGGTCGCCGTGGATCCGGCGACGTAGGCGCACCAGATCTTCCTGCAGCGCTTGACTTTCTGTCGATGTCGGCATCGCCGGACCCTCCTGTCGTGCGGAATCGTGACAGGATGGCGATAGGAGCAGAAGAGTCGGTAAATCTGCCGGATATTTCGAAAATTGGTGTCCCGATGCAGGATTCTGCCATCGCTCTGGACGAGCTGGATCTGGCGGTGATCAATTGCCTGGAGATCGCTCCGCGGGCCTCGTGGCAGCGGATCGGCGCCGCCCTGGAGGTCGACCCGGCGACCATCGCACGACGCTGGCAGCGGCTGAGCCGAGGCCGCGCGGCCTGGGTGAGCGGTCGCGCGTCCGGTCTGCCCGAGGCCTGTCAGGCCATCGTGCTGGTCGACTGCGCGACCGGGGCGGCGAACGATACCGCGCAGCGCCTGGCGCGCTGGCCGCATGTGCTCAGCGTCGAGCACATCAGCGGCAGTCACGATCTGTCACTGCTGATCACGGTGCCCGGGTTGGGTGCGCTCTCGCGCTTGCTGCTGGAGTCGCTCTCGGCGGTGCCCGGCGTCGTCGCCACCCGGACGCTGCTGATCACGCGGACCTTCCGGCTGGGTGACCACTGGCAGTTGAACGTGCTGGACGCCGCCCAGCGAGCGCGGCTGGCGGCGGGCGTGCGCCCCTGGCCCGAGCGGCCACCCCGCCCGCGTCCCCTGGACGCCACGGATCGCACCCTGGTCCTGCGCCTGGGGCAGGACGGCCGGGCCGCCCTGTCGGACCTCGCCCGGGAGACCGGCCTGAGCATCAGCACGGTCCGCCGCAGGATGGACGGAATGGTCGCGGGCGGGCAGCTTCAGGTGCGATGCGATATGGCGCTGTCCCTGTCGGGGTGGCCGGTCGGCATGTGGGTGTGGGCCAGGGCGGATCCGAACGATCGGCGCACCGTGGAGGCGCTGCTCGCCATCACCGGTGCGCGGGTGTGCATGCGGGTGTCCGGAGGTGAGCCGAATCTCGTCGTCGGCTTCTCGTTGCGCACGGTGCACGAGGTGCCGGTGGTGGAGTCGCGGCTGTCCGTCGAGGCGCCGCGGCTGACGATTCTGGGCACGTCGATCGTGCTGCGGTTCATCAAGCGGATGGGCCGCGTGCTGGATGCGGCCGGGCGCAGCCAGACGGTCGTTCCGATGGAGGTCTGGGCCGATCCGGGCGAGCCGCCGAGGTAGGCCGCGCACCACCCTCGACAGTGGCCTCGCGGGCCGGGGATACGATTCTCGCATGGCACGTATCACCGGTTCCTGGTTGTCGGGGCCCAATGCGGCGGACTCGGGGGATCCGCTGCCGGACGAATATCCGGGCAAACTGCTGGGACTGCCGAAATCCGGTGTCGGCTCGCTGGCGCCGATGTCGCGACGCATCGTGGCCATGTTCGTGGACTGGATCATCGCGACCGGTATCGCGGCGTTGATCGTCCGGCCCGATCCCGCGCGCATCATCGCCCGCACGCACGTCGCCGCCGGTCAACAGCCTCCGACGAACTTCGAGGCCGTGACCAGCGCCCTGTCCACGCCGACCTTCCTGGTGTGGTTCGTGCTCGGTGTCGCCACGGTGACGCTGTTCGGGTTCACGCCGGGGCAGTACTTCCTGCGGATGCGCGTGGTGCGTGTCGATGTGATCGAGGCCATGGCCGAGGGCAGATCCGGGTCGGCCGCGGGTCAGGCCAAGCCGCCGGGGTTCGACGCCGCGGTCGGATTCGTGCGCGCCCTGGTTCGCCAGGTGCTGCTCATCTTCGTGGTGCCCGCCCTGTTCGCCGATTCGGACGGCCGCGGCATGCACGACCGCGCCACCGGAACAGGTCTGGCCCGCACTCGCTGAGCGCATCCGGAACAGCAGAAGGCCCGCGTTCGAATGAACGCGGGCCTTCGTCGTCTCGGAGCCGGCCGACTCAGCTGCGGCGGCGGACCGTGCGCTGGACACCCCGCATCTTCGCGCCGCCGGGCAGCGGGCCCTTGGGCAGCGCCGGGCCGCCGCGGGTAGCCAGGGCCGACAGCCGGCCCTCGATGAGATCCATCCGCTTGGCGTCGATATTGCGGGGGAGTTTGGTGAGGTAGCGCTGCAGGGTCTTGAGCGGTATCTGACCCTCCTCGTTGCCGATCACGACGTCGTAGATCGGGGTGTCGCCGACCAGGCGGGCGGTCTTCTTCTTCTCCTGGGCCAGCAGCGATTTGACCCGATGCGGGGAACCCTCGGCGACCAGGATGACGCCGGGCAGGCCGATCACCCGGTGCACCGCGTCGAGCTGCGCGGTGGCGGCGACGGCCTGGGTGGGCCGCCACTTGCCCTGCAGATTGTCCAGCACCCACCAGGCCGCGCCGGGCTGATCGTCCATGCGGGCATAGGCGTTCTTCTGGGCGCGGCGGCCGAAGATGATGAACGCCACCAGACCACCCAGCACCAGGCCGATCGGCAGCAGGTACCACTGCATGTGCACGAGCAGGCCGATGACCACCATGATCACCGTGATGCCGACGAAGGCGCCGATCATCAGGGGCAGCAGCAGCTTGTCTTCCTTGCGCTGCATCTGGAATACCTGCCAGAGCTGCTTGCGCCGCTCCTTGGAGGCCTGCTTGCGCGCCGCCTTCTCCGCGGCCTTCGCTTCCTTCGACGGCTTGGCGCCGCCCTTGCCTGCTGCCATGGTTCTCAGAATAGTGTGCGGAGCTCAGGTCGAGACGTGCGCCCGGTTGCGGATCGAGTCGGCCAGCTGGCCGGGCATCGCCTCGTGCCGGACGTAGGCGCGAGTGAACTGCGCCGCGCCGTGGGCGAGGGAGCGCAGATCGATGGCGTACCGGTCCAGTTCGAGTTCGGGAACCTCGGCGCGGATGACCGTGCGCGCACCGGAGATCGGTTCGGTGCCCAGTACCCGGCCGCGGCGGCTGGACAGATCGCTCAGGACGGTGCCGACATGGTCGTCCGGGACCGTGACGTTCACCTCGGCGATCGGTTCGAGCAGATTCAGCCGGGCGGCGGTGGCGGCCTCGCGCAGGGCCAGCGCACCGGCGGTCTGGAAGGCCGCGTCGGAGGAGTCGACCGAATGCGCCTTACCGTCGAACAACGTCACCCGCACGTCCACCAGCGGATATCCGGCCGCCACACCGCGGGCCGCCTGCGCGCGCACCCCTTTCTCCACCGACGGAATGAACTGTCGCGGAACGACTCCGCCCACCACCTTGTCCACGAACTCGATGCCCGAACCCTCCGGCAGCGGATCCACCTCGATCTCGCAGATCGCGTACTGGCCGTGCCCGCCGGACTGTTTGACGTGCCGCCCGCGCCCGGTCGCGCCGGAGGCGAACGTCTCCCGCAGCGCCACCTGGTGATCGACCAGATCCACCTGCACCCCGAACCGCGACCGCAGCCGCTCCAGCGCGACGTCGCGGTGCGCCTCGCCCAGGCACCACAGCACCAGCTGATGGGTCCGGCCGTTCTGTTCCAGATGCAGGGCCGGATCCTCGGCGACGAGCCGGGTCAGGCCCTGGGAGAGTTTGTCCTCGTCGGCCTTGCTGTGCGCCTGCACCGCGACCGGCAGCAGCGGTTCGGGCATCGGCCACGGTTCGATCAGCAGCGGAGAATCCTTCTGGGACAGGGTATCTCCGGTCTCGGCGTGTCCGAGTTTGGTGACGCAGGCGATATCCCCGGCCACGGCCTCCCCGACCGGGCGCTGCTGCCTGCCGAACGGGGCCGAGATCGCGCCCACTCGTTCGTCCGCGTCGTGATCGGGTTCGGGCTCGCCGTTGCCGCCGGGGGTGTGACCCCAGACGTGCACCGTGTCGTCCGGACGCAGCGTGCCCGCGAACACCCGCACCAGCGAGAGTCTGCCGACGTACGGATCGGACGTCGTGCGAATCACCTCCGCGGCCAGCGGCGCGGCCGGATCGCAGGCCAGCGGTTTGGGGGCCGAGCCCTTGCCCGGACGCGCCGCCGCCACCGAATGCTCTGCGGGTGTGGGGAATCCGCGGGTGATCAGATCGAGCACCTCGACCATGCCCAGGCCCTCGCGCGCACCCTCGGGCGGCGGCGCGGCGAGCAGGATCGGATGGAAGGTACCGCGCGCCACCGCGCGTTCCAGATCGGGGACGAGCGTGTCCAGGTCGATCTCCTCGCCCTCCAGGTAGCGGTTCATCAGGGTCTCGTCCTCGCTCTCGGCGATGATGCCCTCGATGAGTTGCCCGCGCGCCTGCTCGATCAGCGCCGCCTGCTCCGGTGTGGCCTCGGTGCGGGTGTGCTCGCCCGCGGAATAGTCGAACACCTGCTGGGTGAGCAGATCGATCAGACCCGTCACCGGGCGGTGCCCGTCCGCGCCCGCCGGTCCGTAGACCGGAAGGTGCAGGGGCAGAACGCTTTCGGTCGCACCGCCGCCGAGCCGTTCGCGGCAGGTGCGGGCCATGTCGTCGAAGTCGGCGCGCGCGGCATCCAGATGGGTGATCACCAGCGCACGCGGCATGCCGACCGACGCGCACTCCTCCCACAGCGCCAGCGTCTGCCCGCCGATGCCGTCCGCGCCCGCGGCGGCCGAGATGATGAAAAGGGCCGCATCCGCTGCTCGCAGACCGGCCCTGAGCTCTCCGACGAAATCGGCATAACCTGGTGTGTCCACCAGATTGACCTTGATCCCGTCCCAGGCGACCGGCACCACCGACAGCTGCACCGACCGGTGCTGGCGTTGTTCGATGTCGTCGTAGTCCGAGACGCAGGTGCCGTCCTCGACCCGGCCGGCCCGGGTGAGCGCACCGGTGGCGACGGCGAGCGCCTCCACCAACGTCGTCTTCCCGGAACCCGGATGCCCGACCAGCACCACATTGCGAATGTCCTCGGGCCGGTCGGCGGTGACCGCCTTCCCAGTGGGCCCGGCCGGTGTGCTCGCTCTCTCGACCATCTGTGCTCCCGAAGTCGACACGTGTGGTTAATCAGAGCTTCCCACCGGCGACCACCGTGTGTCACCCATTCGACAGATCAATCGGGATACCGCACCCTTTCCTCCGCGAAGTACGTGCGGTCGGTGTCGCTGGTTTCCGGGCGCGCGGTCTTGCGCGTTCGTCGCACCGGACCGACAGCCTCGCCTCGCGAACCGCGCTACTGGGGCGATCGGACGAGTCTCCGGCGGAACCGGTGGCGGCCGTGCGCTGATCACATCCGTCGGTCACCGCCGGGGCCATTCATGTCGGCGACGTCGGATTCTCCCGCCCGAACATTGAGTTTTTTACGCAGTTTCACTGCACCCCAACAGCTTTCGGCTTACCGGCAAACCGAGGTGTCGCCTTGCCGCTGTGCGGAATGGCTCGTCGTTCCATCGACTCGAGCCCTGGTGTCGTGATAGAGTCGGGCAGCTGAAAATCAGTCTTCGTGGGGGGGATTCGCCTGTGGCGCAGGCACATTCGCCCTGTCGAAGTTGCTCGTCCATAACTGAGCGTGGGGGAACAGATGCATATTCGGGGTGTGATCACAGGACTTGCCGGTGCGCTGGCCGCCGTCCTGATTGCTGTTGTGGCCACCGGCACCGCTGCCGCGGACCCGCTGGCCGACAAGTCCCGGGAGACCACTACGGACGACGGCTGGCACATTCGAATAACGAAGACCGACGAAAACCTCGACAGATACCCGAATCTCGCCGCCACATTGTTCACCCGTGAAGGATTCGTCACGCTCAAAGCGGCCGCCGATGTAAGCGGTAGCGGCTCCGCTCCGGTGAATTCCGGCAGCATCACCCTCGGCTACCAGATCGGTTGCCAGGCGGACGTGACCAGCGGTGCCGCCATCGGACTGGCTATCGGGCCGACCGTGAGCATCGGCGTCTTCTCCAGCATCGGCGGTAGTGCGATGCTGTCGCCGACGGTGTACATCAAGCCCGGCACGATCACCGACATCCCTTTCGGGACAAAAGCTTTGACCGGGCGCCACGGTTCGATCACCGCCGACCAGGTGCACATCAAGATCGATGGCTGTCTGGGCCCGGTCAGTCTGCGGTCCTACGCGCAGATCAAGATCACCACCCCGACCGCGGACAACTCGCTGGCCGTGTATGGCGATCCGATCTACCTGTGAGTTGACCGATGTATCCGAACAGGATGCCGCCGCGGTTCGTACGGCAACGCCTCGGGATCGGTTTCGTCGCCGTGGTGATGGTTGTCGCTGCCGGACTGGTGGCAGGGATCCGTGGAACTGCCGACGCCAGGCCGATCAACCCCTACATTCCGTGTGACCAGTGGCAGCAGATGCACCCCGGCTGGCCGTGTTGGGGAAATTTTCCCGAAATCGAGGAACCTACGGTCCCGGGGCCTCCGCCACCGGCGCCGCCGACTCCGCAGTCGGCCGTCCCGGCCACTCCATCGCCGACAACCCAGGCATCGCCGCCGGCCGCGGCGCTGACACCGCCGTCTGCGCCTCCGGTCCTGGATCCGTGTCAGGCGATCATCCCGGTGCCCGGCTATGTTCCGCCTGCCTTGCCCGGACATGCGGTCAACGCCCCTTGCTCGTCGGGCGGTTCCGCGCACAGCGGTGTACCGGTACCGATCATCATTCCCGCCCCGCATCTCGTCGACTCCGGCTATGCGCTGAACGAGATCCTCATGACTTCGCACGATCAGTTCGGTGATGAGGTTCCGCTTCGGCGCGGATACTACGATCCGACGACGAACAGTGGCTTCGGGTTCGACAAGATGTTTCATAAACATGGCATCACCAACCCGAACGTATTCGACGATATAATTCGACACACCCCTTCGACGTATCAGATCGATCCGGAGTCCGGGGAGATGAGGCGCATATATCGCACCCAGATTCAGCGATGGCGCTGCGGATCATTTCTGGGGATTCCTACTTCCTGCCGGAATACCGGTGAATCCGTCTGGATTCGCGCCGTTGTCGATGTCGAGGATGAGAAGCCCGATGGTCACCCGCTCGGGCTGATCACGATGTATTGTGAAAAAGGCGGCTCCGGTGTCACTCTGAATCAATGGGGAACCGGTACGCTCTGTCCGAGCTGGGTGAATACGAACGTACCGATCAACTGAGAATGCGAGATCCATGGGTGCATCGAGCGGTTCCGACTTTGCGAAACAGGTTATTTCGGAATTGATCCGCCTTGCGAACGCGCCGGATCCACTCCGCGATGTGGCGATAGAGCCGGTTGCGGCATGGACCGCCGGTTCGTGGATGTATTTCGTGTACCGGACAGACGAATCGCCGTTGACGTTCGGGATCGTGAAGGACACTGGCAGGCCGGACAAGCTCTCCCCGTGGCGTAGTGCGGCGGATGCGGCCGGCTGGTATCTCTTGTCCGACATATACGGAGTTCCGTACTCCCTGCATACTGGCGATCCCGGCCGAATCATATGGCTGCTGGGACAGCTCGACGATGAGCTTCCTCGCCGGGTTGCAGAAGCCGAGGCTCGAAATGAACTGTGAAAATATCGTGGATCCGGTCGGAATCCGTGGGCGACAACGGCGTGGATCATTACCAATCATCGCGGCCGCTGTCTCGGTGGCCTGTTTTGTGATGGTTTCGCTTGGTGCCTGCTCTGAAGCAAAGCACTCTGATTCCCGCCAAAACACAAGTGTGACCGACGCTGCCGCGCAACCCGCGGATTACACTCCGGCTCTCGAAGCCGTGATAACGGCTGCTCCCGATACCGCGTACGCCGAGATGATGAATCTCACCTGCGGAAAAATCCACGATCAGTTGGCCGCCATGACCGAATCGGGAGAACGTTACGCAGGGGGAGCGTATGCCGGGCAATACGGAAAGGTTCGCGTTACCGCCGTCGAGCAGGTCCGAGAATCTTCCGACAAGCATGCCACCGCCGTCGTCACGGTACGGGCAGAGCGGTCCGAAGATTCCGAAGAGCCTCTGACGAGAAAGGCACGGGCAGAATTTGACACATCTGCCACGCCGTGGAAGATATGCGACCTCGTACCGGTGTCGTGACGCCTCTGGTGTGATCCGTCCCCCGTGTCGTGAGCTCAACCGTGGACGCCGACGATGTGGTCCACGGTTTCGACACGGAGGACGGGTCGGCTAGGAGCCGAAGCGGGCCAGGACCGAGGTGGCTTCCTGGGAGGCGGAGCCTTCGGTGGCCAGATGGGCCATCTCTGGGGCGATCTCGCGGCCGTGGTGGGCCATCGCCTGGGCGTAGAGGCGGCCGGCGCGGTAGGAGGAGCGGACCAGGGGGCCTGCCATCACGCCGGCGAAACCGATCTCGGTCGCGACGCGGGAATGCTCCACGAACTCCTCGGGCTTGACCCAGCGGTCCACCGGATGGTGGCGCGGCGAGGGGCGCAGGTACTGGGTGATGGTCAGAATGTCGCACCCGGCCTCGTGCAGATCGCGCATCGCCTGGGTGACCTCCTCGGGGGTCTCGCCCATGCCCAGGATCAGATTCGACTTGGTCACCAGACCGGCCTCGCGGGCCGCGGTCAGCACCGCCAGCGAACGCTCATAGCGGAACGCGGGACGGATCCGCTTGAAGATGCGCGGCACCGTCTCCAGGTTGTGCGCGAGCACCTCGGGGCGGGTGGCGAACACCTCGGCCAGCTGATCGGGATCGGCGTTGAAGTCCGGGATCAACAGCTCCACACCGGTATTCGGGTTGAGCTGCTTGATCGCGCGCACCGTCTCCGCGTAGAGCCAGGCTCCGCCGTCGTCCAGATCGTCGCGGGCCACACCGGTCACCGTGGAATAGCGCAGGCCCATCGCCTGCACGCTCTCGGCCACCCGGCGCGGCTCGTCGCGGTCCAGCTCGGCCGGCTTACCGGTATCGATCTGGCAGAAATCGCATCGGCGCGTGCACTGCTCGCCGCCGATCAGGAAGGTGGCCTCGCGGTCCTCCCAGCATTCGAAGATGTTCGGGCAGCCCGCCTCCTCGCAGACCGTGTGCAGCCCTTCACGTTTCACCAGGCCCTTGAGCTCGGAGTATTCCGGGCCCATCGTGGCGCGGGTGCGGATCCACGCGGGTTTGCGCTCGATCGGCGTCTCGGCGTTGCGCGCCTCGATACGAAGCAGCTTGCGGCCGTTGGCCAATGGCACACCCGGCGCGGGAGCCGGGGTTGCGGCGGGACCCGATCCGGGCGGGGTGGTGCCGGTCGGAGCGGTCGATGTCGGGGTGTCGACGGAGGTCACCCGACCGATGCTACGCCCGCCCGATCAAGCGCCCGGTGCGGCTCCGGCCGGTGTGACATGCGCAATATCGTGATCGGAAATCGGCAGTCGGCCGTCCAGGGCGCGCGCGATCGAATCGGCCACCGACGGAAGCACCTCGGCCAGGGTGATCTCGCGGCCCAGTTCGCGGCTCAGCGTCGTCACCCCGGCGTCGCGGATCCCGCAGGGCACGATGACGTCGTAGGCGTCCAGCGGCGAATCACAGTTGAGCGAGATGCCGTGCAGCGCGACACCGCGTTCGACGCGCACGCCGATCGCCGCGACCTTGCGCGCGGATTGCAGAGAGTTCGCCGGAACCCACACGCCGGAGCGTCCGGGAACCCGCCCGCAGACCAGTCCCAGGCCGGTGCAGACCGCGATGAGGGCCTCCTCGAGGCGGCGCACGTAGTCGATCACGTCGACCGGTTCGGCCAGTCGCACGATCGGATACCCGACCAGCTGGCCGGGACCGTGCCAGGTGAGCTTGCCGCCGCGATCGGTCATCACCACGGGGCTGCCGTCGGTCGGCATGTCCTGCGGTTCGGTGCGGCGGCCCGCGGTGTAGACCGGCGGATGTTCCAGGAGCAGAAGGTGATCGCGGCCCTGACCTGCGGCGCGTTCGGCGGCGATGCCGCGCTGCATATCCCGCGCGCGCTCGTACTCGACCACGCCGAGGTAGTCGATCTCGATGGGCGCATCGTCCATGCGGGCGGAGTCGGTGCGTCGGCGGGCCGGTGGGATCACCGGCAGGGCGGACGTCTCGGTTACGCCGTCACCGAACGGATCCGGGGTGTTCTCGTGCTCGCCCCGTAAGGCTGCGCTGGCGGGCTCAGTCATCGTCGGGACGTTACGCTATCGTGACCCGCGCCCGCGAGCTCCGTGGTGCCCAATGTGAGCTGCATCAATGTCAGGTCCATCCATCCGCCGAATTTATGACCTACTTCCGGTAGTACCCCGACGGTGCGGAATCCGAACTTCTCATGCAACGTGATCGAGGTCGTATTCGAGGATTCGATCGCGGCGATCACCGCGTGCACGGTTCCGGCGCGTTCGGCACGCGCCAGCAGCTCGGTCAGCAGTGCGGTGGCCAGTCCGCGGCGATGGAACCGGTCGGCCACGTACACCGAATTCTCCACGGTGAAGCGGTATCCCGACTTGGGCCGCCACTGTCCGTAACTGGCGTATCCGGCCACCGCGCCGTCGATCTCGGCGACCAGCACCGGGAATCCGCCCGCGGTGCGCGCCCGCCACCAGGCCAGCCGCTCCGGCAGATCGACCGGCTCGGTATCCCAGATCGCGGTGGTCTCCGCGATCGCGTTGTTGTGGATCGCCAAGATCTCCGGCAGATCCGTCTCACGCGCATCGCGGATCAGCGGCTCGGACGATGGGTTCTCCGTCACCAGCTCACGGTAACCGGCGTCGACCTCGGGACAGAGTGGTCGAGATGTGATATTCGCCGAGGCCGCGGCGATCAGTCGGCGAAGATCGAGGCCAAGGCTTGGCCGATGGTGTGATGCCGGAAGGGATAGCCCGCCTCTTCGAGCGCGGTGGGGATGGCCCTGGGGCCGTGCAGGATCGCCTCTTCGGCGAACTCGCCGATCAGCAGCCGCAGTGCGACCGACGGCACCACCAGCGGGGCAGGGCGGTGCAGGGCGAGGGCCAGGGCCCGGCTGAATTCGGCGTTGGTGACCGGCGCGGGTCCGGCCATGTTGACCGGGCCGCGCAGTGTGTCGTGGGTGAGCGCGAAGGCGATCGCGCCGATCTCGTCGGCGAGGGAGATCCACGGTACGTACTGACGGCCGTTGCCCAGGCGTCCGCCCAGGCCGAGCGAGTACAGCGGTTCGAGCAGTTTCAGCAGTCCGCCGTGCCGGGACAGCACGAGAGCGCTGCGGATGTGCACCACGCGCACACCCGCGTCGTCGGCGGGCTTGGTCGCGGCCTCCCAGTCACGGCACAGCGTGCCCAGGAAACCCGTTCCCGCAGGGGAGGTTTCGGTGACGACCCGGTCGCCGGTCGCGCCGCCGTAGTAGTGCACGCCGCTGGCATTGATCAGCGTCGGCACCCCGGCGGCGGCGACCGCCGTGGCCAGTACGTCGGTCGGAGTGATCCGGCTGTCCCGCAGCTCCTGTTTGTAGCTGCCGTTCCAGCGTCGTCGGCCGACGCCCGCGCCGCACAGGTTGATCGCCGCGTCCGAGCCCCGCAGGGCGCGCTCGGGCACCTGGGCGCGAATCGGATCCCAGCTGAACTCGTCGCGCGCGGCGGCGGGGCGCCGCACCAGCCGGACCACGTCGTGTCCGTCCCGGCGCAGCGCCGCCACCAGTGCCGTTCCGATCGAACCGGACGAACCGGCGATCACAACCCTCATGCGGTGTTACCGAATTTTCTTGTTACAGACCGAGGTCCGCCTCGAACGCCGCTTCCTCCAGCCGGTGCCGGATGGTGGTGAGGAAGCGTCCGGCATCGGCGCCGTCGATGAGCCGGTGATCGTAGGTCAGCGGCAGGTAGCACATCGAGCGGATGCCGATGAACTCGTTGCCGTTGTCGGCGATCACGATGGGGCGCTTGACGATCGCGCCGGTACCCAGCATCGCCGACTGCGGCGGAACCAGGATCGGGGTGTCGAACAGGGCGCCCTGGCTGCCGATATTGGTGATGGTGAAGGTGCCACCGGCCAGCTCGTCCGGCTTGAGGCCGCCGGTGCGGGCGCGGTTGGCGATATCGGCGATCGCGCGGGCCAGACCGGCCAGCGACAGGTCGCTGGCGTTGTGGATGATCGGGGACAGCAGACCCTGGTCGGTGTCCACCGCGATACCCAGGTGCACCGCGGAGTGGTAGGTGATCTCCTTGGTGTCCTCGTTGTAGGAGGCGTTGACGTTGGGGTGCACGCCCAGCGCCTCCACGGCCGCCTTCGCGAAGAACGGCAGGAAGGTCAGGTTGACGCCCTCGCGATCGGCGAAAGCGGTCTTGGCCTTGGCGCGCAGTGCCGCGATCTTGGTGACGTCGGCCTCGTGGGTCTGGGTCAGCTGTGCGGTGGTCTGTAGCGATTCACGCGTCTTGGTCGCGGTGATCTGCCGGATGCGGCTGGCCTTCTGCACGGTGCCGCGCAACGCCTGCAACTGCGGGCGGACCCCGGCGGGCGCCGCGCTCGCGGGTGCGGCCGGGGCGGCTGCGGGCACTGCGGCAGGCGCGGGGGCCTTGGTCGCCTCGGCTGCTGCGAGCACATCCTGCTTGCGGATCCGTCCGCCGACGCCGGACCCCGTGACGGAAGCCAGGTCGACGTTGTTCTCCGCGGCGAGCTTGCGGACCAGCGGGGTCACGTAGGGGGCGTCGCCGTTGCCGCTGGAAGGCGCGGCGTGGGCCGGGGCCGCGGCGGGCGCCGGGGCGGTGGCGACGGGGGCCGGGGCAACGGGCTGCGGTGCCGGGGCGGGTGCCGGGGCTGCGGCGACGGGTGCCGGGGCAGGGGCCGGAGCGGGCGCAGGCGCCGGAGCAGGTGCGGGGGGCGGAGTCGGCGCGGGTGCCGGCGCCGGAGCAGGTGCGGGAGCCGCGGCCGGGACGCCACTGCCGATCACGCCGAGCTGGCCGCCGACGGCGACCACGTCGTCTTCGTTCGCGCTGATCTCCAGCAGGGTGCCCGCGACGGGCGAGGGGATCTCGGTGTCGACCTTGTCGGTGGACACCTCGAGCAGTGGCTCGTCGACCTCGACCGAATCGCCGACCTGCTTGAGCCAGCGGGTGACGGTGCCCTCGGTGACGGACTCGCCCAGCTCGGGCATCTTCACCGAGGTGCCGGATGCGGCGGGGGCCGGAGCGGCGGCCGCGGGAGCCGGTGCGGGTGCGGCGGGCTGAGGTGCGGGGGCGGCAGGCTGCGGGGCCGGAGCGGGCGGGGCGGGTGCGGGGGCCGGAGCTGCGGCGGGCGCCTCATCGGCGGCGCCGATCAC
>NZ_JAINZY010000002.1:0-978046 GCF_019890715.1 Nocardia coffeae | reverse complement strand
GTCGGCTCGGCCCCGATGCGGGGCTGCCGCGACGTACCGAAAGCCGACAACTCGCTCAACGGGCGGCCGCATGCAGCGGATTTCGGTGCAGCACCAGTTTGGTCGTGCGCGCCACGTACGCTTCGGGTGCGTCTTCCCATTCGGCGGTGAGAGTGGTGACCTCCTCGGCCGGAAACTTCTCTCGAGCAATGAAATTCAGGAGATCCGGCAGGATCGGCCGAACGTTCGAGACGCCGATCTTCAGCGTCGCGTCGTTGGCGTACATGTGCATCAGCGGGACTTTTGTGCCGACCGGCAGGTAGTAGCCGACGGGCTGACACAGCCCGCCCGGGGCCAGTGAGCGCAATGCGGCGTCGACTCCGGCGGCCGAGGAGGTGCCTTCCACGGCGATGTCGTAGTCACGGCGCGGGATGTCGCTGCGGCGCAGTTTGCCCTTCGACGCCGTGGCATGAGGTGTGGCCCCGAGCTTTTCGGCGATGTGGAGCCGTTCGGGGCGGTGGTCGACATAGTCGACCACCGCCGCGCCGTGGCGGACCGCCAAACCCGCCGCGTACAGTCCGATGCTCTGCGCCGCACCACCCAGAACGAGGACTCTGCCGTTCGGCCGCACCTGCAATCCCGGGACCACGCATCGCCAGGCGTCGGCGAGGTTGTCACTGGCCGCAGCGACCCGCAGTGGGTCGACACCGGCCGGAACCGGGACCAACATGTGGTCGGCGAACGGAATCCGCAGCAGGTCCGCGACCATCCCGCCCCAGGGGCCACTGGCCGCACCGAAGCCGAATGCCGCCAACGTCGAGGTGCGTGTGGTGGAGCATTTCGCGGTGAGACCGAGTCGGCATTCGCGGCAGTCGCCGCACGAGACCGCCCAGGGGACCACCACGACGTCCCCTCGACGCAGAGTGGTGATGTCCGAACCGGTCTCGATCACTTCGGCGATGCACTCGTGCCCGATCCCGAACGGCCCCCGGAACGGCACCGGACCGCAGATCCCGGACACGACCGGATCGATCGCACCGACCCGGAGGCCGAGCTGCATCGCGCGGGACACATGCCGATGGATCGGCAGGGTGTCCCCGTCACATCGGCCCGCGACGAAGGGCCGCACGATCGCGTCCCGCGGATCGCGCAGCACCGGCTCCGGCCGTTCCCGCCACCGCACCCGGCCCGTGCGAATGAACTGCAGCTCACGCATTGTTCGCGTCTCCTTCCGGTCCTGCCGAACCGTCTATGACAGTCGTTATAATTCGGGCACGCTACTATATGACGATCGTTATAGCCAGGGAGGTGGGTGTGGTGGAATCGCAGGATTCGCGTCAGAAACTCGTGGCCGGCGCGGCCGATATGATCCGGCGGCGCGGCCTGAACGCCACCAGTGTGCGCGAGTTGGCCAAGTACGCTCACGCACCGCTGGGATCGACCTACCACTACTTCCCCGGAGGTAAGACCCAACTGGCCACCGAGGCAGTCACCTTCGCCGGAGATCTCACTGCGACCGCGCTGGCCCGGGAACTCGAGAACGGACCGGTCGAGGGGTTACGCGCCTTCCTGCGGATGTGGCGAAAGGTCGTCGTGGACAGCGATTTCCAGGCCGGTTGTCCCGTGTTGGCGGTCTCGGTCGAGGACCTCGCCGAAGCGGACGCGGCTCCACATCAGGCAGCGGCCACCGCTTTCACTCGATGGACGAACCTGCTCACGGCCTCACTGCGCACCCACGGAGCCGATCCGGCCGATGCCGCGCGCACCGCCACGCTGATCGTCGCCGCGGTGGAAGGGAGCGTCGCCATCTGTCGTGCCGAGCGCAGCGCCGCGGCATTGGACCGCATCGGCGAAAAACTCGACACGATCGTCGAGTACGCGATCGGGCGGACACACCACACACCGTGACCGCGACGTCCTTCGATTACGGCGTCGACCGCCTCCCGGAAGGAACGAACTTCACAGCGTCCCCGAGCGCGCGTCACGCCACAGGTCCACCGCACCGTCCCTATCCAGCAGCGCATCGATCTCGACCAGTTCCTGCGCGCTCAATTCGCGGTTCTCGAGCGCCGCGACGTTCTGCTCCAACTGCGCCACCGAGGACGCGCCGATCACCAGGGAGGTCACCCGCGGATCACGCAACGCCCACACCAGCGCCAGTTGCGCCAGACCCTGACCGCGCCTGGACGCGATCGCGTCCAGCGCACGCAGCCGCGCGATCATCTCCTCGGTGAGCAACTCGTTCTGGAACGACTTGCCTTGCGTCGCACGCGATCCCGCCGGAACACCGTCCAGGTACCGAGAGGTCAGCAGCCCCTGTGCCAGCGCGGTGAACCCGATGATCCCGAAGCCTTCCGCGGCGGCGGTGTCGAGCAGCCCCTCGGTTTCGATCCAGCGATTCAGCATCGAATACGACGGCTGATGGATCAGCAGCGGAGTGCCCAGCTCCCGCAGGATTCCCGCCATCCGCGCCGAATGCTCGGCATCATAAGAAGAGATCCCGATGTACAACGCTTTGCCCTGCCGCACCGCGGTATCGAGCGCCGCCGCGGTCTCCTCCAGCGGCGTGGTCGGATCGAACCGGTGCGAGTAGAAGATGTCGACGTAGTCCAGACCGAGTCGCGACAACGACTGATCCAACGAGGCCAGCACGTATTTGCGCGAACCGCCGCCCTGTCCGTACGGGCCGGGCCACATGTCCCACCCGGCCTTGGTGGACACGATCAGCTCGTCGCGATACGCCGCCAGATCCTCCCGCAGCAACCGCCCGGCATTGATCTCCGCCGAGCCGTACGGCGGGCCGTAGTTGTTCGCCAGATCGAAATGCGTGATCCCCAGATCGAATGCGCGCAAGGCGATCTCACGCTGCACCGAGAACGGCCGATCATCACCGAAGTTGTGCCAGAACCCGAGTGAGAGCACCGGCAGATCCAGGCCCGACCGCCCGGTGCGCCGAAACTGCATGGTCCCGTCGTAGCGGGTGGGTTCGGCACTGTAGGTCATCGGACTCCTCTCACGGTGGGCTCAGTGATTCAAGCACGAGACGTCATCGGCGGCAGCGCATGCCGCGCTGGTTCCGCCATTCACACCGTGGGAGGTGGTGTGCTGACCGACAACTCCGGCAACGGCTCCCGATACGGCTCGATCTGCACCAGACTCAACTGCCCCGTACAGCCCTGGCTCAGCATCGAGGACGGCCGATCCGCGGTGAGCACGTTCGGATTGCCGTGCCGACAGAAACTCGGATCCGCCGGATCCGGGTCGTACCAGGCGCCGGTGGACAGCTGCGCGATCCCGGGCTGCACCGCATCGGAGACGACCAGACCCGCCAGGCAACTGCCGCGATCGTTGAAGATGCGCACCACCTCTCCCGCATTCAGCCCACGCGCGGCGGCTTCGTCCGGATGTAGACGCACCGGTTCGCGACCTGCCACCTTCACCGATTGGCTGTGCGCACCGACATCGAGCTGGCTGTGCAACTTGGTATGCGGCTGGTTCGCGATCAACTGCAACGGGAAGTGCTGGGCCGCACCACTTCCCAGCCACTCCTGCGGCTCGATCCAGACCGGATGTCCCGGACAGTCCGCGTAGCCGAAACTGTCGATGGTCTCGGAGAAGATCTCGATCCGCCCGCTCGGCGTACTCAGCGGGTGTGCCTCGGGATCGGCGCGGAAATCGGCGAACACCACCTGCTCCGCGTCGGTGACCCCGAGTTCGAATCCCTCTCCCGCCCAGAACTCCTCGAAGTCCGGAACGTCGGTGTGCCCCACTCCGGCATGCCACTGGTCGTACAGGTGTCGCAGCCATTCCTCGACGGTGCGTCCCTCGGTGAATTCCTTACCGATACCCAGTTTTTCGGCCACATCCGCCAGAATCGAATAGTCGTCGCGCGCCTGACCGTGTGGACGGGTCAGCGCGGGCATCGGGAAGAACATGCGATCGTTGTCGCCTGCCCCGTAATCGTCCCGCTCGACCGACATCGTGGACGGCAACACGATATCGGCATGTCGCGCGGTGCTCGTCCAGAACGGATCGTGCACCACGATCGTGTCCGGACGGCCGAACGCCTCCCGCAACCGCGCCAGGTTCTGATGGTGATGGAACGGATTGCCCCCGCACCAGTACACGAGCCGGATATCCGGATACACCAGCCTGCGGCCGTCGTAGTCGTACTCCGCACCGGGATCGAGCAGCATATCGGCGACCCGGGCGACCGGGATGAAGGTCTGCACCGGATTCACTCCCTGGGGGAGCCTCGGCACCGACACCTGCCGGGCGGGCTCGCCGATACTGCTGGTGGATCCGTAACCGTGCCCGAATCCGCCACCCGGCACCCCGATCCCGCCGAGCATCGCCGCGAGTACCACGCCCAGCCACACCGGCTGCTCACCGTGCTCGGCCCGCTG
The DNA here is from genome assembly GCF_019890715.1 of Nocardia coffeae. Taxonomy (NCBI): domain Bacteria; kingdom Bacillati; phylum Actinomycetota; class Actinomycetes; order Mycobacteriales; family Nocardiaceae; genus Nocardia; species Nocardia coffeae. The sequence continues at coordinate 973,661 of NZ_JAINZY010000002.1, read as the reverse complement.
CAACGACCAGCTCACCGTGACGAACGTGCGCGCGGCCGCCATCTCCCGGGCCAGCTCGCGAATCCGGCCCGCGGGAACCCCGGTGATCGCCGCGGCCCACTCCGGATCCTTCACCACACCGTCGTGGGCGCCGCGCAGATACCGGGCGAACCGATCGAAGCCGACCGTGTATCGATCCAGGAAATCGGTATCGGCCAAACCTTCCGCATCGAGTACCTGCGCCAATGCCAGCATCAACGCCGCGTCGCTGCCCGGACGCGGCGCGATCCACTCCGCCTGCGCCTCGTCGGGCATATCGTCACGCAGTGGACTGACCGAGACGAATCGGCAGCCCCGAGCCCGCGCCGCGACGATCCAGCCGCGGGCGTGATGACGCGACACACCGCCGGGTGTCACCGCGGAATTCTTCGGCGACAACCCGCCGAACGCGACCACCAACTCGGTGTGCTCGGCCAGGACCGACTTCGAAGTGCCTTGTTGCAGCAGCCAATACAGATCGGCCAGCACATGCGGCAGCAGCACCGTCGAGGTGCCCATGCTGTAGCTGTTCACGTGCCGCACATAGCCGCCGAGGCAGTTCAGGAATCGGTGCACCTGACTTTGCGCGTGATGGAACCGCCCCGCACTGGCCCATCCGTACGACCCGCCGTAGACCGCCTCGGGCCCGAATTCGCCGTACACCCGGCGCAATTCGCCCGCCAGCAGATCCGTCGCCCGCTCCCAGGACACCGGCACATACGAATCCGCCCCGCGCCCCGGCGCGCCCGGCCCCTGCTCGAGCCACCCGCGCCGCACATACGGTTGAGAGATCCGCGTCGGATGATGTTGCGCCGAAGCGACATTCTCGATCAACGGCATCGGCTCAGGATCACCGCGCCACGGCCGGACCCGCGTCAGCCGCTCGCCATCGCTGACCGCCTCGAATGCCCCCCAGTGGGTCAGATGCGTCGTCATGGCTTCACGGTAGACCTCGCCACCGACAGATTCACACAACTGGACACACGACCATGTTCGGCGAACAATGACCAGCGCTCCGGAGCGTCCGACCAGTACAAGGTCGACGTCCCGGCTAGCGTTTCAGCTCGACCATCAGCAGTACTCGACGCCGAGGAGTCCGATGCGCCCGCTCACCCGACGCCACGCCCTGGCCGCCTTCGCCGCGGGCACCGCCGCCGCCCTGGCCGGACCCGCGGTCACCGCCGCGGCGCGCCCGGCACCCCCGGCGAACCTCCCGCCCTTGGGCCACGATTTCCTCTGGGGCGTCGCCAGCGCCGGATTCCAATGCGAAGGCCACGCTCTCGACAGCAACTGGACCCGCTACGTCGCGAAAAACCCCGACTACGACCCCTACCGCAACGCCGTGGACTTCTACAGCCGCTACCCGGCCGACATCGCCCTGGCCGCACAACTGGGCGTGCGGGTCTACCGCATCAGCATCGAATGGTCCCGCATCCAGCCCCATCCGGACACCTGGGACGAGGCGGGCTTCGCGTTCTACGACCACGTCGTGGACACCATCACCGCACACGGCATGCGCCCCATGCTCACCCTCGACCACTGGGTGTACCCGGGCTGGGTCGCGGACCGCGGCGGCTGGGCCAACCCCGACATGACCGCGCTGTGGCTCACCAACGCTCGAAAAGTGGTGGACCGCTACGCATCCCGCAATCCGCTCTGGGTCACCTTCAACGAACCCGCCTTCTACATCGTCAACGAGCTCACCAACGGTGGCCTGGCCGCGGACCGCGTGCCGATGATGCAGCAGCAGCTCGCCCGAGCGCACAACAGCATCTACGACCACATCCACCAGCGCCGGCACGGCGCACGCGTCACCAGTAACGTCGCCTACACCGTCGGCACCGCCGAGCCCGTCGTCAACGACCCCATGCTCGATGCCATCGCCGCCAAACTCGACTACATCGGGATCGACTACTACTACGGCTACAGCCCGCAATCGGTCCTGACCACGTCCCCCGCCGACTTCAAGAAGCTGTGGAATCAGCCGCTGCAGCCCGAAGGGATCTACTACGCGCTGGAATACTATGCGCGCCGATTCCCCGGCAAGCCGCTGTACATCGTCGAGAACGGCATGCCCACCTACAACGGGCAACCCCGCGCGGACCACTACACCCGTGCCGACGACCTGCGCGACACCGTCTACTGGCTCCAGCGCGCCAAGGCCGACGGCATGCCGCTGATCGGCTACAACTACTGGAGCATCACCGACAACTACGAATGGGGCAGTTACGCACCGCGTTTCGGCCTCTACACCGTCGACGTACTCACCGATCCGGCACTGACCCGACGGCCCACGGACGCCGTGCCCGCCTATTCGGCGATCACCCGCGCCGGGGGCGTCCCCGCCGGATACCGGCCCACTCGCGCCCCGGCAGCCTGCGCCCTCGGCGATGCCCCCACCAGCTGCGTCGACCCGGTCACGCTGCCGCACTGAGACGTTCATGGTTTGCTGCTGTGGTCACCGCACCACGACTGACGAAACCCCCTGCGCGCCTGCGCCTTCCGCGCATTCATGCTGGACCGTGGTGGCCGGGCGCTTCCTGGCCGGAGCCGCCCATGACTCAGCAGGATCATCCGCCCCTCGAGGTCCGAGCGGGCGTCCGACAACCTTCGACAGTCCGGCTCAGCTCACAGAGCGGACCATTCCTCGGACACGACGAAGGCCCGGAAGCGGTCCACCACCGGGGACTCGGGCTGGTCCGCGCGCCACACGAGCCCGAGCACCCGGTGCGCGGCGGGGTCGGTGAGGGGGAGGTAGACCGCATTCGGGTCGGCTCGGTGCGGGCGCGGCCGGGGTACGACGGTGACGCCGAGCCCGGCCGCGGCCAGGCTCTCCATGGTTGCGATCTCGGCGCTCTCGAAGGCGATCTCCGGCTGCTCGCCGACACGGGCGAGCAGGTCCTCGGTCAGTCTGCGCAGGCCGAAGTCCGGGCCCAGCAGGATGAACGGCTCACCCGCGGCCTCGGCGATCTCGACGCTGTCCTTGCCGGCGAGCCGGTGGCCGCGCGGCACGACCAGGCACAGTTGCTCGGTGTGGATCGTGTGCCAGGCCAGATCCCGGGAGTCCGGACGCGGGCCGGTCACGGCCAGATCCACGACGCCGTCGGTGACCAGCGCCTCCAGCTCGTACGTGGCCGCCTGCGTCAAGGTGAACTGCACCTGCGGCGCCCGCGCCCGGAACCCGCGGATCACCTCCGGCGCCAACCAGGTCGCCACCGAGTGCAAGAATCCGAGCCGGACCGTACCGTGCTCCGGATCCCGCAGCACCCGGATGTGCTCGGTCGCGGTGCGAAGTTCGAGCAGGCTGCGCCGCGTGTGCCGGAGCAGCACCTCACCGGACGGGTTCAGCCGCAGACGTCGATTGACGCGGTCGAACAGCGGCGCCCCGATCTCGTGCTCCAGCCGCGCGAGGCTGCGCGACAGGGTGGGCTGGGTGATGTTCAGCCGCTCGGCCGCCTGCGTCATGTGCGACGTCTCCGCCAGCGCCACGAACCACTCCAGATCCTCGGTGTTCATGCGTCGATCGTATCGAGACGATGAAAATGTTTCATTTCACGTATCACGGTTGCTGGGGCACGATTCAAGAACGCCGCTGAAGTCGACCGACGGAGGAACCAGCATGCCCACACCGGACACCGAGGGCATCCTCGCCGCAGCCCTGCGGGACTGGCGCCCACCGATCCTCGAATCCGCCCGGCGCGTCGACCCCTGGCAGTCCGCGGCCTTCGCCGCGCTGCTCGATGCCCCCGCTCCGGCGGACGAGCTGCCCCCGCTGTGGCACTGGTTCACCCTGATCGAGCACCCCGCGCAGGCCGAGATCGGCGAGGACGGGCACCCGGCCGACGGACCGTTCCTGCCGCCGATTCCGGGCCGCCGCCGGATGTTCGCGGGTGGTCGCTTCGAACAGTGGGCCCCCATCCCGCACGGCTGCGAGCTGTCCGCCCGCTCTGCGGTGGCCGAGGTGAACCTCAAGACCGGACGAACCGGGGAGATGGCATTCGTGACCGTCCGCCACGAGCTCGCGGCGGACGGCGAACCGGTCGCCCGCGAGGAGCAGGACATCGTGTACCGGTCAGAGCCGGCGGGCACGCCACCGCGGACGATGCCCAGGCCGGACGGCGACGAGCCCGAACCGGCCGGAGCGTGGCGGCGCAGTCTGGTCACCGATCCGGTGCTGCTCGCCCGCTTCAGCGGGCTCACCTACAACGGGCACCGCATCCACTACGACCGGCCGTACGTGACCGGCGTGGAGGGCTACCCGGACCTCGTCGTGCACGGGCCGCTGCTCGCCCTGCTCGCGCTGGAGCTGCCGCGCGTGCACGACGCTCGCGTGCGCAGCATCTCCTACCGGCTCGTCCGGCCCGCTTTCGTACCGGCAACGGTGGTGGCCGCGGGCTCCCGCGACGGCGACGAGCTGGAGGTCACCGTCGCCGCGCAGGGTGCCACGCCGTCGCTGACCGCCTCGATCCACCTCGTCTGAAAGGCCGGACCCGATGACATCCCAGGCCGCTCCCCCGCCGCTGCACGGCCTCACCGTGGTGAGCCTGGAGCAAGCCGTGGCCGCCCCGTTCGCCACCCGCCAGCTCGCCGACCTCGGTGCTCGCGTGATCAAGGTCGAGCGCCCGGGTTCCGGCGACTTCGCCCGCGGCTACGACGAAGCCGTGCACGGGAACTCCAGCTATTTCGTCTGGCTCAACCGCGGCAAGGAGTCGATCACCCTCGACGTCAAATCCCCGGACGGACACGCGGTGCTGGGCGAGTTGCTCGACCGCGCGGACGTCCTCGTGCAGAATCTCGGCCCCGGCGCGGCGGAACGGCTCGGTGTGGACGCGGCCTCGCTCGCGCGGAGCCACCCCCGGGTCATCCCCTGCACGGTGTCCGGCTGGGGCACCAGCGGTCCCTGGGCGGACCGCAAGGCCTACGACCTGCTCGTGCAGTGCGAGACCGGGCTGCTCTCGATCACCGGGACCGCGGACGAGATGGCCAAGGCCGGGATCTCGGTGGCCGACATCGCCGCCGGCATGTACGCGTACTCCGGCATCCTCACCGCTCTGCTGCGTCGCGCCACGACCGGGCTGGTGTCCGCGGTGGAGGTGTCTCTGTTCGAGGCGCTCGCGGAATGGATGGGCGCGCCCGCGTATTACACCCGCTACGGCGGTCGGCAGCCCGCCCGCGTCGGCGCGCAGCATGCCACCATCGCCCCGTACGGCCCCTATGACACCGCGGACGGCAGCCTGCTGCTGGCCGTGCAGAACGACCGCGAGTGGCACGCGCTGTGCACGGTCGTGCTCGGCGATCCGGCCGTCGCAACCGATCCTCGCTTCGCCTCCAATTCGGCGCGGGTGGCCCATCGCGCGGAACTGAACGAACTGATCGGCCGCACACTGAAGACGGTAACGACCACGGCCGCCGCGGCTCTGCTCGACGAGGCCGGTGTGGCCAACGCCGGCCTCAACCGGATCGAGGAGTTCCTCGACCACCCGGTGCTCGCCGAGCGCGGGCGGTGGCACGAGGTCGCCGTACCCGGCGGCGTCGTCGCAGCCCTGCGGCCCCCGGCCGATCTCGCCGACGTCGAGCCGGTGATGGGCGCGGTCCCCGCACTGGGCGAGCACACCGACACCATCCTGCGCGAACTCGGCCGCTCCGCCGCCGACCTCGCCGACCTGCACGACCGCGCCGTCGTCTGAACCTTCCCGACCCTTTCGAAAGGACACCACCATGAGCACGCTGAGCAGCGAGGAACGGTACGTCGTCGATACCGTCCGAGAGTTCGTCGATCGCGAGGTGAAACCCGTTGTCCAGCAACTGGAGCACGCGAACGAATACCCCGAGAAGATCATCGAGAAGATGAAGGCGCTCGGCATCTACGGCCTCGCGATCCCGGAACCCTGGGGCGAGGCGCCCGTCTCCATGCCCTGCTATGCACTGGTCACCGCCGAGCTGGCCCGGGGCTGGATGTCACTGGCCGGGGCGATGGGCGGGCACACCGTCGTCGCGAAACTACTGCTGGCCTTCGGCACTCAGGAGCAGAAGGACAGGTACCTGCCGCGAATGGCGACCGGGGAGCTGCGTGCGACCATGGCGCTCACCGAACCCGGCGGCGGGTCGGACCTGCAGGCGATGTCCACCCACGCCCGCCTCGACGGTGACTCCTACGTGATCAACGGGACCAAGACCTGGATCTCCAACGCCCGCCGCTCCGGGCTGATCGCCCTGCTGTGCAAGACCGACCCGAAAGCCGAACCCCGCCACAAGGGCGTCTCGGTACTGCTCGTGGAGCACGGACCGGGCCTGACGGTGTCCAAAGACCTGTCCAAGCTCGGGTACAAGGGCGTGGAGACGTGCGAGCTGGTCTTCGACGACATGCGGGTGCCCGCCTCCTCGGTGCTGGGCGGCGTCGAGGGCAAGGGGTTCGCGCAGATGATGAAAGGGCTCGAGACCGGCCGCATTCAGGTCGCCTCCCGGGCTCTGGGCGTGGGGCAGGCGGCATTCGACGATGCGTTGCGTTACGCCCAGGAGCGCGAATCGTTCGGCAAGCCGATCTGGCAGCACCAGTCCATCGGGAACTACCTGGCGGACATGGCCACCAAACTGACCGCGGCGCGCCAGCTGATCCTGTTCGCCGCGGAGAAGTTCGACGCCGGTGAGCGATGCGACATGGAGGCCGGGATGGCGAAGCTGTTCGCCTCCGAGACCGCGATGGAGATCGCGCTCGACGCGGTGCGGATCCACGGCGGCTACGGCTATTCCACCGAGTTCGACGTCGAGCGCTACTTCCGCGATGCACCGCTGATGATCGTCGGCGAAGGCACCAACGAGATCCAGCGCAACGTGATCGCCGCGCAGCTGGTCAAACGCGGCGGGCTCGACTGATGCCCGCACACGTGCGCGGTCCGGCACTGCTGTTCTGCCCCGGTGACCGGCCGGACCGGTTCGACAAGGCGCTCGCCGCGGCCGACTCGGTGATCCTCGACCTCGAGGACGCCGTCGGTCCGCAGCACAAGGACCTCGCTCGCAAACACGTGGTCGAGGCGCTGGGACGTCTCGACCACGAGGCCGTGCTGGTCCGGGTCAACGCCCTCGAAACCCCGTGGCACGAAGATGATCTCGCGGCGCTCGCCCCGTTCCCGAACGTCGTGGTGATGCTCCCGATGACCGTCTCCGCGGCGGCAGTCGAGTCGATCGCGCACCCGGTCGTCGCGCTGTGCGAAACCGCCCGCGGGATTCTCCGCGCTCCCGAGATCGCCGCGTCACGCAACTGCGTCGGGATGATGTGGGGCAGCGAGGATCTCGTCGCGGACCTCGGCGCTGACCGCGGGCGGGCAGCGGACGGCGGTTACCGCCCCGAGGCCGTGCACGCCCGAACCCAGATACTCTATGCCGCCCGCGCGAACGGGGTGCCACCGATCGATACCGTGCTGGTAGATATCGCCGACCTGGACACCCTCACGGCGGACAGCGCCACCGCGGCCGCCTCCGGCTATACCGCCAAGGCCTGCATTCACCCGACGCAGGTCGCGGTCGTGCGGTCCGCGTTCCGCCCCTCGGACGACGAGATCCGCTGGGCGCAAGACGTTCTCGCCGAAGCCGAGGCACACAGCGGGGTCTTCACCTTCGAAGGCCGCATGGTCGACGCACCCGTACTCACCCACGCCCGCGGTGTCCTGCGGCGGCTCCGGTAGTGCCACAAACCCAATACGATCGATGGGACGGACCCATACACTCACGCTGGTTCAGCCCTCCTGCGACACCCGCTTCGCGGCCCAGCGGTAGTCCGGCTTGCCGTTGCCCAAGCGCCGGATCTCGGTCACGAACACGAATTCCTTCGGCACCTTGAATCCGGCCAGCTCGAGTTTGCACACCCGACGCAGCGCCGCCGCGGTGAGTTCCGCCTCCGGCTGCGGGCACACCAGGGCCACGACCTCCTGCCCCCAGCGCGCGCTGGCCCGCCCCACCACCAGCGCGTCGGCGATCCGCGGATGTGCCCGCAGCACCTCCTCGACCTCCTCCACGAAAACCTTTTCGCCGCCGGTGTTGATCACCAGCGAGTCGCGGCCCAGGAATCGCAGGGTGCCATCGGCGGCCACGCTCGCGCGGTCGCCGGGGATGGCCATGCGCTGTCCGTCGATCTCCGGGAAGGTGCGCTCGGTGGTCTCGCGGTCGTCGAAGTAGCCGAGCGGAACCCGGCCCGTCCTTGCCGCCCAGCCGATCTCGCCGTCGCCGGGTTCGAGGAAACGGCTGCGATCGTGCGAGACCGCGGTCGCACCCGGCCCCGGATCGAAGGTGTCGACCTCGGCGCCGCGACGGCTGCGCCCGTAGGCCATACCGCCGGTCTCCGAGGCGCCGTACCCCTCCACGACCATCACGTGCGGCAACAGTTCCAGCAACTCGCGCCGGTGCTGCGCATTGGTCGCCGCTCCCCCGGTCCCGATGACGAACAGCGACGACAGATCGTAACGGCCACTACGCAATTCGCGCACCAGCGGGCCCGCATACGCGTCGCCGACGATCGTCATCAACGCCGCACGCTCACGCTGCGCGACCTCGAGTGCGGTACGGGGATCGAAGGATTCGCGATCGTCGTACAACACGATCGTCTGCCCGGCCAGCAGGCCCGCGAACGCGGTCATGATCCCGGCGGCATGTGACAGTGGCGACACCGCGAACCACACCTGCCCGGTCGCGTGCGCGAGTTCGCGCAGCGGCGCGGCGGATTCGTGATCGGCGCCGTTCATCGCCGACACGTACAGATCGCTCTGCCGCCACAGCACCCCCTTGGGACGTCCGGTGGTCCCGCCGGTGCACAGCATGATCACGTCGTCGGGGCTCGGCGCGACCACCCGCTCGGCGCTCCCGAGAGCGATCGCGGTCTCCAATGGCACCGTCCCCTCCGGCGCGGCGGCATCATCACCGTCCTCGATCGAGACCAGCAGCTCCACTCCCGCCGGCGCGGCCTCGGCGACCACCGGCCCGAAGGAACGGTGAAAGACGATGCCGCGCGGCCGGATACAGCCCAGCAGCTCGCGAATCTCACGCGCGGTGTAGTGGTAGTTGATGTTCACCGGGACGACCCGGGCCTGCACGCAGCCGATCAGCGTCTCGAGATACAGGTCGTTGCGCATGAGCAGCGCGACGCGGTCCTGGCCGCACTCCCAGCGCTGCAGTTTCTCGCGCGGCGTGTGCGCGCCGAAACCGCGCTCGGCCAGGAAGTCGGCGAACCGCCGGGCGCGCTGTGCCGATTCACCGAAAGTGCTCCTGCGAGAACCGCAGACGGTCATCGTTCGATCCGGGACGGCCTCGGCTACCGCGTCGAACACGGCCCCTATCCTCCATTCGCTCAACGCCGCCCCGATCTCCCACGGCCGCCGCGACGGGCGGACCTGACCGTTCTCTGGTAGATAACGCTGCTGTATCCCTGTCGGTCACCGCATCGTGAGCGTCGGCTCCGAACACCGGCGTCGAACCGACCGGAGACTGCCGCGCATCGTGGTGGCCCCCGACCGGGTTCGCCGCGACGCGCTGGGCAGCCTCCCTCGCGCTCATCGCGGCTGGAACCGCTGTGCTCCGTCGAGCCGCACGACCTCACCGTTGATGTAGGGGTTCTCCAGCAGGTGCTGGGCCAGGAACGCGAATTCGTCGGGTGCGCCGAGCCGCTTCGGGAACGGCACGGCGGCAGCGAATTTCGCGAGTTTCTCCTCGCCGAGGAATTCCATCAGGGGCGTGCGCATGGTGCCGGGCGCGATGGTGTTGAGCCGGATGCCCACCGAGCTCAGGTCCCGGGCGCCCGGCAGGGTCAGCCCGATCACCCCGCCCTTGGCCGCCGCGTAGGCGGACTGACCGATCTGGCCCTCGTACCCGGCGATCGAACTGGTCATCACGATCGCGCCGCGTTCACCGTTCGCCTTCGGATCCAGTGTCGCGATCCGGGCCGCGGCGACGCGCAACACGTTGAAGGTGCCGCTGAGATACAACCCGATCGTATCGGTGAAACCCTTGAAGGTGTGCGGGCTGCCGTCTCGGTTGACCACCCTCTCCAGGACTCCGAAGCCGCCGTGCGCGATCACCACGTACCGCGGCACACCCAGCTCGTCGGCCTTGGCCAGGCTGGCCGCGATGGCGTCCTCGTCGAGTACGTCGGTGTGCGCGTAGGCCACCTTGTTGCCGAGCTCGTCGGCCAGTTCCTTGCCTTTCTCGTCGTTGACATCGCCGATGAGGACCGCGGCTCCGGCGCCGTGCAGGCGACGCACCGTGGCCGCACCCAATCCACCGGCGCCACCGGTCACCACTACGACTTCACCTTCGAACGACACAGCGTCTCCTGACTTTCATGATCATTTGTCCGGGTGAGGCGGCCGCCGCGGCGGCCGAACGAAAACCCTTATGTACCGGTCCATTCGGGCTTGCGCTTCTGCGCGAATGCCGTCGCGCCCTCCTGCGCGTCCTTGGACTGGAAGACCGGGATGACGAGTTCGAGCTGTTTGCGCCACATCTCCTCGGTGGACCAGTCGCTCGACTTGACCAGGACCTCTTTGGTTTTGGCCACCGCGAGCGGGCCGTTGGCGGTGATCCGCTCGGCCAGCGCCAGCGATTTCTCCAGTGCCGCACCGGGTTCGGTCAGCTCGTTCACCAGGCCGTAGCCCGCGGCCGCCTCGGCGGTGAAGCTCTCGCCGGTCAGTGCCAGTTCCATCGCCTTCTGATACGGGATGCGATGTTGCAACCGCAGCAATCCGCCGCCCGCGGCGACCAGGCCCCGTTTGACCTCGGGGATACCGAATTTCGCGGTGCGCGAGGCCACGATGAGATCCGTCGCGAGCACCAGCTCGGTGCCACCGGCCAGGGCGTACCCTTCGACCGCCGCGATGATCGGCTTGACCGGTGGACGTTCGGTGAAACCGAGTCCGCGACCGGGCACGATCACCACCTCGCCCGCGGTGAACGCCTTCAGATCCATTCCCGCGCAGAAATTTCCGCCCGCACCGGTCAGCACGGCGACCGAGAGTTCGGGACTCTCGTCGAGTTCGTCGATCGCATCGGCCAGCCCCTGGCTGACCGCGGTGTTGATCGCATTGCGCGCCTCGGGCCGGTTGATCGTGATCACCAGCGTGCGCCCGCGGCGTTCGCGCAGCACTTCATCGGACATCTCAGACCTCCACCACGAGTGCGCCACCCTGGCCGCCACCGGCACACATCGCCGCGATGCCGATGCCGCCGCCGCGACGGCGCAGCTCGTACAGCAGCGTGGTCACCATGCGCGCGCCCGAGGCCGAAATCGGGTGTCCGAGACTGCATCCGCTGCCCGAGAAGTTCACCAGTTCCTCGTCGATCCCGTGCTCGCGACAGGCCGCGATCGGCACCGAGGCGAACGCCTCGTTGATCTCCCACAGCGCCACGTCCGAGACCTTCAAGCCCGCGCGATCCAGGATCTTGCCGATCACCTTGCCCGCTGCCAAGCCGTTGTCCGCGGGGGTCATCGCGGCATTGGCCCAGGCTCGCACGGTACCCATCACCTCGAGCCCCTCCGCGGCGGCGAAGTCGTCACCGACCACCGTGACCGCGGCGCCGGCATCGTTGATTCCGCTGCTGTTGCCCGCGGTGATCGAGAAGCCCTCGATCTCCGGATGCAGCACCGGCAGTGCGGCCAGCCGCTCCAGAGTCGTTCCTCGCCGGGGGAATTCGTCCACCGCGAAGTCGACCACCGAACCGTCGAGCTGCTGGACCTTAATCGGGACGATCTCGTCCAGGAATTTGCCCGCGTCGATCGCGGCGATGGCACGCTGATGCGACCGCAGCGCCCAGGCATCCATCTCCTCGCGCGAGATCCCGGCCTTCTTCGCGGTGTTCCACCCGACGGTGATCGCCATGTCCAGGGTCGGCGCGTCGGGCGTCTCGGGGTGCGAGGGCGGCATCCACGGCTCGACGAATTCCAGCTCGGCCTTCCCGGGCACCCGCCACTTCATCAGCGGCGCGGTCGACAGCGACTGCACGCCACCGGCGACGATCACCCGCTCCATCTCCGAGACGATGTGCGCCGCACCGTTGGCGATCGCGGTGAGACTGCCGGTGCAGTGCCGGTTCACGGCCTGTCCGGGGACGGTCTCCATGCCGCAGGCCACGGCCGCGTGTCGCGCCAGATCACCGCCGCCGTAGTTCAATTCGGCCAGGATGACGTCGTCGACCACCGTCGGATCGATACCTGCCCGGCGCACGGCCTCCGGCAGGACGGTGGTCGCCAATGTCTCCGCGGGCACATTCGCGAGCGCCCCTTTGAAGGATCGTCCGATCGCGGTCCGGACCGCACTCACGATGACGGGTTTCGCCATACCTCTCAACCTCTGCACCACTCGTGCCGCACCACTCGGGCGCGGCGAGCCAACACTGTTAGTACGAATTACTGTAACAAGTACGGTATAGCACCGTCATGGTTCGACCTCGATCATTCTTCTCACTTGCCCCACGGGACGGCCTTGACGTAACCGCCTGCGTCCACCCGCAATTGGCTGCCGGTGATGTAGCGCGCCCGGTCGCTCGCCAGGAAGACGACGAGATCCGATACGTCCTGCGGTTCGATGTACGGGATCGGCATGGCCTGCATCGCATGGAACGCGGGCTCGGCCTCCTCCCGGGTGGGCGAGGTCTTGTCCGGGCGGAACACCTGATACATGCCCTCGTTGTGCAGCATGTCGGTGTTCACGTTGGTCGGGTGCACGGCGTTGACCCGAATCGACTGCTTGGCCAGCTGGATCGACAGGTCGTTGACGTAGTGTGCGACAACCTGTTTCGCGAAGCTGTAGGCCGACCCGCCGGGACCCTGCTTGGTGGAGCTGCCCAGTTGCGCTGCCAGCGATCCGGTCGCGATGATGGCCCCGCCCGCACCCAGGTGCGGCAGGCTGCCCTGGATGACGTTGAACACCCCCGCGAGATCGGTGTCGATCGTGTCCGACCAGGACTGCATGCTCTGTCCCTTGCCCAGGGGCGCGATACCGGCGTTCGCGACGACGATGTCCAGGCGTCCCAGCGCCCGCACCCCGTCGGCGATGCAGGTCCAGACCGCGCTGCGTTCGCGCACGTCCACGATGACGGGATGGGCTCGCACGCCGTGCTTTTCGACCAGGCGGACGGTTTCGTCCAGATCCTCGGGCCGGGACAGCGGATAGGTGTTGCCGTCGAGGTCCGCGCACAGATCCAGGGCGATGATGCTCGCCCCCTCGGCCGCGAGATGCACCGCGTGCGAGCGGCCTTGCCCGCGTGCGGCACCGGAGATCACCGCTACCTTGCCATCCAATTTTCCCACGGGTGACATCCTTTTCCTCAGTTCGGTGATCGGCCCTGCGGCCACGAATCGGTCAGTGCTGCCTGGGAATCCGAATCCGGCTGCCGATGGTCTTGGTCTCGAGGTACTGCCCGAAGCCCTCCAGGCCGCACTGGCGGCCGACGCCGCTGTTCTTGTAGCCGCCGAACGGCGCGTCCGCGCCGTAGAACATGCCGCCGTTGACGCCGATCGAGCCGGTGCGGACCCGGCGTGCGACCGCCATGGCCCGGTCGGCCGATGCGGACAGCACCGCACCGGCCAGGCCGTAGGCGCTGTTGTTGGCGATGCGGATCGCCGCTTGGTCGTCGTCGAACGGGATCATCACCAGCACCGGCCCGAAGATCTCCTCCTGGGCGATCGCCAGATCGGGGTCCTCGCAGACGAATACGGTCGGTTGCACGTAGTGACCGCCCGCCAGTTCCGCGGGCAGCGACTCGACGCTCCCGCCTCCGGTCACCAGACGAGCGCCGTCCACCGTCGCACGGGTGCACGCGTCCAGGACACGCTCCTGCTGAGTCGCGGTGATCACCGGGCCGACCAGCGTGTCGGGTGACGCGGGATCGCCGACCGGGACCGCGTCGAACGCCGACGCGACACCGGCGACCATGTCGCCGAATGCCGAGCGATGCACCAGCATCCGGCTCGTCGCGGCGCATGCCTGCCCGGCGTGCACGCACACGCCCACCGCACTGCGCAGCGCGGTGACCGGATCAGCGTCCTCCAGCACGATCAGCGCCGACTTGCCGCCCAATTCGAGGAATGTGCGCTTCATCGTCTCCGCGCCCAGCCGCATCAGCCTCCGCCCGACCGCGGTCGACCCGGTGAACGAGATCATGTCCACCCGCGGATCGGTGGCCAGCAGGCTCGCGACGTCGTTGGACGGGGTGGGCACGATATTGACCACACCCGGCGGGATATCGGTGCGCTCGGCGATGATCCGGCCGATTCGGGTGGCGTTCCACGGCGTGTTCGGATCCGGCTTGAGTACGACGGTATTTCCCGCGGCCAGCGCGGGACCGAGCTTGTTCAGGATCACCTCGACCGGAAAATTCGACGGGCAGATCGCCGCGACCACGCCCACCGGTTCCTGAACCACCGTGCGCACATTGCGTTCGCCGAACAGCCCGCCGCCGGGAAGGGTTCGCTCCCATTCGAATTCATCGATCAACCGCGCGGGGTACCGCAACGATTCGGCCAGCGGCCAGTCCAGCTGCGCGTTGCGCAGAGTCATCGCGGGACATCCGACCTCCGCGACGAGTTCGTCGGCGAACTCCTGCTTTTCGTCCTCCAGCCCCTGCTGCAGTTGTCCCAGGCAGCGCCGGCGCAGCGCTCGATCGGTGGACCAGCCGGTCTCGTCGAACGCACGCCTGGCGGCCTCGATCGCGCGAAGCATGTCCCGCGGACCGGCCGCGGCGGTGACACCGAGCGAAGCGCCGGTGGCCGGGCTGAAGTTCGCGAACTCCTCGCCGTCGGTCGCCGAGGTCAGCTCGCCGTCGATCAGCAGACGAGTCTCGGCTCGCGCCGCTGCGCGGCGACCTACATCGGCACTGGTGGCCGGGGTCTGCCCGACGATCTCGCGCACATTCCCTCCTGATCCTCGGCAGCCGCATCCGCGATGTCACGAAATCCATTCTGGATGAGTAACTGTAACGTTTACCGTATAGTTCTTCAAGACATCGAGCGATCGGAAGAAGGGAACACCCATGTCGGGCCTGCTCAACGGCATTCGGGTTGTCGAACTGGCGTCCTGGACGTACGTCCCCTGCGGAGGCGCCGCCCTGGCGGACTGGGGCGCGGAGGTGATCAAGGTCGAGGACACCACCGGGGGTGATCCGTGCCGCAATCTGGTGGTCGGCGGTCTGACTCCCGAAAGTTCCCCGGTCCGTGCGAATTTCATGATGGAGCTGGGCAATCACGGTAAGCGCAGCATCGGGGTGAACATCAAGTCCGAGCGTGGCCGCGCGATCATCGGCAAGCTGATCGCCAGCGCGGACGTCTTCCTGACCAACTGGCTCCCGGGGCCGCTCGAGCGCGCGGGCCTGACCGTGCCGCAGATCCGGGAGTTCAACCCGAAGGTCGTCATCGCCCGCGGCAGCGGCCACGGCAGCCGAGGCGCCGAGCGGGACCGGGGCGGCTTCGACGCGGCCAGCTATATGGCCCGCGCCGGGGTCGCGTATGCCCTGTCCCCCAGCGACGTCGAATATCCGGTGACCCAGGGCCCGGCGTTCGGCGATCTGCAAGGCGGGATAACCCTCGCCGGAGGCATCGCCGCGGCCCTGTTCCATCGCGAGCGCACCGGCCGTGCCCCCATCGTGGACAGTTCCCTACTGGCCCAAGGCATGTGGGCGATCGCACCGGACATCGGGGCGGCGGACTACTACGGAGTCGATCGCATCCCCGCCGGGCCGGCGGGCACCGCACTCAACCCCGCGGTGAATCGCTACCAGACCCGCGACGGACGGTGGGTGCAGCTGATGCTGTTGCAGACCGACCGCTTCTGGCAGGGGTTCTGTGAGCGGATCGGCCGGCCCGATCTGGCGACCGACGAGCGCTTCGTTCCGCTGTCGAACCTGGTCGCCAACCAGGAAGCCGCCACCGCCGAATTGCGCAGGACGTTCGCCGAACGCGATCTGAGCGAATGGCAGAAGACGCTCGCCGACGAGCCCGCCGTCTGGGCCACCCTCGCCAGCCCTCGGGAAGTTCTGGACGATCCGCAGGTGGCAGCCAACGGGTATCTGATGGACGTCACCGACGACGCCGGTAAACACTACCGAACCGTCTGCGCCCCTGTGCAATTCGACGAAACGCCGCCGCCGCCGAGTCGCTCTCCCGAATACGGCGAGCACACCGAGACGATCCTGCTCGAGCTCGGGCTGGACTGGGACGACATCATCGCAGCCAAGGACGACGGCGCGATCCTCTGAGCGTCGGCACCCGTCCCGCGCGAGCAGTCCCTATTGACGAGTCCGCCAGGACAGCTACCCTAAGCTGTATCGTAAGCAATACAGTATGCCTTTTCGAAGGAGCGTGATCGTGGACGAGAACGACATGATCCTGATCAGCGTCGATGACCACATCATCGAACCGCCGGACATGTTCAAGAACCATCTGCCGCAGAAGTACGCCGCGGACGCCCCGCGGCTGATCCACACCGACGACGGCGCCGATGTGTGGAAGTTCCGCGAGGTCACGGTGCCGAACGTGGCGTTGAACGCCGTCGCGGGGCGCCCCAAGCACGAGTACGGCCTCGAACCCGAAGGGCTGGACGAGATCCGGCCCGGCTGTTACGACGTGCACCAGCGCGTCAAGGACATGAACGCGGGCGGGGTTCTGGCCTCGATGAACTTCCCGTCGTTCCCGGGCTTCGCGGCCCGGCTGTTCGCCACCGAGGACCCCGACTTCTCCCTGGCTCTCGTGCGCGCCTACAACGATTGGCACATCGATGAGTGGTGCGGCGCCTATCCCGGCCGCTTCATCCCGATGGCCTTGCCGGTGATCTGGGATGCGCAGGCGTGCGCGGCGGAGGTCCGCCGCTGCGCGGACAAGGGCGTGCATTCGCTGACGTTCTCGGAAAACCCTGCCGCACTGGGCTATCCGAGCTTCCACGACCCGTACTGGAATCCACTGTGGCAGGCACTGGTGGACACCGACACCGTGTGCAGCGTGCACATCGGATCCTCCGGCCGGTTGTCCGTGCCCGCGGTCGACTCGCCCCCGGATGTGATGATCACGCTGCAGCCGATGAACATCGTGCAGGCCGCCGCCGATCTGCTGTGGTCGCGGCCGGTCAAGGACTACCCGGACCTGAAGATCGCGCTGTCCGAGGGCGGCACCGGCTGGATCCCGTACTTTCTCGAACGCGTCGACCGTACCTACGAGATGCACTCGGCCTGGACGATGCAGGACTTCGGCGGCAAACTCCCCTCGGAGGTGTTCCGCGAGCACTTCCTGACCTGTTTCATCAGCGATCCGATCGGCGTGCGGCTGCGCAACGAGATCGGCATCGACAACATCTCCTGGGAAATGGACTACCCGCACAGCGATTCCATGTGGCCCGACGCCCCGGAGGTGCTGCACGAGGTGCTGCAGCGCGAGCAGGTGCCGGACGACGAGATCCACAAGATGACTCATCTCAACGCCATGCGCTGGTACTCCTTCGATCCGTTCCAGCACGTGCCGCGCGAGCAGGCGACCGTCGGTGCGCTGCGAGCCGCGGCCGCCGATCACGACGTCAGTATTCAGGCGCGCAGTCACAAGCACACATCGGCGGAAGACAAGCTCGCCGCCTTCCAGACCCAGATCAAAGCGGCCACCGCGCACACCGCGAGCTGACCCGGTGTCGCGGTCCTGACGGACGCCCACCTGGCCGGTCCGGGGCCAGGTGGGCGTCCGCCGTTTCTCTACGAATTTCGCGACTACGCCGGCCAACCCGCGCGGATCGCATGGCTTCGCGCAAACGACGGACGACCACTGCGACCGGAAAAGTGTTGCGGCGCAATCTGGTCGAAGCACTCCCCTAGCCGGACTGGTGCGCCCAGGCGCCGATCAGCTCAGCGGTCGTGGTGACCGTGGCCAGCAGGGACAGGGTGTTGTCGATGACGGCCGCGCCGTATTCGCGTGGGACGCCGGCCACCGCGTCACGTGGGAGCACGACGCGATAGGCGGCGTTCACCGCGTCCATCACCAGATTCGGGATGGCAACGTTGAGGGATACTCCGGTCGCGACGATCGTCGTGATGCCGAGATTGCGCAACACCGCGTCGAGATCGGTGCCACCCATGGGACCCAGACCGTGTCCGCGGGTCAGGACGAGGTCGGCTGGTTCGGGGCCCAGCTCGGGCAAGACCGCGGCTCCCGGACTTCCGGGCGTCACATCGACTCCGCGCCGCCCGATGTCGAACAGTTTCGCATTGTGGTTGGCGCCCTGGCCATCTGCGCGCCGCGTCACCACGCAGTGCACGATCCGAACTCCGGCCGCCCGCGCTACGGGCAGCAGTCTGCCGATATTGGGCAGCGCCTCGCGCCGGGCCTCGTGCGCCAGTGCCGCAAGCCCAGCATCCGGGCCCACCACCGCACCCTGGCACTCCTGAACGACCACGGCCGTGCGGTCCGGCGCGACCAGCTGTGCCGGTAACGCCGGGCGCGTCGCGGCGCCCGGATCCCGGCCGCCGCTCGATACGCTCACGCCGGGGTGCTCGCGGTGTCCTGCGGGGACACGTCGTAGAACTGTGTAGCCCATTTCCGCAGCGACAGATACGGTTTCACATCCTTGGGCGACAACGGAGGATGCTCGACGTACTTCTGGTATCGCCAGATGCTGAGGTCTTCCCAGACGGTGATCAAGAACTGCTTCTCCACCCGCTCGCGAACCTCCGGCGGCGGCACATCGGATTCGTCGCCGGGATTTCGCGGCCACCAGATGGAGTAGAACAGGTCCGAGCATTCGTCATCGACGGGCGTCGTCGCGAAGATGAGCCGGTGTTTCGAGGAACCTTCGAAGGCGCTGATCGACCCGCCCAGTCCGAACATCTGCGCATGGATTCGCATCGCCATCTTGTCCGGGTCGGCACTGCGCGCGTCCGGCCACCCGGTCAGGAAGGACCAGGTGTGGTCCTCCTCGCGCCAGTCCAGCATCTGCGGGGTGACCGTGGCGCCGTGCACGTATTCGAAATGCAAACTGTCCGGGCCGTTTTCGAGAACCACCTGTGGATGTACCGGCTCTCGCTCGCTCTTGCGGGAGAACTCCGGATACGGCCGGTAGTAGCCGGACGGGTCGGTTCCGACATCGGGGAACAGTTCGAAGATGTCGGGCATCTGCCATCGCGGCTCCTTGCCGTGGGGCTGATGCCACATGAACACACAACCGTTCTGTTCATCGACCGGGTAGACGCGCAGCCGCAGACCACGGTTGACCCGGTCCTCCCCCGGAATCCTGCGATTGCGCCCGTCCGGGCCCCATCGCCAGCCGTGGAACGGGCACTCGACGCAGTCACCGACCACCTTGCCGCCGTGGCCGATGTGCGCGCCGAGGTGCCGGCAGTGACCGGTGAGAATATGCAGCTCGCCGGATTCGTCGCGGTAGGCCACGAGATCCTCGCCGAAGTACCGCAGCGGCCGGGCCTGTCCCTTCGGGAACTCCGCGGACCACCCCACCATGAACCACCCGGTGACCTTCCAGGTGAAGGGAACCTTCACGTGACACCTCCAGAGGACACTTCAGTCGTACTGTTTTATTTACAGTAGTACATCCAGCAGGTCGGCGCGACCCCCGGCTCCAGCCGACCGCGGGTGATGCGGGCTCCGCTTTGCTGTGCCGCAGCGGCGATCTCGCGGATCACCGCGCCGATCGCAGCAACAGGACGCCACTGGGCGTCAGTCCACCGCTGGTGACGACCGCGACCCGGGCGTCGGGAATTTGGCGCACCCCGCCGTCGCCGCGCAGTTGGGTCACCGCTTCGTGCACCAGGCCCATACCGTGGGTCCGGCCGTGGGACAGCTGGCCGCCGTGGGTGTTCAACGGCAGGATCCCTTCTCGCGCAATGTTTCTGCCCCGGTCGAGGAAGTCCTTGGCCTCGCCGATGCCGCAGAAGCCGAGCGCTTCGATCCACGACAGGCAGTTGAAGGTGAACCCGTCGTAGAGTTCGGCGACATCGACGTCGCCGGGCCGCAAGGTCGTGCGGGTCCACAGATGCGCGGCTTGGCCGAGCACCTGCGGCTCGTGCGTCAGTGTGCTCTGGTCCCACTCCAGGCGTTCGAGGATCTGCGTGCCCACCGCCTCGACCAGTACCGGCGGCCTGGCCAGATCCCCCGCGGTCTCCCGCGCGGAGACGATCACCGCGACCGACCCGTCGCACGGCACATCGCAGTCGTACAGGCCGAACGGTGTGGTGATCGGCCGGGCCGACAGATAGTCGTCCATGGTGAGCGGATCGCGGTAGATCGCCGTGGGATTGTGTGCCGCGTTGGCCCGCTGATTGAGCGCGATCCAGCCCAGGGTCTCGCGATCGGTGCCGTAGGTGTGGAAGTGCCGTTGCGCGGTCTGGGCCAGGATGTGTGCGGCCGAGACGGCGCCGAAGGGCGCCAGCCAGCTGTCGGTGATGCCCGCCGACGGCGAAATCCGCCCGGCCCGAACCAATTGCGCGTAGGTGGACTCCCACACCGTCCGGAAGCACAGCACGTGCCTGGCGAAGCCCGCCGCCACCGCCAGCATCGCCGCGATCACCGAACCGCCCGGCCCGAACGTCTCGCCGCCGCCGTTGTACCAGGTCGGCCGGATCCCCAGCGCCGATTCCACCGCGGTGACACCACCTTCGCTGAACGGGCCGAGGGCACCGGAGCCGGGGTAGGTGGACAGACCGTCGATATCGGCCAGGCTCAGCCCCGCGTCCTCGACGGCCGCCCGGCACGCCTGCACGGTCAGCGACAGCGGATCGGCCATCAGTCGACGCCCCAAGCGCGACATGCCGATTCCCGTGAGCGCCACCTTGTCCTCGAACTTCTCGGCCGAAGCCATCGGCCGGACCAGCCCGCGTATCGCATCGGGCCGAATAGCGTCGGCGGGCAACGGATTCGGCGGGTTCGGCGGTGGCGCCGGGCGGAACATCGGTAACCAGACCGCACCGGCGCGCTCGAACACCACTTCCATCCGGATGCCGAGTTCGAGTTGCTCGGGGTCGCATTCCACGACGTTGGTCGTCAGCCGGACCCGCGAATCCTCCTCGAGCGCAACCTGTGCCACTACATAAGGCGGCGGCAGGCCGGGCGGGGCGAACCGGTGATTCACCGTGTAGCCGATGAGCGTCCCGAATCCGGAGACCACTCGCACACCCATGTCCGAGCCGTGGCAGCACCGGCACACCGGCTGCGGCGGATGGATCAACGCCGAACACGCGGCGCACTGCTGAATCCGCAGTCGTCCGTCCGCACCGGAGCTCCAGTAGAACTCGGTCTCGGGTGTCACGGACGGCAGCGGACGCGTCGGATCCTCGGGCACATATCCTCCTCGTGGCCCGGTGCGGATTACCGCTTCTGCTGTGCGGCTTGGTTTTTCATACCGTCCAGGGCCATCAGCACCGGTTGTCCGGTCTCGGAGATCGCGTGGGCGTGGCCCAGCTGATGGATGTCGAACACCGCTTGCACGGCGGCGGTGAACCCCTGGATGTCGAGGGTCTGGTTGACCGCGCGTTTCGCCGCGCGCAGGGCGAACGGATGTTTCGTCGCGATCTGTGCCGCCAGTTCCCTTGCCGCGGCATCGAGTTCGTCGCGCGCGACCACTTTGTTGACCATGCCGATCCGCAACGCTTCCTCGGCGTTGACGGGCCGGCCGGTGAACAGGACCTCCTTGGCCAGCCGGGCCCCCATCTCCCAGGTGTGCGCGTGGTATTCGACGCCGCCGATGCCCATCGCCACGACGGGATCGGAGAACCGGGCGTTGTCGGCGGCCACGATCAGATCACACGGCCAGGCCAGCAGCAGCCCTCCGGCGATGCAGACCCCCTGCACCGCGGCGATGGACGGCTTGGGGATGTTGCGCCACTTCAGTGAATAGCCGACGTAGCGGCGGGATTCGACCTCGTAGATGTCGGACACCAGCCACTTGTCCCGGTTGTCGTCCCAGGTGCTGCGGGCGACGTCGTGACCGGCGGAGAAGTGTTTGCCGTTGGCGCGCAACACGATCACCCGCACCTGCGGGTCGTCCGCGGCCCGGGTCCACGCGGCGTCGAGCTCGTCGAGCAACGCCATATTCTGCGCGTTGTGCACCTCGGGCCGGTTGAGCGAGATCGTCGCGATGCCCTCGGCAACCTCGTAGCGGACCAGATCGGTACTCATACTCGACCTTTCATCGTTTCGCCGCGACCGGCGCGGCATAGTTCGCCCGTCCCAGGCCCAGAACATGCTCGGCGATCATGTTGCGGAAGACCTCCAGGGTGCCGCCGTAGATTCCGCACAGCGGCGCCCAGCGGTAGACGTACTCCGCGCCGCCCTCGTCCGCGGCCCCTTCGGCATCGATCGGCAGCGCGGAGGCCGCGCCGAGCAGGTCCATCAGATCCGGGGAGATGTCGCGCATCGTCTGGGCGATCGCGACGCGGCCGAACATGCTGGGCGCGGACAGCGCCGCTTCCATCCGCGCGATGCTGCGGCCCAGCCGATACGCGACCGCCCCGTCGTCGATCAGGCGGCGACCGTCGGGACCTTGCCTGCCCGCGATACCGGCGATCCGGTCCACCGAGGTCGCCATCATGGTGCCCTGGTGCACCATGATGGACACGTCCTGCAGGCCGTCCGCGTCCGCGTCGACCACGCCGTGCTCGACGGCCAAGGGCTGCAACAGGACTCGCCATCCGTCGTTGACCTCGCCGAGCCGGTACCTGTCGTCCACGCGGACGTCGGTGTAGAACACGATGTTCGTCCGGTCGCCGTCCACGGTCCGGATGCCCTGGATCTCGATTCCCGGCGTGTCCAGGGGAACCAGGAACATGGTGAGGCTCTTGTGTTTTCGCGCCTCGGGATCGGTGTTGGTGATCAGGAAGACGTACTGGCAGTTGTGCGCTCCGGTGGTGAACATCTTGGAGCCGTTGATGATCCACTGCTCACCGTCGCGAACGGCCTTGGTCTTACAGGTCGCCACATCCGAGCCGCCGTCGGGCTCGGTGTAGCCCAGACACAACCGGACCTGTCCGGATGCCACCCGCGGCAGCACTTCGCTCTGCAACTCGGGCGAACCGAAATGCTCGACCGAGGCCGCCACTATCGCCGTGGTGCCCCAGGTGACCCACGGCACGTGTACCCGACGCCGCTCCAGATCCCACAGCCTGCGCTGCACCCGGGTCATCCCGCCCTCGCCCCCGGTGTTCAGTTCCGCCGACAGCCAGCCATCCGCGCCCATGGCCAGGTGCACGCCCTCGTCGAAGTTGTCACCGGTTTCCCGATCACGCCGCCGGACCTCATCGGTGACGTGGGTGTCGAGGAACTTTCGCACCCGATCGTGGAAGGCTTGCTCCTCGCCCGACAGTTGCACTCGCGAGAAATCCATCGCTGTCTCCGTTCTAAACCTGAACCGCGGCAAAGCATTCGGCGACCCGCGCCGCACTGGCTCCCGGATCGCCCCCGGCCAACGACCAGCCCCGGGCACGCAGCAGATACGCGGACGAGACGGATTCCGCGCTGACGCCGAGGCCGCCCTGCACATGCACGGCGGTGGTCGCGGCCTTCGCGGCCTCCTCGGCCAGGTACACGAACGCCGCCGGTGCGAGGCCGGGCTGGGCATCGGGTTCGTTGTCCAGGAACCAGGCCGCGCGGCGGGCCAGATTGCGCCCGGACTGCACCACGATCGCGATGTTGGCCAGTGGATGGGAGATCCCCTGGAGTGTGGAGATGGGCACGCCCATGGTGTAGCGGTTCCTGGCGAATTCCGCGGCCACGGTCAGGGTCTCCTCCACCAGGCCCACCAGCGCCGCCGCGGTGAGCAGCCGCCATTCGTCCAGTGCCACAACGTATTGCGCCAGCGCCTCGGCGCCGGACGCGACGACGGTCCGGTGGTCGGCCGCCGCGGGATCGATCCATGCCATGGGCAGCCGCCCGATGTTGTCGGTCCTGGCCGGGCGGGTGTCGAAACTCAACCGGACGATGTCGCTGCCGTCCCGGACCAGAATGTGATCGGCCACCGCACCGGAGGGGATCAGCCGCGGCCCGGTGACGGCGTCGAGACGAGCATCCAGAGCCACCACGGTCTTGCCCGCGACAATATCCGAGTCGTCAGGCCCCAACGCTCCCAGGCGAGCCAGCAGCCGGGCCGCGCAGACATGATCGATCCACGGAACGGGTGCGATGGTGCGGCCGAGTTCTTCGGCGACCAGGGTCAGATCGACCAGTGTCGCGCCGTCGCCGCCCACCGATTCGGGCAGGGCCATCGAGGTGGCGCCGGTGCCGCACAGCTGTTCCCACAGATTCTTGTCGAATCCGATCGGTTCGGCGGCGCGGACGATATCGATGGTGCTGCGCGTCCGGAAGAATTTCGTGTAGACCGCCTGCAACTCGGTCTGGTCCGCGGACAGGCTGTAATCCTGTCTGCGCAGTTCGTAGCGATCCATCGTCATCACTCCTGGTTCCGGAGCGCTCGGTCCCGGGCGCTCCGGTCTGTGAAAAAGAACTCGTGTGCGTTGTTGTAGAGGTAGTTCTCCAGCACGTCGTGCGGCAGATCCAGCGCGAGCGCCTCCGGCACCACCCGCGACATGCGCAACACCGGCCAGTCCGAGCCGAAAATTATCTTGTTCCGGCCCCGGGTCCGCATGAAGTGAATCAGGCTGTCCGGCAACCGCTTCGGCGACCAGGCCGAGGTCATCAGACGAAGATTCTCGTATTTCATGAGCAGCCGGATCGCGGTGTCCCACCACGGGTCCGCGCCGTGGATCATGCACAGGCGCAGTTCGGGGAACCGATAGCAGACCCGGTCCAGATAGATGGGGTTCTGCACCTCGCCCGGAATCGGCGGGCCGGGCAGGCCGGTGTTCATGCACAGGGGCAGGCCCAATTCGGCGCACTTGTAGTACAGCGGGTAGTACACCGCGTCCGTCGGCGGATACTGCCCATCACCCCAGAAGCTGGGTCCGGCGGTCGTGTACACCACCGGCAGGCTCGCGACCAGAGATTCCAGTTCGCGCAGCGAGGACACCGGATGCAGCAGGTCCACCCCGTTGATCGCCAGCGAGAAGCGGTCCGGACATTTCTCGGCGAATTCGACAGCGGTCTTGGACGGCTTGGCCATCGAGTACATCAGCACGGCTTTCTCGACGCCGTGCTCGTCCATTTCGCCGGTCAGCTCGCCGAGTTCCACCTGCGAGTAGAGCGAGGCCGGACCTTTGAAATAGTCGTCTCGAACCTTCAGCATGTACGTCGGCTGTTCTCGTTCGCCGAAGTGCACGTTGACCAGGCAGTCGATCACCCTACCCACTCGCGCTACCGCGCTGCCGTCGCGACCGGCACGCCGAGGAACTCCAAGGCGTTGTCCCGCATGATCTTTCGGACGTCCGCCGCGTCGAAGCCGGTCAGCTCGCCGGTGAAGTCCAGCGGTTGCTCGAGGCCCTCGCCGTGTGGCCAGTCCGAGCCGAACAGGATGCGCTCGACGCCGATCGTCTCGGCCAGCCGCGGCAGGTCGTCCTCGTAGTAGGGCGCCACCCACACGTGCTCGCGCAGGGTCTGGACCGGATCGTTCGGGAACGATCGCGGAGATTGGTTGGCCAGCTTCTTCATTCGCTTGCACAGCCGGGCCACGAAATCCGAGCCGTTCTCGATGCTGGCTACCCGCAGCGCCGGATGGCGATCGAACACGCCGTGGATGACCAGCGAGGCCATGGTGTCGTGGATGGCGCGATCGTCGACGAGAATCTTGTCCAGGGCGTCGCCGGGGCCGCCGAACGGCTCGAAGGTGTCCTTGCCGCCCCACATCGCGGCGATCTTCAGATATCCGCTGTCTCCCAGGTGGAATGCGACCGGCACGTTCGCCTCGGCCAGGCGCGCCCACACCGGATCGTTCGCCGGGTCACCCAGCGAGCGCGGCTTGCCGATGCCGGGCACCGGCGCGGGACGGATGTGCACCATGCGCGCACCGCGCGCGAGGACGAACTCGACCTCGGCGACGGCGGCGACCGGGTCGGCGAGCGAGATCATCGGCGCGGCAACGACTCTGCGGTCCGGCCGGTCGAAACCCCAGTCCTCGTCGAGCCACAGGTTGAACGCGTGCAGCGAGGCCATCGTGGCCTCGATATCACCCTTGAGGGCCTCCTCGACGCCGCATCCGAACGTGGGGAACATGAAGATCGTCTCGATGCCCTGCTGGTCGACCACGGCCGCGCGTGCGTCCCGGTCGCGGTATTCGGGCCGCAGTTCCAGGCTCTCGACCTTCATCAGTGTGGCCGGGTCCACTCCCTCGGGGACCTGGCCGCGGAAGATCAGGTCCAGGCAGCCGGGCACGATGATCGGGTCGAAGGTCGGGTTCGGGATGAAGCGATTGACCCGGTCGCCGATGACCGCGGTGTGGTACTTGCCGTCCTGGACGATCTGCACACCGCGGCGGCGGAACTTGCGGTCCAGGTGCCGGGTGAACGCGTCCAGCGGCTCGTAGTAGTGATTGTCGACGTCGATCGCCTTGTAGTCGAGCGCGGTCATCGCAGTCCTTTCATCTCACCGGATGGTCGTAGCGGCCCTTTCGACGGCAGGCCTCCGTGCGAGCGCGCGAGTCCCGCCCGCGCGGGCGCCGAACTCCGCCGCTGCACACCGGGGCACCCTTCGCCGCAAGTCGAATAGATATCACTACTGTATACCTATCAGTATCGTGTTGTACACGGGTTCCGCGGGGGTTCACGGCATGATGGCCGCGCGCACCACCGGCTCCGCGGCGGCCTGTCGCGCGTACAAACCCCGCTGCAGCGACGCCAGCAGGGCGTTGCGGGTCTCCGCGGGATTGATGAGTTCGTCGAATCCCATGTGCTGTGCCGAGTGGTAGGAAGCCTGCAACTCCATCTCGCGCAGTGACGCGGCGAGATCCTGTTCGGCGTTGGAGGCGTTGCTCAGCGCCGCGGCGCTCATCGCGCCCATCGTCGCGCCCGGATAGGCGAAGGTGCCGACCTGGTTGTCGAAGCTGATCAGCGACATCACCATCGAGCCGAATCCGTATGCCTTGCGCAGGGTTACGTGCAACTTCATCGTGGTCGCGGTGGTCTGCGCGACGAACATCCTTGCCCCGCTGCGCAATACGCCCGCCTGCTCGGATTCGCTGCCCGGCAGCATGCCCGGATTGTCGGCCAGGAACACGATCGGCAGATGGAACGAGTCGGCGACGGTGATGAAATGCGCGGCCTTGTCCGCGGCGTCCGCGTCGATCGATCCGGCCAGCACCTGCGGCTGATTGGCCACCACCGCGACCGGATGACCACCCAGATGCGCGAGCGCGCAGATGATCGCCTCGCCGAAATCGGGCTGCACCTCGAACCAGTCGGTGTCGTCGAAGACCACGTCCAGCACGGTGCGCATATCGTAGGTGCGCCGATTGTCGCGGGAGATGAGTCCGAGCAGTTCCGGGGTGGCCCGGGGCCCGGTCGCGGTGGACGGCGGGGACGAGGGCGGATAGGACCACGCACTCGGCGGGAAGTAGGCCAGATAGCGGCGGATCTCGTCGAGCACCGCCTCGTCGGTCTCACCGAGATTGTGGATCAGCCCGCTGGGCACCGCGACGTCCGGACCGCCGAGATCCTCCTTCGAAACCTCTTCTCCCGTCGAGACTTTCACCACCGGCGGCCCGGCGGTGAAGATCGCGCCCTGACGGCTCATGATGGCGAAATCCGCCACCGGGGCGACCAGCGCGCCGTGTCCGGCCGAGGCCCCCAGCACCCCGGTCACCATCGGCACGCGCCCCGAGCACCGCGCCTGGGCCAGCAGATCGGTCGGGGTGCGCCCGTAATGGTCGCCGGTGGGCCGGAATCCCGCGCCCTCCAGCAACATCACCAGCGGCACCCGGTTGCGCACCGCGAGCTCGGCGAGGCGGTAGCGCTTGGAATTGCTGCCCGGCGCGATACTTCCGGCCAGCGTGGTGAAATCCTCCGCGCCCACCATCACCGGCGCGCCGTGGATCAATCCGGAACCGGCCACGATCGCATCGGCGGCGACCTCGCCGCCGACCAGGGTGCCGAACTCCTGGAACGTTCCCGGATCCACGAGGTGCTCGATCCGGGACCGGGCATCCAGTTTGCCCTTGCCGCGATGTTTGGCGACCCGTTCGGGACCTCCCATCGCCTGCACCCGCACTCGGCGCCGATCGAGGTCGGCGAGCGTCTCGTCCCAGGTCTGGGCATTGGTCATGGTGTCGTCCTTCTGCAGTTCGGCTCGCCGGCAACAGGTTTCGCCCGCGCTCAGGCCAGCGTGTAGCGGATCGGCAGATGTTTGAGTCCGCCCACGAAGGTGGTGGCGCTGAGTGCGGGCACACCGTTGAGTTCGATGGAGGTCAGCCGCGGCAGCAGTTCGGCGAGGAACTTGCCGATCTCCATCCGGGCCAGGCCCGCCCCGAGACAGAAATGCACGCCGAAGCCGAACGCCACGTGTTTGTTGGGTTCGCGCTCGATGTCGAAGCGGAACGGATCGGTGAACGCGTCCTCGTCGCGATTGCCCGACACGTAGGACAGCAGCAGCGAGTCCCCTGCCGCGATCGGCACGCCGTTGAGCGTGGTGTCCTGCGCGGCGGTGCGCATGAACGCCTTGACCGGGGTGACCCACCGGATGATCTCCTCGGTCGCCAGCGGCATCAGATCCAGGTTCGCGCGCAGGTTTTCGCGTTGCTCGGGATGTTCGACGAGCGCGCGCAGCCCACCGGCGATACTGCTGCTGGTGGTGTCGTGCCCGGCGGTGGCGATGATCGCGTAGTACGACATGGTGTCCACATCGCTCAGCGGCTCGCCGTCGATGCGGGCGTTGGCGATGGTCGAGCCCAGGTCGCCGGTGGGGTGCTCCCGCCACGAGGCGGTCAGGTGCTGGAAGTACTGGAACATCTCCAGCAGCGCGTTCATCGTCTCGTCCGACGGCGCACTGCGTTTGAGTTCGTCGTCGTCACTGCCGACCAGCTCCTGCGTGAGTTTCAACATGCGCGGAAAGTCCGACTCGGGCACGCCCAGCAGCGACATGATCACGTACAGCGGGAAGTTGACCGCGACCTCCTGCACGAAATCGCATTCCCCGCCCGCCTCGCGCATCCGATCGACGTACTGCTCGGCGAGCTGCTCGATCCGCTCGCCCATGGCTTTCATGGCCTTCGGGCTGAACCAGTCCGCGGCGATCGAGCGCACCACCCGGTGCTGCGGATCGTCCATGTGGATCAGCGTGCGAATCCCCGCAGCGGACTGCATCTCATCGGAGGCGGCGCTCATCAGGACCGGCCGGGGCCAGTTGGTGAACAGCCGGTTCGCCCGCTCGACCGCCAGGATGTCCGCATGCTTGGTGATGGCCCAGAACGGCCGGTAGCCCGGCGCGTCCACCAGCGAAACAGGTTCGCTCGCACGCACTTTCGCCAGCGTGGCATGCAATCGGGCCTCATCGGTGTAGGAGTGCGGATCGGCCAGGATCTTCGCGGTGTCATCGACGATCGGCATGCTCATGAGCTGACTCTTTCGTTGCGTACGTCTCGGTGCTCACCGGGTGCGAAACGCATGCGCACCGGTCCGTTGTGACGGCCACTAGAGTGATTTATAGTGACCCTTACTGTCAAGCATTCTATAACCCTTCGCGCACGGGATTGGTGATATCCATGGACTCTGAGCAACGCAAGGTCGTCGTCGTGGGCGCCGGCTCGGGGATCGGCGCCGCGACCGCCGCGCACTTCCACCGCAACGGCGATCACGTCCTGGCAGTGGACCTGCGCCCCAACCAGACTCCGGCCGCGCGGCACGAGCGGTGCGATCTGCGCGACGCCTCGGCGATCGCGGCCCTGCTGGAGCGGATCGGGTCCGGCTGGGATCTGCTGGCCTATGTCGCGGGCGTGCCGGGCACCGCACCGGCCACGGACGTGCTGAGGGTGAACTACCTGGGCATGCGGCTGATGACCGAGGGCATGCTGCCGCGCCTGCGCGAGGGCGGCGCGATCGTGACCGTCGCGTCGGTGGCCGCACTCGGCTGGCAGGAACGCATTCCGGCATTGACGGGACTGCTGGCAGCGACCGACGCCGAGGCCGTGGAACGCTGGCAGCAGGACCAGGATCCCGCCTACCCGGTGTACAGCACCTCCAAGCAGGCCGCGATCATCTTCGCCAAGCGACTGGCCCCCACCGCGTGGCAGAAGTACGGCGTCCGGGTGAACACCGTGAGCCCCGGGCCCACCGAGACCCCGATCCTCGCCGATTTCGAGGCATCCATGGGCAAGGAGGTCCTCGACACGGTGAAGGCCACCATCGGCAGGCACGCGCGGGTGGACGACATCGTCCCGGTCATCGCGTTCCTGGGCTCCTCGCAGGCTCGGTGGATCAACGGTCAGGACATCCACGTGGACGGCGGATTCGTCGCACCGCTGGTCGCCGGAACACCGATTCGGTTGTGACACAGCGCTCCCGGAGCGCCGGGCATTCGGCGAAATATCCGCGCCCACCCCGTCGCGACTATACTGTATGGATTACAGTAGACAAGGCCGCCGTATTCCGCGATGAGCCACGAACCCCGAGGTGAGCTGTGACCAGCCCTGCACGAGACGAATCCGCGATCGCCGCGGACGTTCTCGATCTACGTGACCCCTATCCCTACTTCGCCGCCAGACGCGGCGAGGCGGGGGTGTTCCACGGCACGGTGATGGACTACTCCAAGACACCGGAATCGTTGCGGCCCAAGGACACCTACGCCGCGGTCTCCTACGCCGCGGTGAGCGCGGCGCTGCGGAACAACCGCGTATTCACCTCGAAGCTCTACGATTCCACCATCGGCGTGTTCATGGGCCCGACGATCCTGGCGATGTCGGGATCCGCGCACAAGGCGCACCGGGCCCTGGTGACCACCGCCTTCCGGCCGCAGTCGCTGCTGCGGTGGGAGCCGCAGATCGTGCGGCCGATCTGCGAGGCGCTGATCGACGAATTCGCCGAACGTGGCCGGGCGGATCTGATCAAGGAGTTCACCTTCGAGTTCCCGACGCGGGTCATCGCACGTCTGTTGGGGCTGCCCGAAGAGGATCTGCCGTTCTTCCGCAAGGCCGCCGTGGCGATCATCAGCTACGCCGACAAGGTTCCGCGGGCGCTGCAGGCCTCGAACGATCTGAAGGATTATTTCCTCGAGCGCATCGAAGAACGCCGCAGCACACCGACCGAGGACATCATCGGCGATCTGGTCGCCGCGCAGATCGATGGCGAGAAGCTGAGCGACGAGGCGATCTACTCGTTCCTGCGATTGTTGCTGCCCGCCGGGCTGGAAACCACCTATCGCTCCGCGGGAAATCTGCTCTATCTGCTGTTGCGTCACCCCGAGCAGTTCGCCGCCGTGCAACAGAATCGGGACCTCGTTCCGCAGGCCATCGAGGAGGGGTTGCGCTACGAGACTCCGCTGACGCTGGTGCAGCGGTACGTCACCGAAGACGCCGAGCTCGAGGGCGCCACGATTCCCCGGGGCGCGGTGCTGGATCTGTGCCTGGGATCGGCCAACCGCGACGAAACCCGCTGGGACCGGCCCGAGGAGTTCGACATCTTCCGCTCGCACACCCCGCACATCAGCTTCACCGCCGGCGCGCACACCTGCCTGGGCCTGCATCTGGCGCGCATGGAAACGCGGGTCGCGGTGGAATGCCTGCTCGACCGGCTGAGGAACTTCACCCTGCTGCCCGAGGGCGACCCGCACATTTTCGGACAGCCGTTCCGTTCCCCCAACACGCTGCCCGTCACCTTCGACATCGCCGCCCCGCACCGGTGATGCGATGCCGAAAGTACTTCGTCGGCAGCGGGATTCGACACCGGAACCGTTGCGGCTCGGCGTAATCGGCCCGAAGCGGCAGACCAGCCCGCACATCGGTTCGGAAAGGACGACCTCATGAGTGAGGACCCTGCACTTCTGCGTGACGAGGCCGCGGGCGTGCTGACGTTGACCCTGAACCGGCCACGCCGCAAGAACGCGATCAACCGCGAACTGTGGCGGGCGCTGGCGGATGCGTTCGCGCAGATCGCGCAGAGCGGGACGATCCGCGCGGTCGTCCTGACCGGCGCGGACGGTAATTTCTGTTCCGGCGCAGACATTTCCGACGCCGAGGGCATGGACGAGTTTCCCGATCCCGGCGAGGAGATGCGCGCGATCAACGCTGTGGTGCGGGAACTGCACGAACTGCCGGTTCCGACGATCGCGAAGGTGCGCGGCGTCGCGGCCGGTGCGGGATGGAATATCGCCCTGGGCTGCGATCTGGTGGTGGCCGCCGAGGATGCGCGGTTCTGCCAGATCTTCATTCGCCGCGCGCTGTCGCCGGATTGCGGCGGTTCCTGGCTGCTGCCCCGCTTGGTCGGCCTGCAACAGGCCAAACGCCTGACGCTGCTGGCGGACACGATCGGCGCCGCGGAGGCGCACTCGCTGGGCCTGGTCACCTGGGTCCGGCCGCAGGAGTCGGTCGACGCCTTCGTCGCGCAGGTGGCCGCCCGGCTCGCGGCCGGACCGCCACGAGCGTTGGCGCTGACCAAGGAGCTGATGAACGAGGGCGCCGACCGCACCCTGCCCGAGGCGCTCGAGGGCGAGGTGCGCGCACAGACCGCCAATCTGTCCGGCTCGGATGTGCTCGAGGCGTTCGCCGCGTTCGCCCAGAAGCGAGACCCGGTCTTCACCGGCGGGTCCTGGGGCACAGGAGGATAACGTGGCCAAACGCGCAACCACGGAGAACCGGCGTCGCCGCGAGCGGGGCTCGCTGAACCCCGAGGACATCATCGACGGCGCCTTCGAACTCGCCCAGCGAGTCTCCATCGACGGCCTGAGCATGCCGCTGCTGGGACGTCATCTTAACGTGGGGGTGACCAGTATCTACTGGTACTTCCGCAAGAAGGACGACCTGCTCAACGCGATGACCGACCGCGCGCTGCGGCTGTACGTCTACACCGCGCCCTACCCGTCGGTGGAGGCGTCGAAGTGGCGCGAGAGCCTGGTCAACCACGCCAGGATCCTGCGGCGCACGTTCCTGGACAACCCCATTCTGTGCGACCTGATCCTGATCAGATCCGCGTTGAGTCAGCACGCCGGGCGAGTCGGAGCCGAGCAGCTCGAACGCACGGTGGCCACGCTCGTGGACGCGGGCCTGTCGATCGAGCAGGCATTGGACACCTACTCGGCGATCAACCTGCATATTCGCGGATCGGTTGTGCTGCAACGGCTCTACGACAAGAACCAGGACGGCGAAGGATCCTCGCGTGCCTACTACGACAGCATCGTGGTCGATCCGCAGACCACACCGCTGCTGGCCGCGGCCGCTGCCAGGGGCCTGCGCTCGGGCGCGCCCGACGAACGGAACTTCGAATACGGGCTGGGCTGCATCCTGGACCACATCGGGCGGCTGATCGAGCGCAATGCCGAGGCCCGCGCGAATTCCGTTGCGCCGCACCGGCCAGGCGACCCTGCGGGCCGCTAGGCCGGGGCTGCTGCGCACGCCGGCTCCGGTCGGGCGCGGACCAGGACGATCAAGCTCGACGTACCCGGCCACCGGGCCGCGCGATCCCGCGCACCGACAGACCGCTGTCCGCGGTGACGAGCGATCCGGTCATCGCAGCCGCATCGGAGCGAGAGGCGAGCAGAGTGAAGATCCCGTTGTAGGCGTCCGCGGACGGAACCTCTTGCAGTGGAAGCTTTTCCCGAGTTCCGTCCAGGACCGAATCGGCGGCCGTCTGGCCGAGCGCGGTGGTGCCGCGCAGCCGGGTCGGCGCCACACCCGGTGCCACCCCGTTCACGCGGATATCGGGCGCCAGCTCGTAGGCGAGTTGCCGCACCACACCGTGAACGGCGTGCTTGGACGCGGTGTACAGGACGCCGCCACCCGCGGCATTCGTACTGGCATACGAACCAGTGATGATGACACTGCCACGAGACGCCACCAGCGCGTCCAGAGCGGCCCGCACACCGAGCAGCGGCGCCAGGACGTTCACACCGAACAATTCGGTGAACGCTCCGGCCAGTTGGTCGCCCGGGATCTCCTCGATCGGCCGCGCCCCATCGGTGATGCCCGCGTTGCCGACGAAGACGTCGAGCCGACCCCATTCACTCACGGCGGCATCCACGGCCGCGACATTGCCCTCCCAGGTGGCGACGTCGGCCACCATCGGCCGGACCGAATCCCCCAGTCCGCCACGCAATTCGAGTACCCGGTCGGAGATGTCGACCGCGACGACGCGCGCACCCTCCGCAACATATCGTTCGACCACCGCCCGGCCGATTCCCGCCCCCGCGCCGGTGAAGACGACGACCTGACCATCCAATGCGCCCATCGGGGCTCCTTTCCGGGCTCGGTGCGGCACCACCTCGCCTATTTGTACACATAATTGGATACACTTCTACAGCGGCGACGGAATGCGCCGTTCGCCGATGACCTTAGGATGATGCCGATGACTACCCCTGCTCGACGGATCCGCGCCGGTACCACCGTCGATGCGCTGTACCGGACTCTGCGGGAGCGCATCATCACAGGTGTCTACGCACCCGGGTGGCGCATGTCCCAGGAGCAGCTTGCCAACGAGCTCGAGGTGAGCCGCACTCCCCTGCGCGAGGCGTTGCAGCGACTGGAAGCGGACGGCCTGGTGGTGGCGCACGCCAACCGCGGCATGCATGTGGCTCCGCTGGTGAATTCCGAAACCGAGCAGAGTTATGCGCTGCGCCTGCTGCTGGAGCCGCCGACCGTGGCGGCGATCGTCGAATTGCTCGGCGACGACGATATCGAGCAGATGCGAAATCATCTCGAGCAGATGCGTACTCATCGTTCGCACAGTCGCCGTTTCCAGGAAGCGCACCAACTGTTCCACGACGTGGCGCTGACACGGTACCCGTCGAATTTCGCCGAACTCACCAGTTCCCTGCACACCATGATCTACCGGCATCAGAGCGTCTATCTCTCGCATGCCCGCACCCCGGACGATTTCATCGACAGTGATCAATTCTTTCTGGACGCGATCGGTAATCGCAATGCGGCTTCGGCACGCCGGATCATGGAGTTCCATTTGATCGATGCCGCCGTGGGCCTGGTACTCGATGCCGATCCCGATCATTGTTTCGACTCCTTGCTGCTGGCGATACGCGGCCGCGACATCGTGATCGAGCACGACGAACAGGGACGGATCCAACGTCCCGCGCCGATCTACTGGATCGATTCCGATCCGGTACTGCCGGATTTCGCCACCTCCAACCTGACTCTGATGGCGCCGCCCGAGCCGCCGGCCTGAGAACCGGCCGGCCCGGGCGGCATTCGCTCAGATGATCCGTGCGGCGAAGAACGCGGTGTGGATCGCGTCGTACACCCGTCCCGGTCGCAGCGCCGAGCCGATCACGTGCACATCGATTCCGGCGCTGCGCAATTCGTCGGCGAGTTCGTTCGACGCGGGAATACGGCCCAGCGCTGGTACCACCGTGTCGGCGGGTAGCACCTCGACCCCGTCCGCGGTACGGAGTGAGACGCCGTCGGCGGTAACCTCGGTCACTTGCGCGCCGGTGCGAATACGCACCCCGGCCTGCCGCATGAACTGTGGCAGCTTCATGACGTCGTAGACCACCTCGTCTCCGGTGAGCAGCGAATCCTGTTGCTCCACAACCGTTACCTCGACATCACCCATCTCGGCGATCCGCAACGAGGTCTCGCACCCCTGCATCCCGCCGCCGATCACCACGATCCGCCCACGCAGCGGAGCATCGGCGCGCACTCGCGCCGCGGGTATCACGGGCACATCCGTGGCGATCGGGAAGTCCGGTTCCCGCAGGGGCGCGCCGGTGGCGAGCACCACCGAATCCACGCCGCTGGCAAGCAGTTCCGTCGCCGTGGCCCGGGCCGGCACCACCGCGATATCGCGGCGCCGGACCTCGTGCACGAGATGCTGCACCAATGCCGCGATATCCTGTTTGACCGTGGATCCCAGCGCGTGGGTGAGCAGGCCCCCGAGTTCGCCGGGTTCGAACAGCCGCACCTCGTGCCCGCGGTCGCTCAGTACGGCGGCACTGCGCAGGCCGGCGGGTCCGGCGCCCACGACCGCAACCGACCTCACGGCGCCGGCCACGGTGATCGGGAACCGGCCCTCCTCGGTCACGGACGGATTCACCGTGCACCCGACCGAGCGGCCTTTGTCCACGCCGCGATGCAGACAACCGTCGTTGCATCGGATGCACGGCACGATCTCGAGTGCCCGCCCCGCCTGCGCCTTGCGCGCCCAATCGGGATCAGCGAGCATGGCACGGCCCAGCGAGACGAAATCGGCCGAGCCGGAGGCGATGACATCGTTGGCAACCTCCGGGGAGACCAGCGAACCCGAGCCGATCACCGGAATCGACAGCTCGGGACGGAACTTCTCCCAGCCCCAGCGGTGCGGTGCGCGAGTGTTGAACCAGGGGCTGACCTCCCATTCCATGGTGGCGTGGTGGCCGCCGGAGGCATGGATGACATCGACCCCGTGCGCTTCGAGCATCCGGCACAGCTCGACGGTCTCCTCGATGGGAATGCCGTCGGGCTCGTAGTCGGTGACCGAAACCCGCACGCTCAGCGGAAAATCGCGTGGCACCGTGGCGCGGATGGCGTCGACGATCCGGATGAGGATGCGGGAGCGGTTCCCGAAGCTGCCGCCGTAGTCGTCGGTGCGCGTATTCGTGTGCGGGGAAAGGAAATTGGTGATCAGATATCCGTGTCCCGCATGCACCTCGACCAGGTCGAAGCGGGCCTTCCACGCGCGCAGCGCGGCCTGGGCGAAGGCGGTGACGATGTCATCGATCTCGGCGACGGTCACCGGCTGCGGGACCACCCCGGCCACCGCCTCGACGTAGTCCCAGGAACTGTCGCTGGCCGATTTGATCGGCGCGGTGCCGAGGAATTTCTGGCGGCCGCCGTGGGCGAGCTGCAGGCCGATCTTGGCGCCGGTGGCATGTACCTCGTCGACGAGCCATCCCCATCCGGCGATGTGCTCGTGGCGGCTCATCCCGGGCTGGTTGTGGATCGCTTTGCTGGCGTCGTCGTCGATGTAGGTGTACTCGGTCATGATCAGGCCGACGCCACCCTCGCCGAGGCGGCGATAGTGGTCGACGGTTCGCCGGCTGATCGTGCCGTCCATATTGGCCGTCGCGCTGCTGTTCGGTGATTTCACCACGCGATTGCGGACTTCGACCGGACCGATGCGGCCGGGCTGAAAAAGAGCATCGAAGCTCATGGGATCTCGATTCGTGATGTGGGCTGTGGGAATTCGAGAGATTCGGGAGCTGCGGGGGTATGGCGATTACGGGGCGAGCAGTGCCCCGGCGCGCGGAACGACCGGATCGAGGTCGAGACTGCGCAGCACCCGCCACGTGGTCGCCGCGGCGGCCGACAGCACCGGAATATCGAACTGCTGCTGCAGCTCGTCGAGGATCGGCAGCGACGGCATCTGCACACACGCGCTGATGACCAGGGCCTGGGCGCCGGAGGTGTCGACCGTGCGAGCGTGTTCGAGCAGATTGCGCGGATCCAGGCGCCCGACAGCCAGGTTGTCGGCCACCTCGAGACTCAGCGAATCCACCACCTCGAAGCCCTCGTGCTCGATGTAGTCACACACCGTCGCGGTCAGCGGCTTCATATACGGGGTGACGACGGCGATCTTGCGCACATCCAGGTGGGCCAGCGCCTCGGTCAGCGCGCCCGCCGAGGAGAGCACCGGAATGGCTTCGCCGCTCTCCTCTTTCGCGACCTGCGCCAGTTTGGATTCCGAGACGGCGTGATAGCCGCGGCTCTGCGCCATGATCGCCACCAGACAGGCGTAGGCCATCGCGTCGACGCGGGCGTCGGCGAGTTCGGCCGCACAGCGCAGCGAATCGGCATCCATCTGCGTCAGCTGCTCCGGCGTCACATGCTGCATCCGCATGCGGGAGGAGTGGAAAGTGAACTGCTCGTCGGGCCGTACCTCGGCGCGGGCCCGCAACATGGCCGGAATTTCCGTTTCCATGGTGGTGTTGGAGCTGGGCACGATCATGCCCACTCGTTTCGTCGTCATCGACTGGCTACCTTCGTATCGAGTGGTGAAAGGGTCATCTGTCGGCCGAGCCCAGCCCCTCGGCGATCAGCCGGGTGAAGAACTCGGGCGCCTGCCCGGCGATGACCTCGAGGGCCATCGCATCGAGCAGGATGTGCGCTCCGGTGCGCGGGACGTGGATCTCCAGGCGTTCCCCGTTGCGGGTCCACACCTTGCGGAATCGGGCGCCGGTGAATTCGTTGCCGACTCCGGACCATTCGTCGGCCCGGACCACCCCGGCAGGCAGATCGGCGGCGTTCGGCGCGCTCATCGCGCCACCTCCGCCCTGCGCCCCGGGAGGTCCAGTACGCGCGGGTCGGCGTTGTACTCCTCGGCCCCGCGCCGGCCGGCCAGCACAGGAAGGGCGGACCGGGCCCGGGTGACGCCCCCGAGATCGAGTTCGACCACCCGTACGGCCTCGGGATCCTCACCCAGATCGGCGAGCACTTCACCCCACGGCGACACCACGAGCGCATGCCCGTACGTGGCGAACGCGTCGACGAGCTCCGGGTCCGGCGAATGCACGGTCGCCGGTGCGACCACGTAGGCCAGATTCTCGATGGCCCGCGCGCGCAGCAACGTATGCCAGTGCGCGGCGCCGGTCGACTGCACGAACGCCGCTGGAACCAGCAGCACCTCGGCGCCGGCAGCGGCCAGTGCCCGCGAGAGTTCGGGGAAGCGTACGTCGTAGCAGATGGTCAGGCCGATGCGGATGCCGTGCAGGTCCAGCAGTACCGGTCCGGCACCGGGTCGCTCCACCGTCGATGCCTCGAAGGACCGGCCGCCGATGGTGGCGTCGAACAGGTGCATCTTGTCGTAGCGTCCGACGAGCTCGCCGTCCGCGTCGATCACCAGCGCCGAGTTGTAGGTCGCCTCGGGGGTGCGGTTCTTCATCCCGCCCAGCACCACCGCGACACCGTGGGTGGCCACGGCCCGACGCAACTGCCGCACCTCGTCGGAGTCCTCGTGCAGGGCCGCCGCGCGCATCTGCGCGTTGGTGCCCAGCATCAGCCCGTTCTCCGGCAGCGTCACCAGCTGTGCGCCGGCGGCCGCCGCCCGGTCGATCAGCCGCAGGGCAATAGCCAGATTGGCGGCGATATCGGTGGTCGCGTGCCACTGGGTCAGGCCCACTTTCAGGGTCCGCGAGGTCATGACGCCAGCCCCGCCGCCATCGCCGCACCCTCACTCCGAGCACGAGCGAGATCCATGTTCACCACGGTCCAGCCCCCACCGGAGGCTTCCATCGGCTCGTAGGTGTACACGGTGCCGTGCACGCCGGGACCGATCAGACCGAGCATGATCATCCAGTTCTGGATCTCGTACTGACCGTGCTCGAGCAGCGGATACGGCTCGAGCGAACATAGATCCAGACCGCGTCCGGTCTCCAGCAGCTTCAGGATGTAGGTGTCGAATTCGACGTCCACGCCACCGAAATGCCCGGGATCCAGCCAGTGCGACAGGCCGCCGGTGGCCAGGAACGCCACCTTCAGCCCCGACCGCGTCACCACCCCGCGCAGCGCCTCGC
The DNA here is from genome assembly GCF_019890715.1 of Nocardia coffeae. NCBI lineage: Bacteria > Bacillati > Actinomycetota > Actinomycetes > Mycobacteriales > Nocardiaceae > Nocardia > Nocardia coffeae. The sequence goes on along the minus strand of NZ_JAINZY010000002.1, from coordinate 934,105 downwards.
CGAAGCGGCGTGCGTTGAACGGGGAGAAGCTGCGGTGCGGCTGGGTGATGATCGGGATCACCGGCAGATCCGGGCGCGGCAGCACCAGGCGCAGTGGCACGATCAGCCCGTGGTCGAGGTCGACGCGCTCGGCCCGTTCCACCTCCAACCCCGCCGCGCGCACCGCGTCAGCCAATTCGCCCGCGAGAGAGGGCATTCCGGTGAGGTTCAGATCCAGGTCGCCGCGCTTGAAGAATTCCATCGAGCCGGCGTGGCCCGCGCCGGTGCCGATCACGGTGTGACCGGTCTCGAAGCTCTGGAAGTGGCAATCGGCGGTCACCAGAACGACATCCGGGTCGGCGGCGAGGAGATCGCGCCGCAGGCGTTCGTACCCGTCGAGCAGCCGGGACACCGCGTCGGCCGGATCGATCTCGGGCCGGGCCAGCAGATCCGGCACGTGCGAGCAGCCTCCCGCGAAGACCACGCCGGCGGGCACGTCGGGGTCGGCCAGCGGCAGGCTGTCGTCGACGATGAATCCGCCCTGGCTGGCCGCGTCGCCCAGATCGTCGTTGAACCAGCGGCTCACCAGAATGGTCAGGCCGTCGTTGAGTCCGATGGCGCGCAACCGATCTCGGTTGCCGGACAGGATGGTCTCGGCCCATTCCCGGTCGATGCCCAGCAGCTCCGGCGCGCGCGAAGGCTGTGCCTTCACCTGCTCGAGCAGTTCGGTGTCTCTGGCCATCGCCAGGACGGCTTGTTCGATCGCGTTCTTGTCCACGGTGCTCACTCCTGTTCGACGAGGGCGCCATCGCGGACCACGGCCACCCCGTCGATCCGCACGGTGCAGCCGCGCATCGGCACGTCCAGGTGCGCGGGTGTCTCCCGGTCGGCGAACCGGTTGGATCCGGTCGACCACATGAAATTGCCTGCGGTCGAACGCAGTTCCTGGCCGTAGAGCGAGCGCGGGTCGTAGACGTCGAACGCCGACCAGCGCGCGTGCGGCAGCACGCCCCAGCCCATGTGGCTGGTGGCCCACACCTCCTCGTCGCCCCAGGCTTCGAAGTAGTCGTTGAGCACGTGCGCGTCGGTACCGGCGCCGGAGATCTTCCTGATGTAGCCCTTCTCCACCTCGATCGTCACCGTGTCCCGCACATAGCGCTGCCAAGGAATCAGCGCGTCGCCGGGCTGCAGCACGATGCGGCCCTCGGCGGTGCGGTCGTTCGGGAAGCACGCGACGAAACCCGAGGGCCAGTGGTCCCAGCGGCCCGGCTCGTCGACGTAACCCCATTGGTGGGTGATCGGCAGGTCCGCGCCGGAGATGTCGGCGGTCAGATCGGTACCGGCGGCGCTGGTCACGTGCAGGGTCGATCCGGCGCGCAGTCTGCGGCCGCCGGCCTCCACGGTGGCGCGCAGGTTCGCATCACCCATCAGTCGTTCGAGCACATCGTTCGGTTCGGCGACGAACAGCATCCGCTTGCCGTTCCCGGTGATCCGGGTGCGCACATCGGAATGGATCAGCCCACCGACGGTGACGTCGACGACGAAATCGCACTCCCCCGCCGCGGCCAGCAACGGCGCGACCTCGCGTCCGTCGGCCTCGTATGGGGGCAGCATCGGATTGGACAGGCTCGATGCGTGCAGCACCAGGACACCGGCGCCCAGCTGTCGCGCGGCTGCCACCGCGGATTCGACGTACTCGGTCTTCTGGCCGAGTTCGGCGATCACCGCGACGGTTTCGCCGGGGGTGACCTTGCACAACCGGAACTGTTCGACGAAATTCTCGGTCAGGGTCTTGGGCATGGCTACTTCCTTCTCGATTGCGAAAAATGTTCTCCGGGTGGGTGTTTCACCCCGGATGCGGCAGGTCAGTGTGCGGCGCGCACCGCTCCGCCGTCGACGGACAGCGCGGTGCCGGTGATGAACGACGCCCGCGCGGAGGCGAGGAATGCGACCGCATCGGCGATTTCGCTCGCCTGCGCCCAGCGGCCCGCCGGAATATCGGCGACGACGCGCGCGATCTCCTGCTCGACGGTGGTGCCGTTGCGACCCGACTTCGACTCGACGATCCCTTGCATCCGGTCGGTTCCGGTGGCGCCGGGCATGATCTGGTTCACCCGCACGCCCGACGGCGCCAGTTCGCCGGCGAGGGTTTTGACGAATGCCGAGGCGGCCGAACGGTACGAGGCGGACAGCACGCCACCCGCGGCGGGCTGGCGTACCCAGGTCGAGGACAACAGGATGATCGCGCCCGTACCTTTGTCGCACATCACCCGCGCGGCCGAGGTGGCCAGCTGCACCACCGGACGCAGCAGGGTGTCATGGGCGGCGGACCAGTCGTCCCACTTCGCGTCCAATGCCGGAATGATCTGTGGCCCAGGGGTATTGAGCACCATGACGTCCAGCGCGCCGTAGCCGGCCACCACGGTGTCGACGAGGGCCGCGGTAGCGTCGGCGTCGCTCAGATCATGAGCGAACGGGACGATGGACCCGTTGCCGACGGTCTCGGGCTCCCCGGTGGCGGTCCGGGCGGCCGCGATCACCGTCATTCCTTCGGCGGCGAGCCGTTCGGCCGTCGCCCGGCCGATTCCGCGCGAGGCCGCTGTCACCAGCGCCACACCGTTTTCCAGGCCCAGATACACACTTACTCCTTCAGCTGATCGATCGTCTTACCGCCGGTGCCCACGGTCGGGCCGCCGGCATCGCAGGGTTCAGATCTCGCGGATCGCGTTCTCCGCGCACAGCGAGATCACCCGGCGCACCAGCGTCTGGTCTGGCTCCGGGACGCTGCCGTCGCCGACGACCGCGGCGTAACCCCAGTCATCGGAGCGAAAGACGCTGGGGCACATGTCCAGGCACGTGCCGTACCCGTCGCATTTGGTGTTGTCCACGATCACCCGCATGCTCACTGCTCCTTCGGTACATCACGTCGCGCGAGTTCTTCCGCGCCGCTTCGAGCCAGCGCCGCGGCGCCGTCGATGAGGCCGCACACCCCGCGGCCGGGCAGGTCCGAACCCCATCGGGTCAGATCGGCCAGATGGCGCGCAGCGTCCTCGCCGCGCAGAATCTGCCGGAACGCCCGCGCGATCGCCTTGGTCCCGGTGAAGCACGAACCGCACTGCAACGCGCTCTCGTTCTGGAACCAGACGCTGAGCTCCCCGGCCAGCGCGACCAGGTCGTCCCCGGGCCCCAGGACCGTGATCGCGCCGCAGCCCAGTCCGGTGCCCGCCGCACGCATCGCGTCGTAGCAGCACGACAGCGCGCCGACATCACCGAGTGAGATGCCGTTGAACCAACCGCCGAGCAGCGCGCCGGTCATCGGCGCGTCACCGCCGCCGGCCGCGGTGGCCAACTCGGAAACTGTTGCTCCGAGTGGCATTTCGTACACTCCAGGCTGCGCCACCCGGCCGGTGACGGTGAACAGCGCGGTGCCGCACGAGGCCGCGGTGCCCGCCCGGGCGAACTCGGCGGCGCCGTACCGGCGGATCCACGCCGCGTGGGCGAAGGTCTCCACGTTGCTCACCAGCGTCGGCAGGCCACGCACGCCCACCTCGAACGGGCGGGGCGGCTTGCTGACCGGCTTGGCCGGGCGGCCGTTGATGGCGGCGACGACCGCTGATTCCTCGCCCGCTACGTACCCCGCGGGTGCTTGGTGCACCCGCAGCACCACACCTGGTGGAACCAGTCCGGCCGCAACGACTTCGGCGACGGCGGCACGGACCGATGCCACAACGGCGGGTTCGCAAGCGTAGACGACAGCATCGCTGGAGCCTGTGACGACCGCGGCGGTCAGCAGACCGTCGAGCACCAGATGCGGCCGGCGGGTGAGCAGCCACGCGTCCTTGCCCGATGCGGGTTCGCCCTCGTGACCGTTGGCGACCACCACACTGTCCGAACTCGCCGCCACCGCCGACCATTTGCGGTAGGCGGGGAATCCGGCGCCGCCGCGGCCACGCAGACCCGACCGGGCCAATTCGGCGAGAAACTCCCCGGAATCGGTGGTGGGCTCGAAGAATCCGAGGCCCCGCTCCTGGTTCAGTCCCCAGTCGGGAGATTCGACCCCGGGGACGACCAGCCTGCCGGGCACGTCTCCGGCCACGCGGGCCGGAATCTCGAGGGCGGGAGCCAGGTGGAGCGAGGATCGCAGAGCGGTGGTCATGACAGCCCCTCGAGGATCGTGTGGGCAGTGGCGAGCGGGATCATGTCCCCGTATTTGGCATCGATGTCGAGCAGGGCGGCGCGGTGCGGTCCGTCCTCGCGGTCACCCACGCATTCCCGGACGACGAAGGCGGGCAGATCCGCGGCACAGGCGTCGACGACGGTCGCCCGGACACAGCCGGAGGTCGTCGCTCCGGCGACGAGCACGGTGTCGATCCCGGCGGCGTTCAACTGTTGCGCAAGATCGGTACCGGCGAATGCCGAGGCGGCCTGCTTGATCACCAGCACATCGTCGTCACGCCGGCCGAGCCGCTGATCGATGTCCACGCTGCGGTCACCGGCTCGCAGTTCCCGCATCGCGGGCATCTTGCGCAGCCAGGTACCGGCTGCCCCGTCATCGTCGACGGGGAAGGCGATGGTCGTGAAGTAGACCGGCACGCTGTTGTCGCGCGCCGTATCCACCAATTCCCGGGCCGCGGCGACCACCGCATCCATCTCGAAACCGGGGGCGTACCGCGCGTCGGTGAATCCGTACTGCAGATCGACCACGACGAGCGCGGGACGTGTACCCGGAGTGAGTGTCCCCAGCAGGCCGCCGTCCCGATACCGGGCGCGGACCCGCTCGTCCGCCGTCGCGGCGTCCTCGCGGCTCAAAACTCGTGCTCCGGCCACTGCCCCGGCTCGGCACGCATCAGGTCCGCGTAGTACGCGTACATGTTGCGCTGGACGCCCTCCTCGTAGCGGGTCCAGAAGACCTTGCCGGGACCGGGCCAATCCTGCACGGGATGGGCCATGCCGATGCCGGGCATGCCCATCTCATAGTTGAGTTCGAAGTCCAGCAACTCCGCCGCGACCGAACGGCCCGTGCGTCCCACCGTGATCCACGGTTCGGTGTCGTCCATCTCGAACGCGCCGCCGAGGGAGAAGGTGCCCAGCCCCGCGCGGTAGGCGCGATCCTTCTGTTCGGGCGTCATGTTCTTGTAGCCGAGGAACCAGTTCCACATCTCGACCTGCCCGGGGCCTTTCGGCTGCCAGCACCGGACGGTCAGCACGCCGGTGGGCGGATGGTGCGATCCGTCCTCGGTCATCGGCAGCGCCAGAATGGAGAAGTTGGGGAAGACGTTTCCGACGATCACCCGAGAACGCCGTGCCACTTCGAGCTGCGGTGCGGAGATGTTCGTGGTATCGAAATTCTTCGCGAGGCTTTCCGGAAATCCGAAGAAGTTCGGACCGGGTTCGTCGGCATCCTCGGCCATCGAGAACGACAGCGAATGTCCGGGCGAGGCCTGAATGTGATATCCCATCATGTTCTCACTGAAGGGAACCGGGAACGCGCCGATGGCATAGACCGATTTGTGCAGCGTACCGAGGTGATAGTCGTCGCCGGAGAAATTATCAGCGCCCGATTTCCAGTTCGCGTCGAGAACGAAGCGCTGCGGCTTACCCAGCACCTCCACTCCGCCCTCGTCCAGCCCGAACAGAAGATCCAGGTACCAGGCCATACCCCCGAGGTATTCGCGCAGCGGCGGCGCCGTCGAATCGAGTGTCGCGAATATCAGCCCATGGAAGGATTCGACCTGCGCGGCCCTGGCCAGCCCGTTCTCCTCCTTGCGCATATTTCCGAAGGCGTTCTTCCACAGCGGCGCACCGATCAGACTGCCGTCGGAGGAATAGGTCCAGCCATGGTATGGGCAGCGGAAATGCGAGGTGTTCCCGGAATCAGCCCGGCAGATCTGGACCCCGCGGTGTTTGCAGGCATCGAACAGGACGTGTACGTCGCCTTTCTCGTCCCGGGTGACGACGAAAGAATCCTCCCCGATCCGGCGCACGACGTAGTCGCCGTTCGCCTCGATCTCGGACTCGTGTGCCATGAAAACCCAGGTGCGGCCGAATATCTTGCGTAATTCCGTCTGATGCACCTCGGAATTTCCGAAGATGTTCGCGGGAATCCGCCCGCTGGGCAGTCCTGTCTCGATCCGGTCCATCAAGGTCCGGACGCGCGGCGAAATCGAGGGTTCCCGTATCGCGGTCATAGATGTACTCCTGGGCTGAAATCGAGCGATTGAACGACCTGATGAACCGGGTCGCTCAGAAGAAAAGAGACAGATTGTGGGTGCCGATCACCGTCAAGTCCAGATAGACCACGCGATGCAGCAGTTTGAGGCGGCCGTCTTCGCGGCGCAGCACGTCCCGGCGCTCACCCGAGAGCATCTGGGGAATCGTCTGATCCTGCCGGGTGCGGTAGATGAGGATATTGCTGCGACCGGTGAGCAACTGCGCATCGCCGCTCTCGTGCTCGCGCACCCGGATATTGGCGACGAAGTGACGCACTCGTGAGGGCGGATCCTCGGCCCACGCGTACTTGGTCTCCCCACGCGCGACCCGCGATTCGAGCGAGCCCAGATTCTCGTTCAGGTGAAAGGCGGTCTCGGAGAAGCCGAAGCCACGCGCTCGTTCGACGGTTTCGCGGATCGGCACCTGGTACACGATGTCCGGGCTGACCAGGTCGGTCAGCCACTGCCGCTCGTTCAGGTCGTCGAGCAGTTCCGCCTCGTAGAAGTAGAAGTCCACGACCTGCGCATACCGCGGGTCGTTCGGTGTGAGTCGGCGCTGCGCCACCGTCTGTTGCTGGGTCATTCGATCCCCTCAAAGTGCATACACTTTTGGATGCAGATCAGTGTGGCCCAAGACATGAGGCAGCGCAAGGGGTGAATCGAACTGGTTACACCGGCGCAACGTCAGCGCAGAACGCTGCGATGGGTCGTTCGCGGCATCGACCGGGTCGCCCGCGGAGTCGGGCAGCCCGAGCAGGCGCGGCGGTTCAGCGCCCGTCCGGTTCGGGCACGTGGAAGTGCGCATCGCGCAACCGGAATGCTTCCTTGGTGCCGTGTTCGGCGCGAGTCTTGACGAAGTTGAACTCCCCGGGGGAGAACTGCAGATTCGTGCCGAAGGCGTGGAACAGGTAGCTGGCCACCTCCTCGCCCTGGTATGCCTGGCTCTGCTCGACCAGCCGGAAGGCCTCCTTGGCGATGACGACGCCGTCGGCGGGCATCTTGGCGGCCTTCTCGGCCCAGTAGCGGGCGCGGGCGGTCACCGCGGCGGGATCGCATGTCTCGGTGAAGATTCCGAGATGTTCGACCGTGCTCGCCTCGACGATGTCGCCGGTCAGCAGCAGCCGGCGCGAAAGTACCGGGCCGAGCCGGTGGAAGAACATGTGCAGGCTGCCCAGTGCGGGCCCGAGAAAGCGCGCCGCGGGCATGCCGATCCGGGTGTCGCGGGCGATCACGGAGATATCGGCCATCAGCGCCATCTCGAAGCCACCGCCCAGGGCGTAGCCGCTGATCTCACCCACGACGACCTTCGGGAAGCCCATCAGATTGTGATAGAAGCCGAAGGACTTGCGGTCCACGGTCAGCCGCCTGCGCTGACTGGGCCGCGCCTTGGCCGGGTGGTCATCGTTACCCGCGGACGCCTTGTCGCCGTACCACCCGTAGGCGTTGTTCATGTCCGCGCCGGTGCTGAACACGCCGTCGGCTCCGCGCAGCAGGACCACGGTGACATCGTCGTCCTCGGCCGCCTCGTCGAGGAACCGTGCCAGCCCGTCGCGCATCGTGGCGTCGTAGGAGTTGCGCTGGCCGGGGTTGTTCAGGGTGATGGTGAGGATCCGCCCGTCGGCGTCCACCTCGCGGAGTATGCGGCCGTCTGCGGTGCTGGAGGTGCTCATCGGGGTTCCTCTTCCTTCTCGCCGCTGGGGCGGTGTCGCATCCGCCACGTTACTAAGACCAACGGTACCAACTACTGTATATATATCAGTATCGGTTGTCCGGCGACACCGTCGCGACGAAAGGAACTCCCATGCCGTTCGACACCATCGAATATCGCGTCGACGGGCATACGGCCACGCTCACCCTGAACCGCCCGGACGCCCTGAACGCGCTGAGCCCGCACATGATCACCGAACTGCGGACCGCGTACACCGAGGCCGAGAACGACGACCGGGTCTGGACGCTCGTGGTCACCGGCACCGGACGCGCCTTCTGCACAGGCGCGGACGTCAAGGCGATCCCCGGCGACGGCAAGGTGCTCAACGAGCGGCCGTACCTGTCGACCTACGAGCAGTGGGAGGCTCCGCAGGAGGGCACCCCGCCGTTCCGGACGATGACCAAACCGGTGCTGGCGGCGATCAACGGATTGTGTTGCGGCGCAGGGCTGGACTGGGTGACCACCGGCGATATCGTGATCGCCTCCGAACGCGCGCAGTTCTTCGATCCGCACGTGAGCATCGGGCTGGTCGCCGGTCGCGAGATGGTGCGCCTGGCGCGGGTTCTGCCGCGCACGGTCGCGCTGCGCGTCGCGCTGACCGGCAAGCACGAGCGGATGAGCGCGCAACGCGCGTACGAGCTGGGCATGATCACCGAGATCGTCGAGCACGACCGGCTGCTCGAACGCGCGCACGCGATCGCCGAGATCGTGAATTCCAATGCGCCCCTGGCGGTTCGCGGCACCCGCCTGGCCATCCTCAAGGGTCTGGACGTGCCGCTGCACGAGGCCGAGATGCTCGCCGAATCGTTCCGCGAGCGCGTCACCCGCACCGAGGACGCACTCGAAGGGCCGCGAGCGTTCGTGGAGAAGAGAAAGCCGCAATGGCAATGCCGATGAGCTACTCCGATCATGTCCTGAGCCGGCGGATCGCCGAAACGCTGGCCCTGCCACCGGATTCACCGGCGATCGAATACGACCGGGTGTGGCGCACGTGGGGTGAGCTCGGTGCTGCGGCGTGGCGGATCCGCGGGTTCGTCACCGCACATCCCGTGGGCCGCAGGCAGATCGGCATCCTGTTGCGCAACCGGCCCGAACAGGTCGCGGCCCTGCTCGGGGTGCTGCTGGGCGGCGGCACGGTGGTGGTGATCAACCCCTCGCGCGGCGAGGACCGCACCCGCGCCGATATCGCCGCGTTGCACCTCCCGCTGATCATCGGCGCTCCGGACGACCTCGCCCACTTGGTCACTCCCGCACCGGGATCGGCCACGCTGGCGATCACGGACCTGGGAGCCGACCCGCACCTGTCCACCACCGCCGGGCGGCGCCACCACAGCGGCACCGCGCAATCCGGGGTGGCGGTGCGCATGCTCACCAGCGGCACCACCGGACCGCCCAAGCGCATCGATATCACCTACGACATGCTGGCCCGCAGCGTGATCGGCCGCGATCCCGAGAGCACACCCGCTCCGGCGCAACCGCGTTCGGGAGTCGCCATCGTCAACGCTCCGCTGGTCCACATCGGCGGGGTGTTCCGGATCCTGCAGTGCATCGCCGAGGCACGCCCGTTCGTACTGCTGCCGCGGTTCCAGCTCGAATCCTGGGCTCGCGCGGTGCGCACGCACCGCCCCAAGGCGGTCTCACTGGTCCCGGCGGCGGTGCGCGCGGTACTGCACTCGGATCTGACCAGCGATGACCTGGCAAGCATCCGCGTGGTCACCTCGGGCACGGCGCCGTTGTCGGCCGAGGACGCCGACGCGTTCCACGAGAAGTTCGGCATCCCGATCCTGACCTCCTATGCGGCAACGGAATTCGGTGGCGGAGTCGCGGGCTGGACCCTGGCCGATCACCGGAAGTACTGGGATGCCAAGCGCGGCAGCGTCGGACGCGCCTCCGGCGGGGCGCGGCTGCGGGTCGTCGGCGAGGACGGCACCGTACTCCCGCCCGATCGGCCCGGCCTGCTGGAGGTCGTTCCCGGACAGCTCGGGCCGTCGGCGGGCTGGATGCGGACGACCGATCTGGCGCGCATCGACGACGACGGATTCCTGTGGATCCTGGGTCGCGCGGACCAGGCGATCATCCGGGGCGGGTTCAAGATCATGCCCGACGATGTGCGCAACGCGCTCGAGCGGCACCCGGACGTCGCCGGCGCCGCGGTGGTTTCGCGGCCCGACGCTCGTCTGGGTGAAGTTCCGGTGGCCATGGTCGAGCTGCGGGACCACCGGAACCTCACCGAGGCGGACCTGAGCAGCTACCTGCGAGACCGGCTGGCTCCCTATGAGATTCCGGCGGAAATCGAGATCGTGCCGGACATTCCCAGAACGCCGTCGGGCAAGGCGGACTTGGCCGCGGTTCGACGGCACCTCGACCAGTCCCCGCACGCCCGCAGCAGCGAACGTCGCTGACGCTCAGCACGAACACGTAATCCGCCGAGTCCACGCGCACCACCACCGATCAGCAACACATGTCCGGCGATCGACCGCCGGGAGCAGACAGGACCCGCTCATGACAACTCCGGCCATCGGATCCGACATCGTCAGCGCCGAGGATTTCCGTGAAATCCTGAATCAGACAAGAGATTTCGTGCGTTCGGTGGTGATGAAACAGGAACAGCGGATCGCCGAGGACAACCGCGTCCCGGACCGGATCGCCGAGCAGGCCAAGGCGATGGGCCTGTTCGGCTACGCCATCCCGCAGCAATGGGGCGGGCTGGGCCTGGATCTCACCCAGGATGTCGAACTGGCGATGGAACTGGGCTACACCACTCTCGCGCTGCGATCGATGTTCGGCACCAACAACGGTATCGCCGGGCAGGTCCTGGTCGGATTCGGCACCACCGAGCAGAAGACGCAGTGGCTCGAACGCATCGCGACCGGTGCGGTGGTCGCCTCGTTCGCGCTGACCGAATCCGGCGCCGGATCGAACCCGGCCTCGCTGCGCACGACCGCCCGGGGATCCGGCGCGGACTGGATCATCAACGGCGAGAAGCGATTCATCACCAACGCCCCGGTCGCGGATCTGTTCGTGGTCTTCGCCCGCACCCGCCCCGCCGACGAGGACGGACCGGGAATCTCGGTATTCCTCGTTCCCGCGGGCACTCCCGGCATCGAGGTCGGCCCGAAGGATCGCAAGATGGGTCAGGAGGGCGCCTGGACCGCCGAGGTCCGGTTCCAGGATGTGCGGGTCGGGCCCGAGGCGTTGATCGGCGGCGGCCAGGACATCGGCTACCGCGCGGCGATGACCTCCCTGGCCCGGGGACGGGTACACATCGCGGCGCTGGCGGTCGGAGCCGCGCAGCGCGCGCTGGACGAGTCGGTGACCTACGCCGCCACAGCCACCCAGGGCGGGCAGCCGATCGGCGGATTCCAACTGGTGCAGGCCCTGCTGGCCGATATGCAGACCGGAGTCATGGCCGGGCGGGCACTCGTGCGCGAGGCCGCGCGCGCCTGGGTCGCCGGGGAAGACCGCCGCATCGCTCCATCGGTGGCCAAGCTCTACTGCACCGAAATGGCCGGGCGAGTGGCGGATTCGGCAGTCCAGGTCCACGGCGGCACCGGGTACATGCGCGGCGTCCCGGTCGAGCGCATCTACCGCGACGTGCGCCTGCTGCGCCTCTACGAGGGCACCAGCGAGATCCAGCGCCTGATCATCGGCGGCGGCCTGCTCGGCAAAGCCCGTGCGCGGTAGCGATCCTCAGCGGGCCGCTGATCGGCCCACCCGGTCAGTCGGCGGCGATCGCCTGCTCGCGCGCCCAGCGATAGTCCGCTTTGCCGACCGGGCTGCGCACGATCGCGGGACGGAACACGACGACTTTCGGAAGCTTGTACCGCGCAATCGATTTCGCGGCGTGGGCGATGAGCGCCGCCGGGTCCGGGTCGGTGCCGTTCTCGGGCGCGACGATCGCCACGACCTCTTGGCCCCAGCGTTCGCTGGGCCGTCCCACCACCACGACATCGGCGACGTCGGGGTGGGAGGAGATCGCCATCTCGACCTCTTCGACGAAGATCTTCTCCCCGCCGGAGTTGATCGTCACCGCGTCGCGGCCGAGCAGTTCGATCGAGCCGTTGGCCAGATGACGGGCCCGGTCCCCGGGCAGGACGTAGCGGCGGCCATCGATGGTCGGGAAGGTCCGGGCGGTCTTGGCCGCGTCGCCCTTGTAGCCCAGGGGCGTGAAGCGGCGCTGGGCGAGCCAGCCGATGCCGTCGTGACCGGGCTCGAGCACCGCACCGAAGTCCTCGGCGACCACGCAGGTGTCGACACCGGCGGCGAAGGTCCCGGTGGAGACCAGTCCGGCGGCCGAGACGTGATGCATCTGCGCACCGGTCTCCGAGGCTCCGACGGCGTCGAGCACGACCAGGTTCGGGACCGCTTCGATCCACCGCTGTTTGAGCGCCGGGCTCAGCACCGCGCCGCCGTTGGCCAGCGCCACCAGTGAGGACACATCGGCGGAGGTGGATTCGATCGCGGCCAGGATCGGGCGCGCGACCGCGTCGCCGACCACGATCACGATCGAGACCTTTTCGCGTTCGATGGTGCGCACCACGTCCTCGGGATCGACATGATCGGTGATCGAGGCGAAGATGATCGTCTGCCCGGTGGTCATCGCGGTCAGCACCGCCCACTGTGCCGCGCCGTGGATCAGGGGCGGCAGAATCATCAGATCGACCCCCGGGTTCGCCGCGGCCCGCTGCCCGACCTCGGCGGCGGATTGCACGAGCGCGCCGGTGTTGTTGTCCCGGCCGCCGCACGCGGCCATGAAGATGTCGTACTGCCGCCACAGCACCCCCTTCGGCATCCCGGTCGTGCCCCCGGTGTACAGCACGTACAGGTCGTCCGGGGAGGGTTCGGGCAGGTGCGGGTCCGGTGCGGCCTCGGCCAGGACGTTCTCGTAATCGACTGCGCCGGGCAGCAGTTCGTTACCCGAGTCGTCGGCGATCTGGATGAGCACGCGCAGCCGGGGAAGGTCGGCGATCAGCGGGGCCAGGCGCGGCGCGAACGCGGCGTGGTAGATCAGCGCGGTGGCGCCGGAGTCCTCCAGGAGCTGGCGCAGTTCGTTCTCGACGTAACGGTAGTTCACGTTGAACGGCGCCACGCGCGCCCGGAAGGAGCCGATGAGGCTCTCGACGAACTCGTGTCCGTTGTAGGCGTGGATCCCGAGCAGATCCTGGCCGACCTCGTGGCCCGCGAGTCCGGAACGTTCTGTGTGACAACCGAGTCCGCGTTCGCGTAGATATCCCGCCAGTCTCCGGGACCGCTCGGCGATCTGGGCGTAGGTGTGGCGCTGTTCTCCCTGCACCACCAGTTCGCGATCGGGCAGCGCTGCCGCGGCGGCGTCGGCCGCGGCGACGAGGGTCAGTGCTGTTGTCGAGAGGTCGGGCTCGGCGGCGGAGCGAGACAACGGTGCCTCCTTGGGGTCGCTCGCCCGCGTGGGCAGGCGGATTCGGGCTGAGATTGCGATGGGTCGTGTCGGCGCGCACGCGCTGGTTTCTGGCAACGGCTATCGGTCGGCGGTCGCGCGCAGGCGCCGGGCTCCGGCGAGCCGGCGGCGGGTGCGCCGGTGCGCGCGCGACAGCATCAGTTCGGTCGACCGGCGGATCAGGTCGCCGAACGGCGGTGCGGCACGTGCGGTGATCAGGAACGGCAGATCGCTCCCGACGACCGTGCGGTAATGGGTGAAGGTGTCGAAACCGGCTTTGCCGCGATAGGCCCCCATCCCGCTGTGTCCCACTCCCCCGAACGGCGCATCCTCGGGAAACATGTTGAGTGCGAAGTCGTTTCGCGAGACGCCCCCGCTGCGCGTGCGCCGGACGAAGGCGCGGAAGTCCGCGTCGGCGGGCCCGTACCAGTAGGCCACGAGCGGGGCCGGATCCGCGTCGAGCCGGGTGATCACATCCTCGAGCGAGGAGTAGGTCCGCACGAGCAGAACCGGGCCGAAGACCTCCTCGGCGGCGATGGCCATCTCGTCGGTGACCTCGCCGACGATGGTCGGAGACACCTTGTGCGACAACGGATCCGGCGCGTCCTCTCCTTCGGGTATCACCTGCGTGATCCGGGCTCCGCGGCTGCGCGCGTCATCGATGAGCCCCACGATGCGGTCGTAATTGGCCTGATCGACCGCCGCGGTGTAGTCCTGGTTCTGCGCGATGGCCGGGAACAGCTTGCCGAATGCCTCCTGTGCCGCGGCGGTGAATTCCTCGGCTCGCCCGTGGGGAACGTAGACGCAGTCCGGGCTCACGCAGACCTGTCCGCCGTTGACCATGCGTGCTCGCGCGATGCGAGCCGCCGCGCGGGCGATGTCCACATCGGGTGCGACGACGACCGGATTCTTGCCGCCCAGCTCCAGGGTGACCGGCACCAGATGGGCCGCGGCGGCCTGCTGCACCAGCCGGCCCACCCGTGTCGAGCCGGTGAAGAACAGGTGGTCGAACGCGAGTCCGGCGAACGCGGCCGCGACGTCCGGGCCGCCGGTGACGACCGCGAGTTCGTCCGTGCCGAAGTATCGCGGCGCGAGTGTCCGGGTGAGTTCGGCTGTGCGCGAGGTGATCTCGGACATCTTGAGGATCACCCGGTTGCCCGCCGCGAATGCGGCCGCGGCGGGTGCGATCACGAGCTGGAGCGGGAAGTTCCAGGGCCCGATGATGCCGACGACCCCCAGCGGCGTCGGCTCCACTCGGGCGTTGATCCCGTACAGCCGGGCGATCGGTTTCGGGTTGCGCGGCCGCATCCAGCGCGCGAGGTGTGAGCGGGTGTGTTCGATGCTCGAGAGCATCCCCATGATCTCGGCGAACAGGATTCCCGTGCGTGAGCGCGTTCCGAAGTCCTGCGCGAGCGCCTCGACGTAGTCGTCCAGATTGTCCAGCACCAGGGCCAGCAGACGGTCGATCCGGTTGCGCCGCAACGCCGCCGACGGCGGCCCAGCATGCCGGTGCGCCCGGCGCTGCAGCTCGAGCAGGGCGGCCGGATCCACGGGCTCGGCGGCGGCATCATCGGCCATCGGCCCGATGGCGTGTCTGGTCATTCGTGTCGTCTCCTGGTAGGGCTCAGCCGAGTTCGAGTGGGCCGTGGTGGATCACGTCCGCCAGCTGTGCCAGCTCGATACCGTTGTCTTTCGTCGCCGCCAGGCACGCGGCCACATCCTTGCGCAGGTAGGGCGCTGCCATGCGTTCGAACTTCGCCAGTCCTCCGGTGCGGTGAATCGACTCGGCCGCATAACTGCGGGCGCTGCACGCCAGCAGGGCGCCCAGCAGCTCCTGGTCACCGATCCCCAACTCCCGCCCCACTTCCGCGGCTGCGGCGACCAGTTGGGCGTTGGCCGCGAACAGCGCGTTGTTGATCAGCTTCACGCTCAGCGCACTGCCCAGCGCGCCGGTCGCGACGATGGTGTCCGCGTAGGACTCGAGCACCGGGCGCACTCGTTCGGCCGATGTCGCCGGACCGCCCAGCAGTACGGTCAGGTGCCCGGCGGCGATGTCCTCGGCGGAGCCGCTGACCGGCCCGTCGAGCAGTACCGGCCCCTCGGGATGCCCGGCGGCCAGGTCCTGCACGGTGGCCATGGTTCCGGTGGTGTGCGAGACGACCACGCACTCCGTGCTCGCCGCGGCCAGCACTCCCGAGGGCCCGTCCAGGACCTGTACGAGCTGTTCGTCGGAGAACACGCAGACGATGACGATATCGCCGGCGGCGGCCTCGACGACCGAACCGACGATCTGCGCACCGGCCGCCGCCATCCGCTCGCGCACCGATGCCCGGCGAGCGAACAGCTTCACCCGATGGCCTGCCTCGAGCAACCTCGAGACCATCGGCTCGCCCATCTGCCCGGCCCCGATGAACCCGACAACCTGCGACATCCGCGTGCTCCTCACCAGCTCCGAACCGGGCGTAAACGCGTACCGCGAAGCTAGACAGTGATGAATCCAGTAAGACTGACTGTAACATCGAACAGCCCGCTGGACAGCTGGATTCAGTGAGATACAGTTGCTCTTACAATAACTACGACGACAGTCCCGTTCACCAGGCCGATCCGCATCGCCTCGAGGGGTGGACGCGCTACGGTTCCCGCAGTGATCGAAACAGGCGCCGCATCAGGAGGGCACGTGACCGGACGACTCGAGGACAAGGTCGTATTCATCACCGGGGCCGCACGCGGTCAAGGACGCGCGCATGCGGTGCGGATGGCGAACGAGGGAGCCGACATCATCGCCGTCGATATCGCCGGGCCGTTGCCCGCGGCGGTCCCGTACGACTCCGCCACCCCCGACGATCTGGCCGAAACCGCACGCCTGGTCGAGAAGACCGGCCGCCGCATCGTGACCGCGCAGGCCGACACCCGGGACCTCGTCGGCCTGCGCCGGGCGGTCGAGCAGGGCGTCGCCGAGTTCGGGCGCCTGGACGTCATCGTGGCCAATGCCGGTATCTGCATCCCCGAGGCGTGGGACGCGATCACCCCGGACTCGTTCCGCGATGTCATCGACGTCAACGTCGTCGGAACGTGGAATACGGTCACCGCGGGCGCGCAGCACATCATCGACGGCGGGCGCGGGGGTTCGATCATCCTGATCAGCTCCGCCGCGGGAATCAAGATGCAGCCCTTCATGGTCCACTACACCGCGAGCAAACACGCCATCACCGGCATGGCCCGGGGCCTGGCTGCGGAGTTGGGCAAGCACTCCATCCGCGTCAACAGTGTGCACCCCGGCGCGGTGAACACACCCATGGGCGGCGGCGATATGGTCGCGAGCCTGGGCCGCGCCCTGGAAACCAATCCCGCACTGGCACAGATGATCACACCGTTCCTCCCGGCCTGGATCGCCGAGCCTGAGGATGTCGCGGCGACGGTCTGTTGGCTGGCCTGCGACGACGCGCGTTTCGTCACGGCCGCGCAGATCGCGGTCGACCTCGGGTCGACCCAGTACTGATCCCCACGCCCTGGAAGTGACCGGCGCTTCCGGTGACCTAGCGAAGAGAGAACGACGCCATGCCCCGAGCTGTGATCTGTGAGCCCGTCCGCACCCCGATCGGGCGTTACGGCGGGGTGTTCCGTTCGCTCAGCGCGGTCGAACTCGGCGTCACCGCACTGCGCGGACTGCTCGAGCGCACGGGTATCGAACCGGATGTCATCGACGATGTGGTGCTCGGGCACTGCTACCCCAACAGTGAGGCACCGGCCATCGGCCGGGTCGTCGCGCTGGACGCAGGGCTGCCGACCACGGTGGGCGGGATGCAGATCGATCGGCGGTGCGGCTCGGGTCTGCAATCGGTGATCCAGGCCGTACTGCAGGTGCAGAGCGGGGCCAGCGAGGTCGTGGTGGCCGGTGGCGTGGAGAGTATGAGCAACACCGCCTTCTATTCGCTGGATATGCGATGGGGTGGCGCGCGCACCGGGGTTCGGATGCACGACGGTCTGGCCCGCGGGCGCGAAACCGCCGGCGGGCGCCATCATCCGGTGCCCGGGGGCATGCTGGAGACCGCCGAGAATCTGCGGCGCGACTACCACATCTCGCGCGAGGAACAGGACCGCCTGGCGGTCCGCTCGCATCAGCGCGCGGTGGCCGCCGCCGATTCCGGTGCGAGCGCGGACCAGATCATCCCGACCGCCGTGCCCACGCGCGGCGGTGTGAACATCGTCGACACCGATGAGCATCCGCGCGCGGACACCACCGTGGAAGCGCTCGGCAAGCTCACACCGATTCGCGCACAGATCGATCCGGAATCCACGGTGACAGCGGGCAATTCCAGCGGGCAGAACGATGCCGCGTCGATGTGCCTGGTCACCACCCGCGAGCGGGCCGAGCAGCTGGGATTGACGCCGCTGGTCGGACTGCGATCCTGGGCTGTGGCCGGAGTGCGCCCGGAGGTGATGGGCATCGGTCCGGTCCCGGCCACCGAGGCCGCCCTGCAACGCGCGGGCCTGAGCTTGGCCGAGGTGGACCTGATCGAGCTGAACGAGGCGTTCGCCGCGCAAGCTCTTGCGGTACTGCGCGAATGGAAGTTCGGCGAGTCCGATCTCGAGCGGACCAACGTGCACGGTTCCGGTATCTCCCTGGGGCATCCGGTCGGCGCCACCGGTGGCCGGATGCTGGCCACGCTCGCCCGGGAAATGCATCGGCGCGAGCTGCGCTACGGTCTGGAGACGATGTGCATCGGCGGCGGTCAGGGACTTGCCGCGATCTTCGAGCGGGTGAGCTGAACGATCACCGCCCAACCATCGGCCCCACGGAACGGATACCACTGGTGAAACTCGCACAGACCCACGGCCTGACCGAAGCGCAGACCGAAATCCTCGCCGCCGTCCACACTTTCGTGGAGCGGCAGATCATTCCGGCCGCGGCCGAGCTCGAGCGCACCGACACCTATCCGCAGTCCATCGTGGACCGGATGGCCGAGATGGGCCTGTTCGGGCTGATGATTCCCGAGGAATACGGCGGCCTGGGCGAATCGCTGCTCACCTACGCCCTGTGTGTCGAGGAACTCGCCCGGGGCTGGATGAGCGTTTCGGGCGTGATCAATACCCATTTCATCGTCGCCTACCTGCTCACCCATCACGGCACCCAGGAGCAGAAGCGCCGGTTGCTGCCGCGCATGGCGACCGGTGAGGTGCGCGGCGCGTTCTCCATGTCCGAACCCGAACTCGGCTCGGACGTCGCGGCCATCCGCACCAAGGCCGTTCGCCAGGATGACGGCGATTACCGCATCACCGGGCGCAAGATGTGGCTGACCAACGGATCGACCGCGAATCTCGTCGCGGTGCTGGTCCGCACCGACGAGGGGCACGAGCGCCCGCACGACAACCTGACCGCCTTCCTGATCGAGAAGCCCACCGGACTGGGCACGGTCGCCCCCGGTCTGACGGTGCCGGGCAAGATCCACAAAATGGGGTACAAGGGCATCGATACGACCGAGCTCCTACTCGAGGACTACGCCGCGGCGCAGGACACCGTGCTGGGCGGGCGTCCCGGCGCGGGATTCAAGCAGATGATGGACGGTATCGAGGTCGGCCGGGTCAATGTCGCCGCCCGCGCCTGCGGAATCGCGGTGCGCGCCTTCGAACTCGGCGCGCGGTACGCCCAGCAGCGCCAGACCTTCGGCAAACCGATCGTCGATCACCAGGCGATCGGCTTCTCCCTCGCCGAGATGGCCACCAAGGTCGAAGCGGCGCACCTGATGATGGTCAATGCCGCCCGGCTCAAGGACTCGGGCGAGCGCAACGACGTCGCGGCCGGTATGGCGAAATATCTGGCCAGCGAATTCTGCAACGAGGTCACCCAGGCGAGTTTCCGCATTCACGGCGGCTACGGGTATTCGATCGAATACGAGATCGAGCGGCTGATGCGCGAGGCCCCGTTCATGTTGATCGGTGAGGGCACCAGCGAGATTCAGAAGCGGATCATCAGCAAGGGTGTGCTGCGCGATTACCGGATCTGAGTGCGGCACATCTTTCGTGGTGCGGGCCGCACCACGAAAGATGGTGGTATCAGGTGAAATCCGATCCGCCGTCCACGTTGACGTTCGCTCCGGTCATATAGGAGTTGAGCCGCGAGGCCAGGAAGGTCACCACCGGCCCGATCTCCTCGGGCCGGCCTGCGCGCGGCATCTGCGCGGGATGGCCGTAGTGCTTGCCGATCAGCGACATCAGTTCATACGGGTCGTCGCTGTGCACGCCGACCGAGTTCGCCCAGTCGACCAACCCGGGTGTCACGAAGGTGCCCGGTGACACGACGTTCACCGGGATCTCCTCCGGCGCCAGCAGCAGCGACAGGTTCTTCGAGGCGCTGGTGACCATGGCCTTGGCCGCGGTGTAGGCAGCGAGCGGGATGCTCTGGCGCTGGGTCGAATGCGCCGAGAAGTTCACGATGCGTGCCCATTGGGCCGCGCGCAGCAGCGGCAGCGCCGCGCGAACACATCGGACCATCGAGAGCACTCCGTCGTCGACCGCCTCGTGCCACTGACTGTCGGTCAGTAGATCGAACCGGCCCTGCACATAGGGACCTACTGCGTTGACCAGGACATTCAATTGCCCGCCCCACCGCTGTGCCAGTTCGCCGAACGCCGCTTCCACCTGCGGTGTCTCGCGCACGTCGGCGACCAATCCGACCACGTCCGGGCTGCCCCGTCGCACCAGATCCTGTTCGGCACGGTCGAGATCGGCGCGCGAGCGCCCCAGCACACACACCCGCGCTCCCTCCTGCGCCAGGCTGCGCGCTGTGGCCAGCCCCATTCCCCGGCTACCGCCGACAACGACCGCAGCCGCATTCCGCAAGCCCAGATCCATTGCGCCACCATCCTTTTCTCACATCATCGAACGTGCCGGACACGCGCTGTATCCATTGCGCCCCGGGGCTGTGCCTGGCAGAGTCCACCGATCCGCGGCCGCCGCGAAGGCATCCTGCTGACCACCCGCCTCGAAGTGCTCGAAAGACTTCGCCTCTCGGCGCGGCCACCTGTGGGCGGCGCTGGGCCGGAAGTGGTCGGTCAGCAATCCGAATCTGCTGCGCCACAACATCTCCGATGACGGGCGAAATTCACGCGAACCTCATGCGGGCTCGTTCCCGCGCTGACCGAATCGGGCACCGGCCAGACTGCTCGGCGCGGTGGCGACCGCGCTCGCCACCGCCGTGCACAGCACGACGTCGTCGAGCAGCAGTCGGGCGGTCGACTCGATGGTTCGCTCACCGACCACCCGCTCGATGTCGAAGCGCAGTTCGGTGAGCAGTGGCGTCGGGCGTCGATAGGTCATCTGCAGTGAGCGGGTCTTCCCGGCCGGGCCGGTGGCGCAGTTCTGATGCTGGATGACGCAGTCGAAGAAGACCGCCAGGAATCCACCGTGCACCAATCCTGGCGGGCCTTCGAAGGGAATCGGGAAGTTCACAGTGCCACAGGCTGTCTCGGCGTCGACGCGGTCGAACCGGTACTCCGGGAAGCACGGGTTGTAGGCCCCGATGTCGAAGGCGTGGTCCAGATAGATCCGCCGGGACTCGCCGGAGTCCGGGCCGATGCGCGGTGCGAGGTCGGCCGGGGCCGCCGCGGCGAGCTCGCGCTCCCACCGCGCGAGCTGCGTGAGCATCTCCGCGACCGTCTCGTGCGGGTGTTCCAGCGCGAGCAGTAGCCCGCTGAGCCGTCGCATCGCGCTCGCGGCCAGCTGTGTCTGTTCCAGCGGCCGCGCGCCGAATTCCTTGCGCGACGGACTGTCCGGATCGTTGTTCGCCATGCGCCCTCCTTCGCCCGGCACGCTTGCGTGCGTCATGTACAAAGCACAACGGTATCGTATACCGTACTAGTGACAGTATGCTCTGCGAGATGTGGGTGAGGCCGTGAGTCGTGAGTCCGAATCCGCCCCGGGCGGGACCGTTGCGGTCCACCGCGAGAACGATGTCCTGCATCTGGTGATCGACCGGAACGAGCGCCGGAACTCACTCAGCGCGGCGATGGTCGACACGCTGGTGGCGAACCTGACCGACGCGGCATCGGATCCGGCGCTGCGAGCGATCCATCTGGGCGCGAACGGGAAGGATTTCTGCTCCGGAGTGGACTGGGTCGCCACAAACGACAGCGACGCACCGCGCCCGCGCACCGGCGATCTGGTCCGGCGCATCCCGCACACCTCACACCGGATCATCGAGTTGCTGCACACCATCCAGCTTCCGGTCGTGTGCAGTGTGCGCGGCTGGGCGGTCGGGATGGGCTGCAATATGGCGCTGGCCGCGGACTTCACCGTGGCCGCCGAGGACGCGGTGTTCTGGGAGCCGTTCCTGACCCGCGGTTTCAGCCCCGATTCCGGATCGACGTGGCTGCTGCCCCGGCTGATCGGTCTCACCCGCGCCAAGCGCATGCTGCTGCTGGGTGAGAAGGTGAGCGCGGCCGACGCCGCGAACTGGGGCCTGATCGATCGCTGCGTTCCCGCCGCCGACCTGGACACCAGCGTGCGCGCCGTGCTCGACCAACTCGCCGCGGGCCCCACCGTCGCCATCGGACTCGCCAAACAGGCGATGGCCTTCGCGCAGCACGCCACGCTCCCCCAGGCCATGAACCAGGAACTCTACGATCTCGAATTATCGTGCCGGACATCTGATTTCAAGGAAGGTCTGGCCGCATTCCGTGAGCGGCGCGAACCCGGTTTCCGTGGTCACTGAGTTGCACGGAATACCCATGTCACCCGAATCGAGGCATCGTCGATGAGCAGTGAGACACCGCGCCCGGAACTGGTCGTCGGCACGGCCCGGCCCGGATTCGAGACCATCGGTCTCGAGGTGCACGAGCAGGACCGGGTCGCCACGATCACGCTGAATCGTCCGGACCGGCTCAATGCGTTCGATCGGACGATGTGCACGGAGATGGCGCGGGCGTGGCAATTGCTGCGCACCGACGACTCGGTGCACGCCGTCGTGCTGCGCGCGGCGGGAACCAGGGCCTTCAGCGCCGGTCTGGACATCAAGAAATCCTACGGTCAGCCGGAGGGCGTGTGGCATCACGAGGATCCGGGGGAAGCACTGAGCCCCAAATGGCAGAAGATGTGGAAGCCGGTGGTGTGCGCGGTACAGGGTATGTGCACCGCGGGCGGGTTCTATTTCGTCAACGAGGCGGATGTGGTGATCTGCTCGCCCGAGGCGACGTTCTTCGATTCACATGTCTCGGCCGGGCTGGTCTCGGCGCTGGAGCCGATCGGACTACGACGCCGGATCGGCTTGGGTGAGACATTGCGCATCGCGCTGATGGGCAACGACGAACGGGTCGGAGCCGACACCGCGCTGCGGATCGGATTGGTGTCGGAAGTGGTTCCGGTAGCGGACCTTTGGGCACGAGCCCACCAGATCGCGAGCACCATCGCCGCCAAGCCGCCGTCCGCGACCCAAGGCACCGTGAAGGCGATCTGGGAGTCGCTCGACAAGCCGTACCGGGCCGCCCTGGATCAGGGGCTCATCTACACCCGGCTCGGGAATCCGCTGGGCACGGCGGAATTGGCGGCCCAGGGCGAACGTGACAGAAACGACCGGCCCGAACCGAGGATTCGCTGATGACAGATCCGGACGTATCCGAAACATCAACCGGCACCGACACTCTCGCATCCCTGCTACGCCACCGGGCGCGCGAGCGCGCCGACCACGCACTGTTGATCTGCGATGCCGATCGACTGACCTACGCCGACGCCGACCAACGCTCCGCCGAACTCGCCCGCGAGCTCGTCACGCTCGGAGCCGGGAAGGGCACCCATGTGGGCCTGCTCCATCCGAACGGACCGGAGTTCGCCGTCGGCGCATTCGCCGCGGCCCGGATCGGCGCGGTGGTCGTCCCCTTCTCCACCTTCTCGACCGCCCGGGAACTGCGCGAACAGCTGGTGCACAGCGATATTCGTATTCTGCTCGCCGCCTCCGCGTACCGGTCACACGATTACGTGCAGCGGCTGACCGAGGTACTCGGCCATACCGAGCGGGACGCTGCGGGCCGGCTGTTCAGTCCACTGGTGCCACAGTTGCGGCACATCGTCGTCACCGCCCGCAATGCCACGCGGACACCGCATCCCGGCTTCCCGTTCGGTCCGCGGGCCCACAGCGCTGACCAGGACGATGCCCTACTCGCGGCGATGGCGGACGACGTCGATGGTTGCGATCCGCTCTCGATCGTCTACACCTCGGGATCCACGAGTGCACCCAAGGGCGTCGTGCACACCCACGCCGCCCTGCTCGGACACCAGCGCAACCTCAACGCGATCCGCGAACTGACCGACGCGGACGTGCTGTTCTGCAACTCGCCGTTCTTCTGGATCGGCGGCTTCGCCTTCGGCCTGCTGGCCACACTGGTCGCCGGATCGAGCCTGGTGTGTTCCAACGCCACCGACCCGGCCGCCACCCTGGATCTGCTCGAGCGCGAGAAACCCACCGTGACCAATGGTTTCGCGGCCGGGATCGCCCATCTCGCCCGGCATCCCAGTTTCGCCGCACGCGATCTGTCCTCGATGCGGCGCGGCAACCTCTACCCCGTCATGCCCGCGGAACTGCGGCCCCGCGACAGCGAGCTGCGGCACAACATGCTCGGCATGACCGAGGCCGGAAGCGTGGTACTGCTCAGCGGCGACGAGTCCGATCAGCCCGAGCACCGACGCGGCTCGTTCGGAAAACCCGCACCCGGATTCGAGGTCGAGATCATCGATCAGGACACCGGAACACCGGTGGTCGGCGGCGAGATCGGCGAATTACGCTTCCGTGGGCCCTATGCGATGCAGGGTTATCACAAACGCCGCTACGAGGAATGCTTCGATCCGGACGGCTGGTTCCGCACCGGCGATCTGGCCCGGACCGACGCCGAGGGCTTCGTCTACTTTCTGGGCCGCAGTGGCGCGATGATCAAGACCGCGGGCGCCAACGTCTCTCCGGGCGAGGTCCAGAAGGCGATCACCGACATCACCGGTGGCGCCGCGTACGTCTTCGGGCTGCCCCACCCGGACCGCGGACAGGTGGTGGCCGCGGTTCTCACGGTCGAGGATCCCGCGACGTTCAAGGAGTCCGCGTTGCGGGAGAAATTGCGCAATCAACTGTCCGCGTACAAGATTCCCGCGCGCATCGCCGCGGTGAGGACGGCGGACATCCCGCTGATGTCCAGCGGGAAAGTGGACCCGCGCCGATTGAAGAAGGTCTTCGATGACTGAGAACGACGTCGCGACCACGATGGACGCGGTGGTGCGGGCACGCGCCGCCGAACACCCGGCCGCGGAGATGGTCATCGACCCGAAGACCCGGCTCACCTACGCCGAACTCGACCGCACCACAGCGCATCTGGCGGGCGTGCTGGTGGCCGCGGGCGTCGGCAAAGGCTCCCGCGTGGGTCTTCTGATGCCGAACAGTGCGCAGTGGGTGCAGATCGCCGTCGCCGTGACACGCATCGGCGCCACGCTCGTGCCATTGAGCACACTGTTGCGCCCACCGGAACTACGGACCCAGTTGCAGGTGGGCTCGGTGCAGTACCTGATCGCCGTGGATCAGTTCCGTGGCCGCAATTACCTTGCGGAGCTGGAGATCTCACCCACGAGCGACCGGATCTTGTCCGACCCGCGACTTCCGGCGCTGCGGCACGTGCTGAGCACCTGCGAACTCACCGAGGCCAGCGCGCCGTCCTACGCGGAGGCTGTCGCCGAGGCGCTGACCGCGACGGTGACACCTGCCGATCCCCTGGCCATCATGTTCACCTCGGGCAGCCGCGGCGTGCCCAAGGCGGTCATCCACTCGCACGGCAACGCGTTCGCCGCGGTCCGATCCGGTCTGTCGGCTCGCCTCATCGACCACACCACACGGCTGTATCTGCCGATGCCGTTCTTCTGGGTCGGCGGGTTCGGCGGCGGAGTGCTGTCGGCGTTGCTGGCAGGTGCGACGCTGGTGACCGAGGGCATCCCCGCGCCGGAGACCACACTGCACCTGTTGCGGCGCGAGCGGGTCAACCTCTTTCGCGGCTGGCCCGATCAAGCGGAATCCCTGGCGCGACAGGCGAATGCGCTCGGTGTCGCGGTGCCGCCGTTGCGGGCGGGAAGCCTGCCCGCACTGCTGCCCGAGCACCTGCGCGCACAACCGGGCGCGCGCGCCAACCTGTTCGGCATGACCGAGTCGTTCGGCCCCTACTGCGGCTATCGGGCCGATACGGATATGCCTCGATCGGCCTGGGGCAGCTGCGGGCGGCCGTTCGAGGGTATGGAGGTGCGCATCGCCGATCCCGACAGCGGTGCGCCCGTCTCGACGGGAACCGTGGGAGTCATCGAGCTGCGCGGGCCACATATGTTGCGTGGCATGTGCCGCCGCGGCCGCGCGGAGCTGTTCACGATCGATGGTTTCTATTCGACCGGCGATCTGGGCCATCTCGATGCCGAGGGTTTCCTGTTCTATCACGGACGATCCGATGACATGTTCAAGGTCAGCGGCGCCACCGTCTACCCCGGCGAGGTGGAGGCCGCACTGCGCACCCTGCCCGGTATCTCCGCCGCGTTCGTCACGAATATCACTGGCGCACAGGGTGATCGAGTCGCCGCCGCGGTCGTGTGCGATACCGCGGCGACAACGACCGAGCGCCTGCGGACCGCGGCGAAGTCGGTACTGAGTTCGTTCAAGGTGCCCTCGGTGTGGTTGCTGCTGGACTCGGACGACAGCATTCCGCGCGGCAGCACCGGCAAGATCGACATTCTCGGACTGCGCACGCTGCTCACGCCACACCCGTGAGCGAGGGGTCCTCGCGACATCGCCGCCGCCTCAGCGAGCGGCGGCGCCGGTTGCCGATCATCGTTTTCCACTACCGAGCGATTGTCCGGCAATCTCATCGAACTCGCCCGATTCACGACGCCGAGTTTCCCGCCGAAACGCCTGTGCGGCCGCAACCGAGTGATGTATCGTAGGCCACACTGTAAGAGCAATAGTTAGACGCTTGATCAACTCGGCCCTGCATCGTCCGCAGCACCCGAGCAGTCCGCTGGAGGATCGATGCATCCGGAACGACTGAATGCTCCTGTCCGGGAAATAGGCCAGTTCTTCGCCATGGTCGCCGACGTCGGGCGCGGCCTTGTCACCACCAGATTCCGGATGAGCGAATTCGTCGAGCAAGGATGGATGCTCGCACGCGTCTCGCTACTTCCCACGGTTCTGGTCGCGGTGCCGTTCACCGTGCTGGTGAGTTTCACGCTCAATATCCTGCTGCGCGAAATCGGCGCCGCCACCATGAGCGGGGCCGGCGCCGCATTCGGCGCGGTCACCCAGGTCGGGCCGATGGTGACCGTGCTGATCGTCGCGGGAGCCGGAGCGACCGCCATGTGCGCGGACCTGGGCTCTCGGGTGATCCGCGAGGAGATCGACGCGATGCAGGTTCTGGGCATCGATCCGATTCAGCGGCTGGTGATTCCGCGGGTGGTGGCCTCCACGATGGTCGCGGTCCTGCTCAACGGCCTGGTGTGCGCGATCGGAATCGCGGGCGGATTCCTGTTCTCGGTCCAGTTGCAGGGCGTGAATCCCGGCGCGTTCGCTTCGGGCATCACATTGCTCACCGGCGCAACGGAATTGGGCATATCAGCGGTCAAAGCGCTGCTGTTCGGCATGATCGCCGGACTGGTCGCCTGCTACCGCGGACTGTCGGTGTCGGGCGGCCCCAAGAGCGTCGGACAGGCGGTCAACGAAACCGTGGTCTACGCATTCATCGCGCTGTTCGTGGTCAACACCGTGGTCACCGCCGTCGGCATCCGGATCTCGGGGAAGTGATGATCGTGTATATCTCCGACACCGGGAAATTCGTCCACGCACGGCGGCGACTACAGCGCTGGGACGCCGCGATCGATACCCTGGGCGCGCGACTCGTCTTCTACGCCAAGGCGATCGTGCACATTCCCGGCGCGGTCGTGAGTCATCCCGGCGAAACCCTGCGTCTGGTCGCGGAGATCAGCATGGGCAGTGGCGCGCTGGCGATGATCGGCGGCACCGCCGCGATCGTGGGCTTCATGACCCTGGCCACCGGAAGCACCATCGCCATCCAGGGCTACAGCTCACTGGGCAATATCGGTATCGAAGCGCTCACCGGATTCCTGTCCGCGTTCATCAATGTGCGCATCGCGGCCCCGGTCATCGCGGGAATCGCGCTGTCGGCGACGCTCGGCGCGGGAGCGACCGCACAGATCGGGGCCATGCGCATCGCCGAGGAGATCGATGCCCTGGAATCCATGGCGATCCGGCCGGTCCCGTATGTGGTCAGCTCGCGCATCGCGGCCGGGATGATCACGATCGTCCCGCTCTACGCACTGGCTCTGGCCGCATCCTTCGTCGCGGGGCGGTTCACCACCGTGGTGATCTTCGGGCAGTCCTCGGGACTGTACGACCACTATTTCTCCACCTTCCTGAACCCGGTGGACGTGATGTGGTCGTTCATTCAGGCGATTCTGATCGCACTGCTGGTCATGGTGATCCACACCCACTACGGCTTCACCGCCTCGGGTGGTCCGGCCGGAGTCGGATCCGCGGTGGGGCGAGCGGTGCGGATGTCCTTGATCCTGGTCGTGCTGGTCGTGCTGCTGGTCTCGCTCGCCCTGTACGGCGGCAACGGCAATTTCCACCTTTCCGGATAGGATCGACATGCGTCTGTTGCGTTGGGCGACACCGAAATTCGTCGTCCTGGGACTTCTCGCCGCGATCGTGGGCACCGGGTGGACCGTGTGGTCGAGTTACCAGGAGCGTTTCGACGATTGGGCGAACGTGACCCTCGTGGCCGACCGGGCCGGGCTCGTCATGGACCGGGGCGCGCGCGTGGCCATGACCGGCGTGCAGGTCGGCGAGGTCACCGCGATCGACTACCGGGGCGAACGTGCCCGGCTGACCATGCGGCTGCACCGCTCGGCACTGGCATCGATCCCGGCCGATGTCACCGCACAGATCACCTCCACCACCGTATTCGGCGCGAAATTCGTCAGCCTCGACGCACCGGCCACCCCGGCCACCGCACGCTTGGCACCCGGCGCGACGATCGACATCTCGCACGTCACCGTCGAACTGAACACGGTGTTCGAACAACTCACCACCTTGCTGAGGGCGGTGGACCCCACACAGCTCGATGCCACGATGGGGGCGTTGGCCGCCGCGCTGCAGGGCCGCGGCGAGCGCCTGGGCGCCGCGGTGGACCACGCCTCCGGTGTGCTGGCCGAACTCGACGCCGCCGATCCCGGGATCGCGCACTTGCTGCGCACGACCGCGCCGACCGCACAGTTGTACGGCGACATCGCTCCGGACCTGATGCGCACCCTCACCTCGCTCACCACGACCAGCACGTCGATCCTCGATCAGCAGCGGCAACTGGCGGGCACCCTGTCGAGCGCGACCGCCCTGGCCGATCAAGGCTCGGACCTGTTGAACCACAACGGTTCCGCGCTGGCCGCCACACTGCACCGGTTCGCGCCCACCAGTGCGTTGCTCGCGCTGTACTCACCGGAGATCCCGTGTCTGTTCCAGGGCATCACCGCCAGTAACAAGACCAACCCGATGGCCTACGCGGGACAGCCCGGAGTCAAGATGTACGCGGGCCTGATCCCGGGCGTCACGCCGTATCAGTACCCGAAGGATCTGCCCAAGGTCGCCGCGACCGGCGGTCCGCACTGTCTGGGGCTGCCCTACACCGATCCGGTACATCCGGTGCCGTACGTGGTGACCGATACCGGGGTGAATCCGTTCGACCCGTCACGTCAGGGCATCGGACTGCGCCAGCCCGACATCCTGAGCTACCTGTTCGGGTTGGGCGGTCGGCGATGAATCGTTCCGCGCTGGTCAAACTCGGCATCTTCGTCGTGGTCATGCTGCTGGTCAACGGCGCGATGATCCTGGTCTTCACCCAGGTGAATTCGGGCAACGCGCACACCTATCACGCCGTGTTCACCGATGCCTCGGGCATGCATCCCGGCGCCAAGGTCCGCATCGCGGGCGTACCCGTCGGCACGGTCGACGCGG
Source organism: Nocardia coffeae (assembly GCF_019890715.1). Classification (NCBI taxonomy): domain Bacteria; kingdom Bacillati; phylum Actinomycetota; class Actinomycetes; order Mycobacteriales; family Nocardiaceae; genus Nocardia; species Nocardia coffeae. The sequence goes on along the minus strand of NZ_JAINZY010000002.1, from coordinate 904,769 downwards.
TCGAGTACGGCTCCGATCACCGTGCCCACGTGGACTTCTCGATCAACACCGACGATCGCCCCACGATCTCCACCCGCGCGGCGATCCGCTACGAAGATCTCATCGGCAACCGCTACCTCGAATTGCAGCGCGGCCCGGATTCGACGCCGCTGCCCACCGGCGCCACCATCGCACCCCCGAACACCGCTCCGGCACTGGACCTGGACGCCCTGCTCGGCGGATTCCACCCGCTGCTGCAGGCGTTGGATCCCAAGCAGGTCAACGACTTGTCCCTGGCCCTGCTGCAGATCTTCCAGGGACGCGCGGGCACCATCGCCGAGGTGCTCGAGCGGGTCGGGTCGGTGACCGCCACCCTGGCCGACCGGGATCAGGTCATCGGCAGGGTGATCACCAACCTCGACACCGTCCTGGGTGCAATCGCCTCGCGTGGTGACCAATTCGGCAGCACCCTGGATCATCTGCAACAACTCGTCTCGGGCCTGGCCGCGGACCGCGGCATTCTGGGGCACGCGGTCGACACCCTCGACAACGCCACGCAGACCTTCTCGGGCCTGCTGTCCGATGTGCGGCCCGATCTGTCGGCGACCATCAACGGGATGGACGCGGCGCTGACGCCGAGCGTGAATCACATCAACGATCTCGACGGCGTGCTCAACGCGCTGCCCGACGACTACCGCAAGCTGACCCGCACCGGCGCGTACGGATCGTTCTTCAACTTCTACATGTGCGGGCTGTCGCTGAAAGTGGACGGCCCGGACGGCAGCCCCAAGGTCATCCAACTCACCGACCAGAAGACCGGAAGGTGCGCACCGCCGAAATGAGACGACTCTCGCACTCCAGGGCCGGCCGCGTCGGAATCGTCGGGCTGGTCATGACCGTGGCCATCTGCCTGGTCGCACTGCAATTCGACCGAATCCCGATGCTCAACACCCCGACGCTCACGTATTCGGCGATGTTCTCCGACGCCAGCGGCCTGCTCACCGGTGACGACGTCTCCGCCGCGGGAGTCCAGGTGGGCACGGTCACCGATATCGCGGTGGACACCGGCCGCGCGAAGGTGAGCTTCAGCGTGAACAACGCTATCGCCCTGGGCAATTCGACCACCGCCGCGATAAAAACAACCTCCCTGCTGGGCAAGCGGGCGATCGAGATCACCCCGTCCGGCACCGGGCGGATGCGCCCGCACGGAGTGATCCCGATCGACCGCACCCGCTCCGGATACACCCTGCCCAACATCCTCAACGAGGCCACCGACGCCATTCGCGATATCGACCTCGGACAGCTGACCCAGGCCCTGAACAGCGCCTCGGATGTACTGACCGCCGCCGCACCGCAGGTGGGCCCGGCGCTGGACGGGATGAAACGTCTCGCCCAGACCGTCAACGAACGCGATCAGGCACTGCGCCAACTGCTCTCGGGCGCCCAGCAGGTGACCTCGGTACTGGCCGATCGCGCCCCGCAGGTGAACAAGCTGCTCCTGGACGGAAATACGCTCCTGGGCGAACTACAGGTCCGCAGCCAGGCCCTCGGCGGCCTCATCACCGGGATAACCCAACTGTCCCAGCAACTTTCGGGCATGGTGCACGAGGACAACGCCGCACTGACCCCCGCACTGAGCAAACTCGGACAGGTCCTGACATTGCTGAACAACAACCGCGACAACATCTCCCAGTCGATCCAGGGTCTGTCCACCTATATCGGCACCCTCGGTGACGCGGTCGCCAGCGGCCCGTACTTCTACGCCTACATCCAGAACCTGGTGCCCGGCGACTACACCCAGCCCCTGCTCAACACGGTGTTCGGCCTGCCGCCCGCACCCCTGCCGATCCCCCAGGTCAAATGATCACGCGCATCCGCACCGTCCTCGGGCGACGAACCGAGCCACGCAATCCTCTCCGCCGCTGGATATTCCGCATCGGTGTCGGCGTCATCGTGCTCGCGGTGATCGCCACCGGCTACCACTTCGTACAGCAGTCGCGGTACTACACCGTCACCGCGCATTTCACCGGGACCAACGGCCTCTACGCCGGCGACCAGGTGCGCGTGGTCGGGGTGAAGGTCGGCACCGTAAAGAGCATCGACGCCGAGGGCACCTCGCTGACCGTGCGGATGCGCATCCCCCGATCGCTGCGGCTGCCCGGCGATGTGAAGGCCGTGGTGATGGCGCAGAGTCTGGTCGCTGCCCGGTTCATCCAGCTGACCCCGGCATGGACCGGCGGACCCGATGCCGGGCACGATGTCGACATCCCGTTGAGCCGCACCGCGGTCCCGGTCGAATGGGACCAGGTCGAACAGCAGCTGAGCCGGGTCACCACCGCGCTCGCACCCACTGCCGCGGACCCGAAAGGCCCCGGTGCCCGGTTCCTCGGGTCGGCCGCCGCGGCCCTGGACGGCAACGCAGACGCGTTGCGCGCCACCCTGCAACAGCTTTCGGCGACCATGGCGACCGTGTCCGCGGGAAGTACGGACCTGTTCGGCACGGTGCGCAATCTGCAGGCGTTCACCACCGCGCTGGCCGCCAGCGACCAGCAGATCGTCGTGTTCCAAGGGCGGCTCGCGACCGTCAGCGGGGTACTCGCGGGCAACCACGACCAGCTCGCCTCCGCGTTGACCACCCTGGACAGCGCCATCGGCGACATCCAATCGTTCGTGACCACGCACCGCGACGGCATCACCACCCAGGTGAAGCAACTCTCCGACGCGACAGGAACCCTCCTCTCCCAACGCAATGCACTGGAGACGGTCCTGCATCGCGCGCCCACCGCGCTGTCGAACTACTACAACACCTACAACCCGGGACAGGGCGCGATCACCGGTGTGCCGGGATTCCCGAACTTCGCCAACCCCATCAACTTCCTGTGCGGCTCGATCGCCGCGGTCTCGAATGCCACATCCGACCAAGGAGCGAAGCTGTGCGCGCAATATCTCGGGCCGCTGCTGAACACGCTGCGGATGAACTACCCACCGGTCTCGATCAACCCGACCATCGGCACCGGCTCCGGACCCGGTCAGCTGGTGTACAGCCCGCCCTCGCTCGAACACCTGCTGCTACCGGGACAACCGAAATGAGCCGCCCCCGCCGCCACCTGCGACCCGCAGCGCTCGCATGCGCGATTACCTTGTGTGCCACGCTGTCCGGCTGTCAGTGGACCGGTTTGAACTCGCTGCCACTGCCCGGCACGAAGGGGCACGGGCCCGCCGGCTATCACGTCACGATCCAGATGCCCGACGTCACCACCATCACCCCGAACTCCCCGGTCATGGTGCGCGATGTGGAGGTCGGCTCGATCACCGCGATCACCACCGAGAACTGGCACGCCAAGGTCACCGTCACCCTCGACCGCGCCGCGATACTGCCCGCCAACGCGACCGCCAAGATCGGACAGACCAGCCTGCTGGGCGCCACCCACATCGACCTGTCCGCACCACCGGACCCGCACGGCACACTCACCGACGGCAGCGTGATCCCCTTGCAGCGCGCGGGCGACTACCCGACCACCGAGCAGACCCTCGCGGCCCTGTCCATGGTGCTCGGCAACGGCGGCCTGGGCAATCTACAGACCATCATCGCCGAAACCGACAAAGCCCTGGCCGGACATCAGGATTCGGTCGGCAAGGTGATCGATGAGATGAATTCACTACTGGGCGAAGTGGATTCGCAGCGCAACGCCATCACCACCACCCTGGACGGGCTGGACCGGTTCTCCGCGGCGGCCGCGAAGGACAACGACTCGATCAGCAAAGCCCTCTCGGCCATCTCCCCGGCTGTGGACGTGCTGAACCAGCAGCGCGGGGATCTCACCACGACCCTCGCCGCGCTGACCCGCTTCGGCGCGGCCGGAACCGCACTGATCCAGCAGACCCAGGGGGACCTCGAGCAGACCCTCGCCGGACTGGTTCCGTTGCTGCAGAAGATCTCTGAGGCCGGTGACGATCTGGTCGGCAACATCCACCAGCTCGCCACCTTCCCGTTCCCGCCGGTCGCGGTGCAGAACGGGATTCGCGGGGACTACATGAACCTGTGGGCCGAGGCGGATCTCACTCTGGCGCGACTGCGACAGGGCCTGCTGTTCGGCACGCCACTGGCCCCACCGGACCCCAGTGCGCCCGTGAGGAACGGCCGATGAAACTCTCGCCTCTGGTTCGCACGCAGCTGATCATCTTCACGATCGTCTCACTCGTGTCGACCGTCTTCACCGGCATCTATTACCTGCGGATTCCCGCCGCGCTGTCCATCGGGAGATACCACGTCACCGTCGAGCTGCCCACAGCCGGCGGGCTGTATCAGAGCGCGAATGTCACCTACGACGGTCACACCATCGGGCGGGTCACGTCGGTCGACCTGCACCCGAACGGTGTGAGAGCCACACTGTCGCTGATCGATTCGGTGCGAGTGCCCAGCGCTCTGACCGCCCGGGTGCGTTCGATGTCGGCGATCGGTGAGCAGTACGTGGACCTGCAGCCCAGCAGCAACACCGGACCCTACCTGCACGACGGATCCACCATCCCGGTCAATCAGGTTCGCGTCGCGGACCAGATCGGCCCCATCCTGGACCAGACCCGCACCATTCTCGCATCACTGCCGCCGGGCACCCTGCACTCGGTACTCGATCAGGCAGCACGCGCACTCGGCGGCGAAGGCGGGGACCTGGCCCAAATGCTGGACTCGACAACGAATTTCGTCGACGCCCTCGCCGCCAACGGCAACGCGCTGGTCACTCTGGTGCAGCAGCTCACGCCGCTGCTGAACACCCAACTGGTCAGCAGCACCGAAATTCGTTCCTGGGCACAGAATCTCGCCGATCTGACCGACCAGCTCCGCACCGCCGACCCCGCGGTGCGGGACATCCTGCAACGCGGCCCCGCCGCGGCCGACCAAGCCGATCAACTGTTCCAGCAACTCGCACCCACACTGCCGCTACTGCTGACGAACATGACCACCCTCGGCCAGGTCGCACTGACCTACAACCCGGCCATCGAGCAGGTCCTGGTCCTGCTGCCGCCGCTGATCGCCGGGGAGAACACCGCAGGCAAACGCGGCGTCCCGGACGGCGCGGTCAATGTCGTGTTCTCCGTGGAGGTGCAGGACCCCGCGGCGTGCACCACCGGATATCTGCCCGCGAACCAGCGCCGGATGCCCACCGACACCGGATCGCCCGCCACACCCAGCGACCTGTACTGCAACGTCCCGCAGAATTCCCCCTTCGCGGTGCGCGGCATGCGCAACCTGCCGTGCCTGAACAATCCGGGCGTGCGCGCGGCAACCCCCGAACAGTGCCTGCACGGCGCGCGCCCGCCCAGCGGCGACAACAACCCCGGCGAAATCGGCCCCACACCCGCAGCCGCTGCCCCACCGCATCCCGCGGCGGCCCACACCACGACACCGGCGCCCGCAGTCGCGCACTACCTGCCCGACACACCCCTGTACCTCACCCCGGACGGAACCGCCTACCGGCACATCGAGATCGGCCCGAATTCCCCACCAGCCCAACAGGACCCGGCATGGACACAACTGTTGACCGCCCCGATTCCCTGACCCCCGGCGCAGCCTCGGGCACGGCACTCGCGACACCACCGCGGCGACGCAAGGCGACCCGGCCCACCGGACCTCCCGCAGAGCAGGGGGCAGCAAACCCGATCGCGGACCCTGACGAGACGCAAGTTTCCCTGCAGCCCAGCGATACCCAGCAGAACCGTGGCCTGCGAAACCGAATACTACGAACCCACCGACCGCGACTCGCACTGGGCCGCAGCAGTTTTCGCATCGCATGGGTTGCTGTAGCGGTGGTTGCCTTGGCCGCCGCGACCACCGTCGCGGCACTGGCATGGCGGCAACATCAGCAGATGACCGACGAGGCACAGCAGCAAGCCGCCATCGTCGACACGGCCAAGCAGGGCATCACGGCCCTGATCAACATCCGTGGCGACAACGCCGCCGCGGACTTGAACCGCCTGAACGAACTGACCACCGCACCGTTCTCCGACGAATTGCACAATCAGTCAGCGAATTACGTCAAGGCGATCCACGACGCCGACGTGCTGTCCACCGGCCAGGTGATCGCCGCCGGGATCGCGACCGACGACGGCACCGCCCGCGGCAGCGCGGGCACCACGGTGATCGTCGCCGCCGACGCACAGGTCACCGACCCTCAGAGCCATCAGCAGCAGCGCCGCTCGTACCGCTTCAGCGTGACCGTCAAGCAGGTCCACGGCGTCCGCAAAGTCTCCGATGTGGAGTTCGTGCCATGACCGAACAGCCCGTGCGCTACCGAACAGTATTGCGCCTCAGCATCATTCCCGTCCTGACCGCACTGATCATCACACTGACCGTCGCCGCCGTACTTCTGGTGCGCAACAACCAGCGCGACACCGCGACCGCCACCACCCGCCGCGACGCACCACAGGCCGCGCAGGAGACCGTCGCGAAGATGCTCAGCTACACCGCGACCACGGTCGGCAAAGATCTGACCGCGGTGCCCGGACTCACGGGCCCCTTTCGGGATCAGTACCGCGATCTGGTCACCAGGACGATCGTTCCGGTAGCCCAGGACAAGGGCGTCACGACCCGAGCACACGTGGTGTCCACCGGGATCCTGGCCGCCTCACCAGACCACATCACCCTGCTGATGTACATCGACCAGGTGACCGTGAGCACCGCGGTGCCCGCTCCGACCACCAGTTCCAGCCGCGTCAGCGTCACCGCCGAAAAGCACGGTAACCAGTGGCTGATCAGCGGCATCACCCCGCTGTAGCCGCAACGATGACCGCGACGACGGTGCCCGAGACCTGGTTCGAGGAAGACCCGCGCAAGCAGCGCTCGCGCGGCAAACTGCTCGATGCCGCGGCCGCACTGCTCACCTCGGGCGGCCTCGACGCGGTGACGGTCGAGGCCGTCACCCGGATCTCGAAGGTCGCACGCACGACCCTGTACCGCCACTTCGGCACGGTGCGGCAATTGCGCGCCGCAGCGCTCGAACGATTCCTGCTGCCACCGGCGGAAGTGCCGGAATCGGAAGGGACACTGCGTGATCGCCTCATCGAGCTGGTCCACCGCCAGGCCGTGCTGATCGACGAGGCACCCCTGCAGATGAGCATGCTGACCTGGATCGCCACCAGCGACCCGGCCGGCACGAACAGCGGACCCGACGCGGCATCACTGCGCCTGCACCTCATCGAGCAGTACCACCGCCCGTTCGACGACCTGTTCGCCCGCCCGGACGCCCGCGCCATCCTCGGCGATTACGACGCGACCACCGCACTGGCCCGGTTGATCGGACCTGTGGTGTTCATCCGGCTCGCGGGACTGGGCCGCACCACCCGCGCGGACTGCCGCCGAATCGTCGACGACTTCCTCACCGCACGCGCCGCCGAGCCCGGGTCCGCGTCGTGATCCCGGGCCCGGCCATCCCAAGGAGTACAGATATTACACCGCCGATCGACGCCCCGATCTTCGATGCCGATGCGCACATGTACGAGACGGCCGACGCGCTGACCAAGTACCTGCCCGAGCCATATCGCCAGGCCGTCCGGTACGTGCAGATCGGGCGGCACACCCGGATCGCCATCAACGGCAGGATCACCGACTTCATCCCGAACCCGACCTTCGAGCGCGTCGCGGCGCCGGGCGCCCACGAGAAATTCTTCGCCGGCGAGAACACCGAGGGGCTGACCCTGCGTCAGATGCAGGGCAAGGCAATCCAGGCTCCCGCAGCCACCCGCAACCCGCAAGACCGGATCATCGAACTCGACCGCCAGGGCGTGCGCGAAACGTTCAACTACCCGACCCTGGCCAGTCTCGTCGAGCACTCCACCGCCGAGGACCCCGAACTCACCCTGGCTGTCGTCCACGCGCTCAACCGGTGGATGCTCGAGCACTGGACCTACGCCTATCAGGACCGGATCTTCAGCACTCCGATCATCAACTGCGCCGAGGTCGACGGTGCACGGCGTGAACTCGAGTACATCCTCGACCACGGGGCCCAGGTCGCGCTCATCAAGCCCGCCCCGGTCAAGGGCCTGCGCGGTTGGCGATCCCCGGCGCTGCCGGAATTCGATCCGTTCTGGCGCGATGTGCAGGACGCCGGATTACCCATCGTGCTGCACGCCAGCCAGCCGCCTCTGGACGAATACGTCAACCGGTGGGAACCGCCGGCCACCGCCAATTTCATGGCGATGAGCTCGTTCCGCTGGCTCGCCCTCGGGCACCGGGAGATCTCCGACATGATCGGGAGCCTGATCTGCCACGGCACCCTGACCCGGTTCCCGCAGTTGCGTATCGCCAGCGTGGAGAACGGCAGTTCGTGGATTCGCCCTCTCCTGCACGACCTGGCGGAGCTGAACAAGAAGATGCCGCAGAACTTCCCCGAGGACCCGCTCGCGGTCTTCCGCCGCAACATCTGGGTCAGCCCGTTCTGGGAAGGGTCGGTCGCCGACGTCGTCGAAACCGTCGGATGGGACCGGGTGATGTTCGGCTCGGACTATCCGCACCCCGAGGGGCTCCCCGAGCCCAGCGGCTACTGGAAGTATGCCGAAGGTATGGACACCCGCCGCACCCGAGATTTCCTGGGCGACAACGCCCGCCGATTCCTGGGCCGTCCGATCGAGAATCCGGACCCCGCCGCGCACTACCCGCCGATCCCGGCCACAGCCGAGTCCCACACCTGACCGACGCACCCACGGGATGCCTCGCAGTATAATTTACGGTTGGATATACTATGGAACTTCCGCCACATCCCGCGGCGGGCACATCGACACGGTGACAACGAACTACACGGAGGTGGTCGCGACCATGGCGAAGCGGGTAACCGCACCGAAACGGCCGCGGCGCGAGCGTGGGTCACTGAACCCCGAGGACATCATCGACGGCGCTTTCGAGCTGGCCGAACAGGTGTCGCTGGACAATCTGAGCATGCCGATGCTGGGCAAACATCTCGACGTCGGGGTGACCAGCATCTACTGGTACTTCCGCAAGAAGGACGACCTGCTCAACGCGATGACCGACCGGGCGCTGCATCAGTACGGCAGGTTCGCCGGTCCCTTCGTGGAAGCCGGCGACTGGCGCGAATCGCTGCGCCACCACGCCCGCACGATGCGAAAAACGTTCCTGCAGAACCCGATTCTCTGCGACCTGATTCTCATCCGATCGGCGCTGAGCCCCGAAGCAGCCCAATTGGGCGCGCGCGGCACCGAGCAGGTCATCGCCAACCTGATGCAAGCAGGTCTCACCCTCGACGACGCGGTGGACACCTACTCGGCCGTTCAACTCCATGTGCGCGGAACCGTTGTGCTGCAACGACTCTACGACAAGAACAAGGAATCCGACGCCGGGGCCAGCGCCTACTACGAGAACCTCACCATCTCCCCCGACACCACCCCGCTGCTGGCCGCGGCGAGCGTCGAGGGCCGACACAACGGCGCCCCGGACGAGCACAATTTCGAATATGGCCTCGAACGCATCCTCGAGCACGCCGACCGGTTGATCGCCGCGAGCGCCGTTCCTGCGGCGAAGCCCCCCGCGGCGCGGCCCACACGCCGCGCCGCGGCAGCGAAATAGCCCTGCGCACAACCCGATACGGGAAGTCGACCCGGCGGATTAAGCGGTATCGCGCGCACCCGCCGTCAACACGATGACATTCAGGCTGTCGTCCCTTCAGAAGTAGACCCGTTCTCCCTCAGCAGTTTTCGCTCGACAGCGACCGACGGTCCCTCACTCGGCTGTGGGGCAAGTGAGCCGTCGAGCGAAACAGTCCAGCTCGCACGGCTTTGGACCATCCGCCAAGGGCTGGCGGAATCTCTACAGGTGCCGCCACCGGGCGTTCGACGGAGTCGTCCCGTCAGGCGGCGAAGACGGCGCGGACGATGGATTCGTCGCCGTCGATCTCGAGCACTCCGAGTGCGCGGGCGTCACTCAGGGTGAGCGCACCGGCCGCGAGGCCGAGGACATAGGCGGGCTCGGCGCGGACGGTGGCGTCGAGGTCGCGGCCGTCGTGCGTGCCGACTTCGAAGCCGGAGCGGGTCGCGCGGAGTTGGAGGAGCGGGTCGCCGACCTCGAGACCGACCGTTGCCGAAGGACGAACCTCGACCCGGCTGTTCAGCAAGGCGGGGACGGCCAACGCCAGCCACCCCGGGCGGAACGAGTCACCCTCGGGCCCGCGGGCCATCAACGGGGTGGACCAGCGGATCAGGCTCTCGATCGGCCCGCGCAGCTCGGCACCCCACGGCGTGAGGACGTATTCGACCACGCTGCCCTGACCGGCCGGTCGCCGCTCGACCACGCCCGAGCGCTCCAGGTCGCGCAGCCGGTCGGCGAGCAGGTTGGTCGCGATGCCGGGAAGGCCGTCCAGCAGGTCACGATAGCGAGCGGGGGCAATGAGCAGCTGGCGGACGATGAGCAGGTTCCACCGATCGCCCACGACCTCGAGCGACCGGGCGAGCCCGCAGTACTGGCCGTAGCTACGCATCATCTTCCTTTGCTTGCTTTTCTCAAGTGCACGTGACATTCTCAAGCTTATCGCAGGATCGAGCCGAAAGGGGGCCCACCATGGCCGACACCACAGAAAGCGCGCGGCCCGCCTGGGTCGACGACGATCTGTTTCCGTTCGAGAGCCGCTTCGTCGATATCGACGGGCACACCGTGCATTACGTCGACGAAGGTTCGGGTCCCACGCTGCTACTGCTGCACGGAAACCCGACCTGGTCGTTCCTCTGGCGCGACGTCATCCGCGCGCTGCGCGACGACTTCCGATGCATCGCCCTGGACTACCCGGGCTTCGGACTGTCCACGCCGAGGCCCGGCTACCGGTACCTGCCCGAGGAGCACGCCGACGTGGTCACCTCGTTCGTCGATGCACTCGGCCTCGACGGGATCACCCTGGTCGGGCAGGACTGGGGCGGTCCGATCGGACTGGCCGCAGCGCAACGGCGGCCAGGCGTCTTCGATCGGCTCGTGCTCGCCAACACCTGGGCCTGGCCGGTCAACGGCGTCCTGCACTTCGAGGGCTTCTCTCGCATCCTCGGCGGACCCCCGATCCGCTTCCTGGTCCGGCAGCTCAACCTCCTGGTCAACGCGTTCATCCCGACAGGCCACCGCAGGCGCAAGCCGACCACGGCCGAGATGACCCACTACCGCCAGGCGCTGGACACGCCCGAGCGCCGCCAAGCCTCCGCCGTACTCCCCAGCCGGCTCCTCGCCAGCCGCGCCTTCTTCACCGAGGTCGAGGCCGGTCTCGCCGCCATCGCCCACCTGCCGACGCTGATCGTCTGGGGTGACGCCGACATCGCCTTCCGCCCCCAGGAGCGCGACCGCCTGGAAGCCACCTTCCCCGACCACAAGACCGTCATCGTCGAAGGCGCCGGCACCTACGTGGAGTCCGACGCGCCCGAGGAATTCGTCACCGCGATCCGCGACTGGACAGCGACGCACAACGACGACGCAAGTCGCGCGAGTGAGCGGAACCTATAGACCGCCTTCATCTACCCTCATGTCCCGCTGACGCCAGTCTTCTTCCGCACCAACATCTTCAGATCAGCGACGATGCCGACACCCACTGGGAAGCGGCGCGGCGGATGCCGCTGTGAAGTCACACGGACAACGGGGCAGAACACGAGTCAACGCTCACCACCAACAGCTCGAGACCATCACCGGAACGAGCGATCATCCGGTACCCGGCGATGACCGCCCGGGGCTGCCCGACCAGGCAGACAAGACTGCCCAATGCTCCTCACCCACTCCCATTGGACGATTTTTCGGCAGCTCTGTGCCGGTCTTTGCTTCTTTTGGGGTTTGTGTGTATGTATGGCTGGTATTTAATTAGTTAATGCGCATATGTCGATACTGATGTTTATGGGATCGATGGGGCGTGCCTGACGCTCTCAACCGATCCCAGTTGCGCGGACCCATCTGCTCGCATTCTCGGTCCGGGGCCTGTCGCCCCCAACCGCCCCGCATGCATGCTCGAACCGCCACATGAGCAGCCGTACGGCGACTGGATGCCCGACGGCTTTCGAACACCCCTCCCCCGGTCAGCGTCTCATCGGAGCCGAGTCGAGGACCTCAGACCGTGTCGAGCGAGCCTACCGCAGCCATGTCGGAGAGTCGTTGCACAGAGTGCTGACGATACGTGGTTGCCCGGCATCGCCTGCCTGTCCGCAGTTGATGCAAGAGCGCAGCTCACGCAACCTTGCGGCCGGTCGGAGAACTACACGGTGGTGATGAATCCACCGTCGATCCTCATGTCGGCGCCAGTGATGTTCGCGGCCCGATCCGAGGCGAGAAACAGGGCCAGATCCGCCACCTCTTCGGGGGTGGTGAATCGTCCGGTCGGCGTTCCGGCCACTGCCTGGTCTGCCACCTCCTGGGCGCTGGTGCCGCTTGCCTGCGCGACGGTCTCGGCGACTCCCCCGCTGCCGAGCCACAGGTCCGTCCGCACCGGCCCCGGACTGATCGAATTCGCCCGAATCCCTTGCGGGCCGAACTCTTTCGACAGCGCCTTGGTGAGGTTGGTCAGCGCCGCCTTGACCGCGCTGTAGTCGACCACACCGGGGTCCGGGAAGAAGGCGTTGACCGACCCGACCGTGACGATCGCGCCACCACCCCGGCCGAGCATTGCCGGGATCGCGGCGCGGGTGGTGCGTACCGCCGCCATCATTCCCAAGGTCCACGAGGCTTCCCAGTCCTCGTCCGTGACGGTGGTGAATCCACCCGGTCTCGGGGTGACCGCACCGGCGTTGTTGATCAGGATGTCCACTCCCCCGAGCCGGGAGGCGGCCGCGACCAGCTCCGTGGGAGCCTCGACGCCGGCCAAATTACCGGGTACGAACGTCACGCTCCCGGCGGACCGGAGCTCATCGATGCGCTCGCTCATCGTGCGCGCACCCGCGACCACATGCGCACCGGACTCGGCGAAGCGCTCGGTGACCGCGAGCCCTATGCCCCTGCTGGCCCCGGTGACGACCGCGATCTTCCCGTCGAAATGCAGGTCCATCGTTACCCTCCTACGGTTCGAATACCAGCAGCGGTTTGCCCCCGTGTTCGGGAGCCTCGGCCGAATGGACTGCTTCCCTGAAGATTTCTTCCCGCAATCGAGCCCGGCCCGGGGCAGTTCAGTTTCCGGCTGCGCGCAGTAGCTGTGCCGAGTAGGGGTTGAGTTCGATCGGCAAGTGCTGTCCAACGACCACTGTGCCCCCGAGGTGGACCAGATGTCGCCCGAACGCGTAGTTCGGCTCGAAGGCGAAGCTCATTCCGGGTGCCAGTTCCAGGTCGGGCAGAAATGTGGGGTGATCGGGCACGCGTGGGTATCCGTCGGTGCCGGGGATACGACTGAAGAATCCCAGGCCTTTGCCCACGGAGAGTCCGGGATTGAGCGAGTGCACCGCGATCAGGAACGGCCAGCCGTCGGCGGCCTCGATCGGCTCGTGCATCACGTCGACGAGTTCACCGAACGTTCGGCCCGGACGCAGCGCGCGCAGCCCCGCGTCGTAGGCGGCGCGGGCGACCTCCGCGGCGCGGTGGAAGTCCTCGTGCACGTCCCCGACGGTGATGGTGACCTGGTTCTGGGTGTGGCGTCCGCCGAAGGCGGAGAACACCTCGGCGTAGATGATGTCGCCGTCGTCGAGAATGCGAGGAGCCTGCGGGCGGTGGCCCCACGCCGGTGGCCCCGCCGCGACCACGTCCGGTCCCGACCACAAATGCATGGCCGGGGGCAATGATCCGTGACCGTAACCTTCGGCCATGCCCGCCGCGTAGACGCGGCTTTCCGAAACGCCGGGTGCGGCGGTTGCCACCATCGCCGCCACCATGGCGTCACCGATTCCGGCCGAATGCCGTAGTACAGCGATCTCTTCCTCGCCCAGCTGCATGACCAGCCGCCCGAAGGGCAGATCCACCGCTCGGAAGTCGGCCTCGGGGAAACGGGCCAGGACGTTGCTCCAGAGGCCGTAGGGGATGATCCCTTCGGGATGCCACGGCATGTGGGGTCCCAGCCCGATCACGCCGATCACCGCTGTGGCCAGTCCGAGTTCGCCCAGGGCCTCGGCGATCGTGCCGGAATGACGCGTGCCGCGCAGATCGCGCGGGGGAATCCACATGGTCTCGCCGCGGCGGGCGGATTCCAGGTTGTCCATGATGAACATCGGGCCCGGCAGCAGTGCGATCGGCTCGCCGGTTCGGGGAAAGACAACCGTTGCGCCCGGTCGGCTGTTGGTGAACCAGGTGTCGTAGGCGACCGGGGCCGGACCCGCGTCCTCGTGCTCACCGAAGACCAGCAGTGCGTCGAGTCCCTCGTCGGCCATGAAGTTCCTGGCCAGGGACCACCTGCGGTCGCGTTCTGCCGTCGAGAAGACCGGTACCTGTGCTTCGAGCATGTTTCGACTCCTCCTCGGGCCGGTCTCGCTTGCGGGGGTGTTCAGCGAAACCTGCGGGTCAGCACGCCAGGCGTGTGATCGGTGGACAGCACCATCCTGCGGCGCTTCGCCGGGCGTAACCAGGACCAGGCTGTCCGTGGATCGGCCGGAACTCTCTCGGTGCGTGCACCGCTCACCGGGGCGTCCGAAACTCCTGCGCCCCGATCACTCGCAACAGCTCGAGCTTCTCGCGGGTATCGGTGCCCTCGGTCGGGAAGAACGCCAGAACCTTGGTGTCCGCCTCGGGCGAGAGCAGCACCTCACAGGTCAGATGCAGAACACCGACCTCGGGGTGCAGGAACCTTTTTCGGTCGAAGCGATGCACCGCGACCTCATGGCGTTCCCACAGATCGCGGAACTCCGCACTGCGCGTGCGCAATCGGTGGACCAGGTCGGTGACATCGGGGTCACCTCCGCGCCGCGAGTAGGTCGCCCGCAAGTCATTGACGTGCGCGCGGGAATGCCGCGGCCAGTCCTCTTCGGGAAAACAGGCACGCAGGGCCGGTTCGGTGAACCACTGCCACACGATGTTGCGGGCGCGGTCGGTGCGCTTGCCCGTCGTCCACCCCAGCGCGATGTCGGCGATCGCGTTCTGCCACAGAATTTCACCCAGGTCACTGGCGACACACGCGGGTACGTCGTCGAGCCGGTCCAACAGACTCATCAACCCGGGCCGGACATACCCACCGCAGTGGCGGGCCGGTGGCGGGAACCCTGCCAGGTGATACAGGTGGTCGCGCTCGTCGAGATCGCACCGCAGCGCACGAGCCAGGGCCGCCATGATCGGCTCGGACGGATTCGCGCCGCGGCACTGTTCCAGGCGCGCGTAGTAGTCGGTGGAGATACTGGCCAGCTGAGCGACTTCGTCGCGCCGCAGACCAGGTGTGCGGCGCCGAACCCCCTCGGGCAAACCGAGATCGGCCGGGCTCAGCAACTCCCGGCGACGGCGCAGGAAATCCGCGAGACCGGATCGATCGATCATGCTCCTCAGTACACCCTGATATTCCCTGTCCCGGTAGCTGTCAGCCGGGGACAGGTTGTCCCTGGTTCACCCACCGCTCGTTCGACAATCCTGACTTGACCCTGACGTTCTCATCCGAGAGGAATGGACATGACTTCGATCCTGATCACCGGCGGTCACTCGGGCATCGGTCTCGCTGCCGCACGGGCGCTCGCCGCGAGCGAGATCGACCTCGTTCTGGCCGGTCGAAGCATCGAACGCATGCACCCGGTCGCCGCGGAGCTGCACGCGAAACACGGTGTGGCCGCAACCATGCTGACACTCGACACGTCCTCGCTCGCGTCGGTCCGGGCCGCGGCAGCGCAGTTCCGCACGATGCTCGACTCGGGAGAGATCTCCTCGCTCGACGCGATCATCTGCAACGCGGGCGGCCGCTTCGACGGCGACATCTCGTACAGCACCGACGGATACGAGACGACGTTCGCGACGAACTGCCTCGGACACTTCCTGCTCGTGGAGTTGCTCTTCCCGAACCTTTCCGAGAGCGGCCGGGTCGTCTACACCGCCAGCGGCACCCACGATCCGGACTCGATGGACGGCCGGATGGTCGGCGCCGCGGTAGAGCCGGATGCTGTCGCGCTGGCGAACAACGGGAAGAACGGCGGCAAGGCACTGTCGACCGGAAGGCGTTACTCCACCTCGAAGCTGTGCACCGTGATGTACGCCTATGAGCTGGATCGCCGACTCCGCAAGGCGGACAGTTCGATCTCCTCGATCGCCTTCGACCCGGGGTCCGTACCCGAGACCGGTTTCCTTCGCGATATGCCCGAGCCGGTTCGATGGATCGCGGGCAGCGCCGCCATGAAATGGGTCTCGAAACGGATCGGCGTCACGACCTCCGACATGGGGTTCTCGGGCGCTTCGTTGGCGGCGATCGCGACCGACGCCGACTATGCGGGGGCCTCCGGCAAGTACTTCCAGGCGAACGACGGCACCCTCTCGGCGGTCCGTTCCGCGCGAATGTCGTACGACGAATCACGCGCGAGGAAACTGTGGGACGACTCCAAACAGCTCGTCCACCTGACCGCCGACGAAGAACCGGTACAGCTGCGATGAGCGTTGGGCGGTGCGCGACCCGCCCGATCGTTCGTCCCCTTTCCCCGCAACTGAGTTGGCGCGGCGCGCCGACGGGCACCAAGAGCTACGCTGTGACCGTGTACGACCCCGACGCCCCCACCGGGTCCGGCTTCTGGCGCTGGGCTGTCGCCAGTATCCCGGCCACGACCACGAGCCTGCCCGAGGGCGCCGGAGACGACGCGGGTGTCGACTTGCCAGCGGGCGCTTTCCAACTGCCGAATGACACGCGCCTGCCTCGATACATCGGCGTCGCCACCGACGCCACACCGGCGCTGCTCGGATTCACCATCGCCGGTCACATCCTGGGTCGCGCGACGCTCGTCGCCACGGCGGAGACGGTGCGGTGAATCCCGATATCGATGACATGACCGATCGCACCGTGCTGGTCACGGGCGCGACGGACGGACTCGGCCGCGCACTCGCGGTCCGGCTCGGCGCGGCGGGCGCCCGCCTGATCCTGCACGGCCGCAACCCGGAGCGGGCCGCAGCGGTCGCGGCCGATGTCGTTGCCGCGGGCGGAGCAACTCCGCAGATCATCCTGGCGGATCTGTCGCAACTCAGGGAGGTGGACCGGCTCGCAGACGAGATCATCGCCCGCACTTCGCATTTGGATGTCCTGGTGAACAATGCCGGGATCAGCGGCCGGGCGGACGGGAGACGCGAACTCACCGCCGACGGCATCGAATCGGTCTGGGCGGTCGATCATCTGGCTCCCTACCGACTCACGCGCCGGCTGCTTCCGCTGCTGCGAGCCTCGGCTCCGGCGCGGGTGGTGAATGTCGCCTCCGCCGGGCAGCAGGAGATCGACCTCGAGGATCCGACTCCCGAGCGCGACTACGACGCGTTCGCCGCCTACTGCCGCGCCAAGCTGGCGATGATCATGGCGACCATCGAGTACGCCGAGGAACTCGACGGCACCGGTGTCACCGTGAACGCCCTGCACCCGGCCACCCTGATGCCGACGACGATGGTGCGCGAAGCCGGTGTCACACCGATCAGCACCATCGCCGAAGGTGCGAACGCGACCCTCCGGCTGATCTGTGACCCGAGCCTGGCTCGGACCACAGGCCGGTATTTCGACGGCACCCTGGAGCGCTCTGCGCACCCGCAGGCCGATGATCGGCCGTCGCGCCGGCGGCTACTCGAAATCAGCGACGCGGCAATCGGTTCGGTCGTGACCTGAGCCGGTGGCGACAGCGTGCGTCATTGCACATAGGACAGCACGGTCATCATGCCGGCTTCGCCGTGATAGGCGTTGTGGCAGTGCAGCATCCACTGCCCGGGGTTGGTGGCGTCCAGGTCGACCTCGACCGTCTGCATGGGCAGCACGATGGAGGTGTCCTTGCGTGCACCGGTGCCGTTCGCGGTGACGACCTGGAAGGTGTGACCGTGCAGATGCATCGGGTGGAACATCATGGTCTTGTTCACCAACCGCAGCCGGACTCGTTGTCCCTGAGTCACATTCAGTGCGGTGTGCTCGGGGTATGCCTTGCCGTTGATGGTCCAGATGTACCGGGACGAGTCGGACCCGAGACTCACGCCGAGGGTGAAATCGGGGGCACGCCGGGGTAGGCGCACCGCCTCGGCCGCAGTGAGCCGGGCCGCTGTCAGTGGCGCCTGCGCCAATTCCGCGGGCCGCGCGTCGGCCGTCGGCGGGGCGCCACCCCCGGTACGGATCACCGCGAAAGCCTGTCCCGTCTTGCCTTCCGCGGCGGCCACGAACGGGAAGACACCGTCGCCGAGATCGATGATCGCGTCGTAGCGCTCCCCCATGCCGATCAGGACGGCGGCGGTGGTCACCGGCTGAACGGGGTAGCCGTCGCTGTGGGTGACGCGCAGCGTATGGCCGCCGACCGCGACCCGGAACGCGGTGTCGGCGGCGGCGTTGATGATCCGCAGCCGCATCCGCTGCCCGGGTTTGCCGGTGAGAGCGACCGGGTCCGCGGCGGTGCGTCCGTTGATCAGATAGTACGGATAGTCCTTGACGTCACCGGCATCCGAACCCAGCGGCGCGTTCGGATTCGTCGACATCGACCCCGAGCCCATGTTCATGCCGCCCATCGAGCCCATGTTCATCCCGGGCATGCGCCCCATGCGCGTCTCGCGTAGCTGCCGCAATTGCTCGTCGGGGTTGCGGCCGTTGATGCCGTCGAGCCAATCATCCAGCACGACAACGGCTTCCAGGTCGTAGTCGGCGCCGTCGGCGGGGTCTTCGACGATGAGCGGTGCGTACAGGCCGCGGTCGAGCTGGACGCCGGCATGCGGATGGAAGAAATAGGTGCCCGCATCGGGCACGGTGAACTCGTAACCGAAGGTTCCGCCGGGCGCGATGGCCGGCTGGGTGAGATCGGGCATGCCATCCATGTCGTTGCGTAACGCGATGCCATGCCAGTGGATCGATGTCGGGGCCGGCAAGGCGTTGGTGAGTTCGGCCCGCAGGACTTCGCCGCGTTTGATTCGGATCTCCTTGCCCGGCAGCTGGGCGTCGTAGACCCAGGTGGGCACCTGAACGCCGCCGAGATCCACAGTGGCCGGGGCCGCGCGCAGGTTCACCTGCCGGACGAGGGCATCGGCGGCGCGACGAGAGTTTTCCGCTGTTCGGACGGCGTCGGAATCGGGCTGCACGAGGGGAGGTGAGCTCGACGAACCGGTCGAACACGAGGCCAGCACAGCGGCCGCCGCGGTACCGGCGCCGAAGGCCAGGAAGCCCCGCCGGGTCAGCAGCGCGGCGGGTGGCGCACCGATCCCTCGTGCCGTCCGAGGCATCAGCGGTCGGCGAGGGCGTCGATGGCGGCGCGGAGCCTGGTCGCTGCCTCCGAGGCGATCGGTTCCAGGCCCGCTTCACCGGTGACCTGAACCATGACGTCGGGGTCCATGGCTTCGACGATGACCGTGCCGTCGTCGCCGGGGTCGCGACGAACGATCACGTTGCAGGGCAACAGCAATCCGATCTGGCGGTCGACCTCGACCGCGCGGTGGGCCAGTGGCGGGTTGCAGGCGCCGAGGATGCGATAGTCCTCCATGTCCTGGCCGAGTTTGGCCTTCAGTGTCGCGGTCATATCGATTTCGGTCAGGACGCCGAAGCCCTGCTCGGCCAGTGCGGCACGAGTTCGTTCGACCGCGTCGTCGAACCGGTCGGTGCGTAGTGTGGTGGCGATGGCCAGTTTCATGATTACCGGTACTTCCTTTCGGTAGTGGATAAGACGAGCGGTCAGGTTCCGGACACGTTGCAGGGTGCGGCGGCGGGCAGCCCGAGTCGGCGTAGCAGCAGGGTCGCCGGGCACCATCCCGCGGTGCCGTACAACAGCAGATTTGCGCCCACGAACCCGGTGCCGACGAGCCACCAGGGCGACCAAGCGGCCGCGAGAACCACGCTGATCAGCACGAGCGCACCCGCCAGCAGCGGTACGACGCGAGCGATGGACCAGCCGTGGTGCCGAGGTAGGTTCGGCATGAATTGACCTCCGTGATCGGTTGCGCGCCTGCGGGTTCAGGCGAGGGCGAGGAAGAGTTTCTCGAGTTCGGCTTCGCTCATCGGTTCGGTTCCGTCGGCGGATTCGCCGGTCATGCATTCGCGCAGCCCGGTGGCGACGATCTTGAAACCGGCCCGGTCCAGTGCGCGCGACACCGCGGCCAGCTGGGTCACCACGTCCTTGCAGTCACGTCCCTGCTCGATCATCGCGATCACACCGCCGAGCTGCCCCTGCGCGCGACGCAACCGGTTCAGTACCAGTGCGATCGTTTCTTCGTTGCCCACCATGGCTGTAGCCCTTCTCGTTGGTTCACCTACCTCCCACCATACCCCTGGGGGTATGACGGGAGGCTGTGATATCAGTCGTGTGCGAAACTGATCGAGGGCAACACCGCGCGCAACCATCGCGGGGACCACCAGGCGCGATGTCCGGTGAGCCGCAACAGTACCGGCAGCAGCACCAGGCGCACCGCGGCGGCGTCGAGTAGCACCGCGACACCGAGGATGACGCCCATCTCCTTCGGGGGCAGCGGTTGGGCGAGCGCGAAGGTGAAGAACACCGCGACCATGACCGCCGCGGCGGCGAAGATCACCCGGCCGGAATGGGCCAGGCCGTCGACCAGGGCACGGCTCGGATCACCGGACCGTTCGTAGTGTTCCTTCGCCGTGGCGAGCAGGAACACCGTGTAGTCCATCGCGATGGCGAAGATCATCGCGAAGAAGAACACCGGCCCCCAGCCGTCGAGGAATCCCTGCGGGGTGAAGCCGAGCAGGCCCGCGCCGTGGCCGTCCTGGAAGATCAACTTCGCCACCCCGAAGGCCGCGGCGGTCGAGAGCAGACTGACCACCGTGCCCAGCGCCGCGACCAGCGGAGCCTGCAGCGCGACCAGCAGCAGCGCGAAGCCCAGGACCAGGATGATCCCCACGATGATGGGGAAATAGTGGTTCAGCGCGTGTTGCAGATCCAGGTTCTCCGCAGGCGCGCCGCCCACGAGCGCGTCGGCCGGGAGTCGCTCCCGCAGCTGATCCAGGATGGTGCTCATTCGCGCGTCGGACGGGTCCACGCTCGGCAGTGCTTGCATCATGACCAGGTCGCTGCCGTCGCGGGCGGTCTCGGGCGGGGTGAGCATCGCGATGCCCTGGACCGCCGACGCCGTATTCGCGACCTGGGCGGATTCGGCCGCAGGGGCGATGATCTGCAATGCTCCCGGCGCTCCCTCACCTAGTTGCGCTTGCACCAGTTCATATCCTTGGCGAACCGGTGCGTCCGAGGGGACGACCTGGATCGACGGCATGGCGACCTTCAGACCGGCCACCGGGATCGCCAGGGCGATCAGTATCAGCAGCGCGGCGATCGCGAAGGGCCAGGGCCGGTCGTGCAGGCGCTGCCCCCAGGCGGCGAACCGCGGTGAGCGATGGTGCTGCCGCCCGACCTTGGGCAGCGATCCCGCATTGATCCTGTGGCCCAGTGCTCCCAGCGCGGCGGGCAGCAGCGTCAACGTCGCGGCCAGGACGAAAGCCACCGCGAACATGATCCCGACCGCCATCGTCCGCACCGCGGGCGCCGGAACGATCAACACCGCCGACAGACTCACCAGAACCGTGAGCCCGGACAGGACGACGGCCTTGCCCGCCGTACTCATCGTCTCGGCCACCGCCGCGCGCGCATCGGACGTCCTGGCCAGAGCACCGCGGAATCGCGCGACGATGAACAGCGCGTAGTCGATTCCCAGTGCCAGGGCGAACATCATCGCGAAGTTCATGGCCCACACCGAGATCGGGGTGAGGTGGTTGAGCAGCACCAGCCCGCCGGCCGAGGCGATCAACCCGGCCAGGGTCAACAGCAGCGGCAGCCCGGCGGCCACCAGCGACCCGAACGCGAGCACCATGATCGCCAGGGTCACCGGCCAGGAGAACATCTCCGCCTTCAGCATCGCCTCGTGGTTGGCCTTGTTGAAATCGCTCCACAGCGCCGACGCACCGGTCGGGTAGACCTCGATCCCGTTGCCGGACAACGCGGTCAACGCGCTCTTGTGCGCATCGACCGCCTTCACCATGTCGTCAGGGGAAGCATTCGCGCCGGCGATGAGGATTCCGGTGTGCCCGTCGCGACTGATCGAAGCACCCGGCTGGGGCGCGACGACCTCGCCGAACCGCGGGTCGGCGGCGAAGATCGCCGTGGCCCGCCCGAGCACGGACTGCACTGCGGCACTGTCGATGGCCTGGGTGTCGGAATGCACCACGAGCTGCACCGCGGCCGAGGAATTACCGTCGAAGTGCTGCTGCGCGAGTTCACGCACCCGCACCGATGCCGACCCGTCGGCCTGCCAGCCCGCACCCGCGAGCGAATTGAACACACTGGGCGCCGCGGCGCCCAGCGCGAGCAGCAGTACCAGCCACACCCCGAACACGATCCGGGCTCGCCCGGCCATCACGGCCCCCAGCCTGCCCAGCGCTCCGCGGGTATTCCGCGTGGTTTCCTGCGGTGGCGACGCAATCCCCGATTCGGTCATCAGCTCTCCGTTCCTATACCCCCTGGGGTATCGTTCAATGGAGCCGAACATACCCCTAGGGGTATCTCCGAGTAAAGGCGGCGTGAGTCACAGACCGAATCCGGCGCAGTCTCGCTCGGCAGCTGCCGCCGTGCCGGGTGCGGTACCGGCCGAACCCGGACGATCCGCACTCCGCATGTGCATTTGCGCTGATAGAGCGCGGCACCCTCGCTATGCTCGACCTCGCAGCGCAGCATCGATCATGAGCCGATCCGTACTCGTTCGAACTGTTCGAGGAGTCCGATGACCGTCATCCACAACTTGCCGGCACACGTACTGTTCGTGCACTTCATCATCGCGCTCGTGCCCTTGACCGCGGTACTCGAAATCGTGTGCGCCGTGTGGCCGGCCGCTCGGCGCGGGCACCTCGTCTGGCTCACGTTGATCCTCGCCGTGATCCTGATGGTGCTGACTCCGATCACGATCCACGCCGGCCAATGGCTCTACGATCTGCGCAAGAATCCTGACGCGATCCTGCGCGAACACGCCGAACGCGGCGACACGATGCTGTACTTCTCGATCGCGCTGCTGGTCGTCGCGGTAGTACTGGCCGCATTGCAGGTGATCGAACGACGCGGAACGCAGCCGCGCGCGATCCTCACCGTGGCCGTGGCGGTGCTGGCCGTGGTGGTCGGTGTCGCATCGATGGTGCAGCTGTACCGCACCGGAGACGCCGGGTCACAGTCGGTGTGGGGCAGCCTGATCGCACATCTGAAGAAGGCCGCCGGCAGCTGACACGCTCGGCACTGCGGCTCGGGCAGCAATGCCCCAGCGGCCGGTGACCTTGGCATCTCGCGCGCCCCGACTCGTCGGGCAATAGTCGTGGTGAAGCCGTGGCGGTGCTCGCGGTCGTCGATGTCCGATGCCGCCGCCACGGCGGAACAGGTGCTCGCGATGACACATCTGGGCCCACTGGACATCGGATTCCTGGAACTCGAGGATTCCGATCCGCACATCAGTCTCGCCATCGGAGTGGTGGCGATCATCGCTGGTCCCCCACCGAGCCAGGAGGAATTGCGGATCTGGCTCGATCGAGGTCTGGAGTCACATGCTCGGCTGCGGCAGCGAGTGCGCCGCACTCCCCTGGACGTCAGCGGACCGGCCTGGGAGGACGACCCCCAGTTCGCCCTGGCGCACCATATTCGCCGGACCGCTCTGCCCGAGCCGGGCGGTGAACCGCAGTTGCGCGAGCTGGTCGCCACCGAGATCACCGAACGGCTGGACCGCGACCATCCGCTCTGGCGAATCACGATCGTGGAACATCTCGCCGGCGACCGGTGGGCGATGATCCTCCGGGCACACCACACCATGGTCGACGGAATCTCCGGTATCACCCTGCTGGAAAGTTTCTGTGACGGACCGACCAGGGAGGCCGGGCGCGGCACGAGAGGCGGAAGTCGTTCGCGCAATGAGTATTTCGGGTGGTGGAAGGAGATCCTTCGACTGCCCGTGACGGTGCCGCTGGGTACCGTGGGGGCCATCCGCGCACTGGCTCCCGTGCTGTATTCGGCGATCGTTCCCTCGCCCGAGTCCTCGTTGAACGGCGCCCTGGGACAGCAGCGCCGATATGCGGTGGCGCGAGCCGAACTGCCCGAGGTGGACGAGATCTGCTCGGCGCAGGGTGTGACGGTCAACGACGTCGCCGTCGCGGCGATCACCGCGGCCTACCGTCGCCTGCTTCTGCTGCGCGGCGAGACTCCGGTCCCGGGTGAGCTGCGGGTCGTGATACCGGTCTCGACGAGAACGGTGGGTGCGAAACAGGTTCTCGACAACCGGATTTCGGCGACGGTCACCGAACTTCCGATCCATGTGAACGATCCGGTCGAGCGCCTCGGGCTCGTGCACCGGCGGATCCGCGAACACCGGGCCCGCGGGGAGGTCGAGGCCGAACAGTCGTTGCTCACCTTGGCCCGCCGACTGCCCGCCGGCGTGGTGGCGAGCGTATTCCGGGTCGCCACCCGCTTCCCGCAGCACGCGATCGGCACCCTGGCGACCAATGTGCCCGGTCCGCGGAACCGGCTGAGCCTGGGCGGACACGAAATCCTGGAACTGTGGCCGTGCATCCCCACCGCCATGCGCCTGCGCACCAGGGTCGCGATCCTGAGCTACCGCGGCCGACTGACCTTCGGCATCACCGCCGACTACGACAGCACCCCCGACATCGACACGATCCCCTCGGCCATCGAAACCGAGATCTCGGTGCTGCTCGCCCACGCTCGCGGCCGGCGACCATGACCGGACGTGCTGGACGGGCACTTGGTCCATGCACACGGGTCCGATTGGTCTCTGTCGCCTCGGTGTGAACCGGCCCAGCATGTGAGACGTGCGCAGTCAGCATGAGCAGTGGGTGCGGCCGGCGGGATTGAATCCGGAGGAAGCCGCGGACCGGTTGTTGCGTGATCTACGCAGCAACCGATCCGGGTTGACTGACACCGAAGCCGATCGGCGTCTGCTCCAGTACGGGCCCAACGTGCTGCGCAAGCGCGGCGGCAGGCAGTGGCCCGGGCAGTTGATGCGGCAGTTCACCCATCCGCTGGCGTTGCTGCTGTGGCTCGCCGCGGGCTTGCTGCTGCTGGTGGGCTCGCATGTGGTGGCAGGAGCCGTACTTCTGATCATCGTGCTCAACGCGGCACTGTCCTTCATCCAGGAGGTGCAGGCCGGGCGTGCGGTGGAGGCGCTGGCCAAGTATCTGCCGCAGCGCGCCGAGGTCGACCGCGACGGGACCGTGCGTGAGATCGACGCGTCGCAACTCGTGCCCGGCGATATCGTCGTGCTCGAGGAGGGCGATCGCATCGCGGCCGACATCCGCCTGCTCGCGGGCGCCGTGGAGGTCGATATGTCGGCGTTGACCGGCGAATCCGTCCCCACCCTGCGGTCGGCGGCGATGGTCGAGGTGAACGTGCCGCTACTGAGTGCGCACGATCTGGTGTTCAGCGGCACCCATTGCACCGGCGGGCAGGCCCGCGGCATCGTCTTCGCCACCGGAATGACGACCGAGATCGGCCGGATCGCGGCATTGTCCGAACGGGTGGCCCCCGAACCCAGTCCGCTCGAACGTCAGGTGCGCCGGGTCGCGTGGTTGATCGCGGCGGCATCGGTGCTGTTGGTGCTGGCATTCATCCCGCTGGCCACCCTGGCGGCCCACCTCACGCTGATCAACTCTCTCGTATTCGCCTCCGGTCTGTTGGCAGGCATGGTTCCCGAGGGGCTGCTGCCGGTCATCACGCTGGCGCTGGCGGTCGCGGTGCGCGGCCTGGCGCGTCGCGGCGCACTGGTCAAACGCCTGTCGGCGGTCGAGACGCTGGGTTCGACCGACGTGGTGTGCACCGACAAGACCGGCACGCTCACGCAGAATCGCATGACACCGACCGCGGTCTGGACCCTGGCCGGGCGGCTCGATCTGGACATCGACACGGTCACGGATGCGGCGTCGACCTCCTCACCGTTGTATCGCTCGCTGGGGCGAATCGCGGCGCAGTGCAACAACTCCCGTCTCGACGACCGGTCCGGGCCGACCGGCGATCCGACCGAGATCGCCGTGCTGACGACGGCGCGAAGGTTCGGCGCCGACATCGATGCCGCCCACCGGGAGGCACACCGCCGCTGGCAGTTCCATTTCGATCCGGAACTGAAAATGATGTCGACCATCGACGAACGCGAGGACGGCACACTGGTCGTCCATGCCAAGGGCGCTCCCGAAGCGCTCCTGCCGCGCTGCACCGGGGTTCTCGACACCGACGCCCACGTGGTCCCGCTGGATGACGAGCATCGCGACCTGGTCGCGGACGCGGTCAACGCCTTCGCCGCCGAAGGGCTTCGGGTGCTGGCCCTGGCCCAACGCGAACTGCCCGCGCAGCGGCGCCCGCCACACCGCCGCGCCGATGCCGAACACGACCTGTGCCTGACCGGCCTGATCGCGATGCTCGACCCGCCACGCCCCGGCGTCGCGGACGCGGTGGCGAGCTGCCGTACCGCAGGTATCCGCATCATCGTGATCACCGGTGATCATCCGCTCACCGCGGCTGCCATCGCGGAGAGCGTCGGTATTACCGGGCCGGATCCCACGGTCGTCACCGGTGAGCAATTCGATCGGCTCGGCGAGAGCGACCTGGCCGCACTGATCCGGGACCGGCCGGAGATCATCTTCGCCCGCGCGACCCCCGAGGCAAAACTCCACATCGCCGAGGCGCTGCGCGCCGACGGCCACGTCGTCGCGATGACCGGCGACGGCGTCAACGACGCGCCCGCACTCCACCGCGCCGACATCGGCGTGGCGATGGGACGTTCGGGAACCGACGTCGCACGGGAAGCCGCCACCATGGTGCTCACCGACGACGACTTCAGCTCCATCGTCGCCGCGGTCCGAGCCGGTCGCCGAATCTACGACAACGTCCGCAAATTCATCATCTACATCTTCGCCCACGCCACCCCGGAAACCGTGCCCTTCCTGGTCTTCGCCCTGAGCGGCGGCGCGATCCCGCTGCCGCTGACCATCCTGCAGATACTGGCTTTCGACGTGGGCAGCGAAACCCTGCCCGCGCTGGCGCTCAGCCGCGAACCCGCCGAACCCGGGATCATGACCCGTCCGCCGCGACCGCGCAACGAAGGCGTCATCCGCAGGTCCATGCTGATCCGCGCCTGGCTGTTCCTCGGCCTGATAGTCACCATCCTGCAGCTGGCGGGATTCTTCTACGTCCTGCACACCGCCGGGTGGCGGCCGGGTATGCCGACCGGCCCCGGTACACCGCTGCACCACGCGTATACACAGGCGACCACGATGGCATTCCTGGGCATGATCGCCGGGCAGATCGGCACCGTCTTCGCGGTGCGCACCCAGTACGCCTCGCTGCGCTCGGTCGGGGTGTTCAGCAATCGCTACCTGCTGGGTGCCATCGCCGCGGAGATCGCACTCGCCGCCGTGTTCGTCTACACCCGACCGCTACAGGTTCTGCTGGGCACCAGCGCACTGCCTGTCCGCGACCTCGCCTTGTTACTTCCCTTTCCGATCATCGTCTGGGGCGCGGACGAACTGCGCCGCTACCTGAACCGGCGGCGGATCACAGCGGGCGCACGATCTCGTCCAGAGGGCGCCGCGGAGTGGCCGGAATCGGGTCGGCACTTTGCCCCGCCCACCCGATCCGGATGATGATTTGCGGAAATCCGCTGTCGTGCAACACATCTGCGCGAATGTCGGCACGCGGGCCGGCGAGCTCGAGCGGTTCGGTCAGCGGGCACGATGCCAGGCCGGCCGCGGTCGCGGTGAGCAGGATCGCGCTCGCGGCCTCCCCGGCCCGCAGCTGCGATATTCGCTCGTCTCCGGATGTGGCCAGGACCAGTATCGGCTCCTCTCCGTGAATGTCCTCGATCACCGCCTGTGGCAGAGCAGGTCCGGCGAACGGGCGGATGATCGGATCGATGGACATCACCGCGCTGCGGGCGGGCACGCCCTGGGCAGTGGCGTGAACGCCGCTCCATTGATGCAGTTCCACACCGTATTCGAAGTCCTGGGCGTGTTCGCGGGCCGCGTGGTCGAACGCTCGATGCAGTCGCTCCCGTTCGTATCCGCTCGCGACGCTGTGCACCAGCACACCGTGTGCCTGGCCCGCTTGCACGAGCGTGTCGATCCGCCCTGCGGGCACTTCCCACGAGGTGTACCGGCGGCGGTCACTGCGGCGATGAGCGATGGCGTCGGCCAGGCGAATCGCTTCGGGCGTCGTGGATTCGGGCTGGAATTCCACAGCGGCGAGATGATTCGGTTCGGCCGGGTTCGGCAGGCGATGCACGCGTGTGCGCCATCCGAGCGCCGCGGCGCCGACGCACAGATGGTGCAGGGCAGCACCGCAACTGATCAGCAGATCACGTCCATCGGGATCGGTATGCGGCAGACGCCGGGCGGGATCGGCGTACAGCTGGATTGTTCGGTCGCCGATGCGCCACAGCCACGGCTGGGTGTTGTGCACCGAGGGCGCACGCACCGCCAGCCGCAGAGCGGACCGCATCGTTTCGGGATCCGGGGGGTGCGTCATGGTGCTCGTCTCCGATCAGGATTCGCCGCGGCCACCGCGGCGACAAAGCCGCTGCAGCCCCGGCACCATCTGTGCACCCTCAGCTTGCCGCTCGAGCGGTCCCGGCGAGACTGCCGAAGGTCACCGCGCACCGGGTCATCGGGCTGCTCGTGCCGCGTCACCTCGACAACTGCCGGGTATGCGGCGAGGACGGCCGGTCCTGGATCCAGGCGTCCGGGTCGGTTGCCCGCGGTTGCACGCGATCGGCGTCGCGGCGCTGTTCGGCATCGAAGATCGTCCGGGTGGTGGCCACGAGTGTGTCGGGGTCCAGGCTGATGGAATCGATGCCGAGGTCGACGAGAAATTCGGCCATCTCCGGATAGTCCGAGGGCGCCTGCCCGCACAGCCCGGAGTGAATCCCGTTGCGGCGGCAGCCTTCCACGGCGAGCCGGATCATCTCCCGCACGCCGGCATCGCGTTCGTCGTAGTCGAACGAGACGATCTCGCTGTCCCGGTCGACGCCGAGGGTGAGCTGGGTCAGATCGTTGGAGCCGATCGAGAATCCGTCGAACAACGTGGCGAACCGATCGATCAGTACGACGTTGTTCGGTATCTCGCACATCGCGTAGATCTGCAGGCCGTTCTCGCCGCGGGCGAGCCCGAGTTCGGCCATCCGCGCCAGCACCTGCTCGGCCTCGGCGATCCGGCGCACGAACGGCACCATGACGATCACGTTGGTCAGGCCCATCTCCTCCCGCACACGTCGTATCGCGGCGCACTCCACGGCAAACCCTTCGGAGTAGGCGGGATGCGCATACCGGGAGGCCCCGCGGAATCCGAGCATCGGGTTCGCTTCCCGCGGTTCGAAGTCCCGCCCGCCCAGCAGGCTCGCGTACTCGTTGGTCTTGAAGTCCGACATCCTGACCACGACCGGTTTCGGCCAGAAGGCCGCGGCGATGGTGCCGATGCCCTCCGACAGGCGCCGCACGAAGAAGTCCGCGCCGTCGGCATAGCCGCGAATCAGCTGCGCGAGCCGGTCCCGCACCGCGGGATCGGTGACCTTCTCCGGATGTACCAGTGCCAGTGGATGCGCCTTGATCGAGTCCGTGATGACGAACTCCATCCGTGCCAGGCCGACGCCGTCGGTGGGCAGCATCGCGGTCGCGAAGGCACGATCGGGATCTCCCAGATTGACCATGACCTGCGTGAGCGGGCGCGGCAGTTCGGCCATCGTCAGATGCTCGACGTGGAAGGCCAACGCGCCGCGGTAGATCCGCCCGGTGTCACCTTCGGCGCACGACACGGTGACCTCCGCACCTGCGGGTATCACCATGCTGGCCTGCCCGGTGCCGACGACAGCCGGAATTCCCATCTCCCGGGACAGAATCGCGGCGTGACAGGTGCGCCCGCCGCGATTGGTGACGATCGCCGAGGCGGTCTTCATCACCGGTTCCCAGTCCGGGGTCGTGGTGTCCGCGATCAGGACCTCCCCCGGCCGGAACTCACTCAACTCCGCCACCGTATCGACGCGGCGGGCCCGCCCGGTGGCGATCCGGTCTCCCACCGCGCGGCCCTCGATCAGTACTTCCGCACGGTTGTCGAGCACGTAATCGTCCAGGGTGCCGGTCGTGCGGCGTGAGCCGACGGTCTCGGGCCTGGACTGCACGATATACAGCTGCCCGTCGATGCCGTCCTTGGCCCATTCGATGTCCATCGGCCGCCGGTAGTGTCGTTCGATCGCGCACGCGGCGTCGGCCAGGGTGAGCACCTCGTCGTCGGACAGGCAGAAGCGGTCGCGATCCGCGAGCGGTGTGGGAACGTTGCGGGTGGTGCGGTGGGCCTCGCCCTCGACGTAGACCATCCTGACCGCCTTGTCGCCGAGCATGTGCCGCAGCACAACCCGATGACCCGCGCCGAATGTCGGCTTGTGCACGTAGAATTCGTCCGGATCCACCGCACCCTGCACCACGTTCTCACCGAGACCGTAAGCGCCGGTGACGAATACGACGTCCCGGAAGCCGGACTCGGTGTCCAGGGTGAACATCACCCCGGACGAGGCGAGATCCGAGCGGACCATCTTCATCACGCCCACCGACAAGCCCACCTTCAGCTGGTCGAAGCCCTGGTCGACGCGGTAGTGAATCGAGCGGTCGGTGAACAGGCTCGCGAAACAACGCCGGACCGCTTCGAGCAGGTTCTGCTCACCGCGCACGTTGAGAAAGGTCTCCTGCTGCCCGGCGAAACTGGCCGTCGGCAGATCCTCCGCCGTCGCCGAACTGCGCACCGCCAGACTGATCTCCGCGCCGTACTCGTCGCGCAGACGGCGATACCCGGCCAGCACCTCGTGCACGAGCATGTCGGGAAGTCCTGCACCATAGACGATTTCGCGCGCACATCGACCTCGGCGCGCAAGGTCGGGCAGATCGCCGGGATCGAGGCCGTCCAGCGCTCGGCGTAGCGGCTCCCACGCACCGGCCTCGGTCAGCATGTCCCGGTAGGCGTCCGCGGTGATCGCGAAACCGTTCGGAACCCGCACGCCCGCGTCGGACAGTGAGCGATACATTTCACCGAGCGAGGCATTCTTGCCGCCCACCGTGGCCACGTCCCGGATACCGAACTCGTCGAAGAATCGTACGTAACCGCTCCCGGCCATTGCCTTTCACTCCTCTTGTCGTCTGTCCGTCAGCAGCCATGCCATGCGGTGCATCCGACCGCGCCGGAACGATCACCGCGACACCCGGCCATAGGGCAACTATGCGCACTCCGGGCGCGTGACAACCGATGCGAAAGACACCTCGTACAGGGTCGTTCGTCCGATCCCTCGGCACCGCACGACGCAATGTCGCAGCAGAATTCACGTCGCGCTCGCGTGTAATCGCCGATGTTGGCGGAGTCGATGTCGACAGCCGACTTCTCGATGGGCGCGTACCGCGTCGTGCCTCGCCGCGCCCATCACGTCCACGCTCCCGCCGTGGTGTCCTTCTCCCCCGCAATCTCGAGTCAACGACGCGTGGCTCGGGGAGGAGCGTAAAGGCACCGGGAGATGGTGACCTCGGTCGTGCGGGCGGTCAGCCGGCGTCTCGTTGCCGCGTGCACGCTGGAGAACTCATTCGGTAGGCCGAGCGGGACATTGGTCCCGCCCGGCCGGGCACGAGTCCTCTGACCTGTGCTTCGACGCGGGCGCAGGCTGCTTGGTATGGAACCGCAGCTACCCCGCATCGCCGTCATATACGCGACCGCCCAGGGTTCGACCTGCGAGATCGCCGAATTCATCGCCGAGAGCCTGAGGGCCCGCGGCGCCACCGTCGAATTGGCCGATGTCGAGCATGCCCCCGACTTGACGCGTTTCGATGCCGTGGTGCTCGGCAGCGCCGTACACGACATGGCCCTGCTGCCGAACGTCGACGGATACGTACATCACCACATCGAGGAACTGAACGCCGTGCCGGTGTGGCTCTTCAGCGTCGGCGCGGGACCGGCACTACGTGGGCCGATCGGCCGCAGGATCGCCGCACACGTGCCGAAAAAGATTGCCGCACTACGCGATACGATTCACCCCGTCGGGTACGCGGCGTTCGCCGGGCATTACGAACGAGTCGGGGTATCGCTCGCTGCCCGCACCCTGTACCGGCTGATGGGTGGCGGCCGTTACGGCGATCTGCGCGACTGGCACGCCATCATCGGCTGGACCACGTCCATCGCCCGCACCCTGCGGCTCCCGCAGCCCCTGTCGACACCGACCCATCCGTAACTCTCGTCTCCCGGGCACTCTGCGCCAGTGCGATGTCGGTGGTCCGATCGCCGCTGATCCGCTCGTACAGCCGGGCGATGAGTTCGGGATGTCCGGGGCTGCTGCCCGGTGCGGCGAGCGCGGCCGTCGCCGAAGCGATGCCCAGGCGCACCGCTTCGGCGAACCGCAGACCGTGGATGATGCCCACTGTCAGTCCACCTGCCAGAGCGTCACCGGCGCCGATTCCGCTGCAGACCGGTGTCGGGATCGCGGGGAAATACTCGTCCGAATCGGCCGTCACCGCCAGCGCACCGTCCGCGCCCAGGGAGACCACGACCAAGCGGGCGATTCCGTCCAGGATCAGCTCCCGCGCCGCGGCAACCTGCTCACTTCGACTGGTCAAGGAACATCCGACCCGATCACCGAGTTCACGCACGCTCGGCTTGAGCAAGTGCACACCGCGACGTACCTGCCGTAGCGCCTCGCCCGAGGTATCCAGCACCAGTGGCACGCCCGCGATCGCCATGCGGTCCGCGAGAACCTGATAGAAGTCCATCGGTACCCCAGGTGGCAGACTGCCGCTGGCCACGAGCACACGCGCCGACCCGGCGGCCTCCAGGACCGCTGCGAGAATCGATTCACGCTCGGCACCGCTCAGTTCGGGCCCCGGCAGGACGAAGCGGAACTGCTCCCCCGAGGTCCGGTCCGTGACTGCCAGACTCTCCCGGGTCGGCGCTGCGACAGGCACCGTCGACATCGGCACCCCGGCTTCGTGCACCAACTGTTCGAGCCGCTTGCCCGGATAGCCGCCCACCGGAAACATCGCAGTCGCCGACTCTCCCAGCGCCAGAACTGTCCGAGCGACATTGATCCCGCCACCGCCCGGATCGAACCGCGGTGTCTCACAACGCATCTTGTCCACCGGCAGTACCCGATCCACCCGAGTGCAGATATCGATGGCCGGATTCATCGTCAAGGTGAGGACCGCCATCGGCCGCTGCTCGACCTCGGGGGGCCGGATCGGAGAACCGGCGCCGGTCTGCATAAGGCAACTATCCACGGCCCCCGCGCACGGCAACCGATGCGAAAGACCCATGTCTCAGGGTCGTTCGTCGGATCCGGGTTCCGTATCGGGCTCACGGTGTGACAATTCCGCTCCGGCCCCGGACACCGGCTGGAGCCGCGTGCGCGAACAGTGGTGACCTTTGCCCCTCACACGCGCGGGAGGCTGCGCGCAGACTCGGAATCATCAGGGGCACCCCGCGCTCCGGTGACCCCGTACCTCCACGAATCGAGCCTCCTGTGACAGGTACAGAGATGGCGATGATCGACCGGGCGGGTTTGGACCGGCTGGTCGAGGTGTTGCGCGATGCCGGATTTCGCGTGATCGGCCCCCGGTTGCGGGACAGCGCCATCGTCCTGGACGAACTCGACTCCGGTGCACAGCTGCCCGGCGGCTGGGACGTCGAGGCCAGTCCGGGCCGCTATCGGGTGCACCGCCGTTCGGATGACGCGGTGTTCGCGCACTGCGCGGGCCCGGGTTCCTGGAAGGAGTTCATGCACCCGCCACACCGCAAGCTCGCCGATATCGGGCCGGACCTGAGCGTCGAACCCCCTTCCCGGACATCGGCGCCGCTGGCTTTCCTCGGCGTGCGCGGCTGCGACCTGGCCGCCCTGGGCATCCTGGAACATGTGCTCGGCGATGCCGCCTACCCGCAGGTGTCGACGCCGGATCGTCGCCCGTTCGTGGTCGCGGTCGAATGCGCGCACCCCAGCGGAGTGTGTTTCTGTGCCTCGATGGGCACCGGCCCCGCGGTCCGCTCCGGATTCGACCTGGCGCTGACCGAACTGGTCGACGCCGACGGCCACCGGTTCGTCGTCCGGGTAGGTTCCCCCGCCGGGGCCGAAACCCTCGCGGCGGTGGGCGCGAGCACACCCCCGGACACCGACGTCGAGCAGGCGCGGCAGCAGGTGGCGGCCGCGGCCGACCGGATGGGGCGCACCATGCCCGAGGTCGATCTGCGGAGCCTGCTCCGTGATTCGCAGGAGTCTCCGCATTGGGAGGATGTCGCCGGTCGGTGCCTGACGTGCGCCAACTGCACCATGGTCTGCCCGACATGTTTCTGCACGAGTGCCGAGGACGTCGCGGATCTCACCGGTGACCACGCCGAGCGCTGGCAGCGCTGGGCGTCCTGTTTCGAACCGGATTTCTCGTACCTGCACGGCGGCAGCGTCCGGCAATCGGGCGCCAGCCGATACCGCCAGTGGCTCACTCACAAGCTGAGCACCTGGTACGACCAGTTCGGCAGCTCCGGATGTGTCGGCTGCGGCCGCTGTATCGCGTGGTGCCCGGCCGGAATCGACCTGACCGCCGAGGTAGCCAGGCTCGCCGAACTCGATGCGGAAGCCGCCGATGACCAGTGTTGAGAAGTTGTCGGAGTTCCCCCGGCTCGCGAGTCTGCCCGACAGCGCGCTGTCGGTGTTGGCGGCCGCCGGGCAGGAAGTCGTCCTCGCGCCGGGGTTGGCGTTGATCACCGAAGGACAGGTGGCCGATCGTTGCTGGCTGATCCACAGCGGCCGGATCCTGTTGACCGCCTACGTCGTCGGCCGGGGCGATGTGCGAGTGCAGACACTCGGCCGGGGCGAGCTACTGGGCTGGTCGTGGCGGGTGGCGCCGTACCGGTGGCGGTTCAGCGCCCGGGTCGTGCAGCCGACGGCCGCGACCGAGTTCAGCGCGGCCGCGCTGAATCAACTCGCCGCCGTGGATCCGGAATTCGACCGGGCTTTGGGCGCAATGCTTTTCGAGGCACTGCTGGATCGGCTGCAGGCCACCCGCGCCCGGCTGCTGGACCTCTATCGCAATCCGGTCGATGCGAGTTCGGGCGCATCGTGACACTCGCGTCGCGCACCGGCTCGACCGCGGCACCGGGGCATCCTCTCGAAGGTGACGCCATGCTGCCGTACCGGGTCCTGGCTCGCTATCCGCAGAGCCCGGACACCGTCACACTGCTGCTGGAACCGGAACACCGTGCGGCGCGGCGCTTCCGGGCCGGTCAGTTCATGATGCTGTATCGCTGGGGAGTCGGCGAGATCGCGGTGTCCGTGAGCGGGGATCCCACCACGACCGGTGACCTGCTCGAGCACACCGTTCGCGCGGTCGGGGCGGTCAGCCGGGCGCTGCACGACTCCCCAGTCGGTGCCATGATCGGTGTCCGCGGACCGTTCGGCCGAGGCTGGCAACCGGATTCGGCGACCGGACACGATCTGGTCATCGTCGGCGGCGGCGTCGGGCTCGCGCCGTTGCGTCCGCTCGTGCTGGCCGTGCTCGCCGAGCGCGCCGACTACCGGCGCGTCATCCTGATCACCGGCGCCCGCACACCGGCAGATCTGCTCTTCCGCCACGATCAGGCCGACTGGTCCGCAACCGGCGCGATCGAGCTGTATCAGACCGTCGATCAACCGGCGCCGGAATGGACCGGGTCGGTCGGATTCGTCACCGAACCCCTGGCCCAGCTGCGCTTGGACCCGCAGCACACCACCGCGTTCCTGTGCGGTCCCGAGCCGATGCTGCGCTTCTGCGCGCACACGTTGCAGCGCAATGGAATCGCGGCCGGCGACATCCGCGTGTCCTTGGAGCGCAACATGCAGTGCGGCGTCGCCCGATGCGGCCACTGCCAGCTGGGTCCGCTGCTGCTGTGCCGCGATGGACCAATCGTGGACTACGCCGTCGCCGGACCACTGCTCGCCGTGCGGGAGCTGTGATGACCACCCCGACCCTCGCGGTGTGGAAGTTCACCTCCTGTGACGGCTGCCAGCTCACGCTGCTGGACTGCGAGGACGAACTGCTGACCCTGTCGAACCGAATCCACATCGCGCACTTCCTGGAGGCATCGAGCGCACCCGAACCGGGCCCCTACGACGTCTCTCTGGTCGAAGGGTCGATCTCGACGCCGGACGAACTGGGCAGGATCATCGAAATCCGGGAACAGTCACGGATACTCGTCGCGATCGGCGCGTGCGCCACGCACGGCGGCATCCAGGCGTTGCGCAACTTCGCGGACGTCACCGAATTCACCTCGCTGGTCTATGCCGACCCGCAGTACATCTCCACACTCGCGACCGCGACACCGATCTCGGCCCACGTCCACGTGGACTACGAACTGCGCGGCTGCCCCATCGACCGCCACCAGCTCGTGCGCGTTCTGGATGCCTTCCTGGCCGGTCGCGCACCGGATATCCCCGACTCCAGTGTCTGCACCGAATGCAAACGCCGCGGGACGACCTGTGTGACCGTCGCCGAGGGCATCCCGTGTCTGGGCCCGGTCACCCACGCGGGCTGCGGCGCCCTGTGCCCGGCATACCACCGCGGCTGCTACGGCTGCTTCGGGCCGATGACCAGACCGAATATCGGTGCGCTGCTTCCCATTCTGGAAGTCAACGGCATGCCGCCGCCCGACCGCGACCGGGTGTTCGAAACTGTCGCGGCGGCTGCGCCCGAATTCGCCCAGCGAAAGGTCCGATGACGCTCCGCGGTAGGCAATTACGGGTCGGCTCGCTGGCCCGGGTGGAAGGCGAGGGCGCACTGCGTATCACTGTCCGGGACGGCCAGGTCGAGCGCGCGGAACTGAACATCTACGAGCCGCCCCGCTTCTTCGAGGCGTTCCTGCGTGGCCGCGGCTACACCGAACCGCCCGACATCACCGCACGCATCTGCGGAATCTGCCCGGTGGCCTATCAGACCAGCGCCTGCAACGCGCTCGAACAGCTCTGCGGCGTCGAGCTCGACCCACCACTGGCCCAGCTCCGGCGACTGCTGTACTGCGGTGAGTGGATCGCCAGCCACAGCCTGCACATCTTCCTGCTCCATCTGCCCGATTTTCTCGGCTACCCCGACGCATTGTCACTCGCCAGGGACCACCGCGAACTGGTCGAACAAGGTTTGGCGCTGAAGAAGGCGGGCAACGCGATACTCGAACTCCTCGGAGGGCGCCCGATCCATCCGGTCAACGTTCGCGTCGGCGGCTTCTACGCGATACCGTCTCTCGCCGACCTGCACAAGCTCGCCGAACAGCTCTGCGGCGCAAGGGCTCTCGCCGTCGGCCTTGCCCGCTGGATCGGCCGTCTCGAGTTCCCGGACCTGGAACTGGACCACGAGCTGCTGGCCGCCACAGACCAGCGCGGGTACGCCATCGAATCGGGAGAGGTCCACACCAGCTCGGGAATTCGCTTCCCGCCGGAGGAATTCTCCGCCCACGTGCGCGAACATCAGGTGCCGCACTCCACCGCACTGCAAGCCACCCTCGACCGAAGCCGGTACCTGACCGGCCCGCTGGCCCGGTACACCCTGAACTCGAACCGGCTCTCGCCCTCGGCACGCCAGCTCGCCACGGAGATCGGTCTGGATACAACGTGCCGCAATCCGTTCAGGAGCATCCTGGTGCGCGCGGTCGAGGTCGCCTACGCCTGCGAGGAGGCGATACGCCTCATCGCCGACTTCGAAACCCCTTCGCGCGCTTGGGTTCCGATCACTCCTCGGGCGGGAATCGGGCACGGGGTGAGCGAAGCGCCGCGCGGACTGCTGTACCACCGGTACGACATCGACGCCGCGGGTTCGATTCGCGCGGCCACCATCGTGCCACCGACCGCCCAGAACCAGGCTGTGATCGAGGACGATCTGCGTCGGACCGTCTCCGAGCACCTCGACCTGGACGACGACGCGCTCACCGGCCTGTGTGAACGCACCATCCGGAACTACGACCCCTGCATCTCCTGCTCGGCGCACTTCCTCGACCTCGAAATGCGACGTCGATGACCGGGCGGCGTGCGGTTGTCGTGGGGATCGGAAACGAATACCGTCACGACGACGGGATCGGTCCGCGCGTCGCCGAGACTCTCGCGCGGCTGGCCCTGCCCGAGGTGGTGGTGACTGTCTGCGACGGCGAGCCCACCGACCTCATCGATATCTGGACCGGCGCCGACCTCGCGGTAGTCGTCGATGCGGCGCTGTGCCGACCGAGCCACCCCGGCCGGATCCATCGAACCACCGTCGAATCCCTCTCGAGCGTCGCGGCAACCAGTTCCCATGCACTCGGCCTGCGGGATGCGATCACACTGGCCGGGCAACTCGGCAGACTTCCCGGCGAACTGGTCGTCATCATCGTGGAGGCAGCGCGAATGGACCTCGGAATCGGCCTCTCGCCGTCAGTGGCATCGGCGGTGCCGGAGGTCGTCGACACCGTCCTGGATTTCCTCGGCGCCCGGGTCCGGCATCATCCGGCCGTCAGCGCAGATCGCGACGACGGAAGCGGACTGTCCCGGTCGTGAGCAGCGCCGCCGCGAGCACTGGGTTCCCGACGTGCCCAGTCGCATTCACACGCCGTACAGCGCCGCGACCTCCGTGGCGAAATCGCGCAGCACGATATTGCGCTTGAGTTTCAGCGACGGCGTGAGATATCCGTTGGCTTCTGTGAGATCGGCGTGCAGTATGCGGAATTTGCGTACCGCCTCGGCATGGGAAACCGCCTCGTTGCCGTCATCGATGGCGGCCTGGATCTCGGCCAGCAGATCCACGTCCGTGGTCAGGTCGTCGACGGTGGCGTCGGTGGGTTTGCCGTGCAACTGCTTCCAGGTGGGGAAGTTCTCCACGTCGACGGTCACCAGACAGCCGACGAACGGTTTGCCGTCACCGACGACGATCACCTCGCCGACGATGCCGTGGGCCCGGATGCGATCCTCGATCACCGCGGGAGCGACGTTCTTACCAGCGGCGGTGACGATGATTTCCTTCTTGCGCCCGACGATGGTGAGGTACCCGTCGTCGTCGAGGGCACCGAGGTCACCGGTGGCGAACCAGCCGTCCCGGAATGCTCCGGCGGTGGCGCCGGGATTGTTCCAGTACCCGGTGAACACGTTCGGTCCCCGGAGCAGGATCTCGCCGTCGTCGTCGATGCGGACCGAGGATCCAGGTAGCGGTTGGCCGACGGAACCGATCTTCGGGCGGTCGTCCGGATTGAACGTGGCTGCCCCACAGGTCTCGGTCAGGCCGTAGCCCTCGAGCACGGTGAACCCGATCCCGCGGTAGAAGTGGCCGAGCCGTTCACCCAGCGGCGCGCCGCCGGACAAGGCGTGCGTTGCGCGGCCGCCGAGCGCGGCACGCAGACGGCGGTAGACCAGAAGGTCGAAAAACGCGTGCCGCAGGCGCAGCGGCATCGGGACCCGGCCGCTGTCCCGGGCGCGGCTGTAAGCGATGGCAGTCGTGGCCGCGGCGTCGAAGATCCCGGCACGACCAGCGAGTTGAGCTCGGCTTCGGGCGGTGTTGTAGACCTTCTCGAACACGCGCGGAACACCCAGGATCAGCGTCGGACGAAATGTCTCCAGTTCGGCCATGACGTTCGTGACATCACCGACATGAGCGATGCGGACCGGGGCGAACGCCGCCGCGACCTCGACGATCCGGCCGAGCACATGTGCCAGTGGCAGGAACAGCAGGACCGACGATTCGCCGGTGTGGAAGAGACCCGGCATGCGAGCGGTGATGTTGCCCAATTCGGCCAGAAAGTTGCGATGGGTCAACTGGCACCCCTTGGGCCGACCGGTGGTCCCCGAGGTGTACACGATCGTCGCCAGTGCATCGGCCGTGACGGCTTTCCGGCGGTCGAGCACGGTTGCGTCGGTGACGCCGGAGCCGTCCTGTGTCAGGGTGGCAATAGCGCCCGCGTCGATCTGCCAGATATGCGTCAGCTTGGGCAACTGATCGCGCAGACCGTCGACCACAGTGGTGTGGCGATCGGCCTCGGTGAAGATCGCGACCGCCCCGGAATCCGAGACGATCCACCGCACCTGTTCGGCTGAGGAGGTCTCGTACACCGGCACTGTGACCGCCCCCGCACACCAGATCGCGAAATCCAGCAGCGTCCATTCGTACCGGGTGCGGGAAATGATGGCCACCCGATCACCGAGCTGAATGCCATTGGCAATCAACCCTTTCGCGACCGCCGCTACCTCGGTGAGGAACTCGACGGCGGTCACGTCCTGCCAACGGCCGTCCACCTTGCGGCTGATCACCGCGAGATCCGGAAATCTCTCGACATTGCGTTCGATCAAATCGGTGAGATTCCCGTCGGGCGGGACGCGATACAGAGCTGGTACGCCGAATTCCTGCATGGCCGTTCCTCGAGTAATGGCGCCGAACGGGACGTCCGGCGTGGGGAGAGCATCGCCTATTCGAGTGTGACCTGGATTACATGCTCTGGCCACAGGCGTTGACAACCCCGGATGAGGACCAAAGCCCCCACTTGCGACAAATACCCAAATGCCCCGCCGGCACTGTCCGATGGCTCTGTCGGCCGTGTCGACCACAGATCAGCATCGAGTAATGGCCGACAAACCAGGAATTTCCAGGGGGACATCCGCGGTGCGCGATGCGCTTCGGGTAGTGAACAAGTATGTGACCAACCCGGTCATGATGACCGTGGCGGGCCGCGAACACTGGTACGCGGGAGTGGTGCGGCACACCGGCCGACGTTCCGGAAAAACCTATGCCACGCCCGTCGTCGTGGAACAGGTACCGGATGGGGTCATCATTCCGCTGCCGTACGGCACGCGGGTCGATTGGCTCCGCAATGTGCTCCACTCGGGCGGAGCCACCATCCAGGTCCGCGGCCGCACACTCGATGCGATCGAACCCGCGATCATCACCGCCGAGAAAGCAGAACCGCAGCTGTCCCCCCCAGCATCGACGCACCCTCCACCGATTCAGGGTCGACAGATACCTCGAATTGCATACTCGGTCGAGCCGGTCCTCCTAGCCGCGCGATGCTGAATATGGATCGCCCAGCCCAGCGGAATCAATGGTGAACGCTCAGTGGCAGAAGCGTATGCGTTACCGGTGGTGCCCACTGGACGGTTCCGATTCCGCCGTCGAGGATTCAGCTGTGTCCTATCACGGTGCGGAGTGGAGGCCTATCGACCTTCGAGCCGGGGACCACCGCATCTGCCGCCACGATCTCCCGAGAATCGATGCTGGAGAAAAAGTCCGCGGAGGTGGTTTCGATGCTGTTCCACGACCGCCACGATGCCGGTCGGCAACTCGCGACACGACTGGAGTTTCTGCGCGGTGAGGATGTCGTCGTGCTCGGCCTGCCACGGGGCGGAGTGCCGGTCGCATTCGAGGTCGCCCGCGCACTCGGCACTCCACTGGAGGTGATCGTGGTGCGCAAGCTGGGTCTCCCCTTCCAACCCGAGCTGGCATTCGGGGCGATCGGGGAGGACGGGGTACGCGTTGTCAACGACCGCATCGTGCGACATGCTGGGCTCGACGACGAGGCCATCGCCGCCATCGAGTATCAAGAGCGCCGGGAGTTGTCCCGCCGTATCGATGTGCTTCGGCGGCGGCGTCCGCAGACCCCGCTCGCCGGGCGCACCGCGGTTATCGTCGACGACGGCATCGCCACCGGCGCCACCGCCCGAGCCGCATGCCAGGCGGCTCGCGCGCACGGGGCCCAGCGCGTGGTGCTGGCCGTCCCGGTCGCCGCCCGCGACGCGCTTGCCGCGCTGGACAATGCGGCCGATCAGATCGTCTGTCTGGACGCGCGGAACTGGTTCTTCGCCATCGGGCAGGCCTACCACGACTTCCGCCACATCACCGACGATGAGGTGACCGCTGTCCTGGCCCACGCCACCGCGGATCGTCCACTCCCCGAGAAGACGCCCATCGACCCGCCGTTACGCGACGAGCAGGTGCGAGTGAACGCGGGAGGCGCCGACCTGGCAGGGCGCCTCATAATTCCCGAAAACCCCTGTGGGATAGTCATATTCGTCCACGGTAGCGGCAGCAGCCGACACAGCCCGCGCAACCGCTACGTCGCCACCGAATTGAACAAGGCCGGACTGGGCACACTGCTGTTCGACCTACTCACATCCGATGAGGAAATCCACCGCGCCAACGTCTTCGACATCGAACTGCTCACACGACGGCTGATCGCGATCACCCGATGGATCGCCGGCCAGCAGGATGCCGCCGGACTCCCGGTCGGATATTTCGGCGCCAGCACAGGCGCGGCGGCCGCATTACGCGCCGCCGCCGACCCTCGAGTCGACATCGCCGCGGTGGTCTCACGCGGTGGGCAGCCCGATCTCGCAGATACCGCGCTGGGCGACGTACGCTCCCCCGTCCTGCTCATCGTCGGCGGCGACGACCCCACGGTGCTCGAGCTGAATCGCTATGCGCAGCGATCGATGTCGTGCGAGACCCGGCTCGCGGTGGTGCCCGGCGCAACCCACCTGTTCGCCGAACCCGGTGCCCTCGAAACGGTAGCCGAACTCGCCCAGCAATGGTTCATCGAGCACCTCTCGGCCGTGAGGAACCCGCCGAACCGTCGAACCACGATCGAAAAGTAGCGCGATGGTGCCGCATACCCCCTCGCCCTTCCTGCTGTGGGCAGGACCCGGACAGTGGTCACTCGACCACACCCTGCTCCGACGCGCGCGGTGACCAACGGCGGGCAGTGCGATGACACGCATCCCCGGCAAACGCGGGACGACCGAGCGCGACGACGTTCATCAGCTGGTCTCGGCGAAAGTGGTCGTCGGCGTCGACGGATCCGCTGGGGCGGACAACGCCCTGCGGTGGGCCGCCCACTACGCGGATACACACGATCGAGGACTGCACATCGTGCATGGCATGAACACCTCGGGCACCACCTGGCCCCGCGGTGCGCACGCGGCGGGTAGCAGCGAGGTGCTCGATGAAGCGCGCGCGAACGGCGAGTTCATCATCGGCCGAGCCAGACAGCTGGCCGGTGTGGTGGCCCCGAACCTCCCGGTCACGACCGAACTGCTGACCGACAACGCAGCCAACCTGCTCATCACGCGCAGCGCCGCCGCATTCGCGATGGTGATCGGTGCCACCGGGTCGGCGGGGATCCTCGCCCACCTCGGTTCGACACTGCTCTCGGTCGTCGCACACGCCCACGGCACCGTCATCGTGGTCCGCACCGACCCCGCCGCCGGTGACACCATCCGAAGCTCCGGACCGGTCGTGGTCGGCGTCGACGGCGGGCCACTCAGCGATGCCGCCGTCGTGGCGGCCTTCGCCGAGGCCGCCCAGCGCAACACCGACCTGGTCGCCATTCACGTGTGGAACGACCAGAACTTCGGCCACTACGCCGGATATGACACGCTCCGAATGCCCGACGGCGACCCGGGCGAAGCCGAAAGCGCCGTCCTGGCCGAGCGCCTCGCGGGCTGGCAGGAGAAATTCCCGGACGTCCCGGTGATGCGTGCGTCGTACGCATACGCACCCGCAATACACCTACAGACGTGGTCGGAGTCCGCGCAGCTGATGGTCCTCGGCAGCCGGGGCCGCGGCGGCTTCGCCGGGATGCTGTTCGGCTCCACGGTCAATTCACTCGTCCAACACGCACACTGCCCCGTCATGGTCGTACACCCGTAACGCCGATACACCGGCTCGCTGACCGGCCCTTGCAGTGTGTGGGAACAGACCTTCGC
The DNA here is from genome assembly GCF_019890715.1 of Nocardia coffeae. Taxonomy (NCBI): domain Bacteria; kingdom Bacillati; phylum Actinomycetota; class Actinomycetes; order Mycobacteriales; family Nocardiaceae; genus Nocardia; species Nocardia coffeae. The sequence continues at coordinate 861,004 of NZ_JAINZY010000002.1, read as the reverse complement.
CTCTGTCGAGGATCCCGCTGTCGGCCGACGATGAGATCGACGAACGGGCGTTCGGCATCTTCTCGAGGAAGGATGCGCCATGACCACGGCTCGGCAGATCATGCACGTCGGCGTGGAGACAATCTCCGCACAGACCTCGCTCGCCGAGGCCGCGCGGCGAATGCGCGATCGGAACGTCGGCGCCCTGCCGGTGTGCGATTCGGACGGCAACCCGGTCGGTATGGTCACCGACCGCGACATCATCATCGAATGCATAGCCACCGGCCAGGACCCGCGGCACGCCACAACCGGCATGCTCGCAGGCCGGAAACTCATCGCAGTCAGCGGTGACACCGATGTCGGCGACGTACTGGCCACAATGCAGACCCACCGAATTCGTCGACTCCCGGTCATCGACGGTAACGAGCTGGTCGGCATCATCAGCGAGGCAGACCTGTCCCGCGGGCTGCGTGAACAACAGGTCGGCGAATTCGTCGAAGCGGTGTGCGCGCCATAGTCACTCCCGCGAACGCTCGAACCGCTGGAAGATGCCACGGTGAGAGCGTCGCGGATCCACCGGCAGGGGAAGGGGAACCGATCCTGATGACCGAGCGTTCCGCGCCGCTGTCCGGCGTCACCTATCACAAGCTCACTCCCTCGGACGCGACCGCCGTCCAGGACCTGTACGGATCGCTCGATGAACATGACGGCTACTACCGGTTCTTCGGACCATTCCCGGCGAATCTGGAACCGATCGCCGCCCAGATCGCCACACAGGACTCGACCCACTGCGCCGTGGGCGCATTTCTGCAGGGCCGGCTGATCGGCGCGGCGAACTATGTCGTACTCGAGGACGCCCGGCGCGCCGAGGTGGCCTTGGTCGTGGCCCATCACGACCAACACTCGGGTGTGGGAACAACGCTTCTGGGTCACCTCACCGACGACGCCCGCATGAACGGAATCGAGCAGTTCGTCGCCGAAATAATGTCCACGAACTCGAAAATGATGGAATTGCTGATGGATATCGACATTCCGATGCGACTTCAGCGACACGACAACATCATTCAGGCCGTATTCGAGCTCTCACCGGCCACCTCGACCGATTGATGCTTCAGCGTCCATGACCGCAGCCTCCTGCACTCGGCACCGGCCAGGGCCACGAGTCGGCAACAGCCGACTGTCCCGGACAGGGATTCACTGGCGGGTGCGAGTCGGCTCCGCCCCAGGACCTTGGACCCCGTTGTAGCGGCATCCGGGTCGACCGTCGGACAGCTTCGCCACTCCCCGTCGCGGGACTTCCGTCGACGGTGCGGCGACCGACGTCCCTATCTCATATCTCGCGGGCCGGGACAGGGTGAGGGGTGGGGACGATGACGGGACGGCAGGAGGTCACGATGAGCCGACAGGCCAGCGCGCCCCCGCCAGGCGATCGACCGGCCTCGCCCTCGCCACCCGATCGCCCGGGATGGCGGTCCTTCGTGCTTCCCGTAGCCGTCCTGCTCGTGGCCGTGGCGTTCGGGATATGGCTGGGCGTTCTGGACCGACCACGACCGACCCCGACCACCCTGAACTACAGCGATTTCCTGTCCGACGTCAACGCCCGCCAGGTCAAGACCATCACCTTGGAATCCTCCGGGCGCGCTGCGGGCACGTTGACCAACGGACACGATTACACCACCGTGATCCCCACCCAGGCCGGTTCCGAGCTGCTGGGCAGATTGGAAAAGGCCGGGGTCGCGATGACCGCGACGCCGCCCGCGAACACCACCTCAGGCTGGTCGCAGGTGCTGATGTGGCTGATGATCCTGGTGCCTTTCCTGCTGCTGGCCTGGTGGTTTCAGCACCTCGGGCGCGGTACCGGGAGTCGGCTGGAAGGTGCGATGGGGGTGGGAAAGTCCAAGGCGAAAGTGTTCGACAGTGAACGGCCCGACACCACATTCGCCGATGTGGCCGGTTATTCCGGCGCGAAGGCCGAGATCAGCGAGGTCGTCGATTTCCTGCGTGCCCCCGAGCGATACCGCCTGGCAGGCGCGGTCGCCCCGCGCGGGGTGCTGATGATCGGCCCGCCCGGCACCGGCAAGACCCTGCTCGCGCGTGCGGTGGCCGGTGAAGCGGACGTGCCGTTCCTGTCGGTCGCCGGGTCCAGCTTCGTGGAGATGTTCGTCGGCGTCGGCGCCGCCCGGGTGCGAGACCTGTTCGCGGAGGCCCGCAAGCGAGCTCCGGCCATCGTGTTCGTCGACGAGGTGGACGCGATCGGATCACGCCGTGGCAGGTCCACCTCGATGGTGGCCAGTGACGAGCGTGAGCAGACCCTCAACCAATTGCTCTCGGAGATGGACGGTTTCGACCCCGCGGTGGGCATCGTCGTCCTGGCGGCGACCAATCGGCCCGAGGTGCTCGATCCCGCGCTGCTGCGGCCGGGACGGTTCGACCGCCAGGTCACCATTCCGCTGCCGACCCTTGCCGAACGCGCTTCGATTCTGGCCGTGCACTGCCGCGCCAAACACCTCGCCTCTGATGTCGACCTGCAGGTGGTGGCCCGTAGCACCCCGGGATTTTCCGGAGCGGATCTGGCCAATCTCACGAACGAGGCCGCGATCTGCGCGGTGCGTGAGAACCGGTCCGTGATCCGGGCCCTGGATTTCGACGCCGCCCGCGACCGAATCCTGCTCGGCCGCCGCGAGGGATCGAATGTGCTGCTTCCCGGCGAGAAATACGCGGTGGCGGTCCATGAGAGCGGGCACGCGCTGATCGCGGCCCTCTCCGAGCATGCCGATCCGGTCGCCAAGGTGACCATCCTGCCCGCCGGGCAGACCCTCGGCACCACCGAACAACTGCCGCTGGTCGAGCGGCATCTCTACAGCGAGGGCTACCTCACCGACACCCTTACCGTGCGTCTCGGCGGCAGGGCGGCCGAACTCGTCGTGTTCGGCCACGGCTCCACCGGAGCCGGCAACGATCTGGCACAGGCCACCGAGCTGGCCACCAAGATGGTCCGCGAATTCGGGCTCTCGAGCGAGCTCGGCCCGGTCGGCTACCCGCAGGGCGGATCGGTGTTCCTCGGCGGCGGCGGAGCCGAACTGTCGAGCCGACCGTTCGCCGAGGCCACCCAGGCGACCATCGACATCGAAGTGGCCCGGCTGTTGCGCCAAGCCGAACACCGGGCCGTGGACCTGATCGAATCACACCACGACGCGCTCGAACGACTGATCGCCCTGCTCCTGGATCGCGAAACCGTCGGTGGCGAGGACGTGTACGCCCTGGTCGGGACCGCCGCCGCGGCCGATCGCTCGGGAACAGCGCCCGCGGCAACCGTCGCCCCACATCGCGCTGCGGCGCTCCCATCCGGCCGCGCGGCGCACAATCCGTCCGATCGAACCACCGACGGCGCCGCCGAGCCACACGGCGCCGAGGTCGTACTGAGCCCTGGACGCGAACAACCGCGTGCATGAAGGCGTCGTACTGAGCCCTGGACGCGAACAACCGCGTGCATGAAGGCGCTGTGCGGCAGATCGAAGCCGAGATCCCGGTGCTGCTCGCCCACCCCGTGGCCGACGACCATGAAAGGGCCCATCTGCCCTGGCGCACCACATCGGCGCGGCGGAGCATCGGCAGCATGGAGCTCAGCACGGTTCCCATCGACAAACCCGAGGACCTCGATGTCGTCGTCGGGCAGTCGCATTTCATCAAAACCGTCGAGGACCTGCACGAGGCGCTCGTGGGCACCGGCCCGCAACTGCGCTTCGGGCTGGCGTTCTGCGAAGCGTCCGGGCCGCGCCTGGTTCGGCACTCCGGCAACGACCCCGACCTGGTCGACCTGGCGACCCGCAACGCACTGGCCATCGGCGCCGGTCACTGCTTCGTGGTGTTCCTGCGCGAGGGTCACCCCGTGAACGTGCTCAACGCGATCCGCCACGTTCCCGAGGTGTGCACGATCTTCTGCGCCACAGCCAATCCCGTCCAGATCGTGATCGCCGAGAACGACCTCGGGCGCGGCATCATCGGCGTCATCGACGGTCCCCCGCCGCTGGGCGTGGAAACCACGGCCGACCAGCAGGATCGCAGAGAACTGTTACGCCGCATCGGCTACAAGCTCTAGCCCGGCAATCCGACATTCCCCGCGCACGGGGACCTCCGGCCCTACAGCCACACTCGGTCGCGGCCGATGCTGACAGACATGTCCCACTCGAACGACCCCTTCGCATCCACCGTGCACACCGCGCATCACTGGCTCAATACCGTCGCCCAGGCGATCGGCACCGAAGATCGTCATTTCGCTTATCGGGTACTACGCGCGTGGCTGCATGCTGTCCGCGACCGCATCGGATTATCCGGTTCGGCGCATCTCACAGCACAGCTACCGGAATTGCTTCGCGGCCTCTACTACGAGGGCTGGGTCCCGGTTCATTCCGCGGATCACCACACCGCGAGCTTCGTGCACCAGTTCGCCCACGAAGCCGGCGTGCCGCCGCAGGAGGTGCCCGCCTTGGCGAGCGCGGTGACCGATGCCCTGACCGATCTGTTCTCCCCCGGGCAACTCGGTCACGTGTTCGCGGTGCTTCCGGTCCACCTGTGTGGTCTCCTGTGCGGCACAACGGCTCATCTGCCAACCCGGGAAACCGTCCGGCCGAGCGAATACACCGAGCTCGAGCACCGACTCAGGGTGCTCGGCGACGCGGTCGCGGAACTGTCGCGCGGGCTGATGGAATCGCCCGCGGACGAACGCGGAAGCCGGCACCAGTCGGTCGCTGCTCAGCACGCACACAACATGCTCATCTCCGAAGGACTCCTGAACGCTCCGGGCGGCGCCGTGCACGCGTGAGCGAGGTCGAGCGTGCGTAAATTGTTGCAGCGCAGACGAACCCGACTACGCTCCGTCTTGTTCGACTCGGATCACCGTTGACCCGACAGCACCCCTCGGGCGGCGTCCCAACAGAGTGCACGTCGTGCTCGCACTGACCGGCCCGCAGGTTGGCACGCGCCGTCGAGCCTCTTGTCGAGTTACTCGTGCCGACTGTGCGTGTCGCGTTGACCGACGCGCGTCCGGTTCCGAGGATGGGCGGCGTGACCTCGATCGGGATCGCGGTGCGGGCGCGGGGTGGATGGCCATGGATGGTCATGGTCGTGCTGGCCGGTGTAGTGGTCTCGACGACGCTCATACCAGGCACGGCAAGTGCGAATCCTGGTGCGCATACGGAGTGGTCCGCCGTCTCGGATTCGTTCGCGCCGAACGACTTTCGAGCCGCCCCGTATCTGGGGAACGGGCGGATCGGCACGATGCTGCCGCCCAGCGGGGGCGGATATCACGATTACGGCGACACCGCGCGCACCTCGTTTCCATTGCAGCAGCCTCGATATACCGGCACCTACCTGGCCGGTTTCTATGCGCAAGCAGCTCCCTCACCGCAGTACACCCAGGCGATCGCGGCGTTACCGGCCTGGTCGGGACTCACCGTCGGGATCGCGGGCCACCGATATCGACCCGAGGTGGATCCGGCGGAGGTGCACGATTACCGGCAGACGGTGGATTACCGGACTGCCACGGCGACAACGCAAGTCGACTGGATCCCGGATTCCCGGCATCGGGTGCGACTGCGTTACGACACGTTCGTGTCCCGGGCGAGACCCGATCTGGCAGTGCAGCGGCTGACCCTCGCACCGGACTTCTCCGGAGATCTCGATGTCACCGACCTGATCGACACCGCGGCCGCGCGGCGGGTGTCCACGGTGGCAGCCTTCGCCGATCCGGCCCGCAAGCGCAGCGTCGCCGGAGTACGCGCGGACGGTTCGGCGGACACCGCATTCGTGGTCTCGACCGTCGACGCGCCCCGCAACACCGCCGCAGCCGCGCTGCCCGCCACCAGCGGGATCCGCTACACCACGCCGGTGACCGAGAGAGGCAGTTACACCTTCACCAAGTACGTCGGCATCTCCTCGACCGACTACGGTCCCGATCCGCAGGCCGCCGCCACCACCGCAGCCGAGTCCGGGCGTGCACAGGGCTACGACACCGAGCACGGCGCACACGCCGCCGCATGGAACAAGTTGTGGCAGAAAGGGATCGATATCCCCGGTCGCGAAGACTACACACGATGGATCCACGCGGCCCTGTATACGCTGCTCTCCAGCGTCCGGGCGGGCGAGCGATGGGCGGTGCAGCCCGCGGGACTGTCGTCCGACGACTACGCCGGTATGACGTTCTGGGACGCCGACACCTGGATCTTTCCGACGCTGCTGGCGCTGTACCCGGATCTCGCGCGCACGATAGTGGACTTCCGCAGCCGGGCCTTGCCGACCGCACTGGCCAACGCTCGCGGCTACGGGCTCCCGGGTGCGTTGTATCCGTGGAACGACGGCCCCGCCCAGCGGTGCGCCTCGCCGACGGTGTGCGGGCTCACCGAGGAACACCTGCACAACGAAATCGCCCTGGCCCAGTGGCAGTACTACATCGCCACCGGCGATCGGCAATGGCTGCGCGCCAGCGGTGCACCGGTGATCACCGCGATCGCCGACTATCTCACCGCCCGGGTGGGCCCGAAACTGCCCGACGGCAAATATCACTACGTGCCCTCGGCCGGCGCCGACGAGTACGTCCCACTCTCGGTCGACAACGCCCTCACCAACGGCGGCGTGATGAACACGATGCGCATCGCCGCCCGCGCGGCCGGATTGGCGGGACTACCGGTCGACCCGCGCTGGGCCGACATCGCCGCCACCATGGCCATGCCGCCCGACATCGCCCCCGGCGTACCCGCCGAATACCTCGGCTACGCGGGAGCGCCGATCAAGCAGGTGGACACCGTGCTGCTCAGCTACCCGTTCACCTACGCCGCACCCGGATACTCCCCCGTCGACACCCTGCACTTCTACTTCGACCGGACCGATCCCGATGGCCCGAATATGAGCAGTCCGGTCGGGGCGATCCTCAGCGCCGAATACGACCCGCGCCGCACCCAGTACTACTTGGACCGGTCGGTGCAGCCGTACGTGCGCGGCCCCTACAACTTCCAGTCCGAGGCACGCGGCGACCGCTCCGGCGCCAACGCGCTCGGTCAATCGGCTTGGATCTTCGTCACCGGCGCGGCAGGTTTCCTACAGGGATTGCTCTACGCCCCCACCGGCCTGCGCTGGAACGAGCCGAGTCCGCGACTGAACCCCATGCTGCCCAACGGATTTCCACACGGCATCACCATCCGCGGGCTCTCGGTGGGAGCGAGCGTCGTCGACGTCCGCATCGCCCCGGCCACCACGACGATCACCCTCACCTCCGGCGGCCCGATCACCTTCGACACCCCCGCGGGCTCACGAACCGTCATCACGGCACGACCGCTGCGGATACCTACTCGATCAGCCCGCTGACCGTTCGGCCAACGCACCGCGCGGCGCCGAATCACGTTGCGAGACCATGTGATCACCGAATTGTTCGATCGACGACTCGGACCGCACCGACCGCGCGGGCTGATCTTCGCAGGCGTGCAGCCACACGAACTCGTGCATTCCGGCCAGCCACAGCAGCACCCGATCCCGCGTCGGCCACACATACGTCGCGTCGGCCCCGGATACGACTTCCGGCCGCTCCACCCGGAACGTGCGGCCCTTCCAGACGAGTTCGCCCGACCCCGCGGCCATCAGGTTTCGGTACCAGTCGGTATTCGTGCCATACCCCAGGGGCAGCAGGAAGCCGTCATGGTAAGCATGCGCACCCAGTGGAGTGTGGTAAACCCTTCCGCTGCAACGCCCCACATGGGTCAGCAGTCCCGAGGACGATCGCTCGGTGCCGGAGATCGAACGGGTCGAGCCGTTGTATTTGTCCACCAGTTGCCGGAACAGACCGCGACCCAGCAACATGTCCCGGTACCGCCGCACGAACCTCGGCAACACCACCAGCCAGGCCAGCACCGCACCGGCTGCACCCGACACCACGACGAGAACCACACCGGCGAGCCGCTGTCCGCCGGATCCGCTGTCACCTTTCATGAGCGCCTCCTTCCCCACCAGCTCACACCGGGCGTCCGGCAACACACCAGAGACCAAGGTCATCGCCCCCGAGGCGACCGACACCGCCGGGCACGATCAGGACACCTACATCATCGATGTCCATGGCTGCTCCGCGGCAGGCGGCGCGGTGCCATCGCGGCCGGCATCCGGTTCGCAGATCACGTTGGTGATGACTTCGCCGAAGGCGTGCGGATCGGACATGAGCCAGATGTGCCCGCCGGGCACGGTGATGGCCCGCGGGTCACCGAGGGCCGTCTGCAACGACAACATGGTGGATTCGGGGATGACCGTGTCCCGCGTGCTCCACACCACGAAGATGGGCAGCCGACGTTCGGCGAGCGCGGCGAGTTCGGGGGCCAGATCGGCGCTTCGGGCGAGGTGGGCGACTTCCCAGACCGCCGCCGGGTTACGCAACATGTTCGGCACCGCGTCGCGCAGGATCACCGGCATGACCCGGGTCAGTTGACGGCCGACGAGCAGATCGGCCTGCAGGTGCAGGCCCCAGTCCCACAGCGGCCGTTCACGCAGCGCGCGCAGCACTCCCCGGCCGTCGGTCCACGCGGAGCCGCCGATGGAGTTCACGAGCACGAGCCGCCCGGCGAGGTCGGGCAGATCGTGGGCGGTCTCGATCGCGACGCCGCCACCGAAGGAGTGCCCGACCAGCGTCACCGGTCGGGTCAGTTCGATCGCGTCGACGAAATGGCCGACCCACCGCGCATACCCGGCCAGGTTTCGCTGCTCGGCCGGAAGGCTCGCGGTGCCGCCGAACCCGGGCAGCGCCGGGGCGTACACCCGCACTCCGATGCGGACGAGCTGTTCGAGCGGGCGGACATAGGCGCGTCCACCGACGCCCCAGCCGTGCAGGAACAGCACGAGCGGGCCGCGCCCGCCTACGGCGTATCGGGTGATACGGCCGTCGACCGGAATCGATCGCCAACGCAGTCCAGGAGAGCGAAGCTGTGCCGGCCGTTTGTTGTTCATGCCCACCACCGCATAGCGCCAGAATCGTCGGTGCCTTCCTCCCGCCGCAAGGGCGCAACGTCCGGTATGCCCGAGTAGGCCGCCTCTCGATCTCGGGACTTTCGGCGGCCTCGGGTCCTACTGCCCCGCGTACACGCTCTCCACGAACTCGGCGATCTCGTGGTCGCTCAGGTGCCGACCGATATCGGCCTCGCTGATCATGCCGACCAGCCTCTTACCTTCGATCACCGGGAGCCGTTTGATCTGGCGGACCTCGAGTTCGCGAAGAACGTCGTCGACACCGGCCTCGGCCTCGACCCACCGCGGGGTCCCCTCACACAGCTCGGAACAGATCGTCCGTGCCGGATCACGACCGATGGCAATGGCTTTCACCACGATGTCGCGATCGGTGACGATCCCGCACAGCCGATCGTTCTCATCGCTGATCGGTAGTGCGCCGATATCGAGTTCTCTCATCAACCGGGCGGCGTGCTCGAGTGTGTCCTGACGAGAAACCCACTGGGCACCCGGATGCATGATGTCCTTCGCTGTGGCCATGATGTGCCTCCTGCTCGAACGATGTGTACTCCACGATCACTCACTGCCTTCACCTGCATAAAGAGGACTAGGTCCCCGAACCTCCGCTGGTGGTGCATGGACCCCGACCAGCGCCTCCGACGGCTCGTCCCCGTCCTTGTCTTTCGGGCTGTCGTGTGGACATGTCGGCCGCTAATCAATAGATGCGCATATGTCGATACTGCTGTGCATAGGACCGACACCAACCAGGGATCACGGCCGCATTCGCCGACTCGCGGCTCGGGTTCTTTTGCTGTCGGTGGGTCTGGGTAGCGTCTCGTGCTGTGGAAACTGGGGAACGTATTCAAGAGCTCGCGGACCGCGTCGTGGCGCTGCGTGATGCCTACTACCAGGGCTCGCCGCTGGTCGCCGATGCCGAGTACGACGCGATCGAGGACGAGCTGCGCGGCTTGGTCGAGACGCACCCGGATCTGACGCCGGAGCCGAATCCGCTCGAGCAGGTCGGTGCGCCCGCGGTGTTGCACGCGCCGATCCGGCATTCCCGTCCGATGCTGTCGCTGGAGAAGGCCACCAAGCCCGAGCAGGTCGCGGCATTCTTCGAACGCTTCGCCGGTCAATCGGTGGTGGTGATGCCCAAGCTCGACGGATTGTCGCTGGCGCTGATCTTCGAGGACGGGCAACTGGTGCGCGCGGTCACTCGTGGTGACGGCACCACCGGTGACGACGTGACCATGCTGGTCCGCGCGTTGGTCGACGGTGTGCCGAGCCGGATTCCCGTAAAGGGGCGGGTGGAGGTGCGTGGCGAGGCGGTGATGCTGCGCTCGACCTTCCTGGCCTACAACGCCGCGCATCCGGACAAGCCGCTGATCAATCCGCGCAATGCCGCGGCGGGCACGCTGCGCGCGAAGGACCCGGCCACAGTCGCCGAACGGCGCCTACGGTTCTTCGGCTTCGATCTGGACACCTCCACCGACGACACGTCGGTCGACCTGGCGGAAGGGTTGCGGGCCTTGGGAATCGCGGGTGCGCAGATGCGCCTGTGCGCCGACGCCGAGCAGGCTCAGGCCGCGATCACAGCGATCGAGCAGGGACGCAACGACCTGGATTACGACATCGACGGCGCCGTGCTGCGACTGGCCGACCGCGACGCCTACGCCGCGGCCGGGACTCGGTCGAACTCCCCGCGTGGCGCGCTGGCGTTCAAGTTCGCCGCCGAGGAGAAGACCACGCTGCTGGCCGACGTGGTCTGGGATGTCGGCAAGACCGGCAAGATCGTCCCGGTCGCCTGGCTGGAACCGGTGTTCGTCGGCGGCACCACCGTCACCAAGGCGACGCTGGCCAACCAGGAAGTGATCCGCGCCCGCGACATCAAGATCGGTGACACCGTACTGGTCCGCCGCGCCGGCGACGTGATCCCGTTCGTGGCCGGCGTGCTCGACGCGTCCCGACGCACGGGCGAGGAACGCGAGATCGTGCCACCCACCGCTTGCCCCTCGTGCGGGCAACCGGTCACCGAACAGGGCAACAGCCGAGAGCTGTTCTGCACCAACGTTTCCTGCCCCGCCCAGACCGTGCGCAGGCTCATCCACTGGGCCTCCCGCGCCGCCGCGGACATCGACGCCATCGGGCAGGTGTGGATCGAACGCCTCGCCGAGGCAGGCATCCTGGAACGCCCCTCGGACTTCTACACGCTCACCGCCGAACGCCTGCTCGAATTCGACCGCATCGGGGAAGTCTCGGCCACTCGCATGATCGACTCCATCGACGCCAGTCGTCAGGTCGGCCTGCGCCGTGCGCTGATCGGGCTGGCCATCCCGATGGCCTCCGACGGCACCGCAGCCCGCCTGGCCCGAGCCGGATTCCGAACTCTCGAAGAGGTCGCCGACGCCGACGAGGAACAACTCGTCGGGGTGGAGGACATCGGACCGAAGGTCGCGGCGTCCCTCATCGAGCACCTCACCCGCCTTCGCCCCGAACTCGACAGGCTGCGAGAGCTGGGTGTCTCGCTGGACGTCCGCGAAGAGGATCTGCCGCCCGTGGTCGCGGCCGGCGCACCGCTGGAAGGTAAGACGGTGGTGATCACCGGCGCGATCAGCGACCCTCGTTCCGGCGAGAAGGTCCCCCGCCCCACATTTCAACGCCTCTGTGAGAAAGCCGGGGCAACAGCTGCCTCCTCGGTGTCGGCCAACACCGACCTCCTCATCACCGGCGCGGGAGTCGGCGACAGCAAACTCGCGAAGGCCGAGAAACTCGGTGTCGAGGTCATCGACCAGAACGAGATCTGGAATCTGTTGATCAGCGCCAACGTCATCTAGGTCCGGTCCGGTAATCCGTTCTGCGCGTTGGCGTTATCGTCGACGCCGCCTGCCTCCTGCACTAACCTCGGCAACGTGCCGACGTCCTTTCCCCCGATCGACCCGTACGCCGACGGTCTGCTCGACGTCGGCGAGGGAAACCAGGTGTACTGGTGCACCAGCGGCAACCCCGCCGGGCGCCCTGCGCTGGTGGTGCACGGCGGGCCGGGCAGCGGGAGCAGCCCGGGGCCGCGGAAGTCGTTCGATCCGAACATCTTCCGGATCGTGCAGTTCGATCAGCGCGGTTGCGGACGCAGCATTCCGAGCGCCGCCGACCTGGGCACCGATATGGCCGTGAACACCACCGAGCACCTGATCGCGGATATGGAGCGGCTGCGCACGCACCTCGGCATCGACCGCTGGCTGCTGTACGGCGGATCCTGGGGTTCGACGCTCGTCCTCGCTTACGCCGAGCGGTACCCGGAGCGGGTCACCGGGATCGTGCTGGTCGGCATCACCACCACCCGCCGACGCGAGATCGATTGGCTGTACCGGGGTCTCGCACGGCTGCTGCCCGCCGAGTGGGAGCGGTTCCGGGACGTGCTGACCGGCGACCGCGACCTGGTCGAGGGCTACCGGCAGTTGCTGGAACACCCGGACCCGGTGGTACGCCACAACGCCGCGGTCGAGTGGTGTCGCTGGGAGGACGCGGTGATCGCGCACGAATCCCTGGGTAGCCCAGGGCAGTACAGCGCCAAGCCGGACACCGCCATGCTCGCCTTCGTCCGGATCTGCACGCACTACTTCGCACACGCGGCGTGGCTCGACGAAGGCGTACTGCTGCGCGAGGCCGGGCGGCTGGCCCGGATCCCCGGCGAACTGATCCACGGCCGCCTCGATCTCAGCGCACCGCTCGAAACCGCCTGGGAACTCACGAAAGCCTGGCCGGACGCGCGCCTGCACGTCATCGACGACTCCGGCCACACCGGCAGCCCCGCCATGGGTGCGGCACTCGCCCGCGCCATCGGCCGCTTCGCGCAGTCCGATACCGATCGGATCGGTTAGGTCCGGTCCGGCGCGTCCTCGACCGGAAACAGGATGGGGCTGAGCAGATATCGCCCTCGCCCCGGGGCCGGCTCGTTCTCCATGCGGGGCACGATGACTCGGCGCAAGTCCAGGATGAGCTGTTCCAGCTCCTCGTGGTCCAGCCACAGCGCATGCTGCCGGTAGCCCACCAGATCCTCTGCCGGATCGGCATTCTCATGGTCGAGATAGGACATGAACTCCGAGGTCAGCACGGCCATCGCGGTGACGAAGACCCGCCGATGGTCCTCGACCGTGGCCTTGGCGACCTCCTCGGCGCCGATCACCGCCCGCTCCGCACACAACCGATAGTGCCGTTCGACCGCGCCGCGCACCCGCCGCTCCTGTGCGACCTCCAGGATTCCCGCCGCGGCCAGTGCCTCGACGTGCCGGTACACCATCGCCTTCGACACCCCGGGCAGCACAGCGCACAGCTCGGCCGTGGTCAGGGTGCGACTACCGCGCAACGCGTGCACGATTCGCATCCGGGCAGGGTGCGCGACGAGTTCCAGGGCATCCACTTCTCAATGTTCTCACATCCTGATACCGTTCTCATATAACGAGAAAGGTTGAACCGATGGATATGCGGACCGACCCGGCAACCGTGGCGACGACCGTGGTGACAATGCTGCGCGAAGGGCGCTTCGACGACCTCGAGGAACTGTTCGCACCCGCGCTGGCGGCAGCGGTGTCCGCCGACACCGTCCGGACCGGGTGGGCCGCCGAGACCGCGAAAACCGGTGCGATACGCACCCTCGGCGAAGTGACCACCACGCCGGTGGATGACCAGCTCACCCGAGCAGTCGTGCCGGTGCACTGCGAGAACGGCGGACTCGAGGTACGTCTCGGGATCGACGCGGCGGGTCGGCTGCACGGCCTGCGGCTCGCGCCACTGACCGAATCGCATTGGATGCCACCGCGTTACGCGACGCCGCGCCGGTTCACCGAACAGGAGATCACGCTGGAGTGCGGACCGCTGACGGTCCCGGGCACGCTGACCATGCCTCGGGGTGGCCGCCGTCGGCCAGGCGTGGTGCTGATCGCCTCCGGAGCCAACGATCGCGACGTGACCTGGGGGCCGAACAAGCCGTTCAAGGACCTCGCGTGGGGCCTGGCCAGCCGCGGTATCGCGGTGGTGCGGTTCGACAAGGTGACCCATGTGCACACCCGCATGCAGCATGAACCCGGCTTCACCATGATCCAGGAGTATCTGCCGAATGCGATTGCCGCCGTACGGCTATTGCAGCAGCAGCCCGGAGTCGACCCCGCCCGGGTCTTCGTCGCGGGCCACAGCGGCGGCGGTAAGGCCGCGGTCCGCGTCGCAGCAGCCGAATCCTCGATCGCGGGCGTGGTGATGCTGGCCGCGGATGCGGTCCCGCTCCCCCGCGCCGCGGCGCGCATATTCGACTACGTCGCCGGCCATGGCCCGGCTGCGGATATGTCGGCAACACTCGTGGGCACCGCCGAGACGATCGCGCGTACCGAAGATCCGGACCTGTCACTCGAAACCCCCAGCGCGGAACTACTTTTCGGCTGGCCCGCGTCCTACTGGCTGGACCTGCGCGAGTTCGATCAGGTAGCCACCGCCGCGGACCTGGACCGGCCGATCCTGGTGCTGCAAGGCGGTCGTGACTATCAGGTCACCGAAGCCGACGACCTGGCGAGGTGGCAGGCAGGACTGGACGCGAAGCCCGACGTATTCATCCAGGTTTTCCCGGCCGACGACCACATGTTCTTCCCGGGCAGCGGGCCCTCTCGTCCAGCAGATTTGCAGGCACCACAACATGTCGATCCGGCGGTGGTGGCTGCTATCGCGGATTGGCTGGTCCCCGAATCGAGTCAGGGACCGTTGTCCCGATTGCTGGGTCGCCTAGGCATGTGACCACGCGACCTGCCGCCGACAATACGGCGGCGCAACCGAACTGGTTCATCACCGCCTCCAAGTCTCCAAAGATACTGCCGGACAGCGTCATCCGTGATCCCCTCCCACCGGATGTCACCTCCCCCGACCGTCACCTCCCCCGACCGTCAACTCCCCCGACCGTCAACTCCCCCGGCCATCGACTCCCGGCCATCGACTCCCCCGGCCATCGACTCCCCGACCGTCGACTCCCCGGCGGTCGCCTCCGCCCCCGGCAGCCGCCGACCCCGCGGCGTCGCAAAACTTCGCCGCAGCCCGCGTCTTCGTCTTCGAGCACCTGCTGTACCTGAAACGATCGAGGCCGATCACAATCCATTCTCGGACAAAGGGTTCGGCGGCAACAGACTGTCGATCACACGGCGTAGTTTCTCGACGCTGCCGGATTCATCGAGCCGTAGAGCAGTATTGGTGGCGTTGAGGGCGGCGTCGAGCTGGAAGACGGTCAGGTCGATGTCGATCCCCGCAGGCGGGTAGGCCGCGGCGGCGCGTGCGAGTTGTCCGGCCAGGACGTCGAGCCAGGCACGGCGTTGTCCCATCAGTGCGTCGCGAACCGGTCCGGGACGACTGTCGAACTCCGGCAGATTGGCGTTCCAGAAGCAACCGCCGGGGAACAGTGGCTGCGCGACGTACGCAATCCAGTGTTCGAGCAGGGCACGCAGCCGCGGCACCCCCTCCGTCTCTTGCTGTGCTGGGCGGATGACCGCGTCGATGAACACCGTGTGCGCCGTGTCGACCGTACTCAACTGCAGATTCTGCTTGGTGCCGAACAGTGTCTGGATCCCCGCTTTGCTGATCTGCAGGTCATCGGCGAGACGTCCGAAGCTGAGCCAGCCGAGACCGTCCAGCGAGGCGACGTCGACCGCGTGCCGGGTGATGATCTGCCGTGACCGCGCTCCCCGCAGCCGGCGCCGATCACTGCCCGAGTCCGGTTGGGGCGGTGCGTGTTCTGTCATCGAGCGCCCCTCACAGCACTTGCTCGACGTGGTAGGCGACGCCACCATCCACCAGGTATCCCGTGCCGACCGCGACGACGTCGTTGAGCCAGGCGTAGCGGGTGGATCCGGTTTCGAACAGCGGGTTCGTACGGAAGTAGTACCGCGCAGGGTCTATCCGGCGCCGAGTGGCCGGGTCGGCCATCTCGGCGCGAAGGTCCGCAGGGATCACCCAGCGGCCCTGGTAGGTCATGTGCACCAGCTCGCCATCGTCGGTGCGCAACGTCAGACGGACATCGAGCAACATCGTGCCGTCGGGGCGGAACAGTGCCCAGTCACCGCCGCCTGCGACCACCTCGCCGCGCAGGCGCGGACCCTCGAAAGATCCGCCCGCCGCACCGTAGAGCACACGTCGCCCCAGCGGGCCGTCACCGAATTCCAATGGCGCGTTCAGGTCGACGACGATATCGAAAAGTGCTGCGGTCCTGATTGTTTCGACGGACTTGATACGCGTATCGGTGCTCATCCCCGGACTCCTTCCAGCTCGGTGGCGCCAAACAGGGTGTGCCGCACCGCGTCGGTGGACACCCCGGACTGGGCACACAGGACGGACAGGTCGAAGAAGAACTGTTCGCCGGCGATCAGGTCGTCGGCGAAGGTGAAGGTGATGAACACCGGCAGTTCGGCTCGCGCCCCATTCGGGGTGACGCCGAATCTGTTGCCGGTCATGGTCATTCGAGCTGTGCCCCAGCAGACGAGCGTCTCGCCGTCGTCTGCGTGACCGGTCAGCTCGACCTGATAATCCGGAAAGGACGCGAAGAACCGCGTCAGAGCCCGCTCGTTCTCCGCCGGACCGCGAGCCGTGGTCCCGAATGCCGGACTCCGCAACACCATGTCCGGGTGCAGCAGTCGCAGCGCAACGGGCAGATCCTGCCTGCTCTTGGCCACAGCCAAAGCCTGGGCCAGCTCGAACATCCGGTCACTGTCCATGGTCATCCCCTGGTAGCTCGTCCTGTCGGGAGGTAACACCCGACAGAACAAAGCATACATACGATCGTATGTATTACGGGTTCAGATGCCCGTCAGACGAATTCGTCGAGGTCCACGGAGTGCAGGAACCGGGTCAGCATGGCGGTCACCGCGGCGGGTTGTTCCAGCGTGCTGGTGTGCCCGCAATCGGGGATGAGATGGCACTGCGCGCCGGGGATCAGATCGGCGATGCGCCGGGAGCGGTCGGGCGGGGTGGCGCGGTCGTCGGCGCCGACCGCGACCAGGGTCGGCATCGCGATCGTGGCGATCTCGTCCTCGACCGACTCGCGATCGGCCACTCCGAGCACGGCGCGGCGCACACCGGCTCGATCGCATCGGGCCAGTCGTGCGGCCCACTCGTCGAGCACGGGTTTGCGCGACCGGTCCGCGCGCATGGACGGACCGAACAGGTGCGGTGCGATCAGTCCGCGGATCGGCCGCACACCGAACCACCGCAGCGCACGGGCGAGGCGCTTGTATTCACCGATCTTCGCGGCCTCCTCGGGCCCGGCGCTGGTGTCCAGCAGAGTCAGCGAGCGCAGCAGCGCGCCGTGGCGGGCGGCGAGTCGCAATCCGACGAAACCGCCCATCGATAAGCCCACCCAGTGCACGCGCTCCAGGTTCAGTGCGCGGATCATTGCCAGCGCGTCGTCGGCGAGGGTGTCCATGTCGTAGCCGTCGGCAGTGGCCGGGGTGTCGCCCTGACCTCGCCAATCGATGCTCACGCATCGGTAGTGCTCACGCAGCGCCTCGATCTGCGGCCCGAACATCCAGCCGCCGAACAACAATCCGTGTCCGAAGACGATCGTCGCGGCGTCGGGACGGCCGGGCGGGACGCCGGTGTCGGTGTACGCGATCGACACGTCGTCGATGGCCATGATGGGCATGATCTCCTCGTTTCCCGTCCGCGGCATCCCGCGGCGACTACACCGTCACCGACAGCAGCGCCGGTCCGCGCACATTGATCCGGCCGTTCCAGCGCACCTCGTCCACTTCGGCGGACGGGAAGCGGGAAACAAAGAGCGGGAACATGATTCGCGCCTGTATCCGGACCAGCGCCGCGCCGAGACAGTGGTGAATACCCGCGCCGAAGGTCACACTGCGGGGGGCATCGGGCCGGTCCAGGCGCAGCAGGTCCGCGTCCGAGCCCCAGAACTCGGGATCGCGATTGGCCGCGGCCAGACAGGCCACCACCCAGGCTCCGGCCGGAATCTCGGTGTCGCACACGCGCACCGGAGTCACCGTGACCCGTCGCATGAGGTGCACCGGAGTGTCGTAGCGCAGCAGTTCCTCCACCGCGTTCGCGCTCAGTCCCGGGTCCTCGCGCAGCCGACGAGCCTGATCGGGGTGCTGCAGCAGTGCCAGGATGCCTGCGGCGAGGTGGTTCACCGTCGTCTCGTGTCCGGCGATGTAGAGCAGCATGACCTGCGCCACCAGTTCGTCCTCGCCGAGCACATCGCCCTCGTGCTCCGCGGTGATGAGTGCGGTGAGCACGTCGTCACCGGGATTGTCGCGTTTCCAGCGGACCAGATCGGCCACCATCGCGCGCAACTCGGCATCGGCGGCCCGGATCCTGGTCTGCAGGGCCGGATCGGCGAGCGGTTCCAGCGCGAGCACCAGGACCGCGGTCAGTTCGCGCAACCGGGCGCTCTCCAGCACCGGGATGCCCAACAGTTCGGAGATGATCGTGAAGGGCAGCGGAAAGGCCAGTTCCGCAACGATATCCGCCTGTCCGGCCGACGCGATCCGGTCCAGCGCGTCGGCCACGTGTGCGGCCACCCGCAGCTGCAGTGCATCCACGGCCCGGGGCGTGAAGGCCTTGGCGACCAGCCGCCGCAGGCGGGTGTGATCGGGCGGATCCTGATCCAGCATCGACAGCCCGCCCATGATGCGGTTCGCCTTGCCGAGCCGGGCGCTGTCACTCTTCCAGGCTGGGAGGCGGGTGAGGTGCTGTTCGTCCACCGACTGGGTGGACGAACGTTGCAGCGCGAGCACATCCGCGTACCGGGACACCAGCCAGAAACCGAGGGGATGTTCGTGCGCGGGACTCTCGACGCGTAGCCGGGCGTAATGCGGATAGGGATCGGCGGTGAAGTCGGCGGCGAACGGATCGAACACGAATGCCTCGGTCATGACAGCTCCCGGGTCAGGCTGTGGCCAGTTTCACGTTTCGCATGGTGACAAGCGCTGTGGCACAGAGAGTTTCACCCTCCGGTTCGACGGAGAAGACCTCCGCCGCCGCGACGGTCAGCAGTGCGCCCGGATTGACCACTCGGCCGCGCGCCACCACCGTCGCCCCCTTGGCCGGTGCGAGGATCTTCACCGTGTAGTCGATGGTCATATTCACCCAGCCGGGCCGCAGCAGAGTTCCGGCCGCCGAACCGGCCGCGAAATCCGCCAGCGAACCGAGCACTCCGCCTTGGAAGTACCCGTCGTGCTGGGTCAGTTCCGGGCGATGCGGTTGCACGATCTCGACGCGGCCCGGCGCGATCTCGCCGAAGTCGAATCCGAGATGCCGGGCGGCGGGCATGCTGAGCACCACCGCTCGCACCGTCTGCTCGAAATCCGGATTGAGCGCTTCCCAGGTCGGCACGATGATAGCCCTTCGCTGCGATTCGGTGGATTCCTGCCGCTGCGGCCAAATCTCGAATTCAGCGGCCAGATAGTGCCGGCGCGCCGCCGCTCGCATGATCTTTCCACTGCTGGTCTTCTGCAACCGGCTCGGCAGCGTCAGCACCAGATCGCCGATCGAGAGGTCGTGTTCGCGCAGTACCGCGGCCCGGATCGCGCCGAGCACATCGGCGGGTTCGGCGCCCTCGACGTGCTCGCGCCGCAGTTCCTGGACCACCACCAGCCGGTCGGTCTCGGCGCCGGGCACCGCGAAGGCGGCGCATCCGCCGGGCCGCAGGGCGGGATGCGCGGCCTGCACGGTGAGTTCGATGTCCTGCGGATAGATATTGCGGCCGCGGATGATCACGACGTCCTTGAGCCGCCCCACCACGTACAGTTCCTCGTCCAGCAGCAGGCCCAGATCTCCGGTGCGCAGGAAATCTCGGCCGGGATCGTCGGCGCAGCGGGCGCGAAAGGTTTCGGCGGTGGCCGCCTCGCGTTCCCAATAGCCTTGTGCGACATTGTCTCCCGACACCCAGATCTCGCCGACCCGATCCGGCGGGCAGACCTGCCCGGTGTCCGGGTCCACAATGCGCAGCACTTCGCCGTCCGGCGCGCGCCCAGAGGCGACCAGGGTGCGGGACCGCTCCCCCGCCGGGGCGTAGCGCCGTTGCGCGAGCGCGTCGGGATCGACCTCGAGGGTGCGTGCGCCGCGGCCCTTCACACTGCCGGCGGCCAGCAGGGTGGCCTCCGCCAGGCCGTAGCAGGGATACAGGGCCTCGGCCCGGAATCCGTACGGGGCGAACGCTTGCGCGAATCGGCTCAGGGTCTGCGCGCGGATCGGTTCGGCGCCGTTGAAGGCAACCTGCCAGCTGCTCAGATCCAGGCCGGGTTCCGGTTCGGCCCCCGCGGCCAGGCGCGCGACACAGGCGTCGAAGGCGAAATTCGGACCGCCGCTGGTGTGTCCGCGATACCGGGAGATCGCCGACAGCCACAGGAACGGTCGCCGGATGAACGTGGTCGGAGCCATCTGCACACCGGTCGCGCCAACGTACAGCGGTTGCAGCGCATTGCCGATCAGACCCTGATCGTGGAAGAACGGCGCCCAGCCGACCAGCGTCGAATCGCGGTCGTGGCCGAAGGAGCGGCGGATCATCTCCTCGTTGGCGATCAGATTGCGGTGCGTGACCATCACGCCCTTGGGCGTGGCGGTCGACCCCGAGGTGTATTGCAGGAACGCGATCGAATCCGGTTGCGCGGCAACGATCGGAGCGGTGTCGACGGCAGGCAGCAGGTCCACGCCGATCCAGTGCTCCGCTGGGCACCACGGGTCGGGTTGGGCGCGCAACAGGTCGACTCCGGCCGCGAGGGTGAGTACCGCGGCCGGGCGGCAGTCCCGCACGATGGATCGCGTCGCCTCCGGAATTCCGTTGCGGCGCGGCGGATTCAGCGGCACTGCCACGATTCCCGCGTACAGGCAGCCGAAGTAGGCGACGAGGAATTCGGGGCATTGCGGGAAGATCAGGAGTGCGCGGTCGCCGGGCGAGCATCGAGCGCCCAGTTCGGCGGCCACCGCCAGCGCACGGCGGTGCAGGTCCCGGTAGCTCAGAACGGCGCTCTCCGTACCGTTCTCGTCCAGGAAGACGTAGGCGGTGCGGTCGGGCTCCTGCGCCGCGCGCCGGGCCAGGATGTCGGAGAGCAGCTCGCTGTCGGTGCTCAGCACGTCGGAAGTCACGGCACTGCCTCCTCGAGGTCGTCTGCGCGCCGCGCCCGGCTCAGCGATTCGGTGATGATCGCCGCGATCGCGGTGCGGTGCTGCTGGTGGAACAGGTGGTCGCCGGAGAACTCGTGGATGGCGAACCGGCCGTTGGTCAAGGGTTCGTAGCGCAACCAGGATCGCGCGGTGGTCATGCCGCCCTCCGCACCGTCACCGGCAACCCGGTCAGCCCGCGCACGATGAAACTGTGGTCCTGCCACTGCCATTCGTCGCTCAGCAGGGCCACGCTCGCCGAATGCCGGTACAGGAATTCGAACGCCACCTGCGCCTGTAGTTCGGCCAGCAGGCCGCCCAGGCAGCCGTGCATCCCGTGACCGAACCCCAGATGGCCGCTCGCATCCCGGGTGAGGTCGAATTCGTCGGGCCGGTCGAACGATCCGGGATCGCGATTGGCCGCGCCCAGGCATACCAGCACCTGATCACCGGCGTGCAGCAGCTCTCCGCCGATCTCGACGTCGCGGGTGGCCAGTCGTTTGGTCAGTTGCAGGGGGCAGTCGTAGCGCAGCGCCTCGGTGACCGCGGCGTTCACCAGTTCCGGGCGTGCCCGCAGCAGCGCGTCCTGGGCGGGATGGCGCAGCAGTGCGAGCAGGCCGTTGCCGATCAATGATTTCGTGGTCTCGTTACCGGCGACGAAGCACATGATGCAGACGAAGATCAGTTCCTCGTCGGCGAGCCGGTCCCCGCCCGCGGTGTGCGCGGCCAGCAGACGGCTGATCAGGTCGTCGCCGGGCCGCAGGCGGCGCTCGGCGATCACCTCCGACAACGCCGCGGCGAACAGTTCCACGACCTCGTGCACCCGTGCGAAGTCGGCCGCTTTCATCATGCCCGGCTCGAGCAGGAATCGGATGTCGTGAGTCCAGGGCCCGACCTGCGCGCGCAACTCCGGCGGCAGCGCCATCCATTCGCACAGCACCGTGATCGGTAGCGGCGCAGCAAGATCCGCGATCACGTCGAACTGCCCGGCGGCCCAGGACGGTTCCATCAACCGCGCGGTGACGGCGCTCACCAGCGGCCGCAGTTCGGCCACCGCGCGGGCGGTGAACACGCGGTTGACGAGTCCGCGCAAACGCGCATGGTCCGGATTGTCAGTGAACACAAGGGATTTGCGGCCCAACCGGCCGATCCGGTCCACCTCGCCCTGCCCGAGCCGCGCGGCTTGTTCGTCCACCAGCCGCGGGATCAGGCTCGCGCTGAACGAACGGTCGTGCAGCACCGCGCGTACGTCGGCGTGCCGGGTCAGGACCCACATGCCCAGCGTCCGGTGCACCGGATGCGACTCGCGCAGTTGCCGATACATCGGATACGGGTCGCGGCGGAACTCCGCACCGAACGGATTGAACCGGACCCGGCCGGGCGAGACGGTCATCGCGGCTGCCCGGCGCGATCGGCGAAATACTTGCCCGTATAGGGCTGCAGCACGATCCGGTACAGCGCGATCTTGCCCATCCGGAATCCCAGCGCCGACTGCGCCAGATAGCGCCGATACCGATCCACCGTCTCGGCACCGACCAGTTCCGTTGCCCGCGTGCGGTTTTCCCGCAACCGCGCCGCCCACTGCGCGCAGGTCCACGCGTAGTCCGACCGGCCGTTGCTCATCGAGCGGATCTCGAAGATGCCCTCGGCGGCGGCGAGGATCTGGGCCGGTGTCGGCAGGTCGGCGTCCGGGAAGATCTCCTGCTGAATGAAGCTGCTGGCCTGCTCGCGAGACATGTTGGCGTAGGCGATGGTCTGTAGCGACAACGTCCCGGAATCGGTCAGCCAGTCCCGGCAGCGGGCGAAGAAGTCCCGGTAGACCCGGATCTTCGCGGCATCGGAATCATCCGGGCGGGCGAAGTGCTCGAAGGCGCCGATCGAGACGATGCCGTCGAAGCGGGTGTCCGGCTCGTAGTGCAGCCAGTTCTCGGTGCGCACCTCGACTCCCGCAAGCTCCTGCGCGCGAACGTAGTCCGCTTGTTCCGGGCTCAGCGTGAGACCGACCGAGCGGTCCACCCGGTGCCGTTGCGACAGTTCCCGCAGGATCGCTCCCCAGCCGCACCCGATGTCGAGCACGGCATCGGCCCGGTAGGCGTCGATCGCGTCGAGGTGGTACCGGAGTTTGCGCTGCTGGGCGATCTCGAGGGTGTCGTCGGGATGTTCGCGCAGCGCGCAGGAGTAGCTGAGCGTGGGATCCAGCCAGAGCCGGTAGAAGTCGTTGCCGACGTCGTAGTGGTGCCGGATCGCGGCCGCCGCGGCGGTCGCCCGGTCGGCGCCGGTCGAGGCGACCATGGCTAGGCCACGCTCCGGGTGCTCTGCTCGTGCAGATAGGTGGCGACGGCGTTCAGGTTGGGGTGCTCGTAGAGGTCCTCGGGCGACAGGTCGATCCCGTAGCGGTCCTCGACCTCGATCAGCAGGGCGACGGCCAGCGCCGAGTCGACACCGATCCGGTCGAAGTCCGCGGCCGGGTCGATGGTCCGCGCGGGCACCTCGAGCAGATCGGCCAGGTACTCCTGGCACCAGGCGACGATGGCATCCTTACTGGTATCCACGATGGTATTTCCTTACGCTGCTGCGGCATTGCCGCCGACGGTGGATTTTGCGGAGAGTCGTTTGGCCGCCATGCGTTCGTCGGAGGGCAGTTCGAGATCCCAGGCGAGCCCGAGCAACGCCAGGGTCTTGATGAGCCAGTACCCCGGATCGAGGCGGTACCAATGCAGTCCGAAGGACGGCGAGGTGGGAAAGGCGTGGTGATTGTTGTGCCAGGATTCCCCGAAGGTCAGCAAGGCGAAGATGCCGCCGTTGTGGCTGTTCTCCCGCGATTCGTAGGCGCGAGTGCCGAACATGTGCAGGAAAGAGTTGATCGCCCAGACGGTGTGTTCGAGCAGGAACATGCGCGCGAATCCGCCCCACAGCAGTCCGGCGACCGCGCCGGTCCAGCTCATCGTGAGCAGTCCGCCCAGCGCGGTGGGGATCAGCAGGCCCAGGCCCACCCACCAGTAGTAGAGCCTGGCGACCCGGACCAGTCGGCGGTCCTTGATCAGGTCGGGCGCGTAGTGCACGACGTTGGGATACTCGTGTCGGCGCATCCAGAGGAAGTGCGAGTGCATCAGCCCGCGCAGGCGTCCGGACCAGCCCGCACCGGACAGGTTGGGTGAGTGCGGATCTCCCGGACGGTCGCTGTACTCGTGGTGCCGCCGGTGCAGCGCCACCCAGGACACCACCGCACCCTGACCCGCCATCGACCCCATGACCGCCAGCACCGACGCCACCCACGGCGTGGCCTTGAAAGTGCGGTGTGTGAACAGGCGGTGGTAACCGGCTGTCACTCCCAGGCCGGTTACCACCCACATCCCGAACAGCAGCGCGAATTCGACGATCCCGAACGGTCGCACGAACAGAAAAGCAACCGCGCCGACCATCCCGAATATCGGCAGCACATCGAACAGCAGAAAATGCCTGCGCTGCAACCGGTGGATATACGGGCTGTCGATCGTCTTGCGGCGCGGCGCGGGTTTTCCGGTCTCGTCCCCGGACTCCGGGGAACGGTCCGGCTCATGGTCTGTGGTCATCTGTATCCAACACCTTCGCGAATACCGGATCCGGTTGTCTCCCGGACGATTTCGAGATTAGCGTTGGTTCGGCCGCGCCCCGGCCCCGTGCGCCTCTACCGATCGGCGGATCGGAATTGCTTATCGGCTACTTGCGTCCGACGCCGGCCCAGAACGAGACCTTGGCATCCATCTCCCGCAGCGATTCGTCGCCGTCGGCCGACTGTAGGCCGGGCCGCCAGCGGTGTGAGCCGGTGATTCCCGGGTCGATCACGTCGAGCTCCTCGAAGAAGCGGGTGAATTCGTCGTGCGTGCGAGCTTGCAGGCTCAGCCCGTTTCCCCGGTATGCCTCGACGATTCCGGCCACCTGGACGGGGTTGAAGTCCGGGCTCAGGTGCGTCATGACCAGGAACGAACCCGGCGCCAGCGCGTCCAGCAGAGTCCTGACGATGCCGTAGGCGTCGTGCTCGTCGTCCTGCACGAAATGCAGCAGAGCGATCAGGCTCAGCGCCACCGGCTCGTTCAGATCCAGCACCCGGCCCAGTTCGGGTGCGGCCAGGATGGCGGCGGGTTGGGTGACGTCGGACTGGATATACGCGGTTGCTCCCTGCGGTGTGCCGACCATCAGCGCTCGGGCGTGCGTCAATACCAGCGGGTCGTAATCGACGTAGACGACGCGGGCATCCGGTGTCACCTCCTGGGCGACCTGATGCAGATTCGGCTGCGTCGGAATGCCGGTGCCGATGTCCAGAAACTGACGCACCCCCTGCTCGGCCGCCAGGTAGCGGGTCGCGCGGCGCATGAACGCCCGGTTCACTCGCGCGCAGAGCTTGATCGTGGGGAACGCCTTCTCGACCTGCTCGGCGGCGGCGCGGTCGCAGTGGAAATTATCCTTGCCGCCCAAGTAGTAGTCGTACATGCGCGCACTGTGCGCCTTCTTCGCCTCGACCGGTCCACCTTCGGCGGGGGCCTGCGGACCGTCGTACCCGATTGTGTTGTCAGCCATGGTTGTACCGACTCCTTTCCCGGTGCCACCCTAGCCCGGCGCGGTCGAAGAAGCGTGGAATCCGCAGTCCGCCAACCATTTCGCCACAGCTTCGACATGTGGATTCGGTCCCGAAACCGGGCAATTCAGGCGCGCAGCCGGACCGGAAGGGACAGCGGGCCGCGCATCGAGACCGAGTTCCGGAACGACGGTGCGGGGTCCAGCAGTTCGAAATCGGGTGCGCGGCACAGGAGTTCGGTGAACAGGACCTCGCTTTGCAGTCTGGCCAGCGGCGCGCCGACACAGAAGTGCGGTCCGTGACTGAAGGCGAGATGGCGTGGTGTGCCGCGACCGGGCGCGAATCTGAGCACATCGAGCGAGTCGGGGTCGGTGAACGCCTCGGGATCCCGGTTGGCCGAGCCGACGAGCAGGATCAGACCTGTCCCCCGCGGCAACGTCCGCCCGGCGAACTCGACCTCGCGCAGGGCGACGCGGGTCGGGAACGGCACCGGGGTGTCGAAGCGGAGAAACTCTTCCACCGCGTGCCGAGCGGATTCCGGTTCGGCCCTGAGGATTTCGCGTTGGTCGGGATGGCGGGCGAGGGCCAGCAGGCCGGTCGCGATGAGGTTCATCGTGGTCTCGTGCCCGGCGATCAGCAGGAGTACCGCCATGTCGACGAGTTCGCTCAACTCGAGCGCGGTCCGGGTCGCGAGTGTGGAGAGCAGATCCGCGCCCGGCTCGGCGCGGCGGCGTTCGATGAGGTCGGCGAAGTATTCGGCGAACGCCCCCACCGCATCGACGCGAGCGTGCTTCTCTTCGTCGGACAGCAGTGCGTCCGGGTCCAGGCCGCGGCTGATCGCGGCGGCCCACACGCCGAACCGCGCGTGATCGGCTGTCGGAACGCCGAGCATCGTGCAGATCGTGTTCAGCGGCAACGGGTATGCGACATCGGTGACGAAATCGACCTCCCCGGCCGCCACGGCGCGGTCGAGCAGTGTGGCGGCGGTCTCGGTGATCCGCTCGCGCAGTGCGGCGATCGCGCGGGCGGTGAAGGCCGGAGCCACCGAGGCGCGCAGTCGCGTGTGCTCGGGCGGGTCCATCAGCAGGAACGAGCCGGGCAGCGTCCGCGGATCGACACCGGGCCGGAACGGGTTGATCCCGGAGAAGTAGCCGTGTCCGAACGCCGGGTCGCCGAACACCGCGTCGCAATCGGTGTAGTGCGGCACGAGATGGATGCCGGGCCGGAATTCGTGCAGCCTGCCCACCGCCCGCAACGATCGGTAGGCAGGTGCCGGGTCGGCGCGGAGTTCCGGGGAGAACGGGTCCAGTACGCCGGTCATCGCACAGCCCCTTCGACGGCCCGCGAGTGCGTCGGAACACGCGGAATCCGCATCTGCGGCGACGCCGGGGACCGGCCGTCGGGCACGAACGATCCTTCCGGTGGACGCGATGTGACCGCGGACGTCTGTGCTGAATTCACGTTTCGCAGCTCAACACCGTGCGGTGGCGAATTCATGAACGGCCCGCGAATTGCCTTCTGTCATTGTGTAGTTCGATGACGCCATAGGATGCGCCCGACAGGGTTCGCCCGGGATGCGCCGTCGGTCGACGATTCGGTGGGTGAATTCCGATTCCCCGCATGCCGTCGTTCTGGGCGCAGGTATCGCAGGATTACTCGCCGCCATCGTCCTCGCCGAACACTTCCCACGCGTCACCGTGCTCGAGCGCGACACCTTCGCAGACAGCCAGGCGCGCCGAGGGGTCCCGCAGGCCCGGCATCTGCACGGTCTGATGGAGGGTGGCCGCGCCGTCATCGAAACGCTCTGTCCCGGACTGACCGAGGAGATCGTGGCCGCCGGTGCGCCGACCACCGAGGTGCTGGCCGGATCCCGGTGGTATCTGAGCGGGCTGCGCGCCGCACCGACCGAGACCGGACTCGTCACCCTGCTCGCCAGCCGGCCGCTGCTGGAGTGGGGATTGCGGCGGCGCGCGGCCGCGCTACCCGGGGTGAGGTTCCGGGAAAGCGTTGCCGCACATGGCCTCGTCGCCGTGGCGGGCCGGATCACCGGAGTGCTGGTGAGCGAGTCCGGCGGCCACGCGCAGGCCGTGGCCGCCGACCTGGTCGTCGACTGCACCGGGCGGGCATCGCGCGCACCCGAGTGGCTGCGGGCCGTGGGTGCGGACGTGCCCGAGCAGGACAGCGTGGTCATCGACCTGGGCTATTCCTCGCGCACCTACCGGCACCGGCCCGAACACCTCGACGGCCAGCTCGGCGTGGTCGTATCGACGATGGCCGGTCGTCGCGGCGGCGGGGCGATCGTGGTCGAGGGCGACAAGTGGCATGTCACCCTGGGCGGGATGCTCGGGGATCACCCGCCGACCGACCACGACGGGTTCACCGCATTCGCCGCGACGCTTCCGGTGCCCGACATCCACCGCATCGTCACCGACGCCGAACCGTTGAGTGATCCTGTGCCACATCGTTTTCGTGGCTCGGTCCGCAGGTATTTCGAACGCCTCCCGGCGCATCCGCAGGGATTCCTCGTGCTCGGCGATTCGCTGTGCAGTTTCAATCCGCTCTACGCGCAGGGCATGACCGTGGCTGCGCAGCAGGCGCTCACCCTGCGCGCGTGCCTGCGAGAAGGGATCGCGGAATTGCCGACGCGGTTCTATACCGGTGCCGCACGTCATGTCGATGTCGCGTGGCGAATGTCCACCGGCGCCGATTTGAATCATCCGGGCGTGGTCGGTCGTCGAACGCCTCGAATCCGCCTGCTGAATTCGTATATCGGACGTGCGCATCGTGCGGCACACGTCGATCCGATCGTCTCGCGCGCATTCATGCGGGTCGCCAATCTCGTCGACCCGCCCGAGACCCTGCTGAGTCCCGGGACGGTCGCGAGAATTCTGTGGCACGGTCGCGGGGTGCGGCCCGAGGGCTCGCCGCTTCGCGCGCAATGACAGCCCGTTCCGGCCGGGCCGGGTGGCTCCGGCCGGAGGGCTCGATCAGGCCGCGGTGAACCGGACGGGCAGCGACTCCAGCCCGCGGATCACCACATTCGGTTTGTACGAAGGCGTCTCGGTGAGTACCTCGAGCTGCTTCACCCGGCGCAGCAGCACATCCAGCAGCACTTCCATCTCCAGCAGCGCCAACGGTGCGCCGAGGCAGTAGTGGATGCCGAGGCTGAAGCCCAGATGCTTCTTCGCCGGACGCATCGGATCGGAGTACCGCGCCACATCGACCTTGTCCGGGTCGGTGTACGCGGCGTCGTCGCGATTGGCCGAATTGATCAGCACCACAACGCCTTCGCCGGTCTCGAATTCATGGCCCGCCACCGTGATCGGCCGGGTCGCAGCGCGGGTGGTGACCTGCACCGACGGCTCCAGCCGCAGCAGTTCGTCGGGCGCGTACTCGGTCAGCTCCGGGCGCCGGCGCATCAGCTCCAGCTGATCGGGATTGCGCAGCAACTGCAACATGCCGGTGCCGACCAGGTTCGCGGTCGTCTCGTGACCGGCGACGAAGGTGGTGATGCAGGTGGCCAGCAGTTCCTGTTCGGTGAGCACGTCGCCACGATCCTCCACCTGCGACAGCACGCTGAGCAGATCGTCGGCCGGGCGGCGGCGACGCTCGTCCAGCAGCTCGCGGAAGTACCCCATGAACCCGCGCGCCGCGACGCTGCGGGCACTCAACGCCTCAGGCGGCAGCGTGTAGTCGTGGTCGAATCCGCGCGCCAGATCCTGCGACCAGCGATGCACCTGGGCGTACGCCTCCCGCGGCACGCCGATCAGCTCGGCGGCGATCGTCAGCGGCAGCGGGTAGGCGATCATGTCGACCAGATCGAATTCGCCTGCGGCCAGGGCGTTGTCGACCAGCTGTTCGGTCACCTCGGTGATCCGGGGCCGCAGCCGGGTCACCATGCGCGGGGTGAAACCCTTGGTGACCAGGTTGCGCAGCCGGGTGTGGTCCGGCGGCTCCATCCACAGGAACGAGGTCGGCAACTCCTCCGCCGCATCCTGCGCGGAGATGGTGGGGTGCATCATTCCGGCTTCCTCGGCGTGACTCCACGCCGTGGTGGACAGCACCGCGCTGCAGTCCTCGTAACGAGTGATCACCTTGTGGCCCAACGGGGTGTTGTGCAGCGGGCCCGCCTCGCGCAGCACCCGGCCCGGGGTGTACGGGTCGGCGCGTCCGGCCGGGCCGAACAAGTGCTCGATTGCGGTGGCGATCGCCGGATCCTCCCCGGCGACGGTGGTGGTCGGTGCTGCCAGGTCCATCTCGGATTCCTCCTGATCGGTGGCAGACCGGCTCCGGTGCCGGATCTGCCGGTCATGGGTTGCGGTGCAATAGGATTCGTCGTGCGATGCGCGGATCGAGCAGTGCCGCGGGCGGATCCACGAGGTTCGCCACGCGCAGGAACGTGCGCGCCACCTCCGGATCGAGGTGCGCGGCGCGCTGCGCCCGTGCGACATAGGCATTGGTGAGCCGGGTGCGCACGTTGCGCGGGCCCACCACGCCGGCGTGCGCCAGATCCGCCGAGGAGGCCAGCTGCCAGGCGGCCGACACCACTGCCCCGGCGGCGGCATAGAAGCGGACCGGGAGTTCGCGATCGGGCACGTGCAGGCAGTCGCGCAGTGCCAGCGCCTGCTGTGCGGCAACCGTCATCCCTTGCGCGTACAGCGGATTGAAGCTGCACAACGCGTCGCCCAGGACCAGGAACCCCTGCGGGACGACGGGCTGGCGGTCGAAACGCCGCCGGACCGAATGACGAAAGCGGTGCGGCACCGGATCACCGAGCGGTTCACAGCCGGTGACGATGTCGTGGATGTCGGGTCCGGCCAGACCGGCGGCGAAGGTCGCGAACTCCGCCGGATCGGTGGGTGGATGATCACCGAGCATGCCTGCCAGCGTGACGTGCCAGCGGTCGTCCTCGACCCGGATCGCGCCGCCGCCGTGCCCGTTCGAGCCGGTGGAGATGATGATCGAGGCCGGGCCGCCCACTTCGCCCGGATCGCGCCGATAGAACCGGGAGGTGTAGCCGAGATCGACCTCGAGCCGCTCCTCCTGCGGAGCGCGGGCGCCCAGCCGGGTGAGCCATTCCGGCGCCCGCGAGCCGCGTCCGGTCGTGTCGACGACCAGATCGCCTGCGAGCGTGTGGGTTTCGCTATCGGTGACGGTGACCACGCCACGCACGCGGTGTGCGGTTCCGACCAGTCCGTGCGCGGTCGTGTGCGACCGCAACCGCACGTTCGGCAGTGTCAGAGTGCGCTCGCGCAGCACTGCTTCGAGTAGCGGCCGGGTGGCCATCACCGAGGTCAGCCCGGTTTCGGCCGTCGCGACGCGCAATCCGGCTACGTACCAACGGGTTCCGATCAGCACCTCGGCGGTGCTGGCCCCGCGCCGCGCCATCTCGCTGGTGAAGCCGGGATACAGCTGTTCGATGGCGGTGCGGCCGCGATCGAGCAGCCCGTGCAGATGCCGGGCCTGTGGCACGCCGCGCCGGGTGGCGGTACCGCTCGGTGTCTGCCCGCCGTGTTCGGCGAATTCGTCACGTTCGACCACCGTCACCCGCGCGAATCGGTCGGCGAGGACCCGGGTCGCCAGCAGTCCGGCGATCCCGGCGCCGAGCACGATCGCATGACCCTCGCCCGTCGCATCCGCGGCGTGCGGATGTGCCGGTGAATCGGGCCGGGCCGGGGTCGGCCCCACCACCGTGGTCTCGTCGGAACTCACCTGGGCAACTCCTGAAAAGCGAACGGGCACCGAGGGAAACGACCGCGCCGTCCCGCACCGGCGAGAGGAACAACCGTGTCGGCGACCATCCTCGCCGTGGCCTGCCGCGCGCCCCGCGGCGATCACCGGGTCCTATCGCCTGATAGTCCAATGCCCATATCCGGCAACGCAATTGGCCGATCGACAACGCTTATCACCGCATGCATTTCACAGCCCGTTCAAGGCCCGGAAACCCGGTGCTGCTGGGCTGGCCGCATGACGATATCCGCAGGGACCCTGCCGGAGCAGCTGGCCGCGATCGCCGCCGGCCACCCCGAGGTATCGGCCCGGTTCTGGTCGCTGTCGCAGACCCTGGACTACGCCACGCTGCACCGGACGGCGACCGACGCTGCGGCCGCGCTGGTGCATCGCGGTGTGCGGCGCGGCGAGCCGGTGGGCATCCTGTGTCCCAACGCGCCGGAATTCCTGATCGGCCTGTTCGCGGTCGCCGCCGCCGGGGCCGCCGCGACTCCGCTGCCGCTGCCCGCCGGGGCCCGGCAACTCCAGACCTATCCGGACAAGCTGGCTGCCATCGTCACCGCCGCGGGGATGCGGACCGTCCTGGTCTCCCCGCAGTTCGCGACCATGACCTCCGCGCTGTCCGCGGTACCCGTCGAATTCTTGGACACCGCAACGTTGTTCGCCGAGACCGCAGATGCCGAGCTGCCGCCGGTGCGGCCCGAGGATCCGGCGGTCGTGCAGTTCACCTCGGGCAGTACCGCCGCACCGAAGGGGGTGCGGCTGACCCATCGCAACGTGCTGGCCGGTCTGGCCGCCATCCGCACCGGTATCGACCTCGGACTGTCCGATCAGGGCGGCTTCTGGCTGCCGCTGTTCCACGATATGGGCCTGTTCGGCACGCTGTCGGCCATCCTGCGCGGCATTCCCGCCCACATCTGGTCGCCCACCGCCTTCGTCAAAGATCCGGCGCGCTGGCTGCACGAATTCGCAACCAGCGGAACGACCATCACAGCGATGCCGAACTTCGGTTACGAGGCGCTGCTGGCCGCGGTGCCGCCGGAGCGGGTGGCCGATTACGATCTGCGGCACTGGCGCATCGCCTTCAACGGCGCCGAACCCATCTCTCGCGACGTGGTGACCGCGTTCTGTGAGCGGTTCGGTCCGGCCGGTTTCGACCCCGCGGCGATGTTCGCGGTGTACGGGATGGCCGAGGCCACGCTCGCGGTCACCTTCCCGCCGCTGGGCCGGGTTCCGCTGTTCGACTGGGTGGATCGCGGCACCTTGTCCGATTCCGGTTGGGCGCATCGGATTTCGCCGGAAATGCCGGGCGCTCGCGCGGTCGCCGGGGTGGGTAGGCCGGTGGCCGGGCTACGGCTGCGGGTGGTCGATCCGGACTCGGGCGTGGCGATCCCCGACGGCGAGGTCGGGGAAATCCTGATCAGCGGCGATCCGGTGACCGAGGGCTATCTGACCGCCGATCCGGCGCGCACGGCCGAATTGTTCACCGACGGCTGGCTGCACACCGGCGATCTCGGCTATCTGCGCGCCGGGGAACTGTTCGTCACCGGCCGCAGCAAGGACATGATCACCGTGCGCGGCGTCAACTTCTACGCACAGGATGTGGAGGCCGCCGTCGGCGACCTCGACGGCATCCATCGGGGCCGGTGCACCGCCACCACCGACCCGGTCGATGCGGACACCATCGCTCTCATCGTGGAGACCGACCACACCGATACGGCCGCCGACGAGCTCGTCACCGCCGTCCAGGCTCGCATCACCGCCCGCCTGGGCCTGGCCGCGGTGCGGGTGTACCTGGCCGCGCCGCGCACCATCCCACGCACCAGCAGCGGCAAACTCCAGCGATCGGCCGCTCGTGAGCTGATCGCCGACGGCATTGCCGCGCACCACCTTCTGTAGAGAAACCGGAGCCCCCGTGCACAGCTACGACGTCTTCCGCCACTACGAGCGCCTGCACTGGAAGCTGGGCGATCTGGACCTGGACAGCATCGATCCGACGCTGGTCCGGCCCGAATACGTGACCCTGGCCAAGAGCGCCACCATGGGCGAGTCCAATGTCATCGCCGCGGTTCACGGCTTCCTCGACGAATTCGTCGACGACTACGACTTCTCCACCTTCGCGGTGGTGTGGGGCTTCCAGGAAGTGCAGCACCACTACGCTTTTCGCGCCTGGCTGGCCGCGCTCGGGGAAAGCGTCGACGACAGCGCGGTACACGCCATGCGGGCGCCGTACGCGCCGGGCACCACCCCGTCGGCGACGCTGGCGACCAACATCATCTCCGAACTCACCGTCAACCACGTCTATCGCACGATGTCGCGCTGGGTGACCGAGCCGGTATTGCAGCGCCTGCTGCTCGAGGCCAGCCGCGACGAGGCCGGGCACGCACGCGAATTCATCCACTACACCACCGAGCGCCTGGCTCGCCGCCCCGAGGAACTGCCCTCGGTACTGGAGACGCTGTACGTCTACAGCTCGGAGGCGAAGATCAAACATCCGGTGAGCACCTTCAAATCCGGTATCTCCGAGGGCGGCGACCACGCGACCATCGACACCGGATTCGAGCTGTTCCTCGAGCAGATCGCCGAGGACGGCGAGCTCGAGGTGCTGCACGACAAGGTGCGCCGTACCTTCGCCGGTATCACCGGACTGGATCTGTCCTCCAATGCCAAGGTGCGGCGGGCGCTGGCCGATGCGATCGCCTGAGCCGATGACCGACCACACCGGCACTCCCCCGGCCGACGCCGTCACCGTGCCCTGGTCGGTGGTGCCGGACTACCACTGCTTCGGTTGCTCACCGCATAATTCGTCGGGTCTGGGACTGCGTTTCACCCGGCATGCGGACGGTCTGCGGGCCCGGTTCCGGCTCGATCGCCGCTTCGAGTCCTATCCCGGGGTGGTGCACGGCGGGCTCATCGGGGTGATCTGCGACGAGGTGATGGGCAATCTCATCGTGCTGGCCCGGCGGGTACCGGCCTTCACCGTCTCGCAACGCACCCGCTTCCTCACGCCGCTACTCATCGAACGCGACTATCACTGTGTCGCAACACTTTCCACCGACAAGGGCGGCACGATCGGGGCGGTCGCGGACATCCTCGACGAGGACGACGGACTGTGTGCCTCCGCCAGCGCCGTGTATCGGCCGTTCGCCCTCGCCGACGTCCGGCACCAACTCACCCTCGCCGACGCCGACGTCGCCCGCCTCGAGTACGCCCTGTCCACACCCGAGACGCATATCGCGCCGGACACCTCGTCCGGCTCGAACACCCTGCACCGAAACGGAGTTCTCACATGACCGCGCCCACCAGCGAGCAGATCCTGTCGACCGTCACCGAGATCGCGGTCGCCGAGACCGCCATCCCCGCCACCGAACTGCGTCCCGATGTCGACCTGCGTGGGATGGCCGGTGTCGATTCGGTGCGGGTGCTGCGCATGGTGGCCCGCATCGAGCGGGCCTACGACATCGAACTCGAGGATTCCGACGTCTTCGGCATGTCCACCCTCGCCGATGTGGTGACCGTGGTGGACAAGGCGCTGCGGGCGGAGGCGGCATGACGGTCACCGCGGACACCAATCAGCACTACGATCTGGACCCGGAGATCTTCGGCGAATTCCTGGATCCGTTGCGCAAGTACAGCTCCGCGCGGTATCTCGGGCCGGATGACACTCTGGAACAGGCGCAGCAGCACAAATTGCGGTTCGTCGCGGACCGGCTGGGCCTGCGCGGTGGCGAACGGCTGCTCGACGTCGGTTGCGGCTGGGGCGCGCTGATCCTGTTCATGGCATGGGAATTCGACTGCGACACCCTGGGGATCAGCCCGGCGCCGCGCCAGCACGAGTACATCGCCGCGCAGGCCGCCGCCCGCGGGCTGACCGACCGGGTGCGCACGCGCGTCGGATATTTCGAGGAACTCGAGCTGCCCGCGCGGGGTTTCGACGCGGTGACACTGCTCGGATCCATCGTGCACATGCCCGATCCGGATGCGGTGTTCCGCCGGGCGCGCGGCGTGCTGCGCCGCGGTGGCATGCTGTACGTCTCGGAGAGTTGTTTCCGGAATGCCTCGGCGCGTATGGCTTTCGACGAACGCGACGGCACCCGGTTCGTCCGGTCGGACATCTTCGGCTTCGGTGAGCTGCGCCCGTTGTCGGAACTCGTGGCCGCGGCGGAGAACGCCGGATTCTCGGTGATCGCGGTCGACGATCTGACCGCGGACTACCGCCGCACCATCGACGCGTGGATCGCCAATGTGGACGCCGCCGCGGACCGGATCGAGGCGCACGGTCCGGGCCTGGCCGCGACGTTGCGGCGCTATCTCGAAATCGCGAATGCCGGATGGGGTTACACCACCAAGCACTACGCGCTGACCTGCCGTAACGCTCGTTAGCCGGAGGGATTTCCGATGACCCGAGACCTTCCGGCCCAAGCGATACCCACAGCGGCGATCCTGCTGCCCGCCGACGAACTGGCCACGGCGGTGGACGGCTTCCTGACCGCCTCACCGGCCGCCCGCGCCTGGGACGTGGAAACCGCGTTCGACTGGGCCCGCGCCGATGCCGGCCGGCTCACCGAGGGGCAGCGTTCGGCGGTGCAGTTCGTCACCTACATCGAGGACCACCTGCCCGGGTATTTCGATGTGTATCAACGGTATTTCCCGGTGGACGACAGCGTCGATGCGGACACCTTCGTGCACAATCGCGAGCTCTACCACTTCACGGTGCGCTGGGCGGTCGAGGAGGACACCCACGCCCGGGCGCTGGCGCGCTATCAGCAGGCCGCCGGAATGGCCGAACGATCCACGCTCCGAAGCGAACTCGCGGTCGAGGGCCGCAAGCCGTTCGACCTGCCGTATCGGCATCCGGTGCAGTTCTTCGCCTACGCGCTGGTGCAGGAGAAGGCGACGCAGATGTACTACCAGCAGCTGCGCGAGGTTTCGGGCGATCCGGTGCTGGGTGCGGTGCTGACCCGGCTGGCGCGGGACGAGGCGCGGCACTTCAGTTTCATGGCCGACGTGGTGGGCCGCTATCTGCGCACGCAGGGCGACGCGGTGGTGGAGCCGATCCGCGAGGTGGTCGCCGGATTCCGGATGCCGTTGGCCGACACCATGCGTGGCTACTGGCGGTGGGCGCTGCGGATCGCCGACGTCGCGGACTACGACCACACCGCCGCCTACGAGCATCTGGTGAAGATCATCGACCGGGCGGTCGACACCCGCACCGAACCGCTGGACGAACTGGTCCGCTTCCTGGATCGCTGTCGTTCGCTGGCCTGATCCCGATCGGCCCGGTCGCCGCGGCGCGACCGGGCCGATCCGGGCGGGACTACTGCGGCTGCAGCACCAGAATGGTGGTGGAGCCGTGCGCGATCAATTTGCCCTTGGCATCGGTGATCCGGCCCTCCGCGGTCGCGGTCCGGCGGCCGACGTGCACGGCAGTGGCCTCACAGGTCAGGCGGCTGCCGTCCAGGGCGACCGAGCGGATGAAATTCACCTTCAGCTCCAAGGTCGTGTACGCCACGCCGTCGGCCAGGGTGGTGAAGACCGCGCTGCCCATCGCGGTGTCCATCAGCGTCGCCAGGACCCCGCCGTGCACGGTGAACATCGCGTTGATCGTCGCCGGGTTCGGGTCCAGGTAATACCGGGTGAATCCGGCCCCGGCGGCCTCGAGCCGGATGCCCAGCGAGGCGCCGACCCCCAGCTTCTCCTGGAGCCCGCGCTCGAAGATCTCGGTGAGTTCGCCGACCCGGGCCGCGACGACGTCCGCGGCCTGAATATCGGTGCTGGTCATAGCTTTTCCTCCCTGCAGAACGATACGCAGCCATTCGAACAGCGTTCGGTGAACTGCGGATGGCCGCCACGGCAGCGATTTTCAGCTCCGATCGAGTGATCGGAACACGTTGCGGCGGCCTCGCG
Organism: Nocardia coffeae; assembly: GCF_019890715.1. Taxonomy (NCBI): domain Bacteria; kingdom Bacillati; phylum Actinomycetota; class Actinomycetes; order Mycobacteriales; family Nocardiaceae; genus Nocardia; species Nocardia coffeae. The sequence goes on along the minus strand of NZ_JAINZY010000002.1, from coordinate 823,719 downwards.
CGCCCGGCCCGGCCGGTACCGTCGCGGCCGTGGTCGAGACGCTGGGCGCCGATTTCTTCGCCGATCCGCAGTCCTACTATCGGCGCTGGCGCGCCCGAGGACCGGTACACCGGGTGCGATTCCCGGACGAGACCGAGCGCTGGCTGGTGATCGGCTATCCGGAAGCTCGTGCGGCGCTCGCTGATTCGCGTCTGCGCAAGGACATCACGAACCTGAACGCGGTGATCAGCGCACAGCGTGCCGACGCCGCGGCCGACCCCCGCACGCTGGCGCTGATGTCACACATGCTCAACAGCGATCCGCCGGTGCACACCCGCCTGCGCAAACTGGTCACCAAGGCGTTCACCGCCCGACGGATCGCACGACTGCGGCCGCGGATCGAGCAGATCGCCGACGACCTCCTCCATGCCCTGCGAGGACGGGAGCAGGCCGATCTGCTGGCGGAATTCGCTGTGCCGCTGCCTATTACGGTGATCTGCGAGATGCTGGGTGTGGCCGTCACGGACCGGGACTCCTTCCGGCGCTGGACCACCGATCTGGTCGGGGTGGTCGGCCGGGAGGAACAACGCCGCGAATCCACCGTGGCGATGGCGGGTTTTCTGGGAGATCTGGTGCGGGACAAGATCGCCCGGCCCGGCGAGGATCTGCTGTCCGCGCTCGCGCACACCACCGACGACGGCGATCGTCTCACCCCGGCCGAACTGGTGTCGATGTCCTTTCTGCTGCTGGTAGCCGGGTACGAGACCACCGTCAATCTGATCGGCAACGGCGCCTCGGCGCTGCTGCGCACCCCCGAGCGCATGGCAGAGCTGTGCGCCGATCCCAGCCGGATCCCTGCCGCCGTGGAGGAATTCCTGCGGTTCGACGGTCCGGTCGATCTGTCGATGGCCCGCTACACAGCCGAACCGATCACGCTCGGCGACACGGAGATTCCGGCCGGGGAGGTCGTCTACATCGCGCTGGCGGCCGCGAATCACGACCCGTCCCGATTCTCCCATCCGGATATCCTGGACCCCGCCGCCGACCGTACCGGCCACCTCGCCTTCGGCCACGGCATCCACTTCTGCCTCGGGGCGCCGCTGGCCCGGATGGAGGCCACGATCGCCTTCACCGCACTGCTGCGGCACTTCCCGGGACTGCGCCCGGATCCCGACGCCGCTCCCCTGCGCTGGTACGAGAGCACGCTGATCCGAGGGTTGGTGGAGCTGCCGGTCCTGTTGCGCGACAGCAATATTCCCTGCTGACCGCAGCGCCTGGACGAACAGCACGTCGGACAGGCGACTCATAATGAAGCCGCAACCGAGCCCGCCGGCCATGCTCTCCTCCACGATGAGAGCGAGTGTGGCGCGCAGGAGCCGGCTCGACGTGCGGTCCAGATCCAGCCGGAACAGTGGCGGCAACAGCGCGGACAGCGGTTCTGCCGCCACGGCGTCGACGGCGAAGCGGACGGAGTCGATCCGGGTGGTCTCGCCTTCGCCCCCGTCCCGCAGGGCGCCGTCGGAGGTTCGCGAGACCACGTCACCGCAGTCGGAGAGCTCGCTGCCCAGGTCGTCCTGGAGGGTGAACCTCACGCCCGCTCGCACCAGGAAGCAGTCGTTCGTCTCCAAGCGCTGCGGCTCGGCGAGCGCGTCCGCGGTGAGCCAGCACGAGCCGCTGGAGACGTGCACCAGCCTGGCCAACCGCAGAGGGGAGAAGGAAAGTCCCCATGGCGCGCCGGCGTCGAGCCGGACATACCGGGGGATGGCGGAGATGCTGGGCCGGGTGTGCGAGCCCGGGTTCCGGATGACGCTACGGTGGGCGACCGACCGATCGTCATGGTTGCCGCAGACCGGTCGTGGCGGCTGCGCTCAGGGCCACGAGCTCATGAGTTCGCCACCTTCAGGTGGCCGCGGAGGCGGCGGAGGTCGAATTCGTTGTCTTCGCGGAGGGCGTCGGCGAAGGCGCGTAGTTCGCGTAGCGCCGCGCCGGCGGGGGCGAGGCCGAGGAAGTCCCTGGTTACCGGTGGGCCCCACTGGGTGAGGCCGGAGGCCGTCATGGGGGCCCAGCCGGGTTCGAGGCTGTTGTCGAAAAGGTCGCCGTCGGTGAAGTGTTCGACCATGAAGCCGTCGGGGTCGCGCCAGTAGTCGAAGATCTGGCTGCCCTGGATGTGGCGGCCGATTCCCCAGGATCGTCGAAACCCGTTCTCCCGCAGATATTCTCCGCCTGCCGCGAGCGCGTCCAGATCGCTGACCTGGTATGCGGAATGCACGTACTTGTTCGCCGGTCCGAGCATCAAGGCCAGGGTGTGGTGGTCGGTGGGGGTGCCGCCGCGGTCGCAGCGGATGAAACTCATCACCGGGCCGCGCTCGCGCTGGCCGCCGTGGTACAGGAAGTCGCTGACGATCAGGCCCAGGCGCTCGAGATACCAATCCAAGGTCTGCCGGTAGCGGGTGGTCTGCACCACGACATGTCCGAGCCGCTGCACCTTCGCCGGGGCTCGCGGGGGCCGCTGCGTCGCACCGACCCGCAGGACATCGCGGCAGGTGTTGATCGTAAGTGGTTGTTGCGCGGGCAATTGCGCAAGGACACCGGCGCCGGTGACGACCCGCACACGCAGGCCGCTGGGATCACGCAGGTCGACCGCGCACCCGCCGAGAGTCTCCGGCAGCGGCGTCGGCGAGTTTCCGCCCGCCTCGGCCAGTCGCAGCAGATCCGCCCGGTCCGCAGCGCGAAATGCCGGACCGACGAACCGCGATCGGGCACCCCGGCGGATCAGCACGCACGGCGAACCCGGATCGGTCCCCCGCAACTGCAATTCGGCCTCGGTGCGCAACGCGGTCGTGAAACCGAATGCGTGCGCGAATATTTCGGCCTCGTCGAGATCGGGCTTCTCGAACTCCAGCCACGCCAGGTCGAGCACCTTCACCACCGGGTTGGGCGCCCGGCCGGGATGTTCACCCGGCAGCGCCCCCGCCTCGCTGTGCAAGTCCGAGTGCACGTCGTCATGGCCGTTCATCGATCGTTCCCTTCCGCCGCCTCGCTCTACACAGATTGAACAGTAGTGTTCAATCTGAGTCAACAGTGTTCACAGCGGTATCATCGCGCTGCGAAAGAAACAGGAACGTCCACCCCAGACCGGCGAGGAGATTCGGGTGACACCGACGGAGGCCAGGATCAACGCGGCGGCAATGCGGCTGTTCACCAGCCGCGGCGGTCCCGACGTGACGATGAGCGAGCTGGCCGAGGAGGCCCAGGTCGCCCGCGGAACCCTCTATCGGAACATCGAATCGGTCGACAAGCTGTATTCCGGCCTCATCGACAACATCACAACCGAGATCCACGCAGGCATCGCCGCCACGCTCGACGACACCGGCGCGGACGACCCCGCGTTGCGGCTGGCCACCGGAATACGACTGTTCACCCGCCTCCCCCACGACAATCCCCCGCTCGGGAGGTTCGTGGTCCGATTCGGCCTCACCGAGGAATCACTGCACACCGTCCTGGCCGGACCACCGATGCACGACATCGAGACCGGAATCGCGACGGGCCGCTACACCGTGCCCGCCACGATGACATTGAGCATCGCGTCACTGGTCGTCGGCAGCACGGTCAGCGCGATGGGTTTGGTGCTCGAAGGGCGTCAGACCTGGCGCGACGCCGGATCGATCATCGCCGAGCTGATTCTGCGAGCGCTGGGTATCGCACCGGACGAAGCGCAGCGGATCGCCACCGCGCCGCTGCCTGGATTCGCGGCAACCGGCGGATGATGCGCCCCGGACAACCGCCGTCGATCCGCCCGACGTCGATGGGGTCCGGACACCACTTCGCCGCCCCTGGGGCTGCGGTTCGCGGGGGCTCGTTTGAAACCCGTTGAGACACAAAGCTACTACCGAATCGCGCAAAACGGGCATCGCACGGTATTCTTGCCCGGAGGGATATCACAGGATGGGCCGCGGCGGGGCCCGGAGTTTGCTATGCGAGTTCGGGAGAGTCGCCGTGTTGCTGTTGGTGGACAACATATCCGGCCTGTCGCGCGCCCAGCGGCGGATCGCGCAGTGGATCGCCTGGAATCCCGACCAACCCGGAATCGCGTTGCTGGACGTGCATATTCCCGATCGCAACCGCACCCGGCGGCTCGATGCCCTGATCTGGAGCGCGCAACGCTGTGTGGCCGTGACGGCGACGGGGTTTCGCTCGCGCCAGAACGGCACGCTGGTCGTCCCACCGACGGGGCCATTGCGAATGAGTAACGGGCGCAGGGCCGATATCTCCGGCAACACCCTGCTCAGCGACCCGGTGACACGCACGCGGGTCAACTCCGCGGCCACGAAGACCTGGCTCGAACGCGCAACGGGCACACGGTGTGTGCTCTACGAGCTGCTGCTGATCACCGTCGTGCGCGGTCAGATCGTCACCGCCATCGACGCACCCGACCTGCCACCGAAGACCGATATCCTGGTCGAGGATTTCGACCTGTTCCAGCACTACTTCCAGCGGTTCGCCGAGCTGAGCCCGCGATGGACCTCCGCGCGGATCGCCAAGGTGATCGACAGCCTGGGCCTGTCCTATCTCTACGACGGGGATACGGATCTCCTGGCCGAAGCCATGGGCGAGACCACCAGTAGCGCACGGGTATTCAGCTTCCCGCACTAGAGTCCGCGATCGCCTTCACCGCACCCGCCACCTGCGGCGCGGAGGTTTCCCGCACAGACCGAGAGCCCCGCCCGGAATTCCGGGCGGGGCCTGGTGTCCCCCCGGCACTGTCACCGGGGCGTCTGGTTACTTCGCGGGCGTGAACGGCTGGTTGATGGTGGTGAAGTACTGCGCCGCGGCCGCGATCGCGACCGGAGCGGTGATCAGCAGCTGACCGACCAGGGTGCCGAGCGCACCGACGGCGATGATGCCGCCGAGGCAACCGACGGCGGCGGCCGGCAGGAAGGCGCCGAACAGACCGACGATGGCAGCCGCGGCCACGGTCGCGCCCGCGATGCCGCCGAGCAGGCAACCCGCCGCACCACCGGTGAGGCCGCCGACCATGGTGCCGACCGCGGCACCGGTGGAGATGGTGGTGACCATGCGGTTCCAGGCCGCCTGCTCACGGTCGTAGGGGGTCTTCCACGGCGCGGTGTTCTCGTAGGGCAGCGCGACGGGCTTGTAGGTCGCGTGCGCCATGTCGAACTGCGGGGTCAGCGTCGCGGTGTGGTCGTGGATGTCGGCCGCGATCGGGAAGACGAAATCGTCCACCCGGAACGACAGTTCGGTGCCCGCGAGCACCGTGCCGTTGGCCGCCTTGATCTTGAACACCCCGTTGTCGGCGGTCATCGAGCCCGCGTCGGTGGAGATGATGGTTGCCTGCTTGGTGGTGGTGGCCTTGTAATTCACCACACCGCTGTCCGCGGGTGCCGCACCGGCCACACCGGCCGTGACGGCCAGCGTCGTGACCAGCAGGGTCGACGCCGCAGCGAATTTCCTCATCCTTGCTGCCTTCTTCTCGTTCTGTGTTCGAATGAACCGGCGCGCGGTTGCGCGCACGTCTGTGGTGTCGGCGAACAGTCGATTCGTTCTCGAAGATCCAGCGCTGTCTAGAGATCGAGGACGAGAACCTCCGAACAGGCCCGGGAGACGCACAGCATCATGGTGTCGCCGCGCTCGCGCTCGGCCTCGGTGAGCACACTGTCGCGATGCTCGAGGTCGCCGGACAGCACCGGGGTTTCGCAACTGCCGCAGGTGCCTTCGCGACACGAGGTGACGATGGGGACCCCGGCGGCCTCGAGCACGTCGGCGATCGACTGCTCCGCACCGACTCGAAAGCTGTTGCCGCTCTGCGCGAGTTGCACCTCGAACGGCTGGTTCTCGTCGTGCGCCACTACTTTCGGCGCGAACCGCTCCAGGTGTACCGGCACGCCGGCGGCGCGGCCCGCGTTCTCGACCGCCGTCAGCAATGGCTCGGGACCGCAGCAGTACACCGCGGCGGCACCGGCGTCGCCGATGATTCGCTCGATCGGCAGCAGCCCGTCCTGGTCCTGCGGTACCAGCACCACTCGTCCGCCGTGGCGGGCCAATTCCGCGGTGAAGGCCAGGTGCGCCCGGCTGCGCGCGCCGTAGTACAGCGTCCACTGCGCGCCCGCTGCCGCCGCGGCGGCAGCCATCGGCAGCAGCGGGGTGATGCCGATGCCGCCCGCGACGAAGACGTACGACGGCCGGTCCACGAGTTCGAAGTTGTTGCGTGGCAGTGAAACCCGCAGTTCCGAACCGGGCTGTGCGGTACGGAACAGATGCTCCGAACCGCCGCGCCCAGCCGGTTCACGAAGGATCGCGACACGCCAGCGCCGCGCGTCGGCGGGATCCCCGCACAGCGAATACTGCCGCACGCCGTACGGCCCCACACCGATATCGATGTGCGCACCCGGCGACCAGGCCGGTAGCGGCGTGCCGTCGGCGGCGGCGAGTTCGAGGCCGAACACGCCCTCGGCCTCGTCCCGGCGGGTCTGGACCCGCACCCCGAACTCCGTCATCCTGATCACCTCGGCCCTGTCGTTCGTCGCCACCACCGTGGCCGAGACACCCAGCCGATGCACGATGGTTGCGGGGACTCTTCTAGACCGATCGGCGTTGACTATCGCCCGCAGTATCGGGACGAACCGGACCGACACTGAGCGCATGACCCCTGTGGCGGAATTGGTCGACAAGACCAGGGAATTCGTTCGAGAGCATGTCATACCGATCGAGCGCGAGGTGGTGGTCGACGGCCGCGTCATGGACGACGCGCTGCGGCTGGACCTGCAGAAGAAGGCGAAGGACGCGGGTGTCTTCGGGCCGCTGTCGGACCCCCGGTACGGCGGGCTGGGACTGGACACCCGGGCCCAGGCTCAGGTGCTGGAGGCCGCGGGCGCCAGCCTGATCGGCCCGCTCGCGGTGAACGCCTGGGCGCCGGACGACGGCAATATCCATCTGCTGGCCCACGTCGCCGATCCCGAGCAGCAGGAACGCTATCTCGCACCACTGGCCTCGGGTGAGGTTCGCTCGGCGATCGCCATGACCGAACCGGCCCCCGGCGCGGGATCGGATCCGCGGATGCTGTGCACGCTGGCGGAGGAGACCGACAACGGCTGGGTCATCAACGGCGCCAAGCATTTCACCACCGGCGCCGCGGGCGCGGCCTTCGTGATCTGCGTGGCCCGGACTCCCGACGGGCCGACCATGTTCCTGGTCGACCAGGACAATCCCGGCCTGCGGGTGGGCCGCCGGATGCCGACCCTGGACCACACCAGCGCACCCGGCGGGCACTGCGAGGTGAACTTCGTCGACTGCGAGGTGCCCGACTCCGCGGTGCTGGGCACGGTCGGCCACGGACTGGAACTGGCCGCGGTGCGCTTGGCGCCGTCCCGGCTGACGTTCTGCATGAACTGGCTCGGTCTGGCGGTACGAGCCCAGCAGCTGACCCTGGATCATGTGGTGCGCCGCACCGCCTTCGGCACGCCGATCGCCGAACACGGTCTGGCGCAGGGCCTGATCGCGGACAGCGAGATCGATATCGCCGCCGCACGCGGGGTGATCGCGACCGCGGCCGCCACCATCGACGCCGAGGGCGCGGTCTCCGCCCAGGCCCGGCACGAGACCTCGATCGCCAAGACCTTCGTCTCCGAGGCGGTCTGGCGGGTCCTGGACCGCGCCGTGCAGCTGCACGGCGGGCTCGGCGTCTGTGAGGACCACCTGGTGGCCCGATTCCTGGTGGAGGCCAGGGCATTCCGCATCTACGAAGGCCCGTCGGAGGTGCTGCGGTGGTCGATCGCCCGCCGCGCCCTGCGCGGACCGCGCTGACCCGAGGAGGACATCATGACCACGCATGTGACCGGCGCCTTCGCCGCCGCCTATCCCGATCTCGACCCGGCCGCGGTCGATTACGAATACCTGCGCGCGGTATCGCAGGACATGGTGCCGTTCGGACGGCACGTGGGCACCCTGATCACCGAGGTCGGCCCGGAGCAGGCGGTGGTGGAGATCCCCGCCGTGGACCACGCGCGCAACCACATGGGCACCGTGCACGCCGGCGCGCTGTTCACCGCTGCCGACATCGCGGGCGCGGCGGCCTTCGTCGGTGCGGCCGCGGCCCGGCTGTACACCGTCGAGCGGCTGGTGCTGCGCGGTGGCACCGCCTCGTATCGCAAGCCCGCCGTGGGCCGGATCCGCGCGATCGCCACGGTGGATCAGCGCGAGCTGGCCGACATCCTGGGCGCCGAGCGGTCCGAGCGTTTCGAACTCGGCGGCAAGGCGCTGCTGCGCGACGACAACGACGTGGTGGTCGCCAAATTCACCTTCGACTACGTCTGCGACGTCACCCTGGGCGAGGACCGGTCATGACCACCGCCACCCCCGAATCCCGGTCCGAATTCGGCACGTTGGACTCCACCACTGTGACCACCGCGGACGGGGTGAGTTTCACGCTGCGCTGGCTGCCCGCCGAACGCGCCGACGCACCCGTGGTCCTGCTGCTGCCCGCGATGGCGATGAAGGCCAAGGCGTACTTCTTCCTCGCGAAAGCACTGCGCGCAGAGGGCCTTTCGGTCGCGACCTGCGATCTGCGGGCCCAAGGCGAGGCCCGCCCGGCGCTGGGCGAGCACACCGACTTCGGGTATCGGGAGATGCTCGAGATCGACATGCCCGCCATCGTGTCCGCGGTCGAGCAGCGGTTTCCGGGCGCGCCGCTGCGGCTGTTCGGGCACAGTCTGGGCGGTCAGGTGGCGCTGCTGTTCGCCGCCGCGGAGCCGGAACGGGTTGCCGGAGTGGGTGTCATCGGCACCGGCACCGTGTTCTGGTGGGCGTTCGGGATCCGCCGCTGGTTCGAGGCGCTGAGCCAGATCCAGTGGATCGGGCTCGTGGCGCGGACCAAGGGGCACTGGCCAGGCGGCGTGCTGATCCCGGCCCCGATGCCCGGCGGAGTCATGCGGGACTGGTCGCTGCACTCGCTGACCAGTTACTACCGCCCGCGCGGCACCCGACGCCGCTACAACACCCTGCTGGCCGCGATGACGTTGCCGGTGCTGGCGATCTCGCTGTCGGAGGATCCGCTGGGCCCGAAATCCAATGTGGACTTCCTGGTTTCGCGGATGCCTTCGGCCCGGATCACGCGCTGGCATCTGGACGAGCGCTCCGCGGTCGTGCACCGCGACCACTTCGCCTGGGTCAAGGACTCCCCCGCGGTCGCGGCCGGTGTGGCGCAGTGGATCTCGTCGGGGACCGTGCCCGAGCCCGAGGAGCGGTAGGTGGCCGGACTGCGCCTCGAGGCGGTCTCCAAACGGTTCGGCGCGACGCACGCCGTGGACGAGGTGAGCCTCGACATCGCCGACGGCGAGTTCCTGGTGCTGCTGGGGCCCAGCGGTTGCGGCAAGTCGACGCTGCTGCGCATGATCGCGGGGCTGGAGGAGCCGAGCTCGGGTCGAATCCTGTTGGACGGCAACGACATCACCGACGCTCCGGCCCAACGCCGGGATCTGGCGATGGTGTTCCAGAGCTACGCGCTGTACCCGCATCTGACCGTGGCGCAGAACATCGCCTTCCCGCTGCGGGCCCGCCGTAGGCGACGTGCGCACATTCGCGAGCAGGTCGCCGAGGTGGCCGCGACGTTGCAGCTGGACGAGTTGCTGGGTCGCCGCCCGGCCGCGCTGTCCGGCGGTCAGCGTCAGCGAGTCGCGTTGGCGCGGGCCATGGTTCGCGATCCCGGCGCATTCCTGATGGACGAGCCGCTGTCCAATCTGGACGCCAAACTACGCAGCGCCACCCGCGCCGAACTGATCGCACTGCATCGGCGCCTCGGCGCGACCTTCCTGTACGTCACCCACGATCAGGTCGAGGCGATGACGATGGCCACCCGGATCGCGCTGCTCGATGCGGGGCGGGTGGCGCAGGTGGGCACTCCCGAGGAGCTCTACGACCGACCCCGCTCGGTCTTCGTGGCCGGTTTCCTGGGCTCGCCGCCGATGAATCTGTTCCCCGCCGTGGTGCGCGACCACGGCGGGCGCCTGCGAGTGACGAGCGACGGAATCGATATCGCCCTCGACACCCCCGCCGCCGACTCGCCGGACGGCGGCGCCGATGCCGTCGGCGACGTCACCGAACAGAAGGTCGTCGCGGGTATCCGACCGGAACATCTGCGTCTGGAGCGCGGCAGCACCGATATTTCGGGAACCGTGACCATGGTCGAGAATCTGGGCAGCGAAGAGCTGGTGCACATCTCGATCGGTGAGCTGTCGCTGTGCGCCCGGGTCCCGCGCCCCGCGGGCGTCTCGGTCGGCGAGCGCATCGGCGCCCGGGTCGCGCCGGAGCGGATACACCTGTTCGATCCCGAGTCCGGTCTGCGTCTGCGCCGAGGAGAGCCGCAGCCGAGCATCCCCGCCGCGCACGACGATCGTCCCGTCGTGCCGGTCCCCTGAACTTCGCCACCACTCGATGAGGAGAAAAACCGTGAAACGCACCATGCCCCTGCTGGGCCTGGTACTCGCCTGCACCCTGGCGCTGAGCGCCTGTGGTGGCATCGGCGGCACCGATGGCACCACCGCCGCGACGAGCGTCGCGCAGATCCCGCAGTTGAAGCCGGATCAGCAGGTGTCGATCGTTTTCGAGTCGTACAACTACGGCCTCGCCGGGCCGTGGACCGACACCTTCAACGCACTGATCGCCGAATTCTCCAAGCAGCACCCGAATATCAAGGTCACCGCGCAGAAGCCGCAGGGCAACAGCCCCAACCCGGCCACCGACACCATCTCCAGCATCCAGAACCAGATGGCCGCCGGCACACCGCCGGACGTCGCCCAATTGGGTTTCAGCGACCTGGATTTCACCATCCATCAGCTGGGCGCCAAGCCGCTGGACGAGTTGGTCGGCAAGCAGGAGGTGCAGGCCGAATTCGACGGGCCGCAGCACGCGTACGCCCCGCGCGCCCGCACCCTGGACGACTGGGGCGGCCACACCTACGGTGTGCCGTTCGTGTTCTCCACCCCGGTGCTGTACTACAACGCCTCGCTGTTCCAGCAGGCCGGGCTGGATCCGGCCAAGCCGCCGGCCACCTGGCAGCAGGTCGCCGACGCCTCGCGCGCGATCGTGGACAAGACCGGCAAGGGCGGTGTCTACATCGACTGCCTGACCAAGACCGCGAAGGATTGGTGCTTCCAGTCCATGGTGCGTTCCAACGGCGGCCGGGTGATCTCCGAGAACCGTAAGGCGCTGACCTACGCCGACGCCCCCACCGTCCAGGTGACCCAGTTCGGGCAGCAACTGGTCAGCAGCGGCGAGATGCCCAAACTCGATCAGAAGCAGGGCTACGAGAGCTTCGCCCGCGGTGACATCGGAATGATCCTGGAGACCAGCGCGGTGCAGGGTGTGTTCCAGAAGGGCGCCAAGGACAAGTGGGACCTGCGCGACACGCAGATGCCCAGCTTCGACGGCAAGCCCACCGTGCCCACCAATTCCGGTGCGGGACTGCACATCCTGTCCAACGATCCGGCCAAGCAGCGCGCCGGATGGGAACTGATCAAGTTCCTCACCAGCCCGCAGGCGTTCACCATGATCGCCAAGGGCATCGGCTACCTGCCGCTGCGCACCGGCCTGCTCGAGGACCCCAGCGGTCTGCAGACCTGGGCGCAGCAGAACCCCCTGGTCACCCCCAACGTCGCCCAGCTGGACCGGATGGAGCCGTGGGTATCGATGCCCGGCACCAACTATCTGCAGGTCCGCGACGCCATGATGGACGCCGTCGAATCGGTGGTGTTCCAGGGCAAGGATGCTCAGTCCACTCTCACCGCCGCCCGCGACGCGGGCGCCAAACTGCTGCCTGCGTCATGAACGATCTCACCATCATCCAGATCACCGACACCCACATCCGCGCGGCCGGGGAACTGTTGCACGGCTGCGTGGACACGATGGCCAATCTGACCGTCGTGCTGGACCGGTTGCGCAACGGGTCCCGGATCGACGCGCTGGTGTTGTCCGGGGACCTCACCGACAACGGTTCGCCCGAGGCGTACCGACGATTGGCCGCAGCCGTGGAACCGGTCGCCGCCGAACTCGGCGCGACGGTCGTCTATGCCATGGGCAATCACGACGAGCGCACCGCATTCGGGGTCGAACTGCTGGGGCTGGACGCGGACAGCATCGATCCCGAACAGCCGCACGACTCGGTCGTCATGGTCGACGGACTGCGGATCATCGCGCTGGACAGTTCCACACCGGGCCACCACAACGGCCGCCTCGAAGCGAACCAATTGGCTTGGCTCACCGAGGAATTGCGCACCCCCGCCCCGCGCGGGACGTTGCTGGTGCTGCACCATCCGCCGATTCCGTCGGCGAATCCAGCGGCGGAGGTGCTCAAACTCCAGGAGGCCGAGCAGTTGGCGGCGGTCGTCGCGGGCACCGATGTGGGGATGATCGTCTGCGGGCACAACCATTTCACCGCGGCCTCGGCGCTGGCCGGGATCCCGGTGTGGCTGGGACCGGCGGTGGCCTACCGCCTCGATCCGATGGCGCCCGCGGGGCGGCACCGGGGAATCGCCGGATTCGGTTACAGCCGTATCGATGTCGTGGGTACCGCGTTCGTGGTCACCGCGGTGGAGGCCACCCCGGCTCCGGCGGTCTACGACCGGGCGCAGTCCGACGTGCTCGACGAACTCGCGGCGTTCGCCGCCGAGTCGCACTGATGTTCGTCATCGACACCCCAGCCGAGCAGCAGCACAGTTCCGTTGCGGCCGAATCGGTTCCGGCGCGTCGTTCCGCCCTTCGCCGGGCGGGGCGGCGCGCCGTCCCGTATCTGTATCTCGCACCGGCGCTGGTGCTGCTGGTGGTGTGGACCTATCGGCCGCTACTACAGGCGGTGCAACTGTCCACCTACTCCTGGAATCTGCTGCCCACCTCACCGAGCACACCGGTGGGCATGGCGAATTACCATCGGCTGCTGGGACTTCCGGCGTTCACCGACTCGATCGGCCGCACCGCGGTGCTCATCGCCGGACTGCTGCCGTTCACCGTCGTGCTGCCGGTGCTTCTCGCGCTGGCCGCGCGGCGCGTGTCCGATCGGGCGCGCACCGTCTACCAGGCATTCGTCTTCGCGCCGTTCCTGGTGGCGCCGGTCGCCGCCGCTGCGGTGTGGCGATGGCTGCTGAACCCGCGCAGTGGTGCGGTGGATCGGGTGCTAGGCTCGGACCGCAACTGGGTGTACGAGCCGTCCACCGCGCCGTGGGTGATCATCGTGATCACCGGCTGGCAGCTGCTGGGTTTCGCGGTGCTGGTGGTGTGGGCCGGATTCGCCGGTATCAGTGGCGATTACGACGAGGCGGCCCGGGTGGACGGGGCCCGCGCCGGCCAGATCCTGCGTTGGATCACACTGCCGCTGCTGTCGCCGACGGTGCTGTTCCTGGTGCTGACCACGGTGCTGCTCAGTCCGGTGCTGACCTTCCCCTTGATCGACACCCTGACCCAGGGTGGGCCGACCCAGTCCACCACGAACATCTATTACCTGTTGTGGGACTACGCCTTCCACAGTTTCGACGCCGGACTCAGCGCGGCCGCGGGCGTGCTGCTGTTCCTCGGTTTCGGAGCGATCGCCGGAGTGCTGGTGTGGATCTCGGAAAGGGTGTCCTTCCATGATGATTGACCGGCTGCGCACCGCCGGCAGCCACCTGCTGCTGGCGGTGACGGCGCTGCTGTGCGCCTTCCCGATCTACTGGCTGTTCGCGACGGCCCTGCGGCGGCCGCAGGACGTCTGGTCGCTCTCACCGGTGCCGTGGCCGCTCTCGGCGGCCAACTACATCGATGCCGCGCGCCAGGTCGACGTGCTGGGCCTGATCGGGAACACGTTCTTCATCGCCGCCCTGTCCGCCGCCGGGCAATTGCTGGTGGCGCTGCTGGCCTCGTATGCGTTCACCATGTACACCTTTCCGCTGCAACGGGTGCTGTACCTGGCGTTCGTGGGCACCTGGCTGGTGCCGTTCCAGGTCACCATGCTGCCCAACTACATCCTGCTCAATCAGCTCGGGTTGCTGAACACGCTGATCGGCGTGGTCCTGCCGACGCTGTGTTCGGCGCTGGCCGTACTGCTGCTGCGTCAACACATGGCGGCCTTCCCGAAGGAGCTGGTGGCGGCGGCCAAGATCGACGGCCGCTCGTCCTGGTCGATCCTGTGGACGGTGGTGGTGCCCAATCTGCGGCCCGCCCTGGCCGCACTGGCGATTCTGCTGTTCATCAACGAGTGGAACGAGTACTTCTGGCCCGCGGTGGTGCTCCGCAAATCCAACGGGGTGCTGCAGCTTGGACTCCGCAGCTTCCTCAGCAGCGCCGAGCAGGATCAGTGGGGCCCGATGATGGCGGTGGCCAGCCTGGCCTGCCTGCCGGTGATGCTGCTGTACCTGGTGCTGCAGCGGCAGATCGTCAACGCGTTCGTGCGGTCCGGGTTGAAATAGCGCGGATGTCGCACGGCGGCAACGTGAACGGGGCCGGTCCGGGAACATGTTCCCGGACCGGCCCCGTTCTGTTCGTCGTATTCAGCGCGCGGCTACCGCTGTGGTGAGCGAACCGATGAGCGCGGTGTCGTGCTCACCGGCCCGGAAGCGCGGATGATCCAGGATGTCGTGCAGGAATTGTGCGGTGGTGACGACGCCGCGGCCGTCGATCCTGGTCTCCGCCAGTGCTCGTCGCATCCGCGCGATGGCCGCGGCCCGGTCCGGTGCCCACACCACGACCTTGGCCAGCAGCGAATCATAGTGTGGCGGAATCGAATACCCGGTCTCGATGTGCGTGTCGATCCGCACGAACGGTCCGCCGGGCAGTACGCATTCGGTGAGAGTGCCCGGCGCCGGGGCGAATTCGCGGCCCGGATCCTCGGCGTTGATCCGGCATTCGATCGCTACTCCGTTCGGGTGTGCGGCGGACGGCGGCACCGACAGTCGCTCCCCCGCCGCGATGCGCAGCTGCTCGGCTACCAGATCCAGGCCGGTGACCATCTCGGTGACCGGATGTTCCACTTGCAGACGGCAGTTCACCTCCATGAAGTAGAACTGGCCGTCCGGGGCGAGCAGGAATTCGAAGGTGCCCGCCCCGACGTAGCCGACCGCCGTGGCACCTCGCACCGCCGCCGCACCGATCCGCTCGGCCAGTTCGGCGGACAGGCCCGGCGCGGGCGATTCCTCCACGAGCTTCTGGTGCCGACGTTGCAGCGAGCAGTCCCGCAGGCCCAGATGCATCACGGTGCCGTGGGTATCGGCCAGGATCTGCGCCTCCACATGCCGTGCGGAGTCCAGATAGCGCTCCACGTAGAGGCGGCCGTCGCCGAAGACGGCTGCGGCGTTGGCTCGGGTATCCTGCCAGGCCGCGGCGAAATCGGCGGCGTCGCGCACCACCCGCATGCCGCGGCCGCCGCCCCCGGCGACCGCCTTGATGATCACCGGGTAGCCGATCTCGTCGGCCAGCGCCTGCGCCTCATCCACCGCGTCGATCGGATCGCGGCTGCCCGGCAGCAGCGGCAGCCCGGCCGCCGTCATCAACGCTCGCGCGCTGGATTTGTCGCCCAGTTCCGCCATCACCGGCGCGGGCGCACCCACGAACACGAAGCCCTCGCTCTCGCACACCTCTGCGAAATCGGCGTTCTCCGAGAGGAATCCGTAACCGGGATGGATGGCGTCCGCGCCGGTGGCGCGCGCCGCCTCGATGATCGCCGGAATGTAGAGGTAGCTGCGCTTGGCAGCGCCGGGGCCGATCTGGATCCGCTCGTCGGCCAGCCGCACCGCGGCGCTGTCCTTGTCGGCGGCGGAATACGCTGCGACGGTTGCGATCCCGAGTTCGGCGCAGGTGCGGATGATCCGCACGGCGATCTCGCCGCGATTGGCGATCAGCACCTTGCCGATCGGACGGGTAGTCACCGCACCACCTCGAGCACCAGCAGAGCCTGACCGTGTTCGACGGCCTCGCCGTTCTCGATCAGGAAGCGCACGACCCGGCCCTCCCGGGCGGTGGTCACCGGGATCATCAGCTTCATCGCCTCGACGATGCCGACCTGCTGGCCCGACCGCACCGGGTCTCCCTCGGTGACGAACGGATCCGCGCCGGGCTCGGTGGCACGGTAGAACACGCCGACGGTCTCCGCGGTGATGGTGAATGTGTCCGCGGCACTACCGTTCCGGCTCGCCACCGGCTCCGCATCGGCCACGGCGACGGCAGGCAGCTGCGGCACAACCTCGGCGGGCAGCAGCGCATCCGGTTCGATCGCCGGTTCGTCCCCGCCGTCCCAGCAGATCCGCAGGGACACCGGGCCGTTGGCGACGGTCACGGAGGTGGCGGTCGTAGTGGCCGAGCGCACCCCCAGTGCGTGCCGGGCCAGCACGGTGAGGGTGCGGTCGGCGGCGGTCGCGTCCACGGCGCGGCCGATCGTCTCGGTGGTCACGGTCTCGGTCATCGCATCTCCTCGGTCACGCATCAGGGAATGTGGGATCGTCGGTCGGGGTGCCGGGGCTCACGGCATCGGGCTGCTCGGCTGCGATCCGGCCGAAGGCACGGAAACGCCGGTAGCGCGCGGTGGACAGCTCATCCGGCGACAGCTCGCGCAATCCGGCCAGCGTCCGGGCGATCGCGGCGCGCACCCGGCCGACCATCGCCACCGGATCCCGGTGCGCGCCACCGGGCGGCTCGGGTACCACCGCGTCGGCGACGCCCAGCCGCAGCAACGATCCGGAGTCCACCTGCAGGGCGCGCGCCGCACGCGGGGCGGCCGCGGCGTCCTTCCACAGGATCGACGCGCACCCCTCCGGACTGATCACCGAATACACGGAGTTCTCGCACACCAGCACCCGGTCGGCCACCCCGAGCGCCAGCGCACCGCCGCTGCCACCCTCGCCGGTGATCACCGCGACGATCGGAACAGGCAGTCCGGCAAACAGTTTCAATGACTCGGCGATCGCCACCGCCTGGCCCCGCTCCTCCGCCGCGACCCCCGGATAGGCACCGGCGGTGTCGATCAGTGTGATCACCGGCAGTCCCAGCTTGCCCGCCAGCCGGGCCACCCGGGCCGCCTTGCGATACCCCGCCGGAGTGGGCATACCGTAGTTGTGCCGGGACAATTCGGCGGCTGTGTGCCCCTTCTGCGTACCCGCCACCACCACCGGTGTGCCGTCCAGCCGGGCCAGGCCCGCGATCAGCGCGGGACAGTCGGCGGCGAGCCGGTCACCGTGCAGTTCGATGAATTCGTCGAAGGCGCCGGACAAATAGTCCACGGTGCTCGGACGACCCAATTCCCTTGCCGCGCGGACACATTCCCACGGATCGCGCTCGGGCACCGCATCCGGATCGGTGACCGGAGCGGGTTGTCCCGGCGCGTCGGAGTGCCCGCTCATCGTGGGTTCGGGCACGGTCATCGCGACC
This sequence comes from Nocardia coffeae, assembly GCF_019890715.1. Classification (NCBI taxonomy): domain Bacteria; kingdom Bacillati; phylum Actinomycetota; class Actinomycetes; order Mycobacteriales; family Nocardiaceae; genus Nocardia; species Nocardia coffeae. Next base: position 806,343 of record NZ_JAINZY010000002.1, on the reverse strand, counting down.
AGCCGGGTGAGCCGGTCGCGCAGGCTGTTGCGGTGGCAGATGAAATCGATGAATCCGTGCTCGAGCAGGAATTCGGCGGTCTGGAAGCCGTCGGGCAGGGTCTCGCCGATGGTCTGCGCGATCACCCGCGGACCCGCGAAGCCCAGGCGCGCACCGGGTTCGGCCACGATGATGTCGGTGGAGGTGGCGAACGAGGCCGCCACGCCGCCGTAGGTGGGGTCGGTGACCACCGACACGGTCAGCACTCCGGCCTCGTCCAGCCGCTGTAGCGCCTGGCTGGTCTTGGCCATCTGCATCAGCGCCAGGATCCCCTCCTGCATCCGGGCGCCGCCCGAGGCGCTGACGATGATCAGCGGCGCGCGATCGGCCAGCGCGGCCTCCGCGGCCGCGGTCACCGCCTCGCCCACCGCCGCGCCCAAGCTGCCGCCGAAGAACCGGAAATCCAGTACGGCCAGTACGACCGGAACCCCGCCCATTCGTCCCCGCACGCAGCGAGCCGCATCCGGCATCCCGGTGCGCCGCCGGGCATCGGCCAGACGCTCGGGATAGTCGCGGGTATCGCTGAACCGCAACGGATCCGGCACCGTCGGCGCGGCCACGACCGCCTGGGCCGAGCCGGCGTCCAGCAGCATCGCGATGCGCTGGTCGGCGGTCAGCGGACCATGGCTGTCGCACTCCGGACAGACCCGGTCACCACGGTCGTAGCGCTTGCGGTAGATCATGTCGCCGCAACCGGGGCAGCGCATCCAGTCGCTCGCCGCGACTGGCCTGGTCTCGAGTATGGTCATCGTTCCTCCAGAGGTCGAGGCACGTACCGCGCGCAGCCCGCGGGCAGCCGGGCTCCGGCCGCCCGCAGCTGGGCCACCCGGGTGAGATAGGCCGCGCCGTACATCAATTCGTCGGCCACATCCGCCACGTGCCGATGGCTCGGAGCCGCCAGATACGTGCCCGCGACCCAGGTGTTGAACGCGCCCATCGCTGGGCCGCACCAGATCTGGTAGTCGGCAGTGCGGTCGGCCGCGCCGCGGATGCTCCACCCCGAGGACAGCCCGAGGTACCACCGGAACACCAGGGCCATCCGGAGTTTCGGGTCCTGCGCGGCACCGGCGAGCTGTGCCGGATCACGCTCGGTGAAGAATTCGACGCAGTCGCGCCAGATCTCGTCCACCGGCCGCCGCAGCACGGTCCGTTCCAGATCCAGACGCTGCTCGGCCGGGATGTCGTCCAGACCGTCGTAGGCGCGGTAGAGCTCGTAGAGCCGCTGGGCCCGCGCAGCGAACATGGTCCCGCGCCGCAGCACCTGGACCTGCACCCCGAGTTCGAACATGTCCGAGGACGGGGCCATCGTGCAGTCCGCGAATTCCGCTGTGGCCAACAGCTTCTTCGTGTGATCGCACTGCGCGGCCTCGCGGCAGGACTGGTTCACCGATCCGGTCACCACGTACGCAGCCCCCAGTGCGAAAGCGGCCGCGACCGCGTCCGGGGTGCCGATCCCACCGGCCACACCGACACGCACTGCGGCCGCCGCGGGCAGTTCGCGGGCGATCCGGTCACGGGCGGTGACGATCTCGGGAAACAGTACCGTCAGCGGGCGCCGATCGGTGTGCCCGCCGGAATCGGCCTCGGCCGTGATGTCGTCGGCCATCGGGATCTGCGCGGCCAGCCGGGCCTGTTCCGCGGTGATCTCCCCGCGCTCGGTGAGCGCACCGAGCAACCGGGCCGGAGCGGGCCGCAGAAACAGTTCGGCGACCTCCACCCGGGATACCTTGGCTATCAGGCGATGTCGGCGTTCGATATTACCCTGCCGGTCCACCGCCAATCCGGCCGCGCGATACCGCACCACCTCGGTGGTCAGATCCATGAACGCCGAAGCTTCCACGCATCGCACACCGTGCCGCAGGCAGGCATCGACGATGGCGCGCTCCAGCGCCGGTTCGGACGGGCTGTGAATGAGGTTGCAGGCGAACGGCTCTGCGGACAAGGTCCGGGCGAGTTCACCCAGCGCCGCGTCCACCACCGCCGGTGTCACCCCGGCGGCCCCGTAGGAGGCCAGATATCCCGCGCGCGACATCGCCGCCACCAGGGCGGGCGAGGCGATGCCGTTGGCCATGGCGCCCGCGGCATAGGCGGCGCGCACGCCGTGCGCCGCCCGGAACGCACTGTCGCCCAGTCGTTCCGGTGGCAGCGCGCCGACTCCGGTGAGGATCTCCGACCGAGCTGCCAGCGCTCGCGACGCGGTCACCCCGATTCGGCCCTCGTGCCGGACCACCCAGCAGGGTATGTCCAGGTCCAGCAGTATCGCCGTGATGTCCGCCTCGGTCTCGGCGAGCGCGTGGGTCCCGAAGGTCGTCATGGGCGTTCCGTCCTGCCTCCGGCACCGGATGCCGGTTTCCTCGGCCTGCGAGCGTCGCGGCCTGCGCGCGACTGTTCGGTGGTGGTCACGGCAGCACCGCCCGGTCGGCGAGTTCGATTGCGAGATCGATGAGTTCGTAGATGCGCAGTCCGGGCTTCCACAGCGATCCGTCCACCACCACGGTGACGGCGTGCGCTTCCTGGCGTACCTGTTTGATGTGCGCCTCGAGTTCCACGGTGCCGTCGCTGGGCAGGAACTGCCCCCGGTAGCGCCAGGAGAATTCGATATCGCACGGGATGCGGAACACCGGATCGGTCATTTCCGCAGCGAATCCCGCGTCGAGCATCCACTCCTGCACCGCGTGGATCACCGATTCCACTCCGAGTGAGCCGGGAATCACCGGGTCGAGGTGGAAGTGCCGGTCGAAATACCAGTCGGTGTCGTCGATCTCACGCAGCGAGTGCAGGTAACCCTCCTGGTACTTGCCGCCGCCGTCGACCACCTCGACGCGGTCGATCAAGGCCAGGGTGCGGCGCGCGCACAGCGGTGCGGCCGGATCGGCCCGGCGGGCGGCCACATCGATCACCCGGGCGGGGGCCTGCGGATGCTCGGTCCGCCAGCTGGGTACCGACCGGCCCGCGTCCAGGCCCGTCTGATTGGCCAGCGCCTCGTCGCTGAAGTAGCCGAACATGGTTTCGCCGGTGTAGAAAGGCTCTCCCTCGACGGCAAGGGTGTAATCGAAGGTCTGCAACGAGGATCCGGGCAGCAGCGTGGTCGACAGCAACCGCGAGGACTGCTGAATCGTGCTGTCCCGCAAGTCGATCCGCCGCAGCAGTCGGGCACTGCCGCCGAGGTTGCGCAGACTCAGCGTGGTGTCGCGCTGAGACAGCGTCGGCCCGGCGTAATAGCCCATCAGCAGCGCCGCCTGCAACGAGGTCTCCATGAAGACGAAGTGCGGCATGGATTCGTTGGCGGTGTCGCCGTAGTACCAGGAATCGGCCGGGGAGTCGTATTCGCTGATGTAGGAGGCGCCATCCAGCACTCCACGCGCGCCGTCGAAGCTGAGCACCCGATCCACCAGCAACAGTCCGCCGGTCGGCAACCGGGTCGCGCGGACCCCGGTGTACGGCGCGAATTCGGGTCCCATCGCGATGGCCTGATCGCCCCGGGACAGGTGCACCATGTGGAATTCGTTGAGCAGCAGGCCCGATACCGCCGCGCCCGGTCCGGCTCCGGCACCGGCGGGTTCGGCCGCGGCGACCGTCACCGCCAGCGCCCCGGCCGCGGTGTGCGCGACCGCGTCCACGTGCGGCCGGGGGATCAGATCGACATCGCCGACCACCAGTTCGATCCGGCCCGCGCCGGAGCCGTCTGCGCCGTCCACCGTCGCGGTCAGGGTGCAACCGGACAAGCACAGATGCATACCGGTGAAGATCGCGAACACCTCGGCGGCCTGTACCGCCGCCGCCCGCACGTCACCGTCGAATTCCGCAGCGACCCGGCCTTTTCCGTCGCCGCCGCGCAACTCCAGTGCTTCGATCCGGGTAAGGACCAGCGGCTGCGCGGTGGCCAGGCGCACCGCCGACACCACGCCCGCACGCCGGTAGGCCGGGCCGAACACCTCGGCCACTTCGCCGCGGGTGAGTTGTTCCAGCGCAGCACGATCGAGCGTGGTGCGGGCGGATCGGGCGAGCGGTTTGAAGGCATCCTCCGCAGCGATTGCGGATCCACCAGCAGTGGCGATGAGCCGACCCGGCAGTCGAATCGCAGCGTCGGCCGCGATCGCCGCGGGAGCTGCCGTCGCGCCTGGATCCGTTGCGGCAGTGAATGCTCCGCCCCCACAGGCCCGCTGCCACAGCGCTCGCTGCAACGCGAGCTGTGCGTCCAAGGCGGCCCGGTGGGCGGCCACCACCCCGGCGCGGAGCTCCGCCAACGCGCTCGACACAGCGGGTTGTGGCGCGGCCGAACGTTTCTCGATCACCATCGGCGGGACCCGATCGCCGGTGGCCGGTGCCCGACCAGCGGACTCGACCACCTCGGTCCCGGCACGCGGCCCACCCGTCGGGTCGAAGGCGATACCGTCGAACTCCAGGACTGTCATTGCTGCCACCGCCTCACCGAGCTTCGAAACTTCTCTGTCAGGTCCGGGGTCGTCACCACGGTGACGCCCGCGAACCGTTGCAGCACTGTGCCGTTCAAGTCCGTCGCGGTCGCGTCGATGCTGACCTCGAACGACCCGCCGCGCGGATTGTCGACCACCACCAGGAACGGCTCCCCCACCGGCAGCCGTCCGTAGTACTCGGCCTTGCCGATTCCCAGCGGCAGGCAGGCCGCGTCGAGCAGCCGGTGTCCCAGTACCGGCGGGCACTGCAGGATCAGATCCGCGCAGACCGGATCGTGCAGCCGTCCGCCGTAGGAGCCCGCGCCGATTCGCGTTGCGGGCAGGACACATTCGAAGACCATCGCGGAGTCGGAGGCACTGCGCACCCGGCGCAGCCCCTGCAGGGCCGGACCGTGGAACTGCACACCGTCCTGGTAGATCCATGCCGCGCTGGACCCGGGTCCGGTCGGCACCGTCACCCGCGGTGAGCCCTCCGCCGTGCGGCTGCAGACCAACGTGGCCCGGTAGTGCGTGGTGCGGCCGCCCATCATGCGCACCTCCACCGCGACCGAATCACCGGCTGTCGTGGCGGGATCGACGACGATGTCGACCTCGTCCACCGGATGATCGAAGACGATCCCCTTGACGACCTCGAAGTCGTGCACAGCGGTGACCATCAGCCCGGGTAACCGGCGTTCGGTGACATTGATCAGCGCACCGAGCGCGAAGGTCGCGGGCAGCACGATGTGCTCGCCGACGCGGTGCGCGGCGATCACCAGCTCCTCGGTGAGCCCGGCGAAGTTGCGTCGCACCCGTGCCGGTGCGAGCGGAGGCGTCGCACTGGACAGCGCCACCGCCTCACCGACCAGCACCACGGTGTCGGCGCGGTGCGCCGGGGTGAACTGTTCGGCGAAGGCCGCGGCCCCGGTTTCCGGCGCCAGCAACGGAATTCCGCGATCCACGAAGTGCCGACGCAGTTCCGGGGTGACCATCCCGCCGTCCCAGGCGCCCCAGTCGATCGCGACACAGTGGCAGTCCGGATGGCGGGTGCGCCAGCTCGTCACGAACCGGCACAGGGCCTCGTTGGCAGCCGCGTAATCGGACTGCCCGGCATTGCCGAACAGTCCGGCGACCGAGGTGAACAGCACCAGATGCCGTGGCTGGTCCACCACCGCCAAGGCCGCGGCCAGTCCCGCGAGCTTGGGGCGCAGCACCCGGGTCACCGACTCCGCGGTCTTGTCCGCGATCATCGAATCGGCGAGTACTCCCGCGCCGTGCACGATCCCGGTCAGCGTGTCCCGCCACGGTTCGACCGCCGCACGGACCGCCGCGGCATCGGTGACATCGGCCGCCGCGTACACGGCTCGGTCGCCGAGTTCGGTCAGGGTGGAACGGATCTCACGGACCGCGCGCACCTCGGCGCAGCTCCGGTCGATCTCGCGCGGGGTCGTGCCGGTACCGGCGAGGGCGCGCACGGCGGCCGTTTTGAGATCCGAATCCGGTACGCCCGCAGCCCATTCCGGCTCGGGTGTGAGTTCGGTGCGGCCCAGCAGCACGAACCGGACCGGACTGCGCCGGGCCAGCGCGAGCACACACAGTGCGGTCACGCCGCGCGCGCCACCGGTGACCAGCAGGACATCGTCGGCCGACAGCGTCGTCGGGTCCGGAACACGGTCCGGATCCACCCACGTCACCGTTGACGCGGGTGCGTACCTGCTGGGCACCGGCGCGCGGCGCACGCCCGCCGCGTCTATGCCGATCTCGGCGGTATCGGTCGCGGCGTCGAACAGTTCGGTCACCACGTGCGCCGCGGCCACCGTCGCGTCCACTGCCGGGTCGATATCGAGTGCCCGGCAGAACAGCGTGGGCTCCTCGGCCGCGACCGTCTTCACGATCCCGCCGATGCCGCCCAGCAGCACGGACACCGGATCCTTGTCCCCGCGATAGCCGAGTTCCCCGTCGAGCCGGGTCACGGTGACGAAGGCCGCTCGTTGCGTGGCCTGCCGCAGTTCCGGCACCGCACGACCGGCGGCGAGGATGGTCTCGGTCAGGACATCCTGCGCCGCTTGCCATTCCGAGGTTGTCCCGGCGACCACGAGGACCGCGTCCACCGGATCGGTGGTCAGCGTGGCGAGGTCGGTCGTATGCCGTGCGGTCCAGCCCAGGCCCCGCAGTGCGGCGGTGAGTGCGGCGCAGTCGGCCTCGGTGCCGGCCCCGATCCCGAGCACCACCGCGACGGCGTCCGCGGGATAGGGGTCGACGAGCGTGTCCACCGATGCGACGGTGATCAGATCGACGGCGTGCCGCGGCGCACCCGCCGCGGCCTCAGCTTTTGGGTCCGCATCACCACCGGTGCTGTCCGCCAGGCGGGCGGCGATGAGATCCAGCGTGCGCAGGGTGCCCAGTTGCTCGGGACCGAGACTGGGCAGATCCGGATATCGCTCCTGCAAGGCTCCGATCACCTGCACCCGCTTGATCGAATCCACCCCCAGATCCGCCTCCAGATCCATCGTCGGATCGACCATCTCCACCGGATAGCCCGTCTTCTCCGCAACCAATTCCCGTAGCGCGGAACGCAGTTCGTCCGCCGAGGCGCCCGATGCCGGGCCCGATTCGGAGGCCGCGGAAGCGGAGGCAGCCGGTGTGGTGAGCGCGTCGGCCACCTGGTTCAGCGTGCGCAGCGTGCCCAACTGCTCCGGACCGAGGCTCGGCAAGTGCGGGAACCGCTCCTGCAACGCCCCGATCACCTGCACCCGCTTGATCGAGTCGACGCCCAGATCCGCTTCGAGATCCATCGCGGGATCGACCATCTCGACCGGATAGCCGGTCTTGTCCGAGACCACTTCCTGCAGAGCGCGGCGCAGTTCGTCAGCGGTCGCCCCGCTCGCGGGGGTCGGTGCCGCGGCGGGAGCCGGAGCTTCGGTATCGGTACCGGCGAGCAGTGTCGCCACCTGGTCCAGAGTGCGCAGCGTCCCCAACTGCTCCGGACCGAGGCTCGGCAAGTGCGGGAACCGCTCCTGCAACGCCCCGATCACCTGCACCCGCTTGATCGAGTCAACGCCCAGATCCGCTTCGAGATCCATCGCGGGATCGACCATCTCGACCGGATATCCCGTCTTGTCGGCGACCACTTCCTGCAACGCACGACGCAACGTCGCCGCATCGGCCGTGGGCTCGGCAGCCGGGGCGGCACCGTTCGACACCGTATTGCTCGAAGCAGTGGTGTTCGATACGGCACCGGCCGAAGTGCTCCCGTTGGCGGCCGGTATCGAGACCGGGCGAGCCGGCTGCGATTCGATCGGCACAGCTGCCGGAACCGACTGCCGCGCCGGACTTTCCGCGACCGGGGCAGCGGCCAGAGCACGCGGTGCAGGCTGCGGCACCGCGGCGATCCGCTGTACCGGTGCGACCTCCACGCCGCTCTCCAGCCCGGCCAGCTGCGCCAGTACCGCACTGGCGCGGGAATGGCTGTCGCTGATGGCGATTCCGTGGTCCTTCACCGCCTCGATGGCCCGGACGGTGCTCTCGTCCAGCCCACCCTGGCCGAGCGCACCGGCCAGGCTGCGGGCCAGATCCAGCTGGCCGTCGAGGTATTGGCGGTGGATGTCCAGATGCTGTACCAGCGCGGAGTCCAGAGCGCTGTAGTCCGCAACGGCGGCGGCCCCGGCCTCGCGGTGGGGCGGTTGGGATGACACGAAATTCTCCGGTAGGTCGGCCGAGCGGACCACGGGCGGCTCGGCGGCGGGGACGATGTCGGTGTGTGGCGCAACACCATTCGAGGGCGGTGCCGGCGGGGCGACCACCGGCTGCGGCGCTGCGGCGGCGGTGACCAGGTAGCCGTCGCCGAGAACGGCGGCATGGGCGGCCCGGCGGGTGTCGGGCACATACTCCGGCGCGGACAGGGTCACGGTCATACCCCGCTTCGGCGCCGCGGCGGGCGCGGGCGCGGCATAACGGTTGATCCCGCGAATGTCGAAGCCCAGCACCGCGAGTCGCACGGCTGCCCGCTTCAGGGTGAGGTCACCGTCGCCGATCGGCCCGGAGTCGGTCGCGATCGCGATCACCTCGTCGCCGAGGGTGCGCCGGACCAGCGAGGTGAGGATCTGTTTGGGCCCGAATTCGACGAAGACGTTGCATCCGGCCGCGCGCATCGCGCTCAGCGCGGACGCGAATTCCACCGGCTTGCTGAGCTGTCCGGTCAGGGTGGCCCGGTTCGCCGCGGCATCGTCGCCGTATCCGGCGTCCGGCGAGTTCGCGTAGACCGGGACAGCGGGCGCGCCGATCGGCACCTCGGCCACCGCTGCGGCGAAGCGGTCCACCGCGTGCGCCACGTACGGGGTGTGGAAGGCGCCGGAGACCGGCAGGTCCCGGGTGGCGATCCCGCGCTCCGCGGCACGGGCGGCCACCTCGGCGATTCCGGTGGCGCCACCGCCGACCACCACCTGATCGGGCGCGTTGTGGTTGCAGATCCACACATCGGCGACCCCGGCGATCAGCTCGGACACCACCTCTCGGGTGGCGCCGACCGCGGTCATGGTGCCGGCGTCCTCGCCTTCGGGGACCACCATCGCCGCGCCACGCGCGCGTGCCAGGGCGAAGTAGTCGTCGGTGGACACCGAGCCGGACGCCCACAGCGCGGTGAGTTCACCGAAGCTGTGCCCCAGCAGCCCGTCGGGCCGGAAGCCGAAGTCGTTCAGCACCCGGAACTGCCCGACCGCCAGCGCACCGATCGCAGGCTGCGCGAAATCGGTGCGGCGCAACAGGGTTTCCTGCTCGGCCTGTTCGTCCTCGTCGAATGCCGGAGCCGGGAACACCACACTCGCCAGCCGCCGCGGCGCTTCGGCGAAGACCGCGTTGGCGGCGTCGAAAGCCGCACCCACGGGCGGATTGTTCAGTGCCGCAGTCGATCCCATATCGACGTACTGGCTGCCCTGACCGGCGAACAGCGCACCTGCCGTGCGCTGCGGCAGTGCCGCCGCGCGGAAGTGGACGCCCTCCGGATGATCCCAGGCCGTGGCGTCCGGATTGCGCAGCAGCTCATCGACCGCCAGGTCCCGCAGATGCTCGGCGTGCTCGTCGTCGATCGCGACGAACCCGATCCGGGCGTGCTGCTCCGGAATATCGCCGCCGTCGCCGGATTCACTGGAGCGCAACGACTCTGCCAGGCTCGCCGCATCCGGCGCATGCCACAGGTGCGCGCGCGGCACCCGGTGCAGCACCTGCTGCCCGGACCGGTCGGCGTCGGCCTCCTCCAGCACCACGTGGAAGTTGGTGCCGCCGAATCCCATTGCCGACGCGGCGGCGCGGCGCACCGGACGCTGCGGATCGAGAATCCACGGCCGGGTGCGGGTGTTGACGTAGAACGGCGCTGTGCCCCAGTCGAAGTCGGTATTCGGCGCGGCCACGTTGATGGTGCCCGGCAACACCTTCTGATGCAGTGCCAGGGCCAGCTTCATCACACTGGCGGTACCGGCCGCACCCTTGGTGTGGCCGATCTGCGATTTCACGCTGCCCAGCGCGGCGAACCGGGATTCCTGGCTCGATTCGGTCAGCAGCCCGTTCAGCGCGGTCAGTTCGGTCCGATCACCGACCGCGGTGCCGGTGGCGTGCGCTTCGATGAGTTCCACGTCGGCGGGCGAACATTCGGCGTCGCGGTAGGCGCGATCCAGCGCGACGCGCTGTCCCTCGGCACGCGGTGCGTAGATGCTCTTGGAGCGCCCGTCACTGGAGGAACCCAGCCCGCGGATGACCGCGTAGATCCGGTTCCCGTCGCGGCGCGCGTCTTCCAGCCGGCGCAGCGCGAGCATGGTGATGCCCTCGCCGAGCAGGGTGCCGTTGGCCTCGTCGGAGAACGGGCTGATCCGCCCGGTCGGCGAGAGCGCACCGACCTTGCTGAAGCACATGTAGATGAAGATGGTGTTCTCGGTGTCGACGCCGCCGGTGATCATCATGTCGGCGCGGCGGTCCTGCAATTCCGCGATCGCGGTGCGGATCGCGGCCAGCGAGGCCGCACATGCCGCATCGACCGTGCAGTTCATCCCGCCCAGGCCGAGCCGGTTGGCGACCCGGCCCGCGACCACATTGGCCAGCAGTCCGGGGAAGGAATTCTCCTCCCACGGCGCGAAAGCCGTCACGAACCGCTGCGCGATCGCGTCGGCGTCCCGCTCGCTCAGGCCCACCGACCGCGCCGCCTCCATCAGCACCGGTGTGGAGAGCCGGGCCGCGAGCGGATGCATCAGCGGCACCGGGCCGGTGGTGCCCAGCACGACTCCGGTGCTCGCGGCGTCGTACCAATCCGACCCGACCGCCCCGGCGTCGAGAAGCAGATCGCGCGCGACGCCCAGGCTCAGCGTCTGCATGGTGCTGGTGACCTCGAGCTGATTCGGCGGCAGCCCGAACTCCAGCGGATCGAAGTCCACATCGGGCAGGAACGCGCCGCGCCGCGAGTAGGTCTTGTCCGGCGCGGCCGGGTCGGCGTCGTAGTAGTCGTCGAGCTTCCACCGCGACGGCGGAACCTCCTCGATGCAGTCGACACCGTCGACGATGTTCTGCCAGAACTGAACATGGTTGTGGGCTCTGGGCAAGAGCCCCGACATCCCGACGATCGCGATCGGGTCGCGCGCCAGGCGTCTGTCGTCCGTCACAGGGAATCCTCTCGAACCTGGTAGGCCGCGTCAGGCGGCCACGGTGGTGGCGGTGGTCGACGAGATCGCTTCGGCCGCCGCGGCCGCGAAGACGCGATGCCCGAGCGAACTGGGATGCAGGCCGTCCTCGGTCCACATCTCCGGGCGCGCCCACTCCGGGCGGGCCGCGATATCGATCAGCAGGGTGCCGGTCCGGGCGGTCACCTCGGCCAGCGCGGAATTGGCGTAGGCGAACCGCTCACGCAGCAGCTCCCGGAATCCGTCCGGAACCGGCAGGCGCGCCGGGATGTCCGGGTAGGTGGCGGTGAAAACCGTTGCGCTGCCTTCGTTCAGCGTGCCGAAGACCGTGTCGAGGTTGTCCGCGAACCGATTCCGGTCGTAGTCGCTGACCAGATCGTTCACCCCGACGACCACGCCGTACACCGCCGACCGCGCGGAAACCGCCGCGGGCAGCTGCTGCGTCACCAGAGTCGTGGTGGTCGCGCCGTGGGTGCCCAGATTACGGACGGCCCCGCCCCGCAGACCGAGCTGGCTGCCCAGGCGCGGCACCCAGCCGCGGAACGCGCCGTCCGGCCGGACATCTCCGCGACCCTCGACGAAACTGTCACCGATCGCGGTGAGCGCCACCCCGCTCATGCCGGCACTCCCGCGTCGCGGGTCAGGTGGCGGCGCTCGGACGGGAAGCCGACCTTCTCGTACAGCTCGGCCAGCTCGGCCTCGCCGAAGAACTTGTCCGGCGGGTACAGCCCCGCGATCAGGCCGAAGAACTTCTTGGAGTAGTCCGGGCTCATGCTGGTCGCGCGGAACACCGAGTCGTAGTACGGGGTCAGCGACAACTCCGAAATGCTCTGCGTCAGTTCGTAGGTGCTCGCACTCTGCGCGTCGCGCTCACGCTGGTACTCGGCCAGGGTCTGCTCGAACGGCCGTACCCCGGACAGGCTCTCGTCCACCAGATCCGACAGCAGCTGAGCGTACTTGAACGCGTCGGTGATGCCCCAGCCGGTGAACGGGTCCTTGTGGTATCCGGCGTCGCCGACCAGCGCCCAGCCCGGTCCGAAGGAGCGGCGGCGGTAGTTGTCCGGGTACAGCATCGGCCGGAACGGCTCCACCCGCTTACCGGTATCCCGCAGCCGCGCACCGATTTCCGGGTCCACCTGGTCCACGATCTCCTGGACACCGGCATCGGGATCGGCGCGGAACTCCCGGAACCGGTCGCGCTTGCGCATGACCGCCACCAGGGCCAGGCCGTCGTGCGTGGGCCAGGAGGCGAACTGCTGCTCACCGAATCCGGTGCGGTGCTGCATACCCCAGTCGACGCCCTCGTAGTAGGAGTAGAACACGAAGCACGCCGCCGCCGAGCCCTCGTAGACCTCGGCGCCGACCTGCTTGGCGACCGTGGAGTTGGCGCCGTCCGCGCCGATCACCAGCTTCGCCTCGAACTTGTGCTCGGCTCCGTCGGGGGTCCGACCGCGCAGGCCGGTGACCCGGTCACCGTCGAATTCCAGTGCGCTGACGGTGAATCCCTCGATCACCTCCGCGCCCGCGCCGCGCGCGGCATCCACCAGCATCTTGTCCAGTACGGTGCGCCGCGGGCAGTACACGGCGTCGATGCCGTCCGCCGACGGATCGGCCATCCCGTTGATCACGATGTCGGTGTAGGTGAAGTTCAGGTTCCGCACGGGCGGGCAGCCGGTGGCCACCAGCTGATCCAGCAGTCCCCAGGACTTCAACAGGCTCAGGCCCGCCTGGTGGATGTAGTGGGTGGAGACGGTGTCGCTCGGGAAGGTGGCGCGGTCCACGGCGAGCACGCGGTAACCCTTACGAGCCAGCAGCATGGCCAGCGGGGCCCCCGCGACGCGAGATCCGACCACGATGACGTCGTACATGTGCCCATCACTTTCGCTAGAGGAATTCCGGTTTCGAGTTTGTTCGCGATGCCGTCCGAGAACTACCGGCGGACACTGCAATTCATCGGCCGATCGGCCTCGGCTATCGCGACGGAGAAATTGATGAATAATTTGCGGCAGGTTCACTCACGCGCAATATAGAGCTGCCCGATATCGTCGGCATACGCCTCGGCGATCGCCGCGCGACGCAATTTCAGCGACGAGGTGAGCAGTCCGTTCGCAATCGTGAAGTCACCGGCGACGATCCGGAACGCGCGAATCGATTCTGCCCGGGAGACGAGTTCGTTGGCCTCGTCGACCGCCGCCTGCACGGCGGTGGCCGGATCGCTGTCCGGATGTTCGGCCCGCCACTGGTCGGCGTGCTGGGCATCCAGGGTGACCAGGGCGGTGACATAGGCCCGGCCGTCCCCGAGCACCATGCAGTTGCTGACCAGCGGGTGCAGCCGCACCCGATCCTCGAGCGGCGTCGGGGCGACGTTCTTGCCGCCCGAGGTGACCAGAATCTCCTTCTTGCGCCCGGTGATTCGCAGATGCCCGGCGTCGAGTTCGCCGATGTCACCGGTGTGCAGCCAGCCGTCGGCATCGACCGGCCGCTGCTCGCTCGCCGCACCCCAGTACCCGGGCGTCACGTGCGGGCCGCGGACCAGAACCTCCCCGTCCTCGGCGGCGATGCCGACCGCGGTGCCGGGAATGGGACGGCCCACGGTGCCCAGCCGGTTGGTCTCCGGAGCATTGACGGTCACCGCGGTGGCCGCCTCGGTGAGGCCGTAACAGTTGAGGATCACCACCCCCACCCCGGCGTAGAACCCGGCCGTCGAATCGTCCAGGGACGCACCGCCGGAGATCACATGGCGCAGCCGACCGCCCAACGCCGAGGCGATCGGTTCCACGGGCAGCGCCGGATCGCGCCGACGCAGCAATTCCAGCCCGCGCGTCACCGCCTCGTGCTCCGCGCCCTCGGCGAGCAGCGCGCGGCAGTGTTTGCGAATCTTCTCCAGCCCGTAGGGAATCAGCGGCAGGAAGGTGGGCCGCAGCCGGGTCAGGGCCGGGACCAGATCCGGAATCCCCGGCAGCAGATAGGTTTCGGTACCGCCGAACAGGCACGCGAACAACATGGTCTGGCCGAAGACGTGCGAGAGCGGCAATGCCAGCACGGTCGTCCCGTCGAACAGCGTCCCCGTCTGGCGGACGGTGTTGGCCGCCGAGGTGTACATGTTGCGGTGGGTGATCATGCACCCTTTGGACAGGCCGGTGGTGCCGCTGGTGTACACGATCATGGCCAGGTCGTCGGCGCGCACGTCGTCGGTCGGCGCCTCCGGATCGGCGCCGATCGCGTCCTGCGCCCAGCGCGAGATCTCGGTGAAGGTGAAGACCGCGCCCGCACCGGCGGCCAGCAGGCGGACCGCGTCGTCGTCGGTCTCGGCGGCGAAATACGTACTGCCGCTGTCGGTCAGGATGTGCTCGATCTGGCTGGGCGAGGAGGTCGGGTAGATCGGTACCACGACCGCGCCCAGCGCCAGCACCGCGCAGTCGAGCAGAACCCATTCCATGCTGGTGCGGCCCAGGATCGCCACCCGATCACCGTGCCGCACACCACGTTCGGCCAGCGCCGCGGCGACCGCCCGGATTCTGGCGTCCGCCTCCGCCCGGGTCAGCACCGTCCCGTCCGGGTAGCCCAGCAGCAGCCGGTGCGGATCCTGCCGGGCGCCGCCGGAGACAATCGAGTACAAACTCTCGAAATCCGCCGGCTGGATTCCGTTCTCGGTAACCGATATCTCGATGTCTGAGACTGTATTCACGCCTCCGAATTCTTCTCGGCGGCGACAAATACTGTCCGGGTCGCGGCCGCATTCCTACCGCGCGAACGTCAGGGCCTATCGAAGTGGTCAGGCGGAAATCGCCGGGGCAGTATCGATCTCCGATTCCTCCGGAAACTCCACACAGTCCAGGAACAGTGAGACGGCCGGATTCGTCTCCTCGGCATTCCACACCGCATACAGATCGAGAGTAGGTACCGGATCCACCAGTTTCACCGCCACCGAGGTGCTGCCCGGCACAACCATTCCCATCGAGATCGCGCGCGGCAGCGAAGCGAAGCCGACCAGCGGGCGCACCGCGACCATATGCGCGGTCGCCCCCGGATCGTCGGCCATCTGGGCCACGGTCAGCGAGATGCCGTTGTCGGCCGCCGCCCGCAGGATCGAGTCGTACATCGCCGGGCACTGGTCCCGCGCGAACAGCACACACTGCTGGCTCGCCAACTCGGCGAACCGGACACCGGGGCGCTCCGCCCAGCGATGCAACCGGCCCACCACCGCCACGAGCGGCACCCGGTGCAGCAACCGGCGGTAGCGGAACTCGGCGGTGCCGGGATGTCCGTACACCAGCGCGATATCCAGTGAGCCGTCCGATAGCCCGGCCAGTTGCGGCCCGGTTCGCTTCTCCCACAACGACACCACGATGTCCGGGTGGTCCGAGGTCATGCGGGCCAACGCCTTCGGTAGCACATGACGGCTGGCAGGGAGGTTGTAGCCGATGTTGAGGGTGCCCGACCGGCCCGCCGCGGTGGCCCGCGCCGAATGTGCCGCCCGCTCCAGTTGAGCGACGATCTGGCGGGCCTGACCCTCGAATTCCACTCCGGCCGCGGTCAACCGGACATCGTGCGAGTTGCGTGCGACCAGTTGCACGCCGACTGATTTCTCCAGCTTCTGCAGCTGGGCGCTCAGACTGGGCTGAGTGAGGTGAAGGCGCTGCGCTGCGCGGCCGAAGTGTAACTCCTCGGCGATGGCGATGAACGAAACGAGATGTCGGATCTCCACAGCCGACTCCTTCCGTGGTACTCAGCACGCTAAGCCCGGGCAGGTAACTGAGGATGAATCACACGGTCACGACAGACAGCGTGTGCGTTGCTAACCCGTGAACCACCGCCGGGCTCACCCCTGGGGCGTCAGCTCTTCGGTGCCGATACCACCGGAGATTCCCGCCACCGCGAGCCGAGTGACCAGGCGATCCGTGTGCGACGCTGCCGATCCGGGCCGCTCGCCCGGAAAGCCGGGAACTGGAAACACCCCTTGCCGACGCGGTACTCGTTGCGCGCCTTCGAAAACAACCCTGATGCGCGACCCGACGCACCGCCGACGAGCATACCACCCGCGCCGGCGTGGACCCGGTCCAAATCGGCGATCGCATCGCCGAGCCGATCTCGCCCCCATTTCTGTTGTGGCGCAGCGAGGTCCGGCCACCGGGCCGACCGAGACAGGGCCGCGCGAGGTGTGGTCCGGACGCCGCGGTCGCGGTTCAATATCATCGAGAGCGAGAAGCCGCCGATGCACTGGACGAAACCGGAAACCGATGACAAACGATGAGATGGCGGTCGCTGGCCGTGCCCTGCCCCTGCGCGGGGCGTGCAACGCTCGTGATCTGGGCGGACTGCGGACCGAGGACGGCCGCCGGGTGCGACGGCTGCGCGTGCTGCGGTCGGACGCACTGACCGAATTGGACGACGGCGACGTCTCGTACCTGCTGCGGGACTGCGGTCTGCGCAGCGTGATCGATCTGCGTGCTCCGACCGAGGCCGAGGCCGATGGGCGTGGGCCGGTGGCCGATTCGGTGCCCGTCTACCGCAACATCCACATCTTCGGGGCCGGTCGACTACGCCTGGACCTGTTGCAGGTGGCCGCCGACGGAACGATGTTCGATCGCTATCTCGAGTACCTCGAACACAGCCCCGGCAATATCGTCGAGGTCCTGGATCTGCTGGCCGAGGCGGGCAACCTGCCGGCGCTGGTGCACTGCGCCGCGGGCAAGGACCGCACCGGCGTGGTCGTGGCCGTCCTGCTGGGCGTCATCGGTGTTCGCGCCGACGATATCGTCGCGGACTATGCCGCGACCGGGGCGAATGTCGAGGCGTTGCGCGCCCGGGTACAGCAGGCGCGCTCCGCCCGCGAGCGCAGCGCCGATCTCGCCGAGATACCCGACTGGGTCTTCGCCGCGGAAGCCGACACGATACGAAAGTTGCTGGCGCACTTCGATGTCGAACATGGCGGACCGCCCGAGTGGGCACGTCGGGCGGGATTGGGTCAGGCCGCCCAGCAGCGCCTCGTGGACAGCCTGCTCGAACCAGCGGACTCGTAGCTTCAACTCGTCGGCGGTAGCGGCCAGTACGCGACCTGGTACCTCGGATTGTTCCGTGCGAGGTCCTAGACTGGATCATGAATCGACAGTTTCGAACGTCGCGCAAACAGTACAGACGGCTACGGCCTCGGCGCGTGCTCGGCGTGATGTCCTTGTCGGCATCCTCGCCTCGGCCTGGGCGGTCTCCCCTGTTGCGCACACGACGTGCGAACGGCGACCCGTCGATCCCTCGAGGAGTTATCGCCCGGAACAGGAGGCCCCGATGTCCACCATCCACTTCAAGGAGACCACGAGTTCGACACCGGAACAGTTCGTGGCGGCGCTGACCGATTTCGGGCCGGGCCGCTCAGAGGTGTTCGGCAACAGCGCCGACGAATATCTCGAGGTCCACGACCAGGGACAGCGTGATGCCGATGTCACCGAGGGATCACACGGCATCTGGGAACGCCTGCATTACGACTGGTCGAACCCGGACCGCGTCGTCATGACCACCACCGACTCGAACCTGTGGGGCGGCCACTCGGGTCACACCTACACCTTCACCCGCCGGCCCGACGGGATGACCGACGTGGACGTGGTCG
The DNA here is from genome assembly GCF_019890715.1 of Nocardia coffeae. NCBI lineage: Bacteria > Bacillati > Actinomycetota > Actinomycetes > Mycobacteriales > Nocardiaceae > Nocardia > Nocardia coffeae. Next base: position 788,623 of record NZ_JAINZY010000002.1, on the reverse strand, counting down.
TCGTGCGCGAGGGCAAGAACCTCAAGGGCCGGGTCCTGGGAGTCGTGGTGGGGACCGTCGGCAAACGCGTCCTGAAACAGGCGCTCGACAAGACCGTGAAAGCCATCGAAACCCGAGACGGTGACGGGGCATCAGCAGAAGGCGCGACCACACCGGCCGAGTTCACCTTCGAGGGCGCCTACAAGGGCGACGCCGGACCGTTCTGGGATGCCAAGCCCCCCTGGAGCCTGGGCGAGCCGCAGCCGGAACTGAAAGCGATCATCGAGCAGGGCAAAATCCACGGCGACGTCCTCGATGTGGGGTGCGGCGAGGCGGCGATCTCCCTGTATCTGGCCGAACACGGCTACACGACGGTCGGATTGGACTCCGCCCCGACCGCCATCGAACTGGCCCGTGCCGAAGCGTCCCGGCGCGAATTGACCACCGCGTCGTACGAGGTCGCCGACATCGCCTCGTTCACCGGCTACGACGGCCGTTTCGGCACCATCGTCGACAGCACCCTGTTCCATTCGATCCCGGTCGACCAGCGCGAGGGATACCAGCAGTCGATTGTCCGCGCCGCCGCCCCCGGAGCGTCCTACTTCGTACTCGTGTTCGACCGCAAAGCCCTCCCCGATCCACCCGCCGGTTTCGGCCCCAACCCGGTCACCGAAGCCGAACTGCGCGAAGTGGTCTCGAAGTACTGGGTGATCGACGAGATCCGCCCGGCACGCATCCACGGCACCAATCTCCCGAAGGACAAAGCGTTGCCGATCTCGTTCGAAGACGTCCGAGACGAGCCGGGTGGCCGCAGCTCGGTGCCCGCCTGGTTGTTGCAGGCACACCTGGGCTGAACCGACCCGCCGGCGATCGCGGGCCTCGGCCTGCCGAGGCCCGCGTCGAGGCATGCTCGCACGAGCGGCAGTAAATCGGCTGCGCCAGGCAGCGAACGAGAACTACTGTGAGAGCGCGGGATACCGCGGACGGCGTCGAGTGCCGGGCGGGTTGTCGGAGGGTGTGAAGAATGTTCGGTCGGAAAAAGGAAGATCCCGGCATCGTCGTGCTCGGCATGAGTGAAGCCGAACTCGTCGCTGTACTGGGACGCACCAGAAAACAATCGAGTACCGAGGATCTCCTCGCGTCCTATGGGACGGTGGTCGGCGGGCAGCGGCTACCCAGTCGGCGATTCCTGGTCTACGACAACAAGCCTCGAGGCTACGACACAAACCTGGTGTTGCAGGACGGCAAGGTTGTGCGAGTGCAGCAGACCTCCAGGCGCACCGGCGAAGTCGTGCGCGACGAGGGCGACTAGAGCATCGTCGGCTCGGCCGCCGCAGGTCTGGGCTCCGGCCGTCACGAAAGCAGCTCGCGCAGTTTGTATTTCATGATCTTCCCGCCGACGGTTTCCGGCATGCGGTCCACGACGACTATCTGTTTGGGAGCTTCGTGACCGGCCAACCGGGCGCGGGCGAAGTCCAGCAACTCGTCGACAGAAATTCCGTCGGTTTGCCGTAGCGTGACCACGGCAACTACTCGTTCGCCCCACTTCTCGTCCGGGAGGCCGATCACAGCAACTCGCTCGACCGCGGGATGCGTGGACAGCACTCCCTCGACCCGCACACTGGAGATGTTCTCACCGCCGGATTTGACGATGTCTTTGTAACGGTCGACCATGATCTGCATACCGTCAGCGTCGTAGGTGCAGCTGTCGCCGGAATGGAACCAGCCACCCCGGAAAGCTTCTTCGGTGGCGGGAACATCGTTGTAATATCCTGCGGTCAGCACCGGGCTCCGGTAGACCGCTTCCCCCGCTACGCCGGGTTGACCGCGCAGACTCTCCCCGTCGAAATCGACGATATTCGCCGCGAGCATCGGGTTCGGATGCCCCACGTAATTGACCCCGTTCATGGACTGCCGGAATTTTTCGGGTTCACTGTCCGGCCAGAACCGATAACACGACATCGCCTCGGTCTGTCCGAATACCTCCAGCATCTTGACGTCGTCGCCGCAGGCCGACCGCAGCCGCTCGCCGATATCCGGTCGGATGGCGCCCCAGGAGAACATCACCACCGTCAAGCTGGTCAGGTCGAAGCGCTCTTGCTCCATGGCGATGTCGGCCAGTTTCAGCACCCATGCGGGCGAGCCCGCCCACACCGCGGTGACGCGCTGCGCAGTCACGGCTTCGGCCAGGCCCACCGGATCCGGACGTCTGCCCAGCACCATCGTTCCGCCGGAGATCAACGCAGGTAGGACGGTGGAATTGTGCCCGCAGTGGTACAGGATCGGCAGGAACGTGCACATCGTCAGGTCGCGCTCGTTGTCGAGACCGCGGGACAACGACATCGCGTAGGCGAAGGCCGTTATGTAGGAGTAGGTGTGCGAGGTCATCGATGCCTTGGGCATCGACGTGGTGCCGGAGGTGAAGACCAGGCTCCAGATATCGTCGGCGTGCAGTACTTCCTCGACCTCGGTCTCCGGCTTTCCGTCGATCCAGTCGGCAAACGAACGCGTACCGGCAGGCACCGGGCCGCCGATCGGAATCGTCACGGTATTCAGGATTCCCGCAGCATCGAGCACTCCGCTCGTACGCGGCCGAAATTCCGCGTCGACCACAGCGAATTTTATTTCGACGTGCTCGATGACCCAGATCAGCACATCGGGAGCCAGATTGGGATTCACTGGAACAGCAACCAGCCCGGCCTTCGCGATACCGAACAGCAACAGCACGGCCTCGACGGAGTTCTCGCAATACAGCAGCACACGATCGCCACGCCCGAGCCCCTCCTCCCGCAGCGCATGCGCAATCCGATTCGCACAGGCATCCGCTTGCCGATAGCTGACTCGGGAGAATTCTTCGCTGCCGTACGCACCCGCCCACCCGACCAGCGCGAGCTTATCGGGTTCACTCCACGTCACGCGTTCCAGGACATCCCCGACAACCATACGATTCCAGCGCTGATCGGCACGACGCCCGTGCAAAGTTGTGACATCGAAATCCATTGCAACTCTTTTCGTCTGCCGACTTCTCGAAAACCTACGAGCTCTGCCTCACGTGTACATCCGGTCGATCTCCGTCGCGTACTTGTCGTCCACCGCGGACCGCCGGATTTTCATCGTCGCGGTCAACTCGTCCGACCCCGGTTGCCATTCCGCGGGCAGCAACACCCAATTGCGAATCGTCTCGGCTTTGGCGAGAACCGTATTCGCCTTCGCTATCGCACGTTCGATCGCGGCGCGGACTTCCGGATGGCGTATGAGCTCCGCGATCGGCCCCGCCAGACCTAGGCTGCGCGCGAATGCGGCGAGGTTCTCCTCGTCCGGAACCAACAGGGCAGTCACATAGCGCCGCCCCTCGGCGATCGCCACCACCAGCGACAACAGATCGGTGCGGTTGATCACCGCCTGTTCGACGACAGTGGGAACCACGTTCTTTCCGGTCGCCGTGACCAGCACGTCCTTCTTGCGACCGATCAGGAACAGATATCCGTCATCGTCGATTCGCCCCAGGTCGCCGGTGTGCAGCCAGCCCTGTTCGTCCAGCACTTCGGCGGTTCGCTCGGGGTCGCCGAGGTATCCGCTCATGACGTTCGAGCCCCGCACCAACAGCTCTCCGTCGGAGGCGACCGCGCCTTCACACGAGCCGAGAAAGACTCCGACCGACCCTTCCACGATTCGCTCGGGCGGGTTGACGGTGCACATGATCGCCTCGGACATTCCCCAGATATTCGAGACCGGACTGCCCAGATCGGCGAAGAAACGCAACAACTCCTGCGAGGACGGCGCTGTGGCGACGCCGCGATATTCGGTCTCGCCGAGCCCCAGGGCGGCGATCACTTCCGGACCGCTGAGGTTCGGCTCGGCGGCCCGCAGGGCGCGTGCGCGGGCCGAGAGTTTCTCGTAAACCCTTGGGACGGCGAAGAACCGGGTCGGCCGCACGCTGATTATCCGGTCGTAGAGTACGGCCGCGTCGGGCACGCAGTAGATCGTCGATCCGGTCGCCAGCGCGAAGTAGTAGCTCATGAACCGTTCGGCGATATGGGTCAGCGGCAGGTAGGACAGGACTCTGCCCGCCCGCCCCATCGGCGCTACGGCATCGGTACTGCGCAGGCTCGACACGATCGCGCGATGGGCCAGTTGCACAGCCTTCGGCGCTCCGGTGGTGCCGGATGTGAAGATCAGCGTGGCGATGTCCTGCGCGCCGGGCTGTGGCCGATCGGCGACATCAGTCGCCTCGCCGGGCTCCGGAATATCCGTCGCACACACGACTCGCGCCACGGCAGACTCGCTCGCCAGGCTTCGAGCCGTGGCGAGGTGATGGTCATCCGCGATCAGTATCGGCGGCGACGCCACCGCCAGCAGACCGGCGAGCCGCGCGGGCGCGTCACGCGGATCGATCGAGAACGGAACTCCTCCCGCGACCAGAACCGCCATATCGGCGATGTGGAACTCGGGACTGTTGTCCATCACCAGTGCGACTCGTTGTCCCCATTCGAGCCCCCAGGAAAGCAGCCTGGCCGCGAGCGAATCCACTTGTCGCGCATACTGATTCCACGACATGCTGCCGCCGGGGCCGATCAGCGCGGGCGCATCGCCACGGTCCGCCACAGCAGCCCGGAACAGCGCGACAAGTGTGTCACCGGTGTAGACGGTCATGCTCGTCACTCATCCTTCTGTACTGCTGGGCGATGGCACACCGCGCCGCAGCGCTCCCGTCCCGAGGGCGGCGGCGATCGCGGCGCGCGGGACTCCCCACTCGATCAACGCCGACACGGTGTGTTCCCCGGGAACGGGTGGCCGCCGATCCACCTCCGCGGGAGTCCGGCTGAACCGAGGCGCCGGCGCGGGCTGCACGAACCCGTCGACCTCGACGAACGACGACCGGGCGAGGCTGTGTTCGTGGACCGCGGCTTCGGTGGCGTCCAGGACCGGCGCGATACACACCGATCGTCCGCGGGCGGCCGCCACCCATTCGTCCCTGGTCCGCTTCCCGACCGCATCGGCGAAGATCAGTTTCATCCTCGGCCACTGGGCGCGATCGTTCTGGTCGGGCAGCTCGTCCCGGATGTCCAGGAGCTCGATCAGCTCCCGGTAGAAATGCGGTTCCATCGCCGCCACCGACAGCCATTTTCCGTCGGCGGTCTCGTACGCGTCGTAGAAGGGCGCACCGCTGTCGACAATGTTGGTCCCGCGCTCGGCACTCCAGGTCTCGTTCTGCCGGAATCCGAAGAACGCCGTTCCCAGCAGTGCCGCGCCCTCGGCCATCGACGCGTCGATCACCTGGCCGAGACCCGATTCTCGACGTTCGACCAGCGCGCCCAGCACACCCAGCGCGAGCAGCATGCCTCCCCCGCCGAAGTCACCGATGAGGCTCAGCGGCGGAGTCGGCGGCTGACCCTGCCGACCGATCATCGACAGGACTCCGCTCAGCGCCACATAGTTGATGTCGTGTCCGACCTCCTGCGACATCGGACCGGATTGGCCGTATCCGGTCATCCTGCCGTAGACGAGCCCGGGGTTGCGGGCGGCGCAGTCCTCGGGGCCGAGCCCGAGCCGTTCGGTGACACCGGGGCGAAAGCCCTCGATGAGGACGTCGGCACGGTCGATCAGTTGCAGGGCCATCTCGCGGCCGTCGGGCTGTTTGAGGTCGATGGCGACCGATCGACGACCACGGTTGATGAGTTCCGCGCGGTGGTCGCTGTTGGGTCCCACCAGGCCGCCACCCGTCACGCGGTCCACGCGAACGACGTCGGCGCCCAGGTCGGCGAGCAGCATCGCACAGAACGGCCCTGGTCCGATCCCGCCGAGTTCCACCAATCGAATACCTCGAAGCGGCCCGGTGCAGCCGGATTCGCCGGAGCCGTTGCTGTTCACGAGTCCTCCGTTCCTCGCCGATCAGGCTGCGCGTAATCCGCTGCGGCCCAACACGTCGATGTGATCAGATACTGAATAATTGCAATGGTATGACCAGAAAGTCAACAGGGTCGGAGCGAGCAGCTACGCACCCCATCCGCACCCGAACGAGCACACCCCCGCCCCGCTCCTCCCTTGCGTGCGAGACTCGACTAACGTTACTGTTGTGCAAATGGTCAGTCCTAATGACCACAAACTTGGCCCCCTGCTCACCAACCGGAAGGACACCGGAGTCTGATGACCGATTTCACCGATATCACCTATGAAGTGGACAACGGACTGGCGTGGATCACCATCAACCGCCCGGAGCGCTACAACGCCTTCCGCGCGCAGACGGTCGACGAGTTGGTCATGGCCTTCAAACGCGCCTGGGCGAGCAGCGAGGTAGGGGTCATCGCCCTGACCGGCGCCGGTGACAAGGCGTTCTGCGCCGGCGGCGATCAGAAGCAGCGCATGGAAACCGGTGACTACGGTCCGTCGGCCAGCGGCCTGTTCGAGGTCGAGGCGCTGCACCGCGTCATCCGCGACGCTCCCAAGCCCGTGATCGCGGCGGTCAACGGCCTGGCGATCGGCGGTGGCCACGTGCTGCACGTGCTGTGCGACCTGACCATCGCCGCCGACACCGCGCAGTTCGGACAGAACGGCCCGCGCGTCGGCTCCTTCGACGCCGGCCTCGGCTCGGGCTACCTGGCGCGAGTCGTGGGCGAGAAGCGGGCGCGCGAGATCTGGTTCATGCTCCGGCGGTTGTCCGCGCAGGAGGCTCTCGACTGGGGTTTGGTCAACAAGGTCGTCCCCGCCGCGGATCTGAAGGCCGAGGTTCGCGCCTGGGCCGATCAGATGCTCGACTTCTCGCCCACCGCGCTGAAGGTGCTCAAGCAGTCGATGAACACCGACACCGAGCACTTCGTCAGCATCGGCACCATGGCGTACTCCACGCTGGCGATGTTCGGCGAAACCCCGGAGGCGCAGGAGGGGATCAACGCCTTCAACGAGAAGCGCAAGCCCGACTTCACGCCGTTCCGGGGTAAGTGAGTTGTTGTTCTCGACAGAACAGCGCGAGTTCGCGGCGGCGATCACCCGGTACTGCCACCGCCACCTCGCGACCGTGGCACAACGCGACGCCGTCACCGAGGGCGGAACCCTCGCCAACAGTCCGCAGGTACTCGCGGACATGGCCCGGAACGGCTGGCTGGGTGTGTCCCTGCCGGCCGAGTTCGGTGGTGGCGGCGCCGGATTCGTCGACGAGTGCATCTTCCTCGAGGAGGCCGCTCGCGGCCTGGCGCCGATCACCGGGTACTCCACCGGGCTCACCGCGGCGCAGACGTACATGCGCTGGGGCACCGACGAGCAGAAGAAGACGATCGTCGCGAATATCACCGGCGGACGGCTCGAGGCCATCGCGCTCAGCGAACCCGGCGCGGGATCCGACCTGGCGGGCCTGCGGGTCAGCGCGCGCCTCGACGGAGACCGCTACCTGATCAACGGCCAGAAGACGTGGATCTCCGCCGCACATGTCGCCGAGCACATCCTGGTCCTGGCCCGTGAGGACACCTCGGGCACCAAACATCAAGGCATGACCTTGCTGATGGTGCCGACCGACGCGCCGGGCCTGACGATCCGCGGTATCGCGACCATGGAACCCCGGACCTGCAACGACATCTTCTTCAGCGATGTGGCGGTCCCGGTGTCCGCGGTCGTGGGCGAACCGCGCAACGCGTGGAAACAACTCATGCGCGGCCTGTCCATCGAACGCCTCATCATCGCCGCGATGAGCGTCGGAGGTGCACGACGCGCCCTCGACGACGCGGTCGCGTACGCGCGCAAGCGCGAGCAGTTCGGTCGGCCTCTGGCCACCTTCCAGGCGCTGCGGCATCGCCTCGCGGACCTGGCCACCGACATCGAACTGGCCCGCACGTTCGTCTACGACGTGGCGACGAAGATCGATGCCGGACTGGAGGACGATCTCGCACGCGAGAGTGCGATGGCGAAGATGCGGTGCACCGAAGTCGCGAAACACGCGACGTTGGAGGCGATGCAGATGATGGGCGGCTACGGCTACGCCCGGGAGTACGGCATGGAAGGCCAGGTGCGCAGAGCTCTCGCACCCCCGATCTACGGCGGTACCAACGAAATCCAGCGCGAGATCATCGCCAAACACATCGGTCTGTGAGCGGATCGCCGACACGACCATCGAGTTACGAGGTACATGATGACCGACACGATTTTCTCGCCGACGCTGTTGTCCGGGAAGAGAATCCTGATCACCGGCGGCGGCACCGGACTCGGCCGCGGCGTGGCGCGCCACCTGGTGGAACACGGCGCGGAGGTTCATCTGTGGGGACGGCGTGCGGCGGTCCTGGCCGAGGCGGCCGCCGAGGCATCCGCCTCCCGGCCCGGATCGGTGCACTACCACACCGTCGATGTCCGGGACTACGAGAACGTCGATGCGACGATGGACCGGATCTGGTCCGAGCACGGCGCGTTGACGGGTGTGCTGAACAACGCGGCCGCCAACTTCATCGCGCAGACGAAGGACTTGAGCCCTCGCGCTTTTCAGGCGATCACCAGCACCGTGATGAACGGCTCGTTCCACACCACCCACGCCGCGGGCAAGCGCTGGATCGCCGAGGGGCTGCCCGGCTCGGTCCTGTCGACGCTCACCACCTGGGTGTGGACGGGATCGGCCTTCGTCGTCCCGTCCGCCATGGCCAAGGCCGCGGTACATTCGATGACCATGTCGCTGGCCGTGGAGTGGGCCAAGTACGGGATTCGGCTCAATGCCCTTGCCCCCGGGCCCATTCCGACCGATTACGCCTGGGAGATGCTCAATCCGACCGACAAGTCGTCGGTCGGGGCCACCCAGGCCGATCAGATCCCAGCCGGACGCACCGGAACGGTCGAGGAACTGGCCAACTTGACGATGTTCCTGCTGTCGGACGCGTGTGACTACCTGACCGGGCAGACCATCGCCATGGACGGCGGGCAGATGCTCGCCGGCCCCGGCACCTTCGCCGGTCTGACCAGCCTGACCGACGCCGATTGGCAGCAGATCAAGGAAACGAGCAAGGCTGCCTCCGAGTCCAGCAAGGCTCAGCGAAGCGTGTGAGCCGGTCGGTTCGCAGAACGAGAAAGGGTGCGCATCCACAAGATGCGCACCCTTTCCGCTGCGATCACAGCGACGGCCGGTACAGGTACTTGCTGCTGCGGGTCGACGCGAATTCGAAGATCCCCGAACCGTGTACGTCACCGAGGGTGAACGCGCACAGCCGATCGGTCAGCGCCGAATCGAGTGAGCGCGGCGACACCGAACCGTCGAGCCGATAACGATCCGATTCGATGTGGTCGATCCGGGCCGAAACACCGTGGTGGCCACCATAACCGGCGCCTGCCATGTAGCCGCCGCCCGCGCGGGCGTCGGCGTGGACCAGATACCGCTCCCCCGCCGCGGTCTCGACCGCGACATCCCCTTCGACCAGATCGAGGTCGGGCGTGAAGCTCAGGGCGTGCCGGACGTCGGTGATCGGATCCAGCACACCGCTCTCGTGCATGACGGCGCCCTCCAGCAGAATCCTTTCCTGCGCACGGGTTTCCACGAGCAGGAAGCCGATCGAGAATTCCGGGAACTGGGCCTGATACCAGATGTGCAATCCCTGACCGCCCGACATCGTCCGCACCCCGCGCGAGCGGTCCCGCTGCCCGTACCAGCCGTCCACGTCGTAGCGCTGTTCCCCGACGCGGACGGTTCCTTCGTACCGGCCGGACTGGAACAGGTGGTCGAACGAGGTGCGCTCGGCAGAGCTGTTCGTGACCGCCACCTCCCCGAACCACGCCGGTGTGCGCGCTCGCCAGGTCACCTCGAATTCAGCATCGATCTCGTTGGGGCCCAAGCGAAGTCGCCAGAGCTGATTGGGCTCCAGCACCTCGAACCGGAACGGTCCGGCGCCGTCCCGGTTCGTCGCGCTCAGCAGTGTGGAGAAGCGCAGATTCCGCTGCTCGCGCTCGCGGCTCACGACCACGAACCCGTCCGCGGTGTCCTTGGCGGGGTAGATCCCGAAACCCATGATCACCGAGGGGGCGAGGGTATCCACCGGGTGCAGGTTGAACATCAGGCGATCGAAGAAGCCGTTCGGCAGATCGGACACCTCGGGTCCGAGGAGCGGATCGTGAAAGGTGTCGCTGGATGTGCTTGCCATCGAAACTCCTTGTGGGTCAGACGAAATACGTCGAAGCGCGGGACTTCGGCCGAGCGGCGGTGTCGGCGCTCGCCAGTCCGGCCGCGCGCCGGGCGTCCTCGAGGAAGCTGCGCACCAGTGCGGGATCGGCGTAGTAGGGATCGCCGATCCCGTCGAGTACGCGGCGGCGGCTGTATTCGTACAGGACGGCCAGTTTCCACAAGGAAAGCGTGGTGTACCAGGCGAGATTCCCGACGTCCCGTCCGGTCCGGTCGCTGTATCGTTGGACGAGTTCGTCTTTCGAGGGATACCCGTCCTCGAGCATCGCGGCCCCGAGTTCGGCGGTCGGATTCATCGGCCGTCCCGGTTCGGGCACCGTGGCCAGCAGGTAGCCCACGTCGAGCAGCGGATCGCCGATCGTCGCGAGTTCCCAGTCCAGCACCGCCTGCAGCCGGCCCGGAGTATCCGGCGCGAGCACCACATTGCCGATTCGGAAATCGCAATGAATAAGGGCCGCACCGGATTCCGGCGGAATATTCGCTTCCAGCCAGGCGTCGACCTCGGCGAAATCGGCGGGCGGAGCGCCCTGCTCGTCAGCGACGAGACGGCGCATCCGTTGCAGATGCCGGGCGTTGAAGCCCTCGGGGCGGCCGAGCCGTTCGAGCCCCACCGCGCGCCAATCCACCGCGTGCAGATCCGCGAGCGAGTCGATCAGGCTGTGGCCGATCGATCGCCGCTGGTCCGCGCTGTCCAGCGGCGCGGGGGTACGCACGGTCACCACCGGGCCCGGAGCGAAGCTCATCACGTAGAACGGTACGTCGAGCACCTCTCCCCCCTGGGCGACCGCGAGCACCTCGGGCACGGGCACGGCCGTGGACCGCAACGCCGTGAGCAGTGTCGCTTCCCTGAGCATGTCATTGGCGCCCGGGGGAATCGGCGGCGGTGGCGGACGGCGCACGACCACGCGGGTGTCACCGCCGGTGACCAGGAAGGTCAGATTCGAATGTCCGTCACCGATGCCCTCGGTGGTGATCGGGCCCGAGAGGATGTCGTGACCGACGAGGAACTTCTCCAGCGCCCGTCGGGTCTCGGGGGTCCAGTCCCAGCTCATCCCGGCTCACCGACCGGTGAACTGTGGAGTGCGCTTCTCCTTGAAGGCCGCCAGCGCTTCGGGCATGTCATCGGTTCTGGTGAGCAGGGCCTGTCCACGGTTCTCGAGTTCGAGAGCCGCCTCGTAGGAACCGATTTCGGTGTTGCGCTGGATGGCGCGCTTGGACATCCGCACTCCGCCGGGCGAGTTCTGCGCGATCTGCCGCGCCATCGCCAGCGCCTCGTCCAGCAGTTGTTCCGCGGGCACCACCCGGTTGACCAGCCCGATCCGCTCCGCTTCGGCAGCCTCGACAATGCGTGCGGTGTAACCGATTTCCGCCGCGTGTGCCGGTCCGACCAGACGGGTGAGATTGAACGAGGTGCCCAGTTCGCCCATCGACAGTCCGACCTTGACGAAGGCGGCGCTCATCTTCAGCGTCGGCGCCGCGAGGCGGATATCGGCGGACAGCGCCAGCGCCATGCCGCCGCCGGTCGCCGGGCCGTGGATCGCGGCGATCACCGGAAACGGCAGATTCCGGATCGCGTGGATTCCGCCGCTCGCGGTCTCCTGGAACTTCAGGAATTCCCGCACGCCCATCTCGGTGATCACCTGGATCTCGTCGAGATCGAATCCGGCGCAGAAGGCGCGATCCCCCGCGCCGGTGAGGATGAGCGCACGCAATCCGCTGTCCCGCAGCGCCCGGCCCGCGGCCAGGTACTCGTGGAACATCGTGACGGTCTGCGAGTTCATCCGGTCTGGACGGTTGATGCGCAGGACGCCGATATCGGGTTCGACCTCCTCGAAGGCCAGCGTCTCCAGAGCGGGAAATTCAATCATGTCTCGGCCTCACGTCGTTGGGGTCCTGTGGTCACTTGCCCTGGAAAACCGGCGAGCGCTTCTGTTTGAAAGCACTCAGCGCCTCGGCCATATCCGGGCTCCGGGTCAGCAGCGCTTGTCCCCGGTTCTCGAGCTCCAGGGCTGCGGCGTAGGAACCGACCTCGAGGTTCGCCTGCAGCGCCCGCTTCGACAACTGCACGCCGCCAGGCGAATTCGCGACGATCTGGTCCGCGAGCGCGAGCGCGTCGGCGACCACATCGCCGTCACCGGTCGCGTTGACGATGCCCAGTTCCGCCGCCTCCGCCGCCTCGACGATCCTTCCGGTGAAACAGATCTCGCTGGTCCTGGCCGGCCCGATCAGCCGGGTCAGCAGCCACGAAGTACCCAGATCGCCCGCAGACAGGCCGATTCGCACGAACGCGGCATTGAACTTCGCCGCAGGGCCCGCCAGGCGGATGTCGGCGGCCAGCGCCAAGGCCAGGCCGCCGCCCGCGGCCGCGCCGTTCACCGCGGCGATGACCGGCACCCGCAGTGAACGAATCGCACTCAGCGCACGGGCCGCGCGCTCCTGTTGATCCAGCATGCCCAGCGCACCCAGACTCGGCAGCGCATCGGCGTCGGCGAGGTCGTATCCGGAACAGAACGCCTTGCCCGCACCGGTCAGGATGACGACGCGACAGTCGTCCTCGGTCTCCAGTCCCCAGGCGAGTTGCTCGAGTTCGACGAACATCGTGTTGGTCATCGCGTTGTAGCGCTCGGGCCGATTCAGCGTGACCACGACGACCCCCGGCCGAACCTGTTCGGCCAGCAAGGTTTCGAATTCTTTTTCCAGGGTTTTCATCGGACTCCTCATGACGTGGGCCTGGTGTGATCAGGTGGCGTTGCTCAGCGGAACTGCGGTGTGCGCTTCTCGACGAAGGCACTGATGCCCTCGGCCGCCTCACCGTCCTCGAACAGCGCCTGGATCTGATCGACCTCGTATCGCGCTCCCTGCGCGAGCGGCAGATCGAACGCCGCGTCCACGGTGCGCACGACCGCCAGCTGCGCAGGCAGCGACGGCCCGAGCAGACTCCGGGCCCACTCGAGCGCGGCATCGGTCGCGGCGCCGCCGGTCAACCGATCCACCAGGCCGATCCGGAACGCCTCCTCGGCCTCCACCTGCCGAGCGGTCAGCATGATGTCCAGCGCGCGGCCGCGACCCACCAGCCTCGGCAGCCGCTGCGTACCACCTGCTCCCGGAATCAGTCCGAGTTTGACCTCCGGCAGGCCGAATCTGCCACCGGGACCGGCGACCCGGAGCGTGCAGGCCATGGCGAGTTCCAGGCCACCGCCCAGCGCTACCCCGTCGACCGCGGCGATGGAGATCCATGGCGCGGCCGCGAGCCGGTCGTTGACCTCCCGCATCCGGTCCCCGTACGCGGTGAAGGTCGCGGCGTCGATCGTCGACAGATGCTTGATATCGGCGCCCGCGGCGAAGAAGCCGGCCAGCGCGGAACCGATGATCATGACCTTCACCCCGCCGGCCTTCTCGGCCGCGTCCATCGCGAGGTGCATACCGTCCAGCAGCGGGATTCCCAATGCGTTGGCGGGTGGCCGTCGCAGGGTCACCATCGTGATCCCCGGTTCTACCGTCTCCCAGGTGACCACGTCCTGTGCCAGCTCTGCCACGTCGTCCTCGCATTTCAGCTAGTTGTCGACACGCTGCGGCCGACTCCTTCCCATCGGAAGCTATCCACCCGACAGACTGAAGTCAACCATTATTTTGGTATGACCAAAATACCTCCAGCCCTCGAGAACCGCAAACTCGCATGGCAGGACTCTTTGCTGATAGATTAGGTACGACCAAATACACAGAAAGCAGGTAAGGATGCCCGACTCGCCCTCGTCGAGCACGGTTGCGCGACACCCGGTCCGGCTGCAGCCGATGCAGGTGCCCAAGGCCTCGGATGTCCTCGCGAACGACCTCCGCGAGCGCATCCTGCGTGGCGAGTTCCCTTCCGGCACCGCTCTGCCGCCGGAACGTGAACTCGTCACGCAGACACAGATGAGTCGAACAACGGTCCGCGAAGCGCTCCGCATCCTCGAGGTCCAGGGCCTGGTGGTCATCAAGACCGGCCGCTCCGGCGGTGCGTTCGTCCAGCAGCCCGGCGGCGACGCGGTGGCCTCCTCGGTCAGTCTGCTCATCCGCGGCCAGCAGTTGCGGCTGACCGCGCTGCTGGAGACCCGCGAGGCGATCGAGCCCGCGTGCGCGGGCCTGGCCGCGAAGTACCGCACCGACGACGACCTCACCGCCCTGGATGCGGCCAACGCCCTGCTCGGGGATCTCGACATCCCGCTCGAGCAGTTCCTCCAGGCCAACGTCGACTGGCATCTCGCGGTCGCGACCGCGAGCCACAACGAGCTGCTCACCGGCTTCATGACCGCACTGTCGAATGCGATCTACAGCTCGACGGAGAACACCGCGTTCGTCGACGACGAAGTGCGCAAGACCACCTACAAGGCGCACAAGACGATCACCGACGCCATCCGCGCGGGCGACCCCGCGGTCGCCACGCGGCGGATGACCAAGCACGTGCACGGCTATGCCGAGGCCGTGGTCCAGGTCGAGCAGCGTACCGAGATCGAGCTGCGCGAGAGCTGAACGCCTTCGCCTCACACGGACACGCGGTCCGCGAGGTGAATTCGCAAGCCTGCCAGGATCTCGGCATTGACCGCCCGGGTCTGGTGATCGCTCAGGCCCCACGGCGGCGGCACCAGGTCGAGGTGGTCGAAGCCCGCCGGGATCCGGGCCAGCGCCGCGGGAAACTCGGCCGGCCGGCACACGATCGCGATGGTGTCGACGATATCGTCGGTCACCGCGTCGATGAGCGCCTCGTGGTCGCGGTCACGGGCGGCCTGGCGGATCTTCTGTTGCTCGGCGCTCCACCCGTGTAGTTCGAACAGCCGATCGTAGACGCGGGACGCGGCGTACTGACCGATGGCGTAGGCCGCCTGACGGCGTGCCAGATCGACATCCTCGTCGATCGCGCACATCCGGATGCCCATCACGGTGACCTCGCCCGGATCACGCCCGGAAACCGCTGCGCCGACAGCGATTTCGTCGGCGACGGGCCCGCGGACGTAGTCCGCGGTGAACATCGGATGCCCGACGATTCCGTCGGCCAGCTCGCCCGCGGTGCGCAGCATCAGCTTGTTCACCCCCGCGATCCAGAGCGGGATCTCCGGCCGGATCGGTTCGGGGACATCGGATGTGGGCGAGATGTGCACGTGATAGAAACGGCCGTCGTGATGAACCGGCCCCTCGTGCAAGCGCCACAGGGCTTTCAGCACGGTGAGCAGCTCGGCCATCCGTGCGGCAGGCGCCTCGCCCGGCACACCGTGCCAGGACTCCATCATCGTCGGCGTTCCGTTGCCGAGGCCGAGAATGATTCTGCCGTTGGACAATTCGTCCAGATCGCGGGCCTCCGCCGCCCACATCAAGGGGCTGCGGCCCACGCCGTAGGCGATGTTCGTGCCGATGCCGATCGTGCTCGTCCCCGCAGCGAGCGCCGCCATCGGCACGGTGGCCGAGCGGCTGTACAGCTCGCTCGTCCACACCGCCGCGCAGCCGACCTCCTCGGCCTCCCGGGCCAACTCGGCCATCGTCTCGAACCGCCCGGGGCCGCGACCGACCCCGAATGCGTTGACCCCGAACGTCGTCATCGCCGGATCCTTCCATTGTCTCGAGCTCGACTGTTTCAGGCTCGACGGGGAAACCGGTCGAACTCCGGACGCCGCTTGGCCTTGAATGCCTCGCGGCCTTCTTGTGCCTCTTCGGTGGCGTAGAAGAGCAGATTCGTGTCGTGTGCGAGTTGCTGAATTCCGGCGAGGCCGTCCTCGGCCGCATGGAAACTCGCCTTCATCAACCGCAACGCCATGGGCGAGAGTTCCATCATCCGCCGACACCACGCGAGAGTCTCGGACTCCAGATCCGCCAATGGGACAACTGTATTCACCAGGCCCATGTCCAACGCCTCGGTGGCGTCGTACTGCCGGCACAGGAACCAGATCTCCTTGGCCTTGCGCACCCCGACCATCTGCGCCAGCAGCCCGGCGCCGAAGCCTCCGTCGAACGAGCCGACCTTGGGCCCCACCTGTCCGAGCCGGGCGTTGTCCGCCGCGATCGTGAGGTCACACACGATTTGCAGCACATGCCCGCCGCCGATGGCGTACCCGGCGACCATCGCCACGACGGGCTTGGGCAACCGGCGGATCTGCACCTGCAGATCCGTGACGTGAAACCGGCCGACCGCATCGGGCCGGTCCGGATCGGTGAGGTAGCCGGTGTCGCCGCGCACTCGCTGGTCGCCGCCGGAGCAGAAGGCGCGATCACCCTCACCGGTCAGCACGATGACACCGATCGAGGGGTCTTCCCGGGCATGGGTGAGCGCGTCGGAGATCTCCACCAGCGTCTGCGGGCGGAACGCGTTGTGCACCTCGGGCCGGCAGATGGTGATCTTGGCGATTCCGTCGGGGGTGCGCGAGTAGTCGACGTCGCCGTAGCGGCGAACGGTCGACCATTCCTGGTTGTTCTCGGTCACCGCGCGCCCTACGCCATCGTCAGGCCGCCGCTGACACTCAGCGTCTGCCCGGTGATGTAGCCGGTCTCGTCGGAGGCGAAGAACGCCACGGCCGCAGCGATATCCGACGGCTGCGCCAGCCGCTTCATCGGCACCGCACGGGTCATGCCGCCCAGCACCTTGTCGGCGTCCTGTCCGGAGTTGTCGGCGAACTTGCGCAACGCGGGGGTGTCCGTGGGACCGGGGCACACGGTGTTGACGGTCACGCCCTTGGTGGCGACCTCACGCGCGAGGGTCTTGGTGAAGGCGATGATCCCGCCCTTGGCTCCGGAGTACACCGCCTCCAGCGACGACCCGACACGCCCGGCATCGGAACCGATATTGATCACCCGGCCGAAACCACGCTCGACCATGCCCGGTACGACGGTGTGATTCACCCGCAGGGCGCCCTTGAAATTGATGTCCAGGATCTTGTCCCAGAACGCCTCGTCGGTATCGAGGAATTTCATGAAATCGTCCCAGCCCGCATTGTTCACCGCGACCTCCACCGGGCCCAGCGTCTCGGTGATCTGTGCGACGGCCGCCTGCACCGAGGTGGTGTCGGTGACATCGATCGGCACGGCGATCGCCTGGCCACCGGCCGCGGTGATCTCCTTGGCCGTCTGTTGCGCCACTTCGAGATTCAGATCCGCCACGGCGACCCGGAACCCGGCCTCACCCAGCCTGCGCGAGATTCCCGCACCGATCCCCTGGGCTCCGCCGGTGACGAGCGCTACCCGATTACTCATGATTGTCGATTCCTTTCGATGACAGATGTGGTGATTGCGTCAGGAGGCGAGCTGTACCGCGTCGGCGAGTTCGTCCCGGAACTCCGGCGCCGCAATGGCGATCAAGCGGCGACGGCGTTCGGCGAGCGGCTGGCCACGCAGGTGCGCGACACCGTGTTCGGTGACCACGCAGTCGACGTCGGCGCGCGCCGTGGTGACGACCCCTTCGTCGAGGCCGAATTTGATGGACGAGCGTCCACGTACGGTGGAACGCAGCGCGATCACCGAGCGTTTCCCGGTCAGTGCCGCCGCTCGGGCGAAGTCGACCTGGCCGCCGACCGCGCCGAGATACGTTCCTCGGCTCATCTCGGCGCCGACCTGGCCGGTCAGGTCCACCTCGATCGCGAAATTGATCGCGACGAGCGTCGAGAGTTCGGAAAGCACTTGCGGCGCATGGGTGTAACTCGTCGGGCGGAACAGGATGGGCAGCTCGGCGACCCGGGCATACAGCTCGGCCGATCCCAATGCCGTTCCCGCCACCGAGAATCCGCGATCGAGTTGCTTCCATCCACCGGTGATCACGCCCTTGTCGATCAGCCGGAGCACGCCGTCGGTGATCATGCCGGTGTGCACGCCCAGATCGCGATGCCCGCTCAGCGCGTCGAAGACGGCCGCACCGATGGACCCGATGCCGACCTGCAGCGTGTCACCGTCGTCGACCAGGCCGGCGATATGGGACGCGATGACGCGATCGACGTCGCCGATGGGACGGCGATCTTCCTGCTGTAGCGGGCGATCGGTCTCGAGCACCGCGGCGAAGCGGCTCAACGGAATTCGTGGCGAACCGGGGATCACCGGCATCCGCCGGTTGATTTCCGCGAACAGCAGTGGGGTGTGCGCGATCGCGTCGGCCATGTAGTCGACGCCGATGCCCAGCGAACACATCCCGTCCCGGTCGGGCGGCGACACCTGCAACAGCCCGGCATCACACGGCAACCTGCGTTCGGCGAACATCCGGGGCAGCGCCGAATAGTGGCACGGCACGACCTCGAGCCGGTCGGTGGCGCCCAGCTCCCGCAGGGCGCCCAGGCCGCCGTAGGAGACCATCGTGTCGGTCGGCGACATCGATTGCGCCAGTTGGTCGTTCCAGCTCAGACCGGTGAACAGGCGCAGCGGTCCCGCCTCCGGCGCCTGGGCGAGCAGCTCGTCCACGAGCGGGCGCGGCTCCGCGGCGGCCTGCCCCCACCAGACGCCCATTCCCGCACGCAGCTGCCCGCCGAAGTCGACCATCAGTTCACCCGTTCGATGAGTGTGCCGGTACCGAGCCCGCCGCCGCAGCACATGGTCACCAGGCCCAGATCGCTGTCCCGCCGTTCCATCTCGGACAGCAGAGTGGCGATCAGCCGGGCTCCGGTGGCGCCCACCGCATGACCGAGGGCGATCGCTCCGCCGTTCACGTTGACCCGGTCCATATCGGGCTTCAGCTCGCGCTGCCAGGCCAGCACCACCGAGGAGAACGCCTCGTTCACCTCGAACAGGTCGATGTCCGCGACCGCCAAACCGTTGCGCTCCAACAGTTTGCGGGTCGCCGGGATCGGTCCGGTGAGCATGATGATCGGGTCGACTCCGACGGTCGTCTGGTCGGCGATCCGGGCGCGGATCCGCAGACCGTGACGTTCGGCCGCCTCCCGCGTGCACAGCAGAACCGCTGCCGCGCTGTCGCAGATCGGGCTGGAGGTGCCCGCGGTGATCCGGCCGTTCTCGGCGCGAAAAACGGTGCGCAGCTTGGCAAGCGTCTCGAGGGAGGTTTCCGGGCGCACGGTCTGGTCGCCGGTGCGCACCTCGCCATCGAGTTCCATCCGCACCATCTCGGCGGTGAATCGGCCCTCGGCGATCGCGTCGGCGGCCAGGGCGTGCGAACGCACCGCGAACTCGTCCATTTCGGTGCGCGAGATGTTCCAACGCTCGGCGATCAGCTCGGCGCTCTCGCCCTGGGTGACGAAGTCGTAGCGCTCGCGCAGCGCCGCAGGCCACGGCTCGCCGTACAGTTCGCTGATCTTGGCCGGGGAGTTCATCGGCACGTGCCCCATATGCTCCACGCCACCGGCGATCACGATGTCGTGCACGCCCGAAGCCACCAGCGCCGCAGCGAAATTCACCGCCGTCTGGGCCGAACCGCAGCGCCGGTCCAGAGTGGTCGCCGGGACCTCCGCCGGGTATCCGGCCTGCAACCAGGCATTGCGGCCGATATTGCGGGACTGCTCACCGAACGGCGCCGTGCACCCGATGACCAGATCCTCCACGATCGCGGGATCGATTCCCGTACGTCCAACCAGATCCTGGTGGCAGGATGCCAGCATCGCGTTCGGGTGGATATCCCGGAACCAGCCCTTCTCCGGATGCGATTTACCGATCGGAGTCCGCACCGCCTCGGCGATGACGACCTCGCGGCCAGAAGCGGTGAACGGGCCAGTGACTTTCGCACCCACCTCAGATCACCGTCCCGCCGTCGACCGGCAGCACCTGGCCGGTGATGTAGCCCGCGGCGGCCGAGGCCAGGAAGACGAAGGTCGGGGCGATCTCGTCCGGATACGCCCAGCGGCCCAAGGGAATTCGCGCCAGCGTCTTGGCCGCGAGCTTCTCGTTGGTGCGGATGTTCTGCGTCATGGCCGTGGCCGCCAGCGGAGCCACCGCGTTCACGGTGACCGACTGCCCGGCCAGCTCGCGGGCCAGGGATTTGGTCAGCCCGATGATGGCCGCCTTGGCGGCGCCGTAGTTCGCCTGGCCGATCGTTCCGGTCAGGCCCGCCGCGGAAGTGACGTTGATGATCCGGCCGGTGCCGTCCTCGGGCAGGTACTCGAGCGCGGCATGGCTGCAGTGGTAACTACCCATCAGGTGGGTGTCGAGCACCTTGCGGAAGCGCTGCTCGTCCATCTTCGGGAACATCGCCGGAGCGATCACACCGGCGTTGTTCACCAGGATGTTGAGCGTCCCGTTGCCGAGCCGGGCAGCGGCGGCCATCGCGTCGCGGGCATTGTCGCCGTCGCAGACATCGAGGGTGAACGGCTCCGCGACGCCACCGGCCGCGGTGATTCGTTCACTCACCGCGCTCGCCGCGTCCTTGTCGATATCGGTCACCAGGACCGCGGCGCCGGCCGCGGCGAACGCCTCGGCGACCGCGGCGCCGACGCCACCGCCCGCGCCGGTGACCAGTGCGGTGCGGCCCTCGAGGCCGAAGACCCGGATGCCCGCCGGTGCGGGGTTCGTTGCCGAATCGGTCATCAGTAGCTCCTGGGTAGGCCGAGCACGTGCGAGCCGAGGTAGTTGAGGATCATTTCCTGGCTGATGGGTGCGATGCGGGTCAGCCGGGCTTCCCGGAAGTACCGGGCCACGTTGTACTCCTCCGAGTAACCCATGCCGCCGTGCGTCTGCAGCGCCCGATCCGCGGCGTCGAAGCCCGCGTCGGCGCACAGGTACTTGGCGGTGTTCGCCTCACGCCCGCAAGGCTTTCCGTTGTCGTAGAGCCACGTTGCCTTGCGCAACATCAGTTCCGCGGCATCGAGGCGAGCGAGCGAATCCGCGAGGGGGAACTGGATTCCCTGGTTCTTACCGATCGGACGGCCGAAGACCTCGCGGTCGTTGCCGTACCGGACACCGGCCCGCATCGCGGCACGGCCGATCCCCAGCGCCTCGGCGGCCACCAGCATCCGTTCCGGATTGAGGCCGTCGAGAATGTACTTGAAGCCTTGGCCTTCTTCACCGACGCGGTCCTCGACCGGGATCTCCAGGTTGTCGATGAACAGTTCGTTGGAGGTCACCGCGTTGCGGCCCATCTTCTTGATGGGACGGATGTCGACCTTGTCGCGATCGAGGTCGGTGAGGAACAGCGTCAGGCCGTCGGTCTTGCGCGGCGAATCCTCGAAGCGCTGCGTCCGGGTGAGCAGCAGGATCTTCTCGGACTCCACCGCTTTGGAGATCCAGACCTTGCGTCCGTTGACGATGTACTTGTCACCCTCGCGCTTGGCGAAGGTCGTGATCTTGGTGGTGTCCAGCCCAGCGCCCGGCTCGGTGACACCGAAACACACGTGCAGATCACCGTTGACGATGCGCGGCAGCGTGCGCTGTTTGAGCTCCTCGCTGCCGTGCACGATGACCGGGTGCATCCCGAAGATCGACAGGTGCATCGAGCTGGCGCCGTTCATCCCCGCGCCCGACGCGGCCACCTGCTCGAGCAGGATCGAGGCCTCGGTGATGCCGTAGCCGTGTCCGCCGTACTCCTCGGGTGTGGTGATGCCCAGCCACCCGCCCGCAGCGAACGCGTTGTAGAACTCCGTGGGGAATTCGTGATTCGCGTCCTTCTCCTGCCAATACTGATCGTCGAACTTGGCCGCCAGCTCCGCGACCGCGTCACGGATCGTGACCTGGTCCTCTGTCAGTTCGAAATCCACGTCCGTACTCCATCCGTCAACTCAGGCAACTATATCAATGGACTGACCAAAAGCGGAACAGGGGTCAGTCGGCCGACGCAGATTCGTCTAGCAATGCCGCGGCAACCCGTTCGTTCCAGACCCGAGGCGGGCCGAAGAGGGTGCGGTCGAGTTTCGCGCGCTTGTAGAACAGGTGCAGATCGTGCTCCCAGGTGTATCCGATCGCACCGTGCACGGTGAGCGCCGATTCCGCGAGATCCGCGACCGTCCCGGTCACCTGAGCCTTCGCCACCGCGGCGATCATCGGCGCATCGTCGAGTCCGGCATCGATCGCGGCCGCCGCGTACAGCGCCGTCGAATAGGACGCCTCGACCGTCACGAGCATCTGCGCGGCGGCATGTTTGACGGCCTGAAACGATCCGATGAACTGCCCGAACTGCTTGCGCTGCTTGCTGTATTCGACCGCGAGCTCGAGCATCCGCTCCGCGCTGCCCAGCGCGTCGGCGGAGGTCAGCACACCGGCCAGCGCCGCCGTGGCGGACAGCGAGCTTGCCAGCGCCGCGTGCACCTCGATGATCGGCGCGCGGTCGAATTCAGCCCGCCCGGCGACGCGGGAGCGATCGAGCAGATCCTCCCGTTCGACAGCGGCGTCGGACGCGGACACCCGAGCCAGCCCGGGACCGTCCGGACCCGTCACCGGGACGATGAACACATCGGTTTCGAGAGCTCCCAGGACGTGGCGCACCACGCCGGTCAACCGCCCTTCGGTCACGGACAACGGCGCCCAGGTCGGCAGCCGGTCCGCTGCGATCGCAATGGTGAACCGCCGCTCGCCCGCCAGCTGCTGGGCCAATTCCGGTTCGGTCAACAGCGGTGCGGCCAGGGCGGCGGCGAGCCATCGCGAATCGGGTACAGCGGCGCGGCCGAACTCCCGAGCGGCGAGCGCCAGCTCGAGGACTCCGCCGCCCTGCCCGGACACCTCCTCCGGATAGCCGACGCCCCACCAGCCGTCGCGGATCAGGGCCTCGGCGAACGGATTCGCCTCGCCGGAGACCTGCAGCTTGCGCACCGTCTCGGTCGGGAATTTGGCGGCGATCCACTCCCGCAGCGATGCGGCGAACATCTCCTGCTCGTCGGACAGCTCCCAATGCATCGCTTCTCCTCAGCTGGTACTCGGGCGGTGGACGAGATCGCGAATTGCGCCCACCGCCTCGGGGTTCTCCGCACCCGACAGATCACCGGGGTCGGCATCGATGGCGGCGGCGCGCACGGCACGCCGCAGGATCTTGGCCGAGCGGGTCTTGGGCAGGGCCTCGACCATCCACACCTTCGACGGCGCGAATGGCTTCCCCAGGCCGGTCGCAACCAAGCGGCGCAAATCCTCGGACACTCCCTCGGTGTCGACGCCCTTGCGCGGCACCCAGAACGCCCAGACGGTCTCGCCCTTACGGGGATCCGGAATGCCGACGGCCGCGGACTCGGCGACCGCCGGATGCGTCGCCAGGACAGCCTCCACCTCGGCAGGAGCCAACCGCTTGCCCGCGACGTTCATGACGTCGTCGGACCGGCCGAGGATGTACCACTGCCCGTCCCCGTCGGCACGGGCATAGTCGCCGTGACACCAGATCCCACGGAAGGTGGACCAGTAGGACTCCAGATAACGTTCCGGATCGCACCACACCCCGCGGGTCATCGCGGGCCACGGCTGCCGACACACGAGTTCACCGATGGTGCCGCGCAGCGACTGTCCCTTGTCGTCGACCACGTCGACGTCCATACCCAGCGAAGGGCCGCCGAGGGAACAACTCGGGATCGGCTCCACCGGATAGGGCGCGAGGAACGAGCCGCCCACCTCGGTGCCGCCGGAGAAATTGATCACCGGGACCCGGCCACCGAAGACCTCCTCGGCGAGCCAGTCGTACGAGTCGGGATCCCAGGGCTCACCGGTGGATCCGAGAGTGTGTACCGAGCTCAGATCCCGTTCGGCGATGTCGGCGAGCGAGGCGGACCGCAGCGCGCGGATGAGGGTCGGCGAGACGCCGAGCATCGTAATTCGGTGTCGCTGAACGAGATCCCACAGTCGGCAGGTGTCCGGGACGTCGGGCGAACCCTCGTAGAGCAGCAGAGTCGCGCCGTTGGCATGGGTACCGAAGGCTGCCAGCGGACCCATGACCCAGCCCATATCGGTGATCCAGCAGAACGTGTCGCCCTCGTCGATGTCGAAGGAGTACGCCACCTCGGTGGCCACCTTGATGGTGAACCCGGCGTGAGTGTGCACCGCCCCCTTGGGTTTTCCCGTCGTGCCGGAGGTGTAGCCGAGCATCAACGTCTGCATGGCCGGGAAGGGACGGAATTCGTAGGGCTCGGCGTCCAGGAGCGAGGCCCACGGTGTCACGGTGACATCGGCGTCGGCGAAATCCAGTGCGTCACCGATGTTCTCGACCGTGATCACCGAACGCACCGAGGGCGTCTGCGCGAGCGCCTTCGCCAGTTCGCCCGCCATCGCGACCTTCCGGCCGCGGCGTAGCGTCCCGTCCGCGACGATCACCGCCTTGACCTGCGCGTCGTTCAGCCGGGAAGCGATGGCGGGAGCGGCGAACCCGGAGAACAGCGGCACGATGATCGCGCCGATTCCGGCCGCGGCGTAGCACGCGACGATCGCTTCGGGAATCATCGGCAGGTAGATCGCTACGGTGTCGCCTTCTCCCACACCGAGACCGGCCAGTCCGGTCGCGGCCCGGCCCACCTGTTCGGCGAGTTCGCCATAGGTGATCGTGTGCACGGACCCGTCCTCGGCCTCATGCACGATCGCCGCCCGATCAGCGCTGTCGTCCAGCCAGCGGGTGAGGCAGGCGTCCACCGCGTTGAAGGTGCCGCCCACGAACCAGTCCGGGAATTCGACTCCCTTCGACAGATCCAGGACCGAGTCGTACGGCGTCGCGAACGGAATGCCCAGATCGTTGATCGCGGCGTCCCAGTACCAGGACACGTCCGCGGTCGACCGCCGCCGGAGTTCACCGATCGAATCGATGCCGTGCGCCCGCGCCAACCGGGTGACGTTCGCGTTCTCGATGTATTCGGGTGTCGGATTCCACACGTAGGTGCTCATCACGCCGCCTTTCTCAGCTGCGGGGCATTCCGAGCACGCGCTCGGCAGCGATGTTGCGTTGGATGAAGGTCGAGCCTCCGGCGATGGCGGTTCCGCGGGCCTGATAGGCCAGGCGCAGCCAGCGCTGCTGATCGCGGTCGGCCGAGTCGGGGTCGTCCGCGAGGCCGAATTGCCCGCCGAGTTCGGCGATTTCGAGACCGAAGTCCGCGATGTCCTCGACCAGCGGGCAGAAATAGAGCTTGCCGATGGAGGTGACCGGCCCCGGGGGCTCACCGGACGCCGCGCTGGTGATCACCCGCTGACCGATCAGGTAGTGAGTCAGCGCGCGGCCGTACAGATCCGCGATGCGCTGGCGCACATCGGATTTGCCGCTCAGCACCGCACCCTGCTCGTCGGTCTTCTGCTTGACCTGCGTGATCAGATCGCTCACCGCGCGAGTGGTGTTCACCCGCCCGGTCGCGATGCCGACCCGCTCGAAGGCCAGCGTCCCCATCGCGACCTTCCAGCCGCCGTCGACCGCGCCCACGACCGCTTCGTCGGGCAGGAAGACGTCGTCGAGGAACACCTCGTTGAACTCGGCCTCGCCGAGCATGTGCGCCAGGGGACGCACCGTCACACCCTGCGACGACATCGGCAGCAGGAAGTAGGTGATGCCCTTGTGGCGATCACCACCGCCGGTGCGCGCCAACAGGATCGCGTTGTCGGCGATCTGCGCGCGCGAAGTCCAGATCTTCTGGCCCTGGATCCTCCACCCGCCCTCGGCCTTGGTCGCCTTGGTGCGCAACGAGGCGAGATCCGAGCCCGACTCCGGTTCGGAGAACAACTGGCACCAGATTTCCTCGCCTGTGAGGATCGGCTCCAGATAACGCTGCTTCTGCGCATCGTCACCGAAGGCCACGATGGTGGGCCCGGCGAAGTCCTCGCCGATGATGTTGAGTCGTTCGGGCGCTGCGGCCCGGTCCATCTCCTCGTTGAAGATCGCCTTGATCTTCGCGTCCGCACCGGCGCCACCGAATTCGACAGGCCACGACAAGCCGGCGAAACCCGCATCGAACAGCGTGCGCTGCCACACCGACCAGAACTCGCGCTTGTCCTCGAGCCGCGCGGGTTCGGGCCAGGGCAACGTCGGCAGGGTTTCGGTCAGCCAGTCACGAATGCGGGTTCGGAACCGCGCTTCGTCCGGCGAATCGCTCAGATCCATCTCCACCTCCACATGTTTACGGACCAACGTTACAATAGGTCAGACCAAAAAACCAAGGGAGGTGACCGTGCCGAGTTCCACGGTTCGGGAGTTGTCCGTCGGCAGCACCCTCGACGTCGTGTCGTTCGAGGTGGAGGCCGGGAAAGTGCGAGAGTTCGCCACAGCGACGCATACCGACGATCCGGCTCATACCGACAAGGAAGCCGCTGCCGCAGCGGGGTTTCCGAATGTCCTCGCCACCGCGACACATGTGGTCGTGGCGGGCCACCATCGAGATCAGCAACAGTTCGTTCAGGCGCTGGGCCTGGCGATCGAGCGGGTGGTCGTGGGTTCGGTGGAGTGGCACTACACCCGCCCGCTGGTCGCCGGCGACCGGCTGACCGGCACACGACGAATCGCCGACGACACCACCCGCGAAGGCACACGCGGCGGCACCATGCGGCTGGTCACCCTGGAGACCCAGTGGGTCGACGACTCGGGCGAGACCGCGGTGACCCAGCGTGAAGTCCTGATCGAGAAAGGCGCATGATGACGCGACCACCGACAACACTGAACCTCGGCCGGCAGCTCGAGACCAAGCGGATCGGGCCGATAACCCAGACCGATATCGTCCGATTCGCCGGTGCCGGTGGGGATTTCAATCCACTGCACCACGACGGCGACTACGCGGTGCGGGCCGGATTGCCCGGCGTCATCTCGATGGGCCAGATGCAGGCGGGCATTCTCGCGGCCTGGGTCGCGGACCTGGTGCACGTCGAGCATCTACTGACCTACTCGGTCCGGTTCGCCTCGCCGCTGAGTATCGGCGAGACGCTCGAACTCGGCGGGACGGTCGAGACGATCGATAGCACCACCTCGATCGCGACCCTCTCGTTGCACGCGAAGTCCGCCGGCCGAGTGGTGATCACCGGCGGCGCACAAGTGCGAATCCTGTTGCCCCAATAGAGTTTCGCGACATCCTTGCTCGACCGGAAAACTCGGGAGAGGCGGCGTCCCAGTGGTACGCCGCCTCTCGCCCGGTCCTAGCGTCCGGATCGCCTCGCTAGGGAACGAGCACGATCTTGCCGAACAGACCACCGGATTCGAGCCGTCGATGCGCCTCGGCGGCATCGCTCAGCGGGTAGGTCGCGGCGATGGCCGGTGGTGCGACCCTCCCGGTCGCGACCAGGTCGAGCAACCCCCGGAAGTCCTGCGGCGAGCCCATCGTGGTGCCCAGCAGGCTGTACTGGCCGAAGTAGAACCCTCGCACATCCATATCGGCGCGTTCGGCGACGTTGGCGCCCAGGACGACGATCCGGCCACCCGGCCGCAGTGCCTGCACCGAACGTTCCCACAGCCCCACCGGATCGAGGATCACATCGAAACCGTCGCCCGCCGGAGCAAGGGCCTTCGCCTGCCGCGGCCAGTCGTCATCGCTGTGCAGCACTCCCCCGGCCGCGCCGTTGTCACGCGCTCGGGCCAGCTTCTCCGGCGAGGACGCGGTCACGAACGTCTGTGCGCCCAGGGCGTTCGCCAATGCCAGCGCCATCGTGGCGATACCGCCGCCCGCCCCGATGACGAGCAGCGATTCGCCCGCGCGCAGCCCGGCCCGGGTGACCAGCGCACGGTACGAGGTGACCCCCACCAGCGGCAACGCCGCCGACTCCGCCCAGGAAAATCCGAAAGGCTTGGGAGCCAGGCATTCCTCCGGCACACAGACGCGCTGCGCATAGGTTCCCGGAATCCGGTCGCCCAGAATTTCGAACTCCGTCGACGGAGCGGTCGAACGCTCACCCCAGAACAGCGACGGCAGCACGACCACCTCCTGCCCGGTGTCGGTGCGCACCCCCGCACCGTCCGCACCGGGGGTGTGCGGCAGGGGTGACCGGTATCGCCCGCGGCGCACGAGCACGTCATGCCAGTTCAACGCACTCGCGCGCAGATCGACCGTCACCCAGCCCGGCCGCGGGACCGGGTCGTCGATCTCGCCCGGCGAGAGTTGCTCCGGGCCACCGTAATTCGACATCACGATGGCTTTCACCGGCTCACCCGCCACCTGGTCACCATCGCGGTCGCATCCGCCTCGTCCGTGGCGATCCCGCGGATGACAGCGACCGATCGACCGGCGATATTCACCGGGCGCCCGCCGCCGTGGGTTGGTTCAGCTCTGCGGCGATCTGCATCCGCAGGATGTGTTTCTGGATCTTTCCGGTCGCCGTCATCGGCAACTGATCGACGGCGATGACGCGCTCGGGCGTCTTCTGGACCGCAACGCCCCGATCGGTCAGATAGGTGCGCAGCTCCTCGACGGTGGGCGCACTGTGCCTGGACTTGGCGACCACGAAGCAACACACCTTCTCACCGAGCCGCTCGTCGGGCATGCCCACGACGGCGAGTGCCACCAGATCCGGATGATCGGCGAGCTTGTCCTCCACCTCGCGAACGCTGATGTTCATCCCGCCGCGAATCACGATGTCCTTGGTGCGACCGGTGACCCGGACGAATCCGGTCGCGTCCATGATGCCGAGATCGCCGGAGCGCGAGAATCCTTCGGGGGTGAAGAGTTCGGCGGTCTCCTGCGCCCGGTTCAGGTACTCGATCATGTGTGACGGGCCGCGATAGGCGATATCGCCCTCGACGCCGCGCGGGACCTCGACACCGTCCGGGCCGACGATCTTCACCTCGGCCCCGGGCAGTGCCGCGCCATCGGAGGTGACGGCGCGCAACGGATCCCCTTGGACGCGGCAGGTGGTCGTCGTGAGGTTCTCGCTGCGTCCGTACAGCGACAGCACGTTCGTCGTCGGCAGCTCGGCTTTGGCATGTTCGACCACGGCGGCCGGGATCGGCGCTCCAGCACAGGTCCACACCCGCAGTGAGGACAGATCCGCCTCGGGATTCTCCTCGGCAGCGGTGATCAGGGTCTGCAGGAAGGTGGTCGCGGTAACCGCTGCGGTGCAACCGAACTTCTGGATGTCGGCCAGACCCTTGACCGGGCTCCACTCGGCCATCAGGTGCGAGGACGCGCCCACGAGCAGCGGCATCAGCACACTGGTCACCAGTCCCGTGGTGTGCGTGATGGGCGATGGACCGAACTGCACGTCGGACTCGGTGTGCCCGAAGGCGACCGTCAATGCGCGCGCACCGGATGCGTACGTGTTGAACGTGTGCACGCACCCCTTCGGACGCGAGGTCGTGCCGGAGGTGTAGACGATGACGAACGGATCATCGGGATGCACCCGGATGTCGAGCGCGGCATCGATCTCCGCGAGATCGACATCGCCGACGATCAGGTCCTCCAGGACGGTGATGTCCCGGCCCGCCAACGATTCACGCTGATCTCCCGGAGCCCGTACCGCGACGATCGCACGCAGGGTCTCCGAGTTCCGGCGGACCTCCTCGAACATGGACAGGTAGTCGAAGCCCTTGAACGCCGCCGGTGCGATCGCCATCCGGACCGAGGCGTCCGCCACCACGTACGAGACCTCGTCTTCGCGATAGATGGGCATGACCGGCACCAGCACCGCGCCGATCCGCGACACCGCCGCCGCGACGACTACGAAAGCGGCCCAGTTGGGCAGCTGAACGGCCACTCGATCACCGGCGGTCAAGCCGGAACGACGCAGCCCCAGGGCAAGTCGCTGCGACTGCTCGTACAGCTGCCCGAAGGTGAGCGCGTGGGTGCCGTCGGTCAGGAACACCTTGTCCGGGTTGGTCTCGGCACGCGAGCGCAGCAGTTCGGTGAAGTTGACATCGGCCCACTGCCCGCGTGCGTAGAACTGCTCGATCTGCGCCTGGGTGTATCTGCCGAGGTTTCGCTCGCTGGTCATGGTGCCCGTCCTCTACCGTGTGCGACACACACACTTCGTCCAAAGATTAGAATGGTTAGACCTAATAGCGCAACCGTTTCGAGCGATCCGCATCACACCTCGAGCATCTGCCGAGCAATCGGACCGCCCCGCCCCGAACCAAGCCTCCACTTCACGGGAGGGGTCGTCACTATTTGGACAGACCAAACATACCATTGCTCTTAGATCTCATTGGAACCTTTTATGGCTGTGATGTGGTTCACCAGCGCCAAGACCCGCTCGGCCTGCTTCAGATGCGGAAGATCGAGCATTTTCCCGTCCAGCGCAACGGTTCCCACATCGGCCGAGAACGCCTCGACCACTCGGCGGGCGAATTCCACTTCATCCGGCGCCGGTGTGAACGCGGCGTTGATCGTGTCGACCTGCCCGGGATGAATGGCGATGCGTCCGCTGAACCCCTCGGCGCGCGCCCGGCGAGAGGACTGCGCGAGTCCTCGATCATCACCGATGTCCACGTACAGCGTCTCGACGACCTCGACCTTCGCGGCACGCCCAGCCATCAAGGTCAGCGATCGAACCAGGCGGTAGGTGGCAGCCCACTCACCCGACGCGTCGAGGTTCGTCGAAGCTCCCAGGGCCGCGCTCAGATCCTCCGCGCCCCAGGTCAATCCATACAGTCGAGGGATACCGGCCGCGGCGAAATCGCCGAGCCGGAACGGCGCGCGGGCGGTTTCGGTGGCGACGGGCAGCACCCGGACACTTCCGGGCTCGAGCCCGTGCGCGGACTCCAATGCCTCGAGATAGTGATGCACCCGGAGGACATCCGCGGGACCGTCGATCTTGGGAATCATGATCCCGGCCGGTCGCGCGGCCACGACAGCCGCCAGATCCGCGAGCGCGTACTCGGTGCCGAGCGGATTCATCCGCACCCACAGCTCGGGACCGCCTGCGGCACAGGGCCCGTCGGCGATGAACTCTGCGACGAGTTGCCGAGCCATCGGTTTGCGGCCCGCGCTGACCGCGTCTTCCAGATCCAGGATCACCGCATCCGCGGACGAGCCCGCGACCTTGCCGATCTTCTTCTCACTGTCCCCGGGCACGAACAGGAACGAGCGGATCGGCGCGGTCACTGCGGCTTCCTGCGCTGCAGGCCCGACCGCTTGCACGAGGCGACCAGCTCCTCGCGCTGGTTGAACGCCTGATGCAGGAACACCACGATGCCCTGATCCGGCCGCGACCTGGAATCACGCAACTCGAGGACTTCGGTGACGACGTGCAGGGTGTCGCCGTGGAACACCGGCTTGGGGAAGCGCACCTCGTCCCAGCCCAGGTTCGCAACGGCCGTGCCCAGCGTGGTGTCCCCGACCGAGATCCCGACCATCAGCCCCAGGGTGAACGCACTGTTCACGATCCGCTGACCGAACGCCGAGTCCTTCATGTACTCCTCGTCGAGGTGCAGCAGCGCCGGGTTGTGCGTCATCGCCGTGAACAGAACGTTGTCCGCCTCGGTCACCGTTCGCCGAATCGGATGCTCGAACCTCTGCCCCACCGTCAGCTCGTCGAACCACACACCAGCCACGTTCGTCACCTCCACGTTCACAGAAACAGTCATATGGTACGACCAAAAGCGTACGACATTCCGCCGCAGCCCGGCAACGAGTCGGCGACTACCATTTTGGACATACCATTTGCGTGGTATGGTGTGCCGCAGGTCACATGACGTCGTCGTCGACGAACACCGCCGCACGTCGTTGACCGTTCGGCTCGAGGAGTGGATGGTGGTTGGGCAATCAGCGACGACGCAGACCAGCTACAACAGCGACGCGTACGTAGCCGAACGAGCATTCACCCAGTTGCTGGAGTTGATCGGCCCGGATCCGGAGCTGTTGCGGCTGCAGGAATTCAATCCGAGCCTGTCCCTGATCCGCGACTACATCAGCCGGGCGCTGCGCGCGGGGCTGCCCTCCCCCGAGGTGACCGCCGACGTCGCCACCATCCTGATGACCGTCGACGGCGCGATCCGCGCGGACCTGTCTCAACGAATTCGCTTGCACAGCAAACAGTTCGGCGGTCTGACACGGGTGGTGCGAGCCATCGACGACAACCCCGACGCTCCCTTGGCACAGGTGCTGACCCGTGAGCTGTGCACGGCACTGGGCTACGGCAAGGCGATGTACTCGCTGGTCTCCGGATCGTCCTGGGCGCCGGTGTGGATCTCGGTCAACCCCGAACTGCGGGGTGGTTTCGATCCGCTGGTGGCCGCGGTGAACGGCAGTGCGATCCCGCTGCACGACGCGCCTCGAGAAGCGGAGCTGGTGCGCCGTCGCCGCCCGTACGCGGTCGGCCCTTCCGAGGTCAGGCGCCATACCTATCGGCCGCTGCTGGACCTGAGCCGACCCGCGGGGTACATCGCGGCCCCCATCGTCGTGGCCGAGCGCGCGATCGCGATCGTGCACGTGGACCGCCACGACAACGACCTGACCGAGGCGGACTTCCATCTGATCACCACACTGGCGCAGGCGTGTGCGCTGGCGACCGAATCGGCACGACTGCGCGCGGCAATCGCCGAGCAGAACCGGCGCACCACAGCGGAATTGGACCGGCTCAACCGCGCGCTGCGCGAACTCGAGCACGGCGGATTGACCCTCGACGACCTCGGCGAGCACTGTCCCGAACCGGAAATCGACGCCGAGATCGGTTCGCGCACAGCACATTATCCCCCGGCGCTCACCGCTCGTGAACGCGATGTGCTCGCCCTCGTCGCCACGGGCGCCACCAATGCGGCGATCTCCCGTCGGCTGTGTATATCCGACGGGACCGTGAAGTCCCATGTACAACGCATATTCAAGAAGATCGGCGTGAGCACCAGAGCCGAGGCCGCCGCGATGTATGCAGGCCGTGCGCCCGCAGCGGAACCACCCGCATGAACACCCCGGCCCACGAGCCGACCGCCACGGAGCTGGTCATGGCCATGCAGCACGCCTCCGGACAGGAACTGATCGAGCTGGGCCGCCGATTCGCCGATCAGCTCGATCGCGAAAAGACACTGCGGGACAACGAGATCAATCAGCTCCGACGCAACACCCAGCGCCTCGATCGGGCGATCGCCGAGCTCATCGCTACCGCCTCCAGCGCGGAGTTGCTCGCTCGGGCGTGCGCCGCGCTGGCGGATATCTGCTCGGTCGGCCCGGTCCTGGCGTCGGGAATCGATCTCGGATCGCATCGGGCGATGCCGGTCACGATCCAGCGGTCCGATGTCGAACATCCTGTCCCACAGGAATATTCACTGACGGCAGGGTCGGCGGAGGCTCGGGTCGTCGAGTCGGGCGTACCGGTCGTCGACCGGCCGGTCGACGCACTGCGGGAATTGTTTCCGCACGTCTGCACGATCCTGCCCGTCGTAGTGGACGATGGGCCCGCCGTGCTGATCCACATAGCGGGCGAATTGGATTCCGCACGAGCCAATTCGGCCGAGCTGCTGATCGAGGTCCTGGGTGGCTGCCTGCAACGACTCGGTCTGGTCGCACGGCGAACTCGACAACTCGAGCTCCTGCGTTCGAGCGGCATCATCCGCGACCAGCCACCGCTCGCCGTGGAGACCGGCGCACCGGCGCGGGCCGCATGGACCGAACCACTGACCGAACGCGAGAGCGAGGTCCTGCGGCTGGTGCTCACCGGGGCATCCAATACCGCCATCGCCACAGAATTGGTGATCACGATCGACACCGTGAAGTCTCATGTGAAGCGCATTTTGCGCAAGGTGGGGGCGACCAACCGCAGTGAATTGATCGCCCGCCATTCGGCCACCGGTCTCACGAACCGTCCGACTGCGCAACCGTGACGGTGATCGTGTCCATTTCCGCGTGCAGAACCAGCTGGCACGCCAGCCGGGAGCACGGTCGCGCGCCGTCGAGGAATTCGAGCAGATCCTGCTCCTCGCCCGACGGCTCTGCGAAGGCGCCGGCGGACTCGCCCTCGATGTAGACGTGACACGTTGCGCATGAACAACTTCCGCCGCACTCGGCGATGATTCCCGGCAGGTTGTTGCGCACGGATCCATCCATCACTGTCTGTCCCGCGGGAACGTCGACCGAACTGGCCGAGCCATCGGGCAATTGATAGACGACGGTGGGCATGAAGTCCTCCTCACGACAGATGAAGTGCTGAACCAGGCAGCGAATTCAGTCTGCGAAGCGGATAACACCGGCACATCCCCACGATGGTCGATTGATACCGGCCATCGGGGTGAGAACCCCACGCAATTGCACCCTTTCTACCGACATTCTTGCGGCAACGGTGTGATGTGACTCACCCATCCCGCTGCCACGCTGGGAACACTTCCCGATCGAGCGAGGAGAGGTTTTATGAGCACCACGGAGCAGGCCACCGAGTTGATCCCGGACACCGTCGCCCGGCAGATCGTCCTTCCCGAGGGCCACCGTGACAACGACGCGCTGTTCGCCGCTTACCGCTGGTTGCGCGAGAACAATCCGCTGGGCCGTGCGGTCGTCGAGGGATACGATCCGCTGTGGCTGGTCAGCAAGCACGCCGACATCATGGAGATCGAGCGACAGCCCGAGATCTTCACCAGCGCCGGCGGCCAGGACAAGGGCTCGGTCAACCCCATTCTGGCGAACCGGGCCGGTGACGAGTTCACCAAGAGCATCAACAACGGCAGCCTGCGGATTCTCGAGACGCTCACCTATCTCGATCCGCCCGAGCACACCGAGATCAAAGATATTGCGCTGGACTGGTTCCGGCCGCAGAACCTGGCCCAGTGGGAGTCTGTGATCCGCGGCCTGGCCAAGTCCGCGGTGGCGCGGCTGCTCGAGACCGACGGGCGCATCGACTTCGTCAAGGACTTCGCGCTGCAGTACCCGCTGCACGTCATCATGAGCCTGTTCGGCGTGCCCGAATCCGATGAGCCCCGGATGATGTCGCTGACCCAGGAGTTCTTCGGCACCGCCGATCCCGACGCCGCGCGCGAGGATGTGGAGCAGCTCAGCCCGGACGCCGCGGCCAAGCAGTGGGTCGCCACGATCCAGGACTTCTACGCGTATTTCGAAGCGCTGCTTCAGGATCGGCGACAGAGTCCGCGCGACGACCTGGCCACCGTCATCTCCCAAGCCCGCAACTCCGACGGCGAGTACTACCCGAACGAGACGGCCTACGGCTATTTCATCGCCATCGCGACCGCGGGCCACGACACGACCTCCAGCACCCTCGCCGGCGGCATGCTCGAATTGGCGCGCAACCCCGAACAGCTCGAACTCGTGCGCAACGATCTGTCGTTGGTGCCGCACCTGGTGAACGAGTCGCTGCGCTGGGCATCGCCAGTGAAGCACTTCATGCGCACCGCAACGCAGGATTACACGTTGCGCGGGCGCGAGATTCACGCGGGCGACCGCTTCATGCTGCTCTATCAGTCGGGTAACCGGGACGCCGAGGCCAACCCGAACCCGGACACTTTCGACCTCACCCGTCGCCCGAACAAGCACATCGCGTTCGGCTACGGGCCGCACATGTGCATCGGACAGCATCTGGCCAAGCTCGAACTCCGGGTCATGCTCGAAGAGCTCGTGCCGCACGTGAAGTCGATGAGCCCGACCGCCGACACGCGGTTCATCCAGACCAACTTCGTGGGCGGGCTCAAGAACATGCCCGTCGCGATCGAGTTCGATCGGTAACCACGGTGCACACGATGGACCCGGCGCACACCGTGGTGATCGTCGGTGCGGGGCAGGCCGGTGGAACGCTCGCCGGTCTGCTCCGGCAACAGAAGTTCCCCGGGCGCGTGCTTCTGGTCGGCGCGGAGTCCGACCCGCCCTACCATCGACCGCCGCTGTCGAAGAAGTACGACGGCGAGGACTACCTCCAGTGGCTGCGTCCCGAATCGTTCTACGCCGACAACGACATCGAGCTGCGTCTGGCCGACCCGGCGGTCGGCATCGACCGCGCGGCGCGCACGGTGAGCCTGCGGTCCGGTGCGGTCCTGCCCTACGGGACCTTGGTCCTCGCGACCGGCGCCAAGCCTCGCGCACTCCCGGTTCCGGGAGCCGATCTGCCCGGAGTGCTCGCCTTGCGCACACTCACCGACGCCGTCGCTCTGCGCACCGCGGTGCTGGCCGACGCGCGGCTGGCCATCGTCGGCGCGGGCTATGTCGGATTGGAGGTCGCCGCCGCGGCGCGCGCTCGCGGCTGCGAGGTCACAGTGGTCGAACGCGAGGAGCGGGTCCTCGCCCGCGTCGCCAGCCCGGAGCTGTCCCGGATTCTGACCGACAGCCATCGCGCGCGTGGCAC
Source organism: Nocardia coffeae (assembly GCF_019890715.1). NCBI lineage: Bacteria > Bacillati > Actinomycetota > Actinomycetes > Mycobacteriales > Nocardiaceae > Nocardia > Nocardia coffeae. The sequence goes on along the minus strand of NZ_JAINZY010000002.1, from coordinate 752,487 downwards.
TCGAATCCTGACCGGGACCGATGTCGGCGCGGTGCTCGGTGACGGCCTGCGAGTGCGCGGCATCCGGCTGGCCGACGGCACCGAAATCGATTGCGACACAGTGCTCGTCGGGATCGGAGCGGTGCCCGAGGATAACCTCGCGCGGGACGCGGGCCTCGAGTGTCTCGCGGGAGTCGTCGTCGACGCTGCCGCGCGCACCAGCGACCCGCACATCCTGGCGATCGGCGATGTCACCCACCGGATGCACGAGGGCCTGGGCACACTCGTACGGCTGGAGAGCATTCCGAGCGCGACCGAGCAGGCCAAGCAGGCCGCGGCGGTCATCACCGGTACGGCGGTTCCCCCGCACGAGGTGCCGTGGTTCTGGTCGGACCAGTTCGACCTGAAGATGAAGATGGCGGGCGTTCTCACTCCCGGCACCGAGGCCGTCCTGCGCGGCGATCCCGGTTCGGGCTCGTGCGCGTTGTTCCACCTGGATTCCGAAGGAATTCCGCGCAGCGTCGAAACCATCAATGCCGCAGCCGATTTCATGGCCGGAAAGAAGTTCATCGGCAGCCGGACCCGGTTGAACCGGACCGCCTTGGCCGACCCCGGCACTCCCCTGCGCGAGGTCACGCAGGACTCGATCACACCCCCGGCCGCCTGACCGCGCCCGGTGTAGCAGAACGAAGGATACGAACATGCAGGCACTCGCCGCAGTCGCACGCACGCCACAGGGCGAATTCACGCTCGAGACCATCACCATCGACGGCCCGAAGTCCGGCGAGGTGCTGGTCAAGGTGGAGGCCGTCGGAATATGTCACACGGATCTGGCCGCCCGCGACGGGGCACTCCCGGTCTCCCTGCCCGCGGTGTTCGGCCACGAAGGCTGCGGCGTCGTCGAGGCGGTCGGCGCGGGCGTCACCAAGGTATCGCCCGGTGACCGAGTCGGGATCACCTTCGCCAGCTGCGGGACCTGTCCGTCGTGCCTGGCCGAATTCCCCTCCTACTGCCACAATTTCATGCACCTCAACTACGACGGCGTGCGCGTCGACGGCACCGGTCCGCTGTCCGGCGGTGACGAGGCGATCACCGGTTTCTTCTTCGGACAGTCCTCGTTCGCCACCTACAGCCTGGCGCTGGAACGCAATGTGGTGAAAGTGCCCGCGGACCTTCCGGCCGAGATCATCGCCCCGATCGGCTGCGGCATCCAGACCGGCGCCGGAGCGGTGATGCGTTCGCTCGCCTGCCGGGCGGGTTCGGCGCTGCTGGTCGCCGGCGCCGGTTCGGTCGGACTGGCCGCGGTGATGGCCGCAGTGGTGCGCGAGTGCGCGACCGTCATCGTCGTCGAACCACACGCCTCGCGCCGGGCCCTGGCCCTCGAACTCGGCGCGACCCACGCACTGGACCCCGCCGACGGTCCGGTCGCGGAGCAGGTGCGCGCCATCGTTCCCGGCGGCGTCGACTACGCCATCGACACCTCGGGTATCCCGGCCGTCATCGACGGCCTGGTGAAGTCGATGACCTTCCACGGAACCCTCGGCCTGATCGGGGTTCCCGCGAATCCCGAAGCGGCACTGCCGCTCACGGTGATCGAAACGCTGGTGCTGGGGATCACCGTCATCGGCATCATCGAAGGCGACAGCGTCCCGGACGAATTCATCCCCGAACTCATCGATCTGTTCCGGGCCGGGCGATTCCCGATCGACAAGCTGGTCTCGACCTTCCCGTTCACCAAGATCAACGACGCCGTCACCGCACAGCATCACGGCGAGGTGCTCAAGCCGGTTCTCGTCCACGAGTGATCCGTTCCCCGCAGAAAGCACAACCATGACCATCGATTACACCGATCTCTATCTCGACGGACGCTGGGTCGCACCGGCCACGAATTCGGTTGTCCCCGTGATATCCCCGAGCACCGAAGCACGCATCGGCTCGGTCCCCGAAGGCAGCGAAGCCGATATCGACGCCGCGGTCTCAGCCGCCAGAACAGCTTTCGACGATCCCTCCGGCTGGGCGCACTGGGACGGCAAACGTCGCGCGGACGCACTCGCGCTGTTCGCCGAGCAATTGCAGGCGCGCGGCGAGGAGACCGCCACCCGGGTCAGCAGTCAGAACGGCATGCCGATCAGCCTGGCCCGCCAGTTCGAAAGTGGTTTTCCCGCACTGTTGTTGCAGTACTACGGCGAGATGGCGGTCGATTCCCAGGACGAGGTCCGCCCCGGCATGCTGGGCGGTTCCACTGTCGTGACCCGATCCCCGATCGGCGTCGTCGCAGCCATCGTTCCGTGGAACGTCCCGCAAGCTATCACCTTCCTGAAGCTCGCCCCCGCCCTGGCGGCCGGCTGCACCGTCGTGCTCAAACCGGCACCCGAAACCGTCCTCGATGCCTTTCTCATGGCCGAGGCCGCGGCCGCGGCAGGTCTGCCGCCCGGAGTCCTCAACGTCGTGCCCGGGGGTCGCGAGCTCGGCGCCTACCTCGTCGGTCATCCGGGAGTGGACAAGGTGTCCTTCACCGGCTCCACCGCTGCCGGTCGGGCGATCGCGCGCACCTGCGGCGACCTGCTCCGTCCGGTCACCCTGGAGTTGGGCGGCAAGTCGGCCGCCATCGTGCTCGACGACGCGAACCTCACCGACGACATCGAATCCTTCTTCGGCGCAACGATGTTGAACAACGGACAGATCTGCTGGCTGTGCACCCGCGTGCTGGCGCCGGCCACGCGCTACGACGAGATCGTCGACATCGTGACCGACCTCGCCCGCAACACCGCCGTCGGTGATCCGCTCTCGGACACCACGCAGATGGGCCCGTTGGTCTCGCAGCGGCAACGCGATCGTGTGGAGGGCTACATCGCCGCCGGGCGAAACGACGGTGGCCGCGTCACCACGGGCGGTCAGCGAGTCGCCGAGCGTGGATGGTTCATCGAGCCGACGGTTTTCGCCGACGTCCGCCCCGAACACACCATCGCACGGGAGGAGATATTCGGCCCTGTGCTGTCCGTGATCAGCTACACCGACGAGGACGATGCGGTGGCGATCGCCAACAGTTCGCAATACGGTCTGGGCGGCACGGTCTGGACCGCCGACGCCGAGCGGGGCGCCCAATTCGCCCGGCGAATCGCCTCGGGCACAGTCGGAATCAACGGGTATGCCAACGACCCGACCGCGCCGTTCGGCGGAATCAAGAACAGCGGAATGGGCCGAGAACTGGGCCCCGAAGGTCTGTCGTCCTACCAGAACCTCAAGAGTATCTACCTCGACGTTCGCTGATACCACACGCCCGGGGTTCTCCCTCGGGCGTGTAAGGCGAACGCCCGCTTCAGGTTCCGGCCGTCAGCCGGTGATGCGCAGGGCGCGCATCCGGCTGTAGAGGGTGGTGCGGCTGATGCCGAGTTGCCGGGCGGCACGCTGTTTGTTGCCGCCGCAGGTACGCAGGACACCGACTATCGCCTCGTATTCGGCGCGTTCGAGCACTCCCACCCCTCGTCGCGGGCCGGACCGATAGCGCTCGGGCAGATCGCCGGGCGTCACGGAACCGGCCGAGCGGCGCTCCAGGCTCGCACACACGACCGCGTGCAGTTCCCGTACATTACCCGGCCACGGCTGCGCGGCGAGTGCGGCCAGCGCCGCGGCTGTGAAGTGCACATCCGCGCCCGCGCCAACAGTTTTCGCTATGTCGCGCACCAGATTCGGGATATCGCCGGTGCGCTCGGACAGCGCGGTGAGTTCGATGTGTTGCTCACATGCGGCAGCCAGCACGGCCGAATATCCGGTCAGCTCACCCACGCGGCGACCCGTGAGCACCGCCCGATTCGGCATCGAGTCCAGCAGCCGGTGCAGGCGCACGCCGCACCATTCCGGCAGCAGGTGAACATCTTCCGCGATCAGGACCGTCGCGGCATCCTGCGTGAGCATCTCGGTCAGCTGCTGCCAGTCCCGATCCGCCACGGTGTCGGCGCCGTCGAGTAGCGCGACCGGGCTGTCGCCGGCCAACGCGTGTGCCGCCGTGGTCCGGCCCGTTCCGGGCGCGCCCCCGACGTATACGGGCCGATCGGTCACGGCGGTTGCCTCGTTCAGTGGTTGCGAATTCCCCTGTTCGGCATCGTGTTCGAGCGGAACCGGCGTGAGTTCGAGCAGAACGGCATCGAGTCCGGGCTCGACCACTCGCATCCGGGCGGAAATCAGCTGGCCCGACAACAATTCGATCACCTCGGTGCGCTCGGCCGATCGCCGCGCAGGACGAACCGTCATCTCGGCGGCCAGCATGCTGAGCCGGGAGTGATCGGCGGGGCTCAGCAGTTCGGTGGCGGCCGGACTCGCCAGAATCACACCGGCAGCGACCCCGATCACGGGCCGGTCGTGCCCGCTGGTCGCGATCTGGAACTCCGCGAGCAGCCGCCGCTCGGTGCGGCGGCCGATCTCCAGCAGGTTCGCCTCCACATCCCGGATAGATTGCGCCACAATCGGTTTCAACAGCGGCGTGTAATCCGCGGACAGGCAGGTGATGTCGAGCACGCCCTCCAGCCGTCGCGTCACCGGATGCACGATCGGCTGGCCGTAGCAGCTGAACGCCTTGAACGGCTCGAGGAAGTGCTCCTCACCGTGCACCAGGACGCCACGGCGCAACTCGTGCGCGGTCGCGATGGAATTCGTCCCGGTGGTTTCCTCGAGGAAGACGCCGCCCGCGACGGCACCCACCCCCTCCAGGCGATCGCGCAGCCTCGTAGAACCGACCGGATCGTCGGCGATGCGCGAATCGCGGTCGGCCAGCAGCACACAGCAGGGCGCGTCGGACAGTTGATCGGCGAGCCTGGACAGCACCGGCGTCGCGGCGGTGATCAACCGGGTGCGGCGACGGGCGGCATCGGGTTCGAACCGCATGTTCGCCGCTCCGGGATCCAACCCGCTGATCCGCGATCGCTTCCAGGACAGCGCGATCTCCGGCCGCAGCCGGACGTCCGCGGTCTCGACTCCGTTGTCGTCGTCCGGGTACACCGCACCCCTCCTGCCACGTCTCGCCGGCGCGTTCGCGACGGCCCGACTACCTCGTCCGGCCGCTCCGCCGGACCCTGACCCGACCCGGATATACGGCGCGACCGACCCCCATCGGCCGCAGCGCCGCCGTCGGATGAGGATGCGGCCGCCGGAGGCACTGCGTCGCACCGATGTGTACTGAGTCACAGTAGATATGGGTATTGAATGCAGACAAATACTGATTTCAGTCCGATTGAGATGTGCAGGTTATCAATAGGGCTTCGGGTAGGGACCGGGCATTCGACCGAGGGAACCGGACACCGCGGGCTCATCGGTAACAGCCGAGATGCTGGGGTATGTCGACGACCGAAATCTGCCCGGCCGCGGCCCGATCAGGGACGCTACTGGGGACCTGCGCTGGCGCCACCGAGCCAGGCCAGGGCGGCGGTGGTCAGGGCTTTGACGCCGGTGTCCAGGGTGGGTTGCAGAACCGGCGCGAAGAACGGGCTGTGGTTGACCGGAATATCCTGAGCTACAGCGCCTTTCGCCTCTGCTTCGGCGTAGCTCTGCGGGTCGGCGCCGCCGATCCCCCAGTAGGTGTACGGCACTCCGAATGCCCGGGGCAGATCGCTCATGTCCTCGCTGGCGGTCTGCAGATCGATGGTGTGCGCGTCGGTACCGAAGTAGTCCGCGAACGCCCGAGCCACCTTCTCGGTCGGCGCCTCGTCGTTGATAGTCGGCGGAAAGGCTGCGATGCGCTCGATTTCAGGCTCTTCGGGCGATCGGGAGGCGGTGGCCTCGGCGCGGACGATGCGTTCGACCGCATCGAGGACCTGCTTTCGGGTGGCGTTATCGTACGTGCGGATGTTCAGTTGCAACACGGCGCGGTCGGGAATGACGTTGGGGCCGGTTCCGGAGGTGATGCTGCCGACGGTCAGCACGGCCGGAGTGGTCGCCGCGAGTTCACGGGACACCACTGTCTGCAAGCGCACCACCACCATCGCGGCCATCACCACCGGATCGATCCCGGCCTGCGGCATGGAACCGTGCGCGCCCCGTCCGTGCAGGGTGATCTTCAGGCTGTCCGCGGCCGACAGGAACGAACCCGCGCGGGTGCCGACGTACCCGGCCGGGTATGGCAGAACATGTTGCGCGAGAACGACATCCGGGTGGGGACAAGTGTCGGCCAGACCGTCCCGGACCATGGCGGTCGCACCGTCACCGTTCTCCTCGGACGGCTGGAACAGCACCACCAGCGTCCCGGCCCAGGCATCGGTCGCCGCGGCCATCAGGCGTGCGAATCCGGCCATCGCGGCGACGTGGACGTCGTGCCCGCACGCGTGCATCACGCCCTCGGCCTCCGACGCATACGGCAGCCCGGTCTGCTCGGTCACCGGGAGCGCGTCCATATCCGCACGCAACATGACCGTAGGCCCCTCGCCGTTGCGGAGCACACCGATCACACCGGTACCGCCGATGCCCTCGGTGACCGTGTACCCGGCCTCGTGCAGCACGCCCGCGGCCCTACCGGCCGTGCGATGCTCCTGAAAACCTAGTTCGGGATGCCGGTGCAGGTCACGATAGAAGTCCTCGACCCAGTCACGAATCTTCTCGAGACCGCCCAGCACCGTGGCACTACTCGTCATGACCGATGTCCTTTCCTGATGCGGGTGGAGCCGGATGTCCTGCGGGTGGAGAGCTGCACTCACGCCGACAGTGAGGTCAGCAAACATTCAGTATCTATTCGCCTCTGGATCGAACACACTGAAAGATAGTCTAAATCGGCAGGACAACCACCGCAGTCGACAACAGAGGCAGCGCTCCAGCAATCATCCGAGGACGGCGCAGGCTATTCGCTCGATTTCGCGCGAGACCGCCCGGATCACGTGGCGCAGCCGGTCGACAGTGCTGGTCGGCACCACCGATGCCCTGCCACCGGCCGAGTGTTCATGATTTGAACACAGCAGCCCCTCGCCGCGCTTCTACGTTTGCTGTGTCGCCGAGATCGATACTGCGGCCGCGGATTCCGAACCATGCACCCCTCGGGTTCGTGCCGACTTACCAACGATCGCTTGTCCCGCAACAACTTCCAGGAGTCGACGATGACACTGTCCGCCCCCGAAACACTCATCTACAGCAGCTTGTTCATCGGCGGCGACTGGGTGAAGCCCAGCACGGACCGGGTGATCACCCCGATCGATGCGAGTACCGAGCAGCCGCTGGGCAGCGTCCCCGACGCCGCCGAGGCCGATGTGGACAGCGCCGTTGCCGCGGCGCGTGCCGCATTCGACGCTCCGAACGGATGGTCCGGTTGGGAACCCGTCCGCCGCGCGGAGGTCATGCTCCGGCTCGCCGATGCCATCGACGCTCGCGCCGAGAAGTTCGTCGCTCGGGTCAGCGCACAGAACGGCATGCCCGTCGCGGTGGCCCGCCAACTCGAAATCGGTTATCCCAGTGCGGTATTGCGATACTATGCCGGTCTGGCCGAGGACCTGACGCTCACCGAGACGCGCGAGGGCCTGTTCGGTGGCCCGATCGATGTGCGCCGGGTGCCGGTAGGGGTGGTCGCGGCGATCGTGCCGTGGAATTTCCCGCAGGCGCTGTCGATGTTCAAGATCGCCCCCGCGATGGCCGCCGGATGCACTGTCGTGATCAAACCGTCCCCGGAGACGGTGCTGGATGCGTATCTGTTCGCCGAAGCCGTCGAGGCGGCCGGAGTCCCCGCGGGCGTGATCAACATCGTGCCCGGTGGTCGCGAGGTCGGCGCCTATCTGGTCGCCCACCGCGGGGTGGACAAGGTCGCCTTCACCGGATCGACCGAGGCGGGCCGCACGATCGCGGAGACCTGCGGTCGCCTGCTACGACCGGTGACCCTCGAACTCGGCGGCAAATCCGCCGCCATCGTCCTGGACGATGCCGACCTCGACCTCGCCAGGATCGGCGAGGGACTGTTCGGCTCGACCCTGCTCAACAACGGTCAGACCTGCTTCCTGGGCACCCGGGTGCTGGCGCCGCGCAGCCGGTACGACGAAGTGGTCGACGCTTTCACCGCCCTGGCCGGGTCATTGACCGTCGGCGCGGCCGCGGACCCCACCACCCAGATCGGGCCGATGGCCACCGCGAAGCAGCGCGAACGTGTAGAGACCTACATCGCCCGGGGGCGGAGCGAAGGCGCGCGCATCACGGTCGGCGGCGGCCGTCCGGCACATCTGGACCGCGGATGGTTCGTGGAACCCACGGTTTTCGCCGACGTCGACAACAGCGCCGTGGTCGCCCGCGAGGAGATATTCGGACCGGTACTGTCGCTGATCGCCTACGACGACCTCGACGATGCCGTCCGCATCGCCAACGACTCCGATTTCGGGCTCGGCGGCACCGTCTGGACCGGCGATCCCGAACGCGGTGCGGCCCTTGCCCATCGGGTCCACACCGGCACCATCGGGGTCAACCGCTACATTCCCGATCCCGCCGCTCCCTTCGGCGGAGTCAAGGCCAGTGGCCTGGGCCGCGAACTCGGCCCGGAGGGTCTTGCCGGGTATCTGCAGTTCCAGACGATCTACCGCTGACCGGATTTCGCGAACCCGCGAATGGTCGCGCCCGATTCGAAAAATCGCCGGGCGCGACCATCCGGTCCCGCATTCATGTGCGGGTCATGTCGCCGATTCCCCTACTTTGCAGGGCTGGACGGGAATGGCTGGTTGATCGTGGTGAAGTATTGGATCGCCGCGATCACCGCCGCCGGGGCGGTCACCAATAGTTGCCCAGCCAGCGTGCCCAGAGCGCCGACGGCGATGATGCCGCCCAGGCAGCCGATGGCGGCGGCGGGAATGAAAGGCCCGAACATGCCGACAATGGTTGCCGCGGCGACGGTGGCACCGGCGATGCCGCCCAGCACACACCCGACCGCCCCGCCGGTGACGCCGCCGACGAGGGTGCCGACCGTCGCGCCGGTGGTGATGGTGGAGGCCAGCCGGTTCCACGCGGCCTGCTCACGGTCGTACGGGGTCTTCCACGGCGCGGAGTCCTCGAACGGCAACGCCACCGGCTTGTACACCGCATGCGCCAGATCGAACTGCGGAGTCAGCACCGCGGTCCGGTCGTGGATGTCCGCGGCGATCGGGAAGACGAAATCATCCACCCGGAAAGACAATTCGGAACCGGCCAGCACGGTGCCATTGGGGGCCTCGATCTTGAACACGCCGTTGTCGTTGGTGAGTGACCCGGCGTCGGTGGCGATGGTGGTCGCCTTCGCCGTCGTGGTGGCCTTGTAGTGCACCGCTGGGTCACCGGCCGCAGGCTGTGCGGCGGCCACTCCGGCCGGCAGCAGTGTTGCGGCGACCAGGGCCGCACCGATAATTGAATTCCTCATCTTATTTTTCTTTCTCGGGTGTTTCCGACGGGGAAATATCTGCCATCTTTCAGGCACGCAAAAGCGAGCAGGTAGACCGAATTTCGACGCTCACACTGCCCGTATCGATGACGATCGCGGGCGGCGCGACTCGAATGGTCGATCAGGGACGGAAATGCGGCGATACTCCGACGATTTCGCATCGAAAACCGGCTCAGGGTTTATATGAATCATTCCGATCGGCCGACGGCGATCGGCTCTCTCTGCTAATTCGGCCGCAGGCCATGGGCAACGGTCACTTGCCAACTCCCTCGACGGTGTAGTCGACGCGGTCGGATATCCCGACCTCACGCAGCTTCTCGTTGACGATCATCTGCTCCACAGGCTAGGCCGGGCCGTCACCGACCGGCGCCACGTCCCGGTGGCCGGGATCCTCGCGTAGCCGGGCATCATCGGCGATGCTGCCGCTGTAGCGCCGATAGCAAGTGGGGTGCGTCACAGTCGCACACTGTAGAATGGTCAGTCCATTCCGTCAAGCATGCCAATCAGGAGTCGCGAACGGCCCGTTCGCCACCCCCTTGCCACCGGACCGTTTTTGGCCATATGGTCAGTCCATATGAGTTCGAAGGAGGCAACGGTGTCGCTTCGTATCGGCCTGTCGGCAACCGACGCACTGCTCGTCGCGGACCCGAAGGCACGCCGGGCACTACTGGACGCGGCCGCCGGCGCGGGTCTGGATCACATCACCGTCGGCGATCACATCAGTTTTCACGGCGGAACCGGATTCGACGGCATGGTCTCGGCGACCTCGGTGCTGTCCACGCACGACACGATCTCGGTGGTCATCGGCGTCTATCTGCTCGGGTTGCGGCATCCCATGCTCGCGGCCCGCCAGATCGCGACCCTCGCACAACTCGCGCCGGGGCGGCTGGTGCTGGGGGTGGGCGTCGGCGGCGAAGACCGTTCGGAGATAACGAATTCGGGCGTCGAGCCGCGCACTCGCGGCCGCCGAATGGACGAGACACTCACCCTGCTGCGCGCGCTGCTGTCCGGGGACGAGGTGACGCACAGCGGGGAATTCTTCGCCCTCGATCGCGCCCGGATCCTGCCCGCGCCGGACCCCGCCGTCCCGATCATCATCGGCGGGCGTGGCGAGGCGGCGATCGAGCGCACCGCCGCGCACGGTGACGGCTGGCTGGCCATCTTCGCCACCGCCAGCAGGTTCGCGCGGACGCGGGAGAAAATCCTCGCCGCCGCGGCCGAACGGGGCAGGGCGCCACACACTTTCGGGGTGAATGTCTGGTGCGGGCTCGACGAGGATCCGGCAACGGCCGATCGACTCGTCGGCGAGCAGATGCAGGCGCTGTACCGACTGCCCCGGGACAAGTTCCGTCATCTGGCCCCGGCGGGCACACCCGAACAGGTCGCCGAATGGCTGTCGAGCTACGTCGAGGCCGGCGCGGACACCATTACCCTGATTCCGGCGGCACGCTCGCACGAGGCCGCCGTGGAATTCGTCGCACAGGTCCGCGCACTGCTGCTCGATTCGCTCGGCTGAACCGGAGCCTTCGATGAGCGCCGCCACACTTCCGGCAGCAGCCCGCATGCTTGCCGAATTGCTCACGCGCACAGCCGCCGCGACCGGGTTCCGTGCAGCACGGATTCTGCTCGCGACGTCCGCCACCGCGGCCGACGGCTCCATCGCGCGCGCCGGTATCGTCCCCGTGCGCCGCGACGACCCGCTGGTCCGGCTCGCCCAGGCCGCGGCCCGCCCGGTGCCCTTCCCCGTCGCGCAACTGTCCGACACCGCACTGGCCGGAATCGGTTCGACTGCGGTGACGCTCCTGCTGCTGGCCTCGAATTCCGCTGCACCGCAACCGGTCCGCGACGCCGGTGAGGTCCGCGTCCTTGCCCTCATCGACCCTCTTCCCGGCAGCGAGCACCCCGCACCGGCGGCCGCCCGAATTCCGATCGAGTTCCTCGACTCCGCTGTCGACGCGGTGCTGGAGTCGGTGGCCGCCCGACACCGTCACGACGAACTCGAGCACGCCTGCCGTCTGGCCACGGCCAGAATCGAGGCGGAGCACCGCTTGGACGCCGCCGACGGCGCCACCGACACGATGGCGGCCCTGGTGCGGCTCTGCGCGCAGATCAGCGGAAAACCCGTGCTGCTGTGCGATTCTCGCGGCCGGGTGGTGACCGCGGCGGGTTACAGCACGCGAGTCGCACTCCCCGATCCGGCCGCGATCCTGCGCGCACACGGCCCGGCACATCCGCGCCGAGGTGTCCCCACCATGGTTCCCACCGGGCCGAACAGCACACTGACCAGGCGAAAGTTGTTGGCGCCCATAGTCGAACGCGACAGCCATTTCGGTTGGCTCGTCCTGGACGAGTATCCGGCCGGTTTCGCCGACCTCGACCAGCACATCCTCACCCGCACCGCCAGACGGCTGGGCACGCAGTTCCTGGTGCAGCACCGGATCGCGCGGGTGGCGTGGAACGCGCGCTCCTCGCTCACCCGGCAACTGGTGCGCGGCTCCGGCGCGGCCGAGGATCTGGCCGCCAGCGGCGAATACCTCGGCGTCAATACCCGAGCCCGGCGGGCACTGGTCTACGTCCTGCGTCACCACACGGACACCGGAGATCCGGAACGCGAACTGGCGCAACGGATGGAGCACCTGCTCGACGCCGAGGTGCTCTCCACCCGCGGGTCCGAGGGGATCCTGCTGCTGGTGGAGGCCCAGGACGCGACTCCCCCGGCGGCCACCCTGACTCGGGTGAAAACTGCTCTGGCCCAGGCCGCCACGGAATTGCGCATCGATCCCGGACTGATCGCCGGGGTGTCCGGCGTGTGCGAACCGTCGGCGCTGGCGCGGGCCTACCGCGAGGCGCGGGAAGTGGCGCAGTGCATCGATCGGTTCAGCGAGCACGACCGGCACCGCATCCTCGCGGTCGACGATCTCGGCCCGGCCCGGCTGTTCCTGGCGAACGGGCAGGTCGGGGCGATCCACCAATTCGTCGAGGACACCCTCGGCCCGCTGCTGCGCGACGAGGCCGCCGGCCCCGAACTGCTCCGCACACTCGACTACTGGTTCGGCAACGGTCGCAGTATCCGGGGCACCGCCGCCGAACTGGGCGTGCACGAGAACACGGTGCGACTGCGACTGGCCAAGGTACACACCATGACCGGACTCGACGTCGCCGGTCACCCCGCCGACCAACTCAGCGTGCACACCGCGTTGCTCGTGCAGCGACTGCGCGGTAGCACCGCCGGCGCACAGCCGCGCGCCGCCGTGACGAGCGCGCACACCGGCTACGCAACAGATCGCCCGGCCGACGGCCTCCTGGCAGCCGCGGCGAGCACGGAGGAACGGAGAACCGCGTGAGACAACTCAAGGCACTGGTCACCGGAGCCGGTCGGGAAGGCGGGATCGGCCGCGCCATCGCCGACCGGCTCGAATCCGACGGCATCGAGGTGGTCACGCTCGACCGCGAACCGGGCTGCACCTACTGCCTCGACATCGCCCACGACGAGCTACCCGATCTCTCCGATATCGACGTCTACATCGGAAATGCGGGAATCACGACAACTTTCGGTGCAGCGCACACCATGCCGCTGGAGAGGTGGCAGCGGGACATGGACATCAACCTGACCGGAACCTTCCGCGTCCTGCAACCCTGCCTGGCCGGTATGCGCGAGCGCGAATTCGGCCGGATCGTCATCATCGCCAGCACCTCGTCCCTGACGGGCATGCCCGCACAGGTCTCCTACAGCGCCTCCAAAGCGGGACTGCTGGGCATGGTGCGAACCGTTGCGGCGGAGAACGTTTCGCGCGGCATCACCGCCAATGCCGTACTTCCCGGAATGACCGCGAGCTCGGGCATCCTGTCGATGCCTCGCGACATCCAGGACGCCTGGCTCGATTCGCTGCCCAACGGTTTCGTGGACCCTGCCGATATCGCCGATGCGGTCGCGTTCCTGGCCAACCCGCGCGCCCGCAGCGTCACCGGGCAGTTCCTCACCGTCGACTGCGGCGACGCACTCAACACCCGGACGGTCACCTCCTCGGTGGTCAAGACGCACGGAGCCCAACGCTGATGCGCGCGTTCGTATTACACGAGACCTCCGGCCCCGACGCCGGTCGAATCGGGACACTGCCCGAACCCACCGGCGCACACGACTGGTCGGGCGGGCGGCGGCTGCTGATCGAGGTGCACGCGACCGGAGTCTCGTTCCCCGATCTCCTGCAGACCCGCGGGCAGTATCAGCACGCGGTCCCCACGCCTTACGCCCCGGGCGGCGAAGTAGCGGGCATCGTGCTCGAAGCGCCCGCCGATTCACATTTGGCTCCCGGTGACCGCGTATCGAGCCTCACGATCTGGGGCGGTATGGCCGAACAGGCGCTCGGCTTGGAGCAGTACACGGTGAAACTGCCGCCGACAATGGATTTCGAGCGCGGCGCGGCGCTGATCCTCAACTATTCCACCGCATGGTTCGCGTTGTACCGGACCGACTTCGCCGCCGGCGACTCCGTCCTTGTGCACGGCGCGGCGGGCGGCGTCGGCACCGCTACCGTGCAGATCGCCGCGGCACTGGGCGCACGGGTTCTCGCCGTGGTGTCCTCGGCGGAAAAAGAACAGGTGGCTCGGCAGGCCGGTGCCGCACACGTGCTGCGATCCGGCGAGGACTGGCTCACAGCGGTGCGTGAAGTGACCGATGGGCGCGGGGTGCGAATCGTGGTCGATCCGGTCGGCGGCGACCGGTTCACCGATTCGCTACGGGCCTTGGACGTCGGCGGCAGGCTGGCCGTCGTCGGATTCACCGCGGGCGAGATCCCGACGGTCAAGGTGAACCGGTTGCTGCTGCGGGATCTGGCCGTCGTCGGGGTCGCGCTCGCGCCGTACGTCGCACGGTATCCCGAAGTCGCCGAACGCATGACCCGCGAACTCGAAGCACTCGCCGCGGACGGAGGCATCGATCCGGTAGTCGGCGACGTCCTGCCGCTGGCCGAGGGCACCCGGGCACTGCGCATCCTCGAGGAGCGTTCAGCGCTGGGCAAGGTCGTCGTTCGGGTGCGGGATACCGAGTAGACCGGCGATCACGGTCCGCGTTCAGGGCGCCTCGTTTACCGAGGCGCCCTGCCCGACCGTGTCCGAGTTGAGCGGCTTCGTGCGGACGAGGGCGGCGAGACTGCCCACCAGCGAGTGCGCGTGCGCGGCGCATTGCAGCCGACCAGCGGACGAGGCTCACAGTGCCCCGGTGCTCGACTGCGAGCACCCACGCACCCACGCACTGTGGGCTGTGGTCGTCAGTTCACCAGCACTCCGCCGTCGACAGGCAGGCTCACCCCGGTGACGTAGGCGGCGGCATCGCTGGCCAGGAAAACCGCCACAGCGGCAACGTCTTCCGGGTCGCCGATGCGGCCGATCGGGATGCGTGCGGCGATGATCTTGCGCTTGTAGTTCTCGCTGTAGTGCGCCGTGGCCTCGGACGGGAAGACGCCCGGCAGGATCGCGTTCACCCGAATTCCCTTGGGGCCCAATTGCGCTGCGAGATCTCTGGTCATGCCCAGCACGGCCGATTTACTGGCGCTGTAGGCGGCCGCGGGCATCTTGGCGGTGGTCAGCGCCATCACGCTGGAGATGTTGACGATCGAACCGCCGGCCGGCATCTCCCGCACCGCGGCCTGGGTCATCCAGTAGGTCCCGTGCAGATTCACCTCGACCGTCGCGCGGAAGTGCTCGGGCGGATCGACGGCCACCTCGTGGTACTCCCCGCCGGTTCCGGCATTGTTGACCAGCACATCCACTCGGGCGAACCGTTCCACCGCGGCGGCGATCACTCGGTCGCAGTCCTCGATCCGGGTCACGTCACCCGCGACCGCGAGCACGTTCGGGTTGTGCGCGCGCACCGCTTCGGCAGTGGCCGCGAGGGCCTCGGCGCGGCGGGCCACGACCACCACATCCGCGCCTGCCTGCGCCATGGCCAGCGCGTGGGCCACGCCCAGACCCGAGGACGCGCCGGTGACCACCGCGACCTTTCCGGCCAGTGAGAAGCGTTCGGCCACAGTATGTCCGGAGGATTGGTTCGCTGTCATGGGCGAGCTGTACCACGCGCCCCGCGAGTGCTGGAACAGCACGATCCGGCGGCACTGTGGATACCTCCACCACGTCGGATCCAGGTCCTTGTCCCGCCGACCGCGCTGACCGACAGTGACATCGTGACAGATTTCGATGTGCGATCCCTGACCGCCCGCGCGAGTGCGGAAGCCGGACGCCGCTGGCCCGGGGCCTACGTCTCGGACCCGGAACCGCTGCCCGGCGGGGTATCGAGCCTGACCTACCGCGCGCTGCTGCACCGGCCGAGCGACGCGGATCTGCCGATCGTGGTCAAGATGGCTCCGCCCGGCCTGACACCGGTCCGCAATCGGGACGTCCTGCGGCAGGCGCGCATCCTGCGCGCTCTGGGTGCGGCCGAGGGAGTTCCGGTGCCGGAGATCGTGTTCGAGGATCCCGGCGATCCGAACGATCTCGACACTCCCCCGCTGTTCGCGATGACACTGGTTCCGGGACAGTCCTACGAACCGCTGCTGGACGTCGCCGCGAATCCGCCGACCGCGGCCGAGATCGGCATCCGCGCGGTGGCCGCGGCCCGCGCGCTGGCCCGCATGCAGAACATCGATCCGGCCGCGCTCGTCACGGACACCGAGACGCCCGTTCTGCTGGCGGAGGAGCTGGATCGGTGGCAGCGACTGCTCGGCACTGTCGACGACGACATCGCCCCCGGCCACGCGGATCTGCACACCGCACTGATACGCCGGATGCCCCGGCCCGTGCGGCCGACGCTGGTGCACGGCGACTACCGGCTGGCCAACATGCTGTTCGCAGGGGACACACTCACCGCGATCATCGACTGGGAGATCTGGTCGATCGGCGATCCGCGCGCCGATCTGGCGTGGCTGCTCATGCACACCGACCCGGTGCACCGGTTCCGCACCACCCGCCCGGACGCCGATATCGCGGCGGGACAAGGAATGCCGAGTGCCGAGGCTCTGCTCGCGGCCTATCGGGAAGTACGCGCGGCCCCGATGCCCGACATCGACTGGTTCCTGGCCTACTGCCTCTACAAGACCGCTTCCACACTCGCGGTGCTGATCAAACGCAACCGCAGACGGCCCGATCCCGACCCCACACTCGAGGTGGCCGCGGGCGGTCTGGCCGAAGTCATCGCACGCGGCCGGGACATCCTGGCGGGGGCCGAACAACAATCACTGCCCGCGCGGCAGTGACTACCCGAGCGTATTGTGTCGAACCTCGATCAGTGGAAGTACGCGACGATCGAATCGGCGACGCACGCCGGTGTGGACTCCCCCTCGATCTCGAACCTCTCACGGATCGTGCACCGCATCCCGCCCTCGATCGGCCGGGCCTCGACGAGCGTCGCGATCATCCGCACTCGCGCACCGGTCTTGACCGGACTGAGAAACCGCACCTTCTCGAATCCGTAGTTCAGGCCCAGGGAATGACCGCGCAGCTCGTAGAGCTGGTAAAGGAACTTCGGGCCCAGCGACAGCGTGTACAGACCGTGCGCGATGGTTCCGCCGAGCCCGGCCTGACGCCCACGCTCCGGGTCGAGGTGGATGTCCTCGAAATCGTCGGTGGCGTGGGCGAAGGCGGTGATCCGCTCCTGGGTGATCTCGTGCCACTCGGTGGTGCCGAGCTCGGAGCCCACCCGCGCGACCAGTTCATCGATACCGTTCAACGTCAGCATGAGCGCAGGCAACCATCCGGCGCGCCGGGCGTCACGCCGATGCCGGACCGGCACTGGAGCAATCGACAGTGCCGCCGCGGCGGCGGATGGGCCCGGAACGGCCTGCGGCCCTACCTTCCGGTCGACAGCAACGACCCGAGAGGAATCCGCTCATGGATTGGTCCATCCCCGATGACGTCCAGCGCTTCGTCGTCGATCTCGACGCGTTCATCGACCGGGACATCACTCCGTTCGAGACCGAGTACCCGCAGTATTTCGATCATCGCCGCGAATACGCGCGCACCGATTGGGAGCGTGACGGTTTCCCCAAGCAGCAGTGGCGCGAGTTGCTGCTGGAGATCCGCCGACGCGCGGACGCGGCGGGCTTCTTCCGTTTCCCGCTGCCCAAGGCGCTCGGTGGCCAGGACGGATCCAACCTCGCGATGGCGGTCATCCGCGAACACCTGCTGACCCGCGGTTCGGGAGCGCACTTCCCGCACGCCGACGAAGCGTCGGTGATCGCCAATCTGCCGCTGGCGCTCGTCCTGCACGAGTACGGCACCGACGAGCAGCGCGAGCACTATCTCGAACCGCTCATCCGCGGCGATATCGACATCGCCTTCGGGCTCACCGAACCCGGCCACGGCAGTGCGGCCACCTACCTGGAGACCACCGCTCGCCGCGACGGCGACGACTGGATCATCAACGGCACCAAGCGTTTCAACAGTCTGGTCGACTGCTCCGCCGTCGACGTCGTGTTCGCCCGGACCTCGGGCACCACCGGCAAGGCCGACGGCATCACCGCCTTCCTGGTGCCCACCGACGCGCCGGGATTCTCGATTCCGTTCAACCACTGGACGTTCAACATGCCCAGCGACCATTCCGAGGTCCAGCTCGACGACGTCCGGGTGCCGGGCACGGCGGTGCTGGGCGAACTGGGACGCGGCCTGGACTGCGCGCAACTGTTCGTGCACGAGAACCGCATCCGCCAGGCCGCGTCGTCGCTCGGCGCGGCGCAGTACTGCATCGACCGCAGTGTCGAATATGCCCAGGAGCGCGTCGTTTTCGGCAAATCGCTGCACGAGCACCAGGGCGTGCAGTGGCAGTTGGTGGAGTTGCAGACCGACGCCGAGCTGATCCGCAACACGCTGTACAAGACCGCGGCGATGATGGACGAGCTGGGCAAGACAGCCGTCACCGACAAGGTGGCGATGGTCAACATGCGTGCCAACCAACTGGCCTGCCGGGCCGCGGACCGCGCCATCCAGATCCACGGCGGCGTCGGCTACACCCGCCACAAGCAGTTCGAGCACCTGTACCGGCACCACCGCCGCTACCGGATCACCGAGGGCACCGACGAACTCCAGTTGCGCCGAATCGCGAGCACCATGTTCGACTTCGGCGCGCGACGCGGTCGACCGTCCGCGTGAACGGGCGCGACACTCCGGTCCACGGCGGGGCGAAACATGTCGAGCTGTACTGGAAAGCGGTCTCCGCACTGCGCTCGGCACGGGAGGCGCTCGGGGATCCCGGACGCCGGACGCCGGGCCCGGTGCCGGACCTGGAATCCATCGAAACCGAACTCGCCGCCACACAGCAGCGCCTCCGGGAATACTTCACCGGCCCGGACACCGTGCCGGACGGACAACGCCTGGTGGCGATCGGTCGCGGACTGGCCCAGATCTCCGATGTCCGATACGAGATCCGCGGCCACCTCCTCGGCGAGCGATTGCGGCGAATCGAGCAGCTCGACGCCGCGATCGCCGTGCTGCACCGGGAACGGACCACCGCGGGCCTGCTCGAGCGGGTCTGCCCGGTCGTGGCCGACTACTGCGAATTCGACCGCGTACTGCTGTCGCGGGTGGATCGCTCGACCTGGCAGCCCTGGCGCTCGTACGCCAGGGTCGCCCGCGACACCGAGGAGCGGTTCCGGATGTGGCTGCGGACCGCGCCGCAGATCCGGCTCCGGCATCTCATGCCCGAAGCCGATATCGCGCGCCGGGGTCGCGCGGCACTGATCAACGCCGCCGACCCGCTCGCGGGGGTTCCGCACGAGCTGATGGCCGCCGCGAGCTTGACCACCTATGTCGCTGTGCCGCTCACCGCGGGCACTCGGGTGATCGGGTTTCTGCACGCCGATCGTGCCGACCGCGATGTCGTCGCCACCGACCGCGATGTACTGGCCTCCTTCGTGGGCCGGTTCGATCGACTCTTCGAACACGTCGCACTGGTGGAACGGCTCGCGAGCCGGCGCGACCTGCTCCGGGACTCGATGCGCGCCACGCAGACCCTGCTCGACGAGTACGGCGAAGCCGATATCGAGCTGGATTCCATTGTGTCCGAAGGCACTTCGACAGATGCACCGGCCTCGCGCCCCGAGCACGACGAACTGTCGTCGCTGACCGCCCGGGAGCGCGAGGTGCTGGCACTACTGGCCACCGGCGCCACCAACGCCCGCATCGCCGACACCTTGGTGATCACCGGGGAGACGGTGAAGTTCCATGTGAAAGGCATTCTGCGCAAGCTGCGAGTGGAGAACCGAGCCGAGGCCGCCACCCTGTACCTGCGCCTGACCATCGGCGCGCCGCGCGGTCAGAGTGCGATCAACTCCTGAACCTCGCGCTTGTCCAGGTCCGCCACCGCGCCGCCGCCCACCAACTCGCCCTTGCGCAGGGCGATGAAACGCTCGGCCGTCTGCTTGATCATGCCGATATGTTGTTCCACCAGCAGCAGGGCGGTGCCCGCGGCGCGGATTCTGCGCAACGCCTCGGTCAGCTCGTCGATGACCACCGGCGCCAGGCCCTCGGTCGGCTCGTCGAGCATCAGCAGCCGCGGTTCGGCCAGCAGCGCCCTGGCGATGGCCAGCATCTGCTGCTCACCGCCGCTCAGGGCGGTGCCGGGCCGATTGCGGCCGCGCTCCAGATTGGGGAACAGCTCGAAGACCTTCTCCACCGTCCACTGCCCGGTGCGGCGCGAGGCCCGGCCGAGGCGGATGTTCTCCTCCACGGTCAGATTGCCGAAGATCCGTTTGCCCTGCGGCACCAGGCTGACCCCGCGCGCGGCCGGATCGTAGGCGCGCCGGCCGATCGGCCTGCCGTCGATACTGATCCGTCCAGTCACCGTGGGCACACCGAAAATCGACAGCAGCGCAGTGGTTTTGCCCGCTCCGTTGCGCCCGACCAGGCCGACCGTCTCGCCCTCCTCGATCGCGAAGGACACCTCCCGCAGCACCACCGCACCCTGATAGGACGCACCGACACCGTCGAATTCCAGTAGCGTACTCATGCCGCGCTCCCCAGGTAGGCGCGGACCACGGCCGGGTCCGCGCGGACGTCGGCGGGCGCGCCGGAGGCGAGCACCTGCCCGAGATTCAGCACCGTGATCCGGTCGCAGGTGCGGAAGACGCCGTCGACATCGTGTTCCACCAGCAGTGCGGCGACCCCGCGCTGCTGACACAGTTCCCGCAGGTGAGCCAGCATCCGGACCGATTCGTCGGCCACCAGGCCCGCGCACGGCTCGTCCAGCAGCACCACCTTCGGATCACCGATCAGCGCCAGCGCCAGATCCACCGAACGCTGTGTGCCGTAGGCGATTTCGCCGCAGACCGTATCCAGAACCGGGCCGAGGCCCAGCGCCTCGATCACCCCGTCCAGATCCGATTCGCCCTGCCGCCGGGCCACCATCTCGAGTTGCGCGCGCACGGTCATCGACGGAAACACGCTGGTGCGCTGGAACGACCGGGCGACACCGCGATGCCGCCGCCAGCCGGGCGACCGCGCGGTGATGTCGGCGCCCTGGAACCACACCTGCCCGCCCGAGACCTTGGTGCGCCCGGACAGCGCGTCGATGAAGGTCGACTTGCCCGCGCCGTTGGGCCCGATGACCCCGTGCACGACACCGGGTTCCAGCTCGATGTGCACGTCGGTGAGCGCCTCGACCGCACCGTAGCGGACGCTCACGCCGCGTCCCTCGAACAACGTCATTTCTCGTTCTCCTTCCGGCGCAAGCGCATTCGCCCCCACAACCGCTGTGCACTGCCGACGATGCCGCCGGGCAGGAACATCAGCACCAGGATCAGCGCGATGCCGATGTAGAGGTGCAGATTGCCGGAGCTGTTGAACGTCGCCTGCGCCCAGACGTAGAGGAATCCACCGAGCACGGGCCCGCCGAGCGTGCTCGCACCGCCCACGATCGTCGCGGTCAGCGAATCGCCCGCTTCGAGGAAGCCGAGCACTTCCGGGGAGACGTAGGCGGCGTTGATCGCGAACAGCACCCCGGCCAGTGCCGCGACGAAACCCGATGCCACGAAGGCGATCAGCCGCGGCCGGTAGGTGTCGAATCCGGAGAATCGCATCCGTTCCTCGTTCTCCCGGATTCCTTCCAGCAGCGTCCCGAAGGAGGTGCGGCCCACCACCCACATCCCGAAAACGACCAGTACCAACACGATCCACGCCACCGGCCAGAACAAGCCCGCGTTCATCACCTCCGAACCACTCAGGCCCAGGAAATTCGTCCCGGGCGGGAACGGCGCCTGCAGGCCGTCGAACGCACCGGTGTAGGGGATGGCGAAACGCTGGATGCACAGCGCGTACAGAGCCTGCCCGAAGGCCAGGGTCAGCATCAGGAAACCCATACCGGTGGCCCGAACCACCAACGCCCCCATCACTATCGCGAGCACGGTGCCCACCAGCAGACCGAATCCGGCAGCGGCGAGCGGGGTGATCTGCCACCGGGTGATCGCGATGGCGTAACCGTAGGCAGCACCGCCGAAGAAGGCGACATGCCCCAGGCTGATCAAGCCGAGATGCCGGGCCAGGAACCCGATCGACAGCGCGAGCATCGACAGGATCAGCCCGTCGAACAGCAGGGTGATGTAGTAGCGGTCGAGCACGATGTAGGGCACGGCGAGCCCGGCGGCGAGCACGACCACGGCAACGAGTGCGCCGCGCGGGATCCGTTTGCGGACCAGTGCTCTGCCGATTCGGTTGCCGTGCAACGCTTTCGGCTCTTGCTTGGCCACGATGGTGGCGTTCATGCGCGGACTCGCTTTCCGGCCAGCCCGGCCGGCCGCCACAGCAGCACGACCGCCAGCGCGATATAGGGAACCAGAACCGACAGGCTCGGATTCCAGACCGAGCCGAGGGTCTGGACGATGCCCAGTCCCATCCCGGCGACCATCGCGCCGCCGATACTGCCGGCCCCGCCGACGACCACGACGATGAGCACCGTGATCAGGATATTGACGCCCATTTCCGGATAGACCGAGAAGTACGGCGCCGCAAGGGCTCCGGACAGTCCGGCCAGTGCGCACCCGAGGCACACCACGATGAGGCTGACCCGGTCGACATTGATGCCGAGGATGCCCGCGGTCTGCACGTCCTGGCTCGCGGCGCGGATGTGCAGACCGGTGCGGCTCGACCGGATCCACAGCACCAGGCCGACGGCCAGCACCAGCGCGACCACGATGATGAACAACCGATAGCTCGGATACTCGAACCCGGCGATCGAGGTGGTGCCCGACAGCAGCGCCGGCGCCTGCACCGACAACGTGCGCTCACCCCAGATCAGTACGATCACCCGTTCCAGCACCATGGCCACGCCGAAGGTCACCAATCCGGTCTCGATGTGCGACCTGTTCTGCAGCCGCCGGAAGAAGGCCAGCTCCAGCACCACACCGAGGACGGCCAGCACGACCGGCGCGAGAATCAGTGCCGCCCAGAAGTTCACGTGCTGCGCCGCACTGTAAGCGACATAGGCGCCTGCCATGTAGAGCGAGCCGTGCGAGAAGTTGGTGACCCCGCGCAGCCCGAAGATCATGGCCAGGCCCGAACTCAGGATCATCAGCAGCGCGCCGAGCGCGATCCCGTTCAACACCTGCGCGAGACTCATGACGGCCTCCGCTGCGGTGTTCGGCGGTGGCGGGCGCTCACAGCTTGCACTCCGGACTCACCGGCGGAGTGATCGCGGCGCCGGGCGCCTCGGCGACCTTCTCGAAAGCCAGGTGACCGCCGTTGTCGACGACCTTGCCGACATAGGACGGACGGATCAGCTGGTGGTCACCGCCGCGCACCGTGACCGGGCCGACGATGCTGTCGAAGGACAGATCCTGCAATGCTTTTCGGACCGCGGCCGGATCATCGGTGCCCGCCTTCCGGATTCCCGCGAACAGCATCTGCGCGGCCAGGTAGCTGTCGGCTTCGACGTAGTACGGCTTGGCTCCGGCGTGCTTGTCCGCCCATTCCCGGACGAACGCGGTGTTCTTCGGATCGGTCGAGTTCACGTCGTACCCGAGGTTGTTGTAGAACCCGGCGATCTTGTCGCCCAGCGCGGGAAACAGCGGTTCGGAGACCATGTTGAAGCCCAGGACGGTCTTGAACCGCTCGTTGAGCTTGAACTGCTCGGCCTGGTTCACGAAAGCGATTCCGTCGGCGCCGTATTCGACCGCGAACAGGGCATCGGCGTTGCTGGCGACCAGTTTGGAGATGTACGTGCCGAATTCGGTGGTGTTCAGCGGCGCGAACTGCTCGAGCACGACCTGTTTGCCGGCCTTGCGCGCGGCCTCGCGGAAGATGTCCGCCGAGGTGTGGCCGGTGGAGTAGTCCACGGCCTGCACGGCCCAGCGGTCGCCGGGCAGCTGCGCCAGGGTGGCGGCCAGCGCGTTCATATCCATGGTCGTCGACTGCACCGCGCGAAAGGCGTTGGCGTTGCAGTCTTTTCCGGTCAGCGAGTCGTCCTTGCCGAGGCTGTTGAACGACAGCACGTTCAGGCCCTTCAGCTGCGCGTTGAGCGCGCCGTTCTCGGTGGAGGTCATCACTCCCCCGATGAATTTCGCACCGTCCTGGGTGACCGCGGAGCGGGCGGCGCGCAGGGTGGTCGCGGCGGTGGCATCGGTGTCGGCGCGGATCATCTGCACCTTCTTGCCGTTGATCCCGCCCGCCGCGTTCACCTCGTCGACGGCGAATTTCCACGCCTCGGCGGCATCGGAGCCGAATTGTGCCAGCGCCCCGCTCGACGGCGGAATCACCGCCACCTTGATCGCGTCCGAACCGCCGGCGCCACCACTGCCCGGAGCGCCGCACGCCGCCACCGAACCACAGATGACCAGCGCCGTCAGTGCGGGAAGAAGCTTGCTCTGCACAGCCATCCTCTCCTTTCGAGGACCTGCCGCACCGCCGCCCGCCTCAGTAGCCGGGAAGCACAGCGAGTGCGCCAGATCACACAAGAATGGCCTAATCATTGGTCCTATACCACTGCCCGGACGGGTGGATTCCCCACCCCGTTCGGGGAGTGGTTCGGGCCTCAGCCCGCCTTCGGCCGGGCCTTCTCGCGCGCGATCTGCTCGGCGATTCGCGCGCGCAGCACGTGCTTCTGGACCTTGCCGGTGGCGGTGGTGGGCAGGGCGTCCACGATCTCCAGCCGCTCGGGGACCTTCTGGATGGCCAGCCCTTCGCCGAGTAGGTAGGACTTGATGTCGGACAGCGTGATTCGCTCGTGTCCGGGCGCGGGGACCAGATAGCAGCAGACCGTCTCGCCCAGGCGCACGTCGGGCATGCCGACCGCGGCGACGTCGCGGACCGCGGGATGTGCGGTGAGCAGGTCTTCGACCTGGCGGACACTGATGTTGAGGCCACCGCGGATCACGATGTCCTTGGTGCGGCCGGTCACCCGCACGAATCCGTCGGCGTCCAAATGCCCCAGATCGCCCGAGCGCGAGTAGCCGTCGCGGGTGAACAGCGCGGCCGTCTCGACGGGGTTGTCCAGGTAGGCGAGCATGTGCATGGCGCCGCGGTAGGCGATGTCGCCCTCCTGGCCGCGCGGTACCTCCTGACCAGCCTCGTCGACGATGCGCACGGACTGCATCGGCAGTACGCGTCCGTCGGAGGTGACCGATCGCCGAGGGTCGTCGTGGATGGTGCACATGGTGGTGGTGACGTTCTCGGTGCGGCCGTACAGGCTCAGCACCCGCAACCGGGGGAACAATCGGCCCGCCTGCTCCACGAAGCTGCCCGGGATCGGCGACCCGGACGAGCCCCACAGCCGCATACTGCCGATGTCGTGCATCGCCGGGTCGTAGACGTCCATCACCATCTGCAGGAACGTCGTCGCGGTGACCGCCGCCGTGCAGCCGTGTTTCTCGATCTCCGCGATCCCCCGGACCGGATCCCACACCTCCATGACGTGTGAGGCCGCGCCGTGGATCAACGGCAGGATGATGCTGGTGACCAGCCCGGTGGTGTGGGTGATCGGCGACGGCCCGAACTGGACGTCCGCCGAAGAGTAGCCGAAACCCTTTGCCAGCAGACGAGATCCGCACGCGAGAGTGTTGAACGTGTGGATACACCCCTTGGGCCGGGAGGTCGTTCCGCTGCTGTAGACCACGGCGAACGGCTCGTCCGGGCCGACGGCGGGGCCCAGTTCGGCCGCGGCGGCGGCCGGGTCGATATCGACGAACAGCGATTCGAACGTGGTCATCGGCGCGGGAATCGGAGTTTGCCCGGCGCGAACGATGGCTACGCCGTCCAGGGAATCCACCGAATCGAGCAGCTCCCGGTACATCGCGGCGTAGTCGAACTTCCGGAACACCGTGGGCGCGAACGCTATTCGCACACCCGCGTTGCGCAGGATGTAACCGACCTCGTCGGCGCGGTAGATGGGCATGATCGGCACCAGGACCGCCCCGATCCGTGAGAGCGCGACCGCGATGACGGCGAACTCCGCCCAGTTCGGCACCTGCACCGAAACCCGTTCGCCCACACCGATTCCGCGCCGTCGCAACCCGACTGCCAGTTGCAGAGCGCGGTCGCGCAGTTGCGCGAAGGTGAGCCCGTCGGAGGTGTCGTCGCTGAGGAAGATCCGGTCGGGCTGCTGCGCGGCCTGTCGCTCCAGGTAGTCGAAGAAGGTGTCCGGGGCCCATTGCCCGGTGGCGTAGAACTCGCCGATCTGCTCCGTCGTGTACCTGTCGGAAACCGTTGCGAATGCCATGACGTGACTCCCTCTACTGACCTGGGGTAACGCGCCCAGGCTCGAGAAATTACGGCCTCAACAATAGAATGGTATGACCACAATCACAATGTTTCGGCCAGCCCGGCCACGTCGGGCACGCACAAACCAGGCCGTCGGACGCAGTCGACTGCGTCCGACGAGACGGCCCCAGTGATCGGCAGGGAGGACTCAGCCCACCGCTGCTCCCGAGGCGGACTCGAGCAGACCCAACTGCTGTAGATCGGTCACGTACTTGTCGATCAACGGTTCGGTGAGGTGTGGCACATCCTTGCTACCGCCGATCGCGGAATGCACTGCGGTGCTGAACTTTTCCGCGGGCATGGGAGTTTCCGGCATCGGCGGCGCGGGGCGCGCGTAGGCGCTCAGCAGCGGCAGTACGGAGTTCTTGCGCTGATCTTCGGGCAGCTCCTTCAGCGCCGCCTCGAACCTGGACAGCCAGTCGTCGTAATTGTCGATCCGGTCGATCTCGTTGCCCGCCGCGATGAGCCAGTCGACGAACGTGTCCAGGGAGATGCCGTCGTTGTAGGTGTTGAGCACGTTGTACGTGCGGTATTCGTCGGTGACGAAGCCGCCCAGGGTGGTGATCGCATCAGCGGTGAAATCTGCTGGTAGCCCGTCGTAATGGGCGCGCTGGGGGTTGCCGACCGAGTCGAGCTGATAGAAGGACCGCGGCGCGATCCGGGTCGCCACCAGACTCAGCACCAGGCGGGTGAACATATCGGTCACGTTGACCTGACCGGCATAGCGACTGTGCGCCAAGATCATGTCCGACCGGAACACCGCCACCGGCAGCCCGCACAGATCGCGCGCCTCGCGTAACAGCACCTCACCGGCCCATTTGCTGGTCGCATAGCCGCTGGCGTACGAGGTGTCCAGCGAACGGGACGGACTCGCCGCGCGCACATCCACGTCTTCGCCGATGAAACCACCGTCGGGCAGCGCGGTCACCGCGACCGTGGAAATGTAGTCGATCGGCTTGAGCCGCTGGGTGATTGCCAATTTGATGATCTCGGCGGTGCCCACCACGTTCGGGCCGAACAGCTGGCTGTACGGCAGCACGTGATTGACCATCGCGGCCGCGTGCACGATCAGGTCCACCGACCGGGCCAGACGATTCCAGGTGGGGGTGTCGAGGCCGAGATCGGCCGCGCCCACATCGCCGACGAGCACCTCGAGATGCTTGTCGGCCAGAGCACGGAAGCGAGTGGACAACGCGGCATCACCGCTGTCGATCGCGGCCTCGATACGCTGGCGCGCCGCGATCGGATCGGCGCCGCGAGCCAGGCAGATCAGTGTCCCGCCGATCGGCGCCAGCCGTTCGAGCCATTCCAGGCACAAGAATCGGCCCAGATATCCGTTCGCGCCGGTGAGCAGGACGGTGGTCACCGTATCGGTCGGCTCCGGGAGCGTGCGCGCGGAATTCAACGTGTCCGCGTCGATGAATTTATCCAGCGTCAGATCGGCCGCGTATGCGACGTCGGCGCCGCGACCGTGCACCGAGGCGAACGTGGGCCGGGTCGAGGCCGACGTGCGCTCGCCATCGATGTAATCGGCGATGGTGGCCAGTGTCGCGGTGGGACCGACGATCGTCTGCACCGGGACGTCGATGTGATAGATCTGCTCGAGCAGCGAGCCGAAGGAGAAGGCCGAGAGCGAATCGCCGCCGAGCTCGACGAATTCGGCGTCGTCCGGCATGCCCGCCTCGGTGGCCTGCGAGCCGAGCGTCGCGATGGCGGCGCGCCGGACGGTCTCGATCGTCGGGAGTTCCCGGGCGGCAGCGCGCAGCTGATCGATCCGATCCTCTTGCCCCGCAGCGATATCGGCGTACATCGCGGTCAACTGTTCGCCGTAGCGCGCCTTCAGCGCCGGGCGCAACAGCTTGCCGATCCCCGACAGCAAACCGTTCTCGCGACTGAACGGCTCGGACTCCAGCAGGTACGCGCGCGGGACCTCATAGCCGTTGAGGTGATTCTCGGCCGCGATCTGCTGCACCGATTCGGCGATCAGCGTACGTGCGTCGCCGTCGCCGATCGCGTCGCGGTTGGGCACGACCACCGCCAGCAGGAACGACTGTTCGCTGTTGCCGTAGACGAATATCTGCCGGATGTACGGGCTGGCGGCGTAGTCGGCCTCGAGTTTGGACACCGCGACGAACTCGCCCTGCGACAGTTTGATGACGTTGTTGCTGCGGTCGAGATAGACCAGGTGATCGGGCGCGATCTCGGCCATGATGTCGCCGGTCTTGTAGAAGCCGTCCTCGTCGAAGATCTTCGCCGTCAACTCGGGATGCTTGTAATAGCCGGGAATCAGGCTCGTCGATTTCATATACAACTCGCCGCGCGGATGCGGCTCGTCGGCGGTGAAGTATCCGAGGTCGGGAACGTCGACGAGTTTGTAATCGGTCACCGGCGGACGCAGAATCTCCCCGTTGCGCATGATTCCGCCGCCGTTCTCGGTCGAGCCGTAGCCGTCGCTGACCGGACAATCCAG
This sequence comes from Nocardia coffeae, assembly GCF_019890715.1. NCBI lineage: Bacteria > Bacillati > Actinomycetota > Actinomycetes > Mycobacteriales > Nocardiaceae > Nocardia > Nocardia coffeae. The sequence goes on along the minus strand of NZ_JAINZY010000002.1, from coordinate 723,943 downwards.
AAACGACTCCATGAACTCGTGCATCTGCTTGGACAACGGTGCGCTGCCGCACATCGCCGACACCACGCGTCCACCGAGAAAGTCTTGCCGCAGTGCGGATTTCACCGCGTCGTCGAGGATGTCGGGGCTGCGCCCGTCGGCCGGGGATTCGTCCAGCTCCCTGCGGTAACGCCGAAAGATCATGTCGCACACCCGTGGAACGAGGTTCAACGCGGTGGGACGCACCAGCCCGATGTCCTCGAACAGGGTGGACATATCGCTCTTGGCGGCGAAGTATCCGATGCCCCCGCAGGACAGTGTGCTGATCAGCCACGCCAGCCCGTACACGTGACTCAGCGGCATGTACTGCAGGTGAATCGCCGGGATCTCGATGCCGATGTCGAGCGTCGGACTGTGTGCGCGTACCCACAGTCGCGCGACCAGGTCGGTGGTGTACATCGCCCCCTTCGGCGCGCCGGTGCTGCCCGAGGTGTAGATCAGGGTGGCCAGCGGGTCCTGGCCCGCCGCAGGGACGAACGCCGGGGCCTCCGGTAGTCCGCGCCCGACATCCAACTCCCGCAGCAGCGGTACGACTTCCAGTGCGCGACCTGCGTCGGCCAGGCGCGCGGTGGCCGACTCGAAACGCTCGCGCTGCACATCGTCATCGCTGAGGTAGTCGAACACCACCAGCCGCTCGATCGAAGGCGCGCCGAGCACCAGGTCGACCGCGATGTCCACCGCTTCGATGCTGACCGCGAAGATCCGCGGCTGCGTCTCGGCGACGATCGGCGCCAGCTGGGCGGCCGTCGCACTGGTCTGCAACGGGACGAACACAGCGCCCAGGCGAATGCAGGCCAGGTCGATCAGCGCGTAGTCCAGGCTGGTGAAGCCCAGTGCGGCAACGAAGTCACCGGCTTCGAAACCGCTGGACCGCCACGAGTTGGCCAGCGCGGTGACACGGTCGCGCAGTTCGCCGTAGGTGATGGTGTCGAAGCCCGGCAGCAACGTCGTGGTCCGGCGTCCGGTGGCCTCGTCCAGCCGCACCTCACGCGCTCGCTGCCCCAACGCCGGTCGGTCGGCGTAGCCGTTCAGGTACTCCTGCACCACTTCCCACAGCCGCAGTCCCGGTTTCTGTGCGGCGTCGGTGACTTCCGATCGTGGTGCTGCGGCCCGAAATTGGGGGTCGGTCGCGTACAGCTGATCGATCCGGTGAATCAGTCGCCGTTCTCGCTCTTCTTCTGCCATGATTCCTTACCTTCCTCGGAGGGGGTCCATGGCCGTCGGTCCGAAGGCTTCGAGTCACCGCATTCGGGCTCGGTCAGGATTCGAGGGGTATTCGATTGTTTGCTGGCCCGTCACTCGCGTGTCTCCTCCGCTCACATCCAGTGAAGCTCCGCCGGGCCAGCTGTTCAATAGGCAGATTCCATGACCGTATCGCCAGGTCCGGAAGGAACGCCGTGACCGCTGCGAGCCCATCCAGCATCAGGCCCCGGAAATAACCTCGAGATTGCTACGTTCGCTGCATCAATTCCTCGATGAACGCGGTGACGTCGGCGGGCTTTTCCTCCGCCATGAAATGACCGGCATCGATCGGCTGATATGTGGCGGCCGGGGCCCATCGGCGCCACAGGGCGGACGCGTCGAACCCCAGCCGCGAACCCCAGTCCTGGGAGAGCACCCCCACGGGCATGGCCAGCTGGGCGCCCGAGTCCCGGTCGGCTCGGTCCATCTCGAGGTCGATACCGGCCGTTGCCCGGTAGTCCGCGACGATGGACGGCACAGCGCGTGCGGAACTGTCGATGTAGTGCCGCCGCACGTGGGGCGGGAAGGTGGTTCCGCTCGGGTCCCAGGCATCGAGGAACGAGCTGAAGAAGTCTTCGGCGACCGCGTCGATCATCCGCTCGGGCAAGCCTTTCGGTTGTGCCATCAGGTACAGATGCCAGGCGACCGCGGCATCGACGCCGTGCAGCACGTCCCAGGTGTCCATCGTCGGCAGGACGTCCAGGATTCCGAGATGGGTGATCGTGTGCGGGTGATCGAGCGCCGCTCGGACTCCCACCAGAGCGCCCCGGTCGTGACCGACGAGGCCGAAGCGGTCGTATCCGATCTCGCGGACGACGGCGACGATGTCGTGCGCCATCGTCCGCTTCGAGTAGGTGTCCGCGGAGGTTTCCTCGGGTTTGTCGCTGTCTCCGTAGCCGCGCAGATCGGGCACGACGACCAGGTACCGCTCGGCGAGCGCGCGGGCGACGTGCCGCCACATGAGGTGCGTCTGCGGGAAGCCGTGCAGCAGGACGATCGGATCGCCCTGCCCGCCGATGGCGACGTTCAGGCGGATACCGCCTGTTCCGGGAAGCTGCCGGTATTCGAAATCGTCGATCGTGGTGCCCGTCATGGCGCACACCTTTCGTGAGTCGGGTGGAGAAATATGTGGTCAGGAGAAGATGGCCCGCAGCGGCGGGACGGGACGCACACTCGCTCGTAGGGCGGGAATCAGGATGGCGTCGACCAGATGCGCCAGATATTCGGGCCCTGCGGGCAGCCCGTTCAGCCTGCGCACGAGCAGCACCGACCCGGTGATCTCCTCGTAGGGGAACGGTTGCGCGCCCGCCGGCAGCTCGCCCCGGGCGATGGCCGCATCGATCACCGTCGCCGGGAGCTTCGCCCCGGTCGGCCCGGTCGTCTCTTCGATGTGGTGGCACAGGTCGGGGTCTTCCAGACCCGCTTGCAGCAGCATCAGGCTCATCGGCGCGTCCGCCGAACGCATGGTCGTGTCGAGCCGTTCACACAGGGCGATCAGGTCGCCGCGCAGGGAACCGGTATCCACCGCGTCAGCGGAGTTGCCTGCCGCGGGACCGGCCTTGATCGCGGCGACGACCATGTCGCGCTTGGTCTCCCAGCGCCGGTACAACGTCGCCTTCGACGCCCGCGCACGGCGTGCGACCGCCTCGAACGTCAACGCCTCGAAACCGACCTCGCCGAGCAGTTCCAGCACGCACGCGAGAATCTCGGCCTCGCGCACCCGATCACGAGGACGTCCGGTACGCGCACCGGTATCCGGATCCGCGGGCTGACTATTACGAAACGACACGTTTCGTACCGTATCAGAGGACCGACTGCCACCGCACGGCCCAGCACAGTTGCGACCACCACGGCATTTCGGTAATATATGGAAACCATATAATATCCAACCAGTAAGACTTACCAGGCAGCGCCGCGAGATCATCGTGGCTCTGGCCGAACGCCGGAAGCCACGATCCGAACCCCGGTCGACAGCACTGAAATAGCTCCTGCGGCGCAACGTCCGAGGTGAACGTTCGCCCATCCGAAGGATTGTTCACGGTCGCCGAACGTCGACCGCTTGTGAGAAAGGACCGGGCCTGATGGCCGACAGCAACGCAGTATCGAACAACGAATCAGCCGGAGTCGACTTCGACCTGATGTACCGCGGCGAGGCAGTCACCCAGGGCTTGAGCTTCGACCGGGTGCCCTGGGACATCGGCAGGCCGCAGCCACTGCTCATGGAGTTCGAGAAAGCGGGCAGCATCACCGGTGAGGTACTCGACGCCGGCTGTGGACCGGGCGACACCGCCATCTACCTGGCCGGTCTCGGGTACCGGGTAACCGGGTTGGACATCGCGACCGCGGCGATCGACCAGGCAAGCCGCCGGGCGGCGGAGCAAGGGGTGTCGATCGTGTTCGAGGTCGCCGACGCAACCGTCCTCGACGGATACGACGGCCGGTTCGACACAGTCGTCAGCAGCCAGCTCATTCACTGCCTGAATCCCGAGCAGCGTCGCGCGCATGTGGCCGCGCTGACCCGGGTGCTCGAACCCGGCGGCCGGTTGATCCAGTTCAGCGCCAACTTCGCCGCCGGCGTCGAAACGTTCGGGCTGTATTCCATATCGGAGGACGAATTGCGTACCACCTTCACAGCGCCGGACTGGTCGATCGTCGGTCTGCGAGCCGGCCACATGGAGGGCGTCAAGCCACCCGTGCAGTTGTTGAATCAGTTCGCACAGTACAACTTCCACCCTGAATTCACCGATGACGGTCTGATGCTGATGCCCGTCTGGGCACTGGAAGCACAGCGGCTCTGACGAAAAGACAGGCTGGTTCGGGTCAGTCGGCTCGATCCGGGACCAACTCGACAAGGAGCTGCCATGTATGTCGTCACCGGCGCAACAGGGGTGATCGGTCGACCGCTCATCGACACACTCCTTGCGAGCGGAGCCCAGGTCAAGGCGGTGACCCGACAACCCACCGCGAGCCTGCCCCGAGGGGCCCGCGCCGTGACATCCGACGATCCCGACTCCGTCCTGCAGGGCGTCGACTCTCTTTTCGTTCATCCACGAGCGACCAAGGACGACCTCGCGAGGCTGCTCGCGCACGCCGCCGAACAGCGCGTCGGACGCGTGGTGGTGATGTCGGCGATCAACGCCGACGACGAGGTGTCGCTGCAGCCTTCATGGTTCAACGGCGACCGCAATACCGACGTCGAACGCGCGGTTGTGAACAGCGGATTGCCGTGGGTGAGCGTGCGGCCGAGTTCGTTCGCGATGAATACGCTTTCGATGTGGTCCGGTCAAGTTACCAACGGCGACACGGTGTTCGGTCCGTTCGCCGAATTCGCCGAGCCGCTGATCCACGAGCGTGACGTCGCCGGCGTGATCGCACAGGCCATGGTCGATGATTCACTGCTCGGCCGAACGATCCCGATTACCGGCCCCGAGGCGCTGCGGATGGACCAGCTTGTCGCCATCATCGGAGAAGCGCTCGACCGGCCATTGGGTTTTCGGGAAGTTCCCTCCGGGGTGGCCGCCGAGGGCATGATCGCGCACGGGCTCGCCAAACCGTTCGTGGATGCCCTGTTGGCTCGATACGCACGCGAGATCACACGGCCGATCGCGGTGACCAGCAATGTCGAGGACATCCTCGGCCGTCCCGCTCTCCCGTTCGCCACGTGGGTAGCCGACCACAAGGACGACTGGTCATAACCCGCGTGTCGACACCGGCCGCGTGTGCGTTCGGTGCTGAACCGGCTCCGCAGGACCCGGCGTTCTACGCATCCCTGCGGCGGCTGGACCGGGAGTGGAAAATCTCGGTGTCGCGACCGCGTGCGGTCTGGACCGCTGCAATGTTGCCGGTGCGCGGCGAGCCGTGACGACGATGACGGAGCCGACCATCGAGGCGAGCGCTGAGTAGCGTCCGACCCGCTGGGGCGTGGCGCGACTTGTCAGGACTCCTGGCGAACTGCCGCCACGCCCTGCTCGGCGTGATGCACAGGCAATCACGTTCCACCGCAAGCACTCCGCTCGGACCCGCCCGACCAGCACGGATCACGGTGCGCGGGTTGCGATTCCCCAGCTATGCGGCACGCAAACCGGACATACGTCGTATTATCGATGGGCCGGAGAGCGAGGTGATACATGACGAAACAACCGTGATCGCAACCTCTTCCGATCCATCTTTCGTCCTCTCGTTCTGGGCTGTTCACCGAAATCGGGACCACCGCAACACGATGCGGTAACCACTGTCGCGACACGGTGTTCCCGTGCCGCCGCCTCAGATATCTCCATGCCCTAACAGCTACTTTTCAGCTACTGTTTGTGCACCTGCAATTACAACGTAAATTACTGTTCCCCTTAGGATTTCAAGATCCCCCTGTTAGGCTAGTTACCCGTGCGCCATCACATAGTTAACAGGCGGCTACGGAGGTTGTGGATTCTGTCATTCGACATGTGACCCGGGCTCGATTCTGCCGTTACTACGCGGCGCACGATCTTGTTCGCACGTTCCAGGGAGTTGCTATGGGGAACAAGGAAAATCCACACGTTCTGGTCGTCGGCGGAGGTCCGGCGGGTTCGACCGCCGCCGCGCTGCTCGCTCGGTCCGGAGTGCAGGTAACCCTCCTGGAGCGGGATACGTTCCCGCGCTACCACATCGGAGAGTCGCTGCTGGCCTCGTGCCTGTCCACCCTGCGGATATCGGGTGCCTACGACAAGGTCGCCGCGCACGGCTTCCAGATCAAGCGGGGCGGCTACTTCCAATGGCAGCACGACACCTGGCTGCTGGACTGGGACAAGCTGGTCGACGCCGAGGCGTGGTCTTGGCAGGTCGAACGAGCCACATTCGACGACCTGCTGCTGCGCAACGCCTCCGAGCAGGGCGCGCAGGTCATCGAACAGGCCAGGGTCACCAACCTCGTGTTCGACGGTGAGCGTCCGACCGCAGCCGAATGGGTCAAGGCAGGTGACGACACCGTCCGCACGCTCGAATTCGACTTCCTCGTCGACGCCACCGGCCGAGATGGACTGTTGGCCAAGCACTTCGGCATGCGTCGTCAGCATCCCGCGTTCCGCAACGTCGCGGTGTGGTCGTACTGGAAGGGTGCGCACCTACACCCCGATAGCCCCGAGGGCGCGATCAACGTCGCGTCCACCGAGGAGGGTGGCTGGTTCTGGAACATCCCACTCTCCGACGGCCGCAACAGCGTCGGATACGTGGTGTCCGCGAAGCTCGCCGCGGAGAAATTACGCGGCCACGACTCACGGCAGTCCTACTATCTGGACACGATCGCGGCCAGCAAGCCGATGACCGCAATGCTCCAGGGCGCGGAGCAGGTCGCCGAAGTGAAGGCGGAGCAGGACTATTCGTATGTCGCGGACCGGTTCTGTGGCCCCGGCTACGTCCTGGTCGGTGACGCGGCCTGCTTCCTGGATCCGTTGCTGTCCACCGGCGTGCACCTGGCGACCTATTCCGGGCTGGTGTCCGCGGCCGCGATCGCGACCACGCTGCGCGGTGAGATGAGCGAGACCGACGCCCTGGCGTACTACGAGTACACCTATCGCCGTGCCTACACGCGGTTCCTGTCACTGGTCTCGCGCATGTACGAGCAGTACGTCGGGTCCGAGGAGTACTTCGCGCACGCGCACAAGCTCACCGAGGTCTACCGAGGTGACTCGCCGGAGCAGTCGTTCACGCGCATCATGGCCGGGCTGACCGATGTCGGCGAAACCGCGGGCACGCAGGAGCGGACCGGAACCGAGGTGATCGCCTCCGAGGCCGAACGTCTGCACACCGACCCGGACACCGACGGGGTGAACATCAAATACATGGGCGGACTGGACATGTCGCCGGTCTGGGACCACTGGCGCGACCCGCTGGTGGACACCGACATGGGTGAGCTCCGGATCACCACCGAGCCGGTGTTCGGCCTGACCACCCGCCCGCGCAGCGAGGCCGAACGCGAGGCGGTGTCTCGCCCGGTCCTACCGCCGCGCCATGGTGCCGGTGCCGCACACTAGCGGCCGAATCACCAGGACTCCCGGTGTGTACCGATAGATGGAGTCGGCCGTGACGGTCACCCGTTCCGCCCCCGGCCCGCTGGGCGAACCGACGCCCGGCGGGCCGGGGTTCCGGACGAGTGCGGCTGCACAGATCGAGCGCTTCCACCACCCCACGACCCGCGCCTTGCTGGCGAGTGAGGGCCTGACAACCACGGCGCTCGAACGCCTCGTGGCAGGCCGTGTGACTGTGCGGGTGACGAATCAGGACGAGGTCGCGGTCCCCGCGCTGCCCGCGTTCATCGTCGGCGTGCTCCAGTTGCGTCCAGCCGACCGAGTCCTGATCCGGCGCTCACACCTCGTCACCGCCGAGCTGACCGTATCGATCAACTACGTTGCGGCCGTGGCGCAACCGGCCCGAGCGAGCGGGATCGCCGATCTCGGTACTCCGATCGGCCGCGGACTGATCGCCCGCGGGCTGAGCCAGCGCCGCCGGATCATGTGGGCAGGCGCGAAGACGTGGCCGGACGGGCGTGCCTGTGCCGCAAGGGCATACGCGATGTCACTCGAGGATCGCCCGGTGTGCTGGATTCGGGAGGCATTCAACCCGGCCGTGGTCCCGCCCGAACACGCCATGGTGTGGCTGCCGGAACCCGAATTGCGGGACGAACCCGACCAGGGAGTCCGAAAGACCATCCGCTCGAACGAATTTCGCGATGCGTTCGGATCCGAGGAGACGCGAGAGTGAACATTCCCACCGTCACGGTCCTGCTGGACCTGGTCCTGATCATGGTGGCGGCCCGCATTCTGGGATGGCTGGCCGAGAAGATCGGCCAGCCACCGGTGATCGGAGAGATCGCGGCCGGAATCCTGGCCGGCCCCACCATCATCGGCCATCACCTCTCAGCGGCGCTGTTCCCGCACGACGCCCGCTCCTCACTCAATCTGCTGGCCAACATCGGCGTGGCAACGTTCATGTTCGTCGCGGGCCTGGAACTCGACCGCGGCATATTTGCTGGTGCCCGCCGGTCGATCCCCGCGATATCGGCGGCCGCCTACATTGTGCCCTTCGCGTTGGGCAGCGGCATCGCGGTCACCGCCCTGGCGCGCTACCAGACCGGCAACCGGCTGCACTTCGCCCTCTACATCGGCTGCGCGCTGGCCGTCACCGCTTTCCCGGTCCTTGCGCGAATCCTGCACGACCGCAACCTGGTACACACCGAGATCGGCCAGCTCAGCCTGGCCTGCGCGGCGCTGGTCGACATCATGGCCTGGGCTGTGCTGGCGGTGGTGCTGGCGCTGGCGCACCCGGGAGGCACGCAATGGCGGCTGATTCTGTTGATCCCGCTCGTCGGGCTGCTGTGGTGGGTCCTGCGGCCGGCGCTGGGACGGATCTCCCAGATCGGCACCGCCCAGACGATGATCGTGCTCGGCGTCGGTGGCGCCCTGGCCGTCGCCGCGATCACCGAATGGATCGGACTGCACCTGATCTTCGGCGCGTTCGCCTTCGGTGTCATCTTTCCCCGCGAACGCCGCCAGGCGGTGGAATCCGGCGTGCGAGTCCTCAGCGCGGTGCTGCTGCCCGGATTCTTCGTCGTCGCGGGCCTGGCCGTCGACCTCAGCTCGATCGACTCGACCGCGATCGGCGAACTCGCGGTCATCATCGCTGTCGCTGTACTCGGCAAAATCGGCAGCGTCTACCTCGCCGGTCGCCTGACCGGTATGAATGTGCGACCAGCCGCGGCGGTCGCGGCGCTGCTCAACACCCGCGGACTGACCGAACTGGTCATTCTGTCCGTCGGCCTGACCACCGGCCTGATCGGACCCCAGCTGTATTCACTGCTGGTGGTCATGGCCCTGGTCACGACCGCATCGACCGCGCCGATACTTCGAATACTCGGCATGGGCCACGGCCCCGCCGAGACCACATCCCCAGCACACGCCCAAACGACCGGCTCCCTGCTGCACAACAGCAACGCCGATGATGTTGCTGCGCTGACCGACTCCGAGCCGGACAGCGCTACTCGGTAACCATGGATCACTGGCAGGCGTGCGTCAGAGTGCCCCCGAGGATCCCGGCCCGCCGGGTGAGATGGTCATCGCCTTCTCCTCCTCCTGCAACAGAATCCGCGCAAGTTCGCGGTGAAGCAAACCGGTGAGGTCCCCGATCGTCTGCTCGCCGCTGGGCAGTCCTGCCACGTGTTGGACGTAGCGGACAGCTTTGGCAGAGAACGGGGCAGATACGCCAGCATCGGTCTTCTTGACCGCGACGAACACCTCGAACGGCAGCGGCGGCGCCTGGAACAGGATCCGCGCCGCACTGCGCCAGGTCATCGGGGAGTTCTCGGCGGCGCCGGGAAGCGTTTCGTCCGGTAACTGCTCGATGGCTCCGGCCAGGACATCAGTGATCGCGTCGATGCGATGTTCCGCGCTGATCCATGTGCCCGGCCGTAACGTTTTCACGATGCGTGTCAGGATCTCGAGAGCGACTGGGCTCTGACCATCGCGGCGGTTGACGGCTAGTGAAATGCTGTGCTCGCGAAGGGTTTCGAGTTCCACCATCACGATACGCTGTTCCTGGTCGACCGCGGAAAACGCGGACATCGCTGGCATACCGCAGAGTATTCCACGAACCAAGATCAACAGGCTACGTGAGCGTTAATTCTCCGATACCGAATAGTCGCTTTCCAGAACTCCCGCATCGGAATAGTGTTGCGAAGCAACGTTTTCTACACGGATGCCGGAATTCACCACGGCTTCGCGGTCGGCGCAGGGACCGCGTTGGTCGGCGCGATCATCGTCCTCGCGATTCCGCGCACGACCGACCTCGCCGAGCAGTTCCAGCACGCCCGCCAGAATCTCGGCCTCACACACTCGATCACGAGGACGCCGACCGCCGGTCAACCGCGCCGCCGCGTTCCCGCACACCGGGACTTCGATTGCCCCGGCACCGCATTGATCGTGTGATGCACGTCATGCCCGACGACAAGCACCCCGCCCCGTGTGGGCGAAGTCGCGGCACCAGATTCGGATGGGTGCGCGTGAAAGGACACCGGCCATGGATCCATCGACACAGGACACGCCGACCGTAGGCCCCGAGGACACACCCGAGCCGTCGTGGACGCCTCGCCTGATCCTCTCGCTGTTCGGGATCGTGCTGGTCGTCGAACTGCTCTCGCTCAGCTATCAGATGATCTCGGTGTCGCTACCGCTGATCGCCGGGCATTTCCACACCACCCAGGGCGCCTGGCTGTTGACCGCGTTCCTGCTCGTCGGGGCGGTCACCGCACCGCTGCTGGGCAAGCTCGCCGACATATACGGCAAACGCAAACTCCTGCTCACCGCGATCGCGGTGACGGCCGCGGGATCGCTGCTCTCGGCGGTGGCGCCGAGTTACGGCCCGCTCATCGCCGGACGTGCTCTCCAGGGCTTCCTGGTGCCCTGTATGTTCCTGTCGTACTCGCTGATTCGTGACGTCTACCCGCCGAGGACGGTGGCCCTGTCGGTCAGCATCACCACCGGCGGCATGGGCCTGATCACGATCCCGGCGCCGTGGGTGACCGGCTGGCTGATCGACAACTGGGGCTTTCGGTCCGTGTTCTGGTTCACGCTGATCACCCTGGCGGTCCTGGGCCCGATGATCTTCCTGACCACGCCCGAGACGCAAGTCCGGCTGCGTTCGCGAATCGACCCGATCGGCGCGGTGCTGCTCTGCGCGGGTGTGGCCGGGGTTCTGGTCGGTGTCAGCTTCGGGCCCACGTGGGGCTGGGGCGCGACCCGCACCGTGGCCTACCTGATCGGCGGCGTCGTGCTGCTGTGCGCGTGGGCGGCCAGTTCCCGGATCATCCGCGAACCGCTGATCGATCTGTCGTTCTTCGGGCGACGTCCGGTCGTGCTCACCGCGGTGACCGCGGGCCTGGCCAACGGCGCCCTGGCCACCTACAACTCGCTGATGCCGGTGATGACGATGACACCGGTCGCGCTGGGCCTGCACTACGGATTCGGCGTGAGCGCAAAGGAATTCGCGATCTTCGCGGCTCCGGCCGGGGCGACCGGCGTGGTCGGCGGCCTGCTCGTCGGCCTGGCGATCAGGAAGGTCCAACCGCGGACGATGATGATTCTGGGCCTGCTGCTGCTGGCGGCGAGTTGCGGGCTGACCGGCTACCTGCACGACGGCAAGGCCCCGCTGATCGGGTTCGCGCTGCTGTTCGGCCTCGGCATGGGCATGACGGCCGCCGCCGCCCCGAACCTGGTGATCGCGTCCGTGCCGCCCGAACTCCAGGCCACCACTTCCAGCATGGTCGCGGTGTTCCAGAGTGGAGTCGCCGCCATCACACCGGTGGTCGCGTTCTCGGTCCTGAACTCTCACATCGGAATAGTGTTGCGAGGCAACGTCTTCTACACCGATTCCGGAATTCGCTACGGCTTCCTGATCGGAGCCGGGGCCGCATTGGTGGGCGCGATCATCGCCCTCGCGATTCCGCGCACGATTCGGCAGCTGCGCGTGTCCGCCGCCACCGAATCCGCAAGCGCGGTGGATGGTTCGGGCGAAGCAGTAGCCGTCGCCTAGCAACACGAGCACCGCATCCGCACGGTCCATCCGTGCGGATGCGGCTCGAGAAGCGAGTGGACTCCCTTTGCTTCGCAACTACCGCAAGTCCGAATATCCGACCAACGGGTCCGTCGGTCGGTCCCGATCAGCGGCAACCTCCTGCCTCATCGGTCACTTCGTGAGATCTTGTCGGACAACCGCACACGAGAAAGGCCGACCATCGAATGACCACCGCTGACCCTGACCGCTCGACAGACGGGCCGACGGATCTCGCGCACACCGTCGCGCGACTCGCCGCCACCGAAGCGATTCGAGATCTGATCTACGCCTACTCCCACCTGATCGACCGCGGCGCGCTCGAGGAGGTATCGGAACTGTTCTCCGACGCGATCTACGGGCAGTGCGACGGGGCAGGCGTCGCGGTCGGCGCCACGACCGTGCGAGACGCGGATGCCGTGCTCCGGGCGAACCGGGCGTTCGTCAAGATGCACGGCGACCCGCCCTCGCCTCGAACCGAACACGTCACCACGAACGTGCGAATTCAGGTGGCGGACAACAATATCGAGGCATCCGCATGCTCCTACGTCACGGTATTGCAGGCGGCCGGGGAGCTGCCGCTACAGCCCATCCTCACCGGCCGCTACTTCGACAAGTTCGCGATGCTCGGCGGACGGTGGCGGTTCACGCAACGATTGTTCTGCGTCGACCACACCGGCGATCTGAGCGAGCACGCGCAACGCCGACTGCCCCGCGACTGATCTCGACGACGTGCCGCGGGGACCACCGGCGAACCCGGCGTTCAGTCCACCTCCGGCGCCCATTGCACGCCGTTGATATGCGCACCACCGTCGACGAACAGCGTGTTGCCCGTGACGTACCGCGCATCGTCCCCGGCCAGGAACGCGACGACCGGGCCGATGTCCTCGAGCGGGTCGCCGATGCGGCCCATCGGGTTCGCCGCTGCCATCGTCGCCGCCATCTGCGGGTTGGCCTCGGCCACCCGCTGGTAGGCCGCGCTCTGCGCCCCGGGACAGATCACGTTGCAGCACACCTGTTTCGGCGCCCACTCGCGGGCTGCCGTGCGGGTCAGCGCACGCAGCGCCTCCTTGGCCGCGTTGTAGGACACCGAATACATGTGCGCGTTGACGCCGTTGAGGCTGGCCAGGTTGACGACCCGTCCGGTGCCGTGCGCCACCAGTGCCGGGTAGGCGCGCTGCATGGCCCAGAACGCGGCCAGCACCGCCATCTCGAACCCGGCGGACATGTTCTCCGGCGACGTCTTCTCCAGCCGGGCGTATCCCTGCCCGCGCCAGGCATTGTTCACCAGGATGTCCAGCCGCCCGTACTCGGCCACGGCGGTGTCCACCATCGCCTCGACCTGCGACTGCCGCGTCACGTCAGTGGGCACGAACCTCGCACGCACACCCCAGGTTTCGCGCAACCACCGCGCGGTGTCCGCCCCCGCCGTCTCGTCGATCTCCGCGACCAGCACGTCCGCGCCCTCGCGAGCCAGTGCGCCCGCGATCCCGCGACCGACGCCCATCCCCGCGCCGGTGACGATCGCCGCCCGGCCCTCCAACTTGCCCATGGGCACCTCCATATTCGGTCCCGCGATCGCCTGATGCCTTGTGGCGCTAGCGCGGTCGAGGAACGGTCTTGTCGATGAACAACGCCTCCACCGAGACGCACAGCGTGCCGTCGGCCGTGCGGATCTCGCCGACCGAGCCGACCTTGCGACCGTCCTGCCACACCAACCGGCCGGTCACGGTGAGCGGCACGAACAACGGCGTCGGACGGTGATATCGCACGTTCAATTGCGCTGTGGCGCCGGTGCGTCCGGCCCACGCGTTGGCGACACCCAGAGTGTGATCGAGCAACAGCGCGGACACTCCGCCGTGCACATGGCCCGGCGGTCCCTGATACGGGATGGTCACGGTGACAACACCTTCGACCGATCCGTCCGCGCGACCCGCCAGGACGAGCGGCAGTGCGATCGCGTTTTCCGGACCGGTGACCGGGTCGTGACGGGTGACCCCCTCACCGTGCCACATGTCGACCAGCCGTTCGGCAACCTCCGGAGCATGCTGATCGAGATGGTCCGCGATGCTCTCGAGCTCCTCGGCCACCCGATCGAGGTTCGCATTCGCGCGGTCGGTGCGCAGCAAGGCGTCGACCACCCGCCGCGCCGCGGCGGTCGCACGATCGACGGGCGCGTCCCGAGGCGCCGAGGTCAATACCGTGCCGTCGGGCGAATTGTCCACCGTACGAGTGGCTTTCGGGTGCTGAATCATCGAGTCTCCTGCCTTCATCCCCAGCGCGACTGTCCGCCGTCGAGAGGAATCGTCGCACCGCTGAGATACCCGGCATCGTCACTGGCCAGAAATGCGACGGCCCGGCCGATATCCGTTTCGGGATCCCCCACCCGGCCGAGCGGAATACCGGCGACGAACTCTGCCGCCTCCTGCGGATTGCGCTGCGCCCAGCGTTCCAGGGCAGGCGTGCCGGCATGCGGCGCCACCGCGAGGGCACGGATCCCGTCGCGGCCCCATTCACACGCGGCCGCCCGCGTGAGCGAACGCATCGCCTCCTTGATCGAGCTGTAGGCGCCGTAATTGCTCGCGTCCCAGCGCACCGCGGCCGAGGACACCATGTTGACGATCACGCCGCCACCTCGCGCCTTCAGATGCGGATAGCACAGCTGCATCATGCGCAGCGTCGCCATCGGCCCGGCGTCGATGGACCGCTGGTATTCCTCGTCGAGGAGCGTCAGCAGGGGGCCGGGCCTACAGTCGTTCGCATTGTTGACGACGATATCGATCCCGCCGAACGTCGCCACCACGCGATCGACGGCGGCCGCGAGATCCTCGCGCCTGCTGACGTCGCAGCCGATCGGCTCGCTGCGCGCCCCCACTTCGGTCAGCATCGCGCAGGTGTCGTGCAGTTTGGACTCGGTACGGCCGGTCACCGCGATCGCCGCACCTTCCTTCGCCAACGCCAGAGCCACGCCCTGACCGACGCCCTGACCCGCACCGGTGATGATGGCCACCTTGCCGTCGAGCTTTCCCATATCCGCACCTATCCCAGTGGACTTCGCCGAACTCGGGCCACTGTGCGGCCCATACAGATCCGGCCACTCGCCTCGCGGACCTGACACACGGCAGGGACCCTAGCCCTCCGGCGCGATCGCAGGTCGTCGGTCCCACTCGCCGGGACCTGCCCCGGGACGACACCGGCCGCCCCGGGCCACATCGTGGTCCCGATCATCGGGACGGCAACCCCGGAACCCACTGTTCGGTGGTGAGCATGAGCCGGTCAGCCGACGCCGTCGACCACGGGAGTGTCATGAAACTGCAGGGCAAGACAGCGATCGTCACGGGCGGAGCCGGTGGCATCGGCCGCGCGATCACCACCGTGTTCGTCCAGCAGGGAGCCGATGTCCTGTTCGTCGACATCGACCGGGAACGCGGTGAATCGCTCGAGCAGGAACTCGGATCGCACGCGCGGTTCCTGCGCATCGACATCTCCGAGCAGACCTCGGCAGCCGCGATCCGCGATGCCGCGCTCTCCGCGTTCGGCTCGATCGACGTCCTGGTCAACAACGCGCACGCGTCACGTCAGGCCGTATTCGTCGAGACCACCGGCGAGATGTTCGATCTCTCGTTCAACACCGGCTTCTATCCGACCGTTCACCTCATGCAGGCCTGCTACGAGCAGTTGCGGGCGTCGAAGGGATCGGTCGTCAACTTCGCCTCCGGATCCGGCCTCGAAGGGATGCCCCGGCAGACCTCCTACGCGGCGGCCAAGGAGGCCATTCGCGGCGTGAGCCGAGTCGCGGCGAACGAGTGGGCCCCCGACGGTATCCGGGTGAACGTGGTGTGCCCGTTCGCCGCGACCGAAGGCGTAAGTGCTTGGCAGGCACAGCATCCCGATCAAGCCGCCCAAGCCGTGGCGAAGGTGCCACTGCGCCGGATCGGGAACCCGGAAACCGATATCGCCCCGGTCGTCGCATTCCTGGCGTCCGAGGAGGCCCGATACATCACCGGGCAGACGGTGATGGCCGACGGAGGCATGATCCAATTGCGGTGACCGCGCGACTGTGGGCAATTGCTATCAGCACTGAGGAAAGTGGTCATCGTGGACGGGATTGGTCACCCGCCCCGACAGGTTGAACAGAAGCGACACTCCGGCGCCGACGCAACTCGTCGGCACCATCACAGCCGCACCTGAAGCCTCCGAGGAGCACGATATGACCAGCAAGATCCCGTTCGGACCGGAGAGCACCGCCGCCGAGGTACTCGCCGGCGTCGACCTCACCGGCAAGAGCGCGATCGTCACCGGCGCGTCGTCGGGCATCGGCGCCGAGACCGCCCGCGTCCTGGCTCGTGCCGGTGCGGCGGTGACGCTCGCCGTCCGCAATACCGACGCAGGACAGGAGGAGGCGACCCGCATCGCCGCCGACGGCGCCGCGCGGCGTCCGTCGGTGCAGCCGCTGGACCTGAGTGAACCGGCCTCGGTGGCCGCCATCCTCGCGAATTGGCATGGGCCGCTGGATATTCTGGTGGCCAATGCCGGTGTGATGGCGACACCCGAGGTCAGGAACAGCCAAGGGTGGGAACTGCAATTCGCGACCAACCACCTGGGTCACTTCCAGCTCGCGCACGGGCTGCACGACCAGGGCGTCTTCGCGCCCGGCGCACGGATCGTCGTGGTGAGTTCGGTCGGCCACGTGAACGGCGAAGTGCTGTTCGACGATCCCCATTTCGAACGCACCCCCTACGATCCGTGGGCGGCCTACAGCCAGTCGAAGACGGCCAACGTGCTGTTCGCGGTCGAAGCGGCCAAGCGCTGGCCCGAAGTCGCCGTCAACGCGCTCAATCCGGGCCGTATCTGGTCCACCGGCCTGAGCCGCCACATGGACACTCCCCCACAGTCCTTCGACCCGTCCGGCGCCACCGGCGTGACCGAGAAGACCATCGAGCAGGGCGCATCCACCTCGGCACTACTCGCGGCATCGCCGTTGGTGGAAGGCGTCACCGGCACCTACTTCGAGGACAACCAGCCCGCAGCGCCGTTCACCCCCGGCACCCGCCGAGGAGTCGCGCAGCACGCCCTCGACCTCGACAAAGCCGCCCGCCTGTGGACCCTGTCCCGCGAGCTACTCGCCGCATCCGGCCACCCGCTCGCGTAACCGTCTGCGCATTCGACACCACCGTCACGCTGATCTGAAAGGAATCGTCATGGCCGAGCACGAAATCATCCATTCGGGCTACACCACCGCCAGTACCGCGCTGTTGTTCGTCGACCCCTACAACGATTTCCTCTCCGAGGGCGGCAGGATCTGGCCGCGAGTCAAGGCCGTCGCCGAAGACAACGGCCTGCTGGACAACCTGCGTGCGATCACTACCGCGGTGCGCGCCAACGGAATTCGCGTGTTCATCGCACCCCATCGCCGCTGGGAACCGGGCGACTACGAGGATTGGGCATACCCCAATCCGACACAGCGCGCCATCATGGACCGGCATTCCTTCGCCCGCGGCGAATGGGGTGGCGAATGGCACCCCGATTTCGCACCGCGATCCGGCGACATCGTCGCCAAGGAGCATTGGGCCCAGAGCGGATTCGCCAACACCGATCTGGATCAGCAGCTGCGCCAGCACGGCATCACCCACGTGATCATCGTCGGGCTGCTGGCCAACACGTGCATCGAGTCGACCGCGCGCTACGCGATGGAACTCGGCTATCACGTGACGCTGGTCCGCGACGGCACCGCCGCCTTCACCCCCGAGCTGATGCACGCCGCCCACGAACTCAACGGCCCTACATACGCGCACGCCATCCGCACCACCAGCCAGGTATTGGAGCTCCTCCCGGGTGAACCATCGGAGCCACCGGCGAGTTCGAGCTCAACCTCCTCGGTTACCTGATCACCGACCTCCGGACCGACACCGGACACGCCGATCGCCGCGCCGGCGCAGATCCAGCTTCTCGGCGAACTCTTCGTCGGCGATCACTGGTGCGCGAATGGGCACCGAGCACCACGGCATAGGCTTCCATACCGTTGATCTCACCGACCCGACCCGGATACCCGGCTCCAACAGCACTCGAAAGGCGAGAGTCATGTCCGAATGGAATGCTCGAGATCTACCCTCCTTCGAAGGACGCACCGTCATCGTCACCGGAGCCAACAGCGGCCTGGGCGAGGTGACCGCACGAGAACTCGCGCGTGTCGGAGCAAAAGTGATTGTGGCGGTTCGTGATACAGGCAAGGGGACGGCCGCCGCCGACCGGATGACCGGCGCGGTGGAGGTTCGCCAACTCGATCTGGCGGCACTGTCGTCGGTGCGGGCGTTCGCCGACGGCATCGAACAGGTGGACGTACTGATCAACAACGCCGGCATCATGGCCGTGCCGTTCGCGCAGACCGCCGACGGCTTCGAGAGCCAGATCGGAGTCAATCATCTGGGGCATTTCGCCCTGACCAATCTCCTGCTCCCCAAGCTCACCGGCCGGGTGGTGACGGTGTCCTCGGACCTGCACCGGCTGGGCCGGATCGACCTCGCGGATCTGAACTGGACGTCGCGGCGCTACTCGCCCTGGCGCGCCTACGGCCAATCCAAACTCGCCAATCTGCTGTTCACCAGCGAATTGCAGCGACGCCTGGCGCAGGCGAACTCGTCGCTCATCGCGGTCGCCGCACATCCCGGCTACTCGGCCACCAACCTGCAGGGCCGGACCGGCAATCCGGTGGGCGATCGCGGCTCCGCCCTCGCCAACCGCCTGTTCGCGACGCCGGCGGAGTTCGGCGCCCGGCAGACCCTGTACGCGGCATCGCAGGATCTGCCGGGCGATACGTTCATCGGGCCACGATTCAGCATCCGCGGACCTTCTCGGCCCGCGGGGCGCAGCAAGGCCGCACAAGACACGAAAACCGCTGCCGCGCTGTGGGATCTGTCCGAGGAACTGACCGGCACCCGGTTTCCACTCTGACCGGCCGTCCGCAATCTCGGTTCGCCGAAGTTCAGCGGCAAACCGCGGAGTGGGAGTTGCCGCCGACCTGTGACAGCAGGCCACGAGGCAGCAGGACTCCGTACAGGGAGACGTCCAGACTGCACACGTAACCATCACCGTATGCACCGCTGCTGGTGAAATGGCCGACATCCGTGAAGATGTTCGGCAGATCGACCGCGGCACGGTCCAGTTCAGGCCCGACGCCCAGCAGCATGTTCAATGCACCGGTCGTAGCATTCTGTGCCGCAACGACTTTCGGCTCCGCGCGAGTGAACATGTCGGTCAGCGAGGACGTCGCGGTCGCGATGCCGGCGGCGCTGACCGTGAGCACCTGCCCCTGCTGGTAGAGACCGCCGACCAACGCACGGGTCTGCGCGATCAAGGTCTCGAACTCCGCACCCCGCGCGGCCAAACTCTGCATCACCCCGGACAATTGAGTGATCACGTCCGACAGGATCGTGTCACGACGCCGCCAGTCCCCGGCCAGCCCGGTCGCTTGCACGATGAAGGTACTCAACGACACCCCGTCACCCTGCAACGCCTGAACCAGCGTGTTGGACAGATCATTGACCTGCTGAGTGTTCAACGTCTGGAACAGCGGCTCGAAGCCGTTGAGCAGACCGGAGATGTCGAACGACGGCTCGGTCTGCTCGATCGGCAGTGAACCGCCGTCGCCGAGCGGGGCCGGGTTGCCCTTCGTTCCGGGCTGCAACGCGATATAGCGCTGCCCGATCAGATTCTGGTACCGGACAAGCGCTTTCGTGTCACCGAAGATCGTCTGCCCGCGTTGCACCACGAACCGCACCACCGCGCGATGATGTGAATCCAGCCCGATCCCGGTGACCTTCCCGACTCGCACGCCCGCTATCCGCACGTCGTCCCCGTCCCGCAGCCCCAGCACATCGCTGAAGGTCGCCGAGTAGGTGTTCACACCTCCGGATACGGTGCGCGCGAGCGTATTCCATATCGTGGCGGTAACCAGAGCCGCGACGAGCGCGAACACACCGAACCCGATCAACGGACTCGCGCCTCCCCCGTCTCGACCACCCACTACGCCCTTGTCCCGAACCGGGACAACAACGCGGGCACCTTCGATGCGGCCATCAAGGCACGGAACTGCCAGCTGTCATCCCGCGGCAGCACACCGCCCCGCTGGGTCGCGTCCAGGAAGTCGTAGAGGGTCTCGCCCTCCTCCATCAGCCCGTCGGCGTTGAAGTGGTAGCGGTCCACGGCAGGGCACTGGATGAAACGCCCGTTGCCGTAGATCACCGGCGCGGTCTCGTCGTACGGGTGCAACCGCAGCGGACCGGTCCAATGACCACTGCCGATATAGCGAATCACGGTGCGCACCAGGCCTTCCGGCGTGACGTCCAGGTACACCTGACCGGGTAGCGGGTCGTACCGCCAGTCCGGGATCGCGTCGAAGAACGCGAAGTTGTACTTCACGAACTCGTCGATCCCGACGATCGTGCGCCCGAACGTGGTCACATCGGTGTATTTGATGTCGGCGGTGTACAACTCGTCGTTCAGGCTCATGTCCCGAACCAGGAAGCTCCACCAGTACTTCTTGGCCCACTCCATCACCCAGCTCAGGTCCACCCCGAGCTTGCCGTACAGCTCCAGCTTGCGTTCGAACTCATCGAACCACTGCAATGTGGCGGCCTGCAGCTCCGCCTCCGGAATCGCCCGAATCGGCACCGCGCGATTGGAATTCAGGAACTTCGGCACCGGCTTGGACAACCGCGGCTGCCGCAGCGCCTGCTGGAACTGTTCCTCGCTGAACATGACGCACCCTCTCACCCGACCGACGCGGCCACCACGACGTGGCAGCCCTGCGCACTTAAGATGAATCGTATGATTCATCTAGAATCAGGTGATGTCAATACGTGGCCGTGCGCCGCCGGAAGTCGGTGGCAACTCCCGGGGACGTCGGCCGACCCCATCGATGGCCGACCGAAAACTCCAACCGGCCATCGATGACGGCTATGCGCTGCGCGCCGGCTGGTTCACCGGCGGTGCGTGCTGGACGGACGGCGAGGGCACTGTCGCGGGCGCCAGCGCACCTTCGAGAGCGCCCGCCCCCGCGCCGATACCGGAACCGACCACCGCCGCGGGGACCGCGATCACCGCGGCGCCGATGAGCGCACCGACCACCGGCATGACCACCAAACCCGCTGGGAGGAAAGGAATTCCGGAAATGAAACCGGCGACGGCGCCGACCGCGGCGCTGGTGGAGGTCAGCGGGCTGGTGAGGACACCTGCCGTGACGTTCCCGGCGAGCGAACCGACCATGGCGTCGCCGGCCATCCGGTCCGACCGGGCCGGATCGAATCCGACCGAGTCGAATCCCTGAGCCAGGGTCGCCTCCTGCTGGGCGAAGGAGTCGTTGATCCCCTCGGCGAGCTTGGGGTCGACCCAGTCCGGCCGTCCGATCTGGGCGGAACCGATGCGCAGGGTCCCGTCCGGCGCCTGGATCGGCGCGACCGGCGGCGCGAGGGCCGTCGGCAGGTGCAGACGGGACGGGTCGACCGGCGCGAGAGCGCCGTCCGGGACGGCTCGCTTCCCGTTCGTATCGTTACGACTCGTCGCCGTCGGGGATTTGCTCGCGTCTGCCATCGCGGGGGCGGCCTCGAACAGCGCCCCCGACGACAGAACCGCTGCCGCGACCAGTAGTGATCCGCCACGCCCGGACCGCTTGGTCGACCGCCTGCGATGCTGTGCTGCCATGAACGACCTCTCTTTCGACTCTCGATGAGTTCGGCAAGAAATGTGAACCGACATGCGAACCCCACGCGGATTCGGACCGGAGCGGACCGGTCGAACGCGAGGGAGCAGCCGGATATCCGTGAACCGTCCCCTTGCGTTACCAAGTTCGTTGCGGCGTTGGACAATTCGGACCTCGACCGCGCGCAAAGGGCCTTCGATCAGGGTTTTCGTCAGGCATTCGAAAATGGGCTCCGCCGTGTGCGCGGGTTGTTGCCGAGCACCGTGGCGGAAGAACATTCGGCGACAGCATAATCAGAGTGGATGCACCGGGTTCCACCCCCCTGGCCACGAGGGCGACGATAGGGGGTGATGCGGGGCTCGACCGGACCGAAACTCTGCGAGCGCGCCTCTCGCGCCGGATTCAGGGGCGTACCTCGTAGACCGCGTTCAGCGGAGTCTCCGCCACGCGCCGGAAACGGGTGAACCCGGCATCGGCGGTCACCTGACGGATCGCGGCCTCACCCGCCTGGGCGCCCAGGGCGTAGCCGCCGGACTGGGACAGCGCATTCGGCACGCACAGCTGGCTCGAGGCGTTGTAGTAGACCCGGCCGACCGGGTTGAGGTTGTCCGCGACATCGTCGGCCGCGTTGGGCTCGACGACCATCCAGGTGCCGTCCGGCTCGAGTACCTCGCTCACGTGCCGCGCCGCGGCGAGCGGGTCGCCCATGTCGTGCAGGCAGTCGAATGTGGCGGCCAGGTCGTAGTCGCTGCCGGAAAAGTCGGTCGCCGAGGCCACTTCGAACCTGATCCGGTCCCCGACCCCGGCATCCGCGGCCCGCTTGCGGGCGATCTCGATCGACTGTTCGTGGTAGTCCGAACCGGTGAACCGGGAGTTCGGGTACTCCTGCGCCAGCAGGATCGCCGATGCGCCGAGCCCGCAACCGATATCGGCGACGTTCGCCCCGGCGCGAAGTTTGTCCTGCACGCCATCCAGTGCCGGGATCCAGGACGGAACCAGGTTGGCGGCGTACCCGGGACGGAAGAACTGCTCACACCCGGTGAAGACGTACTGGTCGTGCTCGTGCCAGCCCATCCCGTCGCCGGTTCGGAACGCCTCGGTGATCCGCGGTTCGGCCTTCAGCGCGCCGAGCGCGAGCACGAACGCGCCCGGCAGATAGACCCCGCCGTCCGGGTTCGTGAGGGTGAACACCTGTTCCTCGGTCATCGAGTAGGTGTCGTTCGCCGGGTCGTACTCCACGTATCCACCGGCCGCCTGGCCACGCAACCACTCGGTGACGTAGCGCGGATCGGTGCCGGTGCGCTCGGCGAGTTCGGCCGGGTGCGCCGGGCCCTCGGCCAGCGCTCGATACAGCCCGAGGTTGTGTCCGATGACCACGTTGCCTGCCGCGAACGTAGCCCCCAGGTCAGCGACGAACCGGCCCATGAACTCGTGCAGCTTGTCCATGTCGACAGCCATGACGAGCCTCCTCTACCTGATCTGTGCGGCGTCGAATCGTGAGTTCTCGCAGCGAGACTGCTGATATCCGGCATCACGACCGAGCAGTGCAGGACAGGAACCGCGCGGTGCGGGCGCGCCACGAACCGTGCGGTAGATGATCGGCTTCGCTGCCATCCCGAAGAACCGGACCAAACACATCGCGCAATTCGGAATCTACTCGCGGCCACACTCCGCGGATGCCCCCATAAGTCCTCACTCGTCACAGGTCGACGGGCAGCACGAGAGGCTCTGCAGACGAGCCTCTGCATCGATCACAGGCACGGCGCCACTCTGCGGCGCGCGGCGGCCACGCCGGTGACCGCGAAGTATCCTTGATATGTCACTAATCAGGACCGGCATATGGGCGACAGCGACCCGTTCAAGACACAGCACACCGCGATCTACGATGTCGCGGCGGAACTGGCGGATGCCGGATTCGGCGACGCCGAGGAGATCGGCCGCGGCGGTTTCGGCGTGGTGTACCGCTGCAACCAGGTGGCCCTGGACCGTGTCGTGGCGATCAAGGTGCTCACCGGCGACCTGGACGAGCAGGATCGGGAGCGGTTCGTCCGGGAACAGCGGGCGATGGGCCGTCTGACCGGGCATCCGAACATCGTGGGCGTGCTGCAGGTGGGTACCACCGCGTCCGGGTTGCCCTATCTGGTGATGCCTTTCTATCCGCAGGATTCCCTCGAGGTGTGGATCCGCCGGCACGGTCCGCTGCCGGTCGAGCAGACGCTGCAACTGGGGGTGAAGCT
Organism: Nocardia coffeae; assembly: GCF_019890715.1. Lineage (NCBI taxonomy): Bacteria > Bacillati > Actinomycetota > Actinomycetes > Mycobacteriales > Nocardiaceae > Nocardia > Nocardia coffeae. The sequence continues at coordinate 700,156 of NZ_JAINZY010000002.1, read as the reverse complement.
GGCCGGGGCTCTCGAGACCGGACACCGGCTCGGCATCCTGCACCGCGACATCAAACCCGGCAACATTCTGATGTCCGAATACGGTGAACCGGCACTGACCGATTTCGGGATCGCGCGCATCCCCGGCGGATTCCACACCGCGACCGGCACAGTCACCGGTTCGCCGGCGTTCACCGCGCCGGAGGTACTGGCCGGCGAGGCGCCCACCCCGGCGGCCGACGTCTACGGCCTCGGCGCCACGTTGTTCGCCGCGGTGACCGGGCATGCCGCGTTCGAACGGCACAGCGGTGAGCAGGTGGTGGCCCAGTTCCTGCGCATCACCAGCCAGCCGGTGCCGAATCCGCGCGAACACGGCATCGATGACGACCTCGCGAGGGTGATCGAACAGGTGATGGCCCGTGATCCCGCGCAGCGGCCCTCCCCCGCGGCATTGGGTGCGCAGTTGCAGAGTCTGCAGGCCGGGCGCGGCCGACCGGTCGACGAGATGGCGGTGCGGGCCGAAGCGGTTGCGCCGCCGCCGGAGAGCACCTCGGTTCCGCCGGTTCCACTGACCAGTGGCCGCACGCCGGTACGCAGGCACGTGCGGTTCGGTTCGCCCGCCGCTGCCCACGCGCTGCTGCCCACGGAGCTGACGAGTTTCGTCGGCCGGCGCACCGATCTGACCGAGGCCAGACATCTGTTGGCGAGTTCCCGGCTGGTGACCTTGACCGGAATCGGTGGGGTGGGCAAGACGCGACTGGCGTTGCGGGTGGCTACCGGCGCGCAGCGCGACTTCGCCGACGGGGTGTGGCTCGTCGAACTCGCGGAGTTGCACGACGGCGCTCTCCTGCCGGGCGTGATCGCCGCGGCTGTGGGGTTGCGTCCCCAGGCACAGCCGGTTCTGGACGTGCTGGTCGAATATCTCGCGTCGCGCCGGGCGCTGCTGGTGCTGGACAACTGCGAGCAGATCGTGGATGCGACGGCGAAGGTCGCGGAGACGCTGCTGCGGGCATGTCCGACGTTGCGGATCCTCGCCACCAGCCGGGAGCCCTTGAACATCGGTGGCGAAGCGGTGCTCCAGGTGCAGCCGCTGTCCGCGCCCGATCCGGACCGGCGCCCGTCGCTGCGGGGCGCGCGCCGGTACGACGCGGTCAACCTGTTCGTCGAACGGGCGACCGCCGCGGTCCCCGACTTCACGCTCACCGAGGACAACGTCGCCGCCGTGACCGAGATCTGTCACCGCCTCGACGGTTTGCCGTTGGCGATCGAGTTGGCCGCGGCCCGGCTGCGAACGCTGTCGCCCGAACAGATCCTGACGCGGCTCACCGACCGGTATGCGCTGCTGACCCGCGGCAGCCGAAGCGCGCCGAGCCGCCAGCAGACGCTGCAATGGTGCATCGACTGGAGTTTTTCCCTGTGCACTCCGGCCGAACAGCAAGTATGGGCTCAGCTTTCGGTGTTCGCCGGCGGTTTCGAGCTCGACGCCGCCGAACAGGTGTGCTCGTGCGGCCTCGCGGCGGAGAATCTGTTCGACGTACTGGCCGCGCTGGTCGACAAGTCGGTCGTGATCCGGGAAGAGTCCGATTCGGTCGTGCGATTCCGGATGCTCGAGACGGTGCGCGAATACGGGCGCGACAAACTCCAGGAGGCCGGCGAGTATCCAGAACCGCTTCGCCGCCATCGGGATTGGTACCGCGAGTTCGCCGAGCGCGTCGAAGCCGACTGGTTCAGCCCGCGCCAGCGCGACTGGATCGCCCGCATCGAACGCGAACAACCGAACCTCCGAGAAGCATTGAGATCGTGCCTGACGGACACCGACCTGGAACCCGACGCCGCGTTGTCGTTCGCGGCGACCATCCAGCTGTTCTGGTTCTCCCGAGGCCAACTCGGCGAGGCCCGGCACTGGCTGGACCACGCTCTCGCTCTCGAGCCCGCTACCGCGACGGCGGCACGGGCCAAGGCACTCTGGCGCACCTGCCTGGTGACCGAGTCGCAGGACGATCTCGCGGTCGCATCCGCCATAGCGCAGCAAGCACGGGATTTGATCGCCGGTAGCGACAACCCGATCGTGCAGGCGTTCGCGAATCTCACCCTCGGCCTGCACGCGGTCCGCATCGGCGACTCGCCCAGCGCAGACGCTCCCCTGCAGGCCGGCCTCGCGGTGTTCACCGAGCACGACGACGTCTACGGGCGGATCTGGTGCCTGCTCGGGCTCGGCTGGGTGCACGCGTTGCGCGACGAGAGCACTCAGGCTCTGCGGTGCTACGAGACGGCCCTCGAGATCATCGAATCCTACGGCGGTTCGGTACATCTGGTGTACGCCCTGTGGGGAGCGGCAGTCGCCGCCTGGCGCCAAGGCGACCGCGATCGAGCGTTGGGGTTGCTGCGCAAACAGTTGCAGCAGGCCAGGAAGCAGCAAGATCTGCTCATGGCCGCGATAGCGCTGGAAACACTGGCATGGGTCGTGGGCACCCATGGCAGTGCGCGCCGGACGGCCATATTGCTGGGCGCCGCACAGGCACTGGCCCGAGAAATCGGCGCCTCCCCCGTGCTGTTCCCGGAAACCGCAGTCCACCACGAGGACTGCGAGCGATCGGCCCGTCGCACGCTCGGCCCGCAAGCGTTCGAGACCGCATACCGCAAGGGCATGTCACTGGATCTGCTCTCCGCGACCGGCTATGCCCTGGACGAGCAACCGCAGGCCGCACCGCCCGCCCCGGGTCCGTCAGTGGGGCTGACCAAGCGGGAACAGGAGGTGGCCGGCCTCGTCGCCGAGGGCCTGACCAACAAGGCTGTTGCTACTCGTCTGCACATCTCCCAACGCACCGCCGCCGGACACGTCGAACACATCCTGACCAAACTCGGCTTCACCTCACGCACCCAGATCGCGGCGTGGATCGCCGAGCAGAGCGGTTCCGCGGAGAGTTGATCGCCTCGTACGGACGGACTCTTGCCCGGCTGTCGCAGCAGCCCCGGGGACTCCGTGGTGATCTCGGGGCTCGATGCATGGAGCGGTCGAGGAGCTGCCGGACCGACGCTGCGGGCCGGGCGGATCGAGATGACGACAGGAGCACTGTTGCGCTCTCAGCGAAACAGGTCAACATCGTTCGGCTCCGTCGGCGGCCGAGTCGATCTCGCCGGTGAACCCGCGGGTGGCCTGCGCGAATAATCCTCGCGACACCAAGACGATGCAGATACGTGATCGGATCGAAACCCATTGGAGCAACGGGAGTTTCACAGAATAGCTTGCCAACTGGACTGAACGGGTGACTGAGCTTGACGCAAATTCGTTCGGCTCCAACATATTTCGCTTATTGCCGATTCGCTACCGAGGTGCGGCGACGCGGCCTGCAACCAAGGCCGCGTCCGACGCTTCCCCTCTCTCTAGCAACCTTCTGGTTAAACCGATCTCGGCGTGTGGACCGCGCACGGTCGCGCGATCGGGCGAAGTTCGCTCGAGGCCAGCGAGCGCAGCGTCATCGGCATTTTCGATCACGGAATGATATCCCCCGGGCGCGAACCCCCAATTACGTACCAGCGCGGACGGATTCGCGCGCAGCAACCTCGATCTCGTGCGACCCTGTAGGCCCCGGGCGCTCATACCGGGATTCAGCACACGCCTTCGAGAGGGTGGACGGACTATGACAACTCCCGACGACCGGACGATGACCGACGACGACACGGCCGACGCCGCGGAGACCACGACAGCTAACGGTGCCACCGCTGCCAACGGAACGGCACCCGCTGAGGGTGAACCGAAAGTCGACGGTCAGCCTTCGGTTGCCGAAAATGAAGGGACACAGGAGGTTACGGAAGGGTTGACGGAAAGTGACGAGGCGGGGATCGAGGACGAGCCCGCCACGGATGCGGCCGCAGAGGTAACTGCCGCCGATGAATCAGCGGCCGACGCGAGCGAGTCGACCGGACAGGATGAAGCGACCGCCGAAGATGTAGCGCCGCAACATGATCCGGAGCCGGAAACCGGATCCGACATAGCGGACCCGCCCCTGGAGCCGGAGCCGATAGCCACCGACGACGCCGCCACAACTGAGGACGGCGCCACCACCGAAACTCCGGCCGTGTCGACCGCAACCGCCGCGACCGAGCCCACTGCAGTCCCCGAAGACGAAGCGTCACAAGCTGACCCGGAGCCCGCGGCTGACCCCGAGATCGCGGAGACGACAGACGAGACAGAGCCGGTAGCCACCGCCACCGAAGCGGAAGCCGAAGGTACCGAGGAGTCACCGGCAGAGGCGGTCGCCGAGAACGCGACCGAGCCGGAGGCGATCAACGAAGAGGAAGCGCAGCAAATCACCCCGCAGGCCGAGGCTGGATCCGAGCCCTCGAACACAACAGACGAGACAGAGCCGGTAGCCACCGACGGCGGCACGGCAACCGAAGACGAGACCACCGAAGACGCCGTCACTGCGACGACCGAGTCGGAGCCGACCGCCGAAGACGAAGCACCGCGGGCCAACCCGGAACCCGAGGCCGAATCCGAGCACACGGACACGACCGAGGAGACGGACACGACCGAGGAGACGGAGTCGGCAGCCACCGACGACGAAGCTACTGCCGATGCCCCGGCAGAGGTTGCCGCTGCTGCGGCGACCGAGGCGGAAGCGATCGCCGGAGAGGAAGCGGCACACGCCACCCCGGAGCCCGAGGCTGAACCCGAGATCGCCGACACGACCGACGAGACGAACCCGGTCCCTGCGGACAGCGACACCGCAACCGAAGACGGGACCACCGAGGAGGCCGCGGCAGAGGCAACGCAGTCGACGTTGGTCGACGAAGACGAAGCGCCGCAGCCCAACCCGGAGACCGCGATCGCAGACGGGACGGAGTCGATAGCCACCGACAACGAGGCCGCAACCGAAGCTTCCGAGGAGACTCCCGCAGAGGAGGTCGCCGAGAACGCGACCGAGCCGGAGGCAATCGACGAAGAGGAAGCGTCGCAAGCCGCCCCGGAAGCCGAGGCCGGATCGGAGGTCGCCGACACGGCCGACGAGACGAAGCCGGTCGCTGCTGACAGCGCCGCCGAGACCGAGGACGAGGCTACTGAGGAGACCGCCACTGCGGTCGCCGAATCCGAGCAGATCACCGAAGTCGAAGCGCCACAGGACACCCCGCAGCCCGAGGCCGAGGACACGGACACGATCGACGAGCCCGAGTCGGTAGACACCGACAGCGCCCCAGAGACCACGGCCGAAACCCCGGCAGAGGAGACCGCCGCAGCGGACACGATCGACGAGGCTGAGACGGTAGGCACCGACAGCGCCCCAGAGGCTACGGCCGATACTCCGGCAGAGGAGGCCACCTCTGCGGAGTCCGAACCGGAGACGATCACCGAAGATACGGCGTTGCAAGCCGCCCCGGAAGCCGAATCCGAAATCGCGGACACATCCGACGAGACGGAACCGGTAGCCATTGTCGACGACGCGGCGACCGATGACGAGGCCACGGTAGAGGGGACCGCTGCCGCGGCAATCGAGTCGGAGGAAGTCTCCGAAGACGCAGCGACACAAGCCGACCCGGAGCCCGACGCCGGACTCGAGATCGCAGACACGACCGACGAGCCCGAGCCCGTCGCAACCGCCAGCGAGGAAGCGTCTGCGGCCGAAACCCCCGCAGACGAGATTGCCACTGAGGGATCCGAATCGGAGGAGATCACCGAGGACACCACGTCGCAGGCCACTCCGGAGGCCGAGCCCGAATCCGAAGCAGCGGACACGATCGACGAGGCAGACACGGTCGCAACCGACAGTGCGGAAGCTGCTCCGGCCGAGACTTGCGCAGAAGAGGTTTCCACTGAGGAGCCCCAACCGAAGACGACAACCGAAGACGCAGCGGCGCAATCTGACTCTGAGACCACGGACGGATCCGATGTCGCGGAGACGACCGACGAGACGGAGTCAGTGGGTGCCGACAGCGAAGCTGTAGCCGAGGGCGGGGATGCTGCTGAGGCTCCGACAGACGAGATTGCCGGGGCAGAGGCGGACGAGATCTCCAAAGACGCTGCGGCGCAGGCTGATACGGAGGCCGGGGCCGACGCTGTCGATACGGCTGCCGAGCCGGAACTGGCGTCTGTCGAAGACGAGGCTGCCGCGGGTACGGAGTCCGCCGACGGCGAGTCCGGTGCCGAGTTGCAGTCAGCGGCCGAAGACGAGCCGGCCGCCGAGGGTGTGGAGTCGGCAGCGGATGTCGCCGAGCGCGCCGCCGATGACGCAGCGGCGCAAGATGATTCGGCCGAAGATGTCACGCAGGGCGCTGACGCCGGGCAGCCGACGGCTGAGGTCGAGGCCAGTGCGGGCGATGCCGTGGGCGTGGCCGCTGAATCAGCGGAGGAAGTCGCGACCGAAGCATCGGATTCGGTCGAAGCCGACGCGGCAGACGACGAAGCGCCAGCCGCCGAGGCACCCGCAGTGACCGACGAGGCAGCGGGCGAGCAGGTCGACGTCGCGGAGACATCCGCGAACAGCGAGACCCCCGAAGCGGGCGAAGCACCTGTCGACAGCGAGACACCCGCCGAGGGTGAAACGCCTACCGACACTGAGGAAGTAGCTCAGACCGAGGCGGCGGAACTGGAGGTAACCCAGCAGGACGGTGAGACCGTCACTCCCGATGCGGACGTGTCCGGGGAGTCGGAGGCCGTGGCCGATTCCGCAGAGTCGCGTGCCGTCACGGATGAAGAGGTCGCAGGCAAGTCGACGGTTGACGCGGAGCACACCGCAGTCGAAGCGGCTGCGGAGGATGAGAGTGTGGCTGCGCCTGAGGGCGAGGCTGTGGCTGAAGACGAGACTTCACCAGTGGGCGAGACTGCCGCTGAGGCAGCCGAGTCGGTCGAGGATGAGGGTGTGAAGGATGCCGCCGAGGCGGACGAGTCCGCTGAAACCACGGCGGTGGTCGAGGACGAATCCGGCGCGGAGTCGGTGGCGGCGGATGCTGCCGAGGTGGAAGCAGCAGTCAGCGACACGGATGCCGAGACCGTCGCCGAAGTGGTAGCTGTCGAGGATGAGGCCGTCGCTCAGGACGAGACCGGGGCCGAGGTGGAAGCACCGATCGAGACTGAGGCGGATACGCCGGTTGCGGCAAGCGACGACGTCGAGCAAGCGATCGACCAGTCGGGGAGCCAGGCCGCCGAGGAGACTGCGGAATCCGAGGCCGAGGTGACCGCGGACGCCGAAGCGCAATCGGAGGTGGACGCCGAGGCTGAACCTGCGGTCGAGCCCGAGCCGAGTTCCGACGCTCAGGCCGAACCCGAACTGGAAGCCGAGACCGAGCCGAACTCCGACACTGAGGCACAATCCGAACTGCGAACTGAAGCCGAGTCCGCAGAGGAGCCGGAGACAAGTTCGGACGCTCAGGCGCAACCCGAACCGGAAACCGAAACCGAGCCCGCGGACGAGCCCGAGACAAGTTCGGACGCTCAGGCGGAGCCGGAGCTGGTCACGGAAGCCGAGGTCGAGCCTGCGGTGCAAGAGGATTCGGCCGGGCCGGAAACGGTAGTTCAAGAAGATGGGGTAGCGGTCGACACAGAGACCGCCAGTGCCAGCGACGAAACCGTTGCGGACGATAGTGATTCGGCCGAGCAGACCCCGGAGACCGTGGCCGTTGCCGAAGACGAGCCGGAGTCGGGTATCGAAGTAGAAGCCGAAGCAGTGACCGATGCAGAAGCCGAAGCGGGCCCGGAAGCCGAAGCAGAAGTAGAGCCGGAAGCCGCAGCCGAGGCAAAGGCAGAGGACGATTCGGAGCCAGTGACCGAGCCGGTAGCCGAGACCGAGGCGGAACAAGCCACCGAGCCCGTGGCGGAGACGGAATCAGAGCAGACAACCGAGCCGACAGCCGACGGCGAGGCAGAGCCGGCGGCCGAGCCCGTGGCGGAAGCCGAGCCGCAACAGGCAACTGAGCCGGTAGCGGAAGCCGAGCCGCAACAGGCGACGGAGCCAGCAACCGACATCGAGCCGGTAGCGGAGACCGAGCCGGAGCCAGCAATCCAGGCGGTGGCTGAAACCGAATCGGAGCAAGCGGCCGAGCCGGCTGCCGAAGCCGAGCCGGAGCAAGCGCCCCAGGCGGTAGCCGAAGCCGAAGTGGAGCCCGAGCTGGATCCGGACGACTCCCCCGAACTCCTCGTCGAGGAGCTGACCGACGACGAGTCTGCCGGTCCGGTCGAGGAAGCTGTTGACGGCGAGAGTGTTTCGGTCGAAGAGGGCGTGCTCGACGAGGTCGCGGAGACCGAACCGTTCGTGGATGCCGAGCCGGCGGCGGACGCCGAAGCGGAGCTGGAAGGGGAAGCCGCGGACGCGGAGACAGAACCGCACGCGGAACCGAGTGAGCCTGCCGAGGATGCGGCAGCCGACGACACCGATGCAGAAGGTGTGGCGGAAGCCGCGCCGGTCGGGACACGCGATCTCGTGGCGTACTCGAGTTCGGTTGTGCTGGCAGAGAAGCCGGCCGCATCGGGTGACAGCGCCGGGGCGATCATCAACGAGCAGGCGGCGACGATCAACGATCAGGCACGGATCATCGCGAAACTGGAACGCCGGGTGCTGGCCATGGAGACCATCATCAAAGCACAGGAGGCACAATCCAATTCACTGGTCGGGCTGGTCGCGACCTACAAGAATGAATTGACCAGTCTCACTGCGGATCTCATGGATCTCTGACCGCGAGAACGCCGGGAGGCGCCGCAGACTAGCAGCGCCTCCCACCCTCACCCGCTCTACCTGCGACCGTGCAGGAAGGGCGGGTGATTTCGTCCAGCCACATGGATGCGAAGCCGCAGGCCGAAGCCCGGTTACGTGCAATGCCGCCATCGTCCTCCACACGGCCGGGCTGGTCTACTTCCTCACTCGGACCGGAATCATCTTCTACCACAACCTCTACTTCCAGCACTATCTGCACCGCCCGGCGCTGGTGTCCGGGTTGCTGTTCCTGCCGATGACCGTCTTCATGGCCGGTCTCGCCCCGTTCGCGGACGACTGGCCGGACGCTTCGGCATCCAACCCGTGCTCAGCGCCGGGTCGATCGTTTCCGGCTTCGGCTGCCTCGCCCTGTTCTGGATGCCGGAGGGGTCGTCGTCTCTCGCGCAGATAGAGTGGCGCACGGCCCTGTTCGGGGCGGGGGTCGGGCTGATGAGCTCGTCGATGAGCAACGCGGCGGTCTCCAGCGTGTCCGGCGAATTCCTCACGGGCGTGCGCACCGCAATGTTCTTCTGCGCGGTGCTGTTACTGGTGTGCGGTGCCGTTGTCATCCTGTTCCGACTGCGCCCGCACCAGTCCGCGCTCGAATCGGTCGCCGCCGAACGCGGGTGATCCGCAGACAACGTCACCGCACACCATCGCGGCGTTCGAGTATCACGTCGAACGCCGCCCCGGCACCGGTTCGGACCGCACTCCCGATCCGCAGAATCACTGTCGATCACGACAATGCTTGCGCTGCTGCGGAATTCAGTATCCGCGCTCAACGACCGAGCGAACAAATCTTATTTCGGCGCCATACGAATCGCGCCGTCGAGACGAATCGTCTCCCCGTTCAACATGGCATTTTCCACGATGTGAGTCGCCAGAGCAGCGTATTCATCGGCCCTGCCCAGGCGGGACGGATGCGGAACCTGCCGGCCGAGAGACTTCTGCGCCTCCGCGGGCAGCCCCGCCATCATCGGCGTCTCGAAGATGCCGGGAGCGATCGTCACCACGCGGATCAGATGACGCGCCAACTCCCGGGCGATCGGCAACGTCATCGCCGCAACACCGCCTTTGGACGCGGCATACGCGGGCTGACCGACCTGACCGTCGAAGGCGGCGACCGAGGCGGTGTCGATGATGACGCCGCGTTCCCCGTCGACCGGTGCGGTGGTCGCCATCCGCTCGGCCGCCAGCCGAATGACGTTGAAGGTGCCGACGAGATTGATGCGCACCACGCGCTCGAAATCGTCCAGGGGCAGCGGTCCGCTCCTGCCGAGCACCTTTCCGGGTGTGGCGACACCGGCGCAGTTCACGACGATGCGCAGGTCCCCGAGATCTGCGGCGCGATCGATCGCCGCCGCCACTTCGGTAGCAGATGTGACATCAGCGGCCGCGAAGACCGCATCGGCGCCGAGTCCGGCGGTCGCCGCTTCCCGATCGGCCATCGGTAGATCGATCAGCACCACCTTGGCTCCCCGAGCGTGCAGTGCGCGAGCCGTGGCATTGCCGAGCCCGGACGCGCCACCGGTCACCACCGCGACTGTTCCGTCGATATTCATTGGTCTCCTGAATCTGGTTCCGACGCATCGATCGAACGATGCGGATCATGCGAATTCCGTTGCTGTCAGCGGGGATCCACGAAGATGTCGTATTCGAGGGGAGCCTGTCCCCCGTACTCGTCGAGGTCGGTGATTCCGGCTTCGGCCAGCACGTCCACATCCAGCACGCATCGGTTGGCGTATCCGGAGGGGTCGCCGAAGATCCGCATCGCCGCATCCGCCATGATTTTCGGATTGCGCGCGTGGGCAGCAGCTTCGGCCCCGCCCAGCAGGTTCACCACGGCGGCAGTGGCAATGGTGGTTTCCGGCCACAAGCAGGTGCCGACCACCGAGGTGTCGGCGTACTCCGCGCCGAATCCCATGGCCAGCAACGTCATTCCGTATTTGGCCAACATGTACCCGGGGTGCTTGCCCAACCACTCCTGCGACATGTTCAGCGGCGGCGACAACGTCAGGATCTGGCCCTGGGGCGACTTGCGCAGGTGCGGAAGGCATTCGCGGGTCAAGGCGAAAGTGCCGCGCACGTTCACCTGTTGCATGAGGTCGAAGCGCTTCATCGGCAGATCCTCGGTGCCGGACAGGGTGAGCACACTCGCGTTGTTGACGCAGATGTCGATGCCGCCGAATCGTTCGACAGCCGTCTGCACGACGCGCTCGACGTCGGCGTCCTTGCGGACATCGCCGACCACACCGACCGCATTGCCGCCCGCCGATTCGATCTCGGCCACTGCGGAACGAAGGGTCCCGGGCAGCCGCGGGTCGGGCACATCGGTTTTGGCCAGCAGTACGACGTTGCCGCCGCGCGCCGCGAACTCCGCGGCGATCGCGTATCCGATACCGCGGCTACCGCCGGACATGACCAGCGTGCGGCCATGGAAACTGTTGTCTTTCAAGGCATTACCTCTCATCGACCGAACCCGCCGACGCCCGGTGCAGGTCGTCGGTGAGGCCGGGCTGTTGTCAGTGCGCCGGGCGCGGGCCGACGTATTCGGCGAATGCCGTGTGACCGCGTTCGATCAACGCGGGCACCATCGCACCGAGCCGTTCGAACCCGTCCCCGACGGTCAAGCCCTGCTGTGTGCGGTAGTGAATGCCTTCGAAGATCGCGGCGATCTTGTAGTAGGCGAATCCCAGGTACCACCCGAATTCGGACAGATCGCAGCCGGTCAGCTCCGCGTACTGCGCGACCAGCGTGTCGGCGCTGGGGAATCCGGGCACGTCGCCGGGCACCGCGGCGACCGGGCTGTCCAATCCGCGGAATCCGTCCCACCAGATCACCATCGAGGCCAGATCGGTCAGCGGGTCGCCGAGGGTGGCCATTTCCCAGTCGAGCACCCCCACCACACGGGCGTTCTGCGGATCGACCACCACGTTGTCGAGACGATAATCGCCGTGCACCAGCGCGGCCGCGCGGCCGAACGGTAGCGCAGCGGCCAGCCGCTCCCCCAGATCCACCAGATCCGGCAGGTCCCGGCTGTGCGACGCGACCACCTGAGCGTCCCAACGACGCAGCTGCCGCTCGAGATATCCCTGCGGACGTCCGAGATCGCCCAGACCCACCGCTTCGGGATCGAGCCGATGCAGGCGGGCGAGCGTGTCGACGAGCCCGGCGGCCAGATCGTTCGACTTCGCACTGATCCGGTCCAACTGCTCACGCTCGCGCAGCACCGCCCCGCGTGCGAATTCCATGATGTAGAACGGCGCGCCGATGATCTCCGGACCCGCGATCACCAACGGTGCGGGCACGGGGACATCGGTGGGATGCAGCGCCCGCAGCATCCGATATTCCCGATCCATGTCGTGCGCGGTAGCAAGCACGTGCCCCAGCGGTGGGCGGCGCAGCACCCACTCGGTCGTGCCGTCCGTCAGCCGATAGGTCAGATTCGACCGACCGCCGGAGAGCAGATCGACCCGCAACGGGCCGTTGAGCAGATCGGGAATCTCGGCGCGAATGAACTCTTCGAGCTGAGGTACAGAGATTCCGGGAATAGCCGGAGCCGACATGAACACCATCCTGAAACCGAGCGATCGTCCGGTAGAATTGAACAGGATCGAAAGCTAGCCGACACCTCCGGCGATGTCAACGGCGACTAGGCTCGTCCTGCCGCGAAAGGAGCCTGGATTGACCGCACGAGAGCTGCAGGAACGAAATGCCGACGACGAGCGCGAACTGCTCGGGCGGCGGTTGCGCGCGGCCCGGCAGGCGAAGGGGCTCACCATTCGCGACGTCGCCCCGGAGATCGGCGTGAGCGTCGGCACCTGGAGTGCGATCGAGAACGGACTCGCGCGAATCTCGGAGGACCGGCTCACCGGCGCGGCGCGCCTGTTCGACACCGATCCCGCCGACCTGCGCGGAGCGCCGCTGCCGGACGAGAGCGATCGCCGGTGGCGGGATTTCCCGCCACTACAGCTTCCCGCCCCCATCACCGGCGCGCTGAACGCCTTCGTCGAACTCGGCTACCACGGCGCGACGATCCGCGAAATCGCCAACCGGGCAGAGCTTTCGGTCGCCGGGGTGTATCACCACTGGCCGACCAAACAGCATCTGCTCGTCGCACTCCTGGACCTGACGATGGACGATCTGCGCGAACGATGCCGCGCGGCGCGCGCCGAGGGCGACGGTCCGGTCGAGCGGCTCGAGCGACTGGTCGAATGCCTCGCCCTGTTCCACACCCATCGACGCGAACTCGGCTTCATCGGCGCCAGCGAGATGCGCAGCCTGGACGAGCCGCATCGCACCCGAATCGCGACGGCCCGGCGGGACGTGCAGCAGATGGTCGAGGACGAGGTCGTCGAAGGTTGCCGCCGGGGCGCGATGCTCACCCCACTGCCGCGCGAGGCCGCCCGCGCGGTGGTGACCCTGTGCACCGCACTGCCGCAGTGGTGGTCGCCCGCGGGCGAGCTCACTCCCGACGCGGTCGCCCGGCAGTACATCGAGTTCGCCCGCGATATCGTCCGCGTTCCTCGTTGACGCCCTGCCCTGAGCCACCCTATAGTTCAGTACCGATCATTTGATCGGTCTTGTTCAGGAGGTGTTCATGACCGGATACGAACTCCCCGCGCCCTCGCCGCGGGCGTCGGAACTGCACGAGCGCATGGCTCGATTCATGCGTGAGCGCGTGTTGCCGGCCGAAGCCGACTACCTGACGTGGCGTCGCGCGGCCGGACCGGACGACCACGTCGTGCCGCCGATCGTCGAAGAGTTGAAGCAGTACGCCAAGACCGAGGGTCTGTGGAACCTGTTCCTGCCCGCGGCTTCCGGCCTGACCCAGCTCGAGTACGCACCGATCGCCGAACTGTCCGGGTGGAGCCTGGAGATCGCGCCGGAAGCGATCAACGGACAGGCCCCCGACACCGGCAATATGGAACTGCTGCACCTGCTGGGTAGTGAACAGCAGAAGCAGGATTGGCTCGAGCCGCTGCTCGCGGGCGATATCCGATCCGCGTTCGCCATGACCGAGCCCGATGTCGCCAGCAGCGACGCGACGAATATCGCGACTCGGATCGAACGCGACGGCGACGACTACGTGATCAACGGACGCAAATGGTGGACCAGTGGCGCGATGGACCCACGCTGCGCCTTCTTCATCCTGATGGGCAAGACCGACCCCACCGCACCGGTCCACCGGCAGCAGACGATGGTGCTGATACCGCGAAACACCAAGGGCGTGCAGGTGATTCGCGACTACCCCGTGATGGGCCACCACGACCAGCACGGCCACGCGGAAGTCCTGTTCACCGATGTGCGCGTCCCGGTCGAGAACGTCATCGGCGAGGAGGGTGGCGGTTTCGCCGCCGCACAGGCCCGGCTCGGGCCGGGCCGCATCCACCACTGCATGCGCGCCCTCGGCGCGGCGGAACGCGCGCTCTCGTTGCTCGTGGCACGTGCGAAAGAGCGTGTCGCCTTTGGTAAGTCGCTGGCGGAGCAGGGTGTCGTGCGTGAGCAGATCGCCGAATCGCGCATCGAGATCGACCAGGCGAGGCTGCTGTGCCATCACACGGCCCATGTCATCGACACCAGCGGCAACAAGGCGGCCAAGGATCTGGTCGCCATGGCGAAGGTCGCGGTTCCGCGCACCGCGCTGCGCGTCATCGACCGGGCCATCCAGGTACACGGCGGCGCCGGAGTCACCGATACGACTCCGCTCGCCGCCATGTATGCCTGGCATCGCGCGATGCGCCTGTTCGACGGCCCGGACGAGGTGCACATCCAGGCGATCGCGAAGAGCGAACTCCGGCGCGATCCGCTGCTCTGAGGCGGATCAGACCCGGATCAGCACCTTCGTGCCCGCACCCTCGTGCAACCGATGGAACGTAGCCACCACATCGTCCATGGCGGCTTCCTCGACCCAGCCCGCCGGGTCGTAGGAGCCCGCCGCCATGGCCGCGATCACCGCATCGAAATCGGCGGGCAGGTAGGCCAGCGAGCCGGTGATCGACCGTTCGGAGAACACCAGCCGCGTCGTGTCGAAGTCGAGATCCTTCCCGTGCACCGCGACCACGACCAGACGGCCGCCGGGCCCGAGCGCATCCAGGGCCTGGGTGAGCGCACTCCCGGTTCCGGCCGCGTCGAACGCGACATCGGCACCGGCCCCCGCGGTCAGCTCGGCGCACACCGCGACGAGGTCGGTCGCGGTCGGGTCGATCACATGCGGGACGCCCAGCTGTTCGGCGACCTGTCGCCGACCCGTATTCGGATCGGACACAACGATATTCGTAATTCCCCGAGCACGCAGCGCGAACCACAGTCCGAGGCCGATCGCGCCCGCCCCGGCGATCACGGCCGCCTGTCCCTGCTGCACACCGCTGTGCTCGACGGCGTGCCACGCGACCGCCATCGGCTCGACGAGCGCGCCGAGTTTCAGATCGACGGTCTCGGGCAGGCGGTGCACCATCGACCGCGCGACCGTCGTGTATTCCGCCAGCCCGCCGCCGTGGCTGGTGAGCCCGTGAAATCCGAAGGATCGGCAGATGTTCACCATTCCCGCGCGGCACGCCGCGCAGTCGCCGCAGTAGTAGACCGGCCAGACCGCGACGCGGTCGCCGACCGCGATATCGTCCACCCCGTCACCCAGTTCGACCACGGTGCCGGAGAATTCGTGCCCCAGGATCTGCGGAGGCATCGACCCGGTCACCGGATGCGGTTTCGAGAAATCCAGGCCGCAGTGCTCGGGATCGAAGTACACGTGCAGATCCGAACCGCAGATCCCCACGTAGGCGTTTCGGATCTTCACCTCGCCCGCTGCGGGGGCGGGTTCCTCGATCTCATCGATGCGAAGATCGCACCGGCCGTGGAAACGTGCTGCTTTCATATTCGACTTCTTCTCCTCGGCGAAGCATCCGCTTCGATTCCGCGCGGAAGCGGTGACGACCGGCTTCCGCGGCTTTCCCATCCGACATCAATCGGCTGTGGCGATATCCCGGTATCGTTCGCGCAGATCGCGTTTCAGGATCTTGCCGCTGGGATTCTTCGGCAGTTCCTCGATCATCAGGACGTATTTGGGGACCTTGTAGCCCGCCAGGCGATTACGGCAATGCGACAGCACCGCCTCGGCGTCGACGGATGCGCCCGGGACCGGCACGACGACCGCGACCACCGCCTCGATCCATCGCGGATGCGGGACGCCGACGACCGCCGCTTCCGCGACGCCGTCGATTTCGAACAGCACTTCCTCGACTTCGCGACCGGCCACGTTCTCGCCGCCGGTCTTGATCATGTCCTTACTGCGGTCGACCACCCACAGGTAGCCGTCACTGTCCAGATAGCCCAGGTCACCGGAGTGAAACCAGCCGCCGCGGAACGCTTCCGCGGTTTTGTCCGGCTGGTTGAGGTAGCCGATCGTGGCCTGCGGACTGCGGTGCACGATCTCCCCGACCTCGCCCACCGGGACGGGCGCACCCGTTTCGTCGACGATCCGGGTCTGCACGTTCAATGCCGCACGTCCCGCCGAGCCCGGCCGGGAGGTCTGATCCTCGGGCGCGAGTGCGGTTGCCAGCGAAGCCATTTCGGTCTGGCCGTAGAAATTCCACAGACGCAGATCCGGCATGTGCTTCGCTATCCGGCTCAATACCTCCGTCGGCAGTGCCGAGGCACCGTAATAGCCTTTGCGCAGACTGCTCATCGTCTCGGCGGAGAAATCCGGGTGCCCCAGCAACGAAATCCACACCGTCGGCGGGCAGAAGAGTTTGGTGGCCCGCACGGTGCGCACCGCGCGCACGATCGCCCCCGGATCGGGCCGGTCCAAGATGACGCTCGTCGCGCCGAGCAGAATGTCCGTGCTCAGGAAGTTGTCCAGCTGTGCGCAGTGGTACAGCGGCAGCGAATGAATTTCGATGTCGTCGGCCGACATTCCGCCGGTGACGATGCAGCTCATGTACTGCCACATCAACGTTCTACTCGAATGCATCGCACCCTTCGGACGCGATTCGGTACCCGAGGTGTACATGATGCGGATCAGGTCGTCGTCGGCGAGGACGATGGTCGGCGGGGCCGGGTGATCGGCGGCCGTCCATTCGGCGGTCGAGGGCCAGCCGTCACATTCCCTCTGGGACAACGGAATCGAGGCACGAACCCGCACACTGGTGTCCGCGAGCGCCAGGGCCTTGTCCGCGGTATCGACGAGTTCGTCTTCCACGACGAATGCGGCCGCGCGGCAATCGTCGAGAATATAGGCGACCTCGTGCGCGGTCAGCATGAAATTGACCGGAACGAATACCACCCCGATCCGCGCGGTCGCGAAGGCCAGCACCGGGTATTGCCAGCAATTGTGCGACAGGATCGCCAGGGTGTCCCCTTTGCGGAGCCCGCGGGCATACAACGCGGACGCCGTTCGATCGATCATCTCGTCGAATTCGCGGAATGTCAGGCGCACATCCCGGTGTACGATGGCAATCTTCTCCGGGTCACGCGCCGCCGACCGTCGGGGGATTTCCCCGAACGACTGGGTGCGCGCGAGATCGATATCGGCGGAGCGGGTTGTCGTCACGAGATGCCTTTCGAGGCCGGAATAGTGGACGCGGCGTGGTACGAGATGAGGTGGTGAGGCGTGTCTGTGCAGAACTGGCAGCAACTGCTGTCTCGAAAACAGTTGCTCGGCGTACTTTCGGTGCTGGAGTCCTGCGCGGACTCGGAAACCGGCGGCGACAGATTCAAGGAAACTCTCACCGAATCGCTCGCGACGCACTTCGGGATTCGCGACGTGACGTTCTTCCACGGCCGGACCTACCCGGAGATCTTCGCCGATCCCGAGCCGCTGCTCGCGGGAGCCACCGCGGATCTGCTGCCCGCCTACCGCGAACAGTGGAGCGACAAGGACATTTTCGCGCTTCCGCAGGCGCGCCGCCGCCTGACCGCCGACGGCTTCGTCACGCTCGACGAACTCGCCCGCCTGCCTCGGCCGCAACGCTCGTACGTGGTCGACTACCTCAGGCCCAACGACATGCACACCGCGTCGGCCATGCATCTGCGGCTCGCGGACGGGGAGGCGCTGATCGGCATGTTCGATCTGATCCGCCCGTGGGAGGACGGCGATCGGCTCGCGATCCGGCTGCTGGCCCGGCAGTTGCGCGCCCGCACCGTCACGATCAGCGCGGGAGCCACCGCCTCCGCAGCCGATCCGCTCGCGGGCTTGTCGCCGCGACAGGTGGAGGTCGCCGAACTGGTCAGCGACGGGCTGAGCAATCACGAGATCGCCACTGCGCTGTGCCTGTCCGAGCTGTCCATCAAGAAGTACATCAGCCGCATCTTCGAGGTCACCGGCCACCGCAATCGCGCCGAACTCGCGACCGCGGTGTTGCGGCGCGGGCGGCCGAGCAGCGATCATCGACGCACCGGCGTGTAGGCGATGACGATCAGGCCCGAGGGCGCGGTCAGCGTGACTCGGGCCTCGTGGCCGCCCATCGTGGAAGCTGAAGCAGCCCAACCCAACTCGTTCGCGCGAATGCGTATCTGCTCCAGGTCGGTGACACGGGCGAGCAGGCACCACTCGGCGAGCTCCGCCTCGTCCCCGAGGCTGAGCGGCGCGAAGGCGGCCCATGCGCTGCCGTCGGTGAACGACGGCTCGCCGAGCAGGGCCGTCAGATCGCGATAGGACGCCGACCAGTGAATGATGTTGTGCAACACGGTAACTCGCTCGACGAGTTCGCCGAATCCCGCCACAGCTTCCGCGTCGGTCGTGTGTTCGTGTGTCATCGTGTCACCATCTCTGCTGGGGCGGCCGTGGTGCTGATGATGCGATGCCCCATCCGGTCACGCTTGGCCGCCAAATAGGCGCTGTTCTCGGGCGTGGGCTCGGCATGCAGACCTACCACCTCGGCGATCTGTATCCCGGCTGCGGTGAGCCCGGCCACCTTGTCCGGATTGTTCGTGAGCAGCCGGACGCTGCCGACCCCGAGATCGCCCAGAATGGCTGCGGCACAGCGATAGTCGCGACTGTCCGTCGGCAGCCCCAACCGCAGGTTCGCATCGACGGTGTCCAGGCCCAGGGTGTCCTGCAATCGGTAGGCGGCCACCTTCGCCGCCAGCCCGATCCCCCGGCCCTCGTGGCCGCCGAGGTAAACTACTACGCCGCAGCCCGATTCGGCCACCTCGCGCAGCGCGACGCGCAATTGCTCCCCGCAATCACAACGCCGCGAGCCGAAGGTGTCGCCGGTCAGGCACTCGCTGTGGACCCGAACCAGCGGCTGGGACGCGGTGGCGAGATCCCCACGGACCAACGCGACGTGTTCGACGCCGGTTTCCACCGACTCGTACACGATCAGATCGAATACCCCATTGTCCGTGGGTAATTCGGCCTGTGAACGCCGCACGACCGACGCTTCCCGACGATGGGTCACGAGATCGTCGATGGTCAGCACGGCGAGCTGATGCCGTTCGGCGAACTCGTACGCCGCGTCCCGGGACATCATCGCCCGACGGTCCGGAGCGACGAGTTCGCAGATCAGTCCGGCCGGATTCAGGCCCGCCGCGCGACACAGGTCCACGGCCGCCTCGGTGTGGCCTCGGCGCTCGAGCACGCCGCCGGGGCGAGCCCGCAGCGGCATCATGTGCCCGGGGCGGGTGAACGCGCCGGGTTCGGCGCCGGGCGAGGCGAGCAGACGTGTGGTGCGCGCCCGGTCGGCGGCGCTGATCCCGGTGGTGACGCCCTCCGCGGCATCGACGCTCACCGTGAAGGCGGTCCGCAGCGGATCGGTCGGATCGGGCACCATCAGCGGTAATTCGAGCTCGCGGAGCCGGGAATCGGTCATCGCCACGCAGAGGAATCCGGAGGTGTGCTCGAGGAAGAACGCGACGTTGTCGACGGTCGCGTATTCCGCGGCCAGCACCAGATCGGCTTCGTTCTCGCGAGTCCGGTCATCGATGACGACGACCGGCCGACCCGCCTGCAACTGCCGGATGCACTGTGCGACAGCGTTGTCCGCCACGGTGTTCACGAGTGGTCCCCCAGACGGCGGAAGATCGAACGATGGAATACCAGCGGATCGCTGTCACCGGCGACCGCGAGCGCCTCGACCTGACCGACCAGCAGATCGTGGTCGCCGATCGGCCGGCGCATCGTGATCGTGCAATCGATCCAGGCGTGCGCTCCGGTCAGACGGGGCGCACCGCCCGGACCCGGAGTCCAGCCGACGCCCGCGAATTTCTCGGTCCGGCTCGCGGCGAACGCTCGGGCGAGGTCGTGTTGATCCTCGGCCAGCACGTTGGCGCAGAATCGCCCGTCGGCGGCGATATGCGGCAACGTCGTCGAGGAGCGGCCCGCGTAGAAGCCGACCAGCGGCGGGTCGAGGGATATGGAGGTGAACGACCCCACGGTCATCCCGACCGGAGCCGCCGCGGCGTCCGAGGACGTCACGATGACGACGCCGGAGCAGAAGTGCGCCAGCACCTCACGGAACGAGGCACTCACGGCGTCCGGATCGGCGGCGGAGATGGACTGGATTTCGGGCGAGGCGCTGTTGTGCGGCACGTCGGCTCCTGTTCTTTCCGGTGCTGTTCCGTTGTCCGAGGCGGTGCCACGGCGTGCGTGGCACCTGCTCTCGGACAACGGTTTTCGATCAGCGAGCGGCCAACTGCGCGGCCAGCTCATCGAGGGCCTGGGCGTAGATCCCCTCGATGGCGGCGGCCAGTTCGGCCTCGACCGCTGCGGAGGCGGCGGTGAATTCGGCCTGCCAGTGAATCGCCGATCCGCCGTCGGCGGTGGCGACGACCATCAGGGTCGACTGGTAGTACTCCAGCGCCAGCGGACCGTCGATGTACTGGTAGGTGTAATTGCGCTCGTCGTCGTGGTGCTCGACGATGCGTTCGCGGGCCGGATTGCCGTCGGTGAACACGACGTGGCGGATATCGCCCTCGACGCGCGAGGAGTTGATCGCCGGAATCCAGTCGCTGATGGTGGCCGGGTCACCGGCACGAGCCCACACCACCTCCGGCGCGGCGGAAAAGCTTTTCTCGACCTTGATTTCAGCCATCGGTGATCACACCCTGCCCAGCTCGGCCTCGTACTTCTTGGTCATATGCTCGACCGCCTTGCGGTGTTCGTCGGCCTGGCCTTCGCGAACCGCCTTCGCCCGCGCGGCCGCGTCGATCATCGGCTCGGCCTGGCCCTGGAACCACGGCATCACGTCCTGCGCGAACAGTTCGAAGGAACGCTTGGTGGCCTGCGGATTCGCCCAGTCGTGCCCCTGCACCAGCAGGGTGCCGAAGCCGCCGGACTGATCGACCAGGCGCTGCACCTGAGCGCGCGCCTCTTCCGCGGTGCCGATCACCCCGATACCCGAGGTGTTGATGAAGTCGATCATCTCGCGCTTGTTGTCGCCGCGCACATCCATCTGAGGGAAGGCCGCGACGTGCTGCAGGTAGTCGAACCAGTGCTCGATGCCGTGCTCGACGTCCCGGTAGGCCTGCTCCTTGGTCTCCGCGATGTGGAACGGACCGACCAGCCGCCACGTGGAGCGGTCCACCTCGTCCGAACGACCGGCCTGCGCGGCGAACTCCTCGAGCATTCCCCAGTGATGTTGCAGCGCACTGAATCCGTCGGCCGTGAGGGTGGCCGCAATGGACAGCAGGCCGATCCCGTGCTTACCGGCGAGGCGAGCGCCGGTCGGCGATGCGATGGCGGCGACGACCACATCGAACAGCGGATCCGAGTACGGGGCCATCTGGATCTTCGCATCGATCAGGGTGTGCGTGCGGGTCTTGGCCGACACGGTCTCCCCGCGCAGCAGCCGCATGATGATATCGGCGTTCTCCGCCAACAACTCTCGGGTGTCGACCTGGGACAGTCCCAGCATCGCCGCATCGGTGGGCAGCGAACCGGGACCCAGGCCGAACAGCGCCCGGCCGCGGGTCAGGTGATCCAGCATCACCATCCGCTCGGCCGCCCACAGCGGGTTGTGATACGAGACCGAGGTGACTCCGGTCCCGAGTTCGATGCGGCTGGTCCGCTCACCGGCCGCGGCGATCATGATCTCCGGCGACGCATAGATTTCCGAGCCCGCGGAATGGTGCTCACCGAACCACGCCTCGTCGTAACCGAGCGCCTCCAGGTACTCGACCAGCTCGAGATCCCGTTGCAGCAGCAGCGTCGGATTCTGGCCGGGTTGGTGGATCGGCGCCAGGAAAATGCCGAACTTCAGGCGGCTCATCGGACCACTCCTTTGTGTGATGGAGGCAACAACTCCTGTCACGTTATGAGCGGTCACACACCCGCGAACAGTCCGCAAAAGTAGACACTTCCCGGCGCCGCACTCATGCCCGCACTTCCCGCCGATGTCTGGTCAAGCGGACAGAACCGTTACGACACAGGCATTTCCGTCCATTCCGGCCGCACCGCCGCCCATGGTTTCGACCATGCCCACCCCGTGCCGGCGCACCTGGCGACGCCCGGCATCGCCGCGGAGCTGCCAGACGATCTCGGCCAGCTGGGCGGTGCCCGTCGCGCCGAGCGGGTGGCCGCGGGACAGCAGGCCGCCGCTGGGATTCACCGGCTGGGCTCCCGAGCGCGCGGAGTGCCCCGACACGGCGAGTTCGCCGCCGCCGCCCACTTCGGCCAGGCCGAGCGCTTCGAGAGTCGTGATCTCACCGATGGTGAAGGCGTCGTGCACCTCGAAGACGTTGACCTCCTCGATATTTCGGCCCGCTTCGGCAAGGGCCTGCGCTCCGGCCCGGTGTACGCAGGAGAATCCCCACACGTCGTCGTTGCGGTGGTCCCACGGACGTCCGGACACCATCGCGCAGGACTCGACGAGGATGTCGCGGGAGGTGCGCCGGCCCGCTCCCACGACGATCGCGCCGGCGCCGTCGGTCGTGGGGCAGCACTGCAACATGGTCAGCGGATCGGCGATCGGCCGGGACGACAGGACCGTCTCGATGGTCGGCGGCGCGGCGCGCAGGTGTGCTCGCGGATTGTCCAGGCCGTTGGTCTTGTTCTTCACCGCGACCGCCGCCAACTGCTCACGAGTCAGGCCGTGCACGTCCATGTAGCGGGCCGCGGTCAACGCGTAGAGGCCGGGCAGCGGCAGTCCGGTCGCGCCTTCGGGATCGGTCGCCTCGGGCACGATCGCACCGGTGAACAAGGTCGACATCTGCTCGACCCCGATCACCAGGACACAGCCGAAGCGGCCCAGCCGAACCGCCGTGACCGCCTCGTGGTAGGCACTCGTCCCACTCGCGCAGGCATTTTCGATGGTCCACAGGGGCACCGCGCCGATGCCCAGACCCCGCTGGATTCGAGTCGCCACACCGGGCGGACCGAAGACCGAACCGACGATGATCGCGTCGATGTCCGTCGGCTCGACGGCGGCATCGGCAACCGCCTCGGCCACGGCCCGCCAGGCGAGACTTTCAACACGTTGCTCGGCGAACACGCCGAAACTGGAGGTGCCGACTCCCCAGATGGCGGCTTCGGTGGTCACGACGCGACCTCCTGCTCCAGGTCGATCTGCACGAGATCCCCACTCTCCGAGAGGTCGAACGCGATCTTGTCCCCCGCCGACGGCGTGGGCTCGCAGCGCACGTGGACCAGCACGCGCGGACCGTCGAGAACGTCGACGTAGGCGAGCCCGAACGGAGCGCGCCACCGCCCCACCGGAATTCGCACGGTGGTCGCCGCCCACACCGTCCCGACCGGCGCGAATCCGCACTGCTCGACGCGACCGAAACATACTGGGCACCAAGGCACTTCGAGCTGCGAGAGCGGATGGCGGCAGTCGGTGCAGCGGGCGCCGATCAGGAACCCGCCGATCACCCGGGGACGCGAGTCGGCCACGGCCAGGCCGCCGGCGTCCGCACCGGCGCGTCGCTTGTTCGGCCGGTCGGTCAGCCGAGACTTCTCGGCCGCGCCGGTCATCAGTGATCCCCGTGCAGGGTCAGTTCGAATCCACCGGATTCCACGTGCAGATAGGCACCGACCGAGGTGGAGATCAGTTTGCGAATATTGGCCATCTCGCGACTGGTCAGCCCATAGTCGACGGTGCGTGGCGGCGTCGAGCGCATCAGGTCGATATCGTGCTCGGGCACCAACAGACGCAGGATCAGTTCGTCGTCGGAGATGTTGCCGCCGAACTTCTTCCGGAGTTCGGGCAGTTCCGGCTGCGGCGGCTCCCACTCGGCGTAGGTCTTCGCCTTGGGCCCGGTCATGATCTTGTCCAGGACGTTCTGGTCCAGTGGCGCGACGGGATCGCCGTAGAAGCCGTTCACGTACAACAGGACCTCGTCCGGGACCACCGAGTACCGGTCGCCGGTCACCACGTTCAGCACGGCCTGGGTACCGACGAGCTGGGAGAACGGCGTCGCCATCACCGGATATCCGAGCTCCTTGCGGATGATCGACATTTCGTCGAGCACTTCCTCGAAGCGCTCCTCCATGCCGCGATCCTTCAGCTGTGCCTTGAAGGTCCCGGCCATACCGCCTGGCAACTGATGGCGATACTGGAACAGCGAGAATTCGGCGGGCTTGCCCACGGGCAGGTCATCGATCCCGGCCACCCGCAGCAGGTGCTCCTCCACCGCCGCGAGCCGGGAGTCGTCGACATCGACGTCGAAACCGGCGTAGCGGAGGTTGGCGATCGTGTTCTCCGTCGACGGCAGCGAAACACCCGCCGCGAGTGGACGACTCGCGGTGTGCACGCGATCGGCTCCAGCGAGCACGGCCTCGAGGTAGTTCATCGGCGAGAGCGCGTTGTTGGAATGGAAATGCGCCTCGACCGGGAGATCACCGGCTTCTGCCTTGATCGCGGCGATGAGGCTGCGCGCCCGTTCGGGCGTCAACAGACCCGCGGCGTCCTCCAGTTCGATGCCGTCCGCCCCGAGCGCTACCAGCTCACGGGTCCGGTCGGCGTAGTACTGATCGGTGTGATACGGGGTGTCGGCGTAGAGGATGCACGGAAGTGCCTGTACGCCACAGGATTGCGCGACCTTGACCAGCCGGCCGATCTTCTCGGTGTTGAACAGCCCGTCGTAGATCCAGAAGCTCCCGATGCCGTGCGCGCACAGCCGTTCCACCCACAGATCCATCACGCTGTTCGCCGTCAGGCCGAAGGTGACGATTCCGTTGCTGCGGGTGCCCGCGCGAACGGTGGTGTGCGGCATGGCCTTCGACAGCGAGATCAGCTGGTCCCAGGGGTCCTCCTTGCAGTGCCGGACCAGGACCTCGAAGATCGAACTGCCGACCAGGTCGATGGTGTGGAACCCGGTGCGATCGAGTTCACCGGCGATCGGCAGGCCCATCGCCTTGGTCATCCGCATGCCCCACCAGCTCTGCGGCCCGTCCCGCAGTGTCTGATCGACCACGTCGATCGTGCGCCGCCCGCCGATGGCTCGGCCGGCGCAGTCGAGGTATGTACTCATCTCGTCTCCTCGAGAGTGCTGCGGTACTCTTCGGCGCCCACCTGGTCGATCCACCGGGTGGTCACCTCGAAGTCCCGGAATGCCTTGTGCTGCAAGAGAAATATGTCGAACGGAACGGTCGTCGGCACGCCCTGCACACCGAGTTCGCGCAGGGCCGCGATCAACCGATCCGCCGCCGCGTCGCGGGTGGGCGCGTGCGCGATGACCTTGGCGATCATCGAGTCGTAGTAGGGACTCACCACCGTGCCCGCACGACAGTGCGAGTCGACCCGCACGCCGATCCCCGAGGGCGGCTGCCACGTGGTGACGGTGCCCGGTACGGGAACGAAGCCGCGCTCAGGCGATTCGGCCATCACGCGGGCCTCGATCGCGTGCCCGCGGGGAACCACGTCGTCCTGGGTGAACGACAGCGGAAGCCCTGCGGCCGTGCGGATCTGCTCGGCGACCAGGTCGATACCCGACACCATCTCCGAGACCGGGTGCTCGACCTGGATGCGCGCGTTGAACTCGAGAAAGGCGAATTCGGTGGTGTCGGCGTCGTACACGAATTCCACGGTGCCCGCGCTGTCGAGTTCGATCGCCTCAGCGAATCGCAGTGCCGCACGGTGGATCTCGCCGCGAGTCTGCGTGCTCAGTCCGGGAGCCGGCGATTCCTCGATGACCTTCTGATGCCGACGCTGTGCGCTGCAGTCGCGTTCGCCGACGTGCACGACCGAGCCGTGTTTGTCGCCGATCACCTGTACTTCGATGTGGCGGGCACGGGCGATGAACTTCTCCACGTAGATGCGCCCGTCGCCGAAGGCCGCCGTGGCCTCCGCGATCGCGGTGGGCAGTCGCCGCCGCAGTTCGGCTTCGTCGGCGACCACGGACATACCCCGGCCACCACCTCCGGCGACGGCCTTGATCAGCACCGGGTACCCGATCTGCCCCGCCGCGGCCACCGCGGCATCGGGACTGTCGGTCACATCGGACCCGGAAAGTACCGGCACGCCCGCGTTCCGCGCTATCTCGCGCGCCACCGCCTTGTCCCCGGTTCCGGCCACGATCTGTGGTTTCGGTCCGATGAACCGCAATCCTTCGGCCACGCAGCGACGCGCGAACTCCGGATTCTCGGAAAGGAATCCGTAGCCGGGATGCACAGCGTCACAACCTGTTCCGAGAGCCGCGGCCAGCACGGCGTCGGCATTGAGATAACTCGCCGAGGCGCTGGGCCCGCCGATGCAGATCGCGCGATCCGCGAGCACGGCGGCGAGTCCGTCGCGATCGGCCGCCGAGGTGACGACCACGGTTTCCAGGCCGAGTGCGCGGCACGCCTTCACGACTCGGACCGCGATTTCGCCGCGGTTCGCGATCAGCACCCGTTCGATGAGTGCACCGACGGGGGTTCCGGGCTGCGCGAGGGCCTGCTCCGGCACCGCGGCTCGAGCGCTACTCATCGGGCCGGATCAGGAACAGCGGCTGACCGAACTCGACCATCTCGGCGTTCCGCGCGCGGATGGCGACGATCTGTCCGGACACGTCGCTGACGACCGGGTTCATCAGCTTCATCACCTCTACGATCGCCAGTTGGTCGCCGGGCTCGACATGCGTTCCCACCTCGACGAACGGTGGGGAGCCGGGGTCCGGTGCGGTCCAGAACGCGCCGACCGTCGGAGCGGTCACCGGTACCAGTCCGCTTTCGTCGATTTCGGCGGTGGTCGGCGCGGACGTGGTACGCGCGGCGGGAGCAGGGGGCGGCGCGCTCACCGCTCGTGCGGGAGCCTGCTCGACAGTGGGCACAGGCGCAGCAGGGGCCGCCGATGCGCTCGCGAGCGCGGGAGGCGGCGCGTCCTTACCCACCGACACCGTCACATCGCCGATCTTCACATGCATTCCGGTCCAACCGGATCCCGCGAAGGTGCGCAGCAGTTCGCCGATCTCCTCCGGGCCGATGCGCGGTGCGCCGTCACCGGAGCTTTCTTGATGTGTCGAGGTACTCATCGTGTCCTCTTTCCGTGCGCAATCGCCGCCAGCAGAACCGGCAGCGGATTGGTCGAGACGATCACCGAGACACCGGCGTCCACGGCTGCTTCGACGCCCGCATCGGTGTCGAAGTACGCGCCACGCACCGCGGCAGTCCCTGCCGGGATCTCGGGTGCTTCGGTTCTGGACCGCGCCACGGCGCCGTCCCCGTCGAACACTTCCCCGTCGACCTCGTCGGCTGCAGCGACGACTCGAACGGGTGCCAGCTCGCGGGCCCAGCCGATCAGCGCGATCAGGTCCGCATCGGCATCGACGGACGGGATGCGACCACCGATCTCACCGTCGAAAACCCGTGCGCCCGTGGCATCCACGGTCACCACACGCCCGACGAGACCGGACACCGTGCCCGGCCCACACCCGACCACACAGGGCGTGTCGAGTGCACGGCTGACCACGGCGGCATGCGAAGTCGCGCCGCCGTTCTCGGTGACGACGGCCGATGCGGCGATCATGCCGTGCACGTCCTCCGGACTGGTCGATTCGCGGACCAGGACCGCCCCGGGATGCTCCTGGGCCTCCTCGGCGGTCGCGACCGCCAGTCCGACCGCATATCCCGGGCTGGCGGACACACCGGTGGCCAGCGGCGCGGCGTCACGCACCTGCTCGGGATCGATACCGGGCCGCAGCAGGTGCCGGATCTGCTCCGCCGTCACGCGCGCACACGCGGTCGCCGGATCGATCGCGGACTCTGCGACCAAGGCCGCGGCGATCCGAACCGCCGCTTGCGCAGTGCGTTTGGCCGGACGCGACTGCAGCAGATAGAGCATGCCGTGTTGCACGGTGAACTCGATGTCCTGCGCATCCTTGCCCTCACGGTCGAGCAGGTCCGCAGCAGAGGTCAGCTCGTTGTGAAGTTCGGGACGGTTCTGCGCCAGCCACGACAACGGCTGCGGGGTGACCCGTCCCGACACGACGTCCTCGCCCTGCCCGCGCGGCAGGTACTCACCGTACGGTTCGCGATTGCCGGACAACGGATTCCGGGTGAACAGCACACCGGTGCCCGAGTCGTCGTCGAGGTTGCCGAACACCATGGCCTGCACCGTCACCGCGGTTCCGATGTCATCGGGAATCCCGTAGTGCGCCCGATAGGCTTTCGCGCGCCGGGACCGGCTCGAATCGAACACCGCCGCAACGGCATTGCGCAACGCCTCGATCGGATCCTGCGGTACCGCCTCGCCCGTCTCCGCGTCGATGGCGCCGAGCACCGCGGCGGTGTCGGGCAGATCCTCCAGGTCCTCCAGACAACCGGCGACGAGCTTGCCGTACAGCGCGCAGTACCGCCGGTGCACATCGGCGGCGAACTCCGGACTCCCGGATTCGGTCGCCAACGCGGCCTCGCTGGTCTCGTTGATGCCCAGATTCAGGATCGTATCCATCATCCCCGGCATGGAGACGGCCGCACCCGAACGCACAGACACCAGAAGCGGTTTGGCTCCGGCCCCGAAAGTGCGCCCGGTCTCGCGTTCGAGATACTCTATGCCACTGCGGATCTCGTCGAACAGCTCGTCCGAGATCACTCCGCCCCGCTCGAAGTACTCCGCGCAGGACCGTGTGGTGATCACGATCGCCGGCGGCACCCGAAGGCCCAGCCGGCTCATCCGCCACAAACTCCACGCCTTACCGCCGACCAGTTCGCGAGGCGGCTCGTCTTCGAGGTCGGTGATCCGCAGGACCGCCGAATCGATCACTCCCACGGTCATTCGTCCCTCGCCTCCCCCATCGTGCGCAGCAGATGTTCGTGCATCTGGTACCAGACGGTGTGGTAGCTGTCGATGCGCACGCTGCTCACGTAGTCGTGCTCACCCCGGTCCACACGCTCGAGCGCCGCATCCAGACGACTGATGAAGCGTTTGGCCAGCGGATCGGCGTCGGCGAAGGGGGCCAGCAGCGCCCCGGCGCGATCGTGCAGCCGGGCCAGCTTGTCGATGACCTTCCCGTCGTAACCGGCGTCGGAATGATCGTTGGGCTGGTCGTTCCCGTCGATGGCGATCGTCTGCCACGACGTCATCAGAGCCAGCATCTGCTTGTTGATGCCCTGCTCGAAATCGGCCAGCACGCTGACCAATTCGTCGTTCGACCGGTACTCGGCGAAGTCCGCCGGATAGCGGGAGTCCAGGTGCGCACGCCCGGCCGGTGTGATCATGAACGCGCCCCGGCCCGCGATGGCGCGGCCGTCGGCCACGGCCTGTTCGAGGCGAGCGCTGGTCGTTTCGGCGTCCAGGTCGAGGATCTCGGCGAGTTGGTCCACGGTGGCGAGCTGACGCAGGGTCAGGCCGTGCAGGACGAAGTCCGCTGTATCAAGCATTTTCACTGATCTCCTGAGTAATGTGCATCGACTCGCGAACGGTGCGACGCAGCGACTTGCCGACCGAGCTCTTGGGCAGCTCGTCCCAGACCTCGATGTGCTTGGGGCGCTTGAAACCGGCCAGCTGTCGGGCGCAGTGCTCGAGCAGGGTGTCGTGATCCACCGGCTCGCGCAGAACGACTGCGGCACAGACTCGTTGGCCCCATGTGGCGTCGTCGATACCGACGACCGCAGCCTCCCGCACCGCCGGATGCGCGACGAGAACGTCCTCGACCTCACGGGGGTAGACGTTGAACCCGCCGCTGATGATGACGTCGTGCCGCCGGTCCAGCAGATAGAGGTAGCCGTCCTGGTCGACCTGCCCGATGTCGCCGGTCCGCAGCCACCCGTCCGCACCGAGGGTTTCCGCCGTGGCGTCCGGGCGCTGCCAATATCCGCTCATCGTCTGCGGCCCGCGGGTGACCACCTCCCCCGCCGTACCCGGCGGCACGGCATTGCCCTGGGCATCGCGGATCTCCATCTCCACGAACGTGTACGGCTTACCGGCCGAGGCCAGCCGCTGCGGGGTGTGCTCCCACGGCTGCAGGCAGGTGATCGCCAACGGCGACTCCGCCTGCCCGTACAACTGGGCGAAGACGGGACCGAGGGTATCGATCGCGCGGGCGAGCAGTGCGGGCGCGATCGGCGCTCCCCCGTAGCAGATTCTGCTGAGCCGCAATCGTTCTCGGTCGATCGCCGCATCCTCGAGCAGCATCGAGATCATCGTCGGCACCATGAACGTGGCAGTCGCGCCGTGTTCGACCGCGGCGTCGATGAACGTCTGCGGGCTGAACTTCCGCAGGATGACGTTGCGCGCCCCCTTGACCAGATGCGGCAGGAAGAACGCCCCGCTGCCGTGGGTGATCGGCGCCGCGTGCAGCATCACCGATTCCGGGCTCAGATCCGGCAGCAGATCGACCAGGAAGTTCGCGACCTCGGCGAGTTCGCTGCGGGTGGTGAGTACCACCGCCTTCGGCTTGCCGGTCGTGCCGCCGGTGTACGCCAGGCGCAGCGGCGCTTCGGGATCCCGTTCGATCCGACACGGCGCGCTGTCCGCCGCCTCGGCCATCGACGCGAGTTCGGTTGTGCCGATGACGAATTCGGTCGGGGCCGGAACGCGGCCGTCTGTGATCAGCGCGCGAGCGGCCGAGTCCTCGATCTTGTACGCCAGTTCGACATCGGTCTCCCGGGCGTTCAACGGGACGCGCACGAGCCCCGCCTTGGCGAGCGCGTAATAGGTGACGACGCCGTCGATTCCGTTGGGCACCAACACCGCTACGTGATCGCCGGGGGCCAGGCCGTGGGCCAGCAGCGCGTTGCCCAGCCTATCGGTCAAGTGGTCGAATTCGGTGAAGCTGACCGTACGCGTCCCGTCGACCAGGGCGGGCGCATCGCCGTAGGCGCGGGCGGCGCGGGTGATCAGGTCACCGATCTGCAGATGCTGGGTGGTCACCGCTTCTCCTGACCCGGATTCCCCGGACGACCGAGCCGGTACAGCTCGGACGCCAGGTCGGACGAGTGATTCCACTTGACCCATTCGTCGTCGAGGTAGCGGTACTTCGGGTCGTGCATCGTCGGGGTGAATTCGCTTGCGCGCGTGTTGTATTCGTCGATCTCGATGCGGCCCGCGCTGGTGGTCCACAGCGCGGACTTGGGATCCAGGCTCGACCAGCCCTTCAATTCGCTGCCCACGGTCGGCGCGTAGTCGTGGTCCGCGAGCACCGAATACGGGATGGAGCTGATCATGTTCTGGTTCAGCCCGGAATAGCGAGCCATCGTGTACGGATTCGCCTTCTGCTGCGGCAGACCGAGCAGCCCGACCATCTCCGCGAGATAGTCGCGGGCGAACTCGTCGTTCATCAGCACCTTGAACCGCTGCGCCCGCTCGTCGAGTTCGAACCAGTCCGACTGCCGATAGGTGCCCGCGAGATGGGCGAAGTCCTTGCCGACCGAGGAGTACACCAGCGCGCCGGCGTCGATCATCTGCTCGCGCGACCAGGACGAAATCCGCTTCCACAGGTTGGCGGTCGCCTCGACGAGGATCTCGCGATAATCCTCCATCGTCTCGGCGAGCACCTCGGCGTTGTCCATCCCGACCGGGACGTAACCGTCGGTCAGGGCGTCGGAGGTGTACATGCCGACGGCCGCGATGTTGTCCGGGTCGTAGCTCGGGTCCGCCTCGAACGAGGCCCAGTCGTCCACGAGCCGGAAGTTCGTGTCCTTGAACACGATCGGGATGGTCAGATTGTTGTGCGGCAGTCCGACCGCGATCCCGTCCAGCCACGGGAAATCGCCCTCGGCCAGGTCGAAGAAGTCCCGGACCAGCAGCTGGCGGTTGCCGCCCCAGTTGTACGGGCCGCTGTTGTGGATGCCGATCCGGCATTCGCAGTGCGCGAGGAAGGCGTACTGCGACAGCTGCGCCAGCAGTTTCACCGTCGCGGTGTGCAATCGGTCGCCGCCCGCCACACCGATGAGCTGATCGCGGAACCCGTCCAGGGTCCGCTCCGGCAGGAACTGCGAACGGTCGCCGAACTCCTTGTTGCTGATGTGCCCGTCGTTGCGGTGGTACGCGAGGTTGAACCGCCGACTGAAATCCAGGACGTCGACGACGTCCTCCACCGCGTCCTGCGGACGGATCAGCCCCCAGCCGAGCAGCATTTCCCGGCCGAGCAGATAGAACGTCGGCATGCCCCAGGCCGCGTTGACGGTGTCGACCTTGAAGCTGGTTTCGCGAGCGCGGTCACCGAGTTCCTGTGCGGGGGTCACCGCGTCGATCTCGCGCAGCAGCGTCGGCAGGCGATAGAAGCTGTTCAGATAGGACAGCAGCATGTACGGATTCATCGGGAACAGCTTGGATTCCTGCACCGTACGGGTGATGCACAGCCAGTACGTGGTGTCACTCAGATTGCGCAGGAAGCTGTTCGATTCGAGCAGGTCGGGGTAGGTCAGTTCGCGTGCCATGATGTGTCCTCAGCTCAGCTCTGCAGTTTCCAGATTCGGGCGTGACCGGTATCGCCGGTCTCGTAGGCGTCGGCCGCCGGGGGCGCCGCGGTGGTCTCCAGTTCGACTCGATCGCCGTCGGCGAGACCGTCGATCCGGCAGTTCATCAGCGTCGGCACGCCGTATTCGCGAGCAAGAATGCCCAGGTGGGAACGGACGGTGCCGCCGAGGCAGATCACGCCGTGAAATCCCTCCAGGATCGGCGCGGTCAGCGTGCCGCCGGAATCGTCGATCACGGCGATCACGTTGTCGGGCACGCCCTCGGTGAGCAGTTCCATCACGTGCTCGACGCGCGAGATGCGCAGAACCGTGCCGGTCGTGTTCTCGGCGGTGCTCAGCACGTTGTCGCCGCGGCCGCTCAACGCCTCATCGCTACCGCCCTCGCCCGCGACGAAGTTCTTGGTGGCGGCCTCGGGGCGTCGGTACTTGTCCGGCTCGGCGTCCAGCGACGCGGTCGCGGAGAACTCGAAGCGGTAGCCGCTGTCGAGTACGGCCTGCTCGATCGACGTCGCGTCCTGCGCGTCGAAGAGTTCGCTGGAGCGCTCGAATACGTCCTCGGCCCAACGAATGCCGAGTTCAGCGGACCGCCGCGCGACCAATTCTCGGATTGCCGAGTTGTATCGGTTCGGCAGGGGTAGGGTCTCGGCCACCCCCCATTTGGCGACGATGGACGACGACTCCGCCATTGCTGCACTCCTTCTGTCGACTACACCGGATCGACACCGCCACACGGCCCCTCGGAGGAAGGTTTTTCCCGAATCACGAGGTCGTGGTGGCATCCGCACCGGCTGGTGAGGTAAAACCTAGGAGCCGGGTTTGCTGTGACGTAGTCCACATTGGGGGACACTTTGGCCAGGCCCGTCACGAGGAGTGCGAGATGACAACCACGAGGCATTGGGAGCCCGCCGCGATCCTGGACGCGAGGGACTACCGTCGCGCGTTCGACATCATCTCCGGATGCCACGACGCATCCACGCTCCCGGAATTTCGTGAGGGCCTGGTGGAGTCGCTGCGACGGCACCTGGATCTGACGAACGTGTCGTTCTTCTCGGGAGCCACGTTCAACATGGTCTTCGAGGACACCTCGCCGCTGACCGAGGGCGCGACGATGAAGATGCTGCCCGAGTACCAGGACCGTTGGGCCGCCCACGACGTGTTCGGTTGTCCGGCCGCGGCAAGGCAATTGCTGAACACGTCGGTGGCCTCACTCGACGAACTGCTCACCGAAGGACGGCTGCCCGCGTCGTCACTCGCTTACGTCCACCATTTCCTGCACGGCCGCTGGCAGATGGGCTCCGCGGCCGCGATGCGACTTCCCCTGGACGGCGGCCGAACCGCGCTGATCGGCTTGTTCTCCCGGGTGCCGACCGAGCTGGGGCCGCACGAGATCGGCCTGCTCCGCCTGGTCGGGCAACAGCTCGCACCGGTCACCAAGCGGCTTCCGATCGGTCCGGAAGTGCAGGCGATCGCTCGATTGACGGGCCGTCAGCGTGAGGTCGTCAGACTCGTCGCCGACGGGCAGAGCAATGCGCGGATCGCCGAGATCCTGTGCATCGCAGAGGATTCGGTGAAGAAGTACGTCACCAGAATCCTCCAGCAGACGGGATGTCAATCGCGACTCGAGCTCGCCCTGATGGCGCGCGGCGCGGGCATCTGAACAGGCGGCGCACCCCGCTGCGAACGCGATCTGTCCCCCTAAGAGGACTGCCCCAAGTTGTGATCCAGTTCATATTCTGCGAACGGCCTCATAGCCCGCGGAAAGGATCCACAGCTCATGACAAGTTCGGCTGCCCACGCTGGGACCGGCGTGAATCTCTTTGCTACAGAAGATATTTCCGGCATCGCACGCTGGTTCGAAGATACCTCGGACGTGCTGTCCATCGATGACGACGACCTCGAGGACACCATCGCGTTCGTACACAAGGGCGGGATGACGTTTCTGTCCCCCATCCTGCCCGACCTCAAGGCGATCGTGTGCACCGCCGGGAGCCGCGAATCGCATCTGGCGATCCTCTCGCGCGAATCCGCGGTGCCGTGCGTCCTGGCCGCCACCATCGAGGTGGACATCCCCGATGGCGCACAGGTACGTCTCGGTCTGTCCGATCCGGAGAAGGCCACCATCGATATCGCGGGATCGGTGACCGAATGAGCAGCAGCATCGAATCCGCACTGAACCCGCGCGTGCTCACCGATCCGGATTACGAACCGACGCTGGCGGAATGGAATCAGCTCGTGCTCGAGGGCGGCCGGGCCTACAAGTCCGAACTCGTCCGGCGCACGGTGTTCGAATCCGAACTGTTCGGTATGAACACCTACATCATCATGTCGATGATGGAGGACTATCTGAAAGTCCCCGAGCGCCTTCGGATCATCACCCGGCACGCGTCGCCGGAGCAGTTGGTCCGCAGTGGACTGCCGATCGGCTCCAAGCGCAGCTTCATCAATCTCGCCGCGATGCCCCTGCACTACCTGACCGGGCGCGAACTCTACGTCGATCTCGGTGCGAACAGCCTCGAACAGGGTCTGGAAGACCAGCTCACCGTGCTGCGATTCTGGCGGCGCGCGACGATCGCCATGCGCACCGACGGCGTGCTCTACAACATGGATGCCCGGCCGACGAACAGCTCGCATGTGGCGACCGACGCGCTGATCGACCAGGTCCGCGCCCAGTTGGAGCCGAACGACGCCACGACCACCGCGAACATCCGCAAATTCGCCGCGCGCCTGACCGCGTACGCGTTCCTGGAGAACTGCGACGCGCGAACCGCGGTGTGCGACACCGGGCCCTACGACCTCGGCGACGGCACCTTCCTGGCGCTTCGCGAGCTGTGCTGCGACGGCGACGGGGATTTCCCCTGGCTCGACGGGATCCGCGAGACGCTGCCCGAACACCACTTCGTGATCGCGTACCGGCTGCCCGACAGCGTCGATATGGACAACAACGTCTGGGGCACCGCGTGGTTCACACCCAGCGACTATCTCGGCCACGTGCTCGAGGCACGGGTCTTCGCGTCCAAGGGCGGCGAGCTGCGGGCTCTGTCGCAGCAGGAGGTCACCGATATGACCGGCCACATCCGCAAGGCGCATCGCGCGTTGTACGCACGCCTGGCGGAAACCGATCCGCAGGAACGCAACCTCTACGCGACCCAGATGTACAGCTGGAAGTTGAAGGCGTGGGCGCGAATTGCCGGATGTTACGACGAGATCGACTGGTCGATCAGTCCGTCGATCGTCTCGTCCTATCAGCGGTTCGGTGATCCCGAGGTCGCTCTCGGACTGATCGGCGGGGTTTTCGTGCCCGCCGATCGCGAAGGGTGTTTCCGGCCGATCGGAGGTTCGGCGTGACCACATCGGAACTGGGCCGCCACACCGGCGTGAGCGCCTATCATTTCGGCATCGCCCGCGGTCGAATTCGCGTATTCCACGCGCCCGAGGACGTGATCGACGTCTTCGGCGATGATCTCGACGATGTCATCGCGCTCGTGGAATCCGGTGGCACCACCTTTCTTTCGCCAATCCTGGGACGGCTCGGCGGCATCGTGTGCACCAACGGAACCACTCGATCACACCTGGCCATCGTCTCGCGCGAATACGAGGTGCCGTGTCTGCTGGGCGTGGACCTCGACGGCTGGCAGCCGCAGGACGGCACACCGGTCGTGCTCGGATCCGCGCCGTCGGGCGGCGGCTGGCTCGGCTCGGGGGACGATGCGACCGCCCCGGCACCGGCCGCGCCCGAGCAGCAGACCTCTCCCGCTGTCCCGGAGCCCGGCACGGGCGAGATCTCGCCGGTGCGCCGATTCACCTCCGCCACATCGGGATCCGCTGTCACGGACTGGTGGGACTACGTCAAAACGACCGGTGACGAGATCGGGTGCAAACCGTTTCCGTCCTCGGTCGGTGCGGAGACCGTGGCCGAGCTGTGCGCGCAGCCGCTGTCCGACGAGCAGCTCGAGGCGTTGATCCTGCACATGGGCCGGTCGTTCAAACCGGAGATGACCCGCAGGTCGGGCTTCACCTCGGAGATCTTCCCGATGATGCCGTACATGGCGATGTCGGTGATCGAGGACTTCCACAGCTACCCCGCCCGGATTCGCGCGATCGATACGGCGATGCCCGCGCAGGAGATCGGCGCACGGCTGCGACAGGACGCCGGACTCGTCAGCCCGCTGTGGATCTGGATGGCCGGATATCACTACCTGTGTGGTCGCGAATTGCTGATCCACATGGGAAAATTGGGGCCAAGCGATGATCTGGACGACGTTCGCACCGTGGTCGACTTCTGGCGACGCCTCACCCTCGGCCACCGCGGCGACGGAACACTCGACTACAAGGATGCCGGGTTCACCAACCGGTACCTGCCCGACGAGATAGTCGCCGATCTGCGCGAAACGTGCCGGAAATTGGACGATTCGGCGAGCAAGGAGCTCAAACAGCTCAATGCCGCCCTGTCCGCGTACTGCTTCATGTACTTCACCGATTCGCGAGTGGGCATCTGCGACAACGGTCCCTATGTCGACGAGGACGGCAACGCCACGCTGGTGCGGGACTTCCTGAGCCTGGATTCGGGTCCGTTCGACTACCCGTGGGCGCAGCTGTGCGACCCCGGCGTGTCCGGGGTGACCATCACCATGAAGTACCCGGCGAACGCCTTCCGCTACTTCGAGATCAACGACTGGGGAACCACTTTCACCGAGCCCGAACATTTCCTGTCGGCCGTCACGAGTGCCTCGGTCATCGCCCGCTACGCGGACGGTTCCAGCACCGTGCCGCCGGCCGAGCAGTGGCCCGAGCTGGCCAAGCGAGTCGGCGCCGAACATCTGAAGCTGTATCGGACGTTCAGCGAACTCGGCCGTGAAGACCGCATTCTCGCGGCCACCCGGATGTACACCTGGGGTCTGCGGCCGTTCGCCCGCGTGGCCGGAGTCCAGGACGAGATCGATTGGTCGTTCGCGGATCGCACCATGGCGCTGTTCCCGGAACCGCTCGGCGACGACGACCAGGCCGCGGCCATCTTCGGCGGCGCGCTCGTCGCACACGACCGCCCGAGCGCGTTCACCGGCCTGCGCTGAACAACTCGCACCACCACAACCACGACGGCCGACGGTAGCGATTCCGTCGGCCCGGAAAGGCACCCATCATGCGCCAGCCCATGCAGTTGATCACGCCCGCCGACGAATACCTCATCCATCAGACCGCCGACACCTTCGCCACGGTCTCCCACGCGGACATCTCCTGGACCGAGAAGGTGTGGTGCTCGCTGTTCGCGCGGGACGGATCACTCCAGATCGATTTCGGTCTCGGCAAATACCACAACCGCAACGTCATCGACGGCTTCGCCGGAATATCGCGCGGAGTCGAGCAGATCACCGTCCGCGCGAGTACCGAATTGGACCTCGCCCCCGAACGCACCGGGGTGGGTCCGATCGGTTACGAGATCATCGAGCCGATGCGCCGGGTACGGTGCACGCTGGCCGAGAACGACGTGCAGCCACTGAGTTTCGATGTCACCCTGACCGCGATCCTGCCGCCGTTCCTCGAGCGCAAGGATGCCCAGCGCGGCTCGGACGGCTTCCGCATCGCCTCGGATCTGCGGCGCTTCCACCAGATCTGCACGGTCGCGGGTTGGGTCGACATCGACGGTGTCCGAACGGAAATCACCGACGAGACCTGGCTCGGCTACCGGGACAGGTCGTGGGGCGTGCGCATGGACGTCGGCGAACCCGCACCGGATGTGAAGGCGCCGAACCGGATGGAACAGGACTTCATCCTGACGTGGAGCCCGATGTACTTCCAGCCCAAGGACGGCAGCGACCCCTACGAGATCCACCACTACCTGCAGTGGGTGGACGGGGAGGTGCACTACTTCTCCGGGTTCGTCAACTACGCCGACGGACACCAGGAGCCGTTGCACGGCGCGGTCGACGACCTGAAATACGACCCCGCGACCAGGCGCCTGCTCGGCGGCACCATGACCTTCGACGCGGGCTGGGGCAAGACCCGCACCGTGGAGATCGCCCCGGCGGCCGATACCGGTTTCCACCTCGGCACCGCGCACTATTTCGGGTTCAAGGGCGAGCGGCACGGACAGTGGCACGGGGTCGACCACACCTCGGGTGAGCGGTACGCGGATATGACCAGTCGCGAAACGATCATGGAAGCACACCAGTTGCGCGACTGCGTCATTCGCACTCAGGAGGGCGACGCGACGGGCTTCGGCATCTTCGAGTCGGTCGTCCTGGGCGATCACCCCCGCTACGGCCTGAGCGGCTCGGACTCCTTCTTGTGAGTCCGCTGAACCCTCGGGGCCCGGCGGCGAGATCCATCGCCGCCGGGCCCCGGGTTCGCCCGCCCCGTCGCGTTACTCGGCCGAATGATCTTCCCGCAGAATACGTTTGAGCACTTTTCCGCTGGGGTTCTTCGGGAGCTCCGCGACGAATCTGATCGACTTGGGCACCTTGTACGGTGCGAGACGGCTCCGGCAGTGCTCGGTGATGTCCTGCGTCGTCAGTGCGGCGTCGTCGGCGAGCACGACCGTCGCGGCCACCGCCTCGATCCACCGGCTGTCGGGAATCCCGTAGACGGCCGCTTCGCAGACCTGCGGGATTTCGTAGAGGACTTCCTCCACTTCGCGGCTGGCCACGTTCTCGCCGCCGGATTTGACCATGTCCTTCTTGCGGTCGACCACCCACAGGTAGCCGTCGCGGTCGAAATAGCCGAGGTCACCCGAATGGAACCAGCCGTCCGCGAATGCCTCCCGGGTCTTCTCCGGCAGGTTGTAGTAACCGAGCGTCACCTGTGGGCTCCGGTGCACGATCTCCCCCACTTCGCCGACACCCGCCGGCTTGCCCGCATCGTCGAGGATCAGCGTCGAGACGTTCAGCGCGGCACGTCCGGCCGAACCGCCGCGCGATTCCTGGTCGTCGGGCGGAAGTACCGTCGCGAGCGAGCCCATTTCGGTCTGGCCGTAGAAGTTCCACAGCTGTAGACCCGGAAGTGCTTCTCGCAGTTCGTTCAGGACTTCCCTGGGCAAGGCGGAAGCGCCGTAGTAGCCCTTGCGCAACGTCATCGGAGCCCGGTCGCCCGAAACCAGTTCGCGCAGAAGCGATATCCACACCGTGGGCGGGCAGAACAGATTCGTGACACCGTGCTGTTCGATCGCGTCGAGAATGGCGACCGGGTCCGGACGATCGAGGATGACGCTGGTCGCACCGAGATACAGATCCGGGATCAGAAAGTTGTCGAGTTGCGCGCAGTGATAGAACGGCAGTGCGTGAACCTCGATGTCACTGTCCTGTTTCCCGCCGGAGACGATGCAGCTCAGGTACTGCCACATCAGCGTCCGGCTGGAGTGCATGACACCTTTCGGGCGGGATTCGGTGCCCGAGGTGTACATGATTCTGATCAGTGCGTCGTCGTCGACCTGGATGTCCGGCGCGGCGGAAGCGACGTTCGCCAGTGCCGCGTCCAGGTCCGGCCAGTCCGCGGCACGCGATTCGCCCACGGATATGCCGAATCGGACCGGAATGCCAACGGCCGCTTTCTCGATCGCCTCGTCGACGACCGGGCACAGCGCGTCCTCGGCGACGAAGCCCGAGGGTCGGCAGTCGTCGATGAGATAGCCGACCTCCCCGGAGGTCAGCATGAAGTTGATCGGAACTGCCACGACGCCGATGCGCGCCGCACCGAAGACGACGATCGGGAACTGCCGGCAATTGTGCGACATGATCGCGAGACGGTCACCGGGACGCAGCCCGTGCTCCCAGAAACAGGCCGCAGCGGAATCCACCAGACGATCGAACTCCGCGAAGGTAATTCGCGTATCCCGGTGCACGAGGGCGATCTTGTCCGGTGAACGCAGCGCGCCGCGCCGCGGTATGTCGCCGAGTGACTGCGAGCGGGCCTGCGGAATCATCGAATTGTCGGCCATCGAAAGTTCCACGGACTCACGCGATGTCACTGGGCACGTGAGTGCCGAACCGGCGACGATGATAGGTCAGCGGGTCAGCCCCCGGCGAGGTGTCCACTTCCAGGACCTGCCCGACGATTATCTCGTGGTCCCCGCCGTCGACGAATTCGAGTGCCGTACACGCGACCCAGATCGCGGTACCGGCCAAGCGCGGCAGCCCCGCCGATTCCCGCCAGTCGATGCCGTCGAATTTCGCGGCGCCCTTTCCGGCCAACTGGCGCGCCATTGCATGCTGGTGCGAGGACAGGACATTGACCCCGAAGCTGTTCGTCTCCGCGATGTATCCGAGGCAGTCCGAGCTCTTGGCCAGGGCTACGGAAATCAGACAGGGCTGCATGGACAGTGACATGACAGCGCTCACGGTGGTGCCGTGCGGTCGTTCACCGGCCATGACGGACACCACGGTCACCGGCGCAGCCAAATGCGCCATCGCGTCACGGAATCCGGACTCCAGCGATACCTGAGTCAGATTGGTCATTCGTAGCTCTTTCGTACAGATAGTCGGACCGGGGAGCGCACTACCGGACTCGGCCGTCGGCCGCCGACTCGGCAGCCCGCACCACGTCGGAATAATTGAAGGAGGGAGTACCCGACAACGCAGTGTCGTCGACCACCGCGCAAAAAGCCATCGATGTGCCTGCGCGCCCACACAATTCGGCGGTCGCCGCGAGTATCGAGGGACGGTTCGACGGGCGATGCTCGGCCAGCACCGGAATCACGTGCCCCGGCCGCCGCAACGCGCCCGGCGTCGCGAACGGATCGGCAAGCACACGCAGAGTAGTGGCCCGGTCGCGAGCCGAGATCCCGGTGGTGATGCCGAAGGTCGAATCGACCGAGACCCGCATCGAACCCACGTACCAGCGGTCGGAATCATCACGCCAACAGGCGGGCGGTAATTCGAGACGGCGGCACGCCCGCTCGTCGACCGTGGCACAGATGAATCCTGATCCGTACCGCACCAGCGAGACAGCGGCCGGCACCGTCACCGAATCCGCCAGCGCGACCATATCGCATCCGGTGCCCATGATGTCATCGACGGCGAGGGCCACATGCCCGGTGCGCAAGGCGGCGACGGCCTGGTCGAGGCGGCCCACGGCGCGCCTGCTCGCCGGTGCGGTCGGAACAGTCATCGTTGCGACCTCGTCAGACCGTGAGTCCGGTTGCGGCCCAGAACCGTTCGAACGAGGACGGCACGATGTCCGCGCCGTGGGTGACCTTCCCGTCGACGAACCGATGGGTCATCACCATCGTGATGTCGAGTTCGTGCTCGCCCAGACGCCGATACGCGCGCACATCGGCCACGACGATCTCGTCGCCGATCACCGACACGTCGGTCACCTCGTTGCGGGACTCGTCGAGCTTGGCCAGGATTCCGAAGGCTTCGAGGAACTCGGCCTTGGTGTAGAGCCGCTGGGTGCCGTCCAGCGTGAAGCCGGCCCAGATCATCTCATCGTCGTACAGGTTGACCAGTGGCACCGGATCGCCCTTGTCCGCAGCGGCGAAAGCGGCCTTCAGCGCCTCGGCGTTCTGGATCGTCATATGTTCTCCTCGGGGTGACGTCTGTGGTCGTCATCACTGTCGCCGACGGCCGACCCCCGTCGTAACCGTCCAACTACGTGATCCGGCGCATCCACCCCACCTCCCCCGACGTCGACGCATCCGCCCAGTTCAGGACGATCTTTCGGCTCGAATACGGATGCGTCGCCGGCCCCCCGGTTCGCTCGGTGACACAACCTGACCCCATCGCTTGCGAACCGACGCCATACATTGGACAGTGATCCACGTCTCAGTAGTTGGTGGAGGATTATGAACGTCGACGAGTGGTCCGAGATCCGCCGGTGTCATGGCGATGGCGAATCGATCAAAGGGATCGCGTTGCGGCTCGGGATGTCGCGCAATACGGTGCGGCGGGCGCTGTCCCTGGACAGCCCGCCCGAGGACCACCGCCGCCGGAGCGGCAGCGTCACCGACGATGTCGAGGCGCAACTGCGCGAGCTGATCGTCGCGGACCCGGAGATCTCGATCGCGGAGCTGTCCCGCCGCGTGCACTGGCAGCGATCGCGAACCCTGCTCGCCCGCAAGGTGAAACAGATCCGCGGCGAACTCGAAGCCGCGCGGCAATCC
This sequence comes from Nocardia coffeae, assembly GCF_019890715.1. Taxonomy (NCBI): domain Bacteria; kingdom Bacillati; phylum Actinomycetota; class Actinomycetes; order Mycobacteriales; family Nocardiaceae; genus Nocardia; species Nocardia coffeae. The sequence goes on along the minus strand of NZ_JAINZY010000002.1, from coordinate 657,630 downwards.
TCGCATCGGGTGGCCGCGGGCGTCCCCGCTCCGGCCACCACGTTCGTCGGCCGACGGGTCGAGTTGCGCGAATTGCGCCGGCTGCTCGGCGAACACCGGCTCGTCAGCGTCGTCGGTCCCGGCGGCATCGGAAAGACCCGCCTCTCGATCCAGGCAGCGTACGAATTCCGTCGCGCCTTCCCGGACGGCGTGCGATTCGTCGACTTCACCGCCGTGCGGACTCCGGGCATGCTGGCTCAGGTCGTCTGTGACGGATTGGCCCTGGAGAATCGCGACGCACACGACCGGCTTCCCGAGGAGACTCTGGTCGAATACCTGCGCAATCGCCGGATGCTGCTGGTGCTCGACAACTGCGAACACGTCATCGACGCGGCCGCACGATTGGTCACCCGGCTGCTCGAGTCGACATCCGTGCTGCGCGTCGTCACCACCACCCGGGAGTATCTGTCGATACCCGGCGAATACGTCTTCAACCTGTCGCCGTTGCCCACCCGCGGCCAAACCGGCGGCGCGGTAGAGCTTTTCACCGCACGCGCGGCCGCGGTGCTGTCCGGCTTCGAAGTGCGCGACGGCGACATCGCCACGATCGAACGAATCTGTGATCGCCTCGACGGCCTGCCGCTGGCGATCGAACTCGCCTGCGCGCGCCTGACGGTCTTCTCGATCGACGACCTGTCCGAACTGCTGGACCACCGGGTGTCGGTGCTGGCCGTCGGCTCCCGGACACGAAGTCCGCGTCATCGGAGCCTGCACGCCACCATGGACTGGAGCTACGAGCTGTGCACACCGCAGGAGCGGCGGCTGTGGGCACGGCTGTCGGTGTTCACCGACGGTTTCGATCTGTCGATGGCCGTGCAGGTGTGCGCGGACGAGGAGCTGCCGACCGAGGTCATCATCGATTCGATCGCCGCATTGGTGGCCAAATCCGTTGTGCGCCGGGAGGAATGCGATCGGCACGTCCGTTTCCAGATGCTCGAATCGGTGCGTGAGTACGGACAGGACCGGCTGACGCCGCAGGAGCGCAACGAGCTGAACGCGAGACTGCTGCGGTGGTGCGTGAGCGCGATCCGCGCGACGACGTCGGGATGGTACAGCGCGGATCAGGTACGTCACGTGATGGCGATCGACCGCAATCGCGGCAATATTCGCGCCGCCCTCGAGGCGGTCATCTCCGACCCACACGACCACTCGGCGGTGCAGGATGTAGCCGAGGCGCTGGGTTCGGCGATGTTCCTGTGGGCGTGCGGCATCTCGGTGCGAGAGCACCGGATGTGGCTCACCCGAATCATCGATCTACCGGCGGTACGCGTCGCGACGAAAGGCCACCTGCTCGCGGTTCTCGCCTTGGTTCAGGTCCTGCAGGGCGACCGGGAATCGGCGAGGTACTCGCTGCATCGGGCGCGCAGCATCGCCACCGCCGAGAGCGATGACGCACTGACCACGCTGCTCACCCATCTCGACGGCCTGCGCGCGCTGTTCGCCGGTGACTTCGACACCGCGCGGGCGAGTATGGCTCAGGCGGCGTCGGGGTACATCCGGCACGGCTCGCCGGACGACCGGATCGCCATGCTCCGGATCCACCAGGGAATGTTGTTCAGCGCCACCGCCGAGATCGACGAGGCGCGGACGTTGTTCCGGACGGTGCACGAAGATACCGCGGCCGTGGGCGAGCAGTGGTTCCACTCCTATGCCACCTACGGTCTGGGTCTGGTGGCACTGCGTGAAGGAGACTTCGCGCAGGCGCGAGCCTTCGCGCTGTCCGGAATCCGGATCCAGCAGCAGTTCGGCGACGCCGTCGGGACGACGCTGCTCACCGAACTCCTCGGCTGGTCCCTGGCCGAACTCGGCTCCGCGGCCCACGCCGCGGTACTCCTCGGTGCGGCCTCGTCGATGTGGGGCGCGATCGGTCAGCAGCTATACGGCTCGGAAGGGTGGATCGCGCTGCGGGAGAAGGCGATCCACACCGCGCGAACGCACTGCGAGCGCCGGACCTTCGATCGGAACTGGGAGAAGGGCCAGTCGATGTCGATGTCGGATCTGCTCGACTTCGTCTCGGCGGAATCCTCGTCCGAGAGTTCCGCTCGCCCGGACCAGCCCCGCTCCGAGCAACGCCTGCGCACCGCGCACGCCCAGGACGAACTGCTGAGCCCGAGGGAGCGCGAAGTCGCCGAATGGCTGGCCCAGGGCATGACGAACAAGCAGATCGCCGAAAAACTCGTGCTGTCCACCCGAACGGTCGAAGGCCACGTCGAACACGTGCTGCGCAAACTCGGCCTGGAACGTCGAGGTGAACTCACCGCACACGGCATCGACCGGCTGTAGTTGTTTCCGGGCCTCGTCCAACCGAAGGCCCGGAACAACCAGCGGCGCACCGGGTGTCGGCTACACCTTGGACATCGCTCCGGCATCGACCGGCAGCGCGACGCCCGTGACGTAGCGCGACGCATCCGATGCCAGCCAGACGACCGCGTTGGAGATGTCGACCGGCTCCAGCCACGGGATCGGCAGCAGGTTCATCCCCGCCTGGCAGGCATCCCGGAAGTCCTCGTGCGTCGGCTTGTCCAGATCCGGCCGGAAGAGTCGATACATCGCCTCGTGATCGATCATGTCCGTGAGCACCGACGAGGGGTGCACCGAGTTACACCGGATCTTGTGCGGCGCAAGCTCGTTCGCGGCGGTGCGGGCCAGGCCCGTCACCCCGTGCTTGGCCGCGACATAGTGCGCGAAATTGGGGAAACCCTGTAGCCCACCGGTCGAGCTGATCAGGACGATCGACCCGCCTCGGCCCTGCTCGATCAGACGCGGCACGGTGACGCGCATGGTCTTCCACACGCCGGTCAGGTTGATGTCGACCATCTCCTGCCACTGGTCTTCGGTCAACTCGTGCAACGGCGCCGAGGAGAAGATCCCGGCGTTGGCCACGACGGTGTCCAGGCGGCCGAATTCGTCGATGCCCGCGGCGACCGCACGCTCCAGGGCCGAAAGATCGCGCACATCGGCGACTTCGGTGCGCACCCGGCGTCCGGCCTTCTCCACCGCACGCGCCGTCTCGTCCAGGTCCTCGACCGTGGACCCGTGGTACGCGGTGCTGGCGATATCGCCGCAGATGTCGAGCGCGATGATGTCCGCACCCTCCTCCGCGAGCCGGATCGCGTGCGAACGTCCCTGTCCGCGTGCGGCTCCGGTCACCAGGGCGACTTTGCCCTCCAACTGACCCATGATGGATTCCTTTCTGCCCGCCGTCCGAGACGGCGGGTGGGGTTCGAAAATGTCAGCGCTGGTAGGCCGGGACGATGGCGCGAGCGGCCTCGACCAGCGTCATCCGGTCGACCAGCGCGTGCTGGGTAGCGACCGCCGCGTCCCGGACGCACCGGCCCAGGGCGCTGGGGTTGCGCACGGTGGCGCTGCCTGCCCAGCGATGCGCGAAGGTCACCACCTCACCGGCGACCTCCTGTGCCCAGGTGGCCGTCTGCCGCATGCGCGCACGCTGTTCGTCGGTGATCGTCCCGCCCGCCGCGGCGGTCGCCTCCGCGTCGCCGTACGCCTCGTAGACGTAGGCCCGCGCGGCGCGATACAGCGCCTCGTGCCGAGCGAAATCCAGCTGGAACAGCTCGGAATCGCCGACCACCGTGGCATACCCGGGCCGCTGCTTGGCCGCGACGATTCCGGCGATCTCCTGCAGCGCGCGTTCCGCGAGACCCAGCGCGACCGGCGCGTGACCGCCGACGCCGATGCCCAGCAACCCGAGTTCGTAGACCGACTCGGGACGGGTCGGGACTGTCGAGAACGTCTCCATGGTGAACTTGTCCGGAATGAAACGGTCCTCGACCTTGTAGTCGTAGGAACCGGTGCCCACCATGCCCATCACATTCCAGTTGCCGAGGAATTCGACCTCGCCGCGCGGGAGGAAGCCGATCCGGCAGTCGGGTGTGCCGGTCGCGTCGACGATCGGGTTCCCCTCGGCGTCATGCACGACGAATCCCGCGCCGATCCAGGACGCATGCGCCGATCCACTGGCGAACTGGTACTTGCCCGTGACGCGGTAGCCGCCCTCGACGCGGACCGCGGAGCCCGTCGGCATGATCATGCCCGCGGTGATGCCCCGGTCCGGACCCTCGAACATTTCCCGCGCACCGACCTGGTTCATGAATCCCACGGCCACGCCGGTGCTGCACGCGTTGGCCATGAACGCCCAGCCGGTGGAGCCGTCGGCGCGAGAGATCTCCTGGACCACCTTGAACGCGCTCACGATGTCGAGTCCGGCGCCGCCGTACTCCTGCGGAACCAGGATCCAGAACAGGCCCGCCTCGGCGAGCGCACGGAACACGGCATCGGTGATCGTCGCCTGTTCCTCGATCGCGTCGGCCTCGGCTTCGACCAGCTCCGCGACCTTGCGGGCACGTTCGAGATAGACGGCGCCACGATCGGTGGCGGGGGCGTCCGGCTCTGCTGTCGCAATTGTCATGGAAATCCTTTCGATCGCCCCGCTGTGTGCAGGATCACGTCTCCAGGACAGATTGCCGGGCAACAGTTTCCGGCGGCACCGTGACTACTACGTGGTCCACTACGTGGTTCGGCCGAGCGCGGTACGCGCACATCGGTGCGCGGATATTTCGATCATGGTCATGGTGGGGGCGTTCGCGCCCTAGCATGTGAGCGTGAACACACTCATCCCGATCAGCGGGCGCAAGCGGGCACGAGGCATTCGCGGGCGAGGCGACCGGGAGCCCGAGACATGGCAGCGCCGCCAGGATGGCGCACTACTGGAAGCGTTGCACGACAGGCGGATTCGACAGCTGGCCCGGAACCTCGACGGTCTGTCCGAATCGTCGCTGACGATATTGGTCGACTTCACCGACGTGCTGCGCGCGGTCGAGGGCCTGCACACCGAGACCGCCGAGGTGTAGCCGATCCCGCGCTGCCGCGCCGCCAGTCATGCGAGCTGGGTATCGCACCCGGAGCGGGCCCGGGTGGCGTTGCGAGCAGGTAACCTCGCGATCGACGCGACCCGATCGATCGGTCGCTGTCCGGTGAGTTCAGGAGGTCGTATGTACCCGGGTGCCCATGCCGCACAGTTTCCGGAGAAGCCCGCCGTCATCGTCGCGGGCACTACGGAGGTGGTGACCTACCGCGAACTGGAGGAGCAATCCGCGCGCCTGGCGCGCTACCTGCACGCCGCCGGGCTGCGTCGCGGCGACCATATCGCCCTGCTGACCGACAATGACCCCAGGACCTTCGAAGTCTATTGGGCGGCAATGCGAACCGGGCTCTACTTCACGGCCGTCAACAGTCATCTGTCCCCGGCCGAGATCGCGTACATCGTGAACGACTGCGGCGCGAAAGCACTGGTCGTCTCGGCGCATCTGGCGGATGCGGCGGCGAAGATCCTGCCCGACACCCCGGCGGTGACCATCCGCCTGTCCTACCGGGGCCCGGTCGAGGGCTACGACTCCTACGAGGACGCACTCGCGGGCAGCTCTCCCGAACCGCTGGCCGCACAGCCCGCGGGCATGGACATGCTGTACTCCTCGGGGACGACGGGCCGGCCCAAGGGCATCAAACCGCCGCTGCGCGATCACGAGGTCGATCAGCCGACCGATGTCACGCAGGTCTTCGGGCCGATGTACGGCTTCGACACCGAGACCGTCTACCTGTCCCCCGCACCCCTGTATCACGCTGCGCCGCTGCGGTTCTGCGCGACGGTCCAGGCACTCGGCGGCACCGTGGTGATGATGGAGAAGTTCGACGCCCGCGAGGCGCTGGCCGCGATCGAACGCCACCGCGTGACGCACAGCCAGTGGGTGCCGACGATGTTCGTGCGGATGCTCAAACTCGACGACGCCGTGCGCTCGAAGTACGACGTGTCCAGCCTGCGAGTGGCCATACACGCTGCCGCGCCCTGCCCGGTCGAGGTGAAACAGGCCATGATCCAGTGGTGGGGCCCGGTCCTGTACGAGTACTACGCCGCGACCGAAAGTATCGGCGTCACCATGATCGATAGCGAACAGTGGCTGCTCAGACCGGGTTCGGTCGGGAAGGCCGCGCTGGGCGTCATCCACATCTGCGGGGAGGACGGCCGCGATCTCCCCTTCGGCGAGGTCGGCACCATCTACTTCGAACGCGACGAGATGCCCTTCGCCTATCACAACGACCCGGGCAAGACCGCGGAGGCGACGCACCCGCAGCACCCGGCCTGGTCGACCACCGGCGACGTCGGTTACATCGACGACGAGGGATTCCTGTTCCTCACCGACCGCAAGGCGTTCATGATCATCTCCGGCGGGGTGAACATCTACCCGCAGGAGATCGAGGACGCACTCGCGTTGCACCCCAAGGTATTCGACTCGGCGGTGATCGGTATCCCGGATGCCGAGATGGGCGAATCGGTGCAGGCGGTGGTCCAACCGGCGCCCGGCATCACCGCCTCCCCCGAACTCGCCGAGGAACTGCGCACCTTCCTGCGGGACCGGATCGCGCACTACAAGGTGCCCCGCGGTGTCGACTTCGTCGACGAGCTTCCCCGCACCCCCACGGGGAAACTCGTCAAGCGAAAGCTGCAGGATCGCTATCGGTGATCAGGTGGCGGCGCTGGTCGGGACGAGAAGCGCCGCACTCACCACAGCACGGGAACCCGGTCCACACCGCCGGTGACGCGCTGTGACTGGAGTTCGAGCTCGTCCAGACCGGCGGCCAGGCGCAGGCCGGGGAACCGGTGGAACAGCGCGGGGAAGACGATCCGCAGCTCGGTCCGCGCCAGGTTGGCGCCGATGCACACGTGCATGCCGTGCCCGAAGGTCAAGTGGGCGTTGGGCTTTCGATCGGTGCGGAATTCCCACGGATCGGCGTAGACCGACTCGTCGCGGTTGGCGGAGTCGGTGTTGAGCAGCACCAGCTCGCCCGCGGCGATGGTGACCCCGCCGATCTCGACGTCCTCCCGCGCATACCGCAGCAGCCCCGGACCGGCCGAGGGCGCGGCCAACCGCAGAATCTCCTCCACCGTGGGCTGAACCCGCCCGTCCGGATCGGCCGCGAACGCCGCCCGCCGGCTCGCATCGGACAGCAGCCACAGCACGCCGAAACTGATTCGGCCGGAAGTGGTTTCGTGCCCGGCGAACAACAGTCCCGCGGCCAGCTCGGCCACGTCGGTGTCGGTGAAAGTGGGATCTTCCTGCTGCATGGCGACCACGTCGGAGATCACGTCCGGGCCCGGATTCGTACGTTTGGCCGCGGCCAGCCCGGCGGTGTACTCCTCGAGCTCCGCCCGTGCCGCCCACGCGTCCGCGCCGTCGTACATCGCGGTCATCCGCTTGGACAGCTCACCGAACAACCCCCGATCCTCCGGCGGCACCCCGAGCAATTCACTGATCACCAAGGCGGGCAACGGAAATGCCAGCACCTTGTCCAGATCCACCGGCGTGTTCGGATCGGCGTCCCGCAACGCCTGCATATCGTCCAGGCAGCGGGCGGTCAGCTCCTGGATCCGCTCGGTGAGCCGGGCCATCCGCCGCGCGGAGAAGGCGGGCACCAGCATCTTGCGCATGCGCTGGTGATCACGCGTCTCGGTGTTGTAATCCCCTCGAGGCCCACCCGCGATGGCCGCCTGCGATACCTTGGCCGCCGTCTCCGGCGTGGGATGTCGGCGACCGAACCGCGCGTCGCCCAGAATCTGTCTGACCTCGGCGTATCCCATCGCCAGCCAGGCCGGATCCCCCGCCGGACTCAGCACCCGGGTCACCGGCGCCTGCCGGCGCAACTCCGCATACCGCGGCGCGACTTCCAACGCGTTGGGGCGATCGAACGGCAGCTGTGGGGCGGAGTGGACGGTACTGGTCATCGATCTTCCTCACTATCAGCGATTACTCATATCGATCAGTGCACGAACGAGCCCGCGCGGCACCGGAAGTCCGGTCCGCCCCACGGGGGTAGAGGAGTCAGCCGGTCATCGCGACGCCGCCCTGCGGAACACCGGCGCGCAACTGCGCGAGACCGGCCCGGACCACATCGGACAGCTCGGTCGAACCATCGCCCGCGGACCACACCTCCAGCGAGGTGCGCACCGTCACCCCGGCCGCGGCGGCCAGCAGCCGGGTGGGCAGGTCCTGCTCGGGATCGGTGCCCATGCGGTCGGCGACGGCCTGGGTCAACTCCCGCGCGATCCGGTCGATCGAGGTCAGATGAGCGGCCAGGATCGATGGATTATCCCTCCCGGCCCGCAGCAGCATCGCCACGTCGGCGCGGCTGCTGACCATGGTCGCGACCAGGTCGGGCAGTACCGCGGCGAGTGCGTCCCAAGCCGACTCGTGCGTCGGCCGGGCGCGCAACGCGTCGGCCATCGATCCGACGTGCCGCACCGAGGCCTCGACGATGGCCTCTCCCACCGAGAAGAAGTAATTGCGGAAGGTGCGCCCGGAGACGCCGACGATCTCGGCGACGCTCTCCGGGCTCACCGCCTCGAGACCCTGCTCCAGCATCAGCGACCATGCGGCCTGACTCAATGCCGCACGGGTCGCCTGCTTCTTGCGCTCACGCAATCCCGGTGGCCCCTGCGACGTCACGTCTCCATGGTCGAGGAAAATTTCCAATCTCGCAATATTTCCGAACTGGAAATTTTAGATGACGCGTCCCGGGCTATTTCAGCAGCGGGTCACGGGGCAGACCGAGGATGCGCTCACCGATCTGATTGCGCTTGATCTCCGAAGTGCCGCCCGCGATCGACATCGCGCGATGCATGAGCACCATCACGTTCCCCGTCGCCGCGAAACCGTCCATGAACAACCCGTCCTCGCCGAGCAATTCGCTCACGATGGCGGCCGACTCGTGGCCCAGCTCCGACACGATGAGCTTGGCCATCGCCCCTTCGGGACCGGGTCCGGCGCCCGTGACGGCGCGCTCGGCCGCGCGCAGATTGAGCAGGTCGACCGCCTGCTGCTCGGCGATGTACCGGCCGATGCGCACAGCGCCGCCGGTGAGGCGATCGGGGGCGGCATCGAACAGCGGAACCAAGGCGCTGCCCGGAAAACTCAGCACCCCGGAGCCACCGCTGCCGATGCTCACACTCTCGTTGCCGAGCGTGGCGCGCGCGACCGTCCAGCCGCCGCCGACCGGGCCGACGACATCGGCATCGGGCACGAACACATCGGTCAGGAAGACCTCGTTGAATTCCGAATTCCCCGTGGTCATCTTCAGCGGACGCACCTGCACGCCCGGCGCGTGCATATCGATCGCCATCATCGTGATGCCCTGATGTTTGGGCACGTCGGGATCGGTGCGCACGGTGGCGAAACCCATTCCGGCCAGGTGCGCCCCGGAGGTCCACACCTTCTGGCCGTTGACCAGCCAGCCGCCGTCGACCCGGGTCGCGCGGGTCTTGATGCCCGCGGCATCCGAACCCGCCTCCGGCTCACTGAACAGCTGACACCACACCACCTCCTGATCGAGCGCGGGCCGCACCCAGCGCTCGAGCTGATCCGGATTACCGTGCTGGATGATGGTCAGCACATTCCACGCGGTGATGCCGTAGGACGGACGCGTCACCCCGGCCGCGGCGAACTCCTGCTCGATCACCAACTGCTCGATCGCCCCCGCGCCACGGCCGAAGGGTTCGGGCCAGTGCGGCATCACGTAGCCGGACTCGATCAGCTTCGTGCGCTGTTCTTCCGCGGGCAGATCGGCTGTCTCGCGGGCGAATTCACGCACCCGCGCACGCACGGGCTCGGCCTCGGGCGGCAGCTCGAACGCCTTCGCCCGGGAAATGCCACGGCGGGTCAGGTCGACAAGATCGGCGCTCGCGCGGGACGGGGCCACCACGTGATTCAGCGCTGTGGCGCGCCGCATGAACAGGTGCGCGTCGTGCTCCCAGGTGATGGCGATGCCGCCGTGCACCTGGGTCATGTGATTGGCGCAGAAATCGGCTGCGGGAGCGGCGATCACGGCCGCGACCGCCGCGGCGTAGGACAGCTGATCGCCACCGGTGCGGGCCGCGCGCGCGGCATCCCAGACCGCCGAGGCCGCCATCTCGCTGACCACGGCCATATTGGCGCAGTGGTGCTTGACCGCCTGGTACATCGCGATCGGACGGCCGAATTGGATACGGCTCTGGGCGTATTCGGCGGCCAGCCGTGTCGCCTCGGCGGCCACACCCGCCGCCTCCGCCGACAGGATCACGCGTTGCAGGTCCAGGAGCGTGCGCGCCGCACCCGGCACCACGATCGCGGGTGCGCGGTCGAGGGTGACGCGCGCCGAGCGGCGGGTCGGATCGAGATTCTGCGGCGTCGTCACCTGCACGCCGTCACCGAGTTCGACGATCGCGACGTCGTCCCCGGCCGTCAGCACCAGCAATCGCGCCAGCCCGCCGCCGAGCACCACCACCGAACCGCTCAACGCACCGTCGTCGAGGCTCAATCCCGCCGTCGTGGCCACGGCTGCGGTCGTCGAACCGTCGGCCAGGCCGGGCAGCAACTTGCCGCGCGTATCCTGTTCTGCCGCAACGGCGATGAACGCGCTCGCGATCACGGTCGGCACGAACGGACCCGGCGCGATCGCGGTGCCCAGTTCCGCCACGACGAGCACCAACTCCTCGAGCGTGTACCCGGACCCGCCGTACTCCTCGGGCAGGTGCAGACCCAGCCAGCCCAGGCCGGGCACCTCGTCCCAGAACCGCGGCAGCGCCTCGTCCTCGGCCTCCAGCAACGCCCGCCCGGCACCACGCGCCTCCCGCCTGCGCAGGAACTTCGCGGCCGTATCGGCAAGCGCGACATGGTCTTCGGTGATGGCGATCGACATCGAACTGCTCCCTCCCGGGTGCCGACAGCCCTGTCGGCCCCGCGGACCTACCTCCGGTGAACTACCGGTCGGGCCGGCGCCCGACCGATTCCGCGCCGCCCGCGGCGGGCAACCACCGCGGGAGACACCGACCATCATGCCCGTCCGCGGCGATCCGGCCCGTCGTTCCACCCAGAGCTATTCGTCCGCGGTCGCGACCCCCGGCTCTCGCACGACGACGATCGGGCACTCCACCGACTGCACCAGGGCCCGGCTGGTCGATCCGAGCAGCATCCCGGCAAATCCGCCTCGGCCGCGGCTGCCGACGACGACCAACTGCGCGCTGTCGGATTCGGCCAGCAGCGCACGCGCGGGCTGATCGCGGACGACCACGCCGTGCACCGGAACTTCCGGATGACGTTCGCGGTGCACCGCGAGATCTTCCAGGAGCAGCGCGAATTCCTTCTCCCGCACCGGTTCCCACGCCGCGAGGGGAGGTTCGATATCGGTCGAGTCGCTCCAGCACCGCAATGCGGTCAGGCCCACGCCTCGCAGCGCCGCCTCCCGGAAGGCGAGGGCGACGGCCGGCACGTTGTTCACGCTCCCGTCGACACCGACCAGAACCGGTTTGCGCGCGGAGACCGGATCGGTGCCCGCGCTCGAACTCACCACCACGACGGGGCAGTGCGCGTGGTGAATCATGGCCCAGCTCACCGAACCGAGCAGCGCGCGCTGAATCGTGCCCCGGCCGCGGCTGCCGACCACCAGGGCGCGTGCGGTGCGCGAGTGGGTGATCAGCGTGGCGATGATGGGATCGAACGTCACCTCCGAGCGGATCTCGACGGAGTCCGCGGCGGTCACCTCCGACGCGATCCGCACCGCCTCGGCCATGATCTGCGCACCGCTCTCGCGCATCTGCTCGATCGCCTCGGCGGTCAGATACGGCACCGGGCCGTAAGCCCCCTGAAATCCCACCGACGCGACCGCATCCAGTGGGCAATCGTGTAGCGCCGCAGCGGCAGCCGCCCAGGCCACCGCCTGGTAGGACACTGCCGAACCGTCCGTCGCCGTGACGATCGGGGCACGAGTTCCGGTTTGGCGCACTTCCTCCGTCATGAGCTGCTCCCCTTTTCACCGATCGGCTGATGTCCAGGCTTGTCCCGCCCCCAGTGTGGCGTCCGGACCTGGACGGATCCCGATGCCACACCGCACGCCGGTCCGGAATCCGCTCAGCGGTGCAGGGTGATCGCCGCCCAGATGCCGCGGTGGTCGGAGCCTGGGAGGGCAACGGTGTGCACCTCGTCCGGCTCGGCGTCGCGCAGCAGGATGTGGTCGATCGCGATGACCGGCGGATACCAGCGGTCGGCCGCGTAGGTGGGCAGGAAGCCCGATCCGGTCGACACCGCGGCGTCGCGGTAGGGCCCGTCGAACAGCGCGCGGTAGGGACGGTGATCGGCGGTGGCGTTGAAATCCCCGGCCACCACCACCGGTCCGGCGTCGGCCGGGACCTTGGCCAGCAACTGCCGCAACAGTTCCAGCTCCCGCAGCCAATCGGCGGGATCGCGAGGCCACGGCGGCACGGGGTGCACGGCGAATACCAGGACGGACCCGCCGTCGGGCAGATCGACTGCGGCGGAAAGCAGTTCGGTGACGAAGCCGTCGTGCCGACGGGTGTCCGACAGCGGGTAGCGGCTCCAGATTCCGGTGCCGTCACCGACTTCGCCGGTACTGCAGTAGTGATAGGGCAGCAGTTCCGGCAGACGGGAGGCCATGATCCGGTCCAGCCCCTGCGGCGTGACCTCGCAGATCGTCAGAATCTCGATTCCCAGCCGATCGACGGTCGCCGCGATCGAATCCGGATCCGCCTGGCCGATGAGGATATTGGCCTGCATCACGCGCAACGCGGGCCCTGTCGCAGGCGGTCGCCGACGCCACCGTTCCCGGTACAACGGCCATTGCGTGGCCGCGGCTACGCCGAGCACGACCACGCTCACAAGGACTGCGATCCACTCCTGCGCCACCGCGGCCAGCACCGCCGCGGGCGCGGCCGCGGCCATCAGCCATGGCGCAAATGCGCCAGCGACGATCACCGGCTGCCGCCGCGAGTTCACCGAACGCGCGAGGACCCCGGCGAGAGCGACCAGTAGCAGGAGCATCGAGACCGAAATGAGCACGACCTCGATCGTGCCGAGGAACCCTGTGCGGCAGCTGAGCCGCACCTGCGAGCCCGCCGACGATCCCCCCGGCACACGAATAGCAATCGGCAAATCCTGCGCTATTTTCCCCGGCCTCTTACACTCTCACAGTAGCTGCACATCGGTCCGACGGGACGTCGGCCGTGACCCCCGGAGTATCCGATGCATTCTCGTTGGAAGGCCACGGTCGCCAGCGCCGCGGCCGTAGTGACCGCCGCTCTGCCCGTCGGCGTGAGATCCACCGCGCAGGCTGCCCCGCCGGCCTGCCCCAGCCTGTACGTCGTCGCGGTCCCCGGAACCTGGGAGACCTCGGACAAGGATCCGGGCAAGGGGATGCTCGCGTCCGTGACGAACAATCTGCCCGGCAACGTCCGGACCGATTACGTCAACTACGCGGCCACCGCGTTCCCCTGGGAAGGGGACGTCTACGGCCGCTCCAAGCAGGAAGCCGTCAACCGCACCCGCGGCATGATCGGCGCGATGGCGCAACGCTGTGGCGCAACGCGATTCGCGCTACTGGGGTACAGCCAGGGCGCGGACGCCGCCGGTGACGTGGCCGCCTCGATCGGCACCGGCCTCGGTGTCGTACCGGCGAATCGGGTGTCGCTGGTCGGACTGATCGCCGATCCCCGCCGGTCCCCGACCGACCAGCTGATCGGGCCGCCCGTCCCGGGCGCGGGCGCCAGTGGTCCGCGAGTCGGCGGCTTCGGCTGGGTCGGCCCCAGGACCTACACCTTCTGCGCCGCGGGTGATCTGTACTGCTCGATGCCCAACGGCGACTTCGCCGGTCGGATCGGCGGGCTGCTGGTGCAGCTGTCGAATCCGGACCCGGCCCAGCTCGGGACCTATCAGCAGGAGGTCTCCACCCTGCTCAACGACGCGCTGGCCGCCGGCGGTGTGGGCCTGCTGAACAATCAGATCACCAACGCCGAGTACAACCAGCGCAAGAAGCAGATCGACGACTTCCTGAAGTCCGGAATCCACCAGAGCTACCCCCGATACGGGGTCGACCCCAGCGGCGCCACCGCTCTGACCTGGCTGCACCAGCGGTTGATCGCCGCAGCCCAGGGCTGAGGCCGCACCTGCCTGCGCGGGTTCGGTGTGGCAGTGTGCCCACCGAACCGCGATGTTGCCGAATCGGTATCGGATCGGGCATCGTGACACATCAACGCCACGGCCGAATCCGGTCGACGACGATGACGCGACGAGGTGAGAAACGGATGCGACGGCGGCCGGTGACCGACACGGCCTCGGCGCTGCATGCCGTGACGCCGCCCGCATCCGACACCGGTTCCCCCGCCTCCTCCGGACGGCGGGTCAGCTGGGACGTGATTCGCGTGCTGGCCCTGATCGAGATCGTGCTGTTCCACGACACGTACCTGGGGCCCACGACCGAACCCGGGATCCCGGAACTGCCGCACGCGTGGACCCACACCTGCGGCGCATCGATCCTGATCATGGTTTCCGGATACTTCGCCGCCGTCACGCTCCGGCGCAACACACCGGGGCGCTGGCTGGCTCGGCGGTTCGCGCGGCTGCTGCCCGCCTATCTGGTGGCCGTGGTCGTGGTGTTCGCGGTCGTCAAACTGTTGAGCCCCGCCGAGTTCAGCCTGCACCAGCTGCGGTGGACCGATCTGGTGGGCAATCTGTTCCTGATGCAGCAGCTGCTGCCGAACGTGGCGTACATCGACCTGTCCTGGTGGACGCTGCCGGTGCAGGTCGCCGGGTTCACGGCCATGGCGCTGCTGGCCTATCGGCGGGTGGGCGGTCGCGCGGTGATGCCGATCCTGTGGGCCGTGGTGCTGGTTCCGGTGGTGATCCGGGAGATCTGGATGGGCGATCATCCGTCGGTGTGGCTGGTGGTCGCGCTGGAGGGCAGCGGGCTGTGCATGGCCCATCTGCTCGTCGCGGGCGTCGCCCTGCAGCGCTGGGCGAGCCGCCGCCTGGGCACGGTCCACCTGGCGCTGTTACTGGCCGCGGTACTGGTCGCCGAGAAGGTGCATCCGCCGGTGACTTCCGTCGCACTCGTCGGCGTCGGCCTGGCACTGATGTGCCTGGCCGCGCGCGGCCCCGACTGGCCCCTCCCGGCCGTGCTGGTGACCCCGGTGCGTTGGATCGCGGCCCGTTCCTACGGCATCTATCTGATGCACCAGAGCATCGGGTACCTGCTCGAGGATCGCCTCGCCCGGCTCGGCTGCCCCTCCTGGATATGGGTCACCGGCGCGGTCCTGGCCGCCGGTCTGCTCGGCTGGGGTCTGACCGCCTGGGTCGAACGTCCCGCCTACAACACGTTGCTACGCGTCATCACCAGGTCCCGGACCCTCGCCCCCGGATAGTTTCGCCCGCCGCGGACGGGCGGCAGCCGCGCCGCCTCGGACGCGGTGTGCTCGTATCGGGGCGCGCCGACTGCTACCGTCGGCCTCTCCCGCTGTGCTCGTCAGCCGCTCTGAAAGGAGTCTCCGTGTCCGTGCCAGCCGGATCACCGCCACCCTCCGAGACCCCCACGGCCGCCCGCGATCTCGAACACCTGCGCCACGCCATCCGCTTGTCCGCGGAGGCGGTCGGGGACGGCAACCACCCCTTCGGCGCCGTGCTCGCCGGCCCCGACGGGACGGTGCTGTCGGAGGCGAAAAACACGGTGGTCACCGACCACGACTGCACCGGTCACGCCGAGACGAATCTGGTGCGGCTGGCCGGGCACGCCTACACACCGGAATTCCTGCGCGGCACAACTCTGTACGCCAGCACCGAGCCGTGCGCGATGTGCGCCGGGGCGATCTACTGGTGCGGCATCGGCCGGGTGGTGTTCGGCCTCGCAGAACAGGACCTGTTGCGGCTCACCGGATCCCATCCCGACAACCTCACCATGGCGTTGCCGTGCCGCGAAGTGTTCGCGCGTGGGCAACGGCAGATCGAGGTGGTCGGCCCGCTGCTCGTGGAGGAGGCCGCCCGCGCTCACGGCGGGTTCTGGGCGGCAGAATGACCACCGTCGTGCGGTCGCCACAGCACGATCAGCAACACCGGAACCGTCACCCGCGATGCGGACCGGGTTCGACACTTCGGCTGGAATCCCCTGTGTAGGAAGGTATTCGGGTCCGGACGGCGGGAAGGCCGACCGGCGCTTCGACGACGGTCACGAGCTTTTCGCCTCGAAGTCGAAGTCGTGATCGCCCTCGGAGTTCCCCAGCAGGGCGTATTCCCAATCGAAGTAGTCGCGGTACCAGGCATCGCGTTCGGGTCCGAAGGGCGGCGGGCCCACGCGATCCGCGATGTCCCCGGCGTAGTGCGGGTCGTCACTGGTCGGCTCCACCGGTACGCTGCTCGGTCCGCCCAGGACGACGCGCACGTCATGCCCGGCGTCGAGCAGGTCGCGGGCCGCGAAATGGGGCCGGTACGCCACCGGTCCGCCACCGGACTGGAGATCGGTACCCACGTCGGCCGTGTTGTCGTTCAGCTCGTCGCCGACCAGGACGATCCGGCCTCTCCCCCGCGCTGCGGACCGTAGGTGTTCCCGGCGCGCGTGGATGGAGCCGGGCAGATGCCCGCGCTCATAGTCGCGCGAAGAACGAAGATCGAATACTGTTGGTGCAGAATCGGATTCGAGTTCATCCGCGAGTTCTTTCCCGGAGATCTCCGGAACCTCGGGCACCGCGGGCGATTCCGGCCGGGGTGAGGTCAGAATCTCCGGGCGAGCCACGATCACCTCGATCGGCCCGCGGTGCAGGTAGTGCAACCACTGCACCGTACTGGCGGCGCGGACCAGGTCGGGAGTATCGACCAGCACGACGCGGGCATCGAGCACGGCCAGATGCTCATCGCTCGCCTGCACCAGCTGCCCGCCCTGAACATGTCGCGCGCCCGCGACCGAACCGGCGGCGAATTCCTCCGGGGTGCGGATATCGATCGAATAGGTGGTGTGCGAGCCGTCGCCGACCGACGACGCGTCCACGACCCGCACCCCGAGCCGCTCGAGAGTCGTTGCGGCCCAGTCGATCAGGTGTGCCGGAACATCCGCCGGTGCGCCGAGCGGAGTTCCCGGACCACTCTCGATCCGCCCGCCTGCCCACCCCCAGGCCGGTGTGCCGTTGTGCAGCGAATACACCCGATTGGGAATACCGGTATTGATCAGCGATTGCGCCCCGACGATGCCGCGGGTGCGGCCCGCGCAGTTGACCACGATCGTGGTCTCGGGACCGGTGATCCGTTGCAGCCCACGGTAAGCCAGCTCCGAACCGCCGCCGGTGTCCAGTCCACCCGGAATGTGGTGGTGCAGGTACTCCGCGTGCGGGCGGCTGTCCAGCACGACGACATCCGCGCCCTCGGCACGCCAGCGCGCGACCGTGTCCGCATCGACGGTCGCTGTGCCGAAATGCTTTTCGATCCACTCGCCCAGCGTCTTGCTCCGCACGTTCGTGCCGGTGTAGAGCCGACCCCCGGCCGCGGTCCAGCCCGCCAGACCGTGGGGCACGATCGCGACATCGGTGTACCCGAGATCGGTCAGAATGTGCGCCGCCTGCTCGTCTAGTTCGGGCTCGGAGGCCAGCACGACGGTCGTCCCGGTGCGCGGAACCGCCTGTCGGATGCGGTGTTCCAGGTCGTGCAGCGGCAACCCGCTGCTCACGGCGATATGACCGGCCGCACGAGCAGCGGGTGCGCGAACGTCCAGCAGGGCCACCTCGCGGTCCCGGTCGTCGAGTAGTGCGCGCAGTTCGGCGCCGCTGATCGTCGCGGTCATCAATACTTCCTCGTCTCACGAACGTGTCGACGCCGGGCACACTCCGCGGATATCCGAAAGCCGTCCGACGGCAATGGAATATCAGCGTGTGACTACCTCACGCCTACTGCCCGCGGCACCGATGCGACATGCCGAGGGCACAACACACACGGCCCCACGGACCCGGACCATGACAGCCATTCTGCGAAGTCGAGGACCGCGCCGGAAGTATTGGACTCGCGCTGACGGAAAGTTTGCTCCCCGCGCGACGGGTCCGGATCCGCCCCGCTCAGTCGGCCAAACCGGCGTCCTTGCTGCCGTACGCGTTGCGCAGTTCCGGCTTGACGACCTTGCCGCTCGCGTTGCGCGGCAGCTCTCCGATGATCACGAGATCCTTGGGATGTTTGAACCGAGCGAGATTCTCGTCGAGGTGCGGCCCCAGTTCGGCGAGGGTCAGCTCACCGGCCCCGTCCGCGAGGACGACCACGGCCACCGGCACCTCGCCCCACTTCTCGTGTGCGCGACCGATCACCGCGGCCTCGGCGATCTTCGGATGCCCGTACAGGACGTTCTCGACCTCGGCACAGTAGATGTTCTCGCCGCCGGAGATGATCATGTCCTTGGCGCGGTCCACGACGTAGAGGAAGCCCTCCTCGTCCTGGCGAACCAGATCCCCGGAATGGAACCAGCCGCCGCGGAACGCCTCGGCGGTGCCCTGCGGGTTCTGCCAGTAGCCCTTCATCAGATTCGGTCCGCGATAGACGATCTCGCCGACCTCCCCGGGCTTGACGTCGTTCATCATCGGGTCGACGATGCGGGCGGTCACCGCGGGCACCACCTTGCCGATCGAACCGATCTTGCGCAGTGCGTCCTTGCCCTGCAGGACGCAGGTGACCGGAGACATCTCGGTCTGGCCGAACGCGGTCATGTTGAGCGCCTGCGGGAAGCTCTCGTTCATCGCCGTGAGCACGGTGTCCGATGCCGGGGCGGCTCCCCAGCTGATCGTGCGCAGCGCCAGATCGCGTGGTCTGGCGCGCTGCGCCGCGCACACCGCCTGCCATTGCGCGGGGACCATGAACACCGAGGTCGTGCCCTCGCGTTCCAGGGTGTCGAGCATGGTGTCGGCGTCGAACGCGCCCAGCGGATGAATCACCGCCCGGATCCCTCGGTAGAAGACCGGCGCGAACCCCGCGAGACCGGCGATGTGGAAGATGGGCGGTACGACCGAGGCGACGTCGTCGTCCGAACTCCCGACCGCCGCGTTGATGGTGGTCACCGCCTGCGCCTGCAGATTGGTGTGAGTGAGCATGGCGCCCTTGGGTTTTCCGGTGGTGCCCGAGGTGTACATGATCACCGCGACGGTGTCCTCGGGGACATCGATCCCGGGCAGATCCGACGGATCCTCGGCCACGAGCGCCTCGTAGTCCAGATGCGCCGGATCCCCGGCGCCGTCGACCACGATCATCGCGTCGATCGCGCCGGTGGCCGCGCGCACCGCATCCAGCAGCGGCGCCAGCACTTTCTCGGTGACGACGACCTTCGCGCCGCTGTCGGTGACGAGGTAGGAGACCTCGGCCGGGCTCATCCGGATGTTGACCGGCACCGGGATCGCGCCGATCAGGTTGGCCCCCAGCACCGCCTCGATGTACTCGGTGCGATTCAGCAGCGCCATCAGCACGCGATCGCCGAACCGGACGCCACGACGATGCAGTGCGGCGGCGAACGCCCGGGATCGTTCGTCGAGCGCGCGCCAGGTGGTCGCGGAGTCCAGGTATTTGATCGCGATCCGATCCGGCGTCATCAGCGCATGGCGATGTACCTGGTTGTTCCAGTGGTTACGTCGCGAGCGCAACGGCTCGGTGATCGATTCGTTCGTCGATTCCGTGGTGGCGGTCATGCTCACTCCTGTCGCCGCGGCCCGATGGACCCGGAGCTACTGCGGACTCCGTGGACTCTGTGCCCTGAGTCACACAGTAGCGAGACGGCGATCTCCCCGTGCCGGGATGAATCATGCGGGGGCGACATCGCATCCGCAGGATGTCGCCCCCGCCCCCTCATCCGGATTCAGGCCGTGAGTCCGTCCTGCCAGGTCCCGGCGGCGAGGTCGTCGAC
Organism: Nocardia coffeae; assembly: GCF_019890715.1. NCBI lineage: Bacteria > Bacillati > Actinomycetota > Actinomycetes > Mycobacteriales > Nocardiaceae > Nocardia > Nocardia coffeae. The sequence continues at coordinate 637,848 of NZ_JAINZY010000002.1, read as the reverse complement.
CGCGGCGAGCACGGCGTCCTGCGCCGCGCGCTCCCCGACCGTGACCCGCACACCTTCCCCGTCGAACGCGCGCACGGACACCCCGCGCGCGACACAGGCCGCCTCGAGTTCACCGGTGCGTTCGCCGACCGGCAGCCACACGAAGTTGGCCCCGCTGTGCGGGACGTGAATTCCGCGGCGGCGCAGGCCGTCCACCAGATGGGCGCGGCCTTCGCGGACCACCTCGACGATGTGGTCGGTGTGCGCGCGATCCGACAAGACGGCGCGGGCGGCAGCCTCGGCCACTCGGCTCAGACCGAACGGCGGCGAGGCCGCGCGAACGTCGTCGGCGATGTCGGGATGTGCCAGCAGATATCCCGCGCGCAGACCGGCCAGACCGTACGCCTTCGAAAAGGTCCGCAGCACAACCAGATTCGGGAATCGCGCCCGCAGCCTCGACGTGCGCGAGGGGTAGCGGGAGAACTCCTGGTACGCCTCGTCCAGGATCACCAGCACGTGCTCAGGCACTCCGGCGATCAGATCCTCGAGCTGCTGCGGCGACAGCTCGGTTCCGGTCGGGTTGTTCGGGTTGCACAGGATGATCGCGCGGGTGTCGTCATCGATGGCCGCGAGCATGGCCGCGGGGTCGTGCCCGAAGTTCTCGTCCAGCGGCACCGGGACGGCCGTGGCTCCCACCACGCCGATCAGGATCGGATACGCCTCGTAGCTGCGCCAGGCGTGCACGACCGTGGTGCCGTGGCCGGTGTATGCGGCAAGCACGTTCTGCAGCAGGGCAATCGAACCGCCGCCCACAACGATCTGCGCTGGATCGACCTCGAGACGCGCACCGATATCGGCGACCAAGTCCTCGCCGATCAACGACGGGTACAGGTTGCCGCGCTCGGCCGCGTCGCGGATCGCGGCCAGGATGTGCGGCGAGGGCGGGACCGTCGATTCGTTCGAAGACGCTCGCCACCGCACATCACTGAGCCCGGCCGCGCGCGTGTACCGGGGCAAAGCCGCCACGACCGAACGCGCTCGGACGGTAGGGCTCGGACGCGACATCCCGGGGCGCTCCTGTTCATCGATGATGGCGGGCTCGGACGGCCGACTCACGACAGCGGACCCAGGACGCGCTCGACGGCTTCGAGCAGCCGATCCGAGCGGATCGCGGCGACGACGGCCTCGATTTCGGGTGCGAGGAACCGATCCGGACCCGGCCCTTCGACGGTCTCGCGGACAGCGGCGACGACCGCCGCGGTGCCGGGCGCGGACGCGAGCGGGGCGCGCATCTCGATCGCGCGGGCCGCAGTGAGGATCTCGATCGCCAGCACCCGGGTCAGGCCGTCCACGGACCTGCGCAGTTTGCGCGCGGCCGACCAGCCCATCGATACGTGGTCCTCCTGCATGGCCGAGGACGGGATGGAGTCGGTGCTGGCCGGGTTCGCCAGCCGTTTCAGCTCCGAGACGATCGCGGCCTGGGTGTACTGGGCGATCATGTGGCCGCTGTCGACGCCTGGATCCTCGGCCAGGAAGGGATTGAGGCCGCGGTTGCGGGCGACGTCCAGGAACCGGTCGGTGCGGCGTTCGCTGATACTCGCGACGTCGGCGGTCACGATGGCCAGGAAGTCCAGCACGTAGGCGATCGGAGCGCCGTGGAAGTTGCCGTTGGATTCCACCCGGCCGTCACGGGTCACGACCGGATTGTCCACGGCGCTGTCGAGTTCTCGTTCGGCCACCGTGCGCGCGTGTTCGACAGTGTCGCGCGCGGCCCCGGCAACCTGCGGCGCACAACGCAGCGAGTAGGCGTCCTGCACCCGCGTGCACTCCGGACCGCGATGGCTGGCCACGATCGCCGAATCGGCCAGTACGCGACGCATATTCGCCGCCGCGAGCGCCTGTCCGGGGTGCGGGCGCAACTGCTGGAGATCCTCGGCGAAGACCCGGTCGGTGCCGAGCTGACCTTCGACGCTCATCGCCGCGGCGACGTCGGCGATCTGCAACAGCCGCCGCAGATCGTGCAGGGCCAGGACCAGCTGGCCGAGCATGCCGTCGGTACCGTTGATCAGCGCCAACCCCTCCTTCTCGGCGAGCACCACCGGGGTCAGGCCGTGCGCGCTCAACGCCTCGGCCGCGGGCATCTCGATACCCGCCGAAGTCCGCACCGTGCCTTCCCCGATGAGCGCCAGTGCCACATGGGACAGCGGCGCCAGATCGCCCGAGCAGCCCAGGCTCCCGTACTCGTACACCACCGGGGTCAGACCGGCGGACAGCATCGCGGCGTAGGCCTCGACGGTCTCGACGCGCACACCGGTGCGCCCTGTGGCCAACGTCGACAGGCGCAGCAGCATCAGCGCCCGCACGACCTCGCGTTCGACCTCGGCCCCGGTGCCCGCGGCGTGCGAGCGAATCAGGCTGCGCTGCAGGTCTGCTCGCATCTCGGGCGGAATGTGCCGGGTGGCCAGCGCACCGAACCCGGTCGAGACCCCGTACACCGGCGTCGGGTCCTGGGCCAGCTCCTCGATGCGTTTGCGGCTCTCGGCGATGGCGACCAACGCCTCCTCGGACACCACGACCGCTGCGTCGTCGCGGGCGACGCGGACGACGTCCTCGATGCTGACGGGCCCGATGCCGACCACGACCGCGTCGGCCGTGGCACTGCGCCGGGATGGCTCGGTGGACATATTGCTGCCTCCAGTCTGATATTCGAGACTTTAGTCTCGGATCATGGGTATGCGCGGACGCACGCCGTACGCTGCGGCGCGGTCCGGTCAGTGCGCGGCGGTGATCAGTTCGGGACCCCGTTTGCGCAGTTCGTCGACACTCGCGACACCGATGAGCTGCATCGTCCGGCGCAACTGCTCGGTCAGCAGCCGGGCGACGCGGTCCACACCGGGCTCCCCGGCCGCGGTCAGGCCCCAGAGGTAGGGGCGGCCGACGAACGCGGCATCGGCTCCCAGCGCGAGTGCAGTGGCGATATCGGCGCCGTGCCGCACGCCGGAATCGACGACGATCCCGAAATCCGCACCGACCGCCCGGCGCACCGGCTGCACGAGATCGATCGGAACGATGCACCGATCCAGTTGGCGCCCACCGTGATTGGACAGGTGCACGCCGTCGAGTCCGATCTCTTTCGCACGCTGCGCATCCTGCGGACCGACCGGGCCCTTGAGCACCAACCGGCCCGGCCACTGCTCCCGGATACGACGTACGTCGGCCCAGTCGACCGACGGATCGAATTGCGCGGTGATGTTCTCGATGGTGTACCCGCCGCCCCCGGCGCTCGAGACATTCGCGAACTCGATCTTCGGACTGGCGAGCATTCTGGTCCAATAACCGGGCCGCACACCGAGATCGATCATGCCCTTGAGCGTCAGCTGCGGCGGGATGGTGAGTCCGTTGCGCACATCGCGAACCCGATAGCCCGACACCGCGGTGTCCACGGCGATCTCGAGCACCCGATAACCGGCCGCGTCGGCCCGGCGAACCAGTTCGTCGGTCAGGTCGCGGTCCTTCCAGATGTAGAGCTGGAACCAGCGGTCGGCGTCGTGTGCCGCGGGATGGTCGGCCAGGTCTTCCAACGAGGTCGAGGCCATCGTGGACAGGACGTACGGGATACCGGCCCGAGCCGCGGCCGCCGCGACGGCCGGTTCGCCCAGCGGCGAGAGCATCCGCGTGTAACCGGTGGGCGCGAAGCCCATCGGCGCCGCGCTGGTCCGACCGAACAGGCTGGTGGACAGATGCGCACTGCTCACGTCGGCCAGCACCGAGGGGGTGAAGCGCCACTTGCGGAACGCTTCGGCGTTGGCGCGCAACGTGATCTCCTCGTCGGCGCCTCCGGCGATGTAGTCGTAGACCGGCCGAGGCAACCGGCGGCGGGACAGCCGCCGGAAGTCCTCGATGGTCTTGCACCGATCCAGCAGCCGGGTGTCGCGATGCCACGCCGGTGGTTTGAGCTTGATCAGCTCGCGAACTTCATGAGGTCTCACGCGGGTACGGACTCCTGATTCGGGGCGTGCGGGTCGTCGCCGGGTTCGCCGATCCCCGCCTCGGCGGCCGGGTACTTGCGGCGGACCGGGAACTTACGCATGAGCGCCACATACAAACCGCCCGCGACGAAGATCCCGAGAATCCACGAGATGTCCGCGCCGCCGAGGGCCTTGGCGATCGGTCCGGTGTAGAAATCGCCGGCGATGAAGGGGATCTCGATGACGATACCGACCAGGTACGCGGTCATCGCACGCCAGTCCACGCCGCCGTACTCGCCCGCGGGCTCGAACATCGCCGACACGCTGTACTTCTCCTTCCTGATCAGATAGAAGTCCGCCAGATTGATTGCGGTCCACGGGATCAGGAAGTACGCGATCAGCAGGATGAAGTTGCTGAAGTTGGTCAGGAAGTTGTTCCTGCCGACGACGCCGATACTGGTGGCGATCGCGGCGACGACCACGATCAGCACGCTCCGGGTGATCGGGCTGACGCGCAGTTTGAACAGGGAATTCAAGGTGGTCGTGGTCGACATGAACATGCCGTACAGATTGAGCGCGTTCACCCCGATCACACCGGCGAGGATGATCAGGAAGAACAGCGGGTGCGCCACGGCGGCCTGGTTGACGATGAAATCCACCGAACCGCCGTCGAACGCGTCCGAGGCGACGGCGGTCGCGGTGGCGCCGAAGGCGAACATCCACATCGACGCGAGCACGGTGCCCAGGTACGTGTACCAGAACGAGGTGCGAACCGAGGTGTTCGCGGGCAGATACCGCGAGTAGTCGGCCACGTACGGGGCGTAGGTCAACTGCCAGGTCGCCGCGATGGCGACCGCGGCCAGGAACAACGGCCAGGTGAAGTGGCTGGTGTTCCACGCCGTACCGAAGTGGTTACCGGTCACCAGCCGGTAGCTCAGGTACAGGAACGTCAGCCCGCTCAGGACCGAGAGCCATTTCTCGGCGGCGTGCATGAGCCGATATCCGACGATGGTGAGCAGCACGGTGATCGCGACGACGATGACGATCGACCAGTTCGCCTGCATCCCGGTCAGGCTGGCGAAGGCCGCCCCGCCCTGCACCGCGGTGGTCGCGAAATAGCCCATGTACATCAGCACGACCAGCAGCAGCGGTAGCACCGCACCGTAGAAGCCGAACTGCGCGCGGCTCTGGATCATCTGCGGGATGCCCAGCAGCGGCCCCTGGGCCGAGTGCAGGGCCATGAACACCGCGCCGATCAGCATGCCGATCAGGCTGGCCAGCAACGCCCACGGCAAGGACAGGCCGATGGCCACCGAGATCGCGCCGGCGGCGATGGCGGTCACCTGGAGGTTCGCACCGAACCACAGGGTGAAGAGGTTGCGTGCGCGACCGTGCCGTTCGGAAAGCGGAACGAATTCGATCGAGCGTTGCTCTGGATTGATCACGGACATGGGCCGTTTCCCTCGATAATGGCCGAATACTGCTGGCCTGAAAAGCTTTTGGTGATGTAGGCGGGGTCGTGAGCGGATATGGGCGGCATTGGTCGGGCCCGGCGTCCGGACCCGGCGGTCACCGGTCGAGTCGGCGCGTCACCGCGAACTCGTGAGCGGGGAAGCCCTCGTGGCGAGTGAAGGCGATGACCGTGTCGGACATCCGCGCCAGCGCCTCGCGAGTGGACTTGGCCACGGCCGTGCGCTTGCGGAACGCGTCCGCGGTCACCCCACTGCTGACCTTGGCGTACCCGCTGGTGGGCAGCGCCGCAGGGCAGCCGATGATGAAGTTGGCCATCGAGACCGTGGTGTTCTGGCCGAGCAGAATCTCTCCGGCGTCGACCAGCAGATCCAGCACGTGCTGCTCGTCGCGCACGGCGACCTGCATGTGTTCGGGAGCGAAGGCGTTGGCGACCTCGGCCGCCTCGTCGATGGTAGCGGTGAGCACCGCGCCGCCGTTCCTGCCCAGGGCGCTGCGCGCGTATTCGGCGCGCTGCTCGGGCAGATCGAGCAGCTGCTTGGCGACTTCGGTCTGGACCGCGTCGAGCAGAGCGCGGCTGTCGGTGACGAAAACGCTGGTCGAGTCGGCACCGTGCTCGGCCTCGTTGAGCAGATCCGCCGCGAGCAGGTAGGGATCGGCCGAATCGTCGGCCAGGATCAGCGATTCGCTGGGGCCCAGCAGCATGACACTCACGGTGCCGTAGCGCTGCACCTCGATCTGCGCGCAGGTGACCGGCGGGCTACCCGGCCCGCACACCTTGCGCACCCGCGGCACGGTCTCGGTGCCGAAGGCCAGGGCGGCGATCCCGGCCGGACCGTTCGCGCGGAAGACGTCGTGGATGCCGAGTTCGTCGGCCACCACCAGTACCGCCGGGTCGACCTCGCCGTCGCCGCCGGGAATCGGCGGAACCACCACCGCGATCTGCGGCACACCGGCGACGACGGCCGGGGCGCCGAGTTGCGCCATCACCGACGGGTAGGAACCCTTCCCGCTCGGCACGAACAGTCCCGCGCTCGCGATCGGGGTGACCTTCTCCCCGACCATCAGGCCCGGCTCGCTCTCGAAACTCCAGTCGCCGTGCCGGGTCAGCTGCTCGTTGAACGCGCGCAGATGGTCCAGCAGGTCGCGGATCGCGGTGAGCAGCTCGGGTGAGATCTTCTTGCGAGCGGCCGCGAACTCCTCGGGCGAGACCCGGATCCGGTCGGGCGTCAGCGAGATCCGGTCGAACTTCTCCATGGCCCGGATCAGACCCGCGTCACCGTTGCGCCGTACGTCCTCGATGATCTCGAGCACGCCCGCGCGCAGCTGGGGATCGAAGATCTTGTCGCGGCCGCGCTCGAGCAGATCAGCGCGTTCGGCGGCGGACATCTGCTGCCAACTACCGCGTTCTCGGATTGGCTGGTCGTTCGACATTCGGTGCTCCAGATCGGTGTCGTCGTGGGCGGGTGGAGAGACGGGTGTCACATCCGCCGCTGTCTTGTATACGAGACTTCAATCTCGAATGCAAGACATGTTCAGATTGTGCCTGGTTACGGAACCAGGGGAAGGTGCCCGGCGAAGACGCAACACGACGGTTACGCCACATCCGGCCGGATCGGGTCAGATATTGCTCGCGCCCGCGAGCGGAATGAGCGCGCCGGTCAGAAATTCGGCCCGGCCCGACAGCAGGAACGAGACGGTGGCGCCCACGTCGGCCTCGCGCCCGAACCGGCCGGCGGGAATGCGGGCCAGCAACTCGACGGAGACCTGCGGATCGTCGAGATACTGCTCGGTCATCCTGGTGCGGAAGTAGCCCGGACACAGCGCGATGACCGTCAACCGCTGATCACTCCAGTCCAGCGCCAGCGACTGTGCCAACGACGCCACCGCGGCCTTGCCCGCGTTGTAGTCGGCGAAATGACGTTCCGGACGTATCGCGTTGACCGAGGAGTTGATCAGGATCACCCCCGGTCGGTCCAGCCTTCGATAGGCGGCCTGAGCACAGTGCAGCGCGCCCACGACGTTGACCTGGAGAACGCGTTGGAACGTCTCGGCCGACAACTGCTCGGCGGGCAGCCCTTCCCCGTCGATCCCGGCGTTGAGGAAGACCCCGTCCAGTCCGCCCAGCGCGTGCACCGCCTCGTCGAATGCGGCTTCGACCGTGGCAGCGTCGGCGACATCGCACACCGAACCGCCCACGGCGTCCCCGGCCTGCACCGCGGCTCGCACCGACGAATCCCGGGTGCCGGTCACCCAGACCTTGTGGCCTTCACCGGTCAGATGGCGGGCGCACATCGCGCCGATACCACTCGTGCCGCCGGTGATCAGGTATCGCCGTTGCTCGGTCATCGCGCACATCCGATCAGTACCTTCACCGCGTCGCGGTGCCGCTCGCCGGCCAAGAACTGCGGGACCTCGTCCAGCGGAACCTTGTGCGTGACAATCGGATTGAACGCACCGGGATCCGCGGCGATCGCCGCCAGCGCGCGTTCGAGATGCGCATCGTCGAAGCCGACGCTGCCCACGACGTGCAGGCTGCGTTCGACGATATCGGCCGGATGCACCGTCGAGGGCGCGTGCCCGATCGCGATGAGCAGCACCCGCCCGCCGAATTTCGCGGCATGCACGGCCTCGATCAGCGAATCCGGGTACCCGGCCGCATCCACGACCAGGTCGAACCGGCGCCCCTCCCGCGCGGCGAGCACCTGCGCACCCTGTTCGCGGGCCAACCGCGCCCGACGTTCGTTGGGTTCGATCACCGAGCACACGGCCGCGGGCCAGCGCCGGGCGATCTCCGCGTGCGCCAGCGCGCCGATCGGGCCGTAGCCCAGCAGCAGGACCGAGGCCGGATCGCTCGCGCCGACCTGGTCGATCGCGCACATCACCACCGCGAGCGGCTCGGCCAGCACGGCATCGACCGTGTCCAGTCCGGCGGGCACGGCGTACAGGGATTCGCCCGGAATCACCATGCTCTGCGCGAAACCGCCCGGCTGCGCCTCACCCAGCCATTGCAGGTCGGCGTCGAGTCGGTCGGCCCGCAGCCGACCATCGGCCGCCCGGGTGGGAATGCGCGAATCGGCGACCACGAGATCACCGGGACGGAATCGCGGATGTTCGGACCGGCGAACCCGGCCCGCCACTTCGTGTCCGAGCGTGGCGGGCCAGTAGGCGACCCAGTCCCCGCTGCGCAGTACGTGCAGGTCGGAGCCGCAGATTCCAGCCCAGTCCACGTCGACGACGACCTCACCGGTCTGCGGCTCCGGTATCACCCGCTCTCCCACGGACAAAGACAAGTCCTGCTGCAACATCAGGGCTGTCGCGCGCATGGGCGCCCTCCTCGTACCTCATTTGAGACTTACGTCTCGTATACAAGACATAAAGACGGGCTGCGTCAAGAGCGAAGACCCGTCGAGCGCGCGGAACGAGCGCTCCGACCTCAGGCGATCCCCATCTCCACGAGCGAATCGTCCACCCGCGCACCGAACCCGGCGGAGAATTCCCCCGCGGTAGTGGTCACCGCCGCGGCGATGGCCTCGATGTCCTGATCGGACTTGACCGCCGCCATGTACGCCACCCCCAGCGCTGCCACCGCGCGGCCGTCCCTGGTGACCACCGGACTGGCGATACAGTCGATTCCCGTTGTGGTGGAACTCTTCTCGTACGCGTAGCCGCGCTCGCGGGTCTCCGTCAGAACCGGGCGCAGCTCGGCCAGCGACGTGGGGCCCGAACCCGTGCGCACCGGCCAGGTGTAGCCGTCGTAGATATCGGCCAGCTGCTCGGGATCGAGGCGGCTCAGGATGGCCCGGCCGACGGCGGTGAGATGTGCGGGCAGGCGGGATCCGATCTCGGTGACCAACCGGACGCCCGGCGTCAGCGGCTCACGTTTGTCCAGGTAGATCACATCGGTCCCCTGCAACACCGCCAGATGTGAGGTCTCGTTCGTCGCGTTCGTCAGCGCGAGCATGTATTTCTGTCCCGCACGGTGCAGCGGCCCGGACCGCATATAGGACGCGCCGACCTCGAACGCCGAAACCCCCAGCGTCCAGGCTCGCTGATCCGGCCAGTACGACACGAATCGGCGTTCGCGCATGACGTTGAGCAGATGGTGGGTGGTGCTCTTGGGCATGGAGAGGGATTCGGCGATATCCATGGTGGCCAACGGAACCCCCCTGCGGGCAAGCAGATCCAGCACATCCAGGACCCGCTCGGCCGACTTGACCCTACTGCTCGTCGCCACAGCTGCCGTGCACCTTTCGATCGCGATCGCCGCCGAGAACAGCACAGTGGTCTCGGATACCAGACAACGATCTCATATTCGAACATCCGAGGCCGACAGTCCAGCTGCTAGGACGCGGCGAACCAGCCCTCGGGTGCGCGGCCGGACATCGTCCGGGTCAACTGCCGAGCCGCCTCCCGCACCGCCTGCACCAGCGCGTCCCTCGGGACGCCGGATCGATCGCGCCGCCGCGTCACGCTGAACGCCGCGGCGGGTCTGCCCAGATGATCGAACGCGCAGGCCGCGACCGACCGCAGGCCCTGCGTGATGAGCCCGTCCTCCTCGGCGAAGCCCTGCCCCCGCTCGGAGGTCAGCATCCTGCGCAGTTCCGGCAGCGACGCCGGGCCCGCACCGGTGCGATCGATGAACGCGGCCTTGTCCGGAAACAACGCTCTGACCTGCGCGGCGGGCAGATGAGCCAGGATCGAGCGCCCGTTGGCGGTCAGGTGGGCGGGCAGTCGCACGCCCACATCGGTGACCAGGGTGACCGGCACCCGCGTCACGGTCGGCTGCTCTTTGAGCAGGTACAGCGTTTCCGCGCCGTGCAGGATGCCCAGATGTGCGGTTTCGCCCGCCTCGGCGACCAGTCGTTTGAGAATCGGGCGGGCACGGATCTCCAGCGCCTCGTGCCGCAGATAGGCCGAACCGATCTCGAAGGCCGCGATGCCGAGCCCGTAGGACCGCTCCTCGGGTAGATGCACCACGAAACCGCGCGCGATCAGCACGTCGAGCAGGTGATACACCGAGGACCGAGGCAGGTCCAGATCCCGGACGATGGCCGCACCGGCCACCGGTCCCGATCGGGTCGCCAGATAGAGCAGCACGTCCAGCGCTCGGCCGACCGCAGGTGATGTACTCGACGCCATCCACACCTCCGCCGCGCGCCTTCACCCAGATTGTCTCGGATCCGAGACAATAGTATCGATCACACCCTCGAACAACACGCTGCCCCGGGGTGTCATGGGAACACCAGCATCGAGACCTACTTCCGGAAGGACGCCGCCGTGGCCTCCACCCCACCCCGCATCATCTCCGCACCCCGCGGCGCCACCCTGTCGTGCAAGGGCTGGCAGCAGGAAGCCGCGCTGCGGATGCTCATGAACAATCTCGACCCCGAGGTCGCCGAACACCCCGAGGATCTGGTCGTCTACGGCGGCACCGGACGTGCCGCCCGGAACTGGGCGGCGTTCGACGCGATCGTGGCGACGCTGCGCGACCTGGAAGACGACGAGACCATGCTGGTGCAGTCCGGCAAGCCGGTCGGGGTGTTCCGGACCAGCGAGTGGGCTCCGCGCGTGCTGATCGCGAACTCCAATCTCGTCGGAGACTGGGCGAACTGGGAGAAGTTCCGCGAACTCGAGGCCGCCGGTCTGATGATGTACGGGCAGATGACCGCGGGGTCGTGGATCTACATCGGCACCCAGGGCATCCTGCAGGGCACCTTCGAAACCTTCGGCGCCGTCGCGCGCAAGCGGTTCGGCGGCACGCTGGCCGGGACGATCACCCTGACCGCCGGTGTCGGTGGTATGGGCGGCGCCCAGCCGCTGGCGGTGACCATGAACGACGGCGTGGTGATCTGCGTCGACTGCGACCGCAGCCGCATCGAACGCCGCATCGCGCACCGGTACCTCGACGTCCAGGCCACCGACATAGACCATGCGCTGGCGCTGGCCACCGCCGCCCGCGACGAACGCCGCGCACTGTCGATCGGGCTGGTCGGCAACGCGGCCGAGGTCTTCCCCGAACTGCTCGACCGGGACGCCCCGATCGATATCGTCACCGACCAGACCTCCGCCCACGACCCGCTGTCCTACCTGCCCGCGGGCATCGCCTTCGAGGATATGAAGCAGGCCGCGGACAAGGATGCGGCCTGGTTCACCGAGCAGGCGCGAGCGTCGATGGCCAGACATGTCGCCGCGATGGTCGGGTTCAAGGACAAGGGCGCCGAGGTCTTCGACTACGGCAACTCCATCCGCGACGAGGCGCGAAAAGCCGGATACGAGCGCGCATTCGAGTTCCCCGGCTTCGTTCCCGCCTACATCCGCCCGCAATTCGAGGAGGGACTGGGCCCGTTCCGCTGGGCGGCCCTCTCGGGTGATCCGAAGGACATCGAGGCGACCGACCGCGCGGTGCTGGAACTGTTCCCGGACAACGAGCATCTGCGTCGCTGGATCACCATGGCCGAGCAGCAGGTCGCCTACCAGGGCCTGCCCGCGCGGATCTGCTGGCTCGGCTATGGCGAACGGCACCGGGCGGGCCTGAAGTTCAACGAGATGGTCGCCGACGGACGAGTGTCCGCGCCGATCGTGATCGGGCGTGACCACCTCGACTCCGGCTCGGTCGCCTCGCCGTATCGCGAGACCGAGGCCATGCTCGACGGATCGGACGCCATCGCCGACTGGCCGCTGCTCAACGCGCTGGTGAACACCGCGTCGGGCGCGTCGTGGGTATCGATCCACCACGGCGGCGGGGTGGGCATGGGCCGTTCGATCCACGCCGGTCAGGTCTGCGTCGCCGACGGCACCGAGCTGGCGGCCCGCAAACTCGAACGGGTGCTGACCAACGACCCGGGCATGGGCGTCATCCGGCACGTCGACGCGGGATACGAGCACGCCGCGCAGGTGGCCGCCGAACGCGGAGTGCGTATTCCGATGCAGGAGAACTAGATCCATGCGCGAGGAATCGGGACAGCACGTCCCGTGGACGGTCGTCGACAACATCGGCGCCCTGGTGACCAACGATCCCGAACTCGGACAGGGCCCGCTGGGCGTGATCCGCGACGCCGCCGTCGTACTCGGCGACGGCCTCGTGCAGTGGGTCGGCCCGCGCGCCCGAATCCCGGAGGGCAGCGCCGCGACACGCCACGACCTTGGCGGCCGCGCGGCGCTGCCCGGGTTCGTCGACAGCCACGCCCACCTCGTGTTCGCCGGTGACCGCACCGACGAATTCGCCGCCCGCATGACCGGCGCACCCTACGAGGCCGGAGGCATCCGCACCACGATCGCCGCCACCCGGAACGCCTCGGACGCCACACTGGACCGCAACACGGCCCGGCTGGTTGCCGAATCGCTGCGTTCGGGCACGACCACGATCGAATCCAAGTCCGGCTACGGCCAGTCCGTCGCCGACGAACTCCGCAGCCTCGAGATCCTCGAGCGGCACACCACCGAGGCCACACTGCTCGCGGCGCACGTCACCCCACCCGAATACGCCGGGCGCACAGACGATTACGTACACATGGTGATCGACGAGATGATTCCCGCGTGCGCTCCGCACGCCAGCTGGATCGATGTCTTCTGCGAGCGGGGTGCCTTCGATCTCGATCAGTCACGGGCCGTCCTGCGGGCCGGGACGGCGGCCGGACTCGTCCCGCGCGTGCACGGCAATCAGCTCGGCTACGGCCCGGGCGTGCAACTCGCCGTGGAGTTGCATGCCGCATCGGTCGACCACGTCACCCACACCACCGCCTCCGATGTCGACGCGTTGGCGGCGAGCAACACCGTTGCCACCCTGCTGCCGGGCGCGGACTTCTCGACCCGCGGCAAATACCCGGACGCGCGCACACTGCTGGATGCCGGTGTCACGGTGGCCCTGGCCGCGGACTGCAACCCCGGAACCAGCTACACCACCAGCATTCCGTTCTGCATCGCGCTGGCCGTGCGTGAGATGGCCATGAGCCCCGACGAGGCCGTCTGGGCGGCCACCGCGGGCGGCGCGGTGGCATTGCGCCGCAACGATATCGGACGAATCACCGTCGGTGCTCGAGCCGATCTCATCGCACTCGACGCACCCTCGCACATCCACCTGGCCTACCGCCCCGGCGTGCCGCTGGTCCGCGAAATCTGGAAGGACGGTCGCCTCCGGTGAGGTACACCGACGTCGAACCCACCGCTTGGACCGGCCGTGACGACGGACCCGGCATCGAGCACCTGCGCTGGCATCGGGCCGTCGAACCGCTGCCCGAGCACGCCGAGTCCGGAGCCGGAGTCCTGCTCGGGTTCCGCAGCGACGAGGGCGTGCGCCGCAACAAGGGACGTCCGGGCGCCGCAGAGGGTCCGGCGGCGCTGCGCCGGGCTCTCGGCCCGCTGGCGCTGGCCGCGCCGATCCGCGTCTACGACGCCGGTGACGTCGTGGTCGGCGGAACGGATCTCGAGCAGGGACAGTATCGTCTCGGCGCGGCCGCGACGCAGTTGATCGATGCCGGCCACCTCGTCACGATTCTGGGCGGTGGCCACGAGGTCGCGTACGGCAGCTACCTCGGCGTAGCGAACAGCGAATACGTCGCTGCCGGAGCACATTTCGGAGTCCTGAACCTCGACGCCCACTTCGATCTGCGGGCGGACGCGCGCCCGTCCTCCGGAACACCATTCCGGCAAATGGCCGACCGGGAACGCGAACACGGCCGCCGGTTCGACTACGCGGTGCTGGGCATCGCGCAGCCGAGCAATACCGCGACACTGTTCGCCACCGCGGACGACCTCGGCGTGAAGTACCTGCTCGACGACGACTGCACCACGGCGAACCTGACCGGCGTCGAATCGTTCGTCACCGATTTCCTCGACACCGTGGACCTGCTCTACCTCACCATCGATCTCGATGTCCTGCCCGCGGCCGTCGCACCCGGCGTCAGCGCACCGGCCGCGTTCGGAGTCCCGCTCGACGTCGTCCAGCGTGTGTGCGACCTCGTGGCGGGCAGCGGCAAACTCGCCCTGCTCGACGTCGCCGAACTCAACCCGGCGCTCGATATCGACGACCGCACCGCCAGAACGGCCGCCCGGCTGATTCACCGGACGGTCACCACCTCCCTCACCCGATCCGCCGCCGCGCCCATCGACAGCGAGGTCCACCCGGAGAACTAGACCGGTCGCGCTCAACAGCATCTGTGAGAATATTACTCTCGATATCGACAAACTATATTCTCGAAGACGAGGGCATCCGGGACAACGGTCCCTGGCCCGCTGTTCCAGAAAGACCTGCCATGACCGAGCGCCACACGACCATCGAACCCATCGACAGCTTCCGCGACCGAGCCCGCCGCTGGCTCGGGCAGAACCTGCCGCCCGCGACCGAGTACTACGTCGGCGCCTTCGACGAGGCTGTCTGGGCCCGCCACCGGGAATTGCAGCGGACCCTGTTCGACGGCGGGTTCGCCGGGATCTGCTTCCCGAAAGAGTATGGCGGACAAGGGCTCACCCCGGCTCATCAGCGAGCGTTCAGCGAGGAGTCGCTCGTTTACGAGATGCCGCTGGCACTGAATGTGCCGACCTTGGCCATCTGCGCGGCGACGCTGCTGGACCTGGGCACCGAGCAGCAGAAACGCACCCGGCTGCCCGCGGTGCTGCGGGGCGAGGAGGTCATGGTGCAGTTCCTGTCCGAGCCGCGGGGCGGCTCGGACCTGGCCGGGCTGATCACCCGCGCGGAACGCGACGGCGACGAATGGGTTCTCAACGGGACCAAGATCTGGAGTTCGGGCGCCTACGCCGCAGACTACGGACTCTGCCTGGCCCGCACGAACTGGGATGTGCCCAAACATCAAGGGCTCACCCTGTTCCTGGTGCCCACGACCGCCCCGGGCCTGACCATCCGGCGGATCAGGCAGGTCACCGGGTCGGTCGAATTCTGCGAGGAGTTCTTCGACGACGTCCGGCTCCCCGCGGATTCGGTGCTGGGCGAGGTCGGCGGCGGCTGGGCGGCCGCGACCACGCTGCTGCACCACGAGCGCGCGGCGGTGGGCGGCAGCTCCCCCTACATCAGCGGTGACCAGCCACATCTGGGCGGCGAGGCGGACACCCTCATCGAACTGGCCCGCAGCACCGGCTCCCTCGACGATCCCCGCGTGCGGGAGGACATCGGCGCGGCACGAACGACGCGCATCGTGCGTGACCAGTTGATCGCGCACGTCTCGGGTGCGATCGCCGCCGGGGCGATGCCCCCGGCGGCAGGGTCGCTCGTGCGGCTGTTCGGCGCCGAAACCACTTGGCTGCAAACCGATTCCGCACTGCGCATCGCGGGCACGGCAGCGGCGACCGGCGCGCCCGGCGGTCCCGGCAACGGACAGGTCGGCATCGACTACCTGTTCCGCAACGCCGGGAGCCTGGGCGGCGGCAGCACCGAGATGGCGCGCAACCTGATCAGCGAACGCGTACTGGGCATGCCCCGCGAGCACACCGCCGACCGCGACGTTCCGTTCAATCAGGTTCCCCGGGGACGCTGAGTTCGCAGAATCTCGGCCTCACTCCGCTATGGCGTGAGCACCACCCTGCCGAAAACCTCTCCGGCCGCCATCCGCTGATGGGCCACGACCGCCTCGCGCAACGGGAGCGTCTCGTGCACAACCGATTTCAGCTCGCCACGAGCCGCGTCGGCGAACAGCTCGGCGGTGACGGCCTGCCGGTCGGACATGGCGATGGTGTCGGCGCTGAAGGTGGCGAACGACATCGACTTCCTGAAGCCCGCCACCATCTCCTTGCCGAAGTCCACCGGCGGCCAGCCGCCCATCGCGCCGACGGCCACCATGCGGCCGTTCGGTTCGAGTTTGTCGAAGAAGGTGGGCAGATCCGGCCCGGCGATGATGTCGATGATGACGTCGTACCCTGCGGGAGCATCGGCCGGACCCCGGCCCGCGCGGTCCAGCACGTGCGTCGCGCCGAGTTCACGGAGGCGATCACCACGCTCGGCCGAGGACGTCGTGACCGCCACCGCACTCGCACCGGACCGCGCCGCGAGCTGGACCGCCATGACACCGATACCCCCGGCCGCGCCGCGCACCAGCACCGACTCGCCGGGCGCGAAATGCACATGGCGCAAAGCGAAATGGGCCACCATACCCGAACTGCCGAGCGTCACCGCGGCTGCCGCCGACAGTGTCTCCGGCAGCGCGATGACGTTCTCGACGGGGGCGACGACCTGTTCGGCGTAGCCGCCCATACCGGTGAACGCCCACACCCGCCGCCCCACCCACGCGGCGTCGACGCCCTCGCCGACGGCAGTCACGGTGCCCGCGACCTCGCTGCCGAGGATGTGGCCGGAGGTGAATCCGTAATCACCCAACGTGCCGCTGCGGATCAGCGCATCGACCCCACCGACGCCGATCGCCTCGATCGCGATCGACACCTGCCCGCCGCTCGGACTCGGGTCGGGCAGCTCGACCACCGCCAGACCCTCGGGGCTTCCGAACTCTTCGATCGTTACTGCCTGCACTGGTATCTCCCTGTTCACTTCGATCGGGACCGACCAGCGGAACGTAACGGACGCCCCCGTCCGTTTAGCTAAAGTGAGAGCGGTGACCGCTCATTTGCCTCACAACCTGCGCTCGGACGCCCGGGACAACCGCGAACGCATCCTCGACGCGGCGCGCTCGGTATTCGTCACCGACGGCCTGGAGGTACCGATCCGGGAGATCGCGCGCCGCGCCGAGGTCGGCCCCGCCACCGTCTACCGCCATTTCCCGACCAAGGAGATGTTGATCGCCGAGGCGTTCACCGATCAGATGCTCGCCTGCCGATCCATCGTCGACGAGGGACTGGCCGACCCGGATCCGTGGCGCGGCTTCTGCGGTGCGGTCGAGCAACTCTGCGAGTTGCAGGCGCGCGACCACGGCTTCACCGCGGCGTTCATGTCCACGTTCCCGCACGCGATGGATTTCGCCGCGATCCGCACGTCCTCGCTGACCGGCGCGGCCGAACTGATCCGCCGCGCCAAGGACAGCGGACAACTGCGGCCCGATATCGTCCTGGACGATCTCATCCTGATGATCATGGCCAACAACGGAATTCACGCGGATACGCCCGCCGCACGCCTGGCGGCATCGCGCCGCTTCGCTGCCCACATCCTGCAGGCGTTCCACGCCTCTCCCGGGTCCGCGCCGCTGCCGCCGGTACCCCGGCTGGTGCCCGCGGTGGCACTGCACCGACCCGAGCGAGCCAGCGAAACACGTAGTTGATCAACGGTTTTCGACCACCGCCGAGCAGCTAGGTCAGGGCAGGACCTGCGGCACGACACTCGGGTTCGTCGCACCGACGATGGCGCCGATGATCGTGCCCAGCGCGGAACCCGCGGAACCGGTCACCGACCCCGTCGCCAGGCCGACGGCCGACCCGACCGCGGAGCCGACCGAGCCCCCCAGGGACGCACCGTTGAGCACCGGGTCGGGGATCAGCGCGTCAGGGTTGGTCGAAGTGTCCTTCTGCAACGGAATTCCGGCCACGGGCTCGGCAGCCCGACCGGTGTCGGCCGAGGCGACCCCGGCGAACACGGCCGTCGCGGCCAGCGGCAGCGCCGCGACGGCCACCGCGCGCCTCGCTGTGCACAGGGTGATTCCAAGCATTTTTCCCCACTTTCCACCCTTCGGCACAACCGAGGGCACGACGAGCAGAATGGTCCGGCCGCCGAACCGGAGTCGACCGTCGTCGGCCGCACTCACGGTCCGAGGTGCAGCCGGACTCCCGATATCGAGATCATCCAACCATACTGTGGCACAGACGATCTCATCGGCCGCAGTTATAACATGTTGGCGTAGAGCCGATTACGGATCAGGTGTCACCCACGGCCTCGGGCACCCGGGCAGTTCAGGTCTACGACAGCCCCTGGCCTGAAAATACTTACACCACAACCATTTCGCTCGGATCGATGGCTTTGCGCCGAAGAAAGTTACGACAAGTTCTCGCAGGCGGTGCGAATCCCGCGTCGACCACCGAGCAGTCTCGCTCGGACGATGTGCACATTGCGGCGCCGACGATCGGGACATGTTCCCGGCGAATCCGCGACAGCTAGAGCATCTTCGGCGATCCGACGCGACCAGCCCTGCCGGACAGCTGTCACGAACCGGCTGCGTCGTCGGGAGTTGTCTGCGTCGTCGGGAGTTTGATCGCCGACATGTACATTTCCAGGACCGGCCGGTAGAGGTCGATATCGACCAGTTCGCTGCCGAGCACGACCGAATCGCTGGTGGCGATGAGCGCGTGCGCGAAGGTCAGGGGTGGGACCGACAGGGCTCCGCCGATGCGGTCCAGGCCCTCTGTGACGAACTTGCCCAATTCCTCGGCGACCTCGGTCCGTTTGGCCTCGACTCGTGCGCGGGCCTCGGGGTTGCGGATCAGGTACAGCGTGAACTCGTGCCCGAGGGCGGCGTGCTCGGCGCCCCGATCGCGGCTCAGATCGCGCCACCGTCGGGCGATTTCGTCGAGTTCGCGGGCGCCCACCTCGCCTGCCGCGGACAGCACCTCGGTGAAGGTGTCGAAGTACCGCCGCCAGAACCGGTCGCTCAGCGCCAGGAAGAGTTCTTCCTTCGTCGTGAAGTGTTTGTAGACGGCGCCTTTGGTGTAGCCGGCCGCGGAGGCGATGTCATCGATGGTCGCGGCCGTGAAGCCCTTCTCGGCGAACACTTCCTGCGCGGCGTCCAGGAGCAGTGCGCGAGTGCGCTCGAGGCGTCGCTCCCTCGTCCAGCGCTCGACCATGCCAGCGATTATGCCACGAACCTCAGAGACCAACCGATCCCTCGGATACCCACCGGTATCTCCACAGTGGCGCACCGACACGCCCGAGACTCCTGGAGTGCGGTCGAGGTTCGCAGCACTCGTGCCAGGCTGACGATTCGTCACGAATCTCGCGCACGCCCGGCGGGCTGACCAGCCGGTGGATTGTCCGGCGCGGAGGCCGAACGGCCGGAGCGCAGATCGGAACGTCGATGGTCCGAACACGAACTGGAGGCGAATCATGCGAGTGGCGGTAGCGCGGGAACTGGGCGGGATCGACAGCGTGCACCTGACCGATCGGCCGACTCCGACCCCCGGAGCCGGACAGCTGCTGGTGCGGGTGCACTGCGCGGGTGTCGGGCCGTGGGATGTCGGGATGCTCAGCAACGGTTTTCCGGGCCTGAGCACGCCGTTCGTCCCGGGGCAGGAGATCGCCGGAGTGGTCGAGGCGATCCATGACGGAGCCGAATTTCAACCGGGCCAACGGGTGTACGGGACGACGTTCCCCGTCGGCGGCGGATTCGCCGAACTGGCGGTGGTGGACTCGGCCCGGATGGCCCCGATGCCTGCCACAACCGACTTCCCCGAGGCGGCGGGGTTGGTGATCGGCGCCGGAACCGCCTACGAGGGACTCATCGATCGCGGCGGACTGCGAACCGGTGAAACCGTACTGATCACCGCGGCCTCGGGCGGCGTCGGCAGCGCCGCCGTGCAGATCGCGGCAGCCGTCGGGGCCCGCGTCCTCGGGGTGGCCAGCCCACACAACCACGACTACCTGCGGAACCTGGGCGCGAGCGAGGTCTTCGACTATCACGACCCCGAGTGGGCCGAGCACGTTCGCGCGGCCGTCGGCGGCGGTGTCGACCTGCTGTTCGACGGGTCCGGCAGACCGACCCGCGACCTGGCGCTGACCGCGGTCCGCGACGGCGGCCGGGCGATCTCCATCATCATGCAGGACCCGCTGCCCGATCTGGAGCGCGGAATCACCGGCGACACGTTCGCCGCACACGCCGATCGGCAGCGCTTGGACGCATTGAGTCGCCTGGTCGACGCGGGCAAACTCCGGCCGACGATCGAGGCCGTGCTGCCGTTGGATCAGGTCCGGGTGGCGCTCACGCGGGTCGCCGGTGGGCACACGCGCGGCAAGATCGTGCTGCGGACCGCGCAGTAGGACGCGCGGGGCCGCAAGCACCCGCCGTATCGCCACATCCCCTGAACCGACGCGATCGGTCGGTATGCTCCGTGTTTGCGGGCTGTTCGGGCACGGTGATCGATTCCGGTGCGGCACTCGCGCAGAAGCGAAACAGGCCACCGGTTCGACTGATCGTTGCCATGGGAAGGCCACTGGATGTCCACCTATTTGAATCGCTTGGCGAAATGGTCCTTCCACCACCGCAGGTTGGTGCTTGCCCTGTGGTTGCTGCTCGCGGTGCTCATGATCGTGCTCGGCACGGTGAGCGGCGGGAAGACCAACGACAACTTCACCATTCCCGGCACCGAATCCGAGGACGTGGCAACACTTCTCACCCGCGAGATGCCCGCGGCCGCGGGTGGACAGACCCAGATCGTGCTGGCCACGCACGGCAACGCGAAGATCACCGACGCCGGGAACATGACCGCGATCGACTCGATGATCGCGAAGCTGCAGGCGATTCCGGGCGTCGTCGCGGTCGGCGACCCGTTCCAGACCAGGATGATCGCACCGAGCGGGCAGGCGGCCATCGCCACCGTGCAGTACTCGCAGGCGCCGGCGGACGTGCCGGACTCGACCTTCGACGCCGTGCGGACCGCGGTCGAACCCGCGCAGAATTCCGGTGTGCAGGTGGAGTATTCGGGCAGCGCCTATCCCGGATGGCTCATCTCGGTTTCCGAAGTGCCCGAGATCGTCGGCATGATCATCGCGTTCGTGATCCTGCTCGTGACCTTCGGCGCGTTCGTGGCCGCGGGTCTGCCGATTCTCAACGCGATCGTCGGGATCGTGGTCACCCTGATGGGCGTCACCGCGCTGGCCTCGGTGGTCACCATCGCGTCGGCCTCGACCACCGTGGCCATCATGCTCGGCCTGTCCTGCGGCATCGACTACGCGCTGTTCATCCTCTCGCGCCACCGCAACAACTTGATGGCCGATATGAGCGTGGAGGATTCGGTTCCGCTGGCGGTCGGCACCGCGGGCAGTTCGGTGGTGTTCGCGGGGATCACGGTCATCGTCGCGCTGTGCGGGCTGGCCGTGGCGGGCATTCCGTTCCTCACGGTGATGGGCCTGGCGGCCGCCGCCGCGGTTCTGGTGGCCCTGCTCGTCTCGCTCACGCTGTTGCCCGCGCTGCTGGGCTTCGCGGGGTGGACGGTGGCGAAATTCCTGCAGTCCCCGTTGCGTCCGGGACGTCCCGAGGCGATCGCCCGCCAGGCCGTCCAGCAGCCCGAACGCACCGCGGGCGCGGTCTGGGCGCGCTTCGTCGTGCGGTGGCGGTACCCGGTGCTCATTCTTGGGATCGCACTGCTCGCGGTGATCGCGGCTCCGGCGACGCAGATGAATCTCGGCCTGCCCAGCGGCTCGTCCAAGCCGACCTCGGACACGCAGCGCCGGGCCTACGACATCGTCGCGCAGAATTTCGGCCCCGGATACAACGGGCCGCTGCTGGTCGTGGTCGACAACGTCGCCGATCCCACCCAGCTCACCCCGATCACGCAGGCCCTGGGCAAACTGCCCGATGTCGCGGCCGTCGTCCCCGGATCCGGTGCCGGCGCCCTGCACACGATCCAGGTCGTTCCGCAGTCCGGCCCGAACGATCCGAAGACCGCCGACCTCGTGCACTCGATTCGCAACCAGCGCAACGAGATCGAGGGTTCCACCGGCACGCGGATTCTGGTGGGCGGGACGACCGCGTCCAATATCGACGTCTCGGCCAAACTGTCCGGGGCGCTGCCGGTATTCCTGGTCGTGGTCGTCGGACTGGCGTTCATCCTGCTGACCTTCGCCTTCCGGACCATCTGGGTGCCGATCAAGTCGATCTTCGGCTTCCTGCTGTCGGTGGGCGCGGCGTTCGGGGCCGAGGTGGCGCTGTTCCAGTGGGGTTGGGGCCAGCACATTTTCGGTATCGCGCCGGGTGAGATCATCAGCTTCCTGCCGATCGTCATGCTCGGCATCATCTTCGGATTGTCCAGCGACTACGAGGTTTTCGTCGTCTCGCGGATCAAGGAGGACTTCACCAAGAACGGCGACGCGCGCCTGGCCGTCGAGCGTGGCACCGGGTACTCCGCGCGCGTGGTGACCGCTGCCGCGCTGATCATGTTCTCGATCTTCGTCGCCTTCATGATCAACAAGGATCCGACGATCAAGGCGATCGGTTTCGGCTTCGCGGTGGGTGTGCTGCTCGACGCCTTCGTCGTCCGTCTGACCCTCGTCCCCGCGGTCATGGCCATCGCGCACCGCCAATTCTGGTACCACCCACAATGGTTCGCCAAGTACGTCCCGAATCCGGACATCGAGGGCGAGCGCCTCGAACAGCGCCTGGCCGCCGCGGCCGAGCGCTCCGCGGAACCGGACACGGTCGCACCGTAATCCGGGAAGGGAACTGCGCGCTACCGTTGGTCTGCGGCGACAACACCGTCGATGACCCGTCCCTCTCCCGCAGGAGCCGCTCGATGAGCTTTTTCGCCCATTCTCCCGACGATCTGGTCGACCGGGCCCTGGCAGGCTTCGCCCGCGCGCACGCCGGATCGGTCTCGTACACCGCGGATCCGGGCTATCTGAGCGCCGTCGATCCCGCGCCGGGCCGGGTGGTCGGGCTGGTCTCCGGCGGCGGTTCGGGGCACGAGCCGATGCATGCCGGGTTCGTCGGGCGCGGCATGCTCGACGCCGCCTGTCCCGGAAGGATTTTCGCCTCCCCGCACAATCGGCAGGTGTACGAGGCCTCCCGCGCGGTCGCGAAATCCGGTGGGGTGCTGCACATCGTGAAGAACTACACCGGCGATCGGATCAACTTCGGCATAGCCGCCGAACGCCTGCAGCACGACGGCATCGCCTGCGAACGGGTGCTGGTGGACGACGACGTGGCCACCGACTCCGAGGATATCGCGGTGGGCCGCCGCGGCACCGGCGCGACGGTGATCGTGGAGAAGCTGCTCGGCGCGGCCGCCGACGAGGGACGCTCGCTGACCGAACTGGCCGCGCTCGGCAAGCGGATCGTCGACGCGAGCCGCAGCATCGCCATCGCCTCGGCCGCACAGACCGCACCCGGCACGGGCCGACCGGCATTCGAACTTCCCAGTGGTGCAATCGAATACGGCGTCGGCATCCACGGCGAGCGTTCGGGCCGGATACGCGACGACGCCGAAATCGACGCCCTGGTCAGCGATATGACCGACGCGCTGGTCTCCGCACTGGACCTGGGCTCGGGGTCGCGTGTCATCGCGATGGTGAACGGCCTGGGCGCGACCATCCCGATGGAGCTGTACGGCGTATTCGACCGTCTCGCAACACTTCTCGACCAGTACGGCGTCATCCTGGAACGTCAGGTGGTCGGCTCCCTGGTGACGGCGCTGGATATGCGAGGCTTCTCGCTGTCGCTGACCCGCACCGACGACGAACTGACCCGGCTGTGGGACGCACCCGCCCACACCGCCGCCTGGACCGCAACCACCCGAACCGGCGAGGACGCACGATGACCGAACCCACTGCCCGCCACTGGATCCTCGGCTTCGCCGACCGGGTCACCGCCGCCGAACCGCGGCTGACCGCCTACGACCAGGCCGCGGGCGACGGCGATTTCGGCACCAACATCACCGGCGCGGTCACGCTGGTGCGCACCGAACTCGCCGCCCTGCCCGAAACCGCCTCCGCGAGTGAGGTTCTCACCACGACCGCGACCGTCTTCCTGGACCGCGTCGGCGGCACCAGCGGTCCCCTGTTCGGTCTGCTGTTCCAGGCTCTGAGCAGGGCCGCCGGCGACACCCTGACCCCCGCGGCCCTGGCACAGGGCACGGCCGAGGGCCTGGCCGCCATCCAGCGCGTCGGCGAGGCCCAGGTCGGCGACAAGACCCTGGTCGACGCCCTCTCCCCCGCCGTCGACGCACTCCGGTCCCTCGCACCGGACACCGGAGTGGACAAGGCATTCGAGGCCGCAGCAGCCGCGGCCGTCGACGGCGCGCGCAGCACCAGGGATATCCGCGCCCGCCGAGGCCGGGCCAGCTACGTCGGCGACCACGCCGTCGGCGTGCCCGATCCGGGTGCGGTCACCATCGGCCTGCTCTTCGGCGCGTCCGAGGTCGACTGAGCTCGCCCACGCTCCGGCCCGACGCGACTGCGACCGCGTGGAATTCGCCCGCGGCACCGAACTCGGCGTCGACATCTCCATCACTCCGCTCCGAACGGAGTTCGATGCCGTCGTACTGGCATGTGGCGCAACTCAACCCCGCGACGCAGCGGACGAACTCGGCCGCGCGCTATCCGAGTTGCCCGCGGTCGTCCCCGAGCACGGACGGCCCCCGGATTCGGCCACCGATCGCCTGCGGGTCGTACCGGCCTTCGGCCGGAACGTGACCGGCATCGTCACCGACCTGCCTCGCGCTCCCGCCCGGTAAGCGGTGGCCGGCCGGTGCAACGGCACGGAATCGGAGCGTGCACGATGTCGGCAATATCGCTGGCCAGGACTGCCGCGCGTCTCGGTCAGCGGCTTCCCGACCGGGTGCGGGTGGCTATGATGGGGAGGTCGATGTCCGGCTCGTGCCGAGCTTCGGCAGTGTTGCCAGTGGCCACCCGGCGGACGGGACGAACTGCGGGGGTGGCCGGTGGCGCCGCTCGACCGGCGCTGCCGCACAGCGAGCCGTCCGACCCGATTTCGCTGCTGTTCGTGGTCGACGTCTCCGGCCGAGTCCCCAGGTTCGAGCTCACCATCTGCGTACGGGCCCTGCCGCAGCGGGATCACCCGATCGACGGAGAGCGTGTCGACGAGACGAACACGTTCTGGGATCGGACCGGGCGTCTGGTCGCCCGAAGCACCGAGATGCCGGCATACGACTCGGCTGACGGCAATGGCAGTCGGAGAGTTCGAAAAGACTTGGCCCCCAGCACAACGGAGGATGTTTTTCGCTTTGCCCGCGATCGACCGTAGGAGGAGGACCCATCGTGTCGGCTGATATGCGTGAAGAGCGGCTCGCACGCCGCGTCGCCGATTTGTGCGCCACTGACCGGCAGTTCGCCGATGCCCGGCCGGACGAAGCGGTAACCGAGGCGGTCGAGCAACCCGGGCTCCGCCTCGCGGAGATCGTGCGAACGATCATGGCGGGTTACGCGGACCGGCCGGCGCTCGGTCAGCGTGCGGCGGAATTGGTCACCGACCCGCAGACCGGCCGCCGCTCGCTCGATGTGCTGCCCCGGTTCGAGACCATCAGCTACCGCGAATTGTGGGACCGCGCCGGGTGGGTCGCGAGCGCTTCGGCCGGTAATGCGGTGAGTCCGCTGCGGCCCGCTGATCGGGTCTGCATGCTGGGTTTCACCAGTGTCGACTACACGATCGTCGATTCGGCGTTGATCCAGCTGGGCGCGGTGGCGGTGCCATTGCAGACGAGTGCGCCGGTCATCGGACTGCGGTCCATCGTGGCCGAGACCGAGCCGAGGATGATCGCAGCGAGTATCGAGAATCTCTCCGACGCCGTGGAACTGGTGCTGACGGGCCCGACGCTGGCACGGTTGGTCGTGTTCGACTACCACCCCGACGTGGACGACGAGCGCGAGGCGTTCGACGCCGCCCGCGCGCGGCTGGCGCAAGCGGACCACGACGTGGTCGTGGAAACACTGGCCGACCTACTCGACCGAGGAAGGGCGCTACCGGGGACACCGCCGATCGTTGCCGGCGACGACGATTCGTTGGCACTGCTGATCTACACCTCCGGCAGTACCGGCGCGCCCAAAGGCGCGATGTACCCGCAGCGGATGGTCGCCGACCTGTGGCACAGATCGTTCGGTGCGGTGTGGGGTCGGCGCGGCGCCGACCCGTCGATTGCGCTCAACTTCATGCCGATGAGCCACATCCTGGGCCGCGGGACCCTGTACGGGGCACTCGGCGGCGGTGGCACGGTCTATTTCACGGCCAAGCGCGATCTGTCGACGCTTCTGGAAGACCTTGCGCTGGTCCGGCCGACCCAGCTGACTTTCGTACCGCGGATCTGGGACATGCTGTTCCAGGAATTCCACAGCGAGCTGGCGCGGCGCTCTTTCGACGGCGCCGATCGCGCGGTTCTCGAAGCCGAGGTGATGGCGCAGCAGCGGCAGAACATACTCGGCGGACGGTTCGTCTCGGCGTTCACCGGCTCCGCGCCGATCTCGACCGAACTGCGGGCGTTCGTCGAGTCCTACCTCGACATGCATCTGATGGACGGCTACGGCGCGACCGAGGCGTGGCCCATCTTCGTCGACGGGCAGGTTCAACGCCCACCGGTGATCGACTACAAGCTGGTCGACGTCCCGGATCTGGGCTACTTCCACACCGATCGGCCGCATCCGCGAGGAGAACTCCTGGTCAAGTCGGACACCGTATTTCCCGGCTACTACAAGCGGCCCGACATCACCGCCGAAGTGTTCGACCAGGACGGCTACTACCGCACCGGAGACGTGATGGCCGAGGTCGGTCCCGACCGGCTCGTCTACCTCGACCGCCGCAACAACGTGTTGAAGCTTTCGCAAGGCGAGTTCGTGACCGTCTCGAAGTTGGAGGCGGTGTTCGGAGACAGCCCGCTGATCGAGCAGATCTACATCTACGGCAACAGCGCGCGTGCCTACCTGCTGGCAGTGGTGGTGCCCAGCAAGGACGCGTCGGCCCGTAGCGTCGACGACGCTGCCACGCTCGAGCGACTGATCAGCGACGAGGTACAAAGAATCGCGAGAACGGCCGGACTTCGGTCCTATGAAATCCCGCGCGACTTCATCATCGAGACAACACCGTTCACGCCCGAGAACGGCCTGCTCACCGGCATTCGCAAGCTGGCGCGACCAAAACTCAAGGAGCGTTACGGCGAGCGTCTGGAACATCTCTACACCGAGACCGCCGAGGGCCAGGCCGAGGAACTGCGCGCGTTGCGCCGGAACGGCAGCGACCGGCCGGTGCCGGAGACCCTCGGCCGTGCCGCCGGCGCGGTACTGGGGGTTGCGGCCGGCGACCTGCGTCCGGACGCGCACTTCACCGATCTGGGCGGAGACTCCTTGTCGGCGTTGACATTCGGGAACCTGCTGCACGAGATCTTCGACATCGATGTTCCGGTCGGTGTGATCGTCAGCCCGGCCACCGACCTGCGCGCCCTCGCCGGCTACATCGAGGCCCAGCGGGCGCGCGACGAGAAACGGCCCACGTTCGCCACGGTGCACGGCCGCGACGCCACCGAGGTCCACGCCCGGGACCTGACACTGGACAAGTTCATCGATGCCGAGCTGCTGGCCACCGCCGCAACGCTGCCGCGGGCGAGTGCGCAGGTGCGGACCGTGCTCTTGACCGGCGCCACCGGATTCCTGGGCCGATTCCTGGCCCTGGAGTGGCTGGAGCGGCTGTCGTTGGTCGGCGGCAGGTTGATCTGCCTGGTACGAGCGACCGACGACACGGCGGCTCGTGTCCGCCTCGACGAGGTGTTCGACAGCGGCGACGCGCAGTTGCTGCGACATTACCGGGAGCTCGCCGCCGATCATCTCGAGGTCGTCGCCGGTGACAAGGGTGAGGCGGATCTGGGCCTGGACCGGCAAAGATGGCAGCAATTGGCCGACACCGTCGATCTGATCGTGGATCCCGCGGCGCTGGTCAACCATGTCCTGCCCTACAGCCAGCTCTTCGGCCCCAACGCCTTGGGCACCGCGGAGCTGATCCGGATCGCGCTCACCACGAAACTCAAGCCGTTCATCTATCTGTCGACAGTCGGCGTCGGCGACCAGATCACGCCCTCGGCATTCACCGAGGACGCCGACATCCGGGCGATCAGCCCGGACCGCGCGATCAACGACGACTATGCCAACGGCTACGGCAACAGCAAGTGGGCGGGCGAAGTCCTGCTGCGGGAGGCCTACGACCTGTGCGGGCTTCCGGTTTCGGTCTTCCGCTGCGACATGATTCTGACCGACACCGAATACCTGGGCCAGCTCAATCTGCCGGACATGTTCACTCGGCTGATGCTCAGCCTGGTCGCCACCGGCATCGCGCCCGGCTCCTTCTACGAACTCGACGCCGAAGGCCACCGACAACGCGCACACTACGACGGACTGCCCGTCGACTTCATCGCCGAGGCGATCGCCACCCTCGGCCCACATCCGGCCGACGGGTTCGTGACCTACCACGTGATGAATCCGTACGACGACGGCATCGGACTCGACGAATACGTCGGCTGGCTGATCGAGGCAGGGTACGCAATCCAGCGGATCCCCGACTACGCCGCCTGGCTACACCGCTTCGACACCGCCATGCGTGCTCTGCCCGAACAGCAGCGCCAATACTCCCTACTGCCCCTGCTGCACAGTTATCGACACCCCGGAAAGCCGATCCGCGGAGCGATCGCGCCGACCGACCACTTCCGCTCCGCGGTGCAGGCCGCGAAAATCGGCCCCGACAAGGACATCCCCCACGTCCGCGCCCCGATCATCCTCAAGTACATCACCAATCTCCAACTGCTCCAACTGCTCTGAACCACCGAGCCGGGCTGCAGCCCGTGCAGGCCGCAGTCGACAGCGAAACGGCCTCGCTCCGAAAACTGTTCGGAGCGAGACCATTTCTGTACCGTGCACGCTCCCGGCCGCTGAGCGTGCACCTCGCCCGGCCTCGGCCCATCGGGTACCGGTCCACCTGTGGCAGTGCGGAATTCGATCGCCTGCCTACGCGCAGATCACGCCGACGGGTCGCGCGGGCGCGGCCGGGGTCCGATCTGGTCGAGCAGGTCGTTGACCTCATCCGGGAAGCCGTTGGTGACCGGTTTGGCGGTCTTGTGCGGAAACCGGCGCGTGACATGCTCTTCCGCGGCCGATCCGGACAGTACGTAGACCGGTTCCGCCTTGTTCTGCAACGGGCGCACGACCTCGTCGAGATGTTCTCGTCGATTGTCCAGGAAGGCGCCGATCACGTCCTCTCCCGCCGGGCACACCGCCATGCAGTACCCGGCCTTGTAATTGGGTTTGAACGACAGGCTCTGCCACATCGAGAACGATTCGCCGGTGGCCACCCGCTCGCGATAGTCGTCGCGGTCCGCGCTGTCGGCGATGGTCTCGGCCCAATCGGTGAAGCCGCCCATGAACTCTCGGTAGTTGTGGGTGTAGCACGCCTGGAAATCGAAGCCGCCGTCCTCGGCGATCGCGCCGACCGGGCATGCGGACACGCACAATTTGCACTCGAGACACGGATTGAACTCCAGCGCCGCACTGGGCTCGTCGACCACCGCGTCGGTGACCACGGTGCCCAGCAGGATGAAGTTGCCGAACTTCGGGTGAATCACGTTGCGGTGGATACCCATGACGCCCAGTCCCGCGGCCTCGGCCACGACCTTGTGCGCGATCACCCAGATGCGTCCCGGGAACTGGTCGACCTCCATCGGGTACCCGGGCGCGGGATACACCGCGCGGTATCCGGCATCCTGTAGCGCCCGGGTGATCCGGCGGGAGACCTCGTTGGTCTCGTCGTCGGCATGATTGAACTCGGTATTGGCCAGACTGCGCATCGGGCTGCGCAGGTTGTCGCGGTTCATCCGCACGCAGAACGAAACGAACGTCCTTGCCGCGGGCAGGATTCCGCGCGCATGCTCCAATTCCGGAGCCACCCGCGGATCGTCCACCGCGACGAAGCCCACATCGTCGGCGCCGGCTTCCCGGCATATCTCCCGCAGCCGTTCGGCACTCAGCACCGCGGCAGGCCGCACCCTCTCCTGTTCAGCCATCCGCTGGACGGTCGGATGCTCCGCCAACCGCCGCGGTCTCGTGGGTTCGGAATCCATCACCATCGGGGCCTCCTCGCCTGTCTCCCCGAGACCGTCACGGCCTCAACAGGTTAGACACCGCGGCGCGCGGAAACTCATCGCTCACCAACGAAGTAGATCAGCACTCTTGTCTGACGAAATTGACATTCCCCGTTGACGAGAGTGGTATTCTCGTCGCATTCGCACCCACGGAGAGGCGCTTGCACATGTCGGAGCGGCTCGGCGAAAGGACAACGGACAGTGAGTAACGCCATCGACGTCGAAACTGCGGTCGAAAGCCCGAACTCGGGGATCATCCCGGTCTACGACCCGTCCACCGAGGAGTTGATCGCGGAGGTCGCCGATTCCGACCGCAAGGCCGTCGACGAGGCGGTGGCTCGGGCACGCGAAACCTTCGAATCGGGCGTGTGGCGCAAGCTGCCCGCCGCACACCGCGCGGATGTGCTGTTCCGCGCCGCGAACATCATCCGGGACCGCATCGACGAACTCTCCGCGCTCGAGGCCCGCGACAACGGGATGAACGCCACCGCCGCGAGCCACATCATCAAGGTGTCGCTGGAGATGCTGGTGTACTACGCCGGGTGGGTCGGCAAGATCCACGGCGAGTCGGCCAATCTCGTATCCGACGGTCTGCTCGGCGAATTCGAGAACTACCACACCTTCACCCAGTACGAACCGGTCGGCGTCGTCGGCCTCATCATCCCCTGGAACGGGCCGTTCTTCGTCGCGATGCTCAAGGTCGCGCCCGCCCTCGCGGCCGGCTGCAGCGCCGTGCTCAAACCCGCCGAGGAGACGCCGCTGACCGCCCTGAAACTCGAGGAGATCTTCCGCGAGGCGGGGCTGCCCGACGGCGTGCTGAACGTCGTCACCGGCTACGGCGAGACCACGGGTGCGGCGCTCACCGCGCATCCGGACGTCGACAAGATCTCGTTCACCGGGTCGACCGAGGTCGGACGGCTGATCGTCAACGCGGCCGCCGGCAACCTCAAGCGCCTCACCCTCGAATTGGGCGGCAAGTCACCGCTGATCATGTTCGAGGACGCCAACCTGGACAAGGCGATCATGGGTGCGGGTATGGGCCTGCTCGCCGGTTCCGGACAGAACTGTTCGTGCACCTCGCGCATCTACGTACAGCGCGGCATCTACGACCGGGTCGTGGAGGGTCTGGCCGCCTTCGCCAAGATGCTGCCGATGGGCGGCAGTGACGACCCCAATTCGGTTCTGGGACCGCTGATCAGCGAGAAGCAGCGCCAACGGGTGGCGGGCATCGTCGATGACGGCGTGGCCGCGGGCGCAGAGGTGGTGACCGGCGGTCAGGTGCTGGACCGACGCGGCTACTTCTACGAGGCGACGATCATCACCGGCACCACCCCCGATATGCGCCTGATCCGTGAGGAGATCTTCGGCCCGGTCGGTTCGGTGATCCCGTTCGACGACGAGGACGAGGTGATCGCCGCCGCGAACGATACGCACTACGGCCTGGCCGGATCCATCTGGACCGAGAATCTCGGCCGGGCCCATCGCGTCGTCAACGAGCTTCGCGCGGGCCAGATCTGGGTGAACTCCGCGCTGGCCTCGGATCCTTCGATGCCGATCTCCGGGCACAAGCAGTCGGGGTGGGGTGGCGAGCGCGGCAAGAAGGGCATCGAGGCTTACTTCAACCTCAAGTCCGTTTACATCGGTCACTGATCGCCGACGAGGGGTTCGGGCAGCAACAGGGAGCCGGTGGAGCAGCGTCCACCGGCTCCCTGCCGTTCGATCATCGGCCGATGCAGTTGTGCCGAGCCCGGATCGCTTGCTGGCGTGCGTAATTCAGTGTGCGGCCTTGACAACGTCGACGAGCGCTCGGACCGCTCGGGCACAGTCGTCGCGGGCGTACCCCAGACGACGCACCTCGTCCGGGTCGGGCTCGTAGGCCAGCGTATTTCCGCGACCCTGGATGATGGAGGCGTCCGGTTGCAGCCGGTGTTGTTCGTCGCGTTCGGCGATGACCCGATCGCCGCCCGCGGCGTCGACGAGCATCTGGAAGAACTGCCGGTAGGACAGGTTTTCATCACCCACCAGATAGGCCGCGCCGGATTCCCCGTGCCGCAGCGCGCCGCGAATCGCTTGTGCGAGTGAGGAAGCGGACATGTAGTTGGTTCCGCCGACAGGTGCGAAGTCCGGGATATCCGGTTCGTTTCCGGCCGCCCACGACACCATCCGCCGGTAGCGCCGCGCCGAGGAACCCGGCACCGCGCCGATGATCGACGGTGGGTTGAGGGTGCACGCGACGAACGAGTCGTCGGCGAGGGCACGCACGCCCTCGTCGGCGGCCTTGCGCGCCGCGATGTACGGGTTGTGCTCGGCGAGGTCCGGTCGCAGCTGGTGGTAGTAGCTGCCCACCTGCACGAACCGACTCACCCCGGCCTCTCTGGCCAGTGCGGCGATGCGGGGGACGCCGACGCTCTGGGTGGTCTGCCAGAACTCCTGTGCGTCGTCCTCGGGTTTCTTGTGCCGCACGTCCTGCCCCGCGGCGAAGACGATGCCGTCGAACGGCGCGAACTGCTCCCGGGTCCAGGACGGAACGGTGTAATCGCCCATCAGCAAAGGAAATTCGCGCACCGGAGAGTCGTCGGACAACGGGCCCCGACCCGCGACGGTCACCTCGTCACCGTGTTCGCGCAGGTGCAGCGCGGCGTGAGCGCCGATCATGCCGGTTCCGCCGATGACCAGAATCTTCATGAACGGATACCTCTCCGGTGTCGGCCGCCTCGAGCACGTCGCCCCGATGCTATCCACACCGACACGATCCGGTTGTCCGAGTCTCGGCCAGTGGACACATCCCCCGCTCCTACCAGCGAATCTCCTGTGCCCGTGCTGAGATTGGCACCGTGGAACCTGCCGACACGCTTGCCGTGACCATGCTCGCGGCTCGATATGCGCACAGCGTGGACCGCCGCGATGCCACGCGGCTCGCATCGTTGCTCACACCGGAGGTGGTCCTGGTCCTGCCGCCCGAGCTGAACGGGGCGGACGCGCCGAGCGAGTTGACGGGCAGGCAGGAGGTGGTCGATTCGGTCCTGAAATCCGTGTCACGCTTCGTCGTCACCCGGCACGTGCTCGAGCAGCAGACCCTGGAGACGATCTCCCGCGACGGCGCGCGTGGTGAAGCGTATTGCACTGCACACCACATCTATTCGCGCGACGGCGGTCACCGGGACGCGCGGATCGCCATCCGCTACCAGGACACTCTTGTCCGCGACGGGGACACCTGGCTGTTCTCCCGTCGCGAACTCGTGGTCGACTTCATCGAGGACGTTCCGGTGACCTTGTCCGCACCGCCCGGCCCGGCAGTCTGACCGAACGCGGATCGGCTACCGGCCCACGATGGCGAAGTCGGCGAGGGCGGTGGAGATCGGTTCGGGCCGACGGTCGTTCTGATCGGCAGCCGCGGTGAGCACGTCCAGATGGTGATAGCCCGGCGCGACGACCAGACGACCCGAGCGTGGCACGCCGTTGGCGACCACCAGACCCGATCCGCCCAGCAGATTGATCGTCGGATTCGCCGTGGTGCCCTCGGGATGGACCAGGAGACGGGATATCTGCGGGTCGGACGCCTGGAACAGATCGGTCGCCAGCTTCGTCGGGAAATAGTCCTCGGTGAACGGCAAGGGCTGTTCGGCCAGGCTGCGCGCCAGCTCGCCGATATCGGTCACCTCGGTTTCCGGTGTGGCGTAAGGCTTTCCGGCGCGGTCGCGGTAGACCGGCGCGCCGGGTGCGCCGATACGGTCGTAGTTGCGCCAGGTGTACAGCGGGCCACCCGGTTCATCCGGGATGCCCAAGGTGTCCGGGCCCAGTGCCGCACTGGTCAGCGGGGTCAGCGCCGGGTTGTGCGCGAGATCCTGCGGTAGCGGAAAGTCCTTGTCGCGCACCGGTCCCCCGTCGAAGAAACCGGGACTGGTCTGCAGGAAGGCCAGCGGCTGGGAGGCGTTACCCAACAGCGCGCCCAGCACCGCGGAGTTGGTGAGCCGGAACTGCCGGACCGACGGGGACCCCGTAGCGAATGCGGCCGCGTCCCGGGAGAACAGGAAGCGCAACGTGGTGTCCAGATTCGGAGTGAGCGGCAGCGCCGCCGCGAGGTGGCTCAGCCCACCCGGATCCACGTCGGCGGCCAGGCCGACGATACCCAGCAGGGTCATGGTCTCGGGCCCGATGAGTACCGGCAGGTTCAGCGTGCGCGGCGCAACGCCCGAACGCAGCGCGGCCTGGGTCGCCTCGTAATCGAGTCCGCCGCTGGGCAGGATCGCCGAGGGGGAAGGCAGCCCGGACAGCGCGGACAACGACGGGGAGATGGCGGTGTCCAACGCGAAATAGCCTGCGCACTGCCGAAAACCGGGATTACCGCCGAATTCCGCGTCGGCGAAGAAGGCCGTCACGACGCCGCCCAGGGAGTGCCCGCCGCACAACACTTTCCGTTGCCGCAGTGCGGGATCGGGCAGTTCGTGGACCAGCAGGTCGTACTGGTCGGTGATCGTCTGCGCGATACCGACGTTCGCCAGCCACCCCACCTGGTCGTTGCCGAGAAAGCCCGCGAAGGTGTGCCCTTCGACCGGGCGATGGTGATAGTAGTAGTCGATCGCGACGTCGTAGTCGTGCGCCGCCAGGCCCGCGCGCACGCCGGTGTGGTCGTCGAGGCAGTTGGACCGCCGATCCAGCGCCCAGAACTCGATGTGCGCACCGTTTCGCGCCGCCGCGGCGACGGTGTTGCGGGCGACGCTGTCGAATGCCCCGGCCCCCTCCAGGATGCCGGGCTGGGCGATCAGAATCCGGTCCGCGGCGGCCGCAGCGGACGGCCCGTTCGCATCCCGATATCGCAGATACGACAACCAATCGCAGGCCGCGGGATGCGGGCCGATCGAGTTCGGCAGCGGAATATGCACGCGCACAACGGATTCGTCCACGGAACCGACCGGCGATGCGATGTGCACCGGCGTCTCCACCCGATCCGTCCCCGCCGGATCGGCCCCCGCACCGGGAGCGACCGGCACCGCGGCCGCGACCGCACTCGCCGCCACAACCAGCAGCCTGGACACGGATCCGGTGACCCCTCGCCGCATCGAACCACTCTCCTCATCGAGAATCTCGTGGGCTTCGCTCGGTAGCGTACGGTCGGCGGGCGATCCCCGGACCGGATCGCCCTTGTCCGCTCTCCGGACCTGAGCACCTCGAAACTGTGATCCACCACAGTCACCGCACGCCGAGAGACTTCCGGCGATGTCACGAAACACCCTCCCGCACTTGAAGATCAGATCGGGTCTCGCTCAGGCCGACCAGAATGCCGCCGCTTCGCCGAGCCCACTCGGGCGGCGAACGACTCGCCAGTGCCGTGCTACGTACGATCGATCGCGGCAGTGGCTCGGAGGAGGTCTCGCTCACGCCGGTCAGCATGCCGCCATTTGGCCGAAAGCCGGAGATGCTCGCCCCGGGCAGCGGACGACCCGCCAGTCCCGCGCTACGAACAATCGACCGCGGCAGTGGCTTTCGTCAACCGCTGCCCGATCGCATCGATCTGCGCTGCGCTCAGGGCGCACAACGGGTGGACGCCGACGATCAGCCGCACCCTGCGCCGGTCGTCGAGTACCGGGGCCGCGATGGTGACGACGGGGCGGGTCTCCCGAGCGGGGTCGTCTTCGGAAAGGTAACCGACAGTGGAGAATTCAGCGAGCAGTTGCTCGAGGGTCCGGCGTATGTGCGGCGGCAGGCCCGCACCGCGCATGGTGCCCGCCAGTTGCGCGTGTTGCGCCAGAGCCGGTGTGGTCCAGTCGATGTCGAATCCGCGTTCGCGGGTGCGGGTCAGGATTCGGCGCAGGCGCCGTTCGACTTCCGGGTCGGTCGAGGCGGCACGGTGGATCCATGCCCGCTGCTCGTCGGGGGCGTCCCAGGCGGCGAAGGCGACGCCGAACGGCGGCGCGTACGGGATGCGATCGCCGGGGATGCCCGCGGGGTGGCGCGGATCGCCGCCTTCGATCGCGGTCATCACCAACGCGTCATCGATCCGCTCGACCACCGAGGTCGGATAGCCGACGTCGCGATGAACCGCGGCCGCCGCAGCGCGCGCCGACCTGGTCAGCGGACGGGCGGCATCCAGGCGTGCGGCCACCACCGCGGCAGCGGGCCCGAGCGAGAAGGACTTGTCGACCGGATCACGTTCGGCCCAACCGCGATCGCCCAACGTGGTCAGAATCGCGTGCGCGGTCGCCTGCGTCAGCCCCAGCTCGCTCACGATGTCGGAAAACCGCAGTCGCGCCTCCCCGGCCCGCGCGAGCAGTTCGATCACGTCGAGCGCGCGAGCGGTGGGGGCGGATGTCGCTCCGGAGATCTTGACTCCTATGGGTGAGAATCCTACTCTCATTTCGAATATCAGAAATCTTATCTCGAATATTCGAGACTCGGCAAGCGAGGGAGCGGCCGGTGCGCGCGGTGGTATTACGGCGAGGACGGCTCGAAGTCCGACAGACGCCGGATCCGGTGCCCGGATCATCGGCCGGCATCCGTTGGCGCAGGGCAGCTTCGGGCGAGTCGGTCGTCGCCGCCGAAGCGCTCGCGCGGCGGGTGGACGGCGAGGTGTCCAGCGCACTCGACCAGGCACGCGGATCCGAAGGCCCGGCCCGCATCATCGTCCACCCGAACGGAGCTCCCGCATGAGCGAATACGAAGACCGCCAAGATATTTCGGAGGTGCTGGTGCGATATGCGACGGGTATCGACCGTCGGGACTGGGCGTTGTTCCGCACCGTGTTCACCGAGGACTGCGACGTGGACTACGGGCAGATCGGCAGCTGGCGCGGTGTCGACGCGGTCACCGAATTCATGCGCGCCTCGCACGATCAGGCCGGGCACACCCTGCATCGGCTCACCAATCAGGCGATCACACCGGACGGCGACATCGCCGAGGCCCGCACCTATGTCGACGGCCTGATCATGGCCTCCGACAACAACTCCGGAGTCAACGCCGTCGGCTACTACGACGACCGGCTCACCCGCACCCCGGACGGCTGGCGCATCGCACGACGGCGTTTCACCGTCGTGCGGATCAGCACCGTGGGAGGCGCGGCATGAGTTTCGCCGACACCTACGGCCCCTGGGCACTGGTCGCCGGAGCCTCCGACGGCGTCGGCGCGGCCTTCGCCGAACGACTCGCCGAGCACGGCATCAACCTCGTCCTGCTCGCCCGACGCCAGACCGTCCTGGACGAACTCGCAGCCGGAATCACCGATCGCACCGGAGTCGAAACACGCACCCTCGCAGTCGATCTCACCGAACGGAACGCGGCCGAGACCATCGTCACCGCCACCGCGGACCTGGAAATCGGCTTCCTCACCTACTGTGCGGGCGCCGACTCCCGATTCGAGCCGTTCCTGTCCGCACCGATCGCCGCCGCCGAAGCGATGCTGCACCGCAATTGCACGGTCCCGATGCAGCTGTGCCACCATTTCGCCGCAGGTATGGTCGACCGCGGCCGCGGCGGGATCGTGCTGTTCGGCTCCGGCGCCGGATTCGCCGGTGCACCCAACATGGTCGCCTACGGCGCGACCAAAGCCTTCGACATGGTCTTCGCCGAAGCCCTGTGGGCCGAGTTGCACGACAAAGGAATCGACGTCCTGGGCCTCATCCTCGGAAAGACCGACACCCCATCCCTGCGCCGCCTCGAACACGCTCGCGGACAACTGGATTCCCAAGACGACACCCCACCCGACGCGGCACCGATCACCGAGGTCATCGACGAGGCGTTCGCCAACCTCACCAACGGCCCCACCCTCATGGTCGGCGAACAAATGCGCACCGCATACCCGATACTGCAAACACTCACCCGTCGCCAAACCGTCGAGATGATGATCCAGGCCAGCGCAACAACTATGGGATAGAGCCACGGGAACCCTGGCGTCCAGGGCTTGACCTTGCCCCTCGGGCAAGGTTCGAGCATGGTGGCATGAACGAGATAACGCAGCAACTGTCGGAATTCGTCGCCGCCGAGGCCGAGAAGCTGGACCTGCCGGGTGTCGCCGTCGGGGTGTTCGCCGATGGCCGAGAAGATTTCGCGTGCCACGGGGTGACGAGCGTGGCCAATCCGCTTCCGGTGGACCGGGACACGATGTTCGTGGTCGGGTCGGTCAGCAAGACCTTCACCGCTACCGCATTGATGCGGCTGGTCGCCGAGGGGCGAGTGGAACTGGAGGCGCCGGTGCGGCGGTATGTCCCCGAATTCGCCCCCACCGATCCGGGCGCGGACGAGATCACCGTGATGCGGTTGCTCAACCATACGGCCGGGCTGGAATGGAAACTCGGCGTCGACACCGGCGAAGGCGACGACGCGTTGGCGCGGCACGCGGCGAAACTGGCCGATTCGCCCCTGATCTCGGAACCGGGAGCGCGGGCGTCGTACAGCCAGGCGGGGTTCAACCTGGCCGGCCGGATCATCGAGAACGTCACCGGATCCACTTTCGAGCGAGCCGTCACGTCACTGTTGTTCGAACCGCTCGGACTCACGCACAGCCGCTACGCGATCAACGACGTCATGACCCGGCGATTCGCGGTGGGCCACAACGTCGATGCGGACGGTGTGCTCGCGGTGGCGCGGCAGTGGAAGGACAACCGTTCCAACAATCCCGGCGGCGGTGTGGCGACGTCGGTGAGCGATCTGCTGCGCTGGGCGCGATTCCATCTCGGCGACGGCCGGACCGAGGACGGCGAGCGCATTCTGCCGAACGAACTGCTGCACCGGATGCGCGAACAGACCGTGGAACTGCGCGGCAGCACCCTGGGTGACGCATTCGGTATCTGCTGGTTCCTGCGTGAGGTGGACGGTGTGGCGACCATCGGACACGGTGGATCGGGCAATGGCCAGTTCGCCGATCTGCTCATCGTGCCGGAACGGAACTTCGCCGTCGCCGTGACGTCGAACGCGGGCCCCGACGCCGGGCTCGCATTCAACCGGACCCTGGTGAACTGGGTGCTCGAACACTACCTCGGCGTGCTCGAACCCGACCCGGAACCGCTGCCCTACGACATGGTGCGGGCAGCGGAAATCGCTGGTAGCTACGAGAACGAGATGATGCGGCTCACGCTCGACACCGACGGGGCCGTGATGACGATCGGATGTGCCATCAAACCGGAGGTTCGGGCCGCCGCGGACACCGAAATGCCGCCCGACCTGCCACCGGCCTTCCTCGGTCTGCTGCCCGGCGACGCGGACGAGTACATCGTCACCGAGGGTGGTCTGCAAGGACAACGCGGGTTCTTCACCCGTGACGATTCCGGCGTGGTGGCAGGAATCGATCTCGCCGGCCGGTTGTTCACTCGCGTGTGATGATGTGCGACGCGCCTGGGCGCACCAGCGAAGGGAGACGCGCATGATCACGATCGGGCAGCTCGCACGGTATGCAGGCGTAACGATCAAGGCCGTGCGTGTCTACCATCAGCGCGGCTTGCTCCCGGAGCCGCCGCGCGACCACTCCGGCTATCGCCGCTACAGCGCCGAAGACGCCGTCGATCTGGTCAAGATCAGGACATTGGCGCGGGCCGGTGTGCCCCTGGCGCGGGTCAAGCAATTGCTGGCCGCCGACTCCGACGAGTTCGCGGCGGCAATCGCCGAAATCGACCGCATGCTCGCCGAACGCGCCGAAGAGATCCGCCGGACCCGCGAGCAGATCGCCGAATTGGGTTGCGGCGACCGACTGTTCGTGTCCACCGGCGTCGCCGAATACCTCGACCGCCTGCAACACCTCGGGATCAGCGAGCGCAGCATACGGATGGAACGCGACATCTGGATTCTGCTGCAATCGGTCGCCCCGGACCAGGCATCGGAGTGGATCGCCGACAAGCTCGACGCCATCGACGACCCGCAATTCCAGGCCATATACCTCGACTACGACGCGGCCTTCGACTGGCCTCCCGACGACTCGCGCCTGGTCGACCTCGCCGACCGCAGCCGGCGGTGGCTGGCCGCCAGATCCACCGGAGCAGGCCGGACAGCCTCGGTGCTGGACCCGAAACTGGTTCGCCTGGTGAGCGAATCAATCGGAATCACCTCGCCGGCCTGGGAACGACTGACACAGATCAGGTAAAAGCCGACCCATCCGGATTCGCCATGACCACTCTCGGTTTCCGCCGCCTTCAGCCGTGGTGCGGTTGTGTTGGCGTGACATGGGGGGCGACCCATCGGTGCAGGTATGCGCGCAGGTCGGGGGCGGATCTGGGTGGGTGGCCCGGGTCGATGATGAACGACTGCAGGGTGCGCAGCATGTGTTCGGCCAGTTCGTCGAGGTCGCGGTCGCCCCAGCCCAGGCCGGTCCAGTCGATGTCGAACCTGTCGAGGATGTGACGGCCGGTCCGCAGCGCGATCTCGGAGGTCACCTCCGGCGCGAAGCGACCATGACCAGGGGCTGCGAACAGCAGCCCGAACCGCTTGTGGCTGTGCAGCCGTTCCAGAGTCAGGGCGATGCCT
Source organism: Nocardia coffeae (assembly GCF_019890715.1). Lineage (NCBI taxonomy): Bacteria > Bacillati > Actinomycetota > Actinomycetes > Mycobacteriales > Nocardiaceae > Nocardia > Nocardia coffeae. Next base: position 597,262 of record NZ_JAINZY010000002.1, on the reverse strand, counting down.
TCGACGACAGCGTCGGCCGGGTCGGTGATCCCGCGCAGGGCTTCGGCCAGTTCGTCCAGGAGCTCACCGGTGGCATTGGTCGCGGTGGCCTGCAACAGCGCGTCGGTGCCGGGAAAGTAGCGGTACACGGTCTGGCGGGTCACCCCGAGCCGCTCGGCGACCTTGAGAATGCTCAGATCCTGCCCACCGGCGTCGATCACCTCCCCCGCCGCACGCAGGATGCGGGCGATGGCCTCCTCGTCGCTGGCCGGGGTGGCACCCGCCCATCCGTGAGTTCGCACGTTCCCCCTTGTCGTGGTCGCGGCTGCGCGCCGTCCAGCGGATGACGGTCAGCGTAGCCGCTGTGGGAAGCACGGATTTAGACTAGACAGTTGAAACATGTTCTGTATGGTCTAGCGGGTAGTGCAGTTCTGTTCGAGGAGGACAACCCATGACGTCGAACCTGACCCGCCCCACGCCGCTCGGCCACGACCTGACCCGCCGAGGGCTGGAACTGGCGCTGGGCAAATCCACCGACATGGCCGCGGACGTGCTGCGGGTGCCGTTGGGCTACTACCGCGACGACAAGCTCACCGACCTCGAGGAGTCGGCGATCCTGCGGCGCGTTCCGCTCGCGGTCATGGCCGGCGCCCAGATCCCGAACCCGCACGACTACGTCGTGCGATCCGTTCTCGGCGACTCGCTGCTCATCACCCGCGACCGCGACGGCCGCGCGCACGTGCTGCTCAACTACTGCCGCCACCGAGGCGCCATGCCAGCCTGCGGGTCGGGCAACACCCGCCGGTTCACCTGCCCGTACCACGCGTGGGTGTACGACAACACCGGAAAGCTCCGAGGCGTCCCCGGCAGCGCCGGATTCGACGGCATGGACCGCGAGGGTTACGGCCTGGTGGAGCTGCCCAGCGAAGAACGCCACGGGTTCGTCTGGGCGGTACTCACCGCCGACGCCGAGATCGACCTCGACACCCACCTCGGTTCGATGGGACCCGAACTGGCGCAATGGAACTACGCGTCCTACGGCTACCACGACGAACGGTTCCTCGAATCCGAGGTCAGCTGGAAAGGCGCGCTGGAAGCCTTCGCCGAGGGCTACCACTTCCCGTTCGTGCACGGCCAGAGCGTCATCGGGCAGAACACCCTGGCCAATACCCACGTCTACGACGAGTTCGGCGCCCACCACCGGGTCGGATTCCCCTTCACCTGGATCACCGATCTGCACGGCACCGAACCCGACGAGAACTGGGACCCGGTCCGCCAGATGGGCGTCATCTACTGGATCTACCCGAACCTGATCCTGGCCAACAGCCCCGTCGGCGTGGAGGTCATCGACATCCTGCCCGCCGGATCGGCCACCAGCTGCACCGTCCGGCACAGCTGGATGGCCACCTACCCCGCGACCACCGACGAACAACGCACCATCTACGACACCATCTTCGGCCAGGTCCACGCCGCGGTCCGCGACGAAGACTTCGCCATGCTCCCGCAATGCGGCCAAGGCGTGCGCCGCGGCCAACACGACCACATGCTCATCGGCCGCAACGAAATCGGCGTACAACACATGATCACGGTCTTCGCCGAAAAACTCGGACTATCCCTGGCCTGACCCGAGGCCGGTCCTGAGCCACACACCGCCAGCCGCAGCCGGACCCGTCCCGCACACCAATTCGGCACTCGAAATGCCTGAAGACGATCGTTCACCGGACGAGTGCAGCCCGGACTCGTCGAGTGCATCATGGGTACCTGCTGCTTGTCGGCATCGAAATTGCCTCGTTTGCTTTGGCTTTCACGATGTCGAACAACACACGATCCACGAGCCCGACCCCATTCACCGGCAACGTGGCCGCCACCACCCGCCGGTCACCGTTGAGCATGCCTCGATGCCCTGACGTGCCACGGCGGCCGGATTACCCTTGGGGCACTGCCCTATTCAGGTCTCCAGCATCCTGGCACGCCGGAAGATCGTCGCGACGAACAGGCCACCGCAGCCGACCCCGCATTCAGTGCCACCGCGGCGAGGCCGTTCTCGGTCGCGGCCGCGTAGAGGTGCTCGATTCCCGCGGCGGTGCGCAGGTCTGCCTGGATCGCACGCACCTCGGTGTTGCCGGTCAGGGCGGCAACAGCGGTACCGATCGCGGTGTTCTCGGCGGCGACAATGAGGTCGCAGGCGCGCTTTTGGAGCTGATCGGCGATTTCGAAGCCGTTGCCGCTCGAGGCACCGGTGACCAGAGCGAGTGGACGTGACCGTGTCATACGCGCGATGCTGCAGCATCCATCGCCGATCACGGTTCGGCCGAGTGCGCGACCCAGAAGATGGGCGGACATCCGAAGCGGTTGTTCAGGACGAGGACCATAATCGGGTGGTGCGATCAGCTGCGTCTTCGTCCGGTGATCACGTGTCTCTGTCGTTGCCGGAACCACCCGCCGGACGCCAGCCGTCGGCGGGAAGTTTTCGTTTCTGGTTCGCCAGTCATCGCTGGGAGTGGTCGCCGGAGATCTACCGGATGCACGGCTACGAGCCCGGGGAAATCGAGCCGACCACCGAACTGATGCTCGGGCACAAACACCCCGACGATCGGGAGCCTGTCGCCGAGGCCATCGCCCGCTCCGAAAGCCAGGGCGAGCCATTTTCGAGCCGGCATCGGTTCATCGATACGCATGGCGTCGAGCATTCGGTGATGGTCGTGGCCGACCGGATCCTGGACGCGCACGAACATCCGGTCGGCACCGCCGGGTTCTACATCGACCTGTCCGACACGATCGCCGACGCCGGACATGAAGCTCTCGGTCAGAAGCTGCCGGAGATCGTCGAAGCACGCGCGGTGATCGAACAGGCCAAGGGCGTGCTGATGCGCATGTACCGGATCACCAGCGCCCAAGCCTTCAGCGTGCTGACCTGGCGCTCGCAGGAAACCAACGTCAAACTCCGTGCCCTTGCCGAACAACTCATCGCCGAACTGCCCACGCTCCCGCCACCGGAGACGACGTCGGTGTCCCAGTTCGATCACCTCCTGCTGACCCTCCACGAACGCATCCCGCCGGACTGAACCCGGCCCTGGCCTTCCCTCAGCAGCAGAATCACGGTTCGGCGGCGCACAGACCGACATAAGAGGACTTCGCCGACTACTCGACCGTAGTGTCGAGACTTGTTGCCGTACATGGCATTTTGCCTCATCGATGCTCGCCCGAGTGCCACCTTCGACAGGAGCCCGGCGTCGGATGAGAGCTCAATCGTCACGGGCCCGAGGTTCGAGGTTCGTTCTCTGCCGAGGCACAGCTGCGGGCCCGGCTGTCGGGTATTGGCGAACGCTGTGGCGCCCGGCATCGGATGAAACGGACGCCTTCGGTTCCAATCTGCAGTCGGGCACTGTTCCCACATGCCGCTCTGACGGACAGCGAGTCTCGACATCCCCTCAACGAGGTGGCGACCACCCGCTCGAACCGCGCCCGGACCGCGCATTCGATCGAACATCCGGGTACCACTTACTCCAATTCGGTAGCTGGGAATATGCTGACGGGATGGTGGGGCCGATGCCGATGCTGGCCGTCTCCGGGCAGCCGCCCGATGCTGCCTCATGGGGAATCGAGATGAAGTGGGACGGGGTCCGGACGATCGTCGTGTGCGATTCCGGAGTTTGCCTGTTGTACAGCAGGAATCAGCGCAACATCACCGGGTCCTATCCGGAACTCGCGGCGGCGATCGCCGCGGTGTCCGGTGGAAGGGATCTGGTTCTCGATGGTGAAGTGATCGTGCAGAGCGCCGGCGGTGCGCCGTCGTTCGGTTTGCTGCAACGCCGGATGAACGTTGTGCGACCGAGCACCGAGCTGATCCGGGCGGTTCCGGTGCAGTTGTACGTGTTCGATGTCCTCGCGATCGGCCGGCACTCGACCATGGTGCTGCCGTATCTGGATCGGCGTGCTCGACTGGAAGATTTGGCGCTGGACGGGCCGTTGGTGGTGACGCCGCCGTTCTGGCGAGGAGTGCCCGCGGACCGAATGCTGGCAGTGGCCGCCGAACATCGGCTCGAAGGGATCGTGTCCAAACGCCTCGATGCGGCCTATCACCCCGGCCGCCGGTCTCCGGTGTGGATCAAGACCCCGCTGCGCAAGACCACCGAGGTGGTGGTGGCCGGGTGGACACCGGGCGCGGGGATGATGTCCGCGACGTTCGGGTCGCTGGTCCTGGGCAGTCACGACGAGCAGGGGCGCCTGGTGTACATCGGCAATGTCGGTACGGGCTTCACCCTGTCCGCGCGCCGCAGTCTGCGCAGGCTCCTGGACGAACTCGCCAGCCCGGCAAGCCCTTTCGACGTGGAACCGGTCGATCTCGGCAATGTTCGGTGGGTGACCGCCCAGTTGGTCGGCGAGGTCGACTACCGCGAATACACCGGCGCGGGCCTGCGTCACCCCAGCTGGCGCGGCCTACGACCGGACAAGGAACCCAGCGAGGTCAGCCTCCCGCACTGAACGGCCGGCATTGTTCGTCATCTCCGGGGGCGGCAACCGGCCGAGATACCGAATCACCCACAGCATCAATCGATTCGATGACCGCACGGACGCGGCAGCCGACCGCAACGAGTCACTGAGCGCGGGATTCGACATTTCCAGTGGTCAGACGCCTGTTGACTCGGCAAGTCTCATGCCCGTGACGAGGTCGGGTTCGATCGCGATCAGCGCATCGTTGGCCGTGCGAGTCCAGGACCGTACGAGCGGGGCGTACACGGCGATACGGTCCGGATCGTCGATGATCCGCGCGTAACCGACCACTCGCACCGTCCAGCCCCGATGAGAATCGGGGTCGATCTGATCGGCCTGGTAGCCGAGCACGGCTTTGTCTCTCGCGCGCACCATGTCGGTCAGCCAGGGCGTCGCCCCGGCCCCGACTATGACCTCCCCATCCCGCACCACGTGGTTGACCGGCCGAACGGCAGGCAGGGCATCGCGGGTGTAGAGGACTCTGCCCAGCCGCACACCGGCAAGCAACGTCAGGCACTCGTTCGAGTCCAGCGCGATCATCCCATCTTCAGGAGGGCCGGTCGGGCGTTGCGGCGGATCGGAGTCGATTGACACGATCATGTTGATACCCCTGCTCACTAGGGGGGAAACCGGGGCCGGCGCCCAGCTCGTGTTCGCCTACCGAACGCACTCCTCGGTGTTCACGAAGCCAGCCAACCACTGCGCCGGTTGCCGCGGGTAGGGCTGAATGTCACCGCCGAGGGCGGCCAGGCGGGTCGACCGGCCACGCACCGGCGGTCGTCCAGCCACCGCCGACGCCACGGCCGTCATCCGAGTTCGATTCCACGCAGAACGCAACCGGGGTGGGGCCGAACCAGCGGGTCTCGCCGACGAGACGCGTCGAGCGGGCTCGACGGGCAGTTCCCGCGCGGATGATCGCCGACGGCGGGACGGACTCCGCTCGTGCCATACGTGAGCGACCGTGTCCTGACCGCAGTCTGGGCTCCGGGGGCTGCCCGACTTCGCATCCGTCGCCGTCGTTGTACTTTCCCCGGCCGGCGTAGCGGTGAGAGTGCGGTTCGACCATACTGAGGGCGGCGACGTTCTGATGTGGTGGCGTTCACTCGAGTAGCGCACCCGATCCACAGTCGACGTTGTCGCCGGAGGTGCTGTAATGACCTCGCACGTCACAAGTTCTGCCGCCCCGATGTCGCGGTCCAACCGAGGAAGTGATTCCTACGACGGCGTGGAGCCGTGGTTGGAGAAGCTGGCAGCCCTGCCCGATGGTGATCCCGAGCGTGCCTGGTTGCGCCGGGAAATCATCGATCGGTGTCTGCCGTTGGCCGAACACATCGCCCACCGCTATACCGGGCGCGGGGAAACTTTCGAGGATCTGTACCAAATCGCTTCGCTGGGGCTGATATTGGCGGTCGACCGCTTCGACCCGGGCAAGGCCACGTCGTTCCTGTCCTTCGCTGTGCCCACGATCATGGGGGAAGTGCGGCGCCATTTTCGTGATCGCACGTGGATCGTGCATGTGCCGCGCCCAGCCAAAGAGTTGCAGGCTGATATCGGGCCTGCCACCGAACGGCTCGCCCAGCGCCTGCACCGCATGCCCAATGCCTCGGAGTTGGCCGCCGAGCTCGACGTGGACCGGCTGGAGATCACCCGAGCACTGATCGTCGCGAACGCCTACAACGCCGAAACGATCGACGATTCCTCGGAAGATCCCGACCGTGACACCGGCTCGTACCGAATCGCCGGGGAACTCGGCAGCGAGGACAGCGGATATCAACTGACGGAGGATGCTCTGACGATCGCCCCCCTCCTGTGCGATCTGCCCGCTCGCGAACGCGAAGTTCTGCGGTTGCGGTTTTTCGAGAATCAGACGCAGACCCAGATCGGTGGGCAACTCGGCGTGTCCCAGATGCAGGTATGCCGGATCCTGACCAGGGCCCTGGCCGCGTTACGGGAGCGAGCCTTACCCGACTGACGGGCAGGGGTTTCCATACGACGGCGCGGCCGGCGAACCCCGGCCGCGCCCATCGCCGGAGCGTCAGGGAAGCCGGTCCAGCAGCCACCATCCGGCTTCTTCGGTCATCCACGGGGAATCCGCCGGCGGTGTGGATGGGTAGAACGACTCGTCGAACATCGACAGGCCGGGATGGTCTCGGTCCGTGAGGCCTTCCACATCGATGGTGCTGTGGGTGGTGATCTTCAGGTTCCTGGGTATGCCGGGCATGAAGCCGACGTCACTGAGTTCGGCCTGTTCGGCCGGGGTCGGTTTCGTGCTGTCGAGGGAGAAGCAGGCGCCGACGCCGTGGTCGAATCCCTCGTACTCCAGGCTCGCAAGTACATACCGTGCCACCAGAGCCGCCCGGCCTACGCCACCCAATACCGCGGGCAGTCCGCCCGAGCAGCGCCTCTTCGTCTCCAACACCGCGGATCTGACGGCGCCGACCGCGGTGTCCCAATCCGCCACCGGGCCATAGCTGACCAGGATCGCGTCTCGGCCGCGCTCGGCGAGCCTCGTGCCGAACGGATAGTCGGGACCGTTCACCGCATCGGCGAAGGCCTCGAGCGACGCGGCATCGCGGCCGCGCTCGGCAACCAGAATCATCGGTGCCACCACCTGTGGTCCCGACACCAGATACGCCCATGCGGTCCCCCCGCTATCGAGCGTCCACTCCTGCGACGGTTTGCTCTTGACGGCCATGATCGAACCCTCCTACGGGCGAGTGCGAACGAACCACCGGAAACAATCCGTGAACTCTGCTGCCTCCCCACGCCGGAACGGGCGGGAAGACACGCCACTACCACGCTCGTGTCCGGTGACCAGCCACACGAGCCGGTGACCACCAGACCCAACAATGATAGAAGGCCCTCGAACCGAGCGAAACTGCCGCGGCCCGACGCTGTGAACAGCGACTCGGCCCGCCTACCTGTCGCCACACTTCGATTTCGGGATTGCGGCCGTACCCACGCGTAGGGCCCAATCTCTTTGGGCCGTCACGAGTTACGGTTCGATTGCCCTACGCTCCCGGGAAAAACCGACGGAGACGGGATAGCCACCCAGCATGCGATCGAACGCACCGAGGTCCGCCTGCAACGACTCGGTGACCGTCTGCATCACACGCCAGCCGAAACTCTGCTGATCGATCACATCCTGTCGGATGACGACTGCGGTGAGACACACCCTGGTACGCCCGTCGCCGAACACGACCTCGCATTCGATCGTCGAACCAGGCCTCGCTGCGGCGATCACACTGGTCACTACCTCGTCGATGGCCACCTGAATGTCGGTCACCTCGTCGAGTACGAGATCTGCCATCAGCAGGGCCGTCTCGGTCAGAGCGCGTAGCATCGTCAGCTGCTGGGCCGCCGCTGGTACGCGTATTCCCACCGTCGTCGGACGAGACGGCTCGTTGTTGGACACGTCTGCCTCGTTCCTGTGCTGTACGTCGGCCGTCCGGGGTTGCCTACCCCCGGCCGGCAGCCAGAAACAGTGGCGAGATCAGAACATCGGCACGCCCTCGTGCACCGTGAGCAACAGATGATCGAAATGCCGCCGCCGATTCGATTCGCGATGCGAATCCCGTCCGCGTGCATAGGGCCATAGCGGCCGGGTAGGGCGTCGGTGTGGCGATCGACGCCACAGCACGGCACTGGTTGCCGAGACGAATTGCCACTGTGAAGGAGGCCGAGCAATGGCGGACCAACGCAACCCCGGTCAGTTCGGGAACCGCTCGGACACCGCTGAGCAAGCACGCCGTGGCGGCCGGGCGAGCACCGGCAGCTTCGGTCAACGTAACGCCGCCGACCCGCGGGAGGCAGGCCGCAAGGGCGCCGAGGCGCAGCCGACCGAAGCCAAATCCAAGGGCGGTCGGCACAGCCATGGCGGCCACTGACGAACCAGGCGATCGACCACACGTCCCAGGAGGTATGTCATGCCCGAGGCTTGGACCGACAAACAAGAACGCGAATACCGCCACATCCGCGATTCGGAGAAATCCCGTGGAGCAAGCAAGCGACGCGCCGAGGAGATCGCCGCGCGCACCGTGAACAAGAACCGCGCCCAATCGGGTCGGACGCGCACCGCCAGCCGCTCCACTATCGAGGACCTGTCACCACAACGCCGCGGCGGACAGCGATCGCACTCCGGCGCACAGAGCCCCACCCGCGACCAGCTGTACAACGAAGCCCGGCAACGCAATATCGAGGGTCGCTCCAAGATGAACAAATCCCAGCTCGCGCACGCACTGGGCCGCGACTGACCCGCGATCATGGTTGGGTCAGTAGTAGTGAGCGCGGCCTGCGACCGGGCGTCCGAGCGCTCCGAGCAGGGCCAGGATCGCGCCGACGACCACCGCGACGATGCCGAGGGTCCACAGAATAGGGATCCCGAAAATAAAACCGAGAACCAGAAGAATGATTCCGATAACGATCATGACGAACTCCTGACGCCGATGAGCTGACCTGCAGCCCGATTACTGCACACCCCGCGAAAGTGACGAAGGGTGCGTCGTTTGCCGACCGGGTGCCACTCGCATCAGCATGCTCATCGCACTCGCCCGGCCCTCGATGTGCAGCGCATACCCCGAAATCCGCTGCCGAATCCGGCCGAGGTGCGAATTCCGCTGACACGGCGGCGAATGAAGGGGCCCTGTGCAGTGCTGTTTGGGTGGCCGGTGCCGGGGTAGGCGGATACCGGTGTCGCGCCGCGCGGCGCCGGACGAACCGGAAGGAGACAGCCGCCATGAGCGCTACCGACAAAGCCAAGAACAAGGCCGAGGAGCTGAGCGGCAAGGTCAAGGAGAAGGTCGGGAAGACGACCGGCGATGCCAACCGTGAGCAGGAAGGCAGAGCCGACCAGACGAAGTCCGACCTGAAGACGGCCGGGGAGAAGGTCAAGGACGCCTTCAAGCGCTGAGCCCGAGCCGCGGGGCCGGGCGCGTGCTCAGGCGCTGCGGTCCCGCGCGCGGTTCTCGGTGCGGGATCGGGCACTGTGGCCCTCTCCCTCACCGGAGACGACGATCGGTCTCGATGGATCAGCGACAATCCCGCACGATCGGCTCGAAGCTTCACATGCTGTCCGACCGTGCGGGAATGCCTCTGTCCCTTGATGTTTCGGGAGGCGCAGCCATCGATGCCGACGGCATCACCCGCATGCGCCCGACCACTGCCCGTCCCCGTTATCGGGTTGTTTGCCGCCGACGGCAGTGGGCACACGCTGATTTATGGGCCATTGGCAATATGGCCTACCTCACAAATTGAGGTGTCAACGCTCGAACAGCCCCGCGGCAGCGCCGGCGCAGCGGCAGTCGAGCAAGCCAAGGAGTAAGCCATGAAAGGTGGCACGAGAATTGCTGTAGGGGTGGGTATCGGTTACGTACTGGGTCGCACGCGCAAGATGCGTTTCGCCTTGTCGCTGGCGGGGGCGGTGATGGCGAGGCGGTCCACGGGAATGCCTGCGGAGCTGCTGGAACGCGGGACTTCTCTGCTCAAATCATCGCCGGAACTGTCGCAGCTCAGCGACACGGTCCGCGGGGAGTTGGTGGGTGCGGCCCGGTCGGCGGCGGTGACCGCCGCGAGCACCGGTATCGACGCGCTCAACGACCGGCTGCAGCAGGGCGCGACACTCATCTCGGACACGGACCGGCACCGGTCGCGCGAGACGGAGTCGGATGAACAACAGTCCGGTCACCAAACCCTGCCCGACGCCGGAGACGCGATCAACGGCGAGGATGCGGATCTCGCGGACGAGGACGATTACCGAACAAGCCGTGAGGACGAGGCTGGTGCCGGAGGCCGCCCCGCCACGCGGGCACGGGCCGGACGGACGGTAGCCGCACGAACGCGCAAGACCGGCTCGCGGACATCGAATCGCAGGGCGGAGTCGGCTGATCGTAAGCCGGTCTCGTCCGCTCGGCGCCGTGCCGGTGCTGATGCCGACCAAGCGCCAGTGCGTCGCGCGAGGAGGTGAACCGATGCCGAAGACATTGAGCGACACGACAACTGGAGTCGGCAAGGCGGCCTCCAACACCGTCGGCCGGATCGCCGAAGCCGCCACGCGCGTCGGCGAAACGGCGCGGGATACGCGAGGGCCTGCCCCGACGGGTGTACTGCAGCAATCGATGCAGAACCTCGCCGGGACCCTGGCCGAACGTGCGGTAGCCGGCCTGTCGAACCGCGCAACGAGAACCGCTGACCGGCTCAACGAGTACGCCGAAGGCGGCGGAGGGAATCTGCTGGCGGCGGTGACCGGCGTGGAGAAGCTGGCGGGAGGCGCCTCCCCGTTCCAAGCGGCGATGAGCGCGGGTATCGGCAAACTCGGGCACACCTTCCGGGAGAACTTCGAGTCGGTCAAGGATTCATTGACCGGAGGGAGCCGCAAGGGTGGCGCGAAGAAGCTGAAGCTGGCCAATATCGTCGAGCACATCGACGTGGGAGTGCCGGTCGATCTGGCCTACGACCAATGGACCCAATTCGCGGATTTTCCGAAATTCACGAAGAAACTGGAACAGGTCGAGCAGATCTCCGACGAGAAGCTCAGCTGGACCGGCAAGGTGTTCTGGTCGCGGCGGACCTGGGAGTCCACGATCGTCGAGCAGGTGCCCTTCGAGCGGATCGTGTGGCGTTCCAAAGGCGCCAAGGGCTACATCGACGGTGCGGTCAGCTTCCATGAATTAACCCCGGATCTCACTCGAATTCTCGTGGTGCTCGAATACCACCCGCAGGGAGTGTTCGAGAAGACTGCCAATCTCTGGCGGGCGGCAGGCCGTCGGTGCCGGCTGGAACTCAAGCATTTCCAGCGGTATGTCATGACCGAGTCCGTGCTGCACGGTGAAGACATCGTGGGCTGGCACGGCGAGATCCGCGACAACGAGGTCGTGCAAGACGACGAGACCGCACGGCGCGCGGAACAAGCGAACACCGAAGACGACCTCGCCGACGAAGAAACCGACGAGGAAGAAGAGACCGACGAGCAGGACGAGGATCAGCGCGATCTCGACGAGCAGGACGAAGAGTCGGACTCGCCTCCCCGTCCTACCGCAGCCCGTAGGAGCCCGACGACCCGTCGGTCGCGTGTGAGCGGAGGAGCAAGCAGATGACGATCGAACCAGCAGGCGGCACAGGTGGTGGCGGGACCGGCACATTGGCTCGGCCGAATTCCTCCAGCCTGGCGGATGTCATAGACACCATTCTCGACAAGGGCCTGGTCATCGACGCGTTCGCCCGCGTGTCGCTGGTCGGCATCGAACTGGTGACCATCGACGCGCGCGTCGTGGTGGCCAGCGTCGACACGTATCTGCGTTTCGCCGACGCGGTCAACCGGCTCGAAATCTCGAGCAGCGAGCCGAAGGGCCTGACCGATATCGTCGGCGAGGTCACCGAAGGTGCGGCCAAGCACAAGACCAAGGGCGCACTCGAAGCTGCCGGCGAGCGGGTCGCGGACTTCCTCGGCGACGTGCAGGACAGGCGTCAGGCAGTGCGCAGGCCATCCTCACGTGAGGAGCAGTGATGGCTACCGAATCGACAGCCGTGTACGTCTACGGCATTGTTCCCGCCGACGTCGAGCCCGAGCCACATGCCACCGGCGTCGGCGATCCGCCGGGTGAAGTCGCGGTGGTGCGCCACGGTCAGATCGCTGCACTGGTCAGCCCGCTCGAGTCCGGACGGCCACTGGGCACACCCGAGGATCTCACCGCCCATGAGGAATTGCTGGACGGATCGGTCACCGTCACCCCGGTGTTGCCGCTGCGGTTCGGTGCGGTCATGACCGACACCGATGCGGTGGAGAACGAGCTGCTGGAGGCCAACGAGGAACAATTCCGCGCAGCCCTCGAGCAGCTCGAGGGCCGGGCGCAGTTCGTGATCAGAGGGCGCTACGTCGAGGACACGATTCTGCGGGAACTACTCGACGAGAACGCCGAGGCCGCCCGTCTGCGAGACGAGATCCACGGCAAACCGGAAGACGCCACCCGCAATGCGCGAATCATGCTGGGCGAGTTGATCAATCAAGCCATCGAGATCAAGCGGGCCGAGGACACCGCAACGGTGGTGTCCGAACTCGAAAAACTCGGAGCACTGATCAACCAGCGCGGCCCCAGCCACGAAGAGGACGCCATCCACCTCGCGGTACTGATCGAAACGTCCCGGGAAGCCGAGCTGGAGGACATGTTTCGCCGGCTCGTGGCGAATTGGGGCGGCCGGGTGGAGCTGAACCTGCTCGGGCCGATGGCCGCCTACGACTTCGTCACGACACGAGCCCCCCAGGGGTGAGACATGGGTCTGCTCTCAGCGATATTCTCGCTCCCCCTCGCGCCGGTTCGCGGCGTGATCTGGATGGGCGAACTGATCCAGGACCAGGTCGAACAGCAGCTGCATGATCCCGCCCGACTGCGGCGCGAACTCGAGGAGATCGAGCGCGCCGCAGCGAACGGGGAGCTGTCCGCGAACGAGGCCGAGCAAGCACAGCAAGCAATCCTCAATCGCATGATCGGCTCCGGGCACGGCGCGGCCGCGATGCACCGAAAGGAGTGATTCACGTGGTCCGCAAGACCGACGATTCCGAACATGCGCGTCCGGTATCGGATGAACGACAACTACCGACTGCGGAGCAAGCCGCCACGGTCGCGATCGATCGCCTCGTGGAACTGACGTCCAAACAGGTGCAGGGCGTCACCCGCATGGAACCAGCGGACGATGGCTGGCTGGTCGAGATCGAGGTGCTCGAGGATCGCCGGATCCCCTCGACGGCGGACATCCTGGCGCTCTACGAGGTGGAGATCGATATAGACGCGAACCTGTTGGCCTACCGCAGAATCAAGCGCTATCACCGCGGCAGTGTCGACATCAACTCAGGGGGGCGGTGATGACAGTAGTCGGAGGCAGTTCGTCGGTGCCGCAACCCTACGGAGGCGGGCACCAGTCCACCAACCTCGGCGACATCTTGGAGCGGGTCCTCGACAAGGGCCTGGTGATCGCAGGCGACATCCAAGTCAATCTCCTGGATATCGAATTGCTCACCATCAAACTCCGGCTGGTGATCGCCTCCCTGGAAACCGCCAAGGCCGTGGGCATCGACTGGTGGGAGACGGACCCGTGGCTCAACAGCAATGCCCGCGCGCTGGAACAGTCGGATCGGGACCTCGAACTCGAGAACCGGGAACTGCGAGACCGAATCGCCCAACTCGAGGCGCCGAACGACCGCCGGCCCATCGACCGCTCCCATGAGCCGAAGGGCCAACGATCGTGACCGGCAGCCTCGGCGTCTGGCTGTATTCAGTGGCGTCCAGCCGCGGCGGGCCGGTGGAGCTGAACGAGCTCACCGGAGTCGCGGACGAACCGGTGCGAACGGTCGTGTCGGGGGATCTGACCGCAGTCGTCGGCTCGGTTCCGCTGAAGGTTTTCGGGGAGCAACCGCTCCGCAGGAACTTCGAGGATCTGGACTGGCTGGAGGCCACAGCACGGGCGCACGACGCGGTCGTTTCGGCGGTCGTGCACCGAGGTCCGGCTGTGCCGCTGCGACTGGCCACCGTTTTCCACGATGACGACCGGGTGCGTGCGCTGCTCGACGAGCGGCGGGAGGACTTCGCCGCGGTCCTGGAGTTGGTGAGCGGCCGCACCGAGTGGGGCGTGCGAGCCTACGGCGATCGTGCTGCCCTCACCGCCGCGGTGGCCAGGGCCACGGGCGAAGGCAGCACGACGACGCCGGGCGCCGCGTACCTGGCCCGGCGTCGTGCGCAATTGTCCGCGCAGCAGACCGTGGAACGCGACGCCGCAGAACGCGCCGAGCACATTCACGCACACCTGGTGCGCCACGCCGCGGCGGGACGGCGGCAACCACTGACCGATCCAGCGGTGAGCGGCCGCCGCGACTGGATGCTGCTCAACGGGACATACCTCGTGGACGACGAGCACACCGACGATTTCACCGCAACCGTGGCAACGCTCGGCTCCGAACTCCCCGGCATCCGGCTCGAACTCACCGGGCCCTGGCCACCGTATTCGTTCGCAGGTACGGAACCTGCACCACCATGACCGGATCCGACCACGCCGTCCACGGCGACCGCCGCGTCGCACTGGTCGACCTGCTGGACAGGGTGCTGGCCGGTGGCGTGGTCATTTCCGGCGACATCACACTCGCCATCGCCGACGTCGACCTGGTCCAGATCTCGTTACGAGCCCTCATCTCCTCGATCAGCACCCTGTCCGCGTCGGCCGAATCCGCGAAACTCGATGTGCTGGAGACGAACCCGCGATGACCGAATTCGGCGGCATCCCACCGCGAATCGACACCGATCCCGAATCGGTCGAACGCGGCCTGGTCACCCTGGTCCTGACCCTGGTAGAGCTACTGCGGCAACTGATGGAACGCCAAGCGCTACGCCGCGTGGACGCGGGCGACCTCACCGACGCCCAGATCGAACGCATCGGCACCACCCTGATGCTGCTCGAACAACGCATGGACGAACTACGCGACCACTTCGGCCTCACCCCGGAAGACCTCAACATCGACCTGGGCCCCCTCGGCCCGCTCCTGCCCCACGACCCGATCGATCGCCCCGCCGAGTGAGCACCAGGCACGGCCGTGAGTCGAGGAGGGCGGCTGCCCCGCAACCAGACAATCGAGATGATGGCTCAGGCTGTCCGAGCAACCATGGGTGACGATCGCTGACCACCGACGTGCGCTCAGCTCGGCGAATTGGGTTGGGTCAGGCCGAGATCGTAGGCGATGATGACCGCTTGAATACGGTCGCGCGCACCGAGTTTGGACAGCACCCGGCCCACATGGGTCTTGACGGTGGATTCCGACAGCACCAGACGTTCGGCGATCTCGCCGTTGGTCCAGCCGTGGCCGATGGCGACGAGGATCTCGCGCTCGCGGTCGGTGAGAGACAGCCAGCGCGGGTCGTCACCACCGGGCGGTCCGGGCGGGCCTGCGGGCAGGCGCTGGGCGTAGGTGTCGAGCAGGCGGCGGGTGAGGGTGGGAGCGATGACCGCGTCCCCGCCGGCGACCGCGCGGATTCCGGCCAGAAGTTCCTCGGGGTGCGCATCCTTGAGCAGGAAGCCACTCGCCCCGGCACGCAGTGCGGCATAGGCGTATTCGTCGAGATCGAAGGTGGTCATCACCAGGATGCGCGAGCGTCCCCCGGCGGCCACGATGCGGCGGGTGGCCTCGATACCGTCCATACCGGGCATCCGGATGTCCATGAGCACGACGTCGGGCCGCAGTTCCGCCGCGGCGCGCACGGCCTCGGCCCCGTGTGCGGCCTCGCCGAGCACCTCGGTCTCGGGCGCGGCCTCGAGCAGCATGCGCAGGCCGTATCGCTGCAGCGGCTGGTCGTCGACGATCAGGACGGTGGTCACGGTTGTCCGCCTGCGGAATTCGGGAGCGGGGGGCTGTCGGTGAGGTCGAGAATAGCCTCCACGTCCCAGCCGCCGCCGGAGGTCGGGCCCGCGGTGACGGTGCCGCCGTACAGTGCGGCGCGCTCCCGCATCCCGGCCAGCCCGTGCCCCTCCCCCGGGGATGCCGATACCGTGGAGCCGTCGCGTCGTCCGGTGTCGCGCACGAGGATCCGCAGTTGCCTGTCGTCCGCACCGACCGTGACATCGGCCCGGCTACCGGGGCCGACGTGCTTGAGCGTATTGGTCAGAGCTTCCTGCACGATGCGGTACGCCATCAACTGCACACCCCGATCGAGGCCGTCCAATGCGCCGCCGCTGTGATAGACGACCTCCGTCCCGGCCGCTCGCACCCGCGCGAACAACGTCTCGAGGTCGGCGATGCCGGGCTGCGGTTCGAGTTCGGGGGCCTCGGCGTGTTCGGCGCCGCGCTCCCGCAGAACTCCGAGCATGCGACGCAGTTCGCCCAGCGCCTGACGCCCGGCGTCACCGATCAGCAGCAGCGCCTCCCGGCCTCGCGCCGGATCGGTCTCGGCGGCATAGGCGCCCCCGTCGGCCACGGTGATGATGACCGACAGATTGTGCCCGATGATGTCGTGCATCTCCCGCGCCACCCGGGTGCGTTCGGTGGCGGCGGCAAGTCTGCTGCGCTGGTCGCGCTCGACTTCCAGTTGAGCGGCACGCTCACGCAACGCGACGAGTTGAGCGCGGCGCGAACGCACGACCAGTCCCAGCGCGACGGCCGCCGTCACGGCACTGAGCAGGAAGAACAGCACCTCCCAGCGCAATGCTCCACTGGCGACCCGGAACGAGACCGGCACCATGACCGCGGCCGCCGCGACACACGCCCACAGCACCCGGTCCGGGCGAGCCCGCAGCGCCACGCTGTACAGCGCGATCAGCAGTGCGGCATCGGCGCGCAGACCCGCACCCAGCAACCACTGCACCAGAAATACCGCGGCCATCACGCCGAACGCGACCGTCGGCGCGCGACGTCGCCACAGCAGCGGCAGCAGCAACCCGGCCTGAAGTAGCAGACTGACCGGTGCGGGCAGTTGGTTGAGCACGACCTGCGGGTCGTGCGGGCCGCCGGAATGCGCGGGCCGCCACAGATCCGGTCCGCCGAACAGCAGGAAGACCACCGCGGTCACGGCGGCGTCGAATATCCACGGATGCGCCCGGTCCACACGCAGCAGGCGCTGCCGCACTCGGGCGAACCGATCGATCACCGGCGCGGCGAATCCCGGCAGCGACCGGGCGGCGATCCCGGCTGTGGGGTCGGTGCCCATCGATGTCACCTGCCCATCGTGTCCGATGACCACCCGAATCGCGGCACCGGGACCACGCCCGCCGCCGCGATTCGCCGAGCTGCCCTCACGCGTCGGTACGCGCCAGACGGTATGCGGCGCCGCCCAGCGCCAGGACCGTCCACCCGAGGAAGACCAGCAGTCCGGCCGTCGGCGACAACGTGCTCGTGTCGTGGTGCAGCGCGAACATCGCCTGCCCCGCGTTACTGGGCAGAAACGGGCTCACGTGGTTCTGCCAGCTGTGCGGCAGCAGCGAAACCAGGCTCGGAATCAGCAGCAGCGCACCGATCAACACAGCGACACTCCCCGCCACCGACCGCATCAGCACGCCCAGCGCCGCCCCGATGACACCGACGAGTGCGAGATACAGCCCCGCACCCAGCAGGCTGCGCAGCACACCCCCATCCGTGATCGACTGCGCCGCAGGGGTTCCGGCGACGATGCTCTGGCCGATCAGGTAGGTGAGGAATGCGCCGACCGTCCCGACCACCAGCGCCACCGCACCGAAAACCGCTGCCTTGGACCACAATACGGGCAGCCGACGCGGAACCGCGGCGAGCGTGGAGCGGATCATGCCGGTCGAATACTCCCCCGCGACGACCAGCACGCCGAGCACCCCCAGCGCCAGTTCCGCGAAATTGATTCCGAACAGCGACAGGCTCAACGCGGTCGAACCGACCCACTGCGTATCGAGCGTTTGCCCGGAGTTCACCTTCGACTTGTACTGAACCGCGGCGATCACGCCGAAGCCCACCAGGAACAGCAGCCCCAGCGCGAGCGTGATCCAGGTGGAGCGCAGCGACCAGAGTTTCGTCCACTCCGACCGCAGCACCCGCGCCGCGGTGACGCGGTAGACGGGACGGGTGGACCGCGCGGATGTCGGCGCGGGAGCCTGGGTGACGGTCGTGGTCATGCTGCCCTCCCGAGGGTTTCGATATCGGTGTTGCCGTGGTATTCGACCGAGTCCCGGGTCAGGTCCATGAACGCCTGTTCCAGCGAGACGGTTCGCGCGGTCAGTTCGTACAGTGCGATGCCGTGCTCGGCGGCCTTGGATCCAATTGCGCGCGTTGACAATCCGCTCACCTGCAGAGTCTCCGAGCCGGATCGTCCGGTGATCCGCACACTCGGCCCGGCCAGCACCTCGCGCAACCGGACCGGATCAGCGCTCGCGACGGTGACCGTATCGCCACCGGCCTGACGGACCAGATCCGCCACCGTGGTGTCCGCGAGCAGTCTGCCACGGCCGACGATGATGAGATGCTCTGCGACCAAGGCCATCTCACTCATCAGATGCGAGGAGACGAAGACCGTGCGGCCCTCGTCGGCGAGCGCGGTGAGCAGGTTGCGGATCCACAGCACACCTTCGGGATCCAGACCGTTCACCGGCTCGTCCAGCATGACGGTCTCCGGATCGCCCAGCAGCGCCGCGGCGATGCCCAACCGCTGCCCCATGCCGAGCGAGAACCCACCGGCGCGTTTACCGGCCACCGCTTCCAGCCCGGTCAGCTCGATCACCTCCGCCACGCGCCGACGAGGTATTCCGTGCGTCTGCGCTTGTGCCAGTAGGTGATTGAACGCCGAGCGGCCCGGATGGATCGATCGGGCCTCCAGCAGTGCGCCGACTTCCTGCAGTGGCGCAGGATGTTCCGCGTAACGGCGGCCGTTCACCGTGACCGTTCCCTCGCTCGGCGCGTCGAGTCCGACGATCATCCGCATCGTGGTGGATTTCCCGGCGCCGTTCGGCCCCAGAAACCCGGTCACCACCCCCGGCCGGACGGTGAAATCCAGTCCGTCCACCGCCGTCTTCTCCCTGTACCTCTTGGTGAGCCGATGTGCCTCGATCATCACTCGTCCCTGTGTTCACGCGGTCCGGCCGATCCGGCTCGCCTCCATATCCCAAGGTAGGAGCGCTGCGGCCGCGATCGGTGGTACCGCGGCAGGAATTCCGGGCGGGGCGTGGTACCGCGGTACGACACGGGCTGCGCGCAGCCGACGTGCGTCCGGGAGTACGGGCAGGCTCGCCGTTGCACCCGGCTGTGCGGGTACCGCAGTCACCGATCAGCCGTCGTCGCGGGTCGGCGGATCTCCGGTCGATCGTCGTCGCCGATCGGTGGTCGGTGGTCGGCGGTCGGCGGTCGGCGGTCAACCGTGGTCTCGGGGCGATCATGATCGCCGGTCAGCCGTGTTCGCCGAGTAGTCGCGGTTGCCGGTCAGTCGTGATCGTCGGTCAGTCGTGGCCGGGGATCGTTGTGGTCACGGGTCAGTCGTGGTCGTGAATGTCGGGGCGCGCGCCGATGCGGGCGTTCCTCGGGAATTCGGGGATGGTTTCGTCGCGCAGGCGCAGGGGACGGCTGATGGCGCCCTCGGCTGTGTACAGGATGGCGTGGATGCTGGCGGGGGTGCGCTGGCCAGGGAGTGCGTGGGTGTGGTCGGTGGTGTCGTGGACGAAGATGGTGCCGTCGCGGTCGAACATGCGGTATGCGTATGCGCCGACACCATTGGCATCGGCGGTGGGGTGCACGGCGACGACGAGAGCCTGGGCTCCGGGGCCCAGGAGCTGGAGTTGGCGGGAGATTCGGTGGTCGTCCGGGTAGCCGCGGAGTCTGCCACCCGCGGCTCGCTCCACGTCCCGGCGCGAGCGACCGGTCAGGGGTGCGGGCTGCTGCGGCGGGCGGATGACGGTGCTTCCGGTGTCGCGCTGAATACCGGTGAGCGCGTCCGCGACGGTGTCCAGTGGCGTGCGGATCCGCCGAGTGGTCAGGCTCTCGGAGTTCGTTACCGACGTGCGCGGCGTCGCGCCGTCACCGTGTGTGATGCCGGTGGAAGTGGTTGTGCGGCTACGGAACCGGCTCAGCGGGCGGCGGAAGATGTCCCGGAGATGCCGGTGCGGTGCGTGTTCGATCGAACGAGGGTCCACCTCGGCGGTCGTGTCACCGGAGGTTTCGCGGCCGTGTAGTCGGGAGACGAGGCGTCGGAGGCGTTGCAGGGGTGTGCGCGAGCTCGGGGCACGTTCAGGCGAACCACTGGCGTGTGGCGCCCCGGCGGTCCGAGCTGTTGCGTCGGTGCCCAACAGTGCATCATCGGCGCGGACTTCCGTGCTTCCGTCGGAAATGGGTCTCGTGTGGGATGCGGGGATCGTCAGATCTGTGATGTTTCGACCTTCTGGTCGGGCGGGCGCCACCTCGACGTCGGGCAAGTCCGACAAACGGGGGTCCTGGCTGAGAGATGTCTCGGCGGGAAGTAGCGAGAACGAGCGCCGTCGGGTGACTGGACTCGGGGATATGTGGTCCCACCCTCGCAGAGTCCGGCGGCGCGGTAGTGGCGATGTCGTATGGGTGATCGGCTCGAACATCGGGTGCGATGCGAGCGTTTCCCGGGACAGCACCTCGGAGTCGGCCGGGACGATCAATTTTTCGTGTCCCGCATCGTCGTCATCGCTGTCGAGGCGGAGCGCGGACCGGATATCTTCCAGAGCCAGCGGTTTGGTGGGGAGCATTGATTCGGTGCCCGGCAGCGGAGTGGACTCGGCTGCGTCGGACAGCGCGGATTCGCTCGCACGCAGAGAGAACCGCCGATCCACCACATCGGTCCCCTCGGATTCGTCGTCGCGCACCGGCTCGATCCGAGGGTCGGACTTCTCCTGCATTTTGTCGGAAACGGTTATGTCGGTAGGGGTTTCGTCGTCACCCTGTCGCCGCAGCGGCGGTTCACTGCTGATCACCGGCCGCTGCAACACCGGGGACCGCTCGGCGCCGACAGTCGAATTCGGGTCGGTGTCGGTTCGATTCACCTCCGATGTGGTCGCCAGCTCGGCCCCCATCCGGAACGGTATGTCGAGCTCGTGGTCGTCTCCACCGACCGTCCAGTGCAGCGGGCCGTCCGGCGGTGACGGCTGCACGCCTCGATCGTCGTTGCTGTACACCGAGCTGTCGTCGGACAGATCCGAATCATCCTGCCGCACAGACGCGAACCGAACGGTGCCCATCGACGAAGGAGGCGACACAACGCCCGAATCGAACGACGGGGACAGCTCCTCGGTCCCGTCCGTACCGCCGGACACCAGCCCGCCCTCGGCAGGAGCCGAATCATCTTGCCGCACAGGCGCGAAACGAACGGTGCCCGTCGGCGAAGGAGGCGGAATGGCGCTCGAATCGAACGACTGGGATTCAGTCCAGTCCTCTCCGCCGGATACCAATCTGTTGTCGGACTGGACCGAATCTTCCTGCCGCACAGGTGCGAACACGGCCGTGCTGGTGGGCGAGGGTGAGGGCGTGACACTCGGATCGAACGACTTATCGACCGGATCGGTGTCGAACAGCCTCTCGCCGTCGAGCGACTTGTTTTTCACGACATGTGCCGGGGTGTGCGACGCGATGCTGTCGGTTGCCGACGAATGGTCGGGCGATGACAGGTCCGGGTCGCGGGTTGTCGCCGGCTCCTCGGTCAGGCCGGGGGTGCGGACGACCGTGACAGCGGGGTCGGTGAGGGCTTGCTCGAGGGTGAGCGATACCGGCTGGTCCGTGGCGCCGTGCATCTCACCGGGCCACGAGTCTGCGGGCGGGAGCCAGATGTAGCGTGCCCCGGACTCGTCACCCAGGACCACGATTCCCGTTGTCTGCGGCGAAGATTCGCGGTAGGAACGCGGGGTGTGCTGTTGGACGGCGGGACCGAGCAGATCGTCGAGTTCGTCCCAATCCCGGACCGGTGGATGCGTCGACTGCAGCGCAGCGCCCGGCGCGCGGGGAGCGGAGCCGGGCGCATTGTCTCCGGTGGGTACGGCGAGGTAGTAGTGGCTGCCGTGCACGAGGGTGGTCGCATCCGGTGTGGCGGAGGTGTTTTCGCCGAGGGTCCATCCGCCGGTCGCCCGCAGCTCGTCGTTCTGGACTCGCAGTGTCAGCCCGCGACGTGCCAGGACGGCTGTGGCTGCCTGCGGGACGAGGTGACTGACCGCATTGCGCCACACCCGCCGATTCGTGATCGCCTCGATCTGCTCGTAGAAGCGATCTCGAAGCCGCACAGTGTTTCTGGCCCGCAGCAGATCCCGGAGTTCCGTCCGTTCGAGGTCCCTGGCACCGGGCACCTCCGCGGCGGACAGGATGGTGTGGAACGACCTGAAGTAGGTGTCGGGGTCCGCACGCATTTCATGCGCGACCTCCGCGCGCAGGCCACGGATTCGCCGGTCGAGTTCGGCTGCCGTTGCGGGCGGATCATCGTGGTACACAACGCGTTCCAGGGCGTAGAAGAAGCAGTCGCCGTCAGGCGGCATCGACTCCCACACATGCCCCGCAGGCGCGGGGATTCTGCCTACCGTGCCCGACCGCAGACCCGGACGTCGTATCCGGCCCGATACCGGAGCTGGGCGGTGGTCGGATGGCTTCTCGGGAGGGGTATCGGTCTCGTGCTGTTCTTCGTGGGTGTCCACGTCCTCTTTGGTCAACCGGTCTTCCACAGGCGGCACCGGACGGGGCTCCAGGCCCGGCGGCGTTTCGGTGGTGCGGATCAGCGCATCACCGGAGACCCACAGGGTGCCTTTGGGACCGCGCACCTCGACCTTCGCGAGAGCACGCAGGCGATGGCCGATGGTGCCGACTGTGTCGCCGCCTTCCTCGGGAGCGGGCCCCTCCATGGGAGTCCCGAAACGCAGGAGTTCGCGGCGGTTCGACGTGATGACGTTGAATTGACCGGCGCCGGCATGCTCACCGGTGAGCGGAATCGTGAACGCGCCACGGTCGTTGCCCTCCTCGGTGTAGGGGCTGCTGAGGCTGAAATTGGCGGTGGTGTTGATCGAGTTGTCGGCCTCGGTCTCGAATCCGTCACCCGCCCACCAGATGTCGTCGATCGCGATGTCTTTGCCGGACTTCTCGATCTGGGGTGAGTAGAGCGTGATTTTGACGGAGGTGGGACCGACGTGGTCGCTGTCCGGTTCGGACAGAATCGCTTCCCGCTGCGAGCGGGTGTTGAGGAAAGGCGCGGTGGCGGCGGGACCCAGGAGGGTCAGGCGGTTGCTCTCGACGAGCGTGGTCAGGCGGATGAACATCCCCTCCGAGGAACGATTCGAGAGCATCCGGTCATCCATGTCGAGGGAGGGGTCGACCTGGCGCAGCGCCTGCGCCAGCTCCGGCACACCTTCGAATTCGTAGATCTCGATGCCACGGGTGGGCACCCAGGTCGGCCCGGCCAGCAGTTTCTGCACGGCAGGCGCCACCTCCATCTCGATGACGGCGTCGCCCTCGGTCGAAGCCGGGGGACGGATCGAAGGATCGGATCGGTAGAGGCCGGGCTCGGGAAGTTCGGCGAGAGTGTCGGCCTCCGGAGTCTCTGAAGTGTTGAATCGGATGAGGGTGCCTGCTTTCAGGCTCTCCCGCGATTCCGTCGTCGGCGCGGCCAATCCGGCCAGGTCCGAAAGTTGCAGTGGCGGAAGGAGTCCGATGCCGCCTCCCGCCATGGCGAAACCACTGATGCCGCGCCGCACCAGCATTGCCAGCCGCGCCTCCGCCAGCGGACGTTTGCGGATTTCCACCACGTACTCGTGCGGAACGGGGAATTCGCTGGTATTGCCGAAACTGCGCTGCCAGGCGCGACGTTCACGACTCGAGGTCTGGATTTCGGTCAGATTGCTCTGGCGCTGCACGGCGAGGTCGAATTTGGGCCGGTGACCACCGTGCTGTCCGCTGAGCGTGAAGTCGATCTGGTGCCCGCGCTTGCGGGAGTCCGACATACGGGTGGCCCCCGGCACCTCGAGAGCTGCGCCGTCACCGTTGGAGTGGCCGAAGATATTGTCCACGCCGGAGGTGCTGGTGACCCGTTTGCCACGGATGGTGCTCAGGTCGACGGACGGGTCGGGACGAGCCGAGAACGTGACCTCCACCAGGTGCGGATCGAACGGTCGAGTGCGGTCGATCAGATGGAAGGCGGTGCGGCCGTCGGGTCCGGCGTTGGGCAGCGTGCGCAGGGCCAGCGTGGTGGTGTGCTCGTTGATCCGCGTCTCCACCCCTGCCAGGTAGTTGGCCGAGCCGGGCTTGGTTATCCCGGGGGCGTACTTCTCCACGAGTTCGAGCGCGAGCTTCTGATAGGCGTCCCGGCCGCCTTCGACCTCGACATTGGTCACCGCGCCGTACCCGATCCGCTTTCCCTTCACATAGGCGATCGGAAGTCCGCGGTCGGGTGGATTCGCCTCGGCGATATCGCCGTACTCCTGCCCGAACCCGGCCTCGAGGTTCGAATCGTTGATCAAGGCCAGCAGGTCGGGGTTGTTCTGCAGGTCGTTGTCGACGAGCAGGAACTCCACGGCGTCGGGCATATCCACGACGCGGGTTCGGTCGATGCGCGGCCCACCCGCGATCAGGCCGCGAGCGAGATTGCGAACGCCGACACGGACATTGACGAGGTAGTGCGCGTCCGCGACGAACCAGTGGACGGGGGTGGTGTCCTCGGTGGTGACACGGAATACGGCGGAGTTGTCGTTGACGGTGTCGCTGTGCGAATTACTGGTGCTGTAATGGTATGCGGCGCCGGGGATTACGTTGCGGTCGACCTTGCCGACCGATTCGGTCACAGATGCGCCCCACTGGTGACCGAGCTGACGGCTGTCGGTGTGCCCGGCGCCGTTCACGGACTGCAGCCAGCGCTCGGCGTCCATCTTCGGCGGCCGCGGACGCACCCTGACGTTCGTGAGATAACCGGTGGTCTTGACGGTGATATCGGTGGCGGCCAATGTTCCTGGCGTCGAGGCCCCTTCGACGGCGACATAGGAGTCGCGGAAGATCCGCGACGCATCGGCATTCATGTGATACGGCGACAGCCCGGTGTGGATGGCCTCGTGCGCCATCGACTCCGGATTCGTGGCGGGCTCACCGACCGCATTACGCCAGAGCCACCGCCCCACTCGATATCCCATATCGCCCGCCTGCCCCACCGCCCAGTGGGTCGAACCCTGCAGGAAATCGCGCACCTGCGGCCAGGTGAGCGTCGGCTCCGATCCCTCGCCCGCCGTGTCATCGTCGAGCGGGAAGGTGCCGGGCATCGGCCGGTTGTCTGCTTCGGCGATCTCGTGTTCCTGCGAATCGTCGTGTCCCGCATCGCGACGATCCACTTCGTGCCCGTTATCGCTGGAGTCGTCATGCAGATCTATTTCGTGCCATTCCTCGTGCCCGTCCCGCGACTCGGGTGGGGTGAAGGTGATCCGCGGGACCTCGCGAGGGCGGAAGCTCCCGCCGAACCCCGGAGGCGGGGCGGCGTCCTCGAAGTCGAAATCGAATGTCGTGAAGGCTCTCCCGGTGGTCGGGTCCACGAACGACAGCTCGAACTCTTCGGAATCGTCGGGGAAAGTACGGATGATCCGCGGAACGACGGCGTCCTCCTCGATCGACCGATTATCCGGAGTCGACTCCAATTCCGGAGGCGTCTCCTCGGAGTGCTCCGAGGACGTGGAGGGGGCGCCTTCCTGCTCGAGTTCCAGTGCGATGTCATCGATGAGATCGAATGCGGCCCTGCGGACTTCCCTGCTCCCGCCGACCCGGTCGTAGATGGTGGTGTCCGGTGGGCGAAATACGTTGTCCTCGAGGCTTCGACCCGCGGACGGGAGCGCCAGACGCCGGGCATCCACGTCGTCGAACTCACGGAATGTCGGTACGGGCGTCTCGTCGAACTTCTCGGTGTGCGTGCGATAGGTGGGCACGGCCAGGCGAACATCGCCGTCCCGAACGAGGTCGTCCGGTGCGGAACCGTGGCTGTAGGTCAGTACGATCCGGTGCCGCACCGGCACGCCGAAGATCTGGGTGCCGTTCTCGGTGGGGCTGAGCGTGTAGTACTCGTGACCTGTCCCGGAATTCGAATCCCGGATCTCGGATTTTCCTCCCGACAGGGTGTAATCGGGCGTGAAGCCCTGAAACAAGAGCCGGGCCTTCTCGTCGAAGGGACTCGTGACCGAGAAGTTGCCGCCCACATTCCACGCGGCCGGTGTCTTGGAGAACTGCTCGTCCCCGGGGATCGTGGAACCGCTGTAATTCAATGTCTGGACCTTCGGAAGCGTCCACTCGTGGGATACGCCTTCGTGGGGGTCGTCCGAGAGATAGCGCCGTTCGGTGATCAGGAATACCGAGATTCGTTTGGTGCCAGTCGAAGTGGGGAGTTCGAACCAGGTGGGCGCGCCACCGTCCCAGGTGGGCTTGCCATCCTTGCCGATTCGCTCGCCGCCCTCGATCGCCTCGTCCAGCCCGCCGCGCAGCCCGAGCTGATTGCTCATCTGCTCGAATTTGCGAAGGTTGTCCAGGCGCTCGGTGTGCGTGGATTCCAGAGTGGTCTTGTCCGAGAGCCAGCCCAGCTTGTTCTGGCCCCAGCTCGGCGCATCGCGATCGGGCGGAAAGAAGCCGAGGCCGGACATCCATTTCTTCACCTCGGCGAACAGCGGTTTGGTCCCGTGCACGGCGAGCGGCGTCGTGGATACACCGAGCTGGCGCAGATGAAGAACCTCGGAAGGCAGGTACAGCGGGGCGGTGGGCGCGTGCCCGAACGTCTCCAGCGAGGGCACCAGCATGTTCACCGGATAGTCGTGCCCGCCCGCCAGCGCTGTGCCCGGAGCCGGGTCGACGGCACGACTGTTGGGACGAATCAGCTTGACGTGCACGGTCATCTGGGGCGTCACGTGCAGAAGGGGCTCGCCGGTGCGCAGCGAATGTGCGATGCGCGCACTGCCGCCGTAGCTGAGGGTGTGGCTGAACTTCTGGGATGCGCCGCCCTTGATGGTGAACTGCCCGCCGAGCGATTGAATTCCGGTGCTGGGATCCTTCTCTTTCCCGCCGAATCCGAAGCCGAGCGAGGGGTTGAAACCGAGCGAGTTGGCGGTCACGGAACTGCCCTGCATCCCCAGCGAGCGCAGGACGAAGGATTCGAGGACGGATTTCTCCGTGGTCGGTCCGGTGATTTCTTCCCCGCCGTGCAATACGACGCTGACCTGGAGCGCGCCGATCGTCTTGCCCGACGACGTGTAGAGGGTCGGCGAAATGATCGTGCTCTCGTCCTTCTCCTTCTCGCCGCCCGCTGTCGCCCCCTCGTCGCCCGTCTTCACCGTCTCCTCGGCGGACGGCAGATCGTCGGGCGTGCGCGCGGCAGCAGTGATCAGACTGCGAAAATTCCCCTCGCCGAAGAATTCTCGAAATTTCGCCATGGAGTTGTCCGACATACCGCTCAGGTCAGCGCGGAACGACGACATGACATCGGCCATGATCCGGGAGTGATTCGGAATAGTGACCGGACCGTAGAGATGGAACTC
The DNA here is from genome assembly GCF_019890715.1 of Nocardia coffeae. Classification (NCBI taxonomy): domain Bacteria; kingdom Bacillati; phylum Actinomycetota; class Actinomycetes; order Mycobacteriales; family Nocardiaceae; genus Nocardia; species Nocardia coffeae. Next base: position 569,824 of record NZ_JAINZY010000002.1, on the reverse strand, counting down.
TCCCACGGCACGGCTCATCGGGGCGGGTACGGTGCTGGCGATCTTCTCGTTCACCATCGGGATCGCACCGACCTTGAGATAATTGGGGAACCAGACCAGCATATTGTTCGGTGGATCGCCGGCCATTCCCTTCGCCGGATCACTCACCGTGGGATACCACACCCGGTCCGACGGAGTCGGTGACATCGAATCGGCCAGGCTGTCACCGTGACTCAATTCCCAGGTCATCGCGTAATCGAACGGCCAGGAGCGGCCCTTGCTGCGGATGATCACCATCGGCTGCACGGTCGAGGTGACCGTGACGGAGGTGGACACCTGATTGTTGACCAGGTCCAATTCCCCGCCGAGGGCGACATAGGTCAATGCGCCGTGGTCCGCGGGAAAGGTGTGATTGTAGGCGTACGAGAAAGCTCGATAATCGCCGTTGCTGCTGGTGTCGGCAGACGACACGATACCGAAGGCCCACTGCTGAATACCCACCGGCGGACCGTCGGCCAGCGGTGCGATCTGTTCCTTCGAGGGTCCGAGGGCTCGCAGCGAAACCCGCAGCGAGATCGGGTACCGACTCCCCTGGTATTTCACCCGCAGCGGCATCCCCGTCGTGCTCATCAACTGAGGCCACACACTGGCGTCACTGGAGAGCAGACGTTGGGTCAGTACCCGACGCACGGATTCACGGAATTTCTCGTCCACACCGCGGCCCCCCTCGACCATATGGAATATCTGCTCGTGCAGCCATTCCACCGTTTCCTGCGGAATCGGAACTATATTGGTCAGGTCCTTGGCCCCATCGCGCTGCGACCCGAACTCCCGCACCGCAACAGGAAGGTCTTCACCCGAGGGCGTGATCACAATTTTGGGAATATCTCTGGGTAGCTCGGCCTCCTCTTCATGTACCGGCGCCTTTTCCTTCTCCGGCTCCCGCTCCTCCGTCCGGTCCGGTTCGTTCTCCGGCTGCTTCTTCACCTCCGGATCCCGCCGCTGCGTGCTCGTTACCTCGGACCTGACCTCGTACGCGGTCGAATCCTCGCGTGGCGCTGGTGAATCCAGGTCTTCCGCCACACGAAGGGCTTTGTCGGACAGGAGTGGCGACTCCTTCTCGGAATTCGATCGGCCATCGGTTTGCTGGCGATTCGGCTCCGCCGCAATGGTTTCGGGCTTCTCCTCGCCGTCGAAACGCCCGACAGTGCTGTCCTGTTCGAGCGGAGGATCTCCTGGCCTGCGCTCGGCGATGTCGTCGCCGTCGGTCCGCTGGTGTGTGCCGATGCGGACCGCGCCGAAATGCTCGGCGCGGCTCGTGTGTTGCTCGGACAGCAGATGCGGTACGCCCCTGGCGGTGTACAGGATCGCGTGGGTGGAGCGGATGTCCGACGACGTCCGCGAATGCTGCTGTCCGGTGGTCGGGTCGATGACCCGTATCTCGTTGCCGCTGTTATGCATCAGGTAGGCGTGCGCGCCGACACCGTACCGGTCCGTGCGACCGCGGTAGGTGTCCACGACGAGTGCGACGGAGCCGGGGCCGAGGTCCAGCAGATGATCGCCGATGCTGTCGTGGTCGTCGAAGGGATGCAGCGGCGCACCGGCGGCGTCTTCGAGTTCCAGCGCGCTCATACCGCTGCGTCCGACCTTGTCCTGCGGCACCCGGGCTACGGTGCTGCCGGTCAGCTCGACGATCTTCGCCAGCGCCATCGGTCCGCAGGCGTTGAGATTCGGGGCACCGTCGTCGTCCGGTGACCACCACTGGCGATCGAGGGCTGCCGGAAGGTGGTGCACCGACGAAAGTTCCGGCGTCGACAACCGGTCCGCACTAATGTGAATGTTTGATCTGACCTTCGGATCCGCTGTCTCCGAATCGTTTCCATCATCCGCAAGACCCGCCCGTCCCGAGTTGTCGACGAAATCGGACGTGCGACTTCCGCTGAGCGCCGGCCCCGCAGCATCGCGCTTCCCCGCCAGGGAGCGGGTGATTTCGCTGGACTCGGCAGCCTGATCCGACACCCGCACTGCCGGGGCTGATTTCAGTACGGACTCGGTGGCAGGGCTGGTGGCGCGCACCGAGGCGACCGACTGTGGGCGTGCTTGCAAGGTAGCCACCGGCGCTCTGCGCACCGACGACCCGTCCCCACCGTTCGCGGAGGAGATACTCGCCCGCGACTCGGCCCGAAGCCTCGAATCGGCAGCCTCCCGTGAAGTGCCCGAAATCTCCTCGGTACGTAGCGCTTTCGCTGAGCGCTCCCCCGAAGTCCCCTCGATATCCGACGGGCGCATGGACGACGCGCGGGACAGCACATCCCCACCATTGACCGAGCGTGCAGACACCGACACCTGCGACGAGACCTCGCTGCCGGTCCCGCCGCGCATGGAGGTTGTCTCGCCGACATTCTCCGAGCGCGCGAATCCCAGCTCCTTCGGCGACATCTCATCGACACGTCGGCTGCCTCCGGACAACGGCGGCTGCGAACGATTCTCATCGAGGCTCGCACGAGACCCGGATACCCGCGACGGCTGCGTCGTCTCATCCACACTCCGACTACGCCCGGACAACGGCAGCTGCGAGCGCGCCTCGCCGATGCTTGTACGGGACGCGGACACTCGAGACTGCGGCAGCGTCGCATCGACACTTCGGCTCCGTCCGAACGGCGACGTCTGCGAGCGCGTCGCACCGATGCTCGTACGCGATCCAGAAACCGTTGTCTTCGTGGATGTTTCGTCGCCACCACCGGACCGCCGCGGCACCGCCGCATTACGTGTACTCGTCGAAGGGGAGACTTCCGACGACTTCGACTGCGTCGGAGAAACCTTTCCGGAGTGCGCAACCTCGGCAATACTGTCACTACTCGCCGAACGTGCGGACATCGCAGAAGCCGGGCGCGTCCGGTCGGCCCCTTCCGGCTCGAATGTGCTCGAAAACGCCGCAGTCGCGAATCGCGACCGATCACCCGTGCCGGGACCGGGCTCGATGTCCGAGCCGCCAGAGCGTCCTGCTACGAGCGCGCCACCACCCCATTTCTCCTCTCCGCCGGACAAATCCGACAGACTCCCCGCCGGATCGTCACCCTTCGGGAAACTTCCGTCCGCGAACCCGCCGCCCAAAGACAGTGAGTTCAAACGACTCTGAGTGGCATGCCCGATAACCCCGTGCACACCACCGACCAAACCACCACCGACACCACCCAGCAGCGCCGCGGGATCGAATTCCCACTCCCCGGTGATCACACCGTTGGCCACGATCCCGGCCCCGGCTCCGGCCAGCCCCGCGGGCACGGCCGAGGCCACCGCGATACCACTGGCCTTCCACCAGGTCATCGAATCGCGACCGAACCAATTCCCCAGTCCCGCACCGAGATAGTGCCCCACCGGGGTCGCGACACCAGCTGAGATTCCGGCCACCGCCGCGGTGGTGATCGTCTGCTTCCAATCGATCCCGCTGCGATGCCCCCTGTTCTTCTGGTACTCCTGAATGGCCAGGTCCTGCACGAAACCGATACCGGCCTGCTCGACGACCTCGATCGCCGCCAGCTTCCACAACGGCATCTCCGCGACCCGCGCCGCGTGCGCGATCAACCGGTTCGTCAGCGCACGACCGATGATCTGCAGGATTCCGGCGCCCTCGGCCTCGATCGCGGGCACCGCGAAGGCGCCCCACATCGTCGCCAGCGCCCACGCGATCTCCGCGGCCATGATCGCCAGCGTGCTGATGACCTGCAGCTTCGTATATTCGATCTGGGTGCCGCAGTCCTGCACACTGTCGCCGATCTGCTGCAGATTCTTCGCGATCGCATCCACCGACTGATCACCGGACAGCAGCGCCTCGAACTGGGACACCATCTGCTCGCGCCCACTGCCCGAATAGTTGTCCAGCGCGATATCACACGCGGCCTGCACCGCCGAGATCAGATTCTGCAGATCCGTTTCCGCGGTGTGCCAATCCTGCGCCAGTGCGAACAGCTTGTCCTCGTCACCCTCGGGCCACGCCGTACCGGCCAGATAACTGAGCCAGCGCAGCCCCTGAGGCATCTCCAGCGACATCGTTCACAGCTCGACAGGACGTGTCCGCCGCGAACCGAACCCGACACTCCGGCCGAGGCGCTCACCCCGGACACCGAAGCCATTGCTGCCGAACACCATCGAAAGATCACCCTCCTTCGGTCCCGGCGGTGCCCCCTGAATCGGTCGGCCGGGTCGCAGCGAGTTGTGCGAGATTGTCAGCCAGTTACGTCTGGATGACCAGAAGATGATCTTTATGCAAAACCTTTGGCGCGTCAGCAGTCTCGATCATGGTGAGCCGAATCCCCAACAGCCACAACAACTCGCGACACGCAAGCCGCCAGCACACACTTCCGATGGGTCACATGACGATCGAATATGCTTGCAATGCAGACCAATTGGCGAATGTCGGGCAAATCACCCCGGACCACCGAGACCGCCGACGACGCACTCCGTCGTCAGACCCTCGCAATCGATCCCGGCACGATCGCACGGACCGACTTCGCGCGGAACAGCTCTACCCGCTACGACCGGAAACCCACAACGTGATCGTCGCGCAAATACCTTGGAACGTCAGCAGTCTCGATCGGGCTGAGCCGAATCCCCGGAGACCTCGACCGCCGCCCCCAGCCCCAACGCGCTCGCCGCCGACCCGAGCGCCGACAGCATCGCCGAGACCTGCGCCGACTTCAGCAGATCCGGCCACAGCATCGCGTAGATGTGCCGAGTCGGCCACCCGCGCAGCGGCCGGGCGACGACCTGGGGGTGCGTATGCGCGGCGATGCCGAGTTCGTTCATGATCGCCAGCCCGATCCGATGGGCCACCAGCGAGTGGATCGTGAGCTGATCATCCGAGGTCGCGGCGATTCGCGGGGTGAAACCGGCCTCCCGGCACGCGGCCAGGAACCGAGTGCGGACGGTTTCCAGAATCCAGCGCTCCCCGGCGAGTTCGTCGAGCGAGACCGAGGCCGCGTTGGCCGCGGGATGATCGGCGGGCAGCAGGACGCAGCGGTGGTCACTCAGCAGCGGAATGCGTTGCAGCCGTGGATCGGGCGGGTTCTCCGCATCGTCCAGATCACAGACCACCGCGAGGTCCACCTCACCGCTGAGCACCAGCCGATGCGAGATCGCGCACTCGGTCTGGGTCAGCACGACCTCCAGTTCGGGATGGGTGCGCCGCAACCTGGCCAATGCCGAGGGCACCAAGCCCACACAGCCGCTCTGGAAGGCGGACATCCGCACCTGTCCCCCACCCTCGGACACCAGCGAGGCCAGTTCGTTCTGCGCGGTACGCAGTGTGGCAAGGACTGTTTCGGCATGCCGCGCGAGTGCCGCGCCGACGGGAGTCAGTCGCACCCGTCGCCCGTACCGGCTGGTGAGTGGCGCTCCGACAGCGCGTTCCAGGGTGCGCATCTGGTAGCTGACGGCGGGCTGGGTGTAACCGAGCGCGTCCGCCGCGGCGGTGAAGGTGCCACTCCGGGCGACCTCGACCAGGACCTGGAGTTGCCGCGGGTCGTACATCGGCCCAGGCTAAGCGGATACATAAACAAATTCCACACGAAGGTGACGAAACCTTCATTGGACCTATGGATTCCGGCTCGTCATGCTTTTCCCATGCCTGCCGATTCCGCATCACACCCACTGCTCCGCCTCGCCGGAGTCGACAAATCGTTCGGGGCGCATCAGGTGCTCCACGGCATCGATCTCGAGGTGCGCGCCGGTGAGGTGGTCGTGCTGCTCGGCGCGTCCGGTTCCGGTAAGTCGACGCTGATCCGCTGCGTGAACCGACTGGAGACGATCGACTCCGGGGAGATCCAGCTGGACGGTGTCCCGATGCCGCTGGAAGGACGCGAGCTGGCGCGGATGCGGGCGCAGGTGGGCATGGTGTTCCAGTCCTTCAACCTCTTCGGGCACAAGACGGTACTGGAGAACATCACCCTGGCCCCGGTGCGCGTGAGGGGCGTACCGGCGCGCCAGGCACAGGAACGTGCGCACGAACTGTTGGCCCGAGTCGGCTTGGCCGACAAGGCATCTGCCTATCCCGCCCAACTGTCCGGCGGCCAGCAGCAGCGGGTGGCGATCGCCCGCGCACTGGCCATGGATCCCCGGGTACTGCTGTTCGACGAGCCGACCTCCGCGTTGGACCCCGAGATGACCAACGAGGTCCTGGACGTGATGAGCGAACTGGCGACCGAGGGGATGACGATGCTCGTGGTCACCCACGAGATGGGCTTCGCCCGCCGCGTCGCGGATCGCGTGGTGTTCCTCGATGCGGGACGGATCGTGGAATCCGCACCGCCGCAGGACTTCTTCGCCGGACCGCGCACCGACCGCGCCCGCGACTTCCTGTCCAAGATCCTCACGCACTGAAATTCTCACCCGCTGAACATATTTCGCCCGCCGAAGCAGATGTCGCCTGTTTCGGCCATCCCGTCGAACCGTCGAAAGAGCACGCTCATGAGCACGTCCGTGCCGCGCCGCGCACTGCCCGCCGCGATCCTGGCCACCGCCACCGCCCTGTTGCTGACCGCCTGCGGATCATCGTCCCTGCCGGCGGTCAACGGCCCCGGCGGCACCTCGGATTCGGGCGCATACCAGCGCGTCCTGGACACGGCGCCGGTCGCCGATCCCGCGGAGATCCCCGAGGGCAGCCTGATGGCGACGATCAAGGCGCGCGGGCAGCTCATCGTGGGCGGCACCGATACCGCGGCGGTGTTCTCCCTCACCGACCCGATGACCGGTAAGACGACCGGCTTCGACGCCGGTCTGGCCGCGATGCTCGCGAAGTACATCACCGGCCGGACCAATATGAAATTGGTGCAGGTCCAGGTCGCCAATCGGGAGGCACTGCTGCAGAACGGCGCTGTGGACACGGTTTTCGCGACCTACACCATCAATGCCAAACGCGCGCAGGTGGTCGGCTTCGCCGGTCCGTACTACTCCTCGGGCGATGCGATCCTGGTGAAGAAGGCGGACAACTCGATCACGAAGGTTGCCGATCTGAACGGCAGGAAGGTCTGCACCGAGTCCAGTTCCACTGCCGCACAGGACGTCAAGGAACATGCGCCCTCGGCCGAGCTGGTGCTGTTCGACACCAATTCCGAGTGCGTGCAGGCCGTTCAACAGGGCCGCGCCGATGCGTACGTGCTGGACCAGGCGATTCTGCTGGGCGATGCGTACCGGGAGCCGGACAAGGTGAAGGTGGTCGGCCGGCCGTTCACCACCGAGCCCTACGGCATCGGCCTGTCGCTGAACCACCCGGAGATGAAGACCTTCGTGAACAACTGGCTGAAGAAGATCGAAGCCGGCGGCGAGTGGGCGGCCCTGTGGCAGGCCACCGTCGGCGCGGTCCTGCCCGGCCCGGTTCCCGCTCCGCCCGCCATCGGTTCGGTCGCGGGCAGCTGACCGGCGAAATCCCTTCGAGCACAGCGCAGAACAGAACGAAGCAGGAAGGAAGACCCGAGGTGATTTGGGCGGATCTGGGCCCGGCCCTGGAACGAACGCTCGGCCTGGTCGTACTGACCTATCTGGGTGCACTCGCGCTCGGCATACTCCTGGCGATATGCCGGATCGGTCCGGTGCCGCCACTGCGCGCCGCGGCCACCGCCTACGTCACGGTATTCCGCAACGTGCCCCTGCTGGTGCTGTTGGTGCTGTTCACCTTCGGCCTGCCCACCGTGGGACTGCTCGTCCCGCTGTACTACAACGCCGCGCTCGCGATGGCGCTGTACTGGGCGGCCTTCGTCTGCGAGGTGGTGCGCAGCGGCGTGCGGACCGTCCCGCGCGGTCAGGTCGAGGCCGCACGGGCGCTGGGCATGTCGCTGGGCCAATGCCTTCGACTGGTCATCCTGCCGCAGGCACTGCGCACGATGGTCCAGCCGCTGGCCAACATATTCATCGGATCGGCCCTGGCGACCGCACTGGCCGCCGCGGCCGGGGTCTCCGAACTCACGTTCTGGTATCAGCAGCAGGCCAATCAGGCCGGTAGTCCGCTGACCTCCTTCGTGGTGGTCACGGCGATCTATGTGGTGATCGCGCTGGCTGCCGGGCTGATCGCCGGTCGGATCGAAGAGAGGGTGGCGATTCACCGATGACGACACTCGTAACCGAACGCATACGACCGCGCGTCAGCGAATCACGCACGGGCGACACGCTGTTCGACGCACCCGGCCCCCGGGGACGCCGCCGGATCCGGATCGCCACAGCAGGCGCGACACTCGCGCTGATCGCGTTGGCGGCCTTCGTGATTCGCCAGTTCGCCGCGCACGGCCAGCTGTCGGCCGATCAGTGGCGGGTGTACACGCTCGCGCCGATCTCCCGGTACCTGCTGACCGGCGCCGGAAACACGCTGCTGGTCACCGCCGTGGCCGCGGCGCTGGCTTTCCCGCTGGGCGGCGCGCTGGCACTGATGCGGTCGAGCCGCAACGCAATACCGCGCGCACTCTCACGCACCTGCACCGAACTGCTGCGCGCGACGCCGCTGCTCCTGCTGCTCTATCTTTTCCTGTTCGGCCTGCCGCGGCTGGGCATCGGGTTGCCGCCGTTCTGGCAGTTGGTGATTCCCATCGTGCTGACCAACGCCGCGGTGGTCGCGGAACTCGTCCGGGCGGGTGTGGCGGCGCTGGATCCCGGGCAGGGCGAGGCGGCGGAGAGTCTCGGGCTCACGCGTTGGCAGTCGATGCGCTATGTCATTCTGCCGCAGGCGATTCGGCGACTCGTCCCGGCGCTGGTCAGCCAGTTGGTCCGCCTGCTCAAGGACTCCACCCTCGGCTATGTGGTCAGCTTCCTGGAACTGCTGCATCGCGCACAGGTCCTGGGCGAGTACGAGCACACCCTACTGTCCGCCTATCTGGTCACCGCCGCGGCGTTCATCCTGGTCAACGCATCACTGGCGAAGTTCGCGGACTCGCTCGAACGTCGTCTCTGACATCCCCCGCACCGGGTCCTCGCCCGGTGCCCCCGATCGAAAGGCTCTGGCGAATGTGTCGTCTGCTCGGCGTGGTCACCCGCGTCCCCCGACCACTGACCGAGACGCTCGGCGGTCTACTCGAACCGTTCACCGCACTGTCGCACGAACACGCCGACGGCTGGGGTATCGCCGCGCGCAGCGGCCGTGAGCAGATCATCACGCGCGGAACCGATCCCGCCCATGCCAGCCCGGCGTACCGCGCGGCTACCCGAGGTGTCGCGGACGCGGCCCTGCTGCATCTTCGTCTGGCCTCCCCGGGCCTGCCGATCCGGCCGGGCAACACCCATCCGTTCGTCGCGGGCACACTCGCCTTCGCGCACAACGGCTTCTTCTCCCCGCGCGAGGCGCTGGACGACCTGATCGAACCCGAACTCCTGGCCGGGGCGACCGGTGACACCGATTCCGAACGCTTCTTCCTGCGCGTGCTCAGCCGACTGCGCAGCGAGAACACGGACCCGGTCGACGCCCTCGCCCACACCGCGGCCGACATCGGGTCCCGCGCCACCTTCGGCAGCCTCAACTGCCTGCTGCTCACCGAGAGCGCGCTCTACGCCTACGCACAGGAGGATCCCGAATCGGAGGTGAGCCGGCGCCGCGGACCGGAATTCTTTCGCATGCACTATCGCATCGGCGCCACCGACGCGGTGGTCACCTCGAACGGGATCGCCACCGGCCAGGAGTGGGAGACGTTACCGTACGGGCGAATTCTGGAAATCCGGCGCAGCGACCTGCGTGTGTCCACGCACGCCGTCACCACCGCCGCCTGAGTCGACGACCGATCCCGCTTCGCATCGGATGCGAGATCGATTCGGGCTCAGTCGAATTGGTCGATGATTCCGGCCAGTTCGACCGGGCGGTCGCCCTGGATGGAATGACCCGCGTCCGCCACGATGATCACCTGCGCGTCGGGTTGGCGGCGACGCAGCTCCGCGACGTCGGCGTCGTCGACCACCGGCGAGCGCGAACCCCGCACCAGCAGCAGCGGCATCGCCAAGGTGGACAGGTCGTCCCAGAGACCGCTGAAGTCGAATCGGGCGTCGGCGGTGGGACGTAGCCGGTCGTAACGCCACTCCCAGCGGCCGTCCGGACGCGGGCGCGCATTGTGCAGCACACCGCGCCGCAGCGAGGACACCGAGCGGCCCGGATTGTGGGTGACGGTTCGTTCGAGGATCTCCTCGAAGCTCGCGAAATCCTCGGGTCCGTGGACGAATGCGGTGATGGCGGCAGTCTTGCCGGGAGCGTCCCCGGCGCCCGGGGTGACGTCCACGAGCATCAGCCGGGACACCTGGCTCGGATGCCGGGCCGCGAGCCGCAGCGCCGTGAGGCCACCCAGCGACATGCCGACCACGGTCCTCGCCGCCGGAGCCAGTGCCGCGCAAGCCTCGGCGACCGCGTCGGCGAGGCGCTGCGGGGTGTAGTCGTGGTCGGGCCACCAATCCGAATGGCCGTGGCCGGGCAGATCCACCGCGAGCAGCGGACGATTCAACGCCAGCGCAACGGTGTCCCAGGTGTGCGCGTTCTGGGCGCCGCCGTGCAGCAGCACCAACTCGGGCTCCCCTGCTCCCCACTGCAGTGCGCTCACCTGCCGCCCCGACGCGATCTGCGCCGCCCGACGCCGCACCACGGGCGGCCCGGACCACGTCAGCCCCGCCTCCGCGGCGTTGTCCTGGAACATTCCGAATTCGTCGTACTCGGGCATGTCGCCAGTATGCCACCCACGCTTGCGGCGAGATCATCTTCCGAATCGTCTGAGCAGCAACATATTCCGAACCCTCGATGAAACGTGGGCCTGGCGGAGACCACCGATCCGCCTGGCGGGTACCCACCTATTGCGACAAGATCGCCTCGATCACCATGATCCGCCGCACACGCGCACGACGAACGTAACCACGGAAACACTGAAACGGCGCACGACGGCCGCGCAGTTCCGCTGACCGGAGTAGCTTTCCCCGAATGGCATGTCGAATCAGTGAACTCGTGCTCGGCTGTCGCGACCCCGAACTATTGGCCCGATTCTGGTGCGAAGTACTGGATTTCGTCGTCCTCGACCGAGAGCCCGACGGCAGCCTCGAGATCGGCCCACGAGAAGGTTTCGGCGGCCCGCAGCCGACCATCATCCTGAGCCGCAGGCACGAGCCCGAGCCGGGCAAACCCCGGCTGCACATCGATCTCAACCCCACCGACCGCGATCAGGACGCCGAACTCGAACGCCTGCTGCGACTCGGGGCGCGCCGGGCCGATATCGGCCAGACCGGCCAGGAGTCCTGGCACGTCCTCGCAGACCCGGAAGGCAACGAGTTCTGCCTGCTGAGAGCCCAGCTCGATCCGCTGTGAACATGTCCACACTCCAGCCACGGTCGAGTGGCGGATGACGTCCCGGTGAGCGCGCCCGACTGCGTGTTCTGCGATCTGATCACCTCCGCCGACCCAGCGCTCCAAGCACGTCATCGACGGTGACATCAGCGCCCGACTCGCAGTCGCTCTGTGACATCACCATTCGGCCACGTTGCGCAGACGCGATCCGCCATCGGCGTTCGGACGCACCGGTCACCGCGGCGACGATCAGGGTGTGGGCTGCGGCAGTGGCGGCGGCCAGGTTTCGAGTTGGGACATCAGTGCCTGCTGGCTGGCGTGGACGTGCCTGCGCATGCAGTTCTCCGCGCCGATGCCGTCCTTGGCGATGATGAGCTCGAGCACGGTGTGGTGTTCGTGTTCGGATTCGATGGAGCGGCCCGGTTGGCCGAGTGAGGTTTTCACCAGACGTCCGTAGGCCAGCTGGTTCATCAGCAGCCGGTAGTGCGTGGCCAGTTTGCCGTTGTCGGCGCCCGCGATGAGGATCTCGTGGAACTCGTGCACCAGCTGGGCGTAACGTTCGACGTCCCCGGCCTCCACGGCGGCATCGGCCGCGCGGACGTTCGCCTTCATCGCGGTCAGTTCGGGAACGTCGCCCCGGGCGGCCATCAGCCGGGCGGCGCCACCCTCGAGCAGCTGTTTCATCTCGAACAGCTCGTTGATTTCGCGCCGGGAAGGCACGGTGACGAAGGTGCCGATCCGCGGCCGGATCTCCACCAGACCCTCGATCTGCAACTGCTTGAGCGCTTCGCGGATGGGTGTGCGGCTGATCCCGAATATCTCGGCCAGGGTGATCTCGGACAGTGGTTGTCCGGGAGCGAGTTCGCCGGAGATGATCATCTCGCGCAGCCCATCGGCCGCGCGTTCCTGGAAATTGCTCGTATCGATTCTTCGCGATGCGGCGACCATCATGACCCCCTCGGCGGTCTCATATGTATCTTGCATGTCAACGGTACGGTACGTGGCGGGACGGCCACAGCGGCGGACTCGGCGCGAGGACGCGCCGAGTCCTGCGCGCGCACAACGTGATCACCACACACCCGGTCGCCGACCGCGAACGGCTCGGCGCTCCGGCGACCGGATGCTTGCATGGTGCGGATCCTTCCCACGACCTCAGCGGAACGCCGGGACCACTTCGTTGATGAACAGCTCGAGCGACTTGCGCTTCTGCTCGTGCGAGAGCGTGTTGTCGGTCCAGAAGCTGAATTCGTCGATGCCGAGTTCCTCGTAGTACCGCAGCCGATCGATCACCTCTTCCGGCGTGCCGATCATCGCGGTCTTGTGTAGCGATTCGGGTGCGAATTCCGGCCTTTCGGCGAATTTCGACACCGGACTCGGCTCCAGGAAGCCGTTGTCCGGGACGGTCTTGTTCCCGAACCACGCGTCGAAGGTCCGATAGAACTTCTGGATCCCCTCCGCCGCGGGACGCCAGCCGTCCGGATCGTCGGCCGGATGCACGTAGGTGTGCCGCAACACCATGATCTGCGGCTGGGGCACCTCGGGGTGGTTCGTCACGGCGGTGTCGAACTTGCGCTTGAGATCCGCGACCTCCTCGTCGCCCTTCATCAGCGGCGTCACCATGACGTTGCAGCCCTGCGCGACGGCGAAGTCGTGCGAGTCCGGATCACGCGCGGCGATCCACATCGGCGGCGTCGGCTGCTGCACCGGCTTGGGCACACTGGTCGCGGTCGGGAACTGCCAGATGTCGCCGTCGTGGGCGTAGTCGCCCTGCCACAGCGCGCGCACCGCGGGCACCAGCTCGCGCAGGTGCTTTCCGCCGTCGGTGGCGCGCAATCCGCCTGCCAGACGGTCGAATTCGATCTGGTAGGCGCCGCGGGCGATGCCCACCTCCATCCGCCCGTTGCTGATCACGTCCAGCAGCGCGCATTCTCCCGCCGCCCGGATCGGATTCCAGAACGGTGCGATGATCGTGCCCGCACCGAGCCGGATGGTCGAGGTCTGCCCGGCCAGATAGGCCAGCAGCGGCATCGGGCTCGGCGAGATCGTGTACTCCATCGCGTGGTGCTCACCGATCCACACGGTCTCGAATCCACCGGCTTCGGCCATCAGCGCCAGCTCGGCCAGATTCTCGAAAAGCTCTCGGTGCGTGACGTTCTCGTCCCAGCGCTCCATGTGCGCGAACAACGAAAATCTCATGGCTGTCTCTCCTCAGCTCCGCATGGTGAACGGGTCCGCGACGGGATCCTCGCTCGTGTTGATCCAGACGCTCTTCAGGCGCGTGTACTCCTTGACCGTCTCGGTGCCGTGCTCGATGCCGACGCCGCTGCTCTTGAATCCCTGGCGCGGCGACATCGGCGACATCGCGCGGTAGGTGTTCACCCAGACGGTGCCCGCGTCCAGTCGCCCCGCCATCCGGTGTGCCCGAGCAAGATTCGCGGTCCACACGCCGGCGGCCAGACCGTAGTCGGTGTCGTTGGCGAGCCGGACCACCTCGTCCTCGGTGTCGAACCGCATGATCGCCACGACCGGGCCGAAGATCTCCTCGCGCACCACGCGCATGTCGTTGTGCACGTCGACCAGGATCGTAGGCTCGTAGAAGTAGCCGCCGAGCCCGCCGTCGCTGGCCCGTCCGCCGGTGAGCACCCGCGCGCCCTCGCTGCGACCGAGGTCGACGTATCCGGCGACCTTGTCGCGCTGATCCTCGAAGGCCAGCGGCCCGAGTTCGGTCTCCGCATCGAGCGGGTCGCCGATCCGAATCGTCTTCGCGCGCTCGGTGACTCGTTCGAGCAGCTCGTCGTAGACCGCGCGCTGGGCGAAGACGCGGCTGCCCGCGATGCAGGTCTGCCCGGCCGCGGCGAAGATGCCCGCGACCACTCCCATCGCGGCATTGGCCACGTTCGCGTCCTCGAACACGATATTGGGCGACTTGCCGCCGAGCTCGAGCGTGGACCCGATGAATCGCCGTGCGGTCGCCGCGGCGATCCGCGCCCCGGTGGCCGTGCTGCCGGTGAACGAGATCTTCGCCAGGTCCGGATGATCGACCAGGGCCTGACCGGCTTCGGCGCCGAATCCGGTCACGACGTTGACCACACCTTCGGGAAAGCCCGCTTCCAGCGCGAGTTCGGCCAGGCGCAACGCGGTTCGCGAGGTGTATTCCGACGGCTTGACGACCACCGTGTTGCCGACCGCGAGCGCGGGCGCCAGCTTGCTGGTCGTCAGGGTCAGCGGGGAGTTCCAGGGGGTGATCGCACCCACCACGCCGAGCGGCTCGCGCAGGGTGTAGTTCAGCACTCGGCGGTCCGAGGCCGGAACGACCTCGCCGTGGATCTTGTCGGCCAGACCGGCGTAGTAATAGTAGTACTCCGGGACGGTGCCGAGCTGACCTCGCATCTCGCGCAACAGTTTTCCGTTGTCTAGCACTTCCATGCGGGCGAGTTCCTCGGCGTTCTCCCCGATGAGGTCGCCCAGGCGGCGCAGTAGGCGTCCGCGCCGGGTCTGGCTCAGATCGCGCCACCGCGGGTCCTCGAACGCCGCCCGCGCCGCGGCGACGGCGCGCTGGATATCCGCCGCATTGCCGCGCGCAGCCTGGTACAGCGTCTCCCGGTTGGCCGGGTTGGTGCTGTCGAAGTACTCGCCGGATTCGGGGGCCACCGGCTCGCCGCCGATGAAGTGCTGCAATTGGTCGAGATCAGACATGTACGTGCTCTCCGATGAAAGTGGTGATGGCATCGACGAGCTCCCGCGGGCGCTCGACGGGAAGCATGTGCCGTGCGTTCGGGATGATCACCTCGCGGCAATCGGGCAGGGCCGAGGCCAGGCGGTGCGTCATCTCCGGGGTGGAGCCCGGGTCCTGACCACCGGTGACGGCCAGTGCCGGAACGGTGATGCCGCCGAGCGCGGGGGCGAGTTCGGCATCCGCGGTCGCGAAGACGTGGTAGCAGTGCACGAACGACGAGATGTCGTTGCCCGCCAACATCTCTCGCGTGCGCCGGACCCATTCGGGGCCGACCTCGGTGCCCTCGTACCACCGGCCGATGGATGCGGCGGTGCTCGCCTCGAAGTCGGTCTGCGCGGTCTGCAACCGGGACAGCACGGCCGCGCGCTCGGCCTCGGTGCGCCGGCAGACCGAGCTGACCGAGGTCAGCGTGGCCGCCAGGCCGGGCCGGTGCAGTGCGAGGTACTGCGCGACGAGCGCGCCGAGCGAGAAGCCCACCAGATGCGAACCCGCCGGAATCTCGCCGACCACCCCCTCAGAGAGGTCGGCGAGTGTGGTGCCCACCGGCGCGGGCGGACGCGCGCCGTGCCCCGGCAGGTCGGGAGTGATCACCGTGTAGCGGTCGGCGAGCAGTTCGGCGACCGGCTCCCAGACCGTGTGATCGAGCCCGACGCCGTGCAGCAGCACCATGGCTGGCTTGCTCATGACTACTGCTCGGTGGTCAGCGGCGCGAGGCGCTGCTGCGGACGTCCCTGCGCGGCGGCGGCCAGCGCGATCACGATCTCGTCCGGATGCGGCGCGTCGGCGATGCGCACCTCCAGCGTCTGATGGTGCGAGCGGATGGTGGCGTCGGTGATGTGCTTGAGCGGGATGTCGAACACGATTCCGGCCGGGCCGCGCTTCTCCACCGCCGGAAGCAGGGTGGTGGCGTTGGCCGCCTTGCGGAAGTGGTCACCGAACTTCAGGGTGTGGATCAGGCCCGAACCGTGCTCGATCTCCCCGTTCAGCCCCACGATCGCGGCCTTGCCGTACGCCTGCGGCTCGGCGCCCAGCGCCTCGACGACCCGGGGCGCCAGCAGCTCGCCCAGCGGTGAGGCGTTGTCGTCGATTCCTGTGCTCAGATCTTCCACGAAACCCTGTCCGGCCCACGGGTTCTCGATGACGGCGGCGACGACGGCGACACGCGCGGCCGGTGCGACGGCCCGGCCGCCCTCGGTCAGGATCTCCTCGACGACGGTGACGATCTTGCGGACGTTCATGAACGGACTTCCTCCAATTTCTGAGCGGTGACTGCGGGGTCGGTGGTGCGGTCGCCGATGCGCGGATGCGGGCGCGGCCCGGTCGACGCGGCAGCGATGACGACGATCTCGTCGGCGCGGGGAGCGTCGGGGATCCGGGCGCTCACGGTCTGGTAGTGGCTCCGGGTCGCGGCGTGTTCCTTGTGCCAGAGCGGTACGACGAGCGTCTCGCCCGCGTCCGCGCGAGCGTCGGCGAAGCAGATGATCGACTCGCCCCGCAGGAACTCCCGGACGAGATTTCCGAAGTACGGGGTGTGGATCAACGCGCCGCCGTGCTCGATCTCCCCGGCGGTGCCGACGATGGCGGCCTTGCCGAACGCCTCGATCCGATCCACCCCGCCCAGTGCCTCGATCAGCTTGTCGGTCAACACCTTCGCGAGCCGGGGCGCCATCGCGATGGCGGCCGCGGACAGGTCGGTGGTGGCCGGGGTACCCACCCACGGGTTGGACACCACGGCCGCGACGCTGGCGCGGAATGCCGGACGGACGGGCGGGCGGCCCGCCTCGGTCAGGGTCTCCTCGCGATACAGCGATAGCTTCCGGATCTCGATGTGGGCCCCACCACCATTGGACGCTTGCATACAAGGAACAGTAGAGCGGGGTGTCGTTTTGGTCAAGAGGGCGTCATCGACAGCACCCCCGAGGCGCCGAGGCGACCACAAGAGGCCACATAAACACAGGTAATGCACACTTACCCCGCCATTCCGGGCCGACGGAAGCAACTGTGTGCCACGAACCCATTGACACCGGAATGTGACGCGCCTAATAATCGCTTGCATGGCAGAGCGGCGAGAGAGTCGCTCGGCGAACCCCTTCCCCGCGGCGAGTCATCGGTTGCCACACCGCCACTCGACCGTGGGAACGGGCCACGTCACATCGAGCACCCGGCCGCGCGATCGGCGCACCGGTCCGCTCTGGCCGGTACAACACCCGGAATCCGCAGGAGCAGCACACCATGACCGACCACACCGCCCGGCGCGCGCTCATCGCCAACGCGTGGCACCACGCCTGGGACCGCGGGGACCTCGACGCGTTCGACGCGCTGCTGAGCCCGCGATACCAGCGTCACGGCGCCCACGGCCCGGCGCAGGATCGCGACACCTTCAAAGCCTCGGTCCTGACCACCCGCGCCGCATTCCCCGATCTGAGCACCACGATCGACGACATCGTGCTGGAACAGGACTGCGCGGCGATCCGCTGGCACAGCACCGGCAGCCATACCGGCGAATTCCTGGGCATCCCCACCACCGGCAGACGCGTCGAGGTCAGCGGGGCGACGTTCGCCCGTTTCGAGGACGACCGCATCACCGAGGAGTTCGTGACATGGGATCCCCGCACACTGCTGTCCGCGCTGGGCATCATCAGCCTCGGCCAGGACTGAATCCACCGCAACAACCTGGAGTTCACACCATGTCGCAGCTATCGCAGCCCACGGCCGACATCGACCTGATGAAACAGGTCAACCGCAAGTTCGTCACCGGCGTCACCGTGATCACCGCCATCGACGGTGACACTCCGAAAGGCTTGGCGGTCAACGCATTCGCCAGTATCTCCCTGACCCCGCCGACGGTGATGGTCTGCGTGCAGCGCACCTCGAACACGCACGACTGCCTGTTCCGCGCAGATCACCTCGCAATCAACATCCTGTCCGCGGCCCAGGGCCCGGTCGCCGCGACGTTCGCCGGCAAATCCGACGACAAGTTCCGCGACCTCGCCTGGCGGCCCGGCCCGTTCGGCAGCCCGCTGATCGATCAGAGCAGTGCGCGGATGGAGACCGAGATCCGCGAACGGCTCCAGACCCGCACCCATACGGTGTTCATCTGCCGCGTCGTGCACGCCGAGGTCGGCGAACAGGCGCCGATGGTCTACAGCTCCGGTGGATTCTACGACGGCGGGGCGCTCACCCCGCTGCCTTGATCAGGCAATCCACCACCCGCCCAACCGATTTCACTCGTTCTCTGCCGCATCAGGTGGCATTTCCGGAGGTTTCCATGCCCCAGACCCCGTCCTCGGACACCGAAGACCGGCGGTATCGCAGCAAGGTCGCCGCGATCGAGCCGTACGGTGTCGATCACATCCCCGACGTCGAACGGCACGGCACACCGCGCTCGCAGTTCTCCATCTGGTTCGCCGCGGGCATGAACTTCCCGATCATGGTGCTCGGATTCTCGGCCGTCAGCTACGGACTGTCGCTGACCGCGGCGGTGACGGCGATCGTGCTCGGCTCCCTGCTGGGCGCTGCCGTGATGGGCATCCTGTCCCAGATGGGCGCTCGTCTGGGCGTGCCGCAGCAGATCCAGTCGCGCGGGCCGCTGGGCTTCTTCGGCAACTTCGTTCCCGTGGCATACATCAACATCTTCGCCGGGATCGGCTGGGCGGCGGTGACGATCATCCTCGGCGCGCAGGCCATTCACCGGCTCGCACCGGCCGTCCCGTTCTGGCTCTCGGCTCTGGTGCTGGTCAGCATTCAGCTGGTGGTGGCCGTGTTCGGGTACAACATGATCCACTTCCTGCAGAAGATTCTGTCGGTCGTGCTGTTCCTCGGGTTCGTCATGATCACCGTCGTCTCGATCACCCACAGCACGACGGTCGGCTTCCACGCGAATCCGCACGCGCGCTTCTACATCGGCGGAGCCGGTGGCTGGATCACCTTCGCGGGCTTCTTCCTGTCCTTCCTGATCGCCTGGTGGCCCTTCGCATCGGACTATTCGCGGTATCTGCCCGACGACGACCACACCGCCAAGCGCGCCGGGGTCTACACGGTGGCGGGCAATTTCATCACGCTGAGCTGGCTGGGCATCGCCGGCGCCGTCCTGGGCGGATCGGCGGTATCGGGTGAGCAGCCGATCGACGCACTGGCCCGGCTGACCGGATCGTGGGCCCCGCTGGCGCTGATCGTGGTCATGCTCTCCTCGTTCTCGCAGAACTTCCTCAACGTCTACGGCGGCGCGATTTCCGTTCAGACACTGCGGATTCCGGTGAGCCGCCGCACCGCGGTCATCGCCATCTGCGTCATCTCCTACATCATCAGCCTGTGGGCCGACGCGGGCTTCGAGGCGAAATTCAAGAACTTCCTGTTCCTGGGCGCGTATCTGATCGCACCGTTCGGTGCGGCCCTGCTGCTGGACTACTTCGTCGGCGGTCGCAAGGACAAGGCCCGCATCGGCGAACTCTACGACGAGACGCGCATGCTGGAATGGGGTTTCGTCGCCTGGGTCGCCGGTGTGATCGCCTCGGTCCCGTTCTGGAATCTGTCCTTCTACCAGGGCTGGGTGAGCGTCCACCATCCCGGCTGGGGTGATCTGACCTATGTCGTCGGCTTCGCGGTGGCCTCGGTCGTCTATCTGCTCACCTATCGGCTTCCCGGCCTGCGCCGCAGCGCCGGATCGACAGCAGGGAAAAGGTTCACCGAGTCCGCCGGGACGGTCGCCGCGCCGATGACGGTGAGCGAGGAGACACTGTGAGCGAGAACGTATTTCGTCCGGTGCCGCCCGCGTCGGCGGCGTTCGCCGCCGAGGTCGAGCGCGCGCTCGCCGAGATCGCCGCTGGACTACCGATCGTGGTCGTGGACGATCACGACCGGGAGAACGAGGGCGATCTGATCTTCGCCGCCGAATGCGCGACACCGGAACTGGTGGCGTTCACGGTGCGGCACGGATCCGGGGTGCTGTGCGTGCCGATGCCGGGTGACCGGCTCGACGCGCTGCGACTGCCGCCCATGTGCGCGGACAACCAGGATCCCAAGGGCACCGCGTACGCGATCAGCGTCGACGCGAAAGATGGTGTGAGCACGGGGATCTCAGCCGCGGACCGTGCTCGCACGATTCGGCTGCTAGCCGCCGGCGACACTCGTCCCGAACAGCTGACCCGCCCGGGACACGTGTTCCCGCTGCGGGCGCGGCCCGGCGGGGTCCTCGAACGCGCCGGGCACACCGAAGCGGCGACCGACCTGGTCGCGATGGCCGGTATGCGGCCTGCCGGGGCGATCTGCGAGATCGTCAACGACGACGGAACCACGGCCCGCGGCGCCGATCTCGACGACTTCTGCACCACGCACCACCTGCACCGGCTCGCCATCGCCGATCTCGTGCGCTACCGACGATGGCAGGCGCCGCTGACCACCGGCCCCGCCATCCGCCTGCCCACCCCGCACGGGGTGTTCGCGGCCACCGCCGTCACCGCGGACGACGGCGCCGAACATCTGATCCTGACCCTCGGCGATCTCGCCGAGCGCGACGACGTACTGGTGCGAGTGCACTCCGAATGCCTCACCGGAGACATCTTCGGCTCGCACCGCTGCGACTGCGGCCCCCAACTCGACCAGGCCCTGGCCGAGATCGCGCGAGTCGGGGCCGGTGCGGTGATCTACCTGCGCGGCCACGAGGGCCGCGGGATCGGGCTGATGCAGAAGCTGCGCGCCTACCACCTCCAGGAACACGGCTACGACACCGTCGACGCCAACACCGCCCTCGGCCTGCCCGTCGACGCACGCGACTACACCACGGCAGCGAAAGTCCTTGCCGCACTGAATATTCGATCGATCAACCTGATGACGAACAACCCGCGCAAGGAATCCGAACTCGCCTCGTTCGGCATCACCGTCCTGCGCACGACCCCGATCCACACCACCCCGACCGCCGACAACCTGCACTATCTGCGGACCAAACGCGAACGGCTCGGACATCGAGCCCCCACCACCCACCCGACCGCGGCCAGCCACGCCTGAACCCTCCCGGAGCGATCACCCGTGACCACCCTCATCACCCGACACCGCGTGCGCGACTTCGACATCTGGCGCGCGGTCTTCGCCGGACATCAGGACAACCGCCGCGCACACGGCGCGACCGGCCATCGCATCTACCGAATCGGCGACGACGTCACGGTGCTGACCGAATTCCCCGATAGAGCCTCAGCAGAGAACTTCCTCGCCGATCCCGCCCTGCGCGAAACCATCGCTCGGGCCGGATTCATCGGCACCCCGGACACTCGGATCTGCGAACTCGCCGACGACGAGGACTATCGAACACTCCCCACCGCAGAGGCAGAACCCGTCGGTCACCAAACGGTGCCACAGAGCGGTGCGACCTTGATATCGTGAGCGCCCATCCCACCCGGAATGGAGGATCTCGTGCATCGTGTCGTGTCGAAGGTCGTTGCCGCTGGAGCGATCGCTCTGGCGCTGGTTCTCCAACCCGCCCTGGCGGCGGCCACCAGCCCGACAACAGCGAACCCTGAACTCACCGGTCGAACCCATACGACAGCTCCCTTCGACCCCATCTGTCCCCTCTGCTTCATCCGAGAATTTCTGGAGAGCGGCTCGAGCCACTGAGCCCGTCGCCACCGCGGTAGTGGCGGTCGGGACGAGTAGTCAGCTGAGACCGGCGACTTCGTGGGCGATCGCGGTGAGCCGGGATTGCACGGCCGTGATGACGCCGTGGCGGTCCTTGTTGGCTTGCTCGTAGAGGAGAATGGCTCGAATGTCGGCCGGTTCGGTGAGGTCCTTGATCGCGGCGGCGGCTTGGGCGACGGTCAAGTCGTCGTAGTCGCCGATCGGCAACTCACTGGACTCGAGGGTGCCGGTCGAGGTGCGGATGGAACGCAACGCGCCAGCCGCGGTGTCGGCGCCTTCATCACGGGCGACCTGTTCGGCGGTGGCGAGCGCGGCGTCGCGAGAGGCACTGAAGGTTTTGACGGCCACATCACCGGCGTGCGCGCCCTGGGCGAGCAACTCACCGAGCGCGGGCGGAGTGGCACGCACAGCGTCCAGCACCCGGTCCAGGCCACGCGCGGACCAACTGACCGGAAGGTTGACCAGCTTCACCAGCGTCCCGGCACCCGCTTGCAAACGGGTGTGGCGCAGTGCGGCCGGACCGCCGAGAGCGTCCTCGGCCAGCACGGTGGTCAGCCAGTCCACGGTCTCGGTGTGCTCGGTGATCAACCGCTGCGCCAACGCAACGACGCCCGGGTGCCCGGCGGTGGTCGCGAGGGCCATGATGTAGCGGGCGCGGTCCAGGAGTTGGTGTTCGAGAGTCAGGTCACCGAGCAGAGCTTCATCGAACGGCTGGGCCTGGTCGATCACAGCCTTGACCACGGCGGCGCCGCGCCCGAGGAAGGGCGCGACCCGCTGCGGGACATCACCCAGTTCACGGATGGCTGCCTCGATGGCGTGAGCGCGGTCGCGGGCATTGTCGGCGTTGTCCGACAGCGCGCGACGTGCCGCCTCGGTGCGGGCCTGCGCGATGCGCGTGTCCGCGATCTGGATTTCGGTGTGGGTCAAAGCCAGGACGGCGCGCAACTGCGCCGACAATGTAGTCGTATCGCGTGTACTCATGCGTATCTCGTCCCTTCGGCGTTGGTAACGCGTCGAGTCGGCGCAAGGTGTGACGTTTGGCGATTCTACTGCCCGGTAACCAGCTCCAACAGGGCACATCGACGGGTATACAGCGAGGTCGAACGACACTGAAATACCCGCTCGCGTGAACCACGCAGATCACCCACACCGGACCACCGCAGCGAGATCCGCTGCCGCACGGGCCGATCACTCGCCCGAGCGTCACCATTCGGCAGTAGCGCCAGGAAGCTGTGCACGAGGGCACGATCGCATCGCCCGGGTGAGCCACGTAAACCGTTGTTGCGGAGCCTGTTTCGCTAATTGGCGCGATGCGGACGGTCTATCGCAGCCACCGGGCCGGTCCAGTTGCTGCTCGCATGCCCGATGCAGGGCTGGTTGTCGGTCCTCGTCGGTGCGGTGTGTGGGGTTCCATTCGTCAGCGGTTTTGCCGGTGGCCAGGAAGATGGTGCGGCGTCCGACCTCGACGGCGTTGTCTGCGAATCTCTCGTGGTAGCGGCCGATCAATGTGAGATCCACTGCGGTGGTGATTCCGTGGTCCGATGCCGGGTCCAGCACGGTGGCCAGGAGTTCTTCGTGGAGGCGGTCCATGACGTCATCCTGGCCAGCGCGGTCAGGCGTCGAGGATCTGCAAGACCCAGTGGCCTTTGCCGTTGGACTTGGCGTTGTAGAGACCGGCGTCAGCGGCAGCCAGCAGGGATTCGGTATCGGCCCCGGCCAGGGGTCTGACGATGACACCGATGCTCGCCGATATCCGCAGCGAATGCCCATCGACGATGATCGGGACGGCCAGCGCCGTCAACAGCCGGTCCGCGATGAGCGTGGTCCGGGACGTGCTCGCAGGTGGCGGGATGAGGACGACGAATTCGTCCCCGCCGATGCGCGCCAGGAGACAATGCTGATCGCGCACGCTGTTGCGCAGACGAGCCGCGACCGCGGACAGGGCCTTGTCTCCGACGCTGTGGCCGTAGCGGTCGTTGATCGCCTTGAAATGATCCAGATCGACGAAGCAGAATCCGGCCCGATCCTCGGGGTGTGCGGTGGTGATCAGCTCGTCGACCCGTTCGGTGAGCATGCGACGGTTAGGGAGCCCGGTCAGCGGGTCGTGCCGGGCCTGGCGGTGCAGTTCCTCGTGGCGTTGGTGTAGTTCGGTCACGTCGCCACCCACCGCGAGGAGGTAGTCGGGGTGATCGCCGAGCCCGGGGACGTAGGTGATGGCGAACGACATCCACCCGATCGTGCCGTCGGCGCGGACCAGTCTGCGTTCGAGTCGGACCGTGCCCGAGCGGGCGGGAACCAACTCTTCGAACACCAGGCTGCGGATGTGTTCCTTGTCGTCGGGGTGCGCGAAGTCGTACACCGATATGCCCTGGAGCGATTCGACCGGGACACCGATCATCTCGGCGAGTGCACTGTTGGCCTCCAGCAGCGTGCCTTCGACATCACCGATAGCGACCGCGGCGGCGATGTTGTCGAACACCATCCGGAACCTGCTGTCCGGGCCACTGTCCGCAGAGTCGGGCTGCGGCGTGGTGTGCGCGTGGTCGAGATCGCGGAGTTCACACAGCCCGGCCTGGTGGCCTTGCCCGAGGCCGGCCAGGAGCGCGGCGAGCCGGGCGTCGGCGTCGGGGTGCCGACAGTGATCGGCGAGCCGATGCAGCACCCGCGCCGATACCCAGGGAACCATCTCATCGGTCCAGCCCGCTGCGACCAGAGCCCGCCCGACCTGCACACCCACCGACACATCGAACCGATCCGTGTGCAACGCGGCCAGCAGATCCACGATCAGGCCGTGCAGCAGGTACCGCGACTGCGGAGCCGCCTCACGTGCCGCACCACGAGTCAGGGCTTTGAGCCAAGCCCTGGCCAGCATCTGCTCGACATCACCCACTGCAATAATCCCCTTCGGGGACCGAGCCACTCACAGCCCCTCGAGAGCGGGCTCTATAGCCATTCGACATCACGACCTCTCTGAATCTACTGCGTCGAATTCTGATGCGCTCGCGATAGCGGCCGAGGGTTCGGTGATCGACGTGGTGAACCGCGCCGCGAGGTGTTGCGCTGTGCGCGGGGCGCGATGCCAGGACTTGGGTGCGGAGTTGGGATCGTCTGTCATTGGGCCGGACTCGTCCGGGTCTCGACGGTGGTCATGCCGGGAGCCGCCGCAGCGGCATCGATAGCCGGATCCCGGCAAGATCGAGGGTGCCGCGCGGCGACATTCCGGACGGACCACGGGAAGTCGGCGTGGCGTATCGTGTCAGCTGATGCCGATCGTCGCTCGGGCATAGTCCGCACGCGATTGTGACCCGGCCCAGACAACGCCTCGAGTACCGCTTGCCCATCGTGATCCACGTGGGAGGTCTGCTGTGAGTGTCTTCGGGTATCGGGTGGCGCACACGCTGGGATTTCGCCCGTGGGAGGCGGCGGCCCGGCACGGCGACGCACCTCGCATTCTGGCCACCGAATTCAACCGGGAGCAGGCAAGAGCACAGGCGCCGTGGGGGGCCGCACTGGACCTCGGCTGCGGCACCGGCGTACACGCTGTCGAACTGGCCCGGCGAGGGTGGCAGGTCACCGGAGTCGACATCGTGCGAAAGGCGATCCGGCGCGCCACCAAACGCGCCCGCGCCGCCGGCGTCGATGTCCGCTTCCTGGAAGGCGACATCACCGCCCTCCCGGCCCAGGTCGGGACCGGATACAGGCTGATCCTGGACTTCGGCGCCTTCCACGGCCTCACCGACCCAGAGCGGCACGCCCTGGGCAGACAGGTCGACACCGCAGCCGCCGCAGACGCAACCCTGCTCATGATCGCCGTCGAACCGGGCCGGCGCGGTCCACTACCCCGCGGCGCCGCGCCGACGGACATCACGACAGCCTTTCCGGGCTGGACAATCGTCGACGACGTGCTGCTACCCAAGCACCCGATCGGCACGCTCCACCTCTACCGGCTGCGCCGCGCCGACAACAGGCGGTGACCTCCTGCACCAGACCGCACCGACCTCCCACCGATGCCTCATTCCGCGGATGCGATCGGGCCTCGCTGCGGGGATGAAACATGCTGCGCCAGTTGGTAATCGATCGCGACTACGGGATCGGCGTGTTCGTGGGAAGGTTGACGAAGCTGGGGGCGGCGGGGTCCAGATCGAGGTGCTGGGGTGCGAGTTGGGTGTTGTTGAGCAGGGGGCGTAGGGCCAGGGATTTGGGGAAGTTTCCGGCGAATACGTCGATGCGGAGGCGGTGGCCGGGCTGGAGCACCGCGTCGGTGGGGATGACGGCGATATCGAGCGGGGTCGGTTGGCCCGGCACGGTGGGGCGCAGGCTGTCGAGGGTGAGCAGGTTGTAGGGCTGGGTGTAGTCGCCGTCGGGTGAGCGCAGGCTCTCGGCGTCGTCGATCGCGCGCAGGGAGGCGGCCAACTGGCCGGTGGTCAGGACAGTCGAGGTGCCTTCCGGGGCGACATCGTCGACGGTGACGTCCCAGTATCCGTCGGTGGTGTCCTGCACGGTGTTCAGATGGATGTTGATCGGCCCGGAGATCACCGTCGGGGTGCCGACCGGCGGGCTGGTGAAGGTCAGGCCGTTCGTCTCGGCGACTCGATTGTCCTTGGCGCACAGGTCGAGTACGGCGCTGATACCCATCGAACCCTGTGCGGCATCGCGCGAGCACGCATTGGTCAGGCCGGGTGCCACGGTGAGCCGGTCGCGGCCCGGCACGTTCGAGGTCAGCGAGCCGTCGTGCACGGTGGCGGGCGCGGTCCCGCTGGGTGTCGCCGACAGATACACCCGCCGATATTCCATACCCGGCTCCGGGAAGCCGCTGCTGGTCACCCAGCCACCGCCCTGCTGGCGCATCGTGACCGGACCGTACGAGGTGATGCCGTTGTCGACGCCCTTGAGCCAGTGGTCGAACCACGCTCGCTGCAGAACATCCAATCGTGGTGGCCCGCCGGGCATCCCGGTGCCCGAGCCGGGATTCATGTGGTAGGTGTCGCCCATCAGGAACTGTTTCTCGCCCGCGGGCAACGGGATGGCGTCGTAGACGTGCGCGGCGCTGTTGGCGAAGATGTCGTGCCATCCGTCGTAGACGAACGTCGGCACCGTGATTCGCTCCGGATGCCCCAGGACGCCTCGGCGGAACGGGGAATCGGACTGCAGGAGGGTCGCCAGCGTCGGAGGCACCGCGTCGACCGTCGGCACGGTCAGCGCCGCCAGCAGCGCGTCGAACATGGTGAGCGGATCGGCCACCCGGTCCGAGAGCCACTGCCAATCGAAGGTCCCGGTCACCATCGACCGCACGTCCGGAACGAGTTTGAGCGCATCGACCAGCGACAACCACAGCGGCATGAACGTGGTCCCCAGACCGCCGCCCGGTGCGACCACGTCGCGGACCAGATCGCTGCCCGGTTCGACCGGGAAGATGGCCTTCAACGGCCCGGGTGCGTTCTCGGCGGCCTGCAATTGATTGATGCCCGAATACGACATGCCGCTCATGCCGACCTTGCCGTTCGACCAGGGCTGGTGCGCGGACCAGTCGATCACCTCGCGGGTGTCCAATTGTTCACGCGCGCACAGGGTGTTCCAATCCCCTTGGGAGAACCCGGTTCCGCGCACATCGGCCACCACCATCGTGTAACCGCTGCGGATGAGGTTGCGATCCACCCCGAAAACCGTGATCGCGCCGCCGCTGACGGCGTGCACCAGATCGCCGAAGCCGCTGATCGGCGTGCCGGTCAGATCGATCGAACGGGCCAGCTGGACCGCGAGCGGCTGCAGTTTCGGCACCGCCATCGCCGAATCGATCAGATTGGTCACGAGTTTCGTGTACGGCGTCATATTCACCACGGTCGGCAACGGGTCCGACACGATCTGCCCGGCCGCGTCCATCGGGCGATAGACGTTGGCCTTCAACACCACTCCGTCGCTCATGCGGATCGGCACATCCCAGTCGATGTGCACGTCGGAGTAGCGCTGTGGCCCGTCCGCGGTGGCCGTCCACGCGGCCGGTCCCGAACCGACCGGCGACGCGGACGCGGCCCGCAGACCCCAGGCCCCGCCCGCGACCAGGACCATCACACATGCGAGCACACCGGCTCGGCCTGCCACCCCGCGACCGGAGGCCGAGCGAATTCCCCACCGTGACACCATTGTCGCCTCATCTCCTCCCCGGCACACCGCATCGGCAGCGGGGAGTGATCGACCCGAGATTTGTTCGAACCTAACCTCAGGTCCCCCGCCCGCATCCGCATGGCGCGACAATTGAGCCCATTACCTGTCGGGTGCCCGTGGTCCTGGTGTCACTCACAACGGTCACCGGCTCGTCGTTCCGTACAATGCGCCGTACCACAACGCGTCCGAGGGCGACGACCGGCCGAACGCTCCGAGAAGCCCTGTCGCGCTGCACACCTGCGGAACACACAGTGCAGCAACGATACTCAGCTGCGGTCGGCCGAACCCTCGGCGTAGTCGCGGAACATGCGCACCGCCGGCGGCAACGCACGATCCGCCGACCAGACCAGGCCGATCTCCCGGAAAGCCGGTGGGTGCAGCCGAATCTCGACGGTGCCCGGGTTCGGCAGCGGCTCGGACTCCGGCAGGATCGCCACACCGAGATGCGCCGCCACCATGCCGCGCAGCGTATCCGCCTCCTCCCCTTCGAACGAGACCCGCGGTGTACAGCCCGCCTGGACGAACAGATCATCGATGATGCGGCGCAGGCCGAAACCCGGCTTGAGCGAGACGAATTCCGATTCGGCGAGTTCGGTGAGCCCGACGCGCGCGCGGGAGGCGAGCGGATGCCCCGTCGGGACCACGGCCACCAGTGGCTGTTTCGCGATCTCGGAGGTAGCGAAACCGGGATCCTCGACCGGCAGCGGCGCGGTGAGGACCAGATCCGCCTCACCCCTGTTCAGCCGCTGCAACAGATCCTCGCTCGCGCCCTGCACGAGGGTGAACCGGACGCCGGGATGCGCGGTGCGGAATCCGGCCAACAGTTCCGGGACGCGCACACCTCCCATGGTGTGCAGGAAAGCCAGCGAGACGTGTCCGCGCTCCGGATCGGCCTCGGACAGCGCGGCCCGCAGACCCAGCCGCAGCTCGCCCGCCGCTCGTCGAGCGGATTCGGCCAACTGCTGTCCCGCGTGAGTCAGCCGGATACCCCGGCCGATCCGGCTGACCACCGGCGTGCCCAGATTCTCGGCCAGTTCGGTGAGCCAGCGGCTCGCAGTGGGTTGCGGGACGCCCACCAGCGCGGCCGCGCGGGTGAGGTTGCTCTCATCGACCAGGGCCTCCAGCAGCGCGAGACGCGGTGCCAGGTCCACCAGGTTCGTGGTCAGTGCGTCGTCCAGCAAAATAATCCACCAATGGATGATTGAAGGGATTTTTACGTATTGGACGAATAATATGCCACTGCTTACGGTCAGTACACGTGAGAAGTACGCCTCCCCAGTCCACCGCGCTTCGGCATCTGCACGGCACCTCCGGTTTCCGCCGCATCACCCTGGCGCTGTTCGCGTCCGGGCTGGCGACTTTCACCACGCTCTACTGTGTGCAGGCGCTGTTGCCCGCACTGAGCACCCAGTTCCGATTGACTCCGGCCGCGTCGAGCCTGGCCGTATCGCTGGGAACAGCCGGGCTGGCCGTAGGGGTGATCCCGCTGACGGCGCTGTCGGGAGTGGTCGGGCGGACATCCATGATGACCGCCTCCCTGTTCGCCGCCGCGATCCTGGGGATCGCGCAGGCGTTCAGCCCGAGCTTCGCGATACTGCTGGTCCTGCGCGCCCTACAGGGCCTGGCCCTGGCCGGACTGCAGGCCACCGCGATGTCCTACCTGGCCGAGGAGATCGACCGCCGCTCCCTGGGTTTCGCGATGGGCCTGTACATCGCGGGCAACGGCATCGGCGGGATGGCGGGCCGCCTGATCGCGAGTTTCGTACTGGACCTGTCGAATTGGCGGTGGGCGCTGGCGGTGGTCGGTGTCCTCGCGATGCTGTGCGCGGTGGTGTTCCGGATCAATATCGTGCCGTCGGCGAATTTCGTCCCGAGTCCCCCGCGCGTGCGACATCTGGCCGGGGCGGTGGGCCGGTCCTTCACCGATTCCGGTCTGATCCGCCTGTTCGCCTGCGGGTTCCTGCTGATGGGCTGCTTCGTCACGGTGTACAACTACCTGGGCTTCCGGCTGCTGAGCCCGCCGTTCGCGCTGGCTCCGGTCATCGTCGGTTTGATCTTCGTGGTGTATCTGGCCGGATCGGTGTCCTCCACGGTCGCCGGTCGTCTGGTCGACGTGCTCGGCCGACCACGCATGCTGCCGGTCACCGCGCTGATCACGCTCGCGGGCGTCGCCCTGATGTTCCCGTCGAACATCGTGTTCGTGGTGATCGGGCTCATCGTCACCACGGCCGGATTCTTCGCGGCCCACTCGGTCGCCAGCGGCTGGGTCGGCCCGCGCGCGGCGACCCTGAACGTGCAGGGTCCCGCGGTCTACCTGTTCTGCTACTACCTCGGCTCCAGCGTCGGCGGGTCCCTCGGCGGCCTGGCCTACGGCGCTGACGGCTGGTCCGGCGTGACAATCTACGTCGGCGCACTCGTGCTGGGGGTGCTGATCCTGGCGTTCACCCTGCGCAAGCTCCCCCAGGCGCAACCTCGGCAGTTGGCGAGTTCCGAAGCGGTACAACAACCCTAGGGGCACCATCGCTTGTCTGCGGTACTACTCGCCTGCTACGTCCCCAGCCGCGCCCCGGTGCTCGGTTCTTGGTGCTCGGTGCTCGGTGCTCGGTGCTCGGTGCTCGGTGCTCGGTGCTCGGTGCTCGGTGCTCGGTGCTCGGTGCTCGGTGCTCGGTGCTCGGTGCTCGGATGAACCGTTACCGCGTGCCGGGGCACTGTATCCCCGTTGGGCAGAGGTAGGTCGCGTTCTCGTGGGCGACGTTCGTCGCCTGTTTCATGAGCGGCTCGTCGGCGGACGGCCTCAGATGCGGGCCGAGCCAGCCGAAAACGGTGGGGTACATGGCTTGCCAGGTGCCCCAGTTGTGGCCGCCGTCGCGGAGGATGAGCGGGGCCGCGACCCGGGTGGGTGCGCGGGCGGCCTCGAACAGGGCTCGTGAGTTGTCGGGGCTGCTGGACGGATCGTTGACGCTGGTGGCCACCATGATGGATACGGCCGCGCCGCGGGCGGCCAGTTGGGTCGGATCGTTGGCCGTGCGCAGCGCCGGATCATCGATGACGGCGGGATCACCGTGGAAGTCGTCGGGGCTCAGCGCGAGTCCGGTGGCGAAGACCTTCGGGTACTGCAGCGGCAGTTTCGCCGCGCAGTAGCCGCCGGTGGAGTCACCGGCCAGCGCCCATCCCTTCGCGTCGGCGCGAACTCGGAACTGGCGCTGGATCATTCGTGGCACGTCGTGTACCAGCCAGGTCGCGGTCTGCGCACCGCCGGGAACGTTGATGCAGTCGGTGTTGCTGCCCGGATTGATGCGCGGCATGACCAGCACCGCGGGCGGCAGCGTCCCGTCCCGCATCAGCGCCCCGAGCAGCTCGGGGGCACGACCACCCCGGACCCACGCCACCGGGCTGCCCGGCACGCCGTGCAGCAGCACGATCACCGGGAACCGGTGATCTCGGTAGGCGACCTGATCGTATTGCGGTGGCGTCCAGACCAATACCTCACCGGCGAGCCCGGACTCAGGCCCCTGATAGTCGGTTTCGGCCACCCGGTCACCCAGAGTCCGGAAGGTCACCGGCGCTTCCTCGGTGGCCTCGGCGGCCGTCACCGTGGGCATCTGTGTCCGGCCCAGCAGATCGTTCCACGAGGTGTACAGACCGTTGGCGTCGTTGACCCACACCGCGACGGAAACCACTGCGGCACACTGACAGCACACGATCATCGACAGCCGGGTCAGCCACCGCACCGCGCGGGGCCCGCGCAATCGGTTCCATCCCACCAGGGTGACGCCCACTGCCACCACAGCCGTGACGACGACCGTGTAGAGCAGCGCGTCGCTGGTCAAACTCAACACCACAAGCCTCGCATCGATGCACTCGGGCTGTCCGGCCGCAGCGGGTGATCGTCGAGAGCGGACAGCGGCCCGCATAGTACCGCCCTCGACGACCACCGCCGACCGGCGAGCCCCGTCCGCACCGAACTCCGGTGACGCGCAACGGCCCTCGCACCCGCGCAGGAGCGAGCGGGCGATCTGCCCGCACGCGCGAAGGACGTGCTCAGCTCGTCGTCAAAGCCGTTGTGCCACAGAGGTGCACGACGATCCCCAGCGCGTCGAAGCACGCCGCCTTGACCAGCAGCGCCTTGTCCGCGGTATCGACATCGGGTGCGTAGACGACATTCGCGTGATTCGCCTTGTGCCGCGCCATGAACTGATCCCGCGAGACCCCGTGCAGCACCGCATTCATGATCGGCCACTCGGGATTGGTCGCGTTCTTGCGCCGCAGACTCTCCTCCCGCGGAAGCTCGACCACGGTCCCGCGCCCGAGGTCGACATTGAGCCGCCCATCGGCGAGATACACACGCGACCAGACGATTTCGCCCGGCTTGGAGATGCCGTTGATCGTCGACCCACCGGCCGGGAAGAACATCGGCCCCTGACGCCAGCCCTCGGCGTCGGCGTAACCGTTCGCGAAATGCGACGGCGGCACCGAACCCGAGATCTCCAGAACCCAGACGAACTGCCCGTCGTACTCCTCACCCCAGCGAATGTCGTGCAGAGTGGTGGCCGGGTCCAGCCCCATGGCCGTCCACACCCGATTGGTCACCAGCGAATCGACCGCGACCCCCTCGTCGACCTCGTTGAAATTCGGTATCGCACGGCCTTCCCACAGCACGCGCTGCCCGTCGCGACTACGCACCGGCGGACGCTCGACATTGTTCATCAGCCCCTCGACCAGGTCCGAGGCCGGAGCGAGATCCTTCAGCCCCTGCTGATACTGGATCCCCACCGCGTCGAGACCGAAGTCGTCCGCGATCCGCAACGCCGCAATGTACATCTTGTACTGCAGATCCAACTGATCCTGCGTCAGCTCGGTGCGCGGATCGGTGCCGATCTTGAAGGTCATCCCCGCATCGAGCAGCCAACGCCCGATCTCGGCGGCCTCGTCGTCACCCACGGTGAGCATCTCGGCCCACAGCGCGCTCTGCGACAGCCGCTCCTTGTAGATGCCGATCCCGTTGAGCACCTCGTCGTCGAAGATGGCGTTGTACATGCCCATGCAGCCCTCGTCGAAGATTCCGATGATGGCCTTGTCCCGCAGCAGTTGTCGGGCCAGCGCGACGCCGAGATCACGCTCGGCACTCTCCGCCAACGCGGGCAGCGGACGGACGTGCGATGCGTCGTGCACAATCGTTCCGGTCTCGATCCAGCTGCCGATCCCGTCCCGGAACCACTCGTCGGTGCCGTCGATCGTCCAGATCGTCGAATACGGTTTGCCCATCTTGGTAAGTCCGGCATTGAGATTGAGCAATCCGACCAGCCCCGGCCACTTGCCCGCGAAGTTCGCCACCGTCAGGATCGGCCCCTCGTGCGTGCGCAGACCCGCCAGCACATGATGGCTGTACTGCCACACCGCCTCGGCCACGATCAACGGCGCATCGGACGGAATGGTGGCGAACACGTCCAGCCCCATCCGCTGACTGCTGATGAACCCGTGTCCGGTACACGGATCGATCCCGTTGCCGCGCACGACATTCCAGCCGAACCCACCGAACGCCTCGGTCACGATCCGCTCCAACTCGACCTGCGTGGGCCACCCCATCTCGTTCGCCGCAGGACGCAGATCGCCGCTGGCGATCAGGTACGCGGTCCGAGGCGGAGCCGGGGCGAGAGTCTCGACGGCCGGGAAGGTGTAGGAACCACTCACACGAACTCCTCTGCGGATTGAACGTGCCGACGCGAACGTCGACGCCGAGAACTACAGTCGATGTGACACAAAGCACACCGTCCCAGAAATCGGCTACCGCCGCAATACCGTTGCCCTGGAACCGCGAACGCATCCGCGTCAGGCAACCAGGTGTAGAAACCCGGATCGCCCTCGCGGCCGAAGTGCCTTGGTGCGCTGAGATTTTGATCCGCGAGGTTGTGATCGATCGGTTCTTCGGGACGTGCGTGACAACCGGGGTGTCAGTGATGATCTGGTGACTGTGTCATGTCTGACGGAAGGTCCGAGTGCGCGATCTTCCGCAGTCGTCGAGGCCAATTCGTCAGCGGTCGGGTCGCGATGCCGGTCGGCGGTGGCTCTCCAGGGCCGATGTGTGCGCGTCGAGTGTGGATTGGTGTGGCTGGTCCAGGACGGCTTTCGATTCGTCGACGAGGTTGGTCAGGTGGGCCACCTCTGTGTCGGTCAGTATCGGCATGAGCGATGCCGCTAGGAATTTGCTCGGCGGTGGGACACAATATTTGCAGGGAATGACTGTTCCAGGCTGATCCTACGTGTTCGACAGATCACCTCGCCTGCACTGATCGGGGGGCGAAACTGACGATATGCACCGAGACGACGAGCGCCCGAAAAGGCTCAGTGTTTCCGCGCTGGCGGCGGTAGCGAACCCGTCGTACTCGCGAATCGACACCTGGAATCTGCTCGACGACGCGTGCCACCGGCTAGCCGATGTCAGCCGTGCCGGGCTGGACACCACTCACGAAGCTGCCCGGGTGCGGCGCTTGCTCGATCGTCTCGGCGCCTACGAGCGGTACTGGCTGTACCCGGGCGCGGCGAGATTGGCGGCGTTTCGCGGATATGTCGCCGATCTTGCCACGGTGCAGATCACCGAGGAGGTGGCGCTGGCCGTGCGCCTGCTCTCCGAGTACGGCGACGGTGCAGTGGTCTTCGACACCTCCGCGCCGTTGGCTGATCAGGAGCTCGTGGCACGGACCAAACAGCAGCAGTTCTTCACCGTCCTGCTCGGCGACGACTCTCCGCCCGAGGCTCCCGAGAGCCTGGCGGCGAGACTGCGGGCGCTTCGCGACCCGTCCGACGGTGTGCAGTTCGAGCTGCTTGTCGTGGCGAGCATCGAGGACGCCATCACGGCCGTCGCGCTGAACGGTGAGATTCAGGCGGCGATCATCCGGCACGACCTGCCGCTGCGTTCCCGCGACCGGGTGCCGTTGACGACCACGCTGCTCGGCGCGAACGAGGACGTGGTCGTGACAGACCGCACACAGAGCTGGGTCGAATGCGGCGAGTGGATCAAGGAATTGCGGCCGCACATCGACCTGTATCTCCTCACCGACGAGTCGATCGCCGCGGAGACCGAAGACCAGCCGAACGTCTACGACCGCACGTTCTATCGGCTCAACGATGTCACCGACCTGTACAGCACCGTGCTGGCCGGTTTTCGGAGCCGGTTCGCCACACCGTTCTTCGACGCCTTGCGTGCATATGCGGCCGCGCCGGTCGGCCAATTCCACGCCCTTCCCGTCGCGCGCGGTGCCAGTATCTTCAACTCCAGGTCGCTGCAGGACATGGGCGAGTTCTACGGCCGCAACATCTTCATGGCCGAGACGTCGTCCACCTCCGGCGGGCTGGACTCACTGCTGGATCCACACGGCACGATCAGATCGGCGATGGACAAAGCAGCGAAGACATGGTGCGCCGATCACACGTACTTCGTCACCAACGGAACATCGACCGCGAACAAGATCGTGGTGCAGGCCCTGACCCGGCCGGGCGATATCGTTCTGATTGATCGCAATTGCCATCAGTCGCACCACTACGGCCTGGTGCTCGCCGGGGCATACCCGATGTACCTGGACGCCTACCCGCTCGCGCGGTTCGCGATCTACGGAGCCGTGTCCCTGCACACCATCAAGAAGGCGCTGCTGGACCTCGAGGCGGCGGGGCAACTGGACCGGGTGCGCATGCTGCTGCTCACCAACTGCACGTTCGACGGCGTCGTCTACAACCCCCGGCGCGTCATGGAGGAGGTGCTGGCGATCAAGCCGGACATCTGCTTCCTGTGGGACGAGGCGTGGTACGCGTTCGCCACCGCCGTGCCGTGGGCACGGCAGCGGACCGCGATGGTCGCCGCTGAGCAACTCGAATCGACATTGTCCTCGCCTGAGTATGCCGAGGAGTATCGCGCGTGGCGTGCCTCGATGCAGGGGGTCGAGCGTGCCGAGTGGAGCAACCACCGGCTGCTTCCCGATCCCGGGCGGGCGAAGGTACGCGTATATGCGACGCATTCCACCCACAAGTCGTTGTCGGCGCTGCGGCAGGCGTCGATGATCCACGTCCGCGACCAGGATTTCCAAGCTCTCGTCCGGGAGGCGTTCGCTGAGGCGTTCCTGACCCACACCTCGACCTCGCCGAACCAGCAACTGCTGGCGTCGTTGGACCTGGCGCGGCGGCAGGTCGATATCGAGGGCTTCCAGCTGGTCCGGAACGTCTACGAAATGGCGCTGATCTTTCGTCACCGTGTCCGCAAAGACTGGCTGATCGGCAAGTGGTTCCACATCCTGGACGAGGCCGACCTGGTGCCCGGCGAGTTCCGGCGCTCTGAAGTCAGCTCGTACCAGCAGGTCAGATTGGGTGGCTTGGCGGATTGGAAC
Source organism: Nocardia coffeae (assembly GCF_019890715.1). Lineage (NCBI taxonomy): Bacteria > Bacillati > Actinomycetota > Actinomycetes > Mycobacteriales > Nocardiaceae > Nocardia > Nocardia coffeae. Next base: position 533,655 of record NZ_JAINZY010000002.1, on the reverse strand, counting down.
GAGGCGTGGCGGTCCGATCAGTTCGTGCTCGACCCGACTCGGGTCACCCTGTTCATCGGCGAGACCGGCATGAACGGGTTCGAGTTCCGCGAGCAGGTCCTGATGGACCGGTTCGGCATCCAGATCAACAAGACCTCGATCAACAGTGTGCTGTTGATCTTCACGATCGGCGTCACCTGGTCGAGCGTGCACTACCTGCTCGACGTGCTGCGTCGGGTGGCTACCGACTTGGACCGCAGCCTGAACACGGCCGGTGAGGCCGATCGTGCCCTGCATCGGCGACGGGTCGGCGAGATCACCAAGGATCTGCCGGCGTTGCCCGACTTCAGCGAGTTCGACAGCGTGTTTCGTCCCGACGGCGCCAGCTTGTTCGGCGACATACGATCGGCCTTCTATGCCGGGTATGCGGAGTCCGACCGCGAACACGTCCTGCTCGGCGACGCCGGGCGACGGATCGCCAAGGGGAAGACCCTGGTATCCACCACCTTCGTCGTCCCGTACCCGCCCGGCTTCCCGGTGCTGGTGCCAGGTCAGGTGATCTCGCGGGAGATCCTGTATTTCCTGGCCGAACTCGACGTCAGGGAAATTCACGGGTACAACCCCGACCTCGGATTGTCGGTGTTCACCGAGGCCGCGCTCGCCCGGCTGGCCGCGACGCGGCACGCCGTCGCCGCGACGGCCGGCGAGGCGCTGGAGGCAGCTCCGGCATCGGCGTCATTGGGATAACCGGCCGGCCCGGTGTGGAGGCGGTGTGGCCGATGAGCGGCAAACGGGCCCGGCTGCACGTGGATAACGCCAGCTACCCCGAACAACACCCGGCGGAGCCGGAATACCGAAGGTTCCCAGCCTTCGGTCGCGTGTCGCAGTCGAATCTTGCCCGCGTTCTCCAGAGTGCGAACCGGAATCCGGGTGGCGTGGTGGTGGTGCAGTGCCTTTATGGATGGGAGGCTGAAGGTGGCGGGTGGTTGTCGGCTGGCGAATGGCAAGACCCCCGGCGATGTTCACGTCGACCCTTACGGGCGCAGGGCGCTTTTTTGCCCGCCGTGGTTTCGCGGAGGCCTACATCGGGACATGGTTCGGGTGAGGAGCTGAGGGAATGCGCATCGTGGTTGATCTGAATCGGTGTCAGGGGTACGCGCAGTGTGTTCCGCTGGCGCCGGATGTGCTCGAACTGCGGGGTGAGGAGGCGCTGGTATACGACCCCAACCCCGATGACGTGCAGCGCCAGCGGGTGTTACGGGCGGCGGCGTCGTGCCCGGTACAGGCCATCCTGCTGGAGACCTACACCCCCGACGGGACGGAGCAGGCGGGGTGAGCACCGCGCCGCTGGTCGCGGACCTGGTCAGGACCTTTCGGGCCGAGGGCCGCATCGTGATCGTGGGGGCGTCGCTGGCCGGGTTGCGCGCCGCGGAGACTTTGCGGGAGAAGGGCTTTCGTGGGCGGCTGACCCTCATCGGTGACGAGCCGCACGAGCCGTACGACCGGCCGCCGCTGTCCAAGCAGGTCCTCGAGGGATGGGTTCGCGCCGATCACACCAAGTTGCCCCGGATGCGGGCGATCGACGCCGACTGGCGGCTGGGTGTGGCCGCGACCGGATTGGACCGGGTGAATCGGCGGGTCTTGCTGGCCACCGGGGACACGGTGCCCTACGACCGGCTGCTCATCGCCACCGGCGTTCGAGCGCGGCCCTGGTTCAACCCGGCGGAGGGCGCCTTGGCGGGGGTGTTCACGCTGCGCACGTGCGATGACTCGGCCCGGCTGCAAGCAGCGTTGCACGCGGGCCCGAAGCGGGTTCTCGTGGTCGGTTCGGGGTTCGTCGGCTCGGAGATTGCCTCGGTGTGCCGGGAGCTGGGGGGGCCGGTGACCGTCGCCGAGCGTGGCGGCGGACCGCTGGTGGGGCCGCTGGGCGGGGTGATCGGCGACATCGCCACACGAATGCAGCGCGCGGCCGGGGTCGACTTGCGCACCGGGGTGTCGGTGGAAGCGCTCGACGGTGACGTCGGCGGGCATGTGCGCCGCGCCCGGATCTCCGATGGGACCACGTTGGATGTGGATGTGGTGGTGGCGTCGTTGGGGTCGATCCGTAACGTCGAGTGGCTGCGGGGCGCCGGTCTGGCCGCTGGTTTCTGGGGAGTCGGGTGCGATGCGGGTTGCCGGGCGTTCGACGTCAACGGGGTGGTGACCGACAACATCTTCGTGGCCGGAGATGTCGCGCGTCAGCCACACGTGCTGTATGAGTATCAGTTCATCTCGATGGAGCACTGGGACAACGCCGTGTGCGGGGCACAGGTCGCCGCGAACAACATGATCAGCCTCGAGACCGACCGGCGACCGCATCTGCCGCTGCCCTCGTTCTGGTCCGGCCAATTCGGAGTGAACATCAAGGGTGTAGGAGTGTGCTCGTTCGGCGATGAGATCGCGTTCACCCAGGGTTCCCCCGCCGACTATCGCTTCGCCGCCACCTACGGCCGCCGAGGCCGCATCGTCGGTGCGGTGACGTTCAACCACGGCAAGTGGCTGCCGTACTACGCGGCGATGATCGAGCGCTCGGCGCCGTTCCCGCCGCCATCGCCGGGCTACGACCAAGCCCCCGATGTCACTCCTGTGCCGGCCCGCTTCCCCGATCCGCGAGTACCGACCGAGATTCCCGACGTGGTGCTGACCGGTCACGATCCCACCTCCCGGGGCGCGGAGTTCCACTGAACAAGGGAGCCGATATGACTGCAGCAACCGCCTGGGCGGAAGCGATGAAATACGAACACCGCGCCGACCCCTACCCGTTCTTCGACCAGTTGCGCCGAACCCCGGTCGCGCGGGTAGCCGACAACCTGTACGTGGTGACCGGCTACCAGGAACTGCTGACACTGGCCCATGACCCCCGGATCAGCTCCGACATCAGCCGCAGCCCCCTGGGCACAGCCCTGACGACGGGACCCGGCCCGGAACCCGGCGCCGAGGACATGCAGGTCTATGACCGCCGACCCAGCATCATCATGTCCGATCCCCCGGGACACGATCGGGCACGCCGACAGGTCATGCGGCACTTCGGCCCACCGCACTCACCCGATGTCATCCCCGGCAAGGAACCCGACATCGTGCGGTTGTGCAACCAGCTGCTCGATCACATCGAGGCCACCGGCAAGACCCGGCTGGACGTGGTCGAGGACTACGCCTATCCGGTGCCGGTGACGGTGATCTGCAGAATCCTCGGGATCCCGCTCACAGACGAGCCCCGGTTCCATGCCTGGATTCAGCACATGTTGACCGGCACGGATCTGGGCCCGGATGCGGCCACCGAGCAGGGCAGAGCCCGCACCGAGCAGGCCCACGCGAGCCGTGACGCACTCCTGCGATATCTGGCCGCCTTGATCGAGCAGCTCCAGCGCGAGCCCGGACCAGGATTGTTGTCCGAATTGATTCACGACGACGGCCCCGATGGTCCGATGCCTCCCGAACAGGCGTTGTCCAATGCGATGCTGCTACTCGTCGCCGGTCATGACTCCACGGTCAACACCATTTCCAACTGCGTGATGACCCTGCTGCGCAACCCCGGCGCCTACGACCAGCTGCGCAGCCGAACGGAACTGCTTCCTCGCGCGATCGAAGAGGTCCAGCGGCTGCAGGCCGCGGTGCAGTTCTTTCCCAGCCGCAGCACCACCGCCGATATCGATATCGGCGGCACCATCATCCCGAAAGGCGCTGCGGTGCACCTGGTCTACGCCGCAGCCAACCGCGACCCGAACAGATTCGCCAACCCGAACCACTTCGACATCCAACGCCCCGACAACGAACACTTCGGCTGGGGCAGCGGAATCCACACCTGCCTCGGCGGCCCGCTCGCACGACTGGAGATCAACCTGGCGCTGGAAACCTTCCTACGCCGCGTCGCCGCACCCCGCCTGGTCGTCGACCCGCCACCCTATCGGCGAAGCCAGATCTTCCGCGGCCCCCGACACCTGCTCATCGACTTCGACCACATCACCGACTGAGCAGGACCCAACACCGAATACATCCAGCAACTCGACAACCACCGAAGTGAACACGACTTCGAAAATGGGGCTGCGCCTTCCCCGGTCTTCTCGGCCTGCCGCAGCGCCAGCAGGATGTTGACCACGGCCGGGTAGGTCCCCGCGGCGATATCCGCCAGGACGGTCACCGGCAGACTCGGCGCACCCTCGGCGTCGGTCACCACGCCCAAGAGCGCGGCCTCGGCCATATAGTTCAGGTCGTGTCCCGCGCGCCCGGCATGTGGCCCGGAAGGGGCATTCACAGACGTTTTGCCACAGATCAGTTCGCTGCAGCCCACCCGGACCGGCGTCCCCGCCCGAGAGCGGGCCCGGCACAGTTCAGGTCCAGATTCGGCTAATCTCTTGTCCAGCAACAGAACTCGATTTTCACCCGACCGCTCAGGCATGACCAACAAGACCAACAGGTAAGACAACCCGCCCAGCACACACGATCAGTGCGCCATGAGCCGACCCGACGCCGTCGGATCAATCAGTGCCTATGTGGGCAACGAGCCGTCCGACCACGGCACCGGCGTGCAATCTGCCCAGACCGTCCGGTATCTCGTCGAATTCGATGGCGGTGATGATCGGGTCGAGACCTCCCTGGGCGATGAGGGCGTAGACACTCTCGATATCGGCGATGTCACCACCGTTCGAACCGACCAATCGGCATTGATTGGTGATGAGGGATTTGGTGTCGATCGTCGCCTCGAGCCTGCCCATGCCGACCAGGACCACGGTCCCGTCGCGGTGGATGATGTCCACCGCGGCGGCCGTCGTGGTGCCGAAGCCCGCGAAATCGATGATGACGTCCAGCTTTTCGTCGGCCAGGTCCCGTACGTCGGCGACGAATCGCTTGGCGCCGATCTCCTCGGCCAAGGCTCGCAGCTTCGGATTGACCTCCGCCACGAATACTTCCGCGCCGCGCAGGACCGCCACGCGGGCGCCGATCTGGCCCAGTCCGCCGAGCCCGATGATCCCGACCCGGGTACCGGCGGTGATATTTCCAGCGGTGACGACGGCCCGATACGAGGTCATCCCGGCATCGGTGCCGACCGCGGCCTGCGCGAAGGAGACACCGTCCGGGATGCGGACCAGATCCGCGTGTCTGGCAGTGGCTTTCGCGGCGAAGCCGCCATCGCGATAGTAGCCGGGCATGGTCAGCGTCAGCGGGCAGATCGCCGCGCGGTCGCCGACCTGCCATCCGGTGACGCCCGCGCCGACCTCGGAGACGACACCGGCGACCTCGTGTCCGATGGTGATGGGCCGCTTCGCCAGGAGCGAAAGCCAACCCGGGTCCTCGAGCAACCCGACATCGGAGTGGCACAGTCCCGCGGCCTTGACCTCCAGGACGACCTCACCCGGTTCGGCGACGGGCTCGGGGACCTCGGCCAGGTCGAGCGGCTCGCCGGTGCCGGTGAATTGCCATGCGCGCATGGGCTTTACCTCCTAATCGATGCTTGCTCCGGCGAGCACGGCATCGTGATGCCGCGCGCCCTCCGTGAACAGCGCCGCGTCACTGGTGGCACGACGGAAATACAGGTGGGCGGGATGTTCCCAGGTGAAGCCGATCCCGCCGTGCAGGTGGATGTTCTCGCGGGCGCAATCGCCGAACGCCCGGCCGCACACGATGGCCGCCAACGACGCGGCCGAGGCCAGTCGGGGCGAGCGCGTGTGCAGCGCCCAGACGGCGTGGTCGAGGGCCGAGCGCGCGTCGTCGACGAGGATCGCCAGATCCGCGCATCGGTGCTTGATCGCTTGGAACGAGCCGATCGTCCGGCCGAACTGCACCCGGACCTTGATGTGCTCCACCGCCATCCGCAGGGTCTCCTCGGCTCCGGCCAGCTGTTCGCAGGCCACCGCGACGTCCAGCAGGTCTCGCAGGTCCGCGAGAACCGTGTCCGCGGTCCCCGGACCCGCGATGGGACGCGCGGGCGCGTCCGTGAAGTCGAGGCGGGCGAAGGTGCGGGTGAGGTCCATCGAGTCCTGGACCTGTACCGAGACGCCGGGGGCGTCGGTGTCGACGGCGAACAGCTGGGGCCCGTCCCCGGTGTCGGCACGCACGAAAGCCCAAGCGGCGGTGTCCCCGTCGAGCACGAACGAGGTGAAGCCGCTGATCGTCCAGGTCCCCGCCCGCATCGTGGCGTCCAGCGCCTGCGTCGTGGCCCCGTCGGTGCGAAGCGCTCCGAGCGCGACGGTCGCGGTGCGGGAACCATCGAGCAGGGCGGGCAGCATATCGGCGCGCGCCGCCTCATCGCCGGCTCGGGCCAGAAGCCCCTGGGCCAGGACCACCGAACCGAGGATCGGCAGCGGCGAGAGCACACGGCCCGCCTCCTCGAGCACGATCGCCAATCCGGCCGATCCGATTCCGGCACCGCCGAATTCGTCGGGCTCCGCGACACCTGCCAGGCCCAGTTCGGTACACGCGCGCCGCCACCGCGCCGGATTCCATCGCGGTTGCCCCGACGTGCCTGCGGCGATGTCGTCCTCGCGCAGGAACTCTCGAACCACCGTGCGCAAGGTGTCCAGATCCGCGTCCTGTCGCAGGATCATCGGCTCATCTCCTGTGCGGAGGCGTTCAGTTCGTCACGTAGCTTGCGGCGCAACAGTTTTCCGGTCTCGTTGAACGGCAGTTCGGTCCATTCGTGGATCCGGGCCGGGACCCGGGTGGACCGCAAGCGCTCCCTGACCCAGTCCTGCAACGCCGGTTCATCGACGACGGCGCCGGGTGCGGCGACGACGACCGCTTCGACGCGCTCACCCCACTCCCGATCGCCGACACCGACCACCGCGGCCTCGGCCACGGCCGGGTGCTCGGCGAGCACATCCTCGATCTCGCCCGGCGAGATGTTCTCCCCGCCCCGCACGATGACATCGTCGGCGCGACCGTCCAGGAACAGATAACCCTCCGCGTCGAGCCACCCCCGATCGCGGGTCGGATACCAGCCCTCGCGGTCGAGAGCACTGTGCGAGGTGTACTCCCCCGCGACCTGCTCGCCGCGAACGAACACCTCCCCGGGCTGCCCGTGCGGCACGGGCGCACCGTCCGCATCGCGGATCTCCACCTCGATCGTGGGCACCGGACGGCCGACCGAACCGAGCCGCGCGCGTACCTCCGGCGTTTCACCTGCGAGCGCCTCGCGGTGATCCTGCGGCCCGAGCACGGCGATGGTCGAACTGGTCTCGGTCAGACCGTAGGCATTGACGAAATCGACCGCCGGAAGCAGCCGCATCGCGCGTTCCACCGTCTGGCGCGGCATCCGGCCGCCGCCGTAGGACAGCGTTCGCAGGGCCGGCACCGTCGCACCCGTGGCCTCCAGCACGTCGAGAATCCGGCCCAGCATGGTCGGCACGACCATCGCCTGGGTGATGCGTTGCGCCGCAGCGAGTTCCACCCATGCCTCCGGGGAGAACGCGGGCAGCTGCACCATCCTGCGCCCCGAATAGACCGAGCTGAGCACCGAACTGATGCCGGCGATGTGATAGTTCGGCACCGAGACGAGAATCGCCTCGTCCTCACCGGCGTTCCAGAACTCCACCGTGCCGATGATGTAGTTGGTCAGGTGACGATGCCGGAGCACGGCGGCCTTGGGGACACCGGTCGTGCCGCTGGTGAACAGCAATACCGCGGGGTCGTCGGGATCGACGAACGGCAACTCGTCCTCCCCCGCCGGGGAAAGCGCGTCGGTCAGAACATCATTTGTGTACCGAACCTCGACGCCCGCCCGCGGCGTGATGCGTTGCGCGGCAGAAGATCCGGCGACGACGGTGACCGGGGCCAGTCGGTCCACGGCCTCGTTCAGTTGCGCGTCGGTGAGACGATAGTTCAACGGCACGAAGGGAATTCCGGCCAACGCCGCCCCGAACAACAGGACCGGAACAGCGGGGGTGTTCAGGTCCAGCACGGCGATGTTCGCATGGCCCGATTCCCGCCACCGCGCCGCCAGGGCACGCGAACGGTGCAGCAACTGGCGATAGGTCAGACCGTGGGACCCGGCGCCGACGGCGATCCGGTCGGGTCCGGACTCCGTGGCCATCTCGAGCAGCATGGCTAGATTCACGGAATCTCCTCAGTCCGAAGAGGGCAGCGCTTTGGCGGCCTTGATGGTGAGCTGTCGCCCGGCGACCGACAACGTCCCGGCCCCCGCCTTGACGCACAGGACCTCGAGACCGCTGTCCGTGTCCTCGTATCGTTTGCCGACCTGCGTGCCCGCGCCGGGTTGCCCGCCTCCGGTCGCGGAGCCGGCCGCCTCGGTCATCGGCGCTCCCCCGCAGTCCGGGACGAGATCGCCCACGGGCCGCACGACGACGACGACGGTGTCACATACGGTGCTGTACAGCCTGGTGCCAGGTTTCATCTGTCTTCTCCTCGAAAAATGTGTCGGGTCAGGCGAGCTCGAGATCCTCGAGGACGTCGCGGAACTTGTCCCGGGCCCGGTCCCGGCGAGCGGGCAGGTGCCCGCTCGGGAACAACCCCGTCGCCGGCTCGACGCGCCGCAGCAGCTGCTTGGCGACCTGAATCTTGTGCAGCTCGGTGGCGCCGTCGGCCAGCCCCATGTGATAGCTCTCCATCACCCAGCTGCCGAACGGCATCTCGGTCGAGATTCCCAGCGATCCGTGCAGCTGGATGGCGCGGCCCGCCACGTCGAGCAGCACCTTCGGCATGGCGGCCTTGACCGCGGAGATATCGATGAGGACCTTGCGGTAGTCGTTGTATTTGTCGATCTTCCACGCGGTCTGCAGGACCAGCAGGCGGAACTGCTGCAGCTGGATCCACGAGTCCGCGATCATCTCCTGCACGAGCTGGTGATCGGCGAGCGTGCCGCCGCGACTGGACCGGGAGACCGCCCGCTCGAGCATCATGTCCAGCGACTGCTGAACCAGGCCGACCGTGCGCATCGCATGGTGGATCCGGCCGCCGCCCAGGCGGGTCTGGGCCACCGCGAAGCCCTGGCCGCGTTCGCCGAGCAAGTGGTCCCGCGGAATGCGCACATCGGTGTACCGGATGTAAGCGTGTGTGCCGCCGAGGTTTTCGTGACCGCAGACCTCCACGTCCCGGATGATCTCGATTCCGGGAGTGTCCGCCGGGACGACGAACATCGAGGCGCGGTGATGCCGGTCCGCTTCGGGATCGGTCACCGCCATGACGATCAGGAAGGAGGCGAAGCTCGCGTGCGAGGAGAACCACTTCTCGCCGTTGATGACCCACTCGTCCCCATCGAGTTCGGCGCGGGTGAGGAAGGCCGTCGGATCCGAACCACCCTGGGGTTCGGTCATCGAATACGCGGAGACGATCTCGTTCTCCAGCAGCGGTTCGAGATAGCGTCGCTTCAATTCCGGCGTGCCGTAATGCGCGAGGATCTCCGCATTGCCCGAATCCGGTGCCTGACAACCGAATACCACCGGTCCGCTGTGGGTGCGGCCGAGCTTCTCGTTGAGCAGCGCGAGCTTGAGCTGCCCGAACCCGGGACCGCCGAGTTCGGGCCCGAGATGGCAGGCCCACAGCTTGCGTTCACGCACCTGCTGCTGCAGCGGCTTGATCAGCGCATTGCGCAGGGGATCGGCGACGTCCCAGGCGTGAGCGACGACACGGTCGATGGGCTCGACTTCGTCGGTGACGAATCGATCGACCCATTCCAGGTCGGCGCGATAGTCGTTGTCGGGTTCGAATCCCCAGGTCATGAGTTGGTCATCCTTTCGGCTCAGCGACTGAGCACGGTGCATGCGCTGATGCCCGGGGCACCGTAGACATGCGTGAACGCGGTGCGCGGCGAGCCGGGAACCTGTCGTTCTCCAGCGGCGCCGCGTAACTGGAGGACGTTCTCGTAGACCTGCCGCAGTCCCGTGGCCCCGATGGGCTCGCCGTTCGCGAGCACCCCGCCGTCGGTGTTGATCGGCAACCGCCCGCCGATCGCTGTGGCTCCGGATCGGATCAGCGATTCCTGCTCGCCGTGTTCACACAGACCGGTCTCGGCCATATGCATGATCTCCGCGCCGGATTCGGTGTCCTGGATCTGAGCCAGATCGATATCCCGCGGGCCGATGCCCGCACTCTCGAACGCCGCCGCGGCCGCCTCCACCGTGGGACCGGCCACGACCTCGGGGGCGGTCCACGGACTGTAGACCTCGAACGAGCCGAACCGCCGGGAGCGGAATTCACACGCGCGCAAATGGATCGGCGGACGCGGGAAGCGCGCGGCGTGGTCGGCGCGCGCCAGGACCAGGGCCACTGCGCCTTCGCCGGGTGAGCAGAACATGTACTGGGTCAGCGGATAGCTGATCATCGGCGCGCCGGCTATCGCCTCGGCCGTCAATGCCTTGCGCCGCCAGGCATTCGGATTGAGCGACCCGTTCGCGAACGCCTTGGCGGCCACCTGCGCGAGGGTTGCCCGCTCGATTCCGTGCATCCGCATGTAGCGCTGGATCTTCATGGCGAAGAACTGCGTCGTCACCATCATTCCGGTCTCGCCGTACCAATCGCCCAGGCCCAGATTGGCGGGGTCCTCGTTGAACGCCCCGGGTGGATGCTTGTCGAAGCCGACCACCACGCCGAGGTCGTAGGCGCCCGATCGGATCGCATGGCGCGCACTGGTCAGCGCCGAGCCGCCGGTGCCGCAGCCGTTCGAGACGTTGATGAACGGCAGACCCGTCATCCCCAGATCCGAGACCAGGCTGTCCGCGTCTCCGGCGGAATAGCTTCCGCCGTAAGCGAATTGAACATCGGGCCAGTCCACTCCGGCATCCGCGAGGGCCAGCCGGACCGCATGCGCTCCCTGCGCGCGACCGCTCACCCCCGGGGTACGGCCGAAGGGATGGATGCCGATGCCGACGATCACCACGTCGTCCGAGGTCATCAGTTGTCCTCACTTTCGGTCTCGATCGGGGCGAAGGCGAAGGTCAGCACGGTGGCGCCGTCCGCGTCGGTATACGCCGGGCGCAAACACAATCCGACTCGGGTCACCTGCTCCAGCACGTCCGGATCGTTCTCGGTCAGGATCGATTCGACGATCACCTCACCCAGATCTACATATCCGACGCCGTACGGAGTGAACGAGCCGTTCGAGCGGTAGGGCGGCTTGGGTTCGAAACCCTGGACCGTGAAGGCCCACAGATCGCCTTCGCGCGGCAACTCGTGCGCGGACATGGACAGCCCGGCGCAGCGAGGGCAGGAGTTCTGGAACGGGAACGTCACCGTCGCGCAGTCCCCGCACCGGCTGCCCCGCAGAACGGCTCCGGCGCCGGTGTCGGGATCGGCCCCGTCCGCGAAGAGGGACAGGTCGACCAGACGATTCGGCATCGCAGTCATCTCCTTGTCTGTGAATGGTTTTCGGCACATGGGCGCGGACCGCGGGAAGGGGGCGCACTGTGCGGACATCCGAATGGGATGACGGACCGAGAAATCTCTCCGGTCAAGCTCAGCCTATTCCTCATGATGAATTTTGGCAACAGCCATTCGGGCCAGGTACGGCTAGCGCGGCAGGTCGCGCCAGGCGGTACCGCGATCGGCTCGCGGCTCGGGCGGCAGACCGAGCCAGCGCTCGGCGATGATGTTGCGCTGGATCTCGTCCGATCCGCCCGCGATGCGGTATCCGGGAGCACCCAGCACATGCTGACCCCAGGCGTAGGTGCCCCATTCGCCGGAATCCACGACCAGCCGCGGTCCCAGTGCGGCGGTGACGAATTCGGAGATCCCACTCATCCGGCGCACCCATTGCATCTTGCGGATCGAGCCGAGCGCACCCAGGGGTTCGCCGTTGCGCTGGGCCTGTTCGTCGCGAGCGCGGGCGATGTCCGCGAGCCGATCCGCGATGATCACCTCGGCCAGTTTCCGGCGCAGCAGCGGATCACGATCCGCCCCGGTGTGCCGGGCCAGCGCCATCGCCTGCGCACAACTGCCTCCGACCCCGGTGTTGGCCGAGCTCGCGCCGCGTTCGAAGCCCAGGGTGGTCAGCGCGGCCTGCCATCCGTGGCCCACCTCGCCGAGGCGCAGACTGTCGGGGATGCGCACGTCGTCGAAGAAGACCTCGTTGAAGCTGGTGCCGCCGGACATCTGGCGCAGCGGGCGCACCCGGATGCCGGGCAGCTCCAGGGGCACCAGGAAGGCGGTCATCCCTTGATGTTTCGGCACATCGGGATCGGTGCGCGCGATCAGCTCACCCCACTGCGCGAATTGGGCGCCGGAGGTCCACACCTTCTGCCCGTTGACGATCCAGGCATCACCGTCGCGGACCGCGCGGGTTCCCAGGGCGGCGAGATCCGAGCCCGCGCCCGGCTCGGAGAACAGCTGACACGCCAATTCCGCACCGCTCAACAGTGGGCCGATGAACCGCTGCCGCTGTTCCGCAGTGCCGAGCAGCCGGATCGTGGGCGCGATCAATCGCACTGTGACCGAGAGCAATTCGTGCATACCGCCGGTGTCGAACGCCCGTTCCTCCTCGGCGAAGGCCTCCTCGAATTCCGGTGGAAGCCCTCGGCCGCCGAATTCCTCGGGCCACTCGAGCGCACCGTAGCCCGCCTCGAATTTGCGGCGCTGCCACTGCCGGAGCCGGTCGAGCAGAGCGCGCTCGTCATCGTGCGACAGGTTGTGGAATACCGAGACGTCGTCCGAGCCGGTCCCCCACGCGGCCTCCGCCGAGTCGGTGCGCGGGAGCGGAGTGCTGTTGGCGTGCAACCATTCTCGTGCCTGCGCACGGAACTCCCGCAGGGCCGCCTCACTCATCGGACACCTTCCTTCCGCCATCGTGTGGTTCCTCGACTCGGTGCGGCCGCTCACGACAGCAGTTCCAGAGCTCGCCGGGCCAGCGGGCCGACCGCGGCCCCGCGCTCGCCCATCCGGGCATCCGGGGTCTGCCCCCGGACGAACCGCGCGTACAACTGCTGCAGGATCACCGCGGTCTTCCAGCATCCGAATGCCTCGTACCACCCGATATCGGTCAGATCCAGCGTGCTGCGCAGGGCATATCGTTCGACGATCTCCGCGCGGGAAGAAAGCTGTAGCGCCGACATGCCGGGGACGGCGGTGAACGCGGCATCGGAGTCCGGGGCGACCGTGGAGTCCGGCCAATAGTTCAGCAGCGTCCCGAGATCGACCAGGGTGTCACCGAGCGTGGCCATGTCCCAATCGAATACCGACACCACACGGTCCGGATCACCGAGCGCGAACTGGCAGTTGTCGACCTTGTAGTCGTTGTGCACGATGCCGCTGCGCTGACTGCGCGGCGCGCTCGCCGCCAGACGCTCCCCCAGGGTCCGCACCGCGCCCGCGGTCGCCTCGTCGGTCGCCTCCGCTGCCACGGCCTCCCACCGGGTTCGCCAGCCACGCAGTTGCCGCTCCAGGTAGCCGTCCGGGCGGCCCAGATCGTTCAGATCGACTGCGGCGGGGTCGATCTCGTGCAGATCGGCGAGCGCGTCGACGACCGCGAATCCGATTCGCACCCCGGTGTCGGCGAATTCGCGCATCGAGTCCGGGATCTGGTCCCACACCACGATGCCCGAACGGTATTCGCTGACCATGAATTCCGCGCCGATCACCGACGGGTCGGCACAGTGCAGCAGGGCGCGAGGCGCCCGCGCGTACTGCCGGTGCAGTCGCGAGAGCACCTTGTACTCCCTGCCCATGTCGTGTGCTCCGGGGGCCAGTTGGCCGAACGGCGGACGGCGTACCACCAGCGGCGTGTCACCGATCGACACCCGATAGGTGAGATTGGCCGAACCCCTGGGGAATTGCAGCACGGTCAACTCGCCGCTGAGCTCGGGCAGGTTCCGGCGCAGATAGGCGTCCAAGGCCGCCCAGTCCAGTTCCTCCCCGGGCCGTACGGGGGCGAGTTCGGCCCGGATGTTCTGCTCGGCGTGCATCAGTGCTCGGCCTCCTCGATACTCCAGCGGGGCAGGACGACGGAATTGCCCTTCGGATCGGCGCCCAGATCCTCGAAATCCGCTACGACACATGTTTTTTCGGATACCTCGGCGCGGCCGGGCAGATATCCGATCATCCGGACCTCCGGGCAGTGGTCGACATCGATCAGCACGACCGTGTACGGCACCGGAAACCATGGGTGGACCTGGTGTTCCACGATGGTCCAGGACCGGACCCGGCCGCGCCGGGGAATGTCCTGCCACTGCAACGTGTCACCTCCGCAGTGCACGCAGAACGGCCGCGGCAGGTGGGTGCGCCCGCCGCAGTCCGAACAGGTCAGGACCGTCAACCGGCCCTGCGCGGCAGCGGCGAAGAAGCCGCCTGACGCGGGATCGGTGACGACCGGGGCCAAGCGCGCGTTTGCCGCCTCCGGCCCTGACCCGCTCATGCCGTGCCCATCGGGCATGACCGGGGGGCCTGCGTGGTAACGCTCCGCTGCCGCCTCCGGCCCTGACCCGCTCATGCCGTGCCCATCGGGCATGACCGGGGGGCCTGCGTGGTAACGCTCCGCTGCCGCCTCCGGCCCTGACCCGCTCATGCCGCCACCAACAGCAGCGCCGAGGTCGCCGGTGGCGGCGCGGATGTCACGAGGGAGACCGCGGCGCCGGGGACCTGATTGGTCGATGTGCCGCGAATCTGGCGCACGCCCTCCACGACATGGTTCATGCCGTGGATGTAGCCCTCCGACAGATGCCCTCCACTCGTGTTGAACGGCATGGCTCCTCCGATCTCCAGCTCCCCGCCCGCGGCGAATTCCCCGGCCTCACCCGGACCGCAGAACCCGTAGTCCTCGATCTGCAGCAGCGCGGTGATGGTGAAGCAGTCGTACAGCTGTGCCACATCGACCTCGGACGGACCCAGACCCGCACGCTTGTAAAGGGTTTCGGCGCAGTACCGCGACGGCAGGCACAGCGGGTCGGGGCGCATCAGCGTGGGATACATCATCCCCGGCTGGGGTTGCGGTCCGGTCGCCATCGCCGCCGCGCGGATCAGTGCCGGGGGCCGAAGCAGATCGCGTGCGCGTTCGGCGGTGGTGACGACCACGGCCGCGGCCCCGTCGGTCTCGAGGCAGTAGTCGAACAGCCGCAATGGCGAGGACAACGTGCGCGAAGCCAGATAGTCCTCGAGTGTCATTGTCCGCGAATGCATCTGGGCGCGCGGATTGTTGTTGGCATGTCGCCGGGCGACCAACGCGACCTGGGCGAGTTGCTCGGCGGTCAGACCCGTGCGGACCATGTACTCCCGGGCCAGCAGAGCGAAGAACTGCCCCGGCGCGAGCAACCCGTAGGGGGCGAAGAATTCGGTCATCGCCTCGGCGCCGCCGACGCTGCGTTCGAGTTCCGCGGAGAGCCCGAATCGGTTGCCGGAGCGGCCGTTGAGCGAGCGGAAGACGACCACGGTGTTCGCCTGACCACTGAGTACCGCGGCGGCGGCCTGGGCAACCATGGCGGCGGGTCCGGATCCCCCGGGCCCGGCCTCGCCGAAGTAGGTCAGATTCCGGGCGCCGATCGCATCGGCCAGGGCGGCGCACGACACCAGATCCATATCGTTGCGCACGATGCCGTCGACGTCGGCGGGATCCAGCCCGGCGTCCTGGATCGCGGCGAGTGCCGCGCGCGCGGCCAGACCGGTCACGCTGGTGCCGGAATCCTTGGAGTACTCCGATTCGCCGATGCCCACGATCGCGCAGGCATCACGCCGCCACCTGGTCACGACCGCACCACTTCGGCGGTGTGCTCCCCCAACAACGGCGGGCGGGTCGGCGCGGCCGAGGTGCCCGAGAACCGGTACGGCGCACCGGGAAACGTCGCGGTATCGCCATCCGCCAGCTCCACCTCGACGAAGAACTCGCGCGCCGCGAGATGCTCGTCGCGCAGCACTTCCTCCGGAGCGCGCAGCGGCGCGATCGGCAGTCCCCAGCGCTGGCCGTCACGGTAGACCGACTCGGAGTCCTGGATCAGGAAGAACGCCTCGAGCAGGCCCTGGATGTGCGCGAAGTTCTCCTGCCGATGGGCCAGCGAATCATAGGTGGGATCGGTGAGATCCGCGGCCACGCCGACCTCGTCCATCCAGCCGGTCAGCGCCTTCCAGGCGAACTGGTCCGCCAGGATCAGCGCGAAATAGACCCACACCTCGTCGGCGCACTGGAACAGCGCGGGCTGGGTGGGCACCGGCTGGGCGTGCCGACACGTCTGCCGCTGCACGATCGCCTTGGGGTAGAACCAGTACGGATTCGCCAGTTCGCCTGTGACAGCGATGGATTCGTGCATCGACACGTCCACGACCTGCCCGAGCCCGGTCTGCTGACGTTCGATCAGCGCCAGCAGGAGCCCGCACAGCGCGAAGCTGGCCGCGGTCATGTAGCCCTGATTGCCGCCGGGCCGGATGGGTGGAATGGAGTGGTCGTCGTAGCCGCAGCTGTTGAGCAGTCCACCGGCGGCCAGGCCGACCAGATCGCTGCTGAGATAGTTCGCCCATGGGCCGGTCAGCCCGAACGGCGAGACCGACACCGCAATGAGTTTCGGATACCTCTCACACAACACGTCCAGGTCCAGGCTCGCCCGTTCGAGGTCCTCGGGTCGGCCGCTGGTCAACAGAATGTCCGCCTCGGCGATCAACGCGTCGCGTTCGCCGGTGGTGTGCAGCACCGCCGAACGCTTCGAGGTGTTGTAGGTCCAGAAGTTCAGGCTGTGGTCGGGATCGTGCACCCCACCGGCCCACGGGCCGATATGCCGACTGGCCGCGCCGTCGGCCGGCTCGATCTTCACCAGGTCCGCGCCGTGATCGGCGAGCAGCTTGCCGGTGTATTCACCGGCCGGGTCGTCGGCGATCTCCACGACCCGAATTCCCTGGAATGCCAGTTCCATCAGATGACACCCTCCGCACTCAGTTCGGCGATCTCGTCCGGCTCGAGGCCGAGAATGTCGCCGAAGACGTAGTCGTTGTCCTCGCCCAGCAGCGGAGCCGAACGCCAGTTCTGCTGCGTCGTGCGGGTGAACCGGATCGGTGTTCCCTCGAATTTCGCCATCCCGATCACGGGGTGGTCGAGTTCGAAGAAGGTGCCGCGATGGGCGATCTGTGGATCGGTTTCGGCCAGGTCGCGGGGGTTCTGCACGGCCGCGGCCGGTACGCCCGCGCGCTGCAGCAGGCCCATGGTGGCGTGGGCGTCACGCTGCGTCGTCCACGTGGACAGGTGGGCGTCGAGTTCGTCCTGACGTGCGAAACGCGCGCTCTGCGAGGAGAACTCGGGCGACGTTGCCCAGTCGGGATTGCCCATGGCCGCCACGAGGCGTCCCCACTGCGCGTCGTCGAACACCGCGATGGCCACCCACGTGTCCGGTCCGTCCGCGGGATAGACCCCGTGCGGCGCGGCTTGCGGATGTTCGAGGCGGTTACCGGTCGGATAAGTCGAACGCCGCGTCGCGACGCCGTTGACCACCACGTCGAGCAGATCCGGCCCGATCAGATTGATCCCGGCTTCGACCGCGGACATATCGATCTCGGTGCCTCTGCCGGTGATGTTGCGCCGCATGATCGCCATCAACACCGCTGCGGTGTTGTAGTACGCGGCCTGGTTGTCCATATACGACAGGCCCCAGCCCGACGGTTCGCGCCCGGGCAGTCCTGAGATGAAAGACAGACCCGAAACCGCCTGCACCACAGGGCCGTAGCTCTTGTAGGTGTGGTGCGGGCCGCTGTGCCCGTAACCGCTCATCCGGGCGAGAATCACCTCCGGGGTGATCTCGGTGAGGTCGCGATAGGTCAGGCCCCATCGTTCCATCACCCCGGGCGCGAAGTTCTCCGTCACCACCGAGCTGGCTCCGATGAGCTGCCGGACCAACTGCTGCCCGCGCTCGGTCTTCATGTTCAGCGTGATGCCGAGCTTGTTGCGGCTGTAGTTGTTGAACAGCCCACCCTTGTCGGGATCCGGATTCGGATCCTCCTCACCGTAGGAGCGAACCTCACCCTTGTAGATCGGCAGCCGCCGCGGCATGTCCAGCCGCTGCCTGGTCTCGATCTTGATGACCTCGGCGCCGAAGTCGGCGAGCATCCTGGTCGCAACCGCGCCCACGCCCATCCAGCAGAAGTCCGCGACACGGATACCCGCCAGCGGCCCCACACGCCGGCCGGGGCGCCGATCCGACGCCTGTGCCGGTAGATCCTCGATCGCGGTCATTCAGCCCACCGCCATCCGGCCGCCGTCGACCGGGAGGATCGCACCGGTGGTGAAGCTCGCTCCCGGACCGGCGAAATACAATGCGGCGCCGACGATCTCCTCGGCCTGACCACCCCGGGGAATCGGCCAGGCCGCGGACAGGTCACCGAACGCCTCCGGGTCCCAGCCCTTGGCGATATCGGTGAAGAACGCGCCCGCCATGATCGCGTTGACCCGCACCTCGGGACCGTAGGATGCGGCGAAACCCTTTGTCAGAGAATTGAGTCCGGCCTTGGCCGCGCCGTAGGGCACATACTCCGGCGCGGGCCGTTCCGAGGCGTTGCTGGTGATGTTGATGATCGAGCCGCCGCCCGCGTCCTTCATCCGCTCGGCCACCAGGGTGGTCAGCCGGAACGGACCCTTGAGATTGACGGCGACGACCTTGTCGAACAGTTCCTCGCTGATCTCGCGCAAGCTCGGGTACAGCGGGGCGATACCCGCATTGTTGACCAGCACATCGATGCGCCCGAAGCGTTCGTACACGGCCTCGACCAGGTCCGGAATCGCCGACCAGTCCCCCACGTGAGCGCCGATTCCCATGGTCTGCGCCCCGGTGCGCGCGGCGATTTCCGCCGCGAGGTCCACACACTGCTGTGCCTTGCGGCTCGCGATCACCACATGTGCGCCTTCGCCCGCGAACGCCCATGCCATCGCGGCGCCCAGGCCCCGGCTGCCGCCGGTGATGAGAACTACTTTGTCCCGCAGGTCGTTTCGACTGGTGTCCATATCTCTCTCGGTTCTGTCGGGCAAGCTCAGTACAGCGATTCGCCGCCGTCGACGATGTGATTCACACCGGTGACGAAACCTGCTGCGGGACTGGTCAGATAGACCGCGGCGGCGCCCATGTCGGCCAGGCTGCCGGGACGCCCGAGCGGCACGGTGGCCGCCATCTTCGCCAGGGTCTCGGGATTGCGCTCGATCGACATCGGCGTCGCGGTGATGCCGGGCGACAGCGCGTTGACCCGGACCCCGACGCTCGCCAGTTCGTAGGCGGCCACCCGCACGAACTGGTTGAGCCCCGCTTTGGTCGTCGAGTAGTGGATGGTGCCGGGGCGGGCGCCCAGTGCCCGGATGGACGACACGACCAGGATGGCGGCATTCCGGGTGGGGTCGGGGCGCGTGGCCATGCGGGTGGCGGCCTGGTGGCAGCACCGGAAGGTGCCGTTGAGATTCAGATCGAGGGTCGACTGCCAGATCTCCTCGGTCATCTCCAGGAACGGCACCATCGAGCCGCTGCCGGCATTGGCCACGAGAATGTTCAGGTTGCCGAATTCGGTGTCCACGGCATCGAACATCGCTGCGACGGAGTCGGGTTGGCGAATGTCCACCTCGACGATTTCGACCCGCTGCCCGTCCTGCGCCAGGGCACGCAGCTGCTGCTGGGCCGCCTCCAGTTGCGGACGGCGGCGCGCGGCGATCATCACGTCGGCGCCGGCGCGCACCATGGCTTCGGCGATGCCCAGGCCGATGCCCTCGCTACCGCCGGTGATCAAGGCGGACTGCCCGGCGAGGGCTGCGATGCTGTTGTCGTTGTTCATGAATCCTTCTTTCAGACGTCGAGGATCAGGCGCGCCGACCGAGCTCGGGACACACAGGGCATCATCGTTGTGCCGCAGGCACGTTCGTCGTCGGTGAGCACCGAGTCGCGGTGGTCCGGCACGCCGTCCAGAACCGGTGTTTCGCAGGTCCCGCAGGTGCCTTCCGCACACGAGGAGATGATCTCGACTCCGGCGTCCTCGGCCACCGCGAGAATCGACCGCCCCACCGGCACCCTGACAGTGACACCGCTGAGGGCGAATTCGACCTCGAACGCGGTCTCGGGCTCGTCGGTATCGATCTGCCGCGCAACGAATCTCTCCACTCGCAACGTTCGTGGATGCGCCGGATCGGCGCAGCGTGCCTCGAGCGCCGAGAGCATGCCTTCCGGACCACACGAGTACACGACAGTGTCGGGTTCGGTCGCGGCGATCAGCGCGTCCAGGTCCGGGATCCCGTACTCGTCGTCGGGACGGATCCGGGCCCGGTCACCGAACTGCGCGAGCTGATCGGCATACGCCATGCCGGAACGGGAACGGCCGCAGTAGAACAGATCCCACGGGGTGCCCTCGCCCTGCAGTTTCGCGATCATCGGCAGCAGTGGAGTGATACCGATCCCGCCGGCCACGAACAACACCCCGGGGGCACCTACGGACAACTCGAAATGGTTGCGCGGCAACGAAACCCGGACCATCGAGCCCTGCTCGATGCGCGTGTGCGCATACCGGGACCCGCCGCGGCCCTCGGGCTCGCGCAGAATGGCCACCGACCATCGATCCGCGGCCGGAACGAGACCGGTCAGCGAATACTGCCGCACCAGTTCACCGAGTTCGACATCGATGTGCGCGCCGGGCTCCCACTGCGGCAGCGCGCCGCCGCCGGGCCGGGTGAAGGTCAACTCCACGACGTCGTCGGCGACGACATGTCGTTTCGCGACACACAGTTCCAGATCCATTGCCACTTCCGATAAAGCGAGTCCGAGGGGAAGCCGGTGCCCGGCGAATTCATATCCTTCGCCGGGCGGTCGGCGATTATCCGTAGTCACACCATTCGGTCAGGCGACCATTGTCGAATGTCATGATCGACAACACATTCAGCTTGCAGAACTCACCGGCGCTGCCGAATCCGGGAACGTCCACGGTGGCGGTGCCCTGCCAGGTCGTCTCGCGCATGATCGAATTCCCCGTCGTCGCCCAGCGGGTGGTCTCCCCGATGGAGCGGTCGGGGAAGACCTGGCTCATCTGCTCCACGGTCTGCAGCATCAGATCCCGGCCCTGGGCCGCGACGCCGCGGTTCTGATGAACGACGACGACATTCTCATCGACGAGTTCGCGCAATGCGTCCAGGTCCAGTCGATTCCACGCGTCCACGACGGCATGGGCCAGCGACAGCAGCTCTTCGGAGTTGGTATTGCTCACAGTTCGATCCTTACAACGGGCGATCGGCGGATTACGCTTCGACGTTCACGATAAATTCGTGAATGCCGCGAGTAGGCATGGAGTGGTAGTGCACCGGCTGGTCGGCGGCGAGAGTGAATCGCGGCAACTTCTCGACGATCCGTTCCAGCGCACGGGTCATGATCACGCGCGCGAAGTTGGAACCCAGGCAGCGATGCGGACCTATGCTGAAGGCGATGTGGTTCTTGTCCTTGCGATGCAGATTCCACACGTGCGGATCGGGGAATTTCTGCGGATCGCGATTGGCGCCGTTGTAGGAGGTCCACACCTTGGCGCCGGCCGGCAGATCGGTGGTGCCGACGCTGACCGGACATGTCGTGGTGCGCTGCAGCACGGTCACATTCGCGAACATCCGCAGGCCCTCTTCGATGGCGTCCGGAATGAGCGCGGGATCGGCGACGATCTCCGCGAGGTCGGCGGGATGCGTCGACAGGTGGTGCAGAATGCCGCCCAGCACCGTTCCGGTGGATTCCAGGCCCGCGATCGAGAGCGGAAGGACCACGGCGATCCGCTCCTCGCGGGTGGGCTCGCGGCCACCGACCTCCTGCACCTGACACACCAGGCTGACCAGGTCGTCCTCCAGCGGCGCCGCGGTGCGCTCGCGCACCAGCGCGTCGATCGCGGTGTAGAGGCTCACGAAGGCGGTCTCGGACTCCTCGGCGGTCTCACCCACGAAGATGTCGTGCGCCCATGTCATCCAGTCGTCGATGCGGTCGCCGTCCAGATTCAGCAGATTCGAGAACACCGCGCGCAGTTGCAGCGGACGCAGGAAATCCTCCATCATCCGGAAGCGGCCGGCCGTGATTCCCGTGTCCAGGAGCGCATCGATATCAGCGGTGATCATCGGGAGGAAACGCCGCATCTTCTCCTCGGTCAGTTCCGGATTGAGGAGTTTGCGCCAGTCGGTCTGTGCGGGCGGATCGAGGTCCTCGGGCAGGAATCGGCCCTCGTTCTTCGGCGGTTCGGCGCGATTGTCGTGCCCGAGAATCGCCACGCCCTCCTCGGAGGAGAAACGCTTCCAGTCGCGCAGGATCTTGAATACGTCCGCATAGCGGGTAGCGACGTAGCAAGGGGTTTCGCCCTGGGTGTGCACGGCCAGCGCGTCGTCGGCCTGCAACCGGTTGATTTCCGGCCAGAAGTTCTCGTTGAAGTCCTCCGACCAGAGGTCTATCGGACATTTCGTCGGATGCTCGGTGGGTGATTGCTGGGTCATCGTCGACTTCTCTTTCTCATTCCACCGCGATCGCGGCTTCCGGACAGACGCCATCGATCTCGGCGCCCTGCGTTCCCCCCGGGACCACACCGTCACCGCGCACCACGCCGCGGCCTTCGTCATCGGCGGCGAACAATTGCGGGAATCGCGCATAACAGCGACCGTGCGCCTGACAGAAATCCGAATCGACTGAAATCTTCGCCATGTGAACTCTCCTACGCTCGCGCCAACTGACCGCCGTCGACCGGAATGGCGACACCGTGGATGTAGCGCGCCTCGTCGGAGGCCAGCCACGCGACCGCATTGCTGACGTCTTCCGGCTCCACCCACGGGATCGGCAGCAGCGTCAGCTGAGCGAACAACTCGGCCGCGTCGTCCGGTGTCGGATTCTCGAGGTGCGGCAGGAACATCTTCAGCAGGCTCTCGTTGATCGCCATCGGCGTATTCACCGCGCCCGGATTCACCGAGTTGACCCGAATATTGTGTGGGCCAACCTCATTCGCGAGCGAGAGCATCAATCCCTGCAACCCGTGCTTGGACGCGGAGTAGTGGGATTGCCCCGGTGCGCCGCGCAGGCCGACGGTGGAACTGACGAAGACGACCGAACCCCCGGTGCCACGTTCGATCATGCTCGGCAGCACCGCACGGCAGGCGTGCCAGGCTCCGATCAGGTTGGTGTCGAGAATGTCGGTCCACTGCTGATCGGACAGGCCCACGACCTGGCCCTGATTGGAGATCCCGGCATTGGAGACCAGGATGTCGATGTGGCCGAACTGCTGCAGCGCCTCGTCCACCACCGCCTGTAGTGAAGCCAGCTCACGCACATCGGCGGCGCGAGCGATGATCCGCCGCCCCTCCTTCTCGACCAGCCGCACCGTTTCGGCCAGGTCATCGGGGGTCCCCTGGGAGTAGTCCAGGGCCGCCTGCTCGCGACACAGGTCGACAGCGACGATATCGGCGCCGTCCCGCGCGAGCCGCACCGCATGTGTTCGGCCCTGCCCGCGAGCGGCACCGGTGATGAACGCGACCTTGCCGTCCAACCGCTTCATGTACGCCTCCTCGGCTGATCTGACACGGAGTCATAGCGGCGGACGCGTGCGCGTCCAGCCGACTCATGGTGAAAGTCCCGCTCCGTGACGGGAATCGGCCCGCCGATGGCTTGTGACTGGCGTCACCTCTCGGGCCTCAGAAAGCACTATTGCTCATGAGGAACTCCGAAGTCAAGGGACCCTTGATAATTCCTCATGATATTTTCGCCTGGACAAGATCGGGGCAGGTGAGGGCCCCGAAATGGGCTGGACACACAGGTAGGACAGCACCCGAGAAAAGCGCGCCAACACCGATCGCCGCGACGGGTAGCCACCGCCGCGGTGCTCGTTCTGGACCTCGCGTCCAGCTACCGGATCAACGCACGACCCCTGGCTACAACCATTCGATCGGAGATTCGAGCGGCACGGACAGATGCTCACGGCAGTACTCCACGACACCGCCGAGGTGCTGCCACATCAGCTCCCGGGCTCGCCGGGGGTGCCCCGAGGCGATCGATGACGCGATCTGCAGATGGTCGTCGATGAGCACGTCACGCAATGCGCGTGGATCGTCCAGGACCGCCACGTGGTGCGCGACGATCTGGCCGTAGGTCTCCAGGCTCAACGCCAGTACCCGGTTGCCGGCCAGCCCGGCGACGGCATGATGGAATCCCGCATGCCGCTCCAGATAGTCACCGAGCGCATCCGGTGCGCCGTCCTCGGATTCGTCGTGCGCGTGCACGAAGGGCTCCATGCGAACCGCGCGCAGATCGGCATCCGGGTTCCGGGCAGCGCGCTCGGCGAGTTCGGCCTCCGCCCAGACCCACGCTTCCAGGAGCTCGTCGTACGTCGCGCCCTCCATTGTGTAGAACAGCGCCGACACCCTACCCAGATGGGCGGAGTCGACCGCGCCGACGATCGGACCGCCTCCGGGCCCGCGGCGGATCGTGATCATGCCGTGGACCTCGAGCAGGCGCAGACCTTCGCGCAGCGATTCCCGGCTGACGCCGTACTTGTCGAGCATCGCCGCCTCCGACGGCAGGTTCGCGCCTGCCGCCAGCCCCCCGCTGCGGATATCACCCACGATCGCGCGGGCGACGACCTCGGCCGCTTTGAGGGGTCGCAGCAGGGAAACCTCACCCCGTGCGCCGGAACTGTCTCCATTGACCTCGGTGTTACGCATGTTGGCTGTCAACTTGCTTTCCTGTTCGGCGGTGGCCATGCACTGGACGAAGTCATACACACCTGCGGTATCAGTGCGCTACCGAAGGACGGGAGGCCGAGAGCCCGAGCTGCTCGGCCGCGGCCGCGAGGTTGTCGCGCCGCTCCTCGAGGGTGCGGCCGTGCCAGACCGTATCCGCCCACAGCACAAGATCTTCCATCCCGTGTTCGCGATAGCGGTCCATGTCGGCGGCATCGGGCGCGGCGATGCGCACATAGCACGCAATGGGGGCGGGGCGCCCGAAATCCGCGCACATGTGCCGAATCCGGCTCACCATGTCGTTGCTCTGCGCGAAAGTCGGTGTACCCGAGGTGAACCAACCATCCCCCAAGCGCGCGGCGCGAGCCAGCGCGGCTTCACTGTTCCCGCCCAGCACCACGGGGATGTCGACCGGCCTGGAATGCAATTGCACAGCAGGGAACCGAAAGTGGGCTCCCACATGAGCGAACTCGGCGCCGGACCACGCCTTGCGCAAGATCTCCAGGCACTCCTGCGTGCGCGAGACCCGCGTACGGAACGGCACCTCCAGCGCCTCGAACTCCTCTTTCAGCCATCCGGCACCGATCCCCAGAAGCACTCGGCCCGCACTCAATTCGTGCAGCGTGATCGTGGTGCGCGCAATGTGCAACGGATGCCGCAGCGGCGCCACGTACACCGCGGTGCCCAACCGTATCCGGGTCGTTCGCGCGGCGATGGCAGCGTGCACGAGCAGTGGGTCCACCAACTCTGTCGATTCGGCTACGAGCGGCCCGCTGTGATGCTGCTTCGTCCCTGCCGAGGGATGCTCCCCCGCCTGCACAACCGGCCGCAGCACATGTTCACCCAGCCAAAGGGCGTCGAAACCGGCCACATCCGCACAGACGGCCAGCTCGACGAGGTCGGCTCCCGTCAGTCCATAGGCACTGAGACCCACCGATGGCATCGACCACTCCCATCTCGCTCACGCTTGCCGAGCGTTGCCTCCACGCAGAGTCGATATCGAAAATTTCTCGTGATACAGACCCGTTCACCATGGGTGCCAGCAAACTTTCGCCACAATTTATCATGATGATTATCGCACTGCCAGGTGCAGTTGCCACGCACCGACAGCGCATCGGCGCTCTTCCGGCCGAGCCGTGTGCGACTTCGGCGATCACCCAAGGGCAGCCGCCCACGACGGCTGGGCGGCCGAGGTAGGGCAAGTGGCTGGTGGCCCATGTCTCTCTGCGAGAGCAGCGTGCGGCGAAGAGATCCGGCAGCGGCGTCGCGATGGTCCGGTCCCGCTTCCCGCGGAGGTAGATCGACGGCGTGTCCCGGCTGCTCACGTGAGCAGGGGTGGCGGCAAAGATCGACGAAGGTTCCGGACGCGGCAACTCCACCGCACGTGTGGCTACCGTTTCGTCGACGTCGCCGTAGAGCTGCGCGCGGACGTCGTCGGGATCGAGCCGAGGCCGCCCGTCCGAGTCCGGCAACGCGGGCAGGCCCTCGCCCGGCTCGCCGGCGGTCTCCGCGAGCAGCTCGGCCGGAGATCCGCCGCCGCTTCCTCTTGTCTGGTTCCGGCGGTTCATGTTCGGGGTCAGCTGCCCCGTAGCGTGCCGCAGAAGACCGGCCGGGTCGACTCGAACCGCCTGTCGCCCTTGGGGGTTGGCTTGCCGATGATGTGTCTGCCCGTCCGGTTTCCGTTGGGCCCCATCGGGTGTCCGGGCGCGGCATCCTGGCACCGACTCATCGTCGCCGACGCGGTGGAGCTGCGTCGCGCCGCCGGATGAACCGCTACTTCGCCAGGGCCTTGCCACCGGTCGGCGCGACCGCGAACCAGGTCCCGCCGACGCCCTGCCCCAGCAGATCTGCCGGGCGCTTGTCCTTCGAGAAGAAGTACACCGGCCAGCCTCCGATGGTGATCTGGCACGAGCCGTCCGCGCGCTCGACGAAACCGGTCAGCCGGGGGTTGATACCGTCCACATACAGATTCTGGCCACGACTGACCAGCAGCGGCGGCCAGGTGAGGGCGCAGTCGCCGTTGCAGTTCGACGCGGACGGCTTGGCAGTGTCCTTGTCGAACCGGTAGAGCGAGCGGCCGTCGTGGTCGGTCACGCGCATTCCGACAGCGGGGTCGATGACCACCCTGAGTTCGATCGCATTGGCGCCCGCAGGCGCGGGCCCGTTGTAGATGTTCAGCCACCCTTGGGTTTTCGCAAGCACGGGTGCCGACGCCGACGGCGCTGCCGGATCCGCGATGGCAGCCGGAGCGGCGGACAGGGCCAGCACCCCGGCCGCGGCGACCGCGGCGACCGCGGTGGTGATCATCGTCGTGATTCTCGGCATGGGTTCCTCCGAAGGTGGTTGCGTTGCCAGCGACCGCAATTCTTCGTCTTCGGAGCCGAATGTTCTGTTCGCGCGGTGACATTCGGTGTGTATCCGCGCCGACACAACACCGATACCACGAGCCGCCCTGTGAAGCGCCTGTCGACGGCGCAACCGCTGACGCCGCACGCTACGAGCCTGCTCGGATAACACCGGGTTCGGTGGATGGTTGACGCTCGTCGCGCCAATCGTTCGGCGGCTGAACACTCGCGATATCTTGCTGCCGTCGCTACCAGCGCAAACCGCTCGACATGCGGCATGAGCGCTCACTATCCTTGCCCGCAGTCAGACCTGGGCTGTCCATGCGCGTAGGACACTGGGCCGCAGGAAGCAGTTCCGGCCCTCAACTGCGGGGAGCCGCGTCAGCGGAATCCGAGAGTGGTGAGATAGGTTGCGGTGGCGTTGGTTTCGGGCGCACCAATGCGGCGATAGATCTCGAGGGCTTCGCGTAGGTGGGTGAGGGCGGTGTCGGTGTCGCCGAGGCCCTCCAGGCTGCGGGCAGCGCCTTCCAGCGCACGGGCCTGTTCGTGTCGGCTTCCGATGTCGCTGGCCAGGTCGAGCGCGTCGGTGAACATCTCCAGCGCCTGATCGGGCGCGCCGGTCGCGAGTCGTACTGTCCCGATCCGGTTGAGCGTCTGAGCTTGGCCGTTGCGGCTGCCGATCTCCCGGTGGATCGTCAAGGCCTGCTGGAGCAAGTCGTCGGCTTCGCCATAGGCCCCGGTGTTCGCGCGCACGAAACCAAGGTTCTTGAGTGCCTGAGCCTGACCGAACCGGTCGCCGATCTCCCGGAATATCGTGAGAGCCTGCTGGATAAGGTCGGTGGCCTCACCAAAGGCCCCCGTTTCCGCGCGCACGGTCCCGAGATTGCCGAGAGTGTTGGCCTGGCCGAACCGGTTGCCGATCTCCCGGAAGATCGTCAGAGCTTGCCGATACAGATCGTCCCCCTCGCTGTAGGCCCCGGTGTAGCTACGCACCATGCCGAGATCGTTGAGGGCCTCGGCTTGGCCGAGGCGGTTGCCGATCTCGCGGAAGATCGTCAGCGCCTGCTGGTGCAGATCGGCGGCCTCACCGTAGACCCCGGTCAGTCTATTCACGCTGCTGAGGTTCTGGAGTGCGTTGGCTTGGCCGAGGCGGTTACCCATCTCTCGGAAGATCCTCAGAGCCTGCCGATACAGGTCGACGGCTTCACCGTGAGCCCCGGTCCTGCGGAACGCGGTGCCGAGGTCGTCGAGGGCGGCGGCGTGAGCGAGCCGGTCGCCGAGCCGGTCAGCGGCCTCGGTGGCGCGCTGATGTAGCTGCCGAGCCTGGGACCATGGCCCATCTCGCTCCAGCAACCCCGCCAGCAGCCCGGTCAACACCACCATCCGCGCGGGCTGGTGGGTGGTGGTGTGCTCGAGGCAGGCCAGCAGATTCACCCGCTCGGCCCGCATCCAGGCCAGTGCCGGGATCTCGCCACCGAAATCCCGGCTCGAGCTGCTCGGCAGCGAGGCGATCGGTCCGGAGGTGGGGTTCGTGCGGCGTGCCAGCCACCGGTCCGCGGCGCCAGAAGTGTGCTGGTAGTAGTCCAGCAGCCGATCCAGGGCCTCGTCGTTGTCGCGGTCGGAATCAGAGGTGGTCAGGGCGCGCGCATAGGCGCGCAGCAGGT
Source organism: Nocardia coffeae (assembly GCF_019890715.1). Taxonomy (NCBI): domain Bacteria; kingdom Bacillati; phylum Actinomycetota; class Actinomycetes; order Mycobacteriales; family Nocardiaceae; genus Nocardia; species Nocardia coffeae. The sequence continues at coordinate 505,072 of NZ_JAINZY010000002.1, read as the reverse complement.
CGTGCAGCCGGTAGCGGGCCGGGCTGGTCTCCTCGAGCAGGTGATCGGTGTAGAGGGCCTCCAATTCGTGTCGTGCCACCTCGACCGGGATATCGGCCAGGACCGCCGTCGTGTAGGCGTCGATATCAGGTCCTGGATGCAGGCCCGCGCGGCGGAACATCAGCTGCTGGCGGCGTGTCAGGTCCAGGTAGGACAGGGTGAACGCGGCGCGCACCGCGCGATCACCGGTATCGAGTTCGGCCAGCCGATCCGCCGCGACCGCGAACCGGTCGGCCAGCCCGGTGAGAGTCCACATCGGATGGTGGGCAAGGCGTCCAGCCAGCAGCACGATCGCCAGCGGCAGATACCCGCACAACCGAACGATCTCCACCGTCCCCGCTCGCTCCGCCGGGGTCTGGACTGTTCGGCGGGCCAGCGTGGTGAACAACTCGGCGGCGGGGCCGGGGTCGAGGACCTCCAGCGCCAGTGGCAGCGCCTCGTCCAACGCGATCAGGCGCCGGCGACTGGTCACCAAGGTCACACACCCATCGCTGGTAGGGAGGAGGGGTTCGATCTGGGTGTGGTCGCGGGCATCGTCCAACACGAGCAGCACCCGCTTGTCCGCGAGTCGGTCGCGCCACATGTCCCGCCGCCCGGCCAGTGTGTCGGGCAGGAACCGGGGATCGACACCGAGCCCGGTCAGCAACCCTGCCAGTACCTCGGCGGGGTCGGCGGGCGTCTGGCCGGGGGTGTGAGCGTGCAAGTCCACGAAATACTGCCCGTCCGGGAACCCGGGTGTGAGTGCGTGGGCAGCGCGGGTGGCAAGAGCGGTCTTCCCGATCCCGGCCATGCCATCGATAGTGAGGATCGACACCATTCGCTCGGAACCTGCCTCCGCCAGAATGCGCTCCAGCTCCTGGTCCCGGCCGATGAACGTGCGGACATCGCGACGTAGCGCGGCGGTCACCACCGGACGCGACGGTGTCCGATACACCGTCGTCATGTTGACAGGACCGCGGTTGCCACCGCCGATGTTCACTTGCTGGGCATGGTCGCGGGCCTCGAACTCGGCCACAAGGGTTTCCTTCGTCAGGCGAGATTGATAGTGCCGACGTTGTCGCCACGAATGTTGACCTGCCGTGCCTGATCGAACGCCTGCGCCACGAACACATCGACGGCACGGTCCTGCCGTGCCACGGTGACCAGCCGTTCGACCTCGGCGGCGAACCGCGGATCCGCTGCCGCGACCGCACTGATCCCAGCGGCAACCGTCGATGGGTCCCCCGCGCTCGGAGTCGTCTCCACTGTGGTTGTGGCGGTGCCGGATCCGGGATGAATGTGCAGCTTCGCGGCCACGACTTCCCGTAATCGTTCGACTGCTTTCCAGGCACTCCCGCCCGCGTCCTTGGCGAAACCCTCCCCGAACTTCGATGCCAGCAACGCCGCGGCGGCGATTCCCAACGACACCGGCTCCATATCCCCACCTCGACAAGACTCGAAGACTCGGTCATCAGACCACCTCATCGTAGGCCCCGGATCCGTTCCACCGCCGAAATCAGCAACCGGAGACACTCGGGATGTGGCGCTGTCCTCGGCTGCGGATCACTCGACATCGCAGCCTGGCAAGCAATGAATAAGGCTCGCTCGAACACGCGGAACGCGGCATGTGCGAATTTCGCCGAAGCCGGCCGACCCGTGCCTATGACCAACTCCTTTCGACCGGATCAGGGTCGTATCACCTGCCCATTGACCGTCCCGTAGACCAACCCGAGGTAGGCGCTGACCACCTCGGATACCGGGGTGCCCGTCGCGCCGTCACGCCCCATCGACTCGAGCGTCTCCGAAATCCAGCCTGGACTAACCGAATTCACCCGAATCCCGCGCGGCATCTCCAATGCCGCGGCGGGAACGAACCCGTCGAGCCCGGTGTTGACCGCCGCGCCGAACGACAGGCCCGGTTCGGTGGACGGGACGAAACCACTGGTGATCGTGACGAATCCGCCGTCGTTCACTCGTCGCGCCGCCTGGCGGACCAGGCGGATCTGGCCGAGATCAAGGTCGGACGCGAACCTGTGCGCCCAGCCATCTTCACTGTCGGGATCCCCGTCCATCACCGTCAAGATCCTGGCGGAATCTGCCCGGTGACAACTGTTCACATCCCTGGGGCAAGGGCGAACAAGGGCTCTCGCGACCCTTTCGGTGATTCTCGCGCCATCTTCGGCCGATTACCGGTTACCGTCGGGCCCTTGGCGCAGGATGTGTGCGTACGGGTCGGCGTCGGCGCCGATGTGCTCGGGCATCGGGTAGTAGGTCTTGATCAGGAGATTGCCGTCGAAGTCCCAGGCGAAGGTTTCGATGCTGTGGACCATGAGAACGTCATCGCCTGTGCCGAAACGGTTCTCGCACACCCAGGCCGTCTCGTTGCCGTTGACCTGGACGGTCACCATCGTGATTCGCAGCAGTTCCTCCGAACAGATCCCAGCCGTGCGTGGTCGCGGCGGCGAATCCGGTAACTTCACGATCGAGACCCCCACTCTTGACGAGATTGCTGGCGTGGGCGCAGCCGGAGATGCTTCGATGATCGGGTGCCGATGGAGTTCGAGCCCTATCGAGGCGAGTTGGTTGCCTACTGCTATCGGATGTTGAGTTCGGTGCATGAGGCCGAGGACGTGGTGCAGGAGACCATGTTGCGCGCGTGGCGGGCGCGGGATCGGTACGACAGCACCCGCGCATCGGTGCGAACGTGGCTGTATCGAATCGCCACCAACGCCTGCCTCACGGCACTGGACCGACGAGCGCGACGGGCGCTGCCGTCCGGTCTGGGGCCGGCCTCCGACGACCCCGATGCGGAACTTCTTCCGGCACTGGATATTCCGTGGCTGCAGCCGTTTCCCGACCTGCGTTTCGAGACCGCGGCAAGAGATGATCTGCGATTGGCGCTGGTGGCGGCGATGCAACTGCTGCCGCCGCGCCAGCGGGCCGTGCTGATCCTGCGCGAGGTGCTGGAGTTCAGTGCCGTCGAGGTCGCCGGGCAGTTGGACACCACGGTCGCAGCCGTCAACAGCGCGCTGCAGCGGGCGCGGGCCGCGCTGGCCGATGCGCCCGGTGCGGAGCTGATCACCGAACCGGACGATCCCGAGGTGCGCGCGGTGATCCACCGCTACGCACGGGCGTTCGAGGCGGCGGACGTGCCCGCGCTGGTGCGGTTGGTGACCGCCGACGCGGTCATGGAGATGCCACCGGTGCCGCTGTGGTACCGCGGGAGCCACGATTATGGCCGATTCCTGCAACGAGTGTTCCGGATGCGTGGAACCGATTGGCGCATGCGGCATCTCACCGCCAACGGCCAGCCCGCGCTCGCCGCCTACGCGGCCGCACCGGACGGCGGGCATCACTTGCACACGCTGCAGGTCTTCACCGTCGTCGACGGCCGTATCGCCCGCAATGCCGTCTTCGCGGATCCCGCGGTGTTGGGCCTGTTCGGACTGCCCGAGCACATCGGTTCCGAATAATTTCGACCAGAGCGATGAGACGGGGCGCCTGGGCCGGTAGGTACCTGTGAGAGACCGATCAACCCTAAGGACATCATCATGAGCGTTGTCGTCAGCGAGTTCATCACCCTGGACGGACGGGTGAGCGACCCGGATGGCCGGGCGAACACCCCACACGGCGGGTGGGCGTTCCGGTACGGCCCCGAAGCCGTTGCGGGAGACAAGTTCCGGCTCGGAACGCTGCTGGACGAAGGAGTCATGCTGCTGGGGCGCAGAACCTGGGAGTTGTTCGCCGCCATCTGGCCGGGGCGCGACGACCCGTTCGCCGCGCGGATGAACGCCGCGACGAAACTGGTCGCATCCCGGACGCTCACCGACGTCTCGGCATGGAAAAATTCTCAGCTCCTCGACGGCGATCTCATCGAGGCCGTCGAGAGCGAGAAGCGGGATGTGATCATCACCGGCAGCCTGAGCATCGTGCACCTACTGATGGGTGCGGATCTGATCGACGAGTATCGCCTGCTGACCTTCCCGACCGTGCTCGGTAGCGGTGCGCAACTGTTTCCGCCCGACTCACCGATGGACCTGGACTGCCAGGCGATCGAACCGGCGGGTGCAGCGGTTTACGCACGATACGGCAGGCCCGCACAATAACCGGGCACTTCCGCACGCGGCGCGATCGGCCGTATAACTCTGCGGCCGAACCGCAATGGGACCCGGGGGCTACCCGGGTGCATAGTGTCAGCCGGTCAGGGCTGTCCCGTACCGCTCGACTGCCAGGTAGGGATTCAGGTGGGGATGGCGACTGCCGACAGCGACGTCCCGCCAGTACCGCTGCAGCGCGTTCGCCGTGCCGAAGCCGCTCGCGCCGGATAGGTCGAGCATGCGTTCCATGGCGGATCGGCAGGTACGGGCGGCGTCGGCGAGATCCATGTGCAGGCGAGGGCTGTCGTTCTCCGACAGTTCGATCGCGTCGGTGTCGTGGGCGACCGCGAGCATGGCGGTCTCGGCGCGGTGCACCAGGTGAGTGGCCTCCGCCAGCCACTGCCGGGCGCCTGCGGACTCACCCATCCGGGTGTACGTGGTCATGAACGGCTTGCGGTCCGAGGCGAACATCGCGCCGACCACGTCCAGCGCGCCCAGCGTCGCGCCCACAACCGGGCTCAGCACCGTCATCGAGTACAACATCAGGTCCGCGGTCGTGAAGGGCGCGGCGGTCGCGACCCGCTCGGCCGGCACGAGGAGATCGTCGGCGACCACGGTCTGGCTGCCCGTGCCGCACATGCCGGCCATGTGCCAGGTTCGCTCGATGGCGAGATCGGCCACGGGGACGACGGCGAAGGAGAACACGCCGTCCACGACCACGCCGAGCAACGCCCAGACCGCGTCCTCGCATCCTGACACGTTCGGCCAGCGGCCGCTGATCCGCACCCCGCCAACGCCCCGTTCACCCTGTCCCCCTGGGATTCCCGATCCACACCACAGTGCGTCCGGGTCCGCGAAGAGGTCCCCCTCCAGGTGGTACCGCACGGCGATGTTCTTGGCGGTCAGGCAGGTCCCGGTCACCCATGCGCTGGACGGACACGCTCGGCCCAGACGAGTCAGGCACCGGGCGACTGTTTCCACGCTCGCCCACCCACCGCCGTATTCGCGCGGTGTCCGCAGCCCGAACAAGCCCGCGCCACGCAGCGCTTCCAGGCTTTCCGCCGCGAGCCGCCCGCCCTGCTCGGTCTTGTCGGCGTTGGTCCGCAGGACCGCACCGATTTCATCCTCTGTCGCGTCATCGATCACGATGTCAACCCAACCACCCACGGGGCCGGGCAGGCCATACGCGAGCGACCTCGGTACATACGCGGCTGTGCGCGGCGGGGCTGGCTAAAATCGGCCGTATGGACCTGATGAGCGAGGTCATCCGCATGGTTCGGGTCGGCAGCGTGGGCAGTCGCCTGATCAGGCATTCGGACCCTCGGGGACTCAGGTTCCCCGCCTTCTCGGGCAGTGGGTTCCACATCATGTTGCGAGGCACCTGCTGGTTGATCACCGAGGACCGGCCGCCCGTTGCGCTGCGGCCGGGCGACATCGTGCTCACCTCGTCCGGCGCCCAGCACGGATTCGCCCGGACCCGACGAGCGCTGGCCGACCTGCCGCCCTCGGCGATGGGGCCGATCCCGCCCGCGCCGGGGCCGTGCGACTTCGAGTTCCTGTGCGGCGCTTACCGACTGGAGCACGGTTACGCGCCTCAGTACCTGCGCGCACTACCCGACCTCATCGCGGTGTCACCGGATTACGAGCGGTACCCCGAGATGCGGGCGCTGGTCGCGATGCTCGAGGCGGAGGTGGGCCGAGCACGGCCGGGTAGCGGGGCGACACTGCGATCGCTGCTGGACCTGATCCTGGTCCAGGTGCTGAGGCAGTGGCACGAGCAACACGGCAGTGCGCCGGGCAGCGACGATCCCGCGATCGCCGCCGCGCTGCGGCAGATCCACGAGCAGCCGCAGCACCAGTGGACTGTCGGCAGGCTCAGCGATGTCGCGGGGCTGCCCCGTACCGCGTTCAGCCGACGGTTCACCACACTCGTCGGGCAACCGCCGATGAGTTACCTGATCAGCTGGCGGCTCGGGTGCGGTGCCCGGTTGCTCCGGGAGACCGACGCTTCGCTGGCCACGATCGCACGGGAGGTCGGGTACTCGACCGAATTCTCCTTCTCCAATGCGTTCCGCCGCGAGTACGGTATTGCCCCAGGCCATTTCCGCCGTGCTGCGTTCGCCATGCCGATGGCCGAGGTATCCGCGACCGCCGAATGACGCCCGGGGCCGGACGCCCCCTCACGAACGTCCGGACCCGGGACATCACAACGTCAGCGGGTGGCCGGACGACGCACGTAGCGGCCCGTGGGCTGACCGGTCACCTTGCCGTCGGCGAAGATTCGCGCACCGCGCAGGAAGGTGTCGGTCACCGTTGAGCCGACCTCGAGGCCGCGGAACGGGCTGTATTCCTGGGTGGATTCGGAGTCCTCGGGCCGCACGGTCCACGAGCGGTCCGGGTCGACCAGGGCGATGTCGGCATCGAAACCGGGCGCGATATCGCCCTTGGTGTGCAGGCCGTAACGTTGCGCGGGGTTCCACGCGGTCAGCTCCGCGACCTGTCGCATCGACAGACCGCGCTTGCGGCCCTCGCCGACCAGGCCGGCCAGCAGGTATTCGGTGCCGCCGAATCCGGACTTGGCGGCGAAGATGTCCGCCGGGTCGTCGCCGAACTTGGTGGCCTCCTTGCAGCACGCGTGGTCCGAGACCACCCAGCTGATGTCACCGGCGAGCAGATGCTCCCACAGCGCCTCGACATCGGCCCGCGGGCGCAGCGGCGGGTTGACCTTGCCGCCGATGCCGTCCGCGGTGGTGATGTCGGTGAGCAGGTGCCCGATCGTGACCTCGCGCCGGAAGTCCACGTGCGGAAAGGTTTTCGCCATCAGCATGGCCGCCTCGAGCGCCTTGGCCGAGGACAGGTGGAGCAGGTTGATATTCGGCAGCTGAGTCTCGTGCGCGAGATAGGAGGCGATGGTGACCGCGAGGCCCTCCGAATGCGGCGGCCGCGACGCGCTGTACGCCTCGAGCCCGGACAGCTTGCCCTCCTGCTGCACGATCTTCGTGTACGCGGTCATGATCTCGGCCGTCTCACAATGCAGCGACAGCGAGATCGAGTCGGCGATCTCCGGGAAACGCTCGCGCGCCGCCTGCACCCCGCGCATGACGAATTCGAAGTGGGCGATGTCGTAGCGCTCGCCTTCGGGAATCATCAGGAAGGAGTTCTGGTCGTTGGATGCGCCGTGCAGGCCGTGGCTGCCGTAGAACATGAAGATCTTGAACGAGCTCACGCCGTGCTCGCTGATCAGCTCCGGGATCTCCGCGATATGCGAGGCCTGCATGGGCGCGAGGTGAAATGCGTAGTCCACGAAGGACTTTCCCTCGGAGGCGGCGAGCACCTCGGGGAACACCTCCGAGTAGTCCCCACCCCGGTTGAGGTAGTACTGCCCGGTGCGCATGTAGGTCAGCGAGGTGGTGACCCCGCCCTGCGCACACGCGCGGCTCTCGGTGCGGGTGTCCTCGTCGAGCGGGTTGTAGATGCCCCAGTGCTGGTGCGCGTCGACCACGCCGGGAAAGGCCAGCTTGCCGCCACCGTCCACGACCTCACGGGCCGAGGAGACATCGAGGTCCGGACCGACTTCGGTGACCTTCCCGTCACTCACCGCGATATCCGCGAGCGGGGTGTCCTCCACCCCGGGACGGACGACGCGCACATTGCGGATGATCAGGTCGTGGTTGGTCATGAATTACCTTTCAATTCTAGGGAATTCGGCCACCGAGTGCGTGGCCGCGAGGTAGGCGAGGCCCAGCGCGGGCAGCAGCCCGTTACCGGCCAGATATCCGGCCGCGCCGTGACCGGAGATGCCGACGGCCGCGCCGCCGGAGGCATACAGACCCGGAATCGGATCGGAATTCGCATCCAGCACCCGAGCGTGCCGGTCGACCACGAGTCCGCCCTGGGTGTGGAACAGCGCGGGCAGAATTCGCACCGCGTACAGCGGGCCGCTGAGCGGCTGCTCGAATCTGGTGCGGCCGAACCGGTCTCGCAGTTCGTCGCCGCGGGCGACCGCGGACGCCTCGACGAGTTCGGCGGCCAGGGCTTGCGCGGGAACGCCGATGCTGTCCGCGAGTTCCGCGACCGACTCGCCGTGCCGCACCGCGCCACTGTTCACGACATCGACGTAGTCTCCGAAAGCCATTGTGGCACTGTGGATTCTCTCGTCGTAGATCAGCCAGCCGGATGCGCCCGGCTGTCCGGCGAGTACCGCGGCGTACTCGGAGTAACCGGTCGATTCGTCGCCGAATCGGCGGCCGTCGGCCGTGACCACGAAACCGCCGTGCATGACCACGGTCCAGGTGACCAGTGTGCGCGCCTCGGCCGAGAGTCCGGCGTGGCCCTGGTAGGCGTCCAGGTAGGAGACCGCGGCACCGAAATCAGCGCCGATCCGCAGGGCGTCTCCGGTGGAGTACTCGCTGCCGTGGTATTCGGCATCGGCGATCTCGGGCAGATGTTCGGTGACCAGCTCCCGATTCGCGCCATAACCGTTGGTAGCCAACAGAAGTGCGCCGGTGGAGATCTCCTCCTCGCGGCCGTCCGGATAGGACACCGTGACGAGTAGACCCTCCTCGGTGCGTCGTGCCGCGGCGACCCGGCCGGGAATCAGCGTGTCGATCAGCGATTCCTGGGCCACCGCGTCGGCGAGGTGGTGCAGCAGTCGCGAACCGTGCCGTCCGGGAATGGAGTGCACCCGCTGTGCGCTGTGGCCCGGATAATCGAAATCGGTGGGCAGTTCGATCGGGAGCCCGACATGGTCGCCCAGCCATTCGACGAGTTCAGCGCTCATACCGGCGAGCGCTTCGGCGACCGGTTTCGCGAAGTCGCCGTGCGTCTTCGCCGCGATATCGCCGAGGAACTCCTGCGGCGAGTCCTCGATTCCGGCGGCGCGCTGCCAGCGTGAGCCCGCGCCCGGAATCATCGCGGTCGACATCGAGGTGTTGTTACCGCGCAGGTAATGCTCGTTCGCCTCAACGACGAGCACCCGCGCACCCAGCTGCGCCGCCCGCAACGCCCCGGCCAGGCCGCCGCCCGCCCCGGCCACGACCAGATCGACGTCGCTCATATTGCGCCCTCCACAGCCTGAACACCGGCGCGCACGCAAACGCAACCCTGCCGCGGTCGGCCCCGACCACTCATGGCGCAACCCGTTCCAGCATGCGAGGCAGCCTGCGTGGCAACACTCCGCTTCCAGCCTCGACCGCTCATGCCGGACCCGCCAGGAGCCGCAGGGCATCGGCGACCGGATCGACGACGAGCGGGCCGCCCTCGGTGTGCTCGACCTCGACCGCGGAGCAGCCGTTGATCACGGCTGTCGCGCCCCGGGCCGACAGATCGTCCAGCGCGGATCGCATCGCGGCGTTCCAGCGTGCGCCGTCGGCGACCGCGCCCAGATCCAGATCCAGCACCGCGACGCCGAGAAATGAATCGCCGCAACCGTATTCGCGTACCTTGCGGGCCAGCTCGTCGGCGATCACCTGGTTGCGGGTGACCGCGGCGACCCGGTGCCCGTCGGCGACGAGCCGCTCCACGACGACCTGCAACATGCCGCGCTCCCCGGCGGGCACGCCCGGATCCAGAACGCAGTCCGGCATCCGGAAGTCGTAGCCTTCGGCGGTGGCGAACGCGGCCGCGACGGCTTGTTCCGAGGCGTGCAGGTCGGCGGCGCTGGCGAGCTGGGCGGGCGCCGCCGGTCCGGCGTCCACGAGTTCCACGGTGATTCCGTCCGGCGCCAGCTCGTTGTAGCGGCGGCGTCGGCGGTCCAGTTCCTCCGGGTCGACGTGGATCGGCGTCACCGAGAAGATGCGGCGCATCAGGACTCCTTCGTGCGATGGGACGGTCATGCGGCGAGCGGGGCGAGCAGTGCGCGGGCGCCGGGGGCGGCGATCATCCCGTCCACCACCGCGCCGATCGTGCGCACTGCGGTCTGGTCGAGCAGCCCGGTGAACAGCGCGGCCAGGCGGTCGCGGTCGAAGGGCTGGAAGTCGGTGTCGCCGATCGGATTTCCGGCCTCGGCGGTATGCGTGCGCCCGTCCGCGAGGCGCACCGAGATCCGGGCGGCGCGGTTGTCGGGCAGTTTCGCGGTCAGCTCGGGAACCTCGCTGATCCTTACTCCGGCAGCGACTTTCGCGATCTCGGGGGCGTCGTCCGGCAGCAGTGCGGTGTAGCGGGGCGTGACTTCTCCGTACAACAGCGCGGTGGCCGCGACGAACGGTACCGAGAACATCGCGGACAACTGGTTGTGCCAGCTCGTCCGATCGAGTCCCGCGGCGAGTGCGTGCGTCTGCACGTCGATTCCGACGGTCGCGGTTGCTATTTCGGCAGGGTCGGCCTGCGTGCCGAACAGCGCGGTGCGGGCGTCGATCAGCAGGTCCGCGACGGGATGGGTGTACGAGCACGACGAATGCTGCTTGAAGTAGTTGCCGGTGATGTCGAAGCGGGCGCCCAGCTCCCGGCTCAGCTCTTCGGGCGCGAAACTGCCGAGCAGCTCACCCAGTGAGCGGGCGGCGGTCCCGGTGTTGCGTGCCGAACCGGCCAGGGCGAGGCGCGCCGCGGCGATCCCGGACGCGTTCGCCGCACCCAGCCAGGCGTCGCGCACCGGGTTGCCGTCCAGCGCCGAATCGAAATGCCCGGCCACCGGCAACCCGGAACCGGCGTCGATGGCCGCGGCAGTGCGTTCGGCGTCCAGGCCCAGCAGTCGGGCGCAACCCGCCGCGGCACCGGCCACACCCCAGTTGCCGTGCGGGTGCGCACCGCGACGCAATGACGTCGCGCGGCCGAATCGAGCGGCCACCTCGTAACCGGCCAGCAGTGCCGCGGCCAGATCCGGGCCGGGCACATCGAGTTCGGCGGCCAGTGCGAGAACGGCCGGGAACACGTGTGCCGCCGGATGCCCTTTGGCGTACTTGTTGCCCTCGTCGAGTTCCAGGCACACCGTCGCGGGGCCGTTGAGCCAGGCCGCGGTCACCGGATCGGTCGAGCAGCCACCGCCGACGACCGGGCTGTGTCCCGGCGGCGCGGGCCACGCGGCACGAAACGCCCGCTGACCTTCGGTGCGCGCGCCCACCGCGTTCGCGGCCAGAACGTCGAACAGCACGATGCCCAGTCGCTCGGCCACGGGTTCGGCCACGGCGTCCCAGCGCAGTCCGGACACCCAGGTTCCCAGTGCCGTAACGGATTCGGTAACCGAAGAGGTCATCTGCGACCTTCACCGCCTTCCAGAATTTCAGCCGTACCGCTGAGCGGACCGCTGGATATGTCTTCGATCCTGACACTTAGCCGGACTAAACGTCAACCGTTAGCTGCGAAATCCAAAAGATCCACTTGACAGCAGGGGCATACCTGATGCTTTCCTGGAAATCGACAACGTCCGAGCCGTTCCGCTGAACGGTACGACCTTACCGGGAGAGTCATGACCGAGCCCACGCCGGGCACCGAGGCCGCCGCACGCGTCGCCGACGTGCTGCTGCTGTTCACCGACGGACCGTCCCGGCTCGGGGTCAGTGCGATCGCCCGCGAGCTGGGCCTGAGCAAGGCCGTGGTGCACCGCATCCTGCAGTCCCTGGCCACCCGCGGGATGGTCGTGCTGGATCCGGACAGCAGGCAGTACCGGCTCGGCGCCGCGGCCACCGCACTGGGAGCGCGCGCGTTCCGCGACTCGGACCTGCGCGCCAGCGCACTGGACCTGCTGCGAGCGTTGCGTGACGAAACCGGCGAGACCGCGACCCTGACCGCGCTGGTCCCCGACGGCCGGATCTACCTCGACCAGGTCGAGGGCACCCACGAGATCAAGATGACCGTCGAGCTGGGCCGCCGTTTTCCGCTGCACGCGGGCAGTTCCGGCAAGTGCATGCTCGCCTTCCTGCCCGAGGACGCCCGCCGGCGAGCCCTGGCCGGACCACTGGCCGCGCTCACGACCAGCACCGTGACCGATCCCGATTCGCTCGCCGCCGAACTCGACGACGTGCGCGCACGCGGTTTCGCGCAGTCGGGCGGCGAGCGGCAGGCCGATGCGGGCTCGGTGGCCGCGCCGGTCTTCGGCATCACCGGCGAGGTGATCGGCTCGATCTCGGTGTGCGGTCCGCGCTACCGGGTCACCGAGGAATTCGTGGAGAAGATCGCGCCGCGCGTGGTGGACACCGCCGAGCGCATCTCCCGCCGAATGGGTCATCGCGGCTGAAAAAGCCGCTGTACGAGAGGAATTCAGTTGACTGTGCAAGCGTTGGCCGGGATCAAGGTGCTCGATGTGGCCACCCTGTTCGCGGGGCCGATGGCCGCGACTCTGCTGGGCGACCACGGTGCGGAGGTGATCAAGGTCGAGCACCCGCGCGGCGACCCGTCCCGCACCCACGGTGCCAGCAAAGACGGGATCGGGCTGTGGTGGAAGATGTTGGGGCGCAACAAGAAATCGCTCACCCTCTATCTGGGCTCGCCCGAGGGGCAGCGGCTGTTCCGTGAGCTGGCCGCCGACGCGGACGTCATCATCGAGAACTTCCGGCCCGGCACCCTGGAGCGCTGGGGTCTGGGCTATGACGTACTCGCCCAGGACAATCCGGGACTGGTGCTGGCCCGGGTCACCGGATTCGGCCAGTTCGGTCCCTACTCCGCGCGTCCCGGTTTCGGCACGCTGGCCGAGGCGATGAGCGGATTCGCCGCGCTGACCGGTGAACCCGACGGCCCGCCCACCCTGCCGCCGTTCGGCCTCGCCGACGGCGTCGCGGCGCTGACCACCGCGTTCGGCATCATGACCGCCCTGCACGCCCGCCGGGCCACCGGCCGCGGCCAGATCCTGGACATGGCGATCATCGAACCTCTGCTGACCGTGCTCGGCCCGCAGATCACCGCATACGACCAGCTCGGCGTGCTGCAACCGCGCACCGGCAACCGATCCACCAACAACGCGCCGCGCAACACCTACCAGTGCAGCGACGGCAGCTGGGTCGCGGTGTCCACCAGCGCGCAGTCCATCGCCGAGCGCGTGATGCGCCTGGTCGGCCGCGCGGAACTGATCGAGGAGCCGTGGTTCGCGGCCGGTCGCACCCGCGCCGAACACGCCGACGAACTGGACGAGGCGGTGGGTTCGTGGATCGCCGCACGCGGGCGGGACGAGGTGGTCACCGCCTTCGAGGAGGCGCAGGCCGCGGTCGCCCCGATCTACACCGCCGCGGACATCATGGCCGATCCGCAGTACGCCGCGCTGGGCAGTGTGCTGCGGATCGAGGATCCCGAACTGGGCCCGCTGAAAATGCCCAACATCCCGTTCCGGCTCAGCGACACCCCGGGCGAAATCCGCACCACCGGACCGAAACTCGGCGAACACACCGCCGAGATCCTGGCCCGCTTCGGCATCGACGAGCAGCACCTGAGCGAGCTGCGTGAGCAGGGTGTGGCGTGATCGGCAAGGCCCGCAGCTGGCTGTACGTCCCGGCGCATCGCCCCGAACTGCTCGCCAAGGCGATGGCCGGTCCGGCCGACGCGGTGGTGTACGACCTCGAGGACGCGATCGCCGCACCGGACAAGGCCGCCGCCCGCGCGAACGCGGTCACCGCGGCGGCGCAGACCTGGCCCAAACCGCTGTGGATCCGGATCAATTCACCGCAAACCCCTTGGGGCGAAAGCGATGTCGCCGATCTGGCCGGACGCGGAGTGGCCGGAATCCGGGTACCGAAATGCGATGATCCCGATGCCGTGGCACGGATCGCCGACCGCCTCGCGGCTCCCCTGCACCTGCTGGTGGAATCCGCGCTGGGCGTGGAGAACGCGTTCGGGCTCGCCGCATGCCACCCGCTGGTCGCCTCGGTCTCCCTCGGCGAGGCCGACCTGCTCGCCGACCTGCGCGTGCGCGACAACACGGCACTGGAATGGGCGCGCCAGCGCGTGGTCACCGCCAACCGCGCGGCCGGGCTGCCCAGCCCACCGCACGCGGTCTGGACCGACGTCGCGGACCTGCACGGACTGGTCACCGACAGCGCCACCGCCCGCGACCGCGGCTTCTTCGGCCGCTCGGTGGTGCATCCGAAACAGATCGAACCGGTCAACGCCGTGTTCACCCCGAGCCACACCGAGGTCGACGACGCTCGGCAACTCCTGAACTCCTTGCACGGCAAGGATTCCGCCGCCTGGCTGGACGAGCAGGGCCGGTTCGTCGACCCGGCCGTCGTCGCCCGTAGCCGATGGGTGCTCGACCTCGCCGAGCAATTCGAAACAGAAGGGACCACATCATGACCGACGCCGTAACCGGCACCCTGCTCGAGGCCGTCGCGCAAGGACTCCGCACGATCGAGCTGGGCCAGCCGCTGTTCACCGGAATGCCGTGCTCGCCCAACCACCCCGGCTTCCGGATGACGCTGGCTCGTCGGCACGGCGACATGATGCGCCCCGACGGCGGTTCGGCGAGCAACGAGGTGATCATCACCGGCGGGCACGTCGGCACCCACATCGACTCGCTCTCGCACGTGAGCCACAACGGAAAACTGCACGGCGACATCGACGCCTACGCCGCACAGCGCGGCGGGAAGTTCAGCGAGCACGGCACCGAGAAGATCCCGCCGATGATCACCCGCGGCGTGCTGCTGGACGTCGCCGGAACCAAGGGCGTGGACACCCTCGAACCCGGTTACGGAGTCACCGAGGCCGACCTGATCGCCGCGGCCGAGCGCGCCGGTGTGCGCCCCGAGGCCGGTGACGTCGCGCTGGTGCGCACCGGCTGGGCCCGTAACTTCGACGATGCCGCAACGTATCTGGGCCACGACACCGGCGTCCCGGGATTGACCGTGGATGCCGCGTCGTGGCTGGCCGCCCGCGGCGTCGTCGCCACCGGCGCGGACACCACCGCCTACGAGCAGATTCCCGCCGGGGCCGGACACCGCGAACTGCCGGTGCATCGAGTTCTGTTGGTGGAGAACGGAATCTACATCATGGAGCATCTGAACCTGGAGGAGGTCGCCGCCGCGGGGCTGGCCGAATTCCTGTTCGTGGTCGCGCCGCTGCGCATCGTCGGCGGCACCGGTTCCCCGATCCGGCCGTTCGCGGTGGTGGGCGCGTGACACCCACTCCCGCACAGCAACTCGGCGCACTCGCCGCCCGCGTCCACGCCGACGGCCTGTCCGCCGACCTGCGCACCGACCTGGCCGGACGCGTGCTGGACCTGCTGGGCAACTGCCTGGCCGCACTCGGCGAGAAACCGGCGGAGGTCGTTCGCGCGGTGGTCACCGAGTGGGGCGGCCGACCGGCCGCCACCGCACTGGGCATCGAGGGCGGGCTGCCCGCGCCGTCGGCCGCGCTGGTCAACGGAACCCTCGCGCACAGCCTGGATTTCGACGACACCCACCTGCCCTCGGTGCTGCACCCGTCCTCGGCGGTGATTCCCGCTGCGCTCGCGGTCGCCGAACGGACCGGCGCGAGCGGGCCGGCCTTCCTGGACGCCGCGACCGTCGGCATCGAGGTGACCTGTCGGCTCGGCATGGCCGGTTACGACGAGGAGAACGCCAATTCGGTGTTCTTCGATCGCGGCCAGCACGCCACCGCGATCTGCGGGGCGGTCGGGGCCGCGGTCGCCGCGGGCATGCTGCTGGGTCTGGACGCGGACGAGCTGACCTCGGCCATCGGGATCGCGTGCAGTATGGGTTCGGGCGTCATCGAGGCGAATCGCACCGGCGGCACCGTCAAACGCGTGCACTGTGGCTGGGCCGCGCACGCCGGTGTGGTCGCGGCGCAGATGGCGCAGCACGGGCTCACCGGCCCGCCCACGGTGCTGGAGGGCCGGTTCGGCTTCCTGCAGGCGTTCTGCGGCGACCGGTTCGACATCGAGCAGGTCACCCGAGGTCTCGGTGAGCACTGGGAGACGCCCGGCATCTTCTTCAAGCCGTACCCCTGCAACCATTTCACCCACGCGGGTGTGGACGCGGCGTTGCGGCTGCGTCGCGCGGGGATCGATCCGGCCCGGATCACCGAGCTGACTCTCGGTGTGCCCGAACCGGTTCTGCGCACCATCGGCGAGCCGATCGAGGAGAAGCGGCGGCCGCGTTCGGGGTACCACGGGGCGTTCAGCGGCCCGTACACCGTCGCCGCGGCCCTGCTCGGCGGCGGCGGGCTGGGTGTATTCCACGAGGATTTCACCGACAGCGCCGTGCGGGATCCGGCCCGACTGGCGATCGCGGACAAGGTGAACGTGGTCGCCGACGCGGAGTGCACCCGGATCTTCCCCCGTCAGTTCCCCGCTGTGCTCACGGTCCGTCTGGACGACGGAACCACCCGCACGGAACGGGTCTCGCAGAATCGGGGCGGTCCGGCGAACCCGTTGTCACCCGAGGAGCTCACGCTCAAGTTCACCTCGAATGCCACGCGGTCGGTTCCGGCCGACACGGCCGAGCGCCTCGCCGAGGCGATCTGGCGGCTGCCCGCGGGCGGTCCGGTGAACGATATTTTCCAGAACGTTCCTATCAGCGGAACATAACCCGCGCAATTTCCCGAATTCATCGGGCAGTTACGCGAAAACCCTGTGCCGAAACAATTCATGACGCATAGTTTCAGCACCTTTTATTCAATATGTTCCGCCAAGCGGAACGGTGGACAATGAGGTAACCACCATGCGCCAACATTTCCGTTGGGCGACGGTCGCGATGATCGTCGTCCTCGTCATCATCAATTACATCGACCGCAGTGCGGTCTCGTATGCGGTCAAACCGCTCGAGGCCGAATTCGGCATCGACTCCGCCGATTACGGCGTCATCAGTTCCGCGTTCTCCATCGGGTACATGGTGTTCGCATTCCTCGCCGGTCCACTGGTCGACAAATTCGGTCCACGCCGAATTCTGTTGGTGGGCATGGTGTTCTGGTCGGTCGCCACGGCGATCACGCCGATCTCCGGCGGTTTCACCGGTCTGCTGCTGATCCGCATCGTGCTCGGTGCGGGCGAGGCACCCGGTTTCCCCGCGGCAACCCGCGTGATCAGCCGCTGGCTGCCGAGTGTGGAGCGCGGCTTCGCACTGGCTCTGGTCGGCGGCGTCGCGGTGTCGGGCAGCCTGCTGATCGGCGGGCCGATCGTGACCCAGCTGATCGCGAGTCTGGGCTGGCGCGGCATGTTCTGGGTGCTGGCCGCACTCGGTGTGCTGTGGGCGCTGATCGCGGTCGGACTGCTCGCCAACACCCCGGCCGCCTCTCCCCGGGTCTCCGAGGCCGAACGCACGTACATCGAGTCCGGGCAACTGGCCGAGGAAACCTCCGAACGCCAGGAGAAGGTGAACTGGCGGCGGATCTTCACCAACCGCAATCTGTGGATCGTCGGCGTCGGCTACTTCGCCTGGGGCTACATCTTCTGGGCCTTCATGTACTGGCTGCCGGAGTACCTGTCGACCTCGTACCACCTGAGCGTCAAGCAGGTCGGCGCGTTCACCGTCGCACCGTGGGCCGCGGGCGTGGTCGGCGCGCTCATCGGCGGTGTGCTGGTCGACAAGGTGTACGCCCGCACCGGACGCATTCGCAGTCGCTTCACCATCATGGGTATCGCACTGCTGCTGGCCGGCGCCGCGCTGATCCCGATCGTGAGCGCGCCCTCGCTGGTCACGGCCGTGGTGTTCATCTCGATCGGAGTCGGCTGCGGTTTCGTCACCGGCGGAATCTGGTGGGTGGCCGCGATCGACGCCGAACCGAGTCAACCCGGCACCGCCGCCGGATTCGCCGACGCGTGCTTCGCACTCTCCGGCGTGGCCGCCCCGCTGGTGATGGGCTTCATCGTGCAGAGCACCGGGACGTTCGCCAGCGGATTCGTGGTCATGGTGGTGCTGGCGCTGCTGGGCGCGGGGCTGATGCTGTTCGGCACCCGCGAACCCGAGCGGGAGTCGGAAACGACCGAGGCGCAGGCCACCACGCTCTCCTGACGAGGCCGACTCCGGGTGCGTTCAGTGCCGGGCATGCATGCCCGCGCGGTACGCACCCGGAGTCGTTCCCATCGTCTGGGCGAAGGTGTGCACGAACGCACTCGTGGTCGCCCAACCGCAGGCGTGCGCGGTCTCGGTGACCGCCGCACCTTCGGCGAGCATCACCATCGCGGCGAAAACCCTTGTACGAGTTCGCCATTGCGGGTAGGTCATCGCGAACTCGGTGCGGAACAGCCGGGACAGTGTCCGTTCGCCGGTGTGCACTCGGCGAGCCAGATCCGCGAGGGTGCACGGTCGCCGCAGATCGGACTCCACCAACCGACATGCGTTCGCGAGCCGGCGATCCCGCGGCGCGGGCAGCGTGAACGGCTGTTCCGCGACGCAGCGCAGCCGATCCCGCAACACCGCCCGCAGGTGCCGGGTCTCCACGGCGGTGAGCGTCGGGTCGGTGAGGGCGATGAGCAGTTCACGCACCAGCGCGTCGACCGCGATGATCGTCGGCGTCCGGACATCCAGCAACGCGGCGGTCCCCCGCGCCGGGAAACCGACCGTGTGAAATCGGCTGCGGCCGTAGAACCGATGTTCGTGCCAGGTGTTCGCCGGAATCCACAGCGCCCGGTCGTTCGGCGCGATCCAGGATCCGCGTTCGGTGTGGATCGCTAGGACGCCCGAGCTGACATAGATCAGCTGATGGTCGTCGTGCCGGTGCCGATCGATGACGTCTCCGCCCGCGCGGGCCTCGGAGATCGTCGGCGCAACCGGCGTATAGCGGATCGCAGTCATCACCGGTCAGAATACGGCGAATCCGCCACCGGCGAATCCGTCTCGGGACGCCTGATCGGAACACGAGTCACTCATGTCGCGAACTCGTCACCAGGCGATACCGGCTCACGCAGCACCGTGGAGATCGCGATCGCCAGCACCGGCACCGTGGCCAGCACCACCAGCGCGCCGCGCGGACCGTAGTGACCGGCGACCAGCCCCAGCAGCGGCATGAACAACCCTCCCGCGCTGACCGCGAGCCCGAGCGTGACACCGGCCGCGGTGCCCGGACGGCTGGGCAGATAGTCCTGGCCGAGTTTGATCAGCACGGCGAACGGGATGTTCGAGATCAGGCCCACGACCAGCGCCAGCGGCAACGCGGCGTACTTGTCGTGGCAGGCCAGCATGAGCCACAGCGCCGGGAGCATGGCGGCATTGCCGAGCTGCACGGTGCGCACCATCCCGATCCGATCCGCGAGCCTGCCGCCCAGCAGTGTGCCCAGCACGCCGCCACCGAGTTCCAACGTCAGCGCGAGTCCGCCCAGCGCGCTGCTCGCGCCCAGATGCCGGATCCAGTACAGCGAGATGAAGGTGTTCAGTCCTGTCGAGATCGTCGATCGCACGACCTCGACGGCGGTCAGCCCCGCGAACAGCCCGATTCGATCCCGGCCCGCACGTTCGACCGGTCCGGTCACGGCATCGGCCTGGCGGCCCTGCTGCCGGAAGAGGATGAAACCCATGAGCACCGCGGGCGGGATGAACAACGCGGTCGCGCCGATCCCGAGCGTGTCCAAAGCCGGCGTCACCAGCGCCGGTCCGACGAAGAATCCGACACTGCCCCCGGCCGCGAAATAACTCATCGCGGTGGCACTGCCCCCGGCCGCACGCCGGGCATCGCGTCCGGCTGGCGGATGGAACATCGCGATCCCGAACCCGGCCAGCAACAGCAGGCCGAACACCAGCGGATAACTGGGCACCAGCCCCGACAGACCGGCTCCGATACCCGCCAGGCTCACCCCTACCGGCGACATCCACCGCAGCCGCCGCCGATCCGCCAGCAATCCGATCCCCACCTGCGGCAGCGCACTGCCCAACGTCGCGGCCAGCGCCAGTCCCGAGGCCTCGACATAACCGAAATGCCGCTCCAACACGAAATACGGCACGGCCGCGGGCACGAGGCCCTGATAGAAGTCGTCGACCGCATGCGCCGTCGCCCAGACTCGCATCCGCCGCCAATGCCCCACCCCGTCGCCGACATCCCGCGGCCGGATCAATTCCCGAATCGAACTCACATATCAACGATCGGCAATCCCGCGCTGGCGCGCTTCCCGTAATCGGCCGATCGATATCGGAAATCCGCCATTGGACCTGACACGGCTGGAATCGCACCCGAAGTCATTCGGCCACAAGCAATTACATTTCTACCTGAACAATCGATCCACACCGGCCCGAACGACGGCAGCGTATCCCCGGCGTCCGCGCACACAAGCTGCCTGATTCTCGCTCGCATGTCAGGTCCCCAACGCACATCTCTGCACAATAACCTCCACAGCCCTCGACAGTAGCCAATCCCCTTGCGCGCCAGATTGTCTGCTGTCGTGGTTGTCGAGGACGGGCCGCTGTGCCGACGACTCACGCACGCATTACGTCACCGGCAGCGTCATGCGACCGATGCCGCCGCCACCTCACTCGATTCAGACTTCGAGTAGCGGAAACCAGCACGACGACCCGGCAACGATACTCACTGAACGGAACACTCGATGACCACCTTTCCCGCTCCCCCCGCCCCCGCACAGGACCGCCGGTTCGTTCTCGGCACGCATCTGCGCCTGACCGTGCTCACCGCGCCCGAGGAGACCGACGGCCGCCACGATCTGGCCGATGTCACCCTGCCGCCGGGCTCGAATACCCCGCTGCACAAGCACACTCGCTACGAGGAACGGATCTGGGTCGTCGAGGGCGCTGTGACCGTGTGGGCCGGTGCCGACACCTACACGCTGGGACCGGGCGACTTCTACACCATCACGATGAACACCCCGCACGCGCTCGAAGCCGGTGCCGCGGGCGCACGGGTTCTGACCATGAGTTCCCCCGCATATTTCGTCGACCTCATCCGACGGGCCGGCACACCGCAGGCCGACGCGACCCCGGACACCGAGTGGGACCTCGCGTTGTTCGACAGGATCACCGCCGAACAAGGGGATGTCATCCTGGGCCCGCCGGGAATGACACCCGCCGATCTGCCCGGTAACGCGGCGTAGGCCGGAATTCTCGCAGGACGTTGGTGCGGCTGGGCTCTCGAACCCATCACCGCCATTTCCAGCGCGACCCCGCGACGAGGCCCATATCAGCGGCTACCTATGCCGGAGCTTGTGCGGCGAGTAAGTGGCCGAGCACCGGGGACAGCGGATCGGCGAGCAATTCCTCCGGCGTCCCGATCGCGGCGATCCGGCCGTGGTCGACGATCGCCAGACGATCGGCGCGGTTCAGTTGGCCGACCAGGTCGTGGCTGATGAGCAGTACGGTGGTGCCGGTGTCGCGGCGGAGCTGCTCCAGGTGGTCCAGAATGCGTTGTGCCAGTGGCTGATCCAGCGCCGTGGTGATCTCGTCGCAGATCAGTACCCGAGGACGGGACAGCAGAGCGCGGGCGAGGGCGGCGCGTTGGAGTTGACCACCGGACAGTCCTGACGGGTAGCGCGCGGCTTGGTCCGCAGTGATCTCCAGGTCGATCAGGGCTTCGACAGCCTCGCCGCGCGCACCGGTCCGGTCGAGTCCGCGCAAGCGCACGGCGGTGGCCGCGACCTGGTCCAGAACAGTGCGCCGGGGATCGAACGAGGCCGCGGACTCCTGCCACACGTATTGCACAGCGGCGATCTGCGCGCGAGAACGCCTGCGCAGCACCGGGATCGGCTCGTCATCCAGCCGGATCTCCCCCGCGCTCGGGCGCACCAGACCGGCAATACAGCGCGCGATCGTCGTCTTGCCCGCACCCGAGGCGCCTATGACACCCACCAGCTCCCCGCGCCGCAGCTCCAGATCAACTTCGTGGAGGATGGCCGAATTCCGCAGCGCCACAGACACATTGCGCATCCGGAGAATCTTCTCACCGCCCGGTGGTCGCGCGGACTGTGACGGCGCGGCCGGTGCGGCGGGCTCGTCGGCGGCCAGGCGCCCGTCCCGCACGAACACCGTCCGGTCACCGATCTGCTGCGCGGCGACCCGGTCGTGGGTGACCAGCACCACCGCCTTCCCGGACCGTCGCAGGGCCGCCAGTCCGCTCAGGAGTGCGGCCCGTGCGATCGGGTCCAGTCCCACGGTCGGCTCGTCGACCACCACGACATCGGGCTCGCAGACGAGGACCTGGGCCAGTGCGAGCCGGGCACGTTCCCCGCCGGAGAATTCGTGCGGGAATCGACGCATGATGCGTTCCGCCGGATCGGCGTGGAAGCCCGCAGCCGAGAGCGCTTGTGCGACAAGCTCTCTGCGCACCTTCCGCCGGTCCCGCCATCGCCTCGGCCGACCATGACGCAACTGCACCAGTTCCCCCAGCGCGGAACCGATGCGGCGGGCCGGGTTCAGGGTCGAGGCGGCATACTGTGGCAGAAATCCGATCCGCGGCTCGGCGTCGCCGTACCGGATCTCCCCGGAAACCTCGATCCCGGGCCGCTCGATACCGGCCAGAATGCACGCGATGGTCGTCTTCCCAGCTCCCGACGGCCCGAACAGGGTGAGGATCTCCCCCGCGCGCACCTCGAGATCGATATCCTCGACCAGCACGGCATCACCGGCGCACACCCGCACGCCACGAAGCGAAACAAGCACCTCGCCAACCTCATCCACCTCGGCTCACCCGCCGCGAATCGCGCACCGCGACCGTGCGCGGATCGGCGAGCAGATCATCACACAGCAGATTGACGCCGACCATCAACAGCACGATCAGCCCGGCGGGCAGCGCGATCGACCACGGCGCGATGGTCAGCGCGTCCTTGTTCGCCGCGACCGAGACCGCCCAGTCGGTCGAGGTGGTGTCGAACCCGAGCCCCAGGAAGTTCGCCGAGGCCAGAAAGTAGACCGCGGCGGTGAACCGCACCCCGAGGTCGGCGGCGATCGGCCGGATCATCTCGCGCGCAGCATAATTCGCGTAGCGGTGGCGACGGCTCTCGCCCTGCATCCGCAGCGCGTCCATCACCGGACCGTGCACGACCGGCCGCGCGGCCATGCGCACGAAACGCGCGATCGGCGCGACCAGCGCGATACCGATCGCCACGGCGATCGCCACGGCCGACCCGCGGGTGCGCAGCGCGGCCACCATGATGATCAGCAGCGAGGGCAGGCACAGCAGCACGTCCATCGGCCGCATCAGCAACTCGTCGAGCCAGGCGCGCGGAGCCGCCGCGGCAGCCACACCAAGAACGAACCCCACGGTGTAGGAACCGATTACGGTCAACGCGGCGACGAGGAGGAAAGTGTGCCCGCCGACCAGGGCCGTGGCGAGCACATCGCGGCCGAGCCGGTCGGTGCCCAGCGGCGACCACGACGACGGACCGAACGGCGCCTGCCGCTCACGCGGCGCGGATCCGGCGAACGCGGGCCCGGCCAGGGCGATCACCAGCGGAACGGCCACCAGCGTCAGCGCGCACCACCGTCGCGCGGTCATGCCCCGACGCCTTCGCGCGACCGCGGAACCATCCGGCCACCCAGCAGGTCGATCCCCAGGTTGACCACGATCGCGAGCACACCCGTAATGAGCACGATCGCCAGAATCACCGGATCGTCCCGATTACCGATCGCCCCGATCAACTGCGAGGCGACCCCGGGCATGACGAACACGGCCTCCACGATCAACACGCCCGAGAGCAGTCCGTCACCGGTGCGGCCCAACTCCTGCAACGCCGGTCCGAGCGCATTCGGTGCGACGTGCCGGACCAGCAGCGATCCGCGCCCGACCCCGAGCCGCCGCGCCTGCTGCACATACGGCTGGTCCATGACGTCCACGACACCGGATCGCACCAGCCGCACCAGCGGTGCGGCCACCCGGGCGACCATCACGATCAACGGCAGCACCAGATATTCCGGCCGCGTCAGCACCGTCTGCGGATCGGTCCCCAGAAAGGTCGCGGGCAGCAGCCGCAGATCCACCGCCACATAGGTCACCAGCAACACGGCCAGCACGAAATCCGGTATGGAATCCAGCGCGATGCTGACCGAGGTGATCACCCGATCGCGCACCGAGCCCGGTCGCAGCCCTGCGGCGAAACCGGCCGTCACCGCGACGGGCACCAGCAGCGCCAGCGCCAGCACGGCCACCAGACCGGTCATCAGGAACGGCTCCGCGATCAGACTCCCGACCTCCTGTCCACTCGCGTAGGACACTCCGAAATCACCGGTCGCCGCATGTCCGAGCCAGTGCGCGAAGCGTTGCGCCGGTGCGACATCCAGTCCCAGCAGATGCCGGGCCGCGGCGCGCTGATCCGCGCCGAGGATGTCGTTGCTCCGCACGTCCGCGGCATCACCGGGCAGCAGCAGCGACAGCACGAACACCAGTACCAGCAGTACGACCACCTGCCCCGCCCCGATCGCGGCGCGCCGCAGTACGAAGCGAGCTGTCACCGGATCGCGACCACGATGCGGTCGTCGCCGTATTGCCACACGGTTCCCGCCTCGGCGAATCCGGCGGCCGTCGCGAAGGCGAGATAGTCGCGCACGCTCGGCCGATCGTGCACCTTGTGCTCGAATCCGCCGGCCCGCAATCGAACCAGCTCGGCGAGTTCGGGCGCCCGGTCCACCGCATCCCACCACGCGGCCCAGTCCTCGTTCGCGGCCGTCGCCGTGCGGCGCGCACGATGCGCGGTCAGCGCCTTGGCCAGTGCGTCGAGGCGAGGCGCGTGCACACCCTCGTAGAGATGATCACCGTCGAGGAACAGCCCGCCCGTCGGGAGCGCCGCGGCGCAGGTTTCGATCAGCGCGCGCAGCGGCTCCCGGTTCATCCAGTGCAGGGCGGTGGTGCTCACGAACGCGTCCGGAGCCCGGTCCAGTTTCAGGGTGTCGAACCAATTCGGTTCGCGCAGATCGGCTTTCACCGTCCGGAAGCGGTCGCCACCGAGCGTGGCATCGGCCAGTCCCAGCAACAGCGGGTCCGCGTCGACGCCGACGATGCGCGCGTGCGGGAGCCGGTTCAGCAGTCGCGCGGACAGCGTGCCCGGTCCCACGCCGAGATCCACGATCAACGGATCGGCGCGGCCGAGCAGTTCGGCGAGGATGTCACCGATCACCTCGAAGCGCTGCTCGCGATCGGGCATGTAGAACTCCTGCTGGCGATCCCAGCGATCGACCCAGTACTGCGCCCGCGCCGCGTCCAACTCCCCGGCCATCACGCCGCCACCTCGTCGAAGCGGGCCCACTCGTGCGAATTGGGCACCGCGGCAGGAGTATTGCGGAAACCCTCGCGGGCAGCAGTGTTCCAGCGGGTGCTGCCGAAGAAGACGAATCCGCCCCGGTCGTAAAGGATTTCGTGCATCGTGCGGTAGATCGCCGCACGCGCCTCCGCGGTCGGCGTCGCCTGTGCCTTGGCGTACAGCGCGTCGAATTCGGGATCGGACCATCTCGTGCGATTCTGCGGGGCCGTGGTCAGCAGCCGCGAGGCGAAATGGTTCGGGATCGCCAGCGGGCCCGACTGGCCCATCGTGAGCTGACCGGTCTTCAACGCGTCGGCGTAGTAACTGTCCTTGGACCCGATGACCACGTTCACCTGCACACCGCATTTCGCGGCCTGATCGGCGAAAAGTCTTGCCGCTTCGACGAATCCGAAATCCACCGGCGCGGTGAACAGATCGAAGGACAGATCACGCACACCGGCCCGGCTCAGCAGACGGCCCGCCTCGTCGGGGTCGTAGGTGTGCTGGGGCAGTTCGGCGTAGTACTGATATCCCTTGCCGAAGACGTCGTTGGCGACCTCACCGTCCCCTTCGAGCGCGACCTTCACCAGTTCGTCGCGATCGACCATGCGCATCACGGCGCGGCGCACGTCCGGGTTGTCGAAGGGCGGGCGATCGGTCTTCATGGCGAAGAAATAGATGCCGCTGTTCGGCGTCGACCGGACCGAGATTCCCGCCCGGCCCCGCAATACCCGCGCCGCGGACGGGGTCAGGTTGTCGGCGTAGTCGATCTGACCGCTCTGCACCGCCGACAGACGCGCGTCCGCATCCGCGCTGACCAGCCGCAGATGGCGGATGGCGGGCACACCGTCCCAGTATTTCTCGTTGACCCGAGCGGTGAACTGCCTACCCGCCTCGAAGGATTCGAAGACGAACGGGCCCGTGCCCACCGGTTTCGAGAAGTCGGTCGCCCCGTCCTGGACGATCTTGGTGCCGTACGCCGACAACGCCAGCGGAAATTCGAACAATGGTGTGCGCAAGGCGATTTCGACGGTCCGGTCGTCCACGGCCCGGCACTGCGACAGATCCACCTGCGCGAGGGTGGCCGCGGCGATGAACGGCGATCTCTGCGGCGGACCGAGTACTCGCGCCACGGTGTACAGCACGTCACGGGAGGTGAACTTCTTCCCGTCGTGCCACTGCGTGTCGCGCAGGGCGATCCGCCATCGGGTGCCGTCGGCATTCGGCTCGCTCGACGCGGCCAGACGCGGTATCGGGGCCATCGTGTGGTCGATCTCGAACAGCCCGTCGTAGACCGTCTTCATCCGCGCTTCGTCGATGAACAGCGAGGCCACACCCGGATCGATGCTCTCGGCCGCACCGGAACCCTGGAAGGCGGCGGTGAACGTGTCGGTGCTCGCGGCGCCGGACCTGGTCCCGCAGCCCGCAGCCAACGCCCCCGCGGCAATCGCACTGCCCAGCAGGAGATCTCGCCGACTCAACCTCGACCGCATGTCCGACTCCCATCGCGTCTGGCACTTCACGCGAGGAAACATGCACAAGACGAACCACCTGCGGTGATTCTCTCGGCGCATCGACCATATCCGCGTGATCGTGACCGTCCCGGTACTGCCGTCCGCAGGTATCTGGCTCGGCTCGCAGAGCCTCACAGTTGCGGGACAGCGCCGGATTCGCACCGGACTTCCCTACGGATATGCGACATATTACGCATACCTCCCCCGTACCCGGCCGCGACGGTGCCGTTCTCACAGCAGATAGCCGAAAACCCGGGCAGGGCCCGGGTTTTCGGTGTCCGCTGTGGATCAGCGCGTGGCGATGATCGCCGAACCGTGGCCGAACAGCCCCTGGTTCACCGCGATACCCGCCCGTGCGTTCTCCACCTGACGCCCGTCGGCCTGACCACGCAACTGCCAGGTGAGCTCGCAGATCTGCGCGATCGCCTGCGCGGGAATCGCCTCACCGAAGCTGGCCAGTCCGCCACTGGCGTTCACCGGCACGCGACCACCCAAAGTCGTTGCCCCACTGCGCAACAACTCCTCGGCGCCGCCGACCTCACACAGCCCGATGTCCTCGTACCAGTCGAGTTCCAGTGCGGTGGACAGGTCGTAGACCTCCGCGAAGGACAGCTCGTCGGGTCCGAGACCGGCCTCCTCGTACGCTGCGTCCGCGATCGCCGAGCGGAATGCGCGCGGCGGCGCGTCGAACGCCACGGCGGAGTCGGTCGCGAAATCCGGCAGGTCGAGAACGGTTTTCGGGAATGTCGGCGTCACCGTCGACAAGCCGCGGATACGGACCGGATCGGCGATGCCGTGGCGACGCGCGTACTCCATCGAGGTCAGCACCAGGGCCGCGCCGCCGTCGCTGGTCGCACAGATGTCCAGCAGCCGAAGCGGATCCGACACGACCGCCGAGGCCGC
This sequence comes from Nocardia coffeae, assembly GCF_019890715.1. NCBI lineage: Bacteria > Bacillati > Actinomycetota > Actinomycetes > Mycobacteriales > Nocardiaceae > Nocardia > Nocardia coffeae. The sequence goes on along the minus strand of NZ_JAINZY010000002.1, from coordinate 477,515 downwards.
GACCTCCTCGGCCGAGACCTCCTTGCGGTAGCGGGCGTACGGGTTGTTCAGGCCGTGGCGCGCGTTCTTCACCTTGACCGCGGCGAAATCGTCGAGGGTTGCGCCGTGCAGCGCCATCCGGCGACGGGCGTACAGCGCGAAATAGATCGGGTTGGTGGCCCCGAGCAGGTGGAAGCGCAACCAGTCCGGATCGTCGCGGCGTTCCCCGCCGACCGGCTGGAAGAAGCCCTTCGGGGCGGCATCCGCACCGACCACCAGCGCGACGTCGGTCAGACCGGCCAGGATCTGGGCGCGGGCGTTGGCGATGGCCTGTGCACCGGAGGCGCAGGCGGCGTAGCTGCTCGAGATCCGCGCACCCGACCAGCCCAGTGCCTGAGCGAAGGTCGCGCCGGACACGAAACCCGGGTAGCCGTTGCGGATGGTGTCCGCGCCCGCGATATACCCGACGTCGCGGTGGTCCACTCCGGCGTCCGCCAGCGCCGCACGCGCCGCGACCAGCCCGTATTCGACGAAGTTGCGGCCCCATTTGCCCCACTGGTGCATACCCGCACCCAGGACGGCGATGTCGCGATTGTTCGTATCAGGCATCGACCGGCCTCCACATCCACACCGTGCGCTCCGCTTCCTCGTCCTCGTACAGCACGCCGAGGGTCAATTCGACCGGCATGCCGACGGCCAGGTCGTCCACGGTCAGTCCGCGCACCACCTGTCCGAGGATCACCATCTGCTCGACCTCGAGTTCCACCGCCGCGACGACGTAGGGCTCGAACGGATCGGGCGAGACGTACGGCGCGGGCGGCTTGTACCGCGCATCGGCGTACGACCAGATCCGGCCGCGCGTGGAGAACAGGTATTCGGCCAGCTCGGAGCCGTCCTTCGGACTTGCACACTGCGGATTCCGGCAGGCCAGCGTGTTCCGCGGGAAGTACGGCGTGCCACACACCCCGCACCGACTTCCCACGAGACGCACCACACCGTCGTCCGCAGTGAACCAATCTGCCACCGCAGGGCGTTGTTCTTTCTGCACACCCCGACGTTATAGGAACACGTTCTACTTTGGCGAGACCCTCCCGATCAGTGATCCACATCCGGAAGTACGACGTCCCGTTCGAGAGACGCCCACGCCGATGACCACCAGGCAAGCCGGGACCCGACGACCACAGTGTCCGCACTGCCGAACCCGCTCTCGACTGCGGGGATCCGTGCCCCGGATCCGGGCTCACTTGCCACCGATCGTCCCGAAATTCCTAGTCCGACCAGTAGCTCAGCATTGCCTCGTCCGCCAATTGCGTTCCCCCTGAGGTGATCACGAGTTCGGCGCGAGACAACATGTACTGCACCCCGGCATTCGTCACGAGAAATCCGCTAACAGTCCGCACCGGGTCATCGATCTCGACCGACGACCCGTCTCCGAGACGCATCCCCTTGTAATACAGGCGACCGACCCCGGTTTCACAGATCACCACGAGCGACGAGACCGTGCGCCCGATGGCCACCGCCGGATTCGTGAAGTCACAGCGCGCTCCCGGATAGGCGAGAAACCCCTGCCTGTCGGTACCCGCCACAAGATCATCGACGCCGCCCGTAGGAGCAGGGGCCGGAGCAGCGGAAGCCGATTCCAGATCCGGATCCGGCGGCGTCGTCACCGTCGGCGCGGTGCCATCGTTCGCCACCGACGTCGGGACGTCCCAGGCATTCGCGGCGACGTCGTGGTTCGACTGCAGCGCGAGAACCCCGCCGAAGACCACCAGCACCGCCGCGACGGCGACCGCGATCAACAACGAATCGACGACCGGAGAGCGGGTAGCCCCACGAGCCGCCGCAACCGGTTGCCCCACCTGCGGATGACCACCGGGCCCGGGTGCCGGGTGACCACCGGGCGGCATCGACTGCCACATGACAGGCGGAACGGATGACAGCGTCGTCGCTCGGCGTCTGTTTCGCGCCCGATGGACGACCAGAAAAATCAGGAGGGCCAGCCAGGGCCATTCGAACAGGCAGCCGACGAAAGTCCTTGCGACAGAGGGGCTCCCTGCACCGAAACCGACCGCGACAGCAGCTCCCAGCCGATAGGGCCACAGCACGAATGCCCAGATCACCGCGAGAACCACCAGCGCGGCAACGATTGTCAGACATCCGCTCCCACCACCACCGGAGCCGCGACCGCCTCGACCGGAATGCCATGCGTGCCCCACCGACAACGGCCCCGCTCCGAATCCGACGCCACGGGTCGACACACCGGCGCGGAACCCGAAGGCACCCAGACCGATTCCCAGTTTCACTCACCCAGCGTATTGGTCAAACCCACTGTGCCTCTAGGGTATTCATGCCTCAATACCAGCGGAGCCGCATACCGACGCCGAATGGGGGGCGCGACCGAGCAGCCGGTTCGCTTCACTCACCAACCGTGCCGTTCATCGCGGGGGCCCACCACTCGAGCCTCCCCGGGATCAGGCGATTCGGAAGTCCGGGATGGTTTTCATCAGTTCGGCCCATTCCGGGTAGTCGGCGAGTTTGCGGTCGTGTACGGCCATGATCTTTGCGGCCAGGTCGGGGTCGAGGTCGTCGGAGACGTCGGGGCCGATGGCCAGGCGGGACAGGTGCGGGATGATGTCCGGATCGCCGGCGAGGTGGATCGGGTCGTACATGTATCGCTCGAGGGCGGCGATGTCGGCGATGCCGACGCAGTAGCCGTGCGTGTAGCCCTCGGTGGGATCGCCGAGGTGTTGGCCGACGGCCGAGAACGATACGGATTCGACGGTCGAGGTGCGCCGCATCAGGGCCAGAACCTGGGCCCTCTGCTCCTCGCTGGTCTCGTCGCGAAATCCGAAGCGCAGCATGTGAACGATCATGACGATCTCCCGGATTGAACTTGCTGGTTCACTTTTGTGAACCGAACAAGAAAATAGCTGGGTTGCACCAGTGAGTTCAAGGGTTTGCACCGAACCGATAATCTGTGGAGGTGACGAAAGCTGCGGGCGGACACGGCCGGATCGATAAGCGGCAGGCCATCCTCGACGGGGCCTTCGCGGTCTTTGCGCGCCGCGGCTACAGCCAGGCGTGCGTGCAGGAGATCGCCGACGAGGCGGGAGTCGCCAAACCGACGGTCTACAACCATCTCACCGACAAGGAAACCCTGTTCCGGCACGCCATCGAAACCGTCGCCGACGCGGTCGGCGCGCAATGCGTCGAGGCTATCGCGCCGTTGCGCGATCCGGCTGCGGATCTGCGTGCGGCACTGAATGATTCGGCACTTCGGTTACTGAAGATCTGTGCGGGAGATCGGTCCCGGTCCCTGCGCTCGCTGACCACCGCGCAGATGCCGGTCTTTCCGGATCTGCTCGAGATCGTGCAGGATCGAACGTCCGGGAGGGTCACCGAGGCGATCGGTGATCGAATGGCGCACCTGATGCTCGCCGGTCGCCTGCGATCGGCCGATCCGGCGACGGCGGCCGAGCAGTTCCTCGCCCTGCTCACCGGGCCACTGCAGATCCGCTCGCGGGCGGGCACCCGCACACTCGCGCTCGCCGAGCTGCGCACACTCGCCGACGCCGCGGTCGACACCTTCCTGCGTGCCTACGAGAATCCGCCGAGCTGACCCGAGCCGATCCTGCCCCCGATACCGTGATGGCCGGGCCCCTCGGATAAAGGCCCGGCCATCACCGATTCCGCCAGTACCGTGGAACGCGAACACGTTTCGACGGCACGAACCACACATAATCCATTGCCTGCGGAGACCGGCCGGGCGGCTCAATGCTCTACCGACCTCCGCGTGCGAGTTCAATTCTCGCGGACCGCGAGGCCGGACCCCATATCGACGCCGACAAACTCGATCCGCCGGATTTTGTCGGTGCCGACAAGCCCGCGCCGACGGTCCCGCGCGCGAGAACGCTCGCCGATTGCTCAGCGCCGATTGCATGATCCGCGACTCCGGTGATCGGCCCGGTAACATCGCGTGGGTGCGTCGCCGTGAACCGCATCCGGACCTTCGGGAACTGCTGGAATCAGAACGACGGCGACTCGACGAAGTCGCCACCGAACTCGTCGTGATGATCCGGGACAACATCGAGATGTACCGGGACGAAGCGGCCGTTCCCACCGCCCTGCTGCAACGATCCGCGCGCAGCAACCTCGAAGGTATCCTGAATTTCCTCGAGTTCGGCCAGGAGGCCGATATCAGCGCTGCTCGACGCACCGGTCAGGAGCGCGCGGCGCAGGATATCGCGCTGCCGGAGGTGCTGCGGGCCTTCCGGCTCGGATTCGTCTGCTTCTGGAACTGGATGCTCACCGCCGCCCGGGAACGCGACGAGCGCGCCGTCACCGCGCTGACCGATATGGTCTCCGAACTCTGGGTGCTCAGCGACGAATTCTCCACCGCCGTGACCGAGAGCTACCGCAGGGAGAAGACCAAACAGGCAGTGGCGCTGGACCGACGCCGTTCGGCACTGGTCGCCGGGCTCATCGATGGCACCCTCGGCGACCACCAGACCCCGTGGGAGATCGCGCAACTGCTGGATATGCCCTTCGAGGGCGCGTTCCTGGTGGTGGTGGCCGAAACCCCGCCGGCCGATGGCCGCGCCCTGCCGCATCTGGAGGACCACCTGTCGCTGCGCGACATCCGATCCGCGTGGCGCTCGCAACCGGATCGCGAGATCGGCATCGTGCACCGCAACCGCCGCCACACCACCGAGGGCCTGCTCGAACTGATCTCCACCACCGCCACCTCCCGAGTCGGCGTGAGTCCGGAGTACACCTGCCTGGACCGGACCTCCCGGGGCGCGAGATTCGCCAGCATCGCGCTGGAAGCGATGCCCGCCGGATCCACCGGGATGAAACAACTCCCCGACACCCCACTGGGCGAACTGGTACTCAGCCATCCGGATACGACCCGCCGCTTCGTGCGACGCGTCCTCGGCGAGATCCTCGCATTGCCCGACGAGGATCGCAGCACCCTGCTGTCCACCGCACAAGCCTGGATCGGCGCCCACGGTTCGGCCGCCGAGGCCGGACGCATCCTCTACTGCCACGAGAACACCGTCCGCTACCGCATGCGCCGCGTGGAGGAACGCCTCGGCATCGCCCTGGACGACCCGATCAAACACGCCGAATTCGCCGCCGCCCTCGAAGCCATCCAGGTCTTCCCGGACCTGTCCACCGTCCGCCTCGAGCCCGACCAGCGGATCTGAGACCGAATCACCCGCCCCGAATCGCCTCCGGGAAGCCGAATGTCGTGACCAGCGCCGGGTCGTGGAATTTGATCACGCGGGAAACGCCTGTGGGAGTGGCGATCAGGACGACGACGCCGTCGGGGTGGAGGGAACCGTCGGTGCCGCAGTGGTACACGACCGCGGCGGGGTGGCCGTTGGCGGTGGTGGGGAGCATGCGCCAGTCGCCAGGGGCGCCCAGGACGTAGGTGGCGAGCATGTGGATGCAGCCGCGGCGACCGGATTGCCAGTCTGCGAACGGGGTCGCCTCGAGGGTGGCGTCGGCGCGCAGGACCTGTTCGAGCATGCGGGCGTCGGAGTGTTCGAAGGCGGCGATGTAACCGTCGAGCAGGGTGCGGGCTCGTGGATCGGTTGGTTCGAGCACAGTTTCGCGGTTCGGGTCCAGGTCGTTCAGGCGGCTGCGGGCGCGTTGGAGGCCGCTTTTCACCGCTGCGGTGGTGGTGTCGAGGATTTCGGCGGTTTCTGCGGCGGAGAACGCCAGTACCTCACGCAGGATGAGAATCGCGCGTTGCCGAGCGGGCAGGTGCTGCAGGCCCGCGATGAGCGCCAACCGGAGCGACTCGCGCGCGATCACCACCGCGGCCGGATCGTCGGCGGTGGGGGTCAGCCAAGCCTCCGGAATCGGCTCCAACCACGAAACCTCGTCCGGGCCAAGGATATTCGGCGGTCCATCGACCGCCTCACACGGACCGGACAGGCCGGAGGGCAGGACACGGATCGAGCGTGGCTCCAAGGCCGTCAGGCAGACGTTGGTGGCGATCCTGTAGAGCCAGGAGCGCACCGAGGAACGTCGCTCGAAGCCCGCATAGGCGCGCCACGCGCGAAGGTACGTCTCCTGCACCAGATCCTCGGCGTCCTGCGCCGAACCCGCCATCCGGTAGCAGTGCGCCAACAGCTCACGCCGAAAATGCCGGGTCTCGGCGGTGAACCGGTCTCGATCCGCCTGCGGATGCGATGTCACCGGCGAAAGCCTAGTACTCAGGGCACGAGGGCGAGTTTGCCGACCGTCGCCCTGGATTCCAGCTCCGCCAGTGCCTTCGGCCCATCGGCCAGGTCGTACACCGTGGGCTCGGCAGGAATCAGCACACCGGCCGCGATCAGCGCGGACAGCTCACCCATCACCTCCCCGAAGATCGCCGGTGCGGCCTGCATCAGCACACCGATATTGAGCCCGATGACATGCACCTGATGCCGATATACCAACTCCCGGTTGGTGATCGGGACTTCGCCGCCCGCCAGCCCGTAGACGACGACGCGTCCGGTGACCAGCTCGGCCGCCGCGAGACTTTCGGCGAACATGGCCCCGCCCGCCGATTCGAGCACCAGATCGACGCCGCGACCACCGTTCAGCGCTCGCACTTCGGCAGCGAGATCACCACCGCGAGAGTCCAATACGTGGTCGGCGCCCAGCGCCAGAACCGTCTCGTGCTTGTCCGGCGAGGCGGTCGCGATGACCGTCGCACCGTAATGCTTGGCCATCCGCACCGCGGCCTGTCCGGTGCCGCCCGCCGCCGCGTGGATCAGCACGGTCTGTCCCGCGGTGATCCCACCGAGCGGCACGAGCGCGGCCAGCGCGGTCGGCCAGTTCACGACCAGCCCCAGCGCCTGTGGATCCGTCCAACCGGACGGCACCGGCATCGCCGCGACCGCGGGCAGAACCATGTACTCGGCGAATGCGCCCGCACCGACACCGACGACATGGTCACCCGATCGCAGACCGCTCACTTCCTGCCCGACCGCGACGATCTCACCCGCGGCCTCGAAACCTGCCACATACGGCGGCTCCGGCCCGTCGGGCGACGTCCCGTGGGCCTGCATCACGTCTCGGAAGTTGCCCCCCGCCGCAGCAACCCGGATCAACACCTCACCCCGCCCGGGACTCGGCACCCGCGCATCGGTGATCAGCCGCATATCCCGCGGTCCGTCCAGGGAGGTCTGCTGCAGCGCGCGCATGGTCGTGGGAATACTCATCGGCGATCGGCCCTTTCGTTCGACACGTGTGAGAGGGCGATCCGGCACAGGCCGTTTCCCTCTCACCAGGTAGACCACCGCCACCGTGAAAAGGAATCGGCCCGCGACGACGAATCCGGTCCGAGAGCCGTCGGCAATCGAACATCGACGGTCCTCGCCGAGGAGTGAGGGTCAGGCGTTCGCACCTTTCAACGCCGGGAGAACACCGCCACCAGGAAATCGGATCGCGGGGTGAACGGGCGCAGATCCCAGGTGGACAGGAGTACGTCGGCGTGCAGGCCCACCGATTCGGCGTCGGCGAGGAATTCGTCGAAGTCGTATCCGCGGCCGCTGCCGAGTCCGACGACCACTCGACCGTCCGTGGCGGTGTGGCGGGCGAATCCGGCCAGCACGTCACGTCGTGTGGACACGGCGACAAAGCCCATCACGTTGCCCGCGCACAGCACCACGTCGAACTTCGTGGCGATCCCCTGTTCAGCCAGGTCGAGCTGGGCCAGATCGCCGACCAGCCAGCGCGGCCCCGGGAAGTCGAGCTCCGCGGCTTCGATCAGTACGGGGTCGACGTCGACGCCCACCACCTCGTGCCCGGCCCGATGCAGATATCCGCCCAGCCGTCCGGCGCCGCAGCCGGCATCGAGCACCCGCGAACCGCGCTCCAGCATCGCATCGACCATGCGTGCCTCACCGAAGATGTCCTGCCCCTCGGCCGCCAGATTCCGGAACCGCTCCGCGTACCGCACCGAATGCGTCGGATCGGCGGCGGTGATCTCCTCCCACTGACTCAATACGCGCGAACTCATCGGCTGCTCCTTCCACACTCTCGGCCCGTTCCGAATTGTGCGGTCACAGACGATTCTGCGCGATAGCCCTGAAGTAACTTTCACCGCTCCCTAGCCGCTGAGCCGCGCACCCGAATCGAATCCCCAGAGCGCCAGCGTCAGAAGAAGATTCACGCAGATCATCACCGTGATACTCGCTCGCATCGCCCGACCGGCAGCCACCCCGACACCTTCCGGGCCACCGCTGGAGTAATACCCGTAATAACACTGGATGGTCGTCGTGATCACCACGAACACAACGGCTTTCGCCAGCGAGTAGACGATGTCGGAGCCGCTGAGCACCATCCGGAAATAGTGCTCGTAGGTGCCCGGCGTCCGGCTGCCCGCGACGCCGATGGCGATCTGGACGGCGAGGAAATTCATCGCCAGACACACCAGATACAGCGGGACGATGGCCGCCACCGCCGCCATCAGCCGGGTGGTGACCAGATACGGGATGGATCGGATGGCCAGCGTTTCCATCGCGTCGATCTCCTCGGAGATGCGCATCGCGCCGAGTTGCGCGGTGAAGCGGCATCCGGCCTGTGAGGCGAAAGCGATCGAGGCCATGATCGGGGCCAGTTCCCGGGTCGAGGCCGTCGCGGAGATCAGCCCGGTCGCCGGGCCCAGACCCAGCAGTTTCAACGCGCTGTATCCCTCGATGCCGACCAGCGCGCCGGCGCTGGCGCCGAGCACGATGATGATTCCGGCGGTCCCGCCGCCCACGATGAGCGACCCGTTCCCCCAGGCCACGACCGAGACCAGGCGCAGGAATTCATTGCGATAGTGCCGCAGCACCACAGGTATCGACAAGATCGCGCGAACGAAGAAGCGCCCCATGTGCCCGAAACGCATGACCAGCCGCAACGGTGCGGCGCTGATCCGCACGAGACCACCGAGCCCGATCGGATAATACGGTGCCGCCATCGCTACAACGCCTCTCGCGGAAACAGCAGGGTATAGATCTCGGTGAAGCCGACATTCACCACCATGAGCAACACGATCGAGGCCACGACGGCGGCGTTGACCGAATCCGCCACACCACTCGGACCGCCCTTGGTACTGAGCCCCTTCTGACACGCGACCACCGTCACGATGAGCCCGAAGACAACCGATTTCACCACCGCCAGATACATGTCCCCGATCGTGGCGAAGGAGGAGAAGGTGGCCACGAAACTGCCTGGCGTCCCGCCCTGCACGTAGACGTCGAACAGATATCCGGCGATAAATCCGACGAAGGCGCTCAATCCGGTCAGCCCCACCGCGACCACCACACCGGCCGCCACCCGCGGCACCACGAGCCGATGGATCACCTCCACGCCCATCACGGTCATGGCGTCGATCTCCTCGCGAATCGTGCGCGACCCGAGATCCGCGCAGATCGCCGACCCCACCGCCGCGGCCAGCAGCATCGCCGTGACCACCGGTGCGGCCTGCCGGATGACGGCCAGCCCGCTCGCCGCACCCGCGAGCGAACTCGCGCCGACCTGTCCGGCGATCAGCCCGAACTGGATGGACAGCGTCGCGCTGATCGGCAGTGCGACCGCGATGGTCGGCACATACGAGGTTTTCACCATGAACGCGGCCTGCTGCACGAACTCCCGGAATACGAACCGTCCCGTCGCGATATCCGAGATCAGGTACTGCACCGCGCGAACACCCAGAACGAATTGGGAGCCGACCGTATCGAGCGAGGCGATCGGATGACGGCGCAGATAGCCGCGTCCCCAACCTCTGACACCCGTTGCCGTGATCGTCATCAGGCCATCTCCACCTTCGCGGCCAGCCACCGACCTGCGACCGAGCGCATCGTCATGATGATCCGGCTCCGATCCATCCGCGGATCGGGACTCACCGCGTTGGTGATCTCCTGATCGACGAACAACATGACCACGACCTGATCTCCGGACGCGCTCTGCACGCTCGCGTCCACGACTTTGCCGACACTGCGGGCCTTGTTGTCGATCAGCATCTTCTTCAGCTGGCTGCTCGACTGCGCGTACATGCTCTTGAAATCGCCTGTGGCGCCGTCCAGGACGTGGGCGTAGTCGTCATCGATGTGCTGGGAATCGATACTGGTGAGCGCCACGGCATAGTTCTGCGCGGTGGACAGTGCTTGCTGGGCCGCCGTATCGACCTCGTCGCGCTGGCGTAGTTTCCAGCCGAAAATCCCGGCGAACACCGAGGATACGATCGCGATGACGATGATCAGTGCGGCGCCCGAACGCACGAACCACCATCTCGCGCTGCACTTTCCGAGGTCGGATACGGTCTCGTCCGATCCGGCTTCGCCGTTCTCGAGGTCGTTGTCGTCCTCTGATCGGGCGTCGTCGGATCGAACGCTCTCCGGTTCGTCGTTCTCGGATTTCTCGGTGACTGTCGAATCGGGATCGGTCCCCGGGACCTCCGACTCCAACTGTGCTGTCGACATCGGTCTACTCCTGAAATACGTTGCCGAGCTGATCATCTGGGCGGTATGTACGGCTCGGGCACGCCGCCGTACGGCGTGGGAATCGACCATCTGCCCTGCGGTGTCGGGTCGGTGGTCGCGAGCGGATTCACCCCGGGCGGCGGATGAGCCGTATCGTCCCCGGGCGGCTGCGGCGCATTGCGCGCGCCGCGCACCACCAGACTCGGATCCGGGTCCGTGCAATAGGTGTACAGGTACGGCTCCGGATAATTCGGCACGGTGATGGGCTTGCGGGGCAGGTTGTAATCGCACTGCTTGCGCGGGTACAGATTCACCAGCGCCCACACCGCGTTGTCGTGAAACGCTCCGGCCAGCGCGTCCACCGCCGAACCGGGACGTTGCTTCGGGAAGAAGAACTCCCGCATCGCCGGTACGTGCAGATACGACATCTGCGCGACGGTGCCGAGATTGCCGAGCAACTGCACCATCGTCGGCGAATTGTCGGCGATGATCTGATCCATCGCATGCAGAGCCCGAGGGCTTTCGGTGACCAGAGTCCGGTAGCCGCCGGTCATCCTGTCCACGCCCGCGGCGGTCCGATCCAGATCGGCGGCCGTCGCAGCCAGGCCCGGAGACAGATCACGAACCGTGGACAGCACGATTTCGCTGTTGCGCAACAGGCTGACCGTCTGCGGCAGAACCGAACCCAGCGTCGTGATCAGCAAGGTGCCGCCCCCGATGATCGCGGCCAGCTTCTCCGGGGCCTGCGGGCTGCCGCCCAGTTCCTGCACGATCGAGGCGAGTTTCGCCGGATCCAGTTGCACGACAGCGCCGTTCATATCGCCGAGCAGTTGCGCCAGCGTCACCGGCGCGGAGGTCCGGTCCACGCCGACGGTCGCGCCATCGGCCAGATACGGTCCGGTCGAGGTCCGCGGCACGAAGTCCAGATACTGCTCACCGGCGGGCGAGAGCGCGGCCACCCGGGCCGTGCTGTCGGCGGGTATCTTCGCCGAACCATCGATCGCGACCACCGCCACGACGACACCGTCGGCGATATCCACCGATTTCACCACCCCGACCCGCACCCCACGCACGGTCACATCCCGATTCGGTTGCAGCCCACCCGATTCGGCGAACCGGACACGAACCAGATACGTCGACCGGAACGGATCTGCCTGCAGCGACCCGAAAACCAGATAACTCGCCCCCAGCACCGTCGTCAGCACCAGCGCGATCCACGAGACGGTCAGCCGATGGCCGGAAAGGTACGCCGCGACCGCACCGAGCGTGTCCCTCGCCCGCTGCCCCCGCATCGCCCGCGTAGCGTTCATCGTCCGGGTCCGATCACCCGATCGTGCAAGCGCTGCAACGTATATGCCAACGATCCGACGAAGTTCGCCCAGTCGGTCCCGTCCGGAATCCGGGCGTCCGGATTTCCGGGGAAGTTGGGATCGGGCGCCGCACCGACCGCGATCTTGGTGACGTCGGCATCCGCACCCGCGCCGGTGGACGAGGCCACCTTGCCGCCGACGATCCCGATCGATGCGTTCAGGACGTTAAGATCCAGTCCCGGCTGCTCGGCCGCGGCGTTCAAACCGGCCGACAGATTGTTCATATCCGTGATGAGACTGCGTTTTCCGGTTCCGTTCACCGAGGGGAATTTCTGGAGTTCCCCCGCGATGCGACTCAATCGGGCCGCGAGATCGACGATGTTCTGCGTGTTGCCGCTCACGGCCCGCACCGCGGGCCCCGCGGCGGCCACGGCCGCATTCACCGTGGACTGCTGTGCGGCGATCGTATCGGTCAGCGTTCCGGTGTCGCGGATCGCCGCCTGGATCTGATCGGATCGCTGTGACAATGTCCGAACCAGCGTCGAGGTCTGGGAGATCAAGTCCGCCAGGCGATTTCCGCGCCCATCGAGATCCGCCCCGAGCCCGTTGACGACCTTCGCCAGATCGCGAACCGCGCCGCCGTTCACCAGCAGGGCGGCCCGGCTCAGCACGGCCTCGATGGTCGCCGCGTCCGAGGTGGCGGGTTCCGGGATGACCGAACCGTCGTGCAGCAGTGCCGATCCCGTGGCGGCGGGCGTGGTCAATGCCACGAATACATCACCCATCGGTGTGGCCGAACGCAATTCAGCGGTGGTGCCGACGGGAAGTTGTACGCCCGAGCGGATTCGCAGGGAGACCACGGCGGTGAAATCGTGCGCGTGCATCTGCTCCACCTCGCCGATATCCGCGCCCTGCAACTTCACCTTCGCCTTGGTCGGGAGGTTCAGCGCATTGGCGAATTCGGCGGTGATCGTGTACGTGTGCGCGCCGACCGAGGGCGCCGGTAGTGGCAGCGAATCCAGTCCGGCCGAACATGCGGTCGTCGTGAGCGCACCGGCCAGGGCGGCCGCTGTCACGCCGCGACGTAGTGTCCGCACATCCTTCGCCGTCATTTCCGCACCCCCGCAATTCCGGCCAGCATCGCGGTCACCCCGAAATCCGGGCCCATATCCGAGGCCTTCCCGGTGGCGCACCCCAACTGTTTCAACTGGAGCAGATTGCACACCTGTTTCACCATCTGGCCGTCCAGAGCGATCTTGTCGACATTCACGTGCACACGTCCGGCGCCGGCCTGCTGATCGATCGCGTTGTACGCGTTGTCGGTGACGAGTGGGAACAGATCCAGGAATTGCCCGATACTGCGCTGATAGTCCGCCAGACTCCGCACCAGCACATTCGCACCGGCCGCGGTCCCGGACACCGTGCCGCGTTCACGCTGCATGAGATCCGCTGTCCGCGTGATGATCTGATCGAGTTTCGCGCCCGTGTCCCCCGATCCCAGGTTCAGATCCGCGAGCATCTCACTCATCTGGTGCACGGCGGCGGCGAACGCGCGGACCTTCCCGTCGTTGTCGGCGGCGGTGGCGGTCAGGGCATTCAGATCGTTCACGATCTCGGTGATGGCGTTCCTGGTCGCCGCACCGCCGTCGTCGCCCATGCGCAACGCCCGGGACAGCTCGTCCAGCGCGGCCTTGATATCCCCGCCGTTGTGTGTGGTCACCGATGCGCCGAGATCGACCATATTCGCCAGGGGCCCATTACCTTTGCCGTCTCCGCCGAGCGAGCGCGACAATCGGTCCGCCGTGGACAGTAGGCTGTCGAATTCGACCGGCGTACGTGTCCGATCGAGGGACAGCACCGTTCCATCGCCCAGCACCGGGCCGGTGCGATAGGCGGGCGTGAATTCGATGTGCCGATCGGTCAGCACCGAATCCGACACGGTCACCGCTTTCGCGTCCGCCGGAATCCGGATCGCCCGATCCAGGCTCATCCTGACCTCGACGAAATCACCTCGCTGCGTAATGCTCTCGATCTTCCCGATCCGGATGCCGAGCACCTCCACCGGATTTCCGGTGTACAGACCCGCGGCATCGGCGAATTGTGCGGTCACCGTGATGGTTCCACTGCCCAACTGGGTCAACGGCACGCTCGCCACACCGACGATCGCGGCGACCGCGACGATGACGGCGATTTTCACCCACCGGGGCATGCCCGCGCTCATCGGCACTCCTGCGAGTACGGGGAGATGTGCACCTGCGGTGCGCGCCCCACGAGCGCGCACATGAACGAGTCGAGGAATGCGCCGGAGGAGGCGGTCGCATCCAGTTCCGGTCCGGTGCCGGTCAGATTCGCCCAGGACTGCCACGGCACCGGCAGGACCTGCAGGATATTGCGCAGCAGATCGTCGTGCCGGCTCAGCATGGCGGTGATCTCCCGCAAATCCCCCAGCAGCGCAACGATTTCGGGCTGATCCTGGATCGCGAGCGGGGCGAGCCGATCCACGAGTGTCGTCGTGGCGGCGACCATGGATTCGATCGCCTGTTTGCGGGCCAGCAGTTCGCGCAGCAGATCGCCGCCCTGATCGAACAGAGCCCCCAGATCCGTTCGCTGACTGTTGATCACGCCGGTCAACTTGCTCGTGGAGGCAAGCAGTGCACCGATCTGCCCGCGTCGTTCGGCGATGACGGTGGACAGCGTTCGGACATTCTGCATCACCGACGGAATCAGTTGGGGCAGGCCGTTCAACCGGCCGGACAGATCCGTCAGCGCCTTGGCCACCCGGTCGGCGTCCACCTGACCGAATGTCGTGGTTGCGTCAGCGAGCGCGGATTCCAGATCATAAGGAACACTACTGTGCTGCAGCGGAATTCGATCAGAGTTACCAGAGCCTGCCGGGTCGAGTTCGACATATCGGTTGCCCAGCAGGGTCGTGAGTTTGATCGCGGCCGTGGAGTCCGGCCCGAGATGCACCGAGTGATGAACGCTCAGCCTCACCGCCACATGACCATCGGTCAATCGGATCGTCGTGACATGCCCGACCGGCACACCGGCGATGGTCACCCGATCCCCCGCCCCCAACTGCGCCGCCTGCGCGAAATCGACTTCCACATCCTTGTCCCCGAAGTTCATCGAATTGACCGTCAGCGCGATCACGATCACGACGATCAACCCGCCGAGCGCGAGCAGGCCGAGCGATACCCGGTTGTACTCCTCGAGCGACTTCCCGCGCCAACGGATTGCGCAGTGCGGCAACCTCTTCCGCAACTCGTCGAACAGTCGTGGCATCCGGCTCACCTGCACTTGGCCGTGTGCTGGACGACTCCACCCGGAGTCAGTGCGGCGAGAATCCCCGGAATCAACGGTGACATGCCCGGAGCCAGCGAGAAGGTCACATCACAGATGTCCGCATCCGCGTAACCACCCTCCTGCGTGATACGGGCCAGCCCTTTGAGAATGAAGGGAAGGTTGAACCCCATGACACCGAACTTGTATTTGTTGTTCAGAAGATGTTGCGCGAAGCCGGGATTCCGGTTCAGGAAAGCATCGAGTGCGGGTTGATCGGCGTCGGCGATCCGCGCCACGCGCTCGACCGTCCCCGAGAGATGATCCACGGACCCGAGCAGCGCGTCCTTGTTCCGTTGCAGCCCTTCGAATATCGCGCGGGTCTGATCGATGACGGTGCCGAGATCGCCGCTGCGAGCGGCCAGGCCGTTCACGATCGTGGTGAGGTTCGTGATCACCTGTCCCAGGACCTGATCCGGACCGGCGAAGGACTGCGCGAGTTCGGTGGTCTCGGCGACCAGCGCGGTGAGCGCGCCGTTGTCGCCCTGCAACGCGGTGATCAGTGCCTGGGTGATGTTGTCGATCGCGCTGCGGTCCAAGGTCCCGAACAGCGGCTCGAATCCCTTCAGCAGCTTGGAGATATCGAAGGACGGCTCGGTGTTCCGCACCGGGATCACCGCTCCCGCGCGCAGTGCCGCCGGCGAGCCGCGCGTGCCCCGGGACAGCCCGAGATACCGCTGACCGATGAGATTCTGATACGTCACCGAGACCACCGTGGTACCGAAAAGTGTTTGATCACGCTGGATTTCGAATCCCACCCGGGCCAGATCACCGTTCAGTTCGATCGAATCCACTCGGCCGACCCGCACACCGGCCATCCGGACGTCGTCGCCGGTACTCAACCCCGAGACATCGGTGAACATGGCCGAGTACTTCGTCGTGGCACCGCTCACCCCGCGTTCGAGCGTGACGATGACGGTCCAGGACAACAGCACCGACACCACGACGAATACGACCAGCACCAGCAGAGATCGTCGGTAACTCACCGCGCGCCCCCGCTCGGATCCGCGGCCACCGCGACCGTCGCCCCACGCGCCAACGGTCCGAACAGAATGTCGGCGGCGACGTTGGGCGTCCCGCCCAGGATGTCGGCGATCTGCTGCTGCTCCGCCGCACTGCCGACCGGACCGATATCGGTCAGCGACAGATCCGCGGGACGAAATGCACCAGGCCGCAGCAGATTCGGCATCGACCCCGGCGCGGCAGCAGTGTCCGGCGCGGTCGAACAGCTGGTCCCGGTCAGAGTGCCGTAGCGCGGGCAGTCAGCGCGCGTGTACTGCCGGTTCGGGGTCAGCTGCACGATCACCTTCGCGGTCACCCGCTGGACGCGCGGATCGAAGGTCTGGTTGAACTTGCCGCTCATCCGGATGACCGAACTGCTGATCTGCGGAAAATGGCTCGCCCCGTCGCCCAGCACATCCAGCGCGGGCGACAGGTGGGTGGTGATCGAAATCAACCTATCGGTGTTGTGCCCCAAGGCATTTCCGATCGTGTCGAAGGTGTGCACCCCGCCGGTGAGCAGATCGGTCAGCTGCTCACGCTCCCGGGCGACGGTCAGCATCGGCCCGATGGTGTGGTGCAGCGTGTCGAGCAGCTCCGGCGCGCTCGCCTGCACCTCGCGCAACGACGTCGACAGCGCGTCCAGTGTGGACGGCGCGGCCTGGACCGAGACCACCTTGTTCAGCTCGACGACGATCCGGCGCAGCTGCGCACCCGCATCCGCGAGCGACGCGCCTCGCCCGGAGGTGGCCTCGGCCAGGGTCTCCAGCATTCCGACGGCGGTATCGGCCCGGTCCCGACCCACCGCGTCCAGGATCCGGCGCAGCTGATCCAGCGAGGTCTGCAGCCGCACGGTCTCCTGGCTGTGATCCTGCCGGATCAGCGCGTTGCCGGTCACCGCCGGGGCGGATCCGTTGTAGAGCAACTGGATCGAGGGCACCGCGAAGACATTGCTCGGCACCACGCGAGCGGTCACCGAGCCCGGGATCTGCCCGGAGTACTGCGGATCGAGCCGGATGCGCACGTAGTTCATCCCCGGTTCGGGGGCCGGCGCGACCCCGGTCACCAGCCCGACCCGAACACCCAGGTACTTCACGTCCGATTTGGCGGGCAGCCCGTCGCCGACGTCGGCCAGCACGGCGGTGATCGGCACCGTCCGGCGGAACGCTCCGCGCGAGACCGCGACCATCGCCGTGGCGATCCCGGCGACGACGAGGAGAAAACAGACGCCGCTGAGCAGCAGGCGCAGCGCCGAGGGGCCCCGCCCGTCGGGCTCGAACAGGATGGACACCGCTCACTCGCTCCCGCGCCCGGAACGCACTCTCATGATCCCGATCCTCCGAGCGAAATCGCCAGTGTCGGACAGGCATCCACCGCCATGCGAACCTTCGGCTCGACGTCATCGGGTGGATTCGAATCCACGACGGTGGACAGATCGTCCGCACCGACCTCGAATACGGTCGGCGCGATACTCGCGCACAGTGCGTGACCCTCGCACCGGTGCTGATCGATGTGTATCTCCATGACTTCCTCCGAATACCGGCCCGCGGAATGCGCCGACCGTTCAGATGTACAGACCGCCGTTGACGCCGATGAGCTGTCCGGTGACGAAACCCGCACTGTCGGAACACAAGTAGGCGCACGCGGCCGCCACATCCTCGGGTGTGCCCACCCGACGCACCGGTGTCATCGGCGCGATGACCTCCACACCGGGGAAGAATCCCGCCTCGGTGGCCTGCTGCGCCATCGGCGTATCGATGATCGAGGGCGGAATGCTGTTGACCGTAATGCCTTTCGGCGACAGCTCGGCCGCCAGCGCCTTGGTCAGGCCGATCACGCCGCCCTTGGAAGCGACGTAGTGCGCCATATTCTTGGCCCCGGATTGCGCACTGGACGAGGAGATCGTCACGACCCGCCCCCAACCCGCCGCGACCATGTCCGGAACCGCGGCCTGAATACAGGAGAAGGTCCCGTTCAGATTCACCGCCAGAATGCGATTCCACTGCTCCCGGGTGATCTCCTCGAACGCCGTGTACTCCTCCACTCCGGCGCTGGTGACCACGATCTGCACCGGCCCGAAATCCTTGCGCACCAGGCGAACCGCCGCTTCGATGGCGTCGGCCTCCGCGACGTCCACCTGGTAGGCGACCGCCTGCAGACCGTCCGCGACCAGTTCGGCCGCCGCCTTCTGTGCGGCCTCTGCGCTCAGGTCGAACAGCGCTACCCGGTGCGATTCCCGCGCAAGCCTTCGCGCAATCGCCAGACCGATGCCCGAAGCAGCACCGGTAACAATTGCCACGCGTGACGGACTTTCGCTGCCATTCGTCTCGACCATCGGTATTCCTCGCTTGTCATCTCGCGGCTTCAGTCCGCCGGCGTGAATTCGATGTGCAACGAGCTCAGGCCGCGCAGGACGTAGGTCGGCTCGTACTGGAAATTGCGCGCATCCGCCGGGCCGTGTTCGGTTTCCGAGATCCGGATGTCGCGCATCCGGTGCAGGATCCGTTCGAAGCTGACCCGAGATTCCATGCGCGCCAACGGACCTCCCGGACACGTGTGAATGCCCCGGGCGAACGAGATGTGCTCGCGCGCATTGGGACGATCGAGGACGAATTCACCCGGATCGTCGAATCGCGACGGATCCCGGTTCGCGGCGCCGGGCAGGACCATCACCATGCTGCCCGCCGGAACCTCGACACCGCCCAGCGTGGTGGCCTGGCAGGCCAGCCGGAAATCGGTTTTGACCGGTGCTTCCAGGCGCAGACACTCCTCCACGAAACTGCCGATGCGGTCGGTATCCTCGCGCAGCTCCTGCTGGATCCGCGGATTCTCCGCGAGCACCCGCAGACCGGCGGTCATCAGCTTGGCGGTGGTCTCCTGTCCGGCGGCGAACAGGAACGAGGCCAGGTGGACCAGGTCGGCGATCTCCGGCAGCGAACCGTCCGGGAATCGCGCGGAAGCCAAGGCGGACAACACATCTGCGCGCGGATCGCGCCGACGCTCCGCGAGATAGCCGGTGAAACGTTCGGCCAGGAATTCCAGCGGATTGCCGACCATCACCTCGTCGTCGATCGCACCCGGCGGCGTGGTGTTGGACAGCACGCGCCGGAAATCGGTGTAGTCCTCCTCCGGGACGCCCAGCAGATTGGCGATCACCAGCATCGCGAAGGGCTGCGCGTAGTTGCGCAGGAATTCGGTCCGGCCCTGCTCGACGAACTCGTCGAGCATGCGATCGGCCTGCACCCACATGAACTCCTCGTTCTCCCGCAGCCGACGCGGTGTGAACAAGGCTTTGAGCAGGTCGCGGTGCATGGTGTGCTTCGGCTGATCGAAGGTGACCATGTGCTCGTGCAGCGGGAACGCCTCGCGATGTTTCTCGATCAACGCGCCGATGTCACCGTCGGCGGGATCGAACGGCAGGCCCGGGAACGGCCCGGTCGGGGCGATACAGCTGGAGAAGGTCCCGTGGTTGCGGTAGACCTCCACGGCGGCGTCGTACCCGGTCACCGCCAGTACGCCGTGGTGCGGCTCGCGCGCCACCGGACACCGGGACCGCAGCGACTCGAAGTAGGGATAGGGGTTCTCGACAATCGATTTGTCGGTGAAGAAGTCGATCTCATCGAACATGCTCACGACGGACTCCTGGTGAAGAGGCAGCATCGGCGCTCTCCGCGCCCAAATGCTAATCAAGTGCTCAGCAATGCTGAGCACATGCTTAGCACACCTCGGCGAAGGCGGTCAAGGTTTCCGGCCCTGACCAGGACCTCCGTGAGAGGCGCGAAAGTTACTCGTCCACAACCGTTTCCGCAGGCGGGTCACCCAGACGCGCCAGATGTTCCCGCACGAAGGACAGGGTTTCCTCGTGTGCGGTCGTCATGCCGAGCGCACCTTCCAGCGCCATCGTCCGGGACACTCCGGCCATCACGAAGGCGACCACCTCCGGTGGCCACACCTCCGGATCGATCCGGTATCGCCGCAGCACGGTCCGCACGATATCGATCTCGGCCTCGCGGAAGCGGCGCGAATAGTCGACCAGCGCCTCGCGAATCACCTTGCGGTGGTTGGCCAGTGCGACGAACTCCATCGTCAGCGCACCGCTCGAGGCCGCCTCCAGGTCGAAAGACCACAGCGCACGCAACGGATTCTCCGCCGCCAGAATGGTCGCCTGACGTTTCAGGCCCTCCTCGGCGCGCCGCTGGAACACCGCGAGGAACAGATCATCCATGGTCCGGAAGTAGTAGTAGACCAGCTGATACTTCAATCCCGCCTTACGGGCGACATTGCGCGAGCTGACCGCGGCATAGCCCTCCTCGAGCATGAGCTGCTCCGCCGCGTCCAGCAGCACCGTCCGGTTCTTCGCGTCCGGCGAACCGATCCGCCGTGTCGATGCCATCATCCGACCTCCGAAATCCACGTCACCGAAATACATGATCGCGGCGCACACCCGCCGAGGTTCGGCCGGGCACCCGACGCCGCCTGTGCCGCATCGTTTCGCATTCCGTCGTAGCATGCTCGGGCGTGCCGGTCGGACGCACCGTCCCGGATCAGCCCGGAAGTACCCCGGTCATCCGCCGTTGTGTGCGGAACGCACTCGGCGCGTCGCCGGAATCCGGTCGGGGCCGGACATCGCCACGCGATCGCTCCAGGGTTGCCAGGTAATTCACCGAACCGCACCCGGCATCAACGCTCTCTCAGCAACTCCCGTAGCGGGTATCGTCTCGATGTCGGCACAGGCGAGGGGTTGGGGTGCGAACCATGGAACAGCCGGATTCACCGCAGGACATCGCGGCCTTGGAGCATCGGTTGCGGCGCCGGGCCGAGCAGGCTGCCGCATTCGATCAGCTTGTGCAGCAGTATGATTCGGCCTTCGCGCACCGGCCAGAGCAGGATCGTGCGGTGGCCGGGCTGATCGAGCGGCTCCGTCCCGGGGCGCGAGTGCTGGATGTCGGCTGTGGCACCGGGGTGCCGACCGCGCGGCAACTGGCCGATGCCGGACTCGAGGTGGTCGGTATCGATATCTCGCCTGCGATGGTCGCGGCCGCCACCGTGGCGGTTCCCGAGGCGAGCATCCGCTGCTGCGATATCGTGGATCTCATCGAAACCGGCTTCGACGCCGCCGTCGCCTTCTTCTCGCTGCTGATGCTTCCCCGCTCGGAAATCCCACTGGCACTGTCGATTCTGCACGATGCCGTCGAACCGGGCGGCTATGTTCTGCTCAGCATGGTCGAGGCCGATCTGGATGACACCCCGATCGAATTCCTCACCACCGACATCCGCGTCAGCGGTTATCCGCGTGCGGAACTGCGCTCGGTCGTGGAACAGGCGGGCTTCACGATCGAGGAGTTCGAGGTCGTCTCCTACACCCCTGCCACACCGGAGGCGGTTCCCGAAGTCGAGCTGTACGTCTCCGCACGTCCGTCGATCGCGGCAAGGTAGTCCGAGACCGCTTGTGCGTCACCGGAATCGGATATCAGCGCGATATAGCCATCGGGACGGATCAGCACGAAGGTGTGGTCACCCGCGCCGTAGGCAGCCGCGAGGTGACCTTCGGTATCGGTGATCTCGCCGGGGCCGGTCGGTTCTTCGACGACGTGGAAAGTCCTGAGATCGAACCGCGTCTCGACCTCGGACCTGTCCCCGAAGCTCAGCAACGTGAAGCGCCCGCCGCGCGTCAGGTCGAACAGCCGGTGAGCACCGTCCACCGTGTGCAGCCCGGTCGCATCGGGGGCGCGGTCACCGGCGCGGAGCGGGGCGCGCTCGTCGCGGTCGTCGCGCGCCAGAGCGGAGTCGCGATAGCTGATGGTCAGCTGCATAGTGTTCGCATCGCCGCGGGTGACCAGGCCCTTCTGCGCGATCGTCTGCTCGAGCCGCGCATTGGACAGGGCCAGGACACCGGCTGCCACCGGTCGCCGCTCGGCCTCGTAAGAGTCCAGCAGTGCCGCCGATCCGCCTCGTACGACGGACGCGAGTTTCCAGCCGAGGTTGTGCGCGTCCTGGATACCGGTGTTCATTCCCTGACCGCCGGCGGGCGAATGGATGTGCGCCGCATCGCCCGCGAGGAACACCCGGCCCCGACGGTATCGGTCGACGAGTCGAATATTGGCTCGCCACAATGATTTCCAGGTCGGCTCGTGCAGACGAACACCGGCGCGGCCGCTGCGCCGGTTCAGGATCGCCTGCATGTTCGCCAGGTCGAGTTCGGCATCCTGGCCGGGCTCGATCATCGCCTGATACTGGAAGACGTCGGTCGAAGGCAGCGGGCAGAGACTGACCAGCCCCTCCTCATGCCGCCACATGTGCCAGGCGTCGCGATCCAGGCCCTCGACGGCGAGATCGGCGACGATCATCCGCACCTCTTCGCGGGTCTGCCCGGCGAAGGCGATACCCGCCTGTTTGCGCACGATGCTGTGGCCACCATCACAGCCGATCAGCCAGTGCGCGGTGATCGTCTCGAGCTTTCCGTCTTGTCTGATCACCGCCGATACGGCCTCGTCCGATTGTTCGAAACCCTCCAGCGTCGTGCCGAATTCGACCTCGCCGCCGAGTTCGGCCAAGCGCAGTCGCAAGGCTTCCTCGATCCGCCATTCGGGCGTGATCAGACTCGCGGGATACGGGATGTCGGGTCGACTCTCGAACGTCGTGGCATTGCTGAGCGTCACCCGGCCGTCGGGTGCGGTCGAACGAATCGGCATCGCCATCCGGCCGTTGGCCAGTACCCGATCGACGATTCCGAGATCGTCGAACACCTCGAGGCTGCGCGGCTGGATCCCCTTGCCACGCGAACCCGGCCGCGGACCCGGCTCGGCCTCGATCAGGCGCAGGGAGATACCGCGACGAGCCAGCTCGCAGGCCAGCGTCAGCCCGGTCGGCCCCGCCCCGACGATCAGGACCGTCGGCATATTCGGCGATCGCTTCGTTGACTCGGTCATCGCCCATCTCCCAGTAAGAAAGGAAATACTTCTCTTTCAGGGTAGGGCTCTTGTCTGGAAATGCAATACTTTCTACTGTGGGATGATGGCCACAGAGGCGTCCGAACCGGTCCGTCGTCGCCGATACGGCGCACAGCTCGAATCCGCACTGCTCGAGGCCGGATGGGCCGAGCTGGTCGAGGTCGGATACGCCTGTCTGACGATGGAATCGATCGCCCTTCGCGCGCAGACCAGCGAGGCCGTGCTCTACCGGCGCTGGGCCAACAAGGACCAGCTCGTGGTCGCCGCGATCGACCACCACCGCGACGCGAACCCGATCCGGACCCCCGACACCGGCAGCCTGCGCGGTGATCTGCTCGCCGAGCTCACGGCCGTAAGCGAGGCTCTCGCAGGGTTTTTCGCGATTGCCGCGGCCGCCGCATTCTCCGGCCTGCTGGCCGATACCGGCCGGACTCCCGCGCAGGTCCGCGACGAGATGTTGGCCGGCCGATCACTCCCGCCCGTCCGGACCATCTACCGCCGCGCCCACGACCGCGGCGAGATCGATCTGGACCACATCCCCGCCGCGGTTCTCGCGATGCCCTTCGACCTGGTTCGACACGACATGCTCATGGAACTCGAACCGCTTCGGCCCGAACGCATCCGCGCCATCGTCGACGAACTCTTCCTCCCCTTGGCGCAGAACTTCGAGGCAGGCCGGACCACACACCTCGACCGAGCGGCCCCGGAGAGTGACAGCCGACGCCCCGGGACCGCACATCGACAAACAGTTAAGCCTCAGACCATTAAGTACTCAACTGTTGCCGGTTCGGCCGGAACAGATCCGGTGCCCACGACCGAACGCAGCCTCGAACTCTTCCGCTCGATCCTGTCGGCACAACGCAAGGCCGCCGAGGCGTGGATCCGCACCCGTGACCTCACCTTCGAGCAGGCCATGGTGCTCGGATATCTACAGCGGCGACCGGGCGCGATCCAGCGCGAGATCGCCCGGATGAGCCACACGACACCGGCGAACGTCTCCCTCCTGCTCAGAGGGCTCGAACGCCGCGGACTCGTCGAGCGCCGCATCGAGGACGGCAACGAACGCAGCAAGTGCGTCTACGCCACGTCAGCGGGTATCGAACTCGTCACCGGGCTCGACGCCGCAATGACCGAAGTGGACGAGGCGATCTTCGCGCCACTCGACGACGCCGAACGAATCGGCCTGCAAAGCCACCTCGACAAAATCAGCGCGCAACTACCGGGACCACCCGAATCACGAGAGTGAAACTGGTCCGATCCGAAGGCGACCACCCGATCGCGGGTCACGGCCAGGACCGAATCCACCGCCGCCCGGTTCCTGCCGAAGTGCACTCAGATGAGATCCGCCGACTGCACAGGCAGATCGGTTCGAGTGCGTTCACCGTCGACGCCCGTCCCCGGCCACAGCCCGCCGCACGGCAGCGGCGGTAGGTCGGGGTTCAGTTCGTGATCGATGGTGACCGACGCGTCCGGATGGTCGCGCATGCGCTCGGCGAACTCCTCGGCCACCGCCTGCGGGCATTGATAGTCCAGATGGATTCCCACCGAACCG
Organism: Nocardia coffeae; assembly: GCF_019890715.1. NCBI lineage: Bacteria > Bacillati > Actinomycetota > Actinomycetes > Mycobacteriales > Nocardiaceae > Nocardia > Nocardia coffeae. The sequence continues at coordinate 452,917 of NZ_JAINZY010000002.1, read as the reverse complement.
AAGACGATGTGCACGTGCCGCCGTGAGGTGCTCAGCACGTACCGGCCCGAATCGACCAGAATCTGCAACGCTGACCGCCGTGCCGAACATTCGGTACCCGCGCAGGCCCGATGTCGCTGCATGATCAGGTGGGATTCGGCGACGGTCAGATCGTCCCGCCGGATCATGCAGCTGATGCTCGACCCGGGAAGTGATTCGAGTGGTTCGCCGTCGGACTCGTCCTGCGCGCGTGTCGGTGCCGGTGTGGTCGCGACGTCTGTGTGATCGATCGTCGCGGTGGTCGCCCGCGGCATCACCGGGCTCCCGGAACTCTCATGGCACACATCGTTCTCTGGCAGGTGACCGGCTCTGCTGCACTCCACGGAGTGCGGCTCCGGCAGGTATAGCGATGGACGCTACACCCGACTCCATAGGACTGTCCAGACAGGAGTCCATCGCACTCTCGGTTCATGAGCGGACCGTTTGGTTTTTCGAACCCGCTCCACAATACCTACTCGATCCCGATTCCTCGCGGCTGGATCCCACACGGTGGAATACACCGGGCCCGCCGTCCCGAGCGCGGCGATGCTGCTCGGTTGCCGCGCGGAGATTTCCGGGCCGCACACGCGGTCCGATGCGTAGTAGGTTCGGTCCGGATGCACGACCTGGACGGGATGTCGCCAGGAGCACGACGGCCGACGTGCCGCATGACCATCGGAAATGGAGGCATGATGAACGAACGTGAGGAAATGCTTCTGCGACAGGCGATTTCGCTTGCCGACGAGGCTTCCGATCGAGGTAATCGTCCATTCGGTGCGGTGATCGTGTCCTGCGAGGGGATGGTGATCAGCCAGGGGCGTAACGAGGTTGCCGAAAGCGGGGTCGTCACCGCGCACGCCGAACTCGTGGCGATCGATGCCGCGACCGTAGCCGGACGGACCGGCGGGATGGTCGGCGCGACGATCTACGCCAGCGGTGAACCGTGCCCGATGTGCAGTGCGGCGGCGGTCTGGGCCGGGATCGGCAGGATCGTATTCGGGGCGGCCGAACCGGAGTTCGCCGCCGTCATCGGCGGATACCCGCGCTTCGGGCTGCGCTGCGCCGAGGTGGTCGGCTCCAGTGACGCGGACGTGGCCGTCTCGGGCCCGCATCTCGGCGGCGAGGCGCTCGCGCCGTTCCGGCGATACCGCGAGAGCTCCGCGGGCCGGGCATGATCCGCGACGCCCTCGCGAACCCGACGGTCGTTATGGTGGATTGATGAGCGAAACCTCGCGGCGGATGTGGGAACTGATGGAGCCCTACCACGCGGTCACCTACTTCGCGCCGGAATCCCAGCATGTATGCGAGGCGCTGGGTGCCAAGGGTTTCTGGATGGGCTACTTCGCGCTGCGGGCCGCACCGCTGGGGCCGGTGCCGGCCGAGGTGGTCGTCGCGACGTTCTACAACTTCCATCCGCGCAAGGTCGCGCATGCCGTCCCCGCCGCCTGGGAGGCCGCCTCCCCCGCGGACTATCTGCGGGCACGTCGGGAGAGCGTCTCGCAGATCCTGCATCGCCTCCTCGGCGACGAGATCCGTTCACTCGGCCTGGCCGAGGCCGCGGAGCTGGCTCGCACGGCCGCACTCGCCGCGCCGATCGCGGGCCGCCCGCTCGGCGCCGCGAACGCCGCACTGGACTGGCCGAGCGAGCCGCACCTGATCCTGTGGCACGCCCAGACGATTCTGCGCGAATCGCGCGGCGACGCCCACGTCGCCGCACTGCTCTCAGGTGGTCTGGATCCGTGCGAGGCCCTGGTCATCTTCGCCGCCGACGGCAAGGTCACCGCCGAACGTGTCCGCACCTCACGCAGCTGGACCGAAGCCGAATGGGATTCGGCCACCACCCGTCTGCGCGACCGCGGCCTGCTCGACGACTCCGACACGCTCACCCCCGACGGCCACGCCCTGCGCGCCTGGGTCGAGGACCGCACCGATCAAGCCTCCCAGCAGCCGTGGAACGTCTTGGGCCCCACCGGAACCGAACGTCTCGCAGAACTGATCCACCCCCTCACCCGCACCATCGCCAACAGCAACGCCTTCGCCGAAGACAATCCGATGGGCCTGCCCAAACCGGCCTGAACCACAACGCGCCCAGGCGATTTCGCCCGATCGGCTCAGGCTTCCAGAACCATCGTGTCCGCACAACCCGGCTGTCGACAGGGTGGACTCGCAGCACCACGGCGAAACCTGCCGACGACCTGAACCAGCCCCCACAGAATCAGCGCGGACACGGAATAGGCTGCACCGCACCAACAACAGCCCACCCAGCCCCAGATTCCGTATGCCTGGGTCGTGGTGATCGCGCCGAGCGCGGACCCGAGGGAATAGAAGGTCATGTAGGCGCCGATGACGCTCCCGGCGCGAGTCGGGTGCGCACCGGTCAACAGGTGCTGACTGCTGACATGTACGGCCTGAACGGCGAAATCGAGCAGGACGATACCGACGACGAGTAGCCACAAGTTCACCTCGGCCCGCGCGATGAGCGCCCAGGAGAGGGTGAGCCCCACCAGCGCCGAACCGGTGATCGCCTGCGCCCGACCGGAATCGGCCCATCGCCCCGCACGGGCGGCCCCGAGGGCTCCGGCGAGCCCGGCGAGCCCGAACAAGCCGATGCGCGCGGTGCCGAGGTGCCAGGGCGCCGCACCGAGCGGGAGGGCGAGCCCGCTCCAGAGCGTCCCGAAGGACGCGAACAGCAGCAAGGCGATCAGCCCTCGGCTCAGCAACAGGCGATCGGTGCGCACCAGAGGACCCATCGATGCCATCGCGTGGACATAACGCGGCCCGCGGTCTCGCCGGTCCGAACCGAACATCACGCGCACGATCACGGCCAGCGCCACACAGAGCACCGCCAGCAGCGCATACACGACCCGCCACCCGAGCACCTCGCCCAGGAATCCCGCCAGCACGCGCGCACCGAGAATGCCGATCACCACCCCCGAGGTGACCGCACCGATGGCCCTGCCCCGCTCACCGGGCCCGGCGATCGCGGCGACGTAGGCGACCGTCACCTGCACCACGACCGCGAAAAGCCCGGCGATCACCAATCCCGTCAGCGCGACCGCACCGTTCGGCGCGACCGAAACCACCGATGCCCCGACGGCCGTGAGCGCCAGATGCACCGTGATCAATCGTCGACGATCCGCTACGTCACCGAGCGGAACCAAGACCGCCAGACCGGTGAAATACCCGAGCTGACCGGCGGCGATCAGCCAGCCCGACGACCCTCGCGCCAATCCCAGACCGGTGCTCGCCACCTCGAGCACCGGCTGAATCGCATAGATCGTCGACACGGCCACCGCGCACACCAGCGCCAGGACGAATCGCTGCGGTCTCGTGATTCCCACCGCCGCCGCACCTCCCAATCAGTAGCAAAATGCAACTCTTCGACGGTAGGGCATAATGGTTTCGAATTGCAACCGATCGGGAGAGGGTCATGACCGCAGCGCTCGGCTCGGACCGCGAATGGACCGATCCCACCTGCCCTGTCGCGCGCACCGTGGACCTGGTGGGCGACCGGTGGAGTCTGATGATCGTGCGCGAGGCCATGGACGGGGCCGCGGCCTTCACCGAATTCCACCAGCGCCTGGGCATCGCCCGGAACATCCTCACCGACCGGCTGCGGCGGCTCGTCGAACACGGAATCCTCACCACGAGCGCAACTTCCGGCGGCAAGCGGCACACGTACGCACTCACCGAGGCCGGACAGGATCTGTTCACCGTCGTCGTGGCATTGCGGCAGTGGGGAGAACGGCACGCCTTCACCGACGACGAACCCCGCTCGGCACTCGTCGACGACGAAGGTGGCCCGCTCGCCGAACTCCGACCCGAAAATGTTGCGGGCGACGCCGTTACCGCTCTGACCAGCCGCATCCGTAAGGTGCGTGCGGACTCGACCGCGCGCGAGGACGTGTAATCGGCTGCACGAGAAGTCGATCCGCTCGGAACTGCCGCTGTCCTGCCGTCGCCCCTACGCCGCCACTGGCTTATTCCCCTGTGGCACAATCGAAGCCGAGCTTCCTAGGCTGAGGAAGAGTTCTAGGGAGTCGACGGTGAAGCAGCGGTTTCTCTTTCTCGTGATGGCGATCATCGTCTGCGCCTCGGTGTTCGACTACGGGAAAAGCGCAGGGCACTACGGGCTCGTGGTCGTCGGCGGGTTGTTCATCCTGTTCTTGTTGGTGGACAAGGTCATCAGCTGATCAGCGTCCCCCGGTGTCGGCCCGGTCGACACCCCTCGGCGAACATGGAGTCATGGCAACTGTGTTCCCGACCTTCGAACAGGTCCTGTCGATACCGGATCCGACCGAGGCGACCGTGACCTCGGACCTGATCGACATGAACGGTCACATGAACGTCGTGCACTACCTGTACCAGGGGTCGGTCGGAGCGGACGCGGTGATGAAACGGGTCGGAGTCGACACGTCCTACCGATCACAACGGCAGATGACCATGTTCACCGCCGAACATCACCTGGTCTACCTCAGTGAACTGCGCGAAGGCGACAAGTTCTCGGTGCACACGCGCATCCTCGGGCGCACGGACAAGGCCGTGCACCTGATGACATTCCTGCTCGACCGCGGCCGGGAGCGTCTGTCGAACACCCTCGAGATCATGCTGCTGCACGTCGACCTCACCGCACGCCGGGCCGTCGCGATTCCCGAGGACATCGCGGCGGGACTGGACGACTACATCGCGCGATCCGCCGCCCTGGACTGGCCCGCGCCCACCTGCGGAGCCATCGCCCTGCGCCGGTGAACATCGGCCCGCGCGAGCCATAGGCGCAGTCAATAGGTGTCATCGCGGTAGCAGGCTGTTCACCGGACAGCGCTACCCGAAAGCCGCGACGTGGTCGGTGCGGAAGGTTCGCAGGCTGCGGGACGACGGGGTCCCGGTGAGTGATGCCACGTCCTCGGACAGCCACGCCGCATCACCGGTCGCGATCAGACCGAAGACCTGGGCGTTCGGGGTCGCCACGGCCCCCGGGACGCCCGCACGGATCATTTCCGCGCGATGCTCGTCGGGAGTGATCCGAGTGATACCGGTCGTGTGCTGGATCTTGTACGAGGCACGCGTGCCTGCATCACGATCTGGAGGACTTCCCGTCACGCACGGTGGTGGATGCCCTGGCCAGCAAATGCTCGCTCTACATCCTCTCGTTGCTCCGGCATGCGGAACGTCCGCTGCGCTTCACCGAATTGCGGCGCCGCATCGAGGGCATCACGCAGAAGTCCCTCACCCAGGCACTGCGGAATCTCGAACGCGACGGACTGATCAGCCGGACCGTCTACCCGACCATTCCACCGCGCGTCGACTAGGTCGTGTCTCCCAATAATTTGAGCCATCCGACGATGAGGGCCAGCGCGAATCCGCCGCGGTAGGTGATCGCGAGTTTGTCGTAGCGAGTCGCGACCGCGCGCCAGTGTTTGACCTTGTTGAACGCGCGCTCGACGACGTTGCGGCGTTTGTAGACAACGGTGTCGAAACCCGGTGGCCGCCCACCGGCACGTCCTCGGCGTTTGCGGTTGGCGATCTGATCAGCACGCTCGGGGATCACTACCCGAATATGCTTGCGGCGCAGCAAAGTCCGGTTCGATGCTGCCGAGTACGCCTTGTCAGCGATGACCGTGTCAGGGTTGCACCGGGGTGGGCCGCCGTCGAGGCGGGGTACCACCACCTGCTCGAGCACCGTGGGCAGCATCGGCGAGTCCGCGGCTTGGCCAGGCGTGATCAGCACCGCCAGACCTCGGCCGTTGCCGTCGGTGGCCACGTGGGCCTTGGTGGTCAGCCCGCCCCGCGAGCGGCCCAGCCCGTGATCGGCGGGTTCATAAATCACACTCCCGTGCCTCGGCTCGGGCACCGGCGGCGTGCTGGTGTGCGCGCACGATCGTCGAGTCGATCGACACCACCCAGTCCAGGTCACCGGTAGTATCAGCCAGCGCTAGCAACGCAGTCAGCACGCGGTCCCAGGTGCCGTCGGCGGCATAACGCCGGTGCCGTTTCCACACTGTCTGCCACGGCCCGAACACCTCCGGCAGATCCCGCCACGGCACACTCGTGCGCAGCCGATACAGCATCCCCTCCACGACCCGGCGGTTCTTGGCGAAGTTACGACCCACGCGCCCTTCGGATTTCGGCAACAACAGCTCCAACAGCTCCCACTGCCTATCCGTCAACACCCGATACCGATCACCAGCCACCATCACCACGACGACCAGGATGCCCGATCAGCCCCGCGCAGCGGAGCTGATCAACAAATCCAATTGGGAGACACGACCTAGCCCTCACCGAACTCGGCGTCGAAGCGGGCGCACTCACCACCGCGATCGCCGACTGGTCACTGGCAAACGCCTCGCGCGTCGAGGCGGCCCGTGCGGTATACGACAACCGACCGGAATAGCCCCCCTCGCAACAACCGTCCGAATCAGGGTGTGGGAGCGGCGATTCGATCGGCTGCTGCCGTGGCAGGTGACCAGGAGCCGGGGATCAGGGCCGCGTTGACGCCCAGCACGGTCAACGCCGCGATGCCGACGGCCGCCATCACACCCGATCCGCAGCAGACTCCGACGACAGGAGCCTGGTAGACATCGGCTCTGGCGAAGAGTTCTTCGAGTTCGCTCACCGGACGCAGGAATCCGTGCGCATCAAGCAGCGCGCGGCCCGGGATGTGCTGGGCTCCCGGGATCGGGTGCCGGATCGGTTCGAAGGGGCGGTCGTACCTGCCACGGGCGTCGATCACGACACCGGCGGCTGGGACGGCGGCGATCTCGGTGAGGGTGGGCAGCTCGCCCCGGTGGAGGTCGTCGTGAGTCAGGTCGATATCGCCCCGATCCGGATGTTCGGGACCGGCGACCATCCCGTGCCCCGCGGCGGTCCAGGCCGCCAGGCCGCCGTCCAGGATGCGCACCTCGCTCGCGCCCGCCGCACGCAGAATCCACCATGCCCGTGCCGATCCGGCACGATTCCAGTTGTCGTACACGATGATCGGCACACCGTTGCGTACGCCCCAGCCTCGCGCGGCCGCCTGTACCGAGCCCCCGGACGGCAGCGGATACGGCCCTTGCCCGTGCACCGAACGATCGGCCAGTTCGTTCTCCAGATCGACGTACACCGCGCCTTCGATATGACCGAGCGCATGGTCCGCACGCCCGTCCGGCCGATCGGGCCGCCACCGGACGTCCAGGATCGTCAGCGGCTGCCCGAGCTCCATCCGGCTGTGCAACTCCTCGGCCGAGATCAGGGTGTCCGACCGGAAAATATCTGCGCGATAAGTCATTTCACGTTCCCTCCGATCCTCGCACACCGAGATCCGGCAACTGGGCCGTCATCGGTTCAGCCGTGGCGGCGGGCTCGCGGGCAGTGCCGGTCCGATCGCGGTCAGGCTGCCGGGGCGTCGCCCACGACCCCAGCCGATCTCGCGACGGTAGTGCCCGAGGTGCTCGGCCGGGATCGCCCGATCGGGCGGCAGCGGAGTCGATTCGGGATCCACGTACAGCGCGTCCGCGGGACAGTACGCCTCGCACATGAAGCAGGTCTGGCAGTCGGATTGCCTTGTGATGACCGGGATTCCGCCGAGGCCCGGATCGAAGACATCGGTGGGGCAGACCTGGATGCAGACATCGCAGGAGATGCAGGCGTCGGCCCGGACGAGTTCGATCATCACGCCACCGCCGCGTCAGCGGGATGCGGCCGATCGATTCCGGTCCACACCGTGTCGAGTCCGCCGCTGACGATGTGATGGTGTTGCGTCGGATCCTGATCCGGGAAATCCGAGCGTTTGCTCATCCCGCGAGATTCGGTGCGCGCCAGAGCCGATCGGTACATCAGTCGTCCCACCGCGGTGATCGCGGCCGCGCGACGGGCACGCACCCGCTCGGATCCTTCCGTGCCGCCCAGCGCCTCGGCGGCATGCCGCCACACCTCGTCCAGCGCATCTGCCGCGCGCTCGATCTGTGCCCCCTCCCGCAGATAGTTCTTCTCCAGCGGCAGCAGTTCGGCCTGGGCCGCCGCCAGGATATCCGCGGCGCCGACATCGCCGGATCCGCTGGGCCGCAACCCTGTTCGTCCCGCACCGCGCAGATTGCCGGGCACGAGCGAACGGCTGCGCAACGCGTGTCCGGCCGCTCCGCGACCCGCCCAGGTGCCCGAGGACATCGCCCACGCCGCATTGTGACTACCGCCGCCGGTGAAACCACCGCAGATCCGCTCCCGGGTGGCCGCATCACCGGCGGCATACAGGCCGGGAACGGTTGTGGCGCAGGCGTCGTCGATCACATCGACACCGCCGGTGCCGCGAACGGTTCCCTCCGCGAGCAGGTCCACCTCGAACCGCTGGGTGAACGGATCGATGCCGCGGCGGTCGAACTGGAGGAAGAAATTGGGCTGCCCCAGGCGCATCCGGGCACGCACTGTCTCGTCGGCGCGATCGAGTTGCGCGAAAACCCTTTCGTGCAACAGAGTTTGCGCGATCACCGACCGACCGCGAGCCGATCCCGCACCCTCGAGGACTCGCCCGTCCTCGTGGAAGAATGTGGCGTACCCGTAGTAAGCGGTCTTGGTGATCGTGGACCCCTTCACCGCGATTCCGTACGCGTTGGAGAACTCCATCCCCGAGAAACGCGCCCCGACCTCGGCCGCCATCAGCGCACCGTCGCCGGTGTCCACGTTGGTGCCCAACGCCCGGGACAGGAAGGCGCATCCACCGGTCGCGAGAACGACCGCGCCGGCGTGGATCCGATAGTCCCGATCCGCCCGCAGCAGATATCCGGCCGCACCGCGCACCACACCGGCATCGTCGACGAGCAATTCCAATGCCGGGGCGTGATCGATGATCCGAACCCCTCTCCGCCGCACCCAGATTCGCATGCGCCGCATATACTCCGGACCTTGCAGCCCGGTGCGGATCTCCCGTCCGGTCGCCGGATCCACCGGGAACGGATAGCGCCCCTCACGCGCCAGCCGATCCATGTTCTCGTAGGTCTGGTCGAGCACCCGATCCATCCAGTGGTGTTCGGCCAGATATCCGCCCAGCTCCTCGCGGCTCGCCTTCGCCGCCGCACGCGCCGCCGGATCCGGTGCGACATACCACACGCCGGTACCGGCCGGTGCGGTCGCGCCACTGGTTCCGCAGTAGCCCTTGTCCACCAGCACGACTTCCGCGCCGCTCTCGCGGGCCGACAACGCCGCCCAGCACGCCGCCGGTCCCCCGCCGATCACCAGGACGTCGGTGTGGATCTGCTCCGGGTCGCTCATCTCGTTCACTCCTTCGATATGGCTCGGCCGGCCCCGTCCAGCCGGTACCCGCCGTCGGGATGCGGCGCCAACGCCCGGTTCGGCGGCTCGCTTCCGCCTTCCGCCCGCCGCCGCTTCGCATCGGCCGCCACCTCGGCGAGAAATTCCACCCGCTCGGGCGACCCCGGCCGCGGCACGGGCGGCGCACTGACGTCGGTGCTGGTCATGGCAACTCCTCGAACATATTTCGCCCAGCCGGGCCGAGATCCGCCGCAGCCGGGACCTCTCCGGGCCCGACGGGGTGAGCAGTCACCGAATGAGGCCCACGACGGGCCGAACCGCTCGGTCGGGCGCCCTCGACGCCGGTTCGACCGTGACGCACCGCGAGACCGTCTCTCGGCGTCGTACTCGGCCCGCACTTCGACTGCGGGACAACCGAGATTCATGATCGACGCCGACCCGCATCCAGGAAATCCTTACGATCACAGCGATTCTGTGTGATCACCAGCTCCCGGTAGTCACCCACAACCAACGCGTCAGCTGTGGCGCGAGAGAGCTTCGGCCCGGTCCGTACTCCTATGCGCTGCGACTCGCGGCGATGATGCTGCTCAAGACGCCGGGATACCGGCCCTCCAACTCCTGGTCACGGAGTTCATGGCGGCGGCGACTGCCTTCCGGACTGACCCGCACGAGTCCCGCCTCGCGCAGCACCTTCAGATGGTGCGACAGCGTGGACATGCTCACCGGCACGTCGAACCCACCGCAGATCACCCCGCCCGCCTCGGCGAGTTGCTGCACCACGCGCAGCCGGATCGGATCGGCCAGCGCGTCCAGCACGGTCGGCAGGTCGGTCGACTCGATCGTCGGATGGTTCAGCGCGCGCACCCGACCAGCCTAACGATATTTCGACACTTTGACACTCATCGAAATCTGACACATGATTTCGATGCACATCGAAATGTATGACCGACTGGAGTTCGAGATGACACGGTTGCACGTACGGGAATGGGGCGACGGAGATCGAGTCGCGCTGCTGATCCACGGCTTGTCGGGAAGCTCCGGGTCCTGGTGGCAGGTCGGCCCCGCGCTGGCCGAGCGCGGATATCGCGTTCTCGCACCCGATCTCGCCGGGCACGGACTCAGTCCGCGGGACGGGTACAGCCGTGAGCAGTGGGCCGACGACCTGCTCGAAGCCGCTCCGGAAAACGTCGAGCTCGCGATCGGACACTCGCTGGGCGGTGTCCTGCTGGCCATGATCGTCGAATATCTGCGGCCCCGCCGGGCGATCTACGAGGACCCCGCCTGGTACCCGGCCGATGCCGGATTCGGGGCCGCCCAACCGGCGATCAGGGCGATGAAGGACTGGGATGCCGATCAGCTCCGGGCCCTGTCCCCGCACTGGAGCGAGTCGAACGTGCAGGCCGAACTCGACGCACTCGCCGCGTGGGATCCGGACACCACGCGCATGCGGTATCTCGAAACTGCTTACCTGCCAACGTTTCCCGTGGTTCCCTCGCTCATTCTGCTGGCCGATCCGAGTGCACTGATTCCACCCCCGATCGCCGAGCGGTATCGCGCGGCGGGTTTCGATACCCGCACCGTGCCCGGCACCGGGCACAGCATCCACACCGACGACTTCGAGGGCTTCCTGGCCGCGCTCGAAGGTTGGGCCTGATTCCGCCGAGACTCTCGAATCGACCGGAATTTATCTCTGTCGCAGTCCGATCCGAGCAGTTCACAGCATATTTCGGATGGTGGGTGCGCGGAACGGATCCGGATCGGCAGCCAGCGTGCGGGTCATACTTTCGGTGTTCGCCTCGCCGAACAGATCCGCACCGATCGTGGTCTGCGGCGTGACCCGCCGCAGAGTACGACCACCGAACAGGACTGCCCGATGAGCGCCGAATTCCTCTGGTACATCCCCAATCAGTCGGCGCCGGGCCACCGTGGGGAACCCGTCACCGCCGACCACAACAGCCTCGACACCCTCGCCGCCCAGGCGCAGGCGCTGGAACAATACGGCTGGCAGGGCGCGTTGGTCGGCACCGGCTGGGGGCGGCCGGACACACTCACCGTCGCGACCGCCCTTGCCGCGCGCACCCGGACGTTCGAACCGCTCGTCGCGGCCCGGCCGGGTTACTGGCGGCCCGCGCATTTCGCCTCTGCCACAGCGACTCTCGATCAGCTCTCCGGCGGCCGGGTCCGGATCAACATCGTCTCCGGATCCGACGACGCGGCCGCCTACGGCGAGACCGAACCGGAGCAGGCCGACCGCTACGCCCGCACCGAGGAGTTCATCGGGCTGGTCCGCCGATTGTGGACCGAGCAGAACGTCACCCATCACGGAAAGCATTACCGCGTCGAGGATTCCACCGTGCTGCCCCGAGTTCCCACGCGCGAAGGTCGACCGCACCCCACTCTCTATTTCGGCGGCGCGTCACCCGCCGCCGAACGAGTCGCCGCGAGCGTCGCGGACGTGCAGTTGTTCTGGGGTGAACCCCTCGCCGACATCCGCGACCGCATCGAACGCCTCCAGCAGTTGAGCGACCGTCGAGGCCGCGAACTCCCACCACTGCAATTCGGCCTGCGCGTGACCACGGTCGTGCGCGACACCACCGAGCACGCCTGGGCCGATGCCCGCGCCCGGGTGGCGGACATGACGAAACGCTCTGCTGCGGAGTTGGATTCGCAACGCAAGACCGCCGTCGGCCAACAGCGCCTCTACGACCTCGCGACCCGCGGCGAGGTGCTCGACGACAATCTCTACACCGCACCCGGCCGGGTCGGCGGCGGTGGCGCGGGAACCACCTGGCTGGTCGGCTCCCCCGACGACGTCGCCAAATCCCTTCGCCGATACCAGGATCTGGGCATCACCCACTTCATCCTGTCCGACACCCCGTATTCGCGCGAGCTCCAGCGTCAGGGTGAGCAGCTACTCCCCCTGTTGCGCTGAACCACTCACGAGACCGGTGGCTGCGCGATCGAGCGCAACACCGCACCGACTGGCGCCGGAGCCCGGTCATCGTGCCTGCCGTCACGGTCGGCCGGTCCGGACCGCCCGCTTCCAGGCGGCGTCCCGCAGCAGCCGCAGACCGTTGAGACCGACGATGACAGTGGAGCCTTCGTGTCCCGCCACACCGAGTGGCAGGGGCAGCGTGCCGAGGAGGTCCCACAGCACCAGGATGCTGATGAAGGTGGCCGCGATGAACAGGTTCGCGACCACGACGCGACGCGCTCGCCGAGACAGGGCGATGACGGCGGGGACGGTGGTGAGGTCGTCGCGGACCACGACGGCGTCCGCGGTCTGCAAGGTCAGATCCGATCCCGCACCACCCATGGCGATGCCGGAGTGCGCCGCGGCGAGCGCGGGCGCGTCGTTGATTCCGTCGCCGACCATGGCGACCTTCGCCCCGTCGGCCTGCAGTGCGCGAATCGCCTCGACCTTGCCTTCGGGCAGCAGGTCCGCGCGAACGTCGGTGATGCCGACCTGCTCGGCGAGGCGCGCAGCGGTGGCGGCATTGTCCCCGGTCAACAGCACCGGGGCACCCCCGGTCACCCGCGCGGCCGCATCCGCCGCGACCTCGGCCTCGGCGCGTAGCCGATCACTGAGGGCGAGTACGCCGATCGGGCGGGTATCGGAGGTCACCACCACTGCCGTGTAGCCGCGGGCCTGGATATCGGACACCGTCGTGGCAAGATCGTCCCGCCCGTGGGTGAGCGAGGCGATCGATCCGACGCCGATGCATCGTCCGCTCACCCGCGCCGAAACGCCCTCACCGGGGTGGGCGGTGAATTCGTCCACTACGGGCAGGTCGAGTCCGCGGGTGCGGGCGGCACGGACGACGGCGGCCGCGAGCGGGTGTTCGCTGGGATGCTCGACGGCGGCGGCCAGGCGCAGAATCTCGTCATCGGTGAAAGCCGGTTCCACACTGTGGATTTCGGCCAGTTCCGGGGTTCCTCGGGTGAGAGTGCCGGTCTTGTCGAACACCACCCGGTCGACGCTGCCGAGCTGTTCCATGACCACCGCGGATTTGGCCAGCACGCCGTGGCGACCGGCATTGGCGATCGCCGCCAGCAGCGGCGGCATGGTCGCCAGCACCACCGCGCACGGAGAGGCCACGATCATGAACGTCATCGCCCGCAACAGGGCCCGCTGCACGGAATCCCCTGCCAGCAGCGGGATCACGAATACCGCGATCGTCACCGCCACCATGCCGAGCGAATACCGCTGCTCGACTTTTTCGATGAACAGCTGGGTGCGCGCCTTGGTCGCGGCGGCCTGCTCGACCAGGGTGGCGATCCGCGCGACCACCGAATCCTGTGCGCGCCGATCCACCCGGATGCGCAATGTGCCTGTGCCGTTGAGGGTTCCGGCGAACACCTCGTCACCGGTGGTCTTGTCCACCGGCAGCGGCTCGCCGGTGATGGTGGCCTGATCGACTTCGCTACCGCCGCCGGTCACGGTGGCATCCGCGGCGATGCGTTCACCCGGGCGCACCAGCACCACATCGCCCACCTCCAGGTCGGCCACCGCCACCGCCACCGTCTCGTCCGCGCCGTCGACGCCGACGCGGGTTGCGGTCTCCGGCGCCAGATCCAGCAGTCCCCGCACCGAATCCTCGGTGCGCGCGGTCGCCAGGGCTTCCAGGGCGCCGGAGGTGGCGAAGATGACGATCAGCAGCGCACCGTCGGCGATCTGCCCGATCCCGGCCGCGCCGATCGCGGCGACCACCATCAGCAGATCCACATCCAGGGTCTTCTCGCGCAGGGCCTGCAGCCCCGCCAGCCCCGGCTCCCACCCGCCCGCGACGTAGCAGATCAGGTAGAGCCCCCACCACGACCAGGACGGCGCCCCCGCCAACTGCGCTGTCAGTCCCAGCAGAAACAGGACCAATGCCGCTGCGGCCCAACGCATCTCCGGCAACGCGAACAGTCTCGTGCGGTGCACCGGCACCCGCACGGCCGCCGGGGCCGCGGGATGTGGGGCAAGGATCGGGACTGCCACGGATCACCTCCAGGAACGGGTACTGCCGACCGGGCCCACAATAACAGAAAGTATGAAGATGTCTTCATGTCTCACCTTCAGGGTAAACTGCCTCGGCATGGGACACGGAGTCGAGGGACGCGACCGGCCCGTGACGCGTCTGGACCCCGATGCCGCCGCCCACGTGGCCAATACGCTGCAAGCTCTCGCCACACCGAGCAGGCTGCTGATCCTCACCCAGCTACGCCAGGGCCCCCTGGCGGTCACCGAACTCGCCGATGCGGTCGGTATGGAACAGTCCGCGGTCTCCCACCAGCTCCGCCTGCTGCGCAACCTCGGCCTGGTCGTGGGCACCCGCGCCGGACGCAGCATCATCTACAGCCTCTACGACAACCACGTCGCCCAGCTTCTCGACGAAGCGGTCTACCACAGCGAACATCTCCGCCTCGGGCTCAGTGACCGGCCCGAAACGGCCGGCTGAACACCTCACCTCGTCGGCGCTTCCCACTCGGCGTCGATCGGGCTCCAGCAACCCACTGCTTGTGTCCGGGCGATCCGATGTCCGCAACATTGGCGCATTCGCACAACGGATTCCGCGAAAATACGCATTTGCGTGGTACTTCGGGGAACGTGCGGCTCGTCGGGTCGATCGGTCGCTGCTGTCGCTGGTGGCCGAACTGCCCGAGAACTGCCATCCGATGGATGTGGTGCGCACCGCGATCAGCCATCTCGGCGCGGAGGATCCGGCCGAGGAGGACAATTCGCCGAAGGCCAACCGCGGGTGGGGGCTTGGGTATGGCGGGACCGTTGCCCTGGGGCGCCGGGGCCACACGCTTGGATGTGGGGTTCAGTTCGTGATGCGACCACCGGCGATGTCGATGGTGAGACCGGTGAGATAGCAGGAGGCGTCCGAGGCCAGGAACAGCACGGCTTCGGCGACATCGGTGGTGGTGCCCAGGCGCCGCATAGGGTGCAGGCCGGCGACCTGTCGCTGCACCGGCTCTGACATATTCGCCGCTACCTTCTCGGTGCGAATTGAGCTGGGCGCGATGGCATTCACGCGCACACCGTGTGGGCCGAATTCGGTGGCCAGTTGCCGGGTCATCATGATGAGCCCGGCATTGGCCACGCCGTAGGCGAGATTGGCTCGACTGGGCTGGCGCCCCGCGGACGAGGACATTGTGATGATGCTGCCGCGGCCGCGTTCGGCCATGCCTGGCAGGAATTCCCGGACGGTCAGGAAGGACGAGGTGAGATCCGAGTCGAGCACCGCACGCCAGCGCGCCTCGCTCAAGTCGGCGGAGGGCACTGGCATTCCCTGCCCTCCGGCGAACGCGCCGAGTATGTCGACCGGGCCGATCCGGTCCTGCACCAGTGTGCGGACCTCGGCGAGCGCCGCGGCGGAGGTGACATCGGCGACCGCGGCGACCGCGGTGCCGCCTGCTGCGGCGATCTCGGCGACGACGGCGTCCAGGGCGTTTTTGTCGCGGCCCACGATGGCGACGTTCACCCCCTGGGCGGCGAGCATGCGGGCGGTCTGTGCGCCGATGCCGCGGGATCCACCGGTAATGACGGCGGTGCGGCCGGCTAGATCGGAGTAGGTGCTGAGCATGATGGTGGCCTTTCGAAGCGGGAGCGTATTCAGCGGCGGTACAGGACGATCGCGGTGGCCAGCAGCCACAGCAGCCCGCCGAACCGGACCACCGGCAACAGGAACAGCAGGCCGGGCACGATCAGCCCGAATGCCGACAGCGCGGCGGCCGCGGCGATGAGCAGGCCCGTCCAGGCCAGCGAGCGCGGGAGCACCGGGCCCAGCAGAGCGGGCACGGCGACACCGAGGACGAACAAGCCGAATCCGACCGCGTAGGCACAGCCGCCGGAGACGAATCCGAGATCGGCGACGACCCGCGCGAGGTCAGGGGAGGCGGTACCGGGCAGGCGTGAGCCGGCCCACGTGAACACGGCGCTCGCGGTGAGCCCTCCGGCTGCGAGCAGGCCGCCGGCCATCGCGATCGGTGGCACACCTGGCATCCGGGCCGACACGGCGCGGTAGATCAGCGTGGCGGCCACGGTCAGTGCCGAGGCCGAGGCCAGCAGCAGCATGGCGCCCAGTTCGAGCAGGCCGCGGTGGGCGGTGTCGTATGCCAGCACCGACGCGGGGGTGGTATCCGGGTGCGGGACACCGGAATTCACCCCGACGTATCCGGCGGTGAGAACGGTGAACGCGAGGGTCGAAGCAAGAACCGGAAGGGCGGTCCGAGCGGGAATCGTGGGGGCGCTCATGGTGGCGATCCTTTCGTCGACGGAGAACCGTGACGCTCGATGACGATTACAGAAAAGAACGATTTCCAACCTGCGAGTCCGCATGGGGCCGAGCAGAACTCAGTCGACGGTGCGCAGGAAGGTCAGCAGGGCGTGGTTCACCTCGTCCGAGCGTTCCTGCTGAATCCAGTGGCCGGCACCGGGAAGCACGATCGGGCCGGTCAGGTTGGGAATGTGGTTCCGCATCCGGTTCGGGTCGGCGAAACGGACAGCGGTGTCCAGGTCGCCGCCGACGAACAGGGCGGGCTGGGCGATGACACCGGTGCCGAGCTCGGGCAGCAGCTCCCAGTCCAGGTCGGCGTTGCGGTACCGGTTGAGTCCGCCGGTGAATCCGGTGCGCTCGTACTCGTCGACGTAGTAGGCCAGGTCGGTCTCGGTAAGCCAGGCCGCAGGCGCTTCCGGTTCGGGCATCTGGTCCAGCAGCACCGCATCCCGAGGCAGCCCGGTCACCATCCGCACGCCCGTATCACCTGCGTCGCCGGACAAGCCGTACATCATCAGCCGCATCGTGCGTGCGACGTCCGCGGACAGGTCGGCCTCGGCCACACCCGGTTCCTGGAAGTACAGCATCCAGTTGAACCGGTCACCGGCGAAGGAGCGCAGCTCGGTCAGCGGCGGGCGCGGCGAACGCGGCCGGTCCGGCACGCTCGGGGCCGCGACCGCCGTGAAACGCTCAGGATGCAGTTCAGCGGCGGCCCACGCCGTGCTCGCGCCCCAGTCATGGCCCACCAGCACGGCGGTCGACTCGCCGAGAGCGTCGAGCACACCGACCGCGTCGGCGACGTGTGCGGCCATGCCGTAGTCCTCGACATCGACCGGGGCCTGCGTCCGGCCGTGTCCACGCAGATCCGGTGCGACCGCGTGGTACCCGGCTGCAGCCAGGACCGGCAGCTGATGCCGCCACGAATACCAGAGTTCGGGAAAACCGTGCAGCAACAACACCAGCGGGCCGGTTCCCGCTTCGGCCACGTGCATCGACAGACCATTGACAGTGATTGTGCGGTGCTGGATGACATCCATGCTGCAACCCCACCCTACGGGGCTACCTGCGCACATCCGTACATGATCGGCCTCCCCCCTACGTACCGCGACGTAGTCCAGCGGCCGGTCGCTCGATCGGGCAGGTCGGAACGTTGCCGGGCAGAGCGAACGGAACCCTCACCGGAGCACTCTCCCGGTGGCGCGAACACGGGTATTCGCTCTGCGCCGCAACAGATCCAGAAGTACGGCAGCGAGATAGCAGCAGGTGGCCACCGCCATGATGGTGAAGCTGGCCGGGGCGGCGGGCAGCAGGTACGAGGCGGTGATACCCGCCCAGACGGCGAACACCGCCAGACCCGCCGACAGGTAGAACGCCCGCCACGGCCGGTTGGTGAGCCGGACCGCCGCGGCCGCCGGAGCAGCCAGCAGTCCCAGGACCACGACCGCGCCGACCAGCGGGGTGGCCTCGGCGACAGCCAGACCGATCAGCGCGAGGAATACCGCACCGAGCAAGCGCACCGGCACACCTGCGGCCCGCGCTACGGCCGGATCGATCGTGGCGAACAGCAGTGGTCGCGAAATCCCCAGCAGCAGAACGATACCCGCGACGGCGATGAGCACGGCCGTGCACGCGGCGGCGGAGTCGATGCCGAAAATGCTGCCGAACAGGACGTTCACATTCGCGTTGCCGTTGCTGCCACCGCTGCGGTGCGTGGTGTAGAAGGTCAGGAACAGTACGCCCAGCCCGAGTATCCAGGAGAAGAACGAGCCGATCGCCACGTCGTCCGAGCCGCCGCGCGCTCCGCCGATCCCCAGGGCGATCCCGGCAACCACGCTGGCGACGAAAAGCCCTGCGTGCAAGTTGATTCCGATGGCGAGCGCCGCCATCGCACCGGTGTAGGCGACGTGCCCCAGCGCGTCACCGGCGAAGACCTCACCGCGTTGCACAAGGAAATATCCGGCCGCACCACACAGCAGCGCCACCGCGGTGCCCGCGATCAGGGCGTGCACGATGAACGGGTGCGCGAACATGCTCGTCATGCCATGACCTCGACAGCAGTACGGTCGGGCCGGGCGACGCGACGTTCGCGCCGGTCCAGCAGCGTACGAATCGCAAGGCCCACCAGGTAGACCCCGAAAGCGAAACTGGCGACCCAGAATCCGATCGGATACGGCGAGAAATACGCGAAACCCATACCGACCCAGGTGACCACCAGCGCGATCACGATCGAGGCCGCGACGCCCAGCCCCGGATGACTGGTCAGCTGATGCGCCGCAGCGGCCGGGGCCACGAGTAGTGCGAACACCAGCAGACTGCCGGTGACCTGACTCGCGCCCGCTGCCGCGACACCGAGCAGCAGCATGAACAGCACAGTCACCGATCGCACCGGAACTCCATGCGCGGCAGCGCTTCCGGGATCGATCGAGGCCCACAGCAGGGGCCGACCGAGGACGACGAGCAGCACGAGACAGGGAACAGCCGCAGCGAGTAGCACATTCACCTGATCCGCGCTCACCCCGGCGATGGTCCCGAAGAGCAGATTCGTCACCCCCGACAGAAAACCCTTGTAGAGACTGACGAACAGCATGCCCGCGGCAAGGGCGAACGCCTGCACGATGCCGATCACCGCCGACCGCTCCGTCGAACCGCGGCCGCGGACCGCCGCGGGCAACGCCCCGACGATCAGAGCCGCACCGATACAGGCGACGAAATATCCACTGCCCGAGGATATTCCGAGCCACGTGGCCGCCGCGGCACCGGGGAACCCGACCACCGCGAGAGTGTGTCCAGCGAAGCTCTCCCGTCGCAACACCATCATCCAGCCCACCGCGCCCGCCACCACCGCGACGATCGTGCCCGCCCGTAAAGCGTTGACCATGAACGGATATGCGGTCATCTGACGCAGATCATCCACCAGATTCCAGGTCGCGACCGGATTCACACCGCATCCCGCCCCGCACTCGGCACATCGTGCATCGCGGGCACGTCGGGCTGGCCGACCACGACCAGGCGCCCGGCGCTGTCGCGTAACACCTCGATCGGGATGCCGTACAACGCCGAGAGCCGCTCGCCCGTGATCACCTCCTCGGGACTGCCGCTCACCACCGTCCCCCGCGCGACGTACACGAGCCGATCCAGGTACGGCAGAATGGGATTCACGTCGTGGGCGACCATCAGCACCGCGATGTTCTCCCGTCGGCAAATGTCCTGGATCAGCGCACTGATCCCGGCTTGACTCGGCACGTCGAGGCTGTCCAGCGGCTCGTCGAGCAGCAGCAGGCTCGGACGACGCACCAGCGCCTGCGCGATCAGCAGCCGCTGCTGCTCACCGCCGGAGCACTGCCCGATCGGGCGGTGCGCGTAAGCACTCGCCCCGACCATCTCGACGACCTGCGCCAGCCGCTCTCGCTCGTCCCGGAAACGTTGTGGCGCAATCGCTCTGGACAACCACGGAATCGGCGTACCCCAGCGGGCCCCGTCCAGCCCCAGCCGCACGACATCGATGCCGCGCACGCGCACACCGGCATCGAAGGCGCGTCGCTGGGGCAGATACCCGATTCCGGCATTGCGACGTCCCGGCGAACCGCCGAGCACTTCCACGCTTCCCTCGACCGGCGTCAGTCCCAGGATCGCATTGAGCAGCGTGGACTTTCCCGCACCGTTCGGGCCGAGCACGGCGACGAACTGTCCCGGCCGCACATCCAGGAAGACCTGCGACCAGATCCGCTTACCGCCCACCACCGCCGCAGTCCCCCTCATACGGACCACGGCGGTGGCGGGCGCGGCCGCATCGTCCTGCGATGCGGCCTTCGCCTCGGAACGAGTCATCACTTATTTGCCGGTGGCGGTGTGCAGCGCATCGGCCAGGGACTGCAACTGACCGGACTGCCAGTCCTGGAAGCTCGCACCGGCCGGGGCGAGCGTCTCGGTGACGGTGGTGACCGCAATGCCCTGCTGCTTGGCCGCATCGACCTGCGCCTGCACATCGGGTGTGCTGTTCTGGCTGTTGAACACGTAGACCTTCAGCGCTTTCGTGGCGATCTGCTGATCGATGGTCGCCTTGTCCGCCGGGGCGGGATCGGCGCCCTCGCTGATGGCCTTCAGGAACTCCGGCGGGGTGATCAGGTCCAGCCCCAGCGCATCGGACAGCGGCGAGAAGATCGATTCACTCGCGCCGACCGGTGTTCCGGCGTACTCGGTCTTGATCTCGGAGACCAGGCCCTGGTATTTCGCCAGGGTCGTGTTCTCGAAGGTCTTCTTGCGATCTTCGAAATAGGCCGCGTCGGCGGGGTCGGCCTTCGCGTAGTCGGCGGTGATGACGTCCACTATCCTGCTCACCGCGTCGGGCGAGTACCACTGGTGCGGATTGCCGTCGTCGGGCACGCCGAGTTGCTTGCCGACGTTCAGCTCCGTACGCCCCGCACCCGGATTCGCGGCCAGCAGCTTGTCCGCCCAGGCGTCGTAGCCGACACCGTTCTCGATGAACACCTTGGCCGCCGCGACGGTCCGCGCATCCGCCGGGGAGGGCTCGTAATCGTGCGGATCGGTGTCGGGACTGGTGATGATGCTGGTCAGATGCACCTTCTCACCACCGAGCTGCGCGGCGATGCTGCCCCACGCATTGATCGTCGAGACCACCTCGAGCTTGCCGGACGACGTACCGGAATCGGCCGTGTTCGATGTGCCGCAGGCCGTGGCGACCGCGACCAGCGCCGTACCGCACACCACCGCCGCCACACGTTTGCTGTAACTCAGACCAACCATCGCGCAACCCTCATCAGAATATGAAACTGAAAACCATTTCCATCAAGTTAGCAGTCTGCTCGCCGGTTATCCAGCCGGACAGCACAGCCACTCCACCCCGGAAACGCATGAATGCGCACATGATGATGCGATGATCGAACAGAGAGCACGGTAAGCACACGAAGGAGGACGACAATGACCAGCACGATGCATGCTCCGCACACCGACCATGAGCACACGCACGGTGAAGGTTGCGGACATGTAGCTGTCCCGCACGGCGACCATATCGACTACGTCCACGACGGCCACCTGCACCGCGCGCACGGCGACCACTACGACGAATGCGAACCGTCCGGCCACAACCCGCACGACGAGCACGCCCACCAGCACGGCGAGGGCTGCGGCCACGTCGCGATCCCGCACGGTGACCACGTCGACTACATCCACGACGGCCACCGCCACGCCGCCCACGACGGCCATTACGACGAGCACTGAGCCGCTACCCATCAGCCCGAACACCCGTCCTGCCCGGAATCACCCGAACCGTCGTCCGACGCCGGAGATTTCGGCCGGGGCGGGCTCGCGAAGATCACCCGGGCGGCCGTGGTGCATGATTCAAGTGCACGCCCCGCCCGGCCGGTCGGCGCCGGCCGCGCCGCGGACCGACAACTGAACTGCTCAGGAGAATCGATGTTGCAAGTAGGCGACACCGCGCCCGATTTCGAACTTTCCGATCAGCACGGTGAGACCGTGCGCCTGGCCACGGTCCTGGAGAAGGGGCCGGTCGTGTTGTTCTTCTATCCGGCCGCGCTCAGCCCCGGATGCACGCGCGAGGCCTGCCATTTCCGCGATATCGTCAGCGAATTCGCCGATCGCGGTGCGACGATCCTGGGCATCAGCGCCGACGACGTGGCCAAGCAGAAGCGCTTCGACGACGCACACAAACTGGGCTATCCACTCCTGGCGGACAACGGCGGGGCCGTCGCCCGCGAGTTCGGGATCAAACGCCTGATTCCCGGATTGCCCGCCAAGCGCGCGACCTTCGTCATCGGCACCGACAAGAAGATCCTGGCCGCGGTGCACAGTGAGGTCAACATGAACGTGCACGCCGACAAAGCCCTTGCCGCCCTGGCGAAGTAGCCCGCACGCCCGATGAACGGGCGGATCGCCGTGCCGCCGGTGCGGCACGGCGATCCGCGCGCCGGATTCGCCTACTCTCCGGATTCCGTTGAGCTGGAACGCATTTCACGACGCTCCGGCAGATGCGCCAGAATCAGGCCGACAGCGGCGATGAGAAAGTTCTGCAGGGCCGCCGAGGACGCGTCGACCTGCTTGTTCGCCCACATCCGGAACCACTCGCCCGCGATGGTCAGGAATCCGCCGACGAACAGCATCGTCACCATGATCCAGCCCAGGCTCGCCAGCTTCGCCGAGGTCACCAGAGCGGCCCGCCGTCCGCGGCCCAGTCCCCACCACCCGTTCGCCGCGGCGGCCAGCAGCACGAAGGCGATCAGGTACTCCCACACCACGATCAGGATGTAGGCGATCAGGGCGACGGTGCCGTTGGTCATCGACCGCCAGTCGGTTCCCGGATTGTGGATGGTGCGGCGCATGGCGAACACCTCGGCCACCCCGCGCCGATTGGTATCGGTATCGGTGCAGTTGGTCACCGCGACGATGAGGTAGTACACGCCGGTGATCGTCGCCAGCACCACCACCGCCATCTCACGGCTACTCGTCACATCCAGAAATCGCTTGCCGGGCAGGCTCATTCGTTCACCTTCGCATCGCTAGCAGAACTTGCGGACGCGACATCGTAGCCGTGCGGCGGCACTGTCACCGTTGCTGACAACACGCCCGTTCCCGCGGCGGGGCGACCGACGGATCAGGGCTGCATGATGTGCTCGTTGCGCACGTTCAGGGGGGCGGTGGCCGGGAAGGTGACCGGGAGCGCGATGAGAGCGCGATGGAAGGGACCGGGGCGCCAGCTGGGCTCGCCCTGGGTTGTATCGAAGCGGATCTCGGGCAGGGCGTCCAGGAGTTGATCGATCGCGTCCTGGGCGATCAGGTAGGCCAGGGACTGGGCCGGGCAGGCATGCGGGCCGATGCCCCAGGCCAGATGGGAGCGGTTTCCGGTGAGATCGGTGGAGCGGATGGCCGGATCGTTGTTGCAGGCGGCCATGCTGATCACGACCGGTTGATGCGCCGGTAGCCAGACGTCCTCGATCAGGATCGGCTGACGGGGATAGGTGACCAGCAGATTCGCCAGCGGCGGGTCGTTGAACAGCACCTCGTCCAGCGCATCGCGCGAGGACAGATTCCCGCCCAGCACACTGCCGCCGAAACGGTCGTCGGCCAGGACCAGCAACAGGCTGTTGACGATGAAGTTCAGTTCGAACTCGATCCCGGTCCCGTACACCTGCGAAACATGGTGTGAGACTTCCACATCGTCCAGACCCGACGGGTGCTGCTGCAACGTCGAGGTGATGTCGTTACCCGGGGTGGATCGCTTGAGCGTCACCAGACTCATCAGCGCCTGGCCGAGCATCTGACTGCCCTTCTCCGCGTCCACGCCCTCGAGCATGGCCGCGGTACCGGCGGCGACCTGCTGGCCGATCTCCGGCGGGCAGCCCAGCATCGCGTTGACCACCTCGAACACCAGGGGGTACACGTACTGGCTGATCAACTCCGCGTGGCCGTCCTGGCAGAAGCCGTTGATCAGCGGGATCGCGATCTCCTCGACGATGTCGTGCATGGCGTACAGGTCCACCGCCTGCACACTGGCGGTGATGGCGCCCCGGTACCGCTCGAATTCCGCTCCGGCGCAACGACTCGCCATCGGACGCCACTCCAGCAGCGGCAGGATCGGGCAGTCCTGCGGCACCGTCTGCTGCCAGGTGCGCGGATCGGCGGGAAAGTGCTCGGGATCGTTCAGGATCCGCACCGCGGCGCGATAACCGATCACCAACGTCGCCGGAACGCCCGGGGCCAATTCGACCGGGGCCAGTGAACCGTACCGGCGGCGCATCTCGGCGTAGGCGGTGTGCGGGTCGTCGGCGAATTCCGGGATGTGCAGCGGCACTCGGGGACCGTCGGTGTCGATCGGGGAACTGTGGGTGAGCGAATCGTGGGCGACAGGGCACGATCCGGCGCGCACCTGGGACTGCGGCGTATTCAAGGACAACTCCAGACTGTTCGGATTACACATTTGCTGCAGTACTGCACCGTGTCGAATCGCTGCTGCGGCGATCAACGTCGAACGTTCCTCGGCAACGACCGGTCGATGGTACAACCGGGTCCGCAACTGCGCGCAAAGGCATGAAAACCGGCCTGCCGGAATCTTTTTGCGGGTTGTCGTGTCATATCAGCAAACGCGCAGGTACCGACACTGCGCGGCGTGTT
Organism: Nocardia coffeae; assembly: GCF_019890715.1. Taxonomy (NCBI): domain Bacteria; kingdom Bacillati; phylum Actinomycetota; class Actinomycetes; order Mycobacteriales; family Nocardiaceae; genus Nocardia; species Nocardia coffeae. The sequence continues at coordinate 428,243 of NZ_JAINZY010000002.1, read as the reverse complement.
CGCCCCACCCGCGCCACTGTCTCCAATGTGACTTATGGCCGATATGTGCAGGGGCGCAGGATTTTTACGACAACGGCATCGGCGGCACCCCCGAGACGAGGATGCCGCCGATGCCGTCGCGGAAAACTGTTCAGACGCCGAGAGCATCCAGGGAATCGTGGTCGTCGATCGCGGTCGTGATGCGTTTCAGCAACGTCAGGCAGGTCTCGTTCGACTGCATCTTCGGCTGATACGCCGCCCGCCCGATCGTGAAAGCCCAAGCGGCATAAGCGAACATCGACTGCTGCCGGTACAGCAGCCAGGCATCGTCGAACGAGGGCGCGACACCTCCGGCACTGGCCAGTTCCTCCAGATACGCCTGCAGCAGTTCACGATCCCAGGCCCGGCGATCCTCGGGCTCGCAGCCGGAATTGACCGTGTAGGCGAAATCGTGCGCCCAGCCGCCGCGCATCACCACCTGCCAGTCCACGTACCCCATCCGGCCCTCCCGGGTCAGGTACGTCTGGCCGATGTGCGGATCGCCGTGCAGCAGGGTCGCGGGCACGTCCTCGGTCGCGATCACGATCGCCCGCTCGACACCGGCCCACAGCCGATCCGCCTGTCCGTGCAGGGTTTCGGGGACGACCTCCTGCGCCCGGCCCAGGCCGACTTCGCAGCGCTTGCGCATATCGATGGCGGCCAGGTAGGCGTCGAGCATATAGGCCGGGGTGTTGAGCACCTCGATCGCCGGACTCTCCCAGAACGTCCCGTGCAGGCGGGCGAGATTGCGCACCAGATCCTCGATCTGGTCGCGGGCGATCGGCGCGGTCGGCTCGCTGAACACCGCGCCGCGGGTGGCGGCGATATCCTCCATCAGCGCGATCGAGCGCCAGGACGCCGGATCCGACGCACCCCAGTAGCCGATCGGCGCCTCCATGTCCACGCGCGGCCGGAAGTCCTTGAAGAATCGGGTCTCACCGTCGATCATCTTGCCGCCGCCGAGCAGAATGCGCTGGCTGAACGCTGTCGTGGTCTTCGCGAACAGCTCCCGCGGCAGCCCCGCTTCGATTCCGGCATCGTTGTACTCCACCCGGATCGCCACGCGGGTGGAGGTTCCGCGACTGCCGTTCGAGGTGTCGAAGGACAGTACCTGCGCGCCGGGGACGTCGCGGCACAGCACCGCGGTCAGCCATTCGGGGGTGATGGTCTCGCCCGAGACCGGAACATCCTGGAGCGCGCGAGCTTTCGGTCGCGTGATCGCCTCGCTCGCCATGTGTGCACCGACCGTGACCGATCGCCCGAGCAACCAGAGTTTGTGGTTCATGCGCTTGCCTCGATTCCGAAACTACGACAACACTGACGCACGCCGCCGACCCGCCGGTCGGCGCTCGCAGACAGTACCCCATACGTCCGGAATACATTGCCCGACAATGATCTTGCTGCACAATTGCCGCAGATTCGAAAATGCTTCCCACTGACGGCAACATTCGCAGGATGACTTCGACGGCCGAGTAAGGACGCGAATCATTCTGCCACACTGGAAAACTCGCCCCGCAAACCCAGGGGATCGCCCCCGGCTCAGCCGGGCAGGTGTGCGAGGATCTCCTGTCCGGTGGCACGCATATGACTCGCGGCGAGTTCGCCCGCACGCACGCTGTCACCGGTCGCGACGGCTTCGGTGATGGCGACGTGCTCGTCGAAGATCCGATGACCGTCGTCGCTGTGCCGCAACAGGCATTGCACCCGCCCGCGCAGCGGGCTCAGCGCGCCGTCCAGGACCTCGTTGCCCGCCAGCCGTGAAATCTCCTCGTGCAGCGACATGTTCACCCCGTCCGCGACCGGACGACCACCACCGCTCAGCCCGACGCGTCCGATCTCGAGCAGTTCCCGCAACCGCTGCGCGCCCGCCGGGGTGATCGACTGCGCCGCTTGGCGCGCGGCCAGCGCCTCGAGCGTTTCGCAGACGTCGAACAGATGCGCCACCGACACCGGGTCCAGGGTGCGCACCCGGACCTGCCGGCCGTGCACCGCCACATACCCCTCCGACTCCAGCATGCGCACGGCCTCCCGGATCGGCACCCGCGAGATCCCCAGCGCCACAGCGACGTCCTGTTCGTAGAGCCGCATTCCGGGCGAGAGCAGGCCCTCCACGATCCATTCCCGCAGCACGTCCCGCACCCGGGCGCGCAGTGGCGGCGCACCCGGACCGCATCGGTGCAGTGCGCTGCGCAGACCGGGCGGCACCTCCGGAAGCGGCGCGTGGCCGGGAACGACTGCCGCGGAAAACTCCATGCCCATTGTTAACACCGGAATGCTAATTGTTCGCGCCATTCATGTTTCCGTCGTGTTTCCGGCTACGTATACCTGCCGAAGTATACGTCGCAATTCATTGACTTCGGCTGTTCGCAATTCCCAGAATATCGGCATCGAACTACGCGGAACCGATAGCGGAGGAACAGTTTCATGAGTCCCGACTCACCCGCCAGACCCGGTCCCGACCGCGATTTCACCGGCTACGGACGGCAGGGAGCACCGGCGCGCTGGCCCAGCGGCGCCCGGGTCGCGATATGCCTGATCGTCAATTACGAATCCGGTGCGGAACGCTCGTACTGGGCCGGCGACGCCCGCAACGAACCGCCCCAGGAATTCGGCTATCCCCCGCCGCCGATCCGCGATCTGGGCAATGAATCCATCTTCGAATACGGCAGCCGGACCGGCGTGTGGCGGTTGCAGCGCATTCTCGATCGATATCGGCTGCCGGTCACCTTCCACGGCTGCGCCCGCGCCTTCGAACTGGTCCCCGAAGTCGGGGCCTATATCGCCGAGGCCGGACACGAGGTCTGCGCGCACGGGTGGCGCTGGGAAGAGGTGAGCCGACTGCCGCGCGAGGTCGAACGCGAGCACATCGCCCTGGCGGTTGCCTCGATACAGCAGACCTGCGGGCAGCGCCCGGTCGGCTGGTACAGCAAATGCCCGCCCTCACTGAGCACCCGCGAATTACTCGTCGAGGAGGGCGGATTCCTTTACGACAGCGATTCTTTCGCCGATGACGTACCGTATTTCACCCACGTCGGCGACAAGCGTCATCTGGTGATTCCGTACACCTTCGTCACCAATGATTCGCTGTTCCATCCCGGACAGGCATATTCGTCCCCGGCGGATTTCCTGGACAGTTGTCGCCGCACGTTCGACATGCTCTGGGACGAGGGCGAGCACCGCCCGCAGATGATGTCGGTCGGGCTGCATCCGCGCCTGGCCGGACAGCCGGGGCGAGCGCACGCCCTGCAGACCTTCCTGGAGCACTGCCTCGAGCGCGGCGAAGTGTGGTTCGCCCGCAAGGCCGATATCGCGCACTGGTGGTACGAGCACGCCGCCGAATTCGAACGAGCCGGGGAGGCAGCGTGATTCGCACATCCACACGAAACGACGATGCGCTGTTCGCGCCGCTGAGCAGCCGCCGGGTGGCCTACACGACCGTGGTGGCATTCCTGGCCTGGACGCTGGCGGTCTACGACCAGATCACCTTCGGCAATCTGCTGCCGGTGATCGGTGACGACTTCTCCTGGTCGTCGAGTACGAGATCCTATGTGGCCACGGCGGTTTCGGCGGGCTCGGTCCTGATCGCGCTCACCGTCGGACCGGTGATCGACCGGCTCGGCCGCCGCCCCGCACTGTTGATCACGACCTCCGGGGCGGCGATCAGCTCGGGCCTGGCCGCGCTGGCGTTCGGGCCGATCAGCCTGGTGCTGACGCGTGCGCTGTCCGGCTTCGGCGCGGCCGAACAGTCGGTCAACGCCGCATACCTCAACGAGATCTACGGATCCCGGCGCAAGGGCCTGATGTACGCCATGGTGCAGGCGGGCTGGCCGGTCGGGGTGATGCTGTCCGCCGGGCTGGCCGCGGTGCTCGAACCGGTCGTCGGCTGGCGCGGCGTATTCGCTGTGGCGACGTTCCCGCTGCTGGTGATCCTGTTGCTGCGCACCGGATTACGCGAGTCGCCGCACTTCCTGAAGATCCGGCGGCTGCGCGAATTGCAGTCCGCCGGAGCGAGTTCCGAGGCCGGGACGCTCGCGCGTGGCTGGGGAATCGAACAGCCCGGCGCGGGCCGGGTCACCTATACCGAACTGCTGCGGGGTCGGCTGCTGCGGCCGACGCTCGTGCTGTGCCTGGCGTTCTTCGTCAAACTGATCGCCGACTCACAGCTGACCGTGCTGGCCACGACGGTGCTGCGCGATGTCAAAGGCGTGTCGATCACCAACGCGCTGTGGATGGTCGTCGTCGCGAATCTCGTTGCGATCGCGGGATATCTGGCGCTCGGACACCTCGGCGACCGGATCGGACGCCGGGAGACGGTCATCCTCGCGCAGTGCGCCGCCGCCGCGTGCACCGCCTGGCTGATCTTCGCGGCACACGGCGCGGTGAGTGTGGTGATCGGCTACTCCGCCACGCTGTTCTTCGCCCAGGGCGCGGCCGCGCCGCTGTTCACCTATCTCGGCGAGGCGTTCCCCACGCGCGTGCGCGGCAGTGGCGCGGCCCTGGTCGGCGCGGTCGGACCGCTCGGCGGGATCGTCGGGCCACTGCTGTACGGCGGATTGCAGGACACCGGATGGACCGCCACGGCCGCGGCCGGATCCGGGGTCGTGGCCTGCGCCGTCGCCGCCGCGCTGATGTTCGGTTCGCCGCGGGTGCGTCCCGGCGCGGACCTCGAGGCGGGTGCGTGATGGCCCCGGACCATGCGGCCGACTGCCGCCGGCTGCTCTCGGACGTCGATGCCTCCCGGGTCACCGTCCGGTTGGTCGACGCGACCGGATTTCCCGAGCTCGTCACCGAGGAATGCGCAGCGGGCGTGCGGTCGATGCGCACCTCGACCCGGATCAATCCCGCGGACTTTCCCACCTATCGCCATCTGGTCGAGACCGGTGAACTGCTGATCCAGTCCGACACCCGAACGCACCCGATCCGTCCGCCGCAATCGCTCATCAACGAATTGCGGGTCTACGCACAGATATTGGCGCCGATCAGGCACGGCGGGCGGATCGTCGGCACCCTCTCGGTCCACTTCCAGGACCGGCCCCGGCAATTCTCCGCATCCGACATCGCGACCGTGCGCAGCTGCCGCGAGCGCATCGAAGCCACTCTGGCCGACTGATTTTCCAGGAGTTCTCATGTCCACCTCACCACCGGTCAGTTCCCGGTTGCACAATCCGGATCTGGCACCCGCGACCACCAGGGATTGGAACGGGTACAGCGTGTTCGCGCTCTGGATGTCGGTGTTGCACAACGTCGGTGCCTACACCTTCGCCATCGGCTTCTTCTTCCGCGGACTGAACACCTGGACGGTCCTGGCCGCGATGGCGGTGGCCCTGGTCATCGTCTACGTGCTGATGAATCTCAGCGGCACGATCGGGCAGCGCACCGGCGTGCCGTATCCGGTCGTGGCGCGTATCTCGTTCGGCGTCTTCGGCGCGAATCTGCCCGCGCTGATCCGCGGCGTGCTGGCCGTGTTCTGGTACGGGGTGCAGACCTATCTGGGCTCGGTGGCGGTCTCGGCGCTGGCGCTGCGGCTGCTGCCGGGGCTGGCGTCCTGGCAGACGCACCGGCTGCTGGGTCTGTCGGCGCTGGGCTGGTGCTGTTTCCTCGGGCTGTGGGTGGTGCAGCTGCTGGTCGTGCGACACGGTATGGAAGCCGTTCGCCGATACCAGAATTGGGCCGGACCGGCCGTGTATCTGGTGATGTTCGTGCTGCTGGCCTGGGTGCTGATCCGCACCGGCGGCGCACCGGGTGTCGAGGTCTCCCCCGATCGTGTGCACGGCGGATCGGCGGTCCTGCAGTTCGCGTCGATCGTCGGGCTGATCGTGGCGTTCTTCGGCACCTTCCTGCTCAACATCAGCGATTTCACCCGCTCGAGTCCGTCACAACGGTCCATGCGACGGGCGAATCTGTGGGGTCTGCCGGTGAACTTCCTGGTCTTCGCGGTGACGGTTGCCGTGGTCACCACCGGCAGCGCGAAACTGTTCGGGCATCCGGTGACCGATCCCATCGAACTGGTGCAGCGCATCGACAACACCCCCGTCCTGATCTTCGCCACGATCGTGTTCACCATCGCCACGATCGGGGTCAACGTCGCCGCCAACGTCGTGTCCCCGGCCTTCGACTTCTCCAATATCGCGCCCCGGTACATCACCTTCGAACGCGGCGGCATGCTCGCGGCGATCGGCTCGATCCTGGTGTGCCCGTGGGCGTTGTACTCGAGTCCGGTGGTCGTGGACTATTTCATCGGCGGGCTGGGCGCGTTGCTCGGACCGCTGTTCGGGGTGATCCTCACCGACTTCCATCTGGTGCGCCGCGGCCGCGTCGACGTGCCCGCCCTGTATGTCGAGGGCGGCGGGCCCTACTGGTATCGGCGCGGGGTGAATCCGCGGGCGATGCTGTCGGCCGCGGCCGGGTCCGTGATCGCGATACCGGTCGCACTGATCCCGGCTTGGCATGCGGCAGCGCCGTTTTCGTGGGCGTTGGGTGCGGCCGTCGCCGCACTGACCTATCTCGCCCTGCGGATCGGCGACGTCGCCGATCCGATCGACTCCGGACAGGAGCCCGCCCATGTCTGAACCGCAAGATCTGGTCCCTGCCGCCGGGCCACGGCGCGACTTCGTCGGCTACGGTCCGGTGCCGCCCCGGGTGGTGTGGCCCGACGGCGCGCGGGTGGCGGTGAGCCTGGTGATCAACTACGAGGCCGGGGCCGAGTACAGCTTCGCCGCGGGAGACGGACGCCGGGAGGCGGTGGGCGAGTTCGGTGTGGCGATCAACCCGACGCGTCCGGGCATCCGGGATCTGTGCGTGGAATCGGCCTTCGAATACGAAAGCCGTTCCGGCAGTTGGCGGTTGGCCCGGATCCTGGACGAGTACGACCTGCCCGCCACCGTCAACTGCTGCGGTCGCGCACTGACGGAGAATCCCGCCTTCGGCGAGTACATCCGGGCGCGCGGGCACGAGCCGATGGCGCACGGCTGGCGGTGGGAGGAACCGTGGCGGCTGTCCGAACAGCAGGAACGCGAGGATATCGCCCGCGCGGTCGCCGCCATCGAAACACTGTGCGGGACAAGGCCGGTCGGCTGGCATTCCCGTTGCACCCCGTCGGCCCACACCCGCGAACTGGTCGCGGCCGAGGGCGGATTCCTCTACGACTCCGACGCCTACAACGACGATCTACCGTATTTCACCGACACCGCCGCGGGCCGGCATCTGGTCGTACCGTATTCACTGACGTTCAACGACATGCGCTTCGCCTTCCCCGGATACGCCGATCCGACCTCCTTCACGCGCTACCTCACCATGGGTTTCGACGATCTGTGGGAGGAGGGCGCGACGCATCCGCGGATGATGACGATCGGCCTGCACGGTCGCTGGGCCGGAATGCCCGGACGGGCCCGCGCGGTGCGCGATTTCCTCGATCACGCACTCGGGCGCGGGGAGGTGTGGTTCGCGCGACGTGCCGATATCGCCCGGTGGTGGCTGGCTCACCACACCGAGTTCGAACGATGAGCCGGCCGGGTCGCTCGCTCACCTCGCAGTTCGAGAATTCTGCTCCCATAAACAGAAATCATGTTCTACCTTAAGTGAGAGTTCTGTTCTACCTGTGATCGGGAGACGGACCGCACCCACGGAAGGGAGCCGACCATGCCGCATGCACGTCCCGAGGAGCTGCCACCCGGCGGGGGCGGGCGCTGGCCGCGCAGCGCCCAGGGATTCCGCTCGGAACGCTGGGGCGATATGGAGGTCGGATTCACCCGTTCGGCCGGAGCGCGCGACTGCACCGAGCTCTACCGCGCCGGCGGCATGCCCGGCGGCGTCTGCCCCTGCCCGCACTACGGCTACATCTTCTCCGGAACCATCCGCGCCACCTACCCTGGCACCCGCAACCCCGACGAGACCGCCACCGCGGGCGAGGCGTACTTCTTCCCCGCAGGCCACGTCCTGATCTACGAAGAGGCCACCGAAGCACTCGAGATCAACCCGGCCTTCGCCCTGAGCCAGTGCATGGACGCCATCGAACGCGCCGCCGCCCGCGGCGCGAAGTAACTGCCCGGCGCGGTCGGGTTAGGCCGGGATGCCCTGTCCGGCACGCTGATTCAGCTGTCGTACCGATCCGCCAGTAGCGGCAGGTGCCGCGAGGCGTTGGCGGTACTCGCCGCGTAGGCGCGGAAAGCGGCCCTGGCCGCGGGAATCGACTCACCGAGCGCCGACTCCACGAAGCCGGGGCTGCCGCCGATCAGCACGAATTCGTCGACGGACAGCAGCGCGGCGACCGACCGGTCCGCGGTAGTGAGCAGCACGTCGAACGGGGCCAGGTCCCACCGCCAGTCGGCGACCTCGCCCAGTTCCGCGAGTACCGCCTGCTGCGGCTCGTCCGCACCGAGATCCTCGGTGCTCAGGCAGACCAGTTCACTGTGACCGGCGGCCCGGAACGCGTCCAGCAACCGGACACCGGCTTCGTTGTCCGACAGATCGGGGATCTCCGCCGCGGGCACGACGACGCGCCCCGCGTCGATCCACGCCGGGCTGAAAGCCTGACTCGACTGCAACAGCGCCGCCCGGATATCAACGGCCGCATCGGCATTGAGATATTTCATCGGCGTCCTCGGTCACGGGTTGAAACGATATTTGGCGTCGGGCTGACCCTTCTGCTGAATCGAGATGGTGTCTCGACCGTCGGAGGAGCCGCGCAATGATACATCGCTGCCGTCCGGCAACCGGACGACCTTGGTGCCGTTCGGATACGTCTTGACCTCGTGTCCCTCGGCGATCTCATCGAACTCCCGCTGCGCCTCGGTGCGCCCGCCCGCCTTGGATCGGATCACCGAATCCTTGTCCTTCTCGAGCGTCGAATCCTTGTTCAGGACGTCCTGTGCGCCCGTGCGGTCGTTCACCTTCGGCGTGGCATCCGAGGAATCGTCGCTCGACTCGGCGCTGTCGCCGGACACCGTCATCACCGAGATCGCGGCGATGGCCGCCAGGCCGGTGACGCTCAGCGCCGTGACACCGGCGAAGGCGGCCGCGGCGCCTTCCAGGACGGCGGCGACGAACCCGGAGATCGCGGTCGAGATCGCCTCTCCGACAGCGGCGATCGCCGACGCCCCCGCAGCAGTGCCCGCGCCGGCCTCGACTTCGTCGCCACCGGCCAGGCCGAGCCCGGCGGTGAAGATCGTCGTGATGACCACGACCACCACCACAGCGGCAGCGATTCCGGCGAGTTTCAGCAGCAAGCCGTTGGTCTGCGAGGAGATGTCTCCGCGCAGAGCGTCCAGTTTCTGGTGATGATCGGTCACCAACGGCGTCAGACCCGTTGCGGCACTGTGCAGATCGCCCGCTCCCTTGGCCAGGGTGGTGAAGTGATCGGCGAAGTGGTCGAGATCGGGTGCTTTCAGATCGGTGGTGAGCGTCGTGGAAATCTTCCCCAGCGTGCTGGAGGCATTCTGCACGGTCTGATTACCGGTGAAACTCTTCCAGGCATCCGCGGCGGTCTTCAGCAAGGTGGTGTCGCCGTTTGGCACCGGATGGGAAATATGATCCAGCAGGCCGGGGATATTGGTCGTGATGCCCGCGCCCGGGTGGCCCAGCACCGAATCCGGGATCAGGACCGGATTCTCCGCACCGTAGAGCGGACTGCTCACCTGCGGCTGCACCGGCGGCGGATTGTTCGAGGTGTCACCCCGGACATCGACGGTATTGAAATATTCGCTGGTCGCATAGTTGTAGGCCGCGTACGACAGCAGATCGCCCATGTTCTGCACGGCATTGGCGAATGTCGTTGCCATCGTGACGAAATCGCTCACGTGTTTGTCGTAGGCGCCCGCCCACGTCTTGACCTGAGCGTAGTCACCGGCCATCCCGCTCGAATCGAACAGGACCTGATAGAAGGGATCGAAGGCGGTGCCGAAATCCTTCGCCAGGTTGTAGCACTTGGTCGCCGCCGCGGTGTAGACCGTCGGATCGACCTTCAGCGAGGGGTCCGGCGCCATCGCGATCAGCCTCGCGCCATCCGGACGTTCACGTGCACCGCGTCGCCGTACCGCCCGTGCGCCCGATCGGCGGCCGCACCGGCATCGGTGACGCCCTGCACGAATTCCTGTGCCTCGCCGATCCATTTCGCGTGTGCCGCGGCATAGGCGTCGGCGGCCGAGCTGTCCCAGTGCTGTGCGCGCAGTACCTTCGCCTGCCGATCGATCTCGTCGAACGTATCGGTCAGAAATCCGGACAATCCGCGCATCCGGGAGACGATCCGATCGAGATGTCCCAGATCCACCGCGAAACCTTCGGCGCTCACGAATTCACCTCCGCAATGCGATCCGCGGATCCGTGGTCGCCGTCCCGATACTCGTGGCTCCCGCCGCCGAGCTTGCTCGCCAGTTCGGTCAGGGTGTCGAAGATCTGGTTGCCGCCGTCGCGGCATTCGGCCCAGCCGCGGGCGAATCCCTCCGCGGCCGGACCGCTCCAGCCGGCCGCCATCAGGTCGGCGATTTCGCGATCCATCGAATCCAGTGCGTTGCGCAGGGTTCCCGCTTGGTCGTGGGCGTAGCCGCCCATCTTCGCGACCTCGTCGGGAACCACAGCGATCGGGCGCTCCGAAGCGCTCCCCCCGTGTCCTACCATAGCTTCCACGGTATGCCTGGCAGGATCCCTCCGTCGAGCCGTTTAAATCAGGGGCACAACGGATTTCGGCCACCGAACCATGACATTCGTCCGGTTTGCCCTTCCTGTGAGTCGGTCCGGCCGCGCGGCTACGCGAGGCGATCGCACGAGCGCGCCGAGGTCTCGGTCACCGGAACGGGGGCGGTCGGGTCCGGTTTGCCGCGCGATACTGGCGCTCATGACCGATGACGCAGTTGTGCCACCCGAACCCGACCTGTCGAAATACGGTCCGTGGGCGGTGATCGCCGGTGGGTCCGAGGGGGTCGGAGCCGAATTCGCGCGGCAGCTGGCGCGGGGTGGGGTCAATGTCGTGCTGGTCGCGCGCAAGCCGGGGCCGCTGACCGAGGTCGCCGAGTCCTGTCGGGCGCTCGGGGTCGAAGTGCGCACGCTCGCAGTCGATCTCGTCGACGGCGGGGTGGAGGCGATCATCGAGGCCACCGAGGATCTCGAAGTCGGACTGCTGGTCTGCAATGCCGGGGCCAATACGCACAGCATGGAATTCCTGGACGGCGATCCGCGCGAGTTCCAGCGCGTGATCGATCTGAATCTCACCGCGACGCTAGCGCTGGTACGGCATTACGGGCGTCTCATGCGGGACCGGCAGCGTGGCGGAATTCTGCTGGTCGGCTCCCTGTCGGAGTATGCGGGTTCGATCCGGCACACGATCTACGGCGGGGTCAAGGCGTTCGTGCGGATCTTCGGCGAAGGGCTGTGGCTCGAACTGCGCGATTACGGCGTGGATGTGCTGACGCTGGTGCTCGGCGTCACCCGCACGCCGGCCATGGAACGCGTCGGGCTGAACTTCGACGCCCCGGGCATGGTCGTGTCCGAGCCCGCGGACGTCGCGCGAGAAGGGCTGGCGCATCTGGCGCACGGCCCCGTGCACGTGGTCACCGGTAACGAGAAGTCCGTCGCGTGGCGCACCGGCCCGGACCGGACGAAGATCGTGCTGACCACGCACAAGGCCATGACCGGCCTGATGAACGGCGAGCAGTCCGCCGAGGCGGCCCGCCATGGATGACGCACTGGCCCGCCTCGAACAACGCCTCCAGCGCATCGAGGACGAACTCGCGATACTGCGCCTGCTGACCTCCTACGGACCACTCGCCGACGCCGGAAGCACCGACGCGGCCGAACTCTGGGCCGAGGACGGCGAATACGACGTCGACGGCTGGCGCATGCGCGGTCGCGACGAGGTGCGCGCGATGATCCGATCCGAGGCACATCAGCGGATCATCGGCACCGGCAGCGCGCACTTCTTCGGCCCGCCCAGTATCAGCATCGACGGCGACGAGGCCGTCGCGGTCTGTGAATCGATCCTGGTGCGGCACAACGACGACGGGCCTTACATCTGGCGAGCCGGAGCGCATCGCATCCGGCTGCGGCGGACCCCCGACGGCTGGCGCATCGCGCACCGGATCAGCCGCCAGCTGGATGGTAGTGCGGCAACCCGGCAGGTTCTCACCGGCTCGGACGACTGAACAATCGCCGCGGCGGTGTCGCCTGTGCAGCACTTCACCCTCGGCACACCGCATTGCGTTGCGCTAGAGCGTGTTTCATCAGCCGCGTCCCAATAACCACAGGTTGATCGCGGCGACGTGGACGGTGGCCTGGTAGCGCACGGATCCCACCCCCACACCACCGAGTTCATGAAATGCGGCCTAATGCTTGCCTCGGCGGAAACTGCTCTGCGCGGATCGGGTGATGACCAGGCCCGGGTTTCGCTTGTGTAGTTCGGCGGCGATGTCGTCCAAGGATATCGGGCGCAGCAAGTGTTCCTGCACGGTCACCGGATGGCCGGTCAGAAGCTTGCCCATCGGGCCGTAGATCCATCTGGGCCAATGACTTTCAGCGAACTTCGGACTGGGTTCGACGAGTTCGATGGACAGGTATCTCGTGTTCCGGTTAATTCTCGCTGTGACCACATGTACTCGCGATATCGCAGCCCACGGGATTCGACCGAATGGTCTGAGAACCAGCCCCTGATCGTCGACTGCCACTGCGGGCGAGGGGCGAACGAAGTAGCTCAGCCCGAGCAGGAGCGAGAGGGCGCCTGCGACGATCGGAGCCAACACGGGGAACGTCGGCCTCGAATCAGCGGACATGGTCACTTGGAGCAAGCAGCCACTCGCGATCCCGAGCAGACCCAACACCACCATCGACACCTGGACGCCCGACGAAGATCGAAATACCGTCGGTGGTGCTGAAACGTCCTGCGGCTGATCCACAACCAGAATTGTAATGGTCGTCGTCCGGAGAATTCGCTCACCTGGAATAACGGCCCACCGACCTCGACAACATCTCGATCCACCAACTCCGACTGCGCCGCGCAACAGCTCAGTCGGGCCTGCTGAGGACTCGATTCCCTTGCGGGCGATCCGGACGCCGATCCCGCGATCGAGTACCCATCTGCGCAGTTCTGCACTGTTGTATGCCCTGTCCGCGTGCAGCTTTCCCGGCACTGATCCGATACCCGCTGCGCAGCAGGCAGCGCAACCTCGGACGGCTTCGGCGTAGGCGGTGGATTCGTCACGCTCGAAGATCCAGATGAACGTTGGATACCCAGCAGCATCGCGGCGGGGTTCTCCGGCAGTTTCCGAATAGGCGGATCGGCAGCCCCTGGGCCGATTCACGTGGACCACAGCATACGGACGGCGTCCGGGAATCCAGCCACCCCCGCCGGGCTGAGCAGTGCCAGGTTGACCAGAAACCCGGGCAGGATCGACAAGATTACCCTCGCGAGTGCGTCCGCTGACGCCTCGATCCCAGATTCCTGGCGCCCACGCACCAGCGCAGCAATATCCTGGCTCATGGCGGACGCCGCCTGTTCCAGGCGCTCGGCCAGCACCGGATTGCGCAGGGCCTCTGACCAGACCATCAGCGCCACCGCGGCCAGTTGCTCGTCATGGTGGCGCTTGACCACCGACTCCAGCAGTTGCGCCATCACTTCACCGACCGCACGCTCGCCATCGTCGGCGAGCACTGCGGCACGGAGGACCTCGGCGACGGCGTCGAGGTTCTGTGTGGCGACGCCCACGATCATGTCCTCCTTCTTCGGGAAGTACCGGTAGACCGCTCCCGCGGACTTGCCCGCCTCGACGAACACGTCCTGCATGGTCGTCTGGTGAAATCCGTTGCGCACGAAGCACCGTCGCGCTGCGGCCAGGATTTCGGCACGCTGATCGTCCTTGTACTGCTGGCTCACTCGTGGCATCGGCCGTCCCTTCCTGCTGTTGACACCCACCTTTGGTCGAGCGTAGCTTATCGAAAGCGGATGTCCGTCCTCTTTTAAACAGAAGGCGCGAGGAGAAGATCGATGCGATTGCCCCTGACCCCTCCGACGGACCTGACCGCCGAGCAACGTTCCCTGTACGACGCGTTCCAGAAGATGACCCAGGACGAGGAGTACCAGGGCTTCGAGGTGACCGATGCCGAGGGAAAGTTCGTCGGACCCTGGGGTGTATTACTGCACTTCCCGGGTCTCGCGGTGCCGCTGGGCCAGTTCGTGCATGCGGTCCAGCAGCTACCCGGTCTCAGTGAACGGGCGCGTCAGGTGGTCATCTTGACCATCGGTGGCCGGTTCAACGTCACCTACGAGCTCTACGCGCACGCCCGGCTGGCGGCGCGCGCAGGGCTTCGCCCGGATCAGATCGCGGCACTGAGCGCGGGTGCACGCCCCGTCGACCTGAGCCGGGACGAGCTGCTGGCCGCGGACCTCGCCGCTGCGCTCACCGAGGGCGGCGCAGTGCCCGGGCCGCTGTACGACACCGCGGTGGAGACGCTCGGCCGCACCGGCCTCGACGCGGTGGTGTTCATCGTCATCCACTACCTGGCGCTGGGTGTCCTGCTCAACGCCTACGACGTGCCGGCCGGAGACGCGGCCGTCCAGTTCGAGCAAGGAGAAGATCATGCCTGACGTCAACGAGGTGAAAGCCCTGATCGAGGACCCGGACGCCTTCGGCACATTCGGGCGTTTCACCGAGACGCCTGTCGAGCAGATGCCCACAGCGATGCGTGCGGCGTTCGATTTCATGATCCAGCTGCGCGGCGGCGTACCGGGCCCGCACAAGATCTGGGCGGCAAATCCGACGTTGTTGCAGACGATCGCACCGACCGGCGCCTATTTCCAGACCGACTCGACTTTGTCGAAGGCCGAGATCGAAATCGCCACCTGCGTAGTCTGCGGACATTGGGGCGCGGCATACGCCTGTTTCGAGCACGAGAAGATCGCCGAAGTCCTCGGCAAACTCGACCCGCACAAGGTGCAGGCGCTGATCGCGGGCCTGCCCACCAGCTTCGACGATCCTCGCCAGCAGGTCGTCTACGAACTGGCCACGACACTGGCCGCAGCGCGCGTTGTACCCCTGGGACTGTTCCGCCGCGTCCGCGACCTGCTCGGCGATGCCGGCATCACCGACGTGACGGTCCTGATGGGCTGGTTCAGCGCGGTCTCGCTGACCCTGATGGCCTACGACGTCCCGTCAAACGCCATCGGCCTCGACCAGTAGATACATCGAAAGCCCATAGATGACAGGGATGATTGCCATGGCCATTGCGCCGCTGCCCGAGATCACCATGACACCGATCGCCTACTTCCCGAAAAAGTACTTCCTGGAAAACCTCGTAGTGCGCACCGACGGCTCGGTGCTGATCACCGCCGTACTGCAAAAACAGCTGTGGTATGTGCCCGGACCGGCCCGCACCCTCACCGAGCCGATACTGGTCCACGAATTCGATCACCCGGTCACCGGCATCGTCGAGATCGAACCCGATGTCTTCGTGCTGAGCCTTACCGAGGCCTACACCACCCACGAATCCCACCTGGTCCGGCTCGACCTCAACAGCTGGCCCCCGGGCGACCCGGTGACCCCGGAGGTGATCTTCACCTTCGACGACCGCGCACGCGGACTCAACGGCAGTTGCCTGCTCGGACCGAATGTGCTGGCCATCGCGGACTGCTTCGCCGGCCTGATCTGGCGCGTCGACCTGGCGACCGGGGCGCGCGCGGCGGCCGCGCAAGTCTGGCTCGAGCACGACACCATGGCCGACGACCCCGACAGCGGGGTCCCCTGGCCGCCCCAACCCGGCATCAACGGCATACGCTACGGCGCGAAAACCGGCTACCTGTACTACACCTCCACCGCCCAGAAAGTCTTCATGCGCGTCCCGGTCGACCCGGCCACGCTCGACCCATCCGGCACCGCCGAGTTCATTGCGGCCATCGACAACGCCGACGACTTCTGCCTCGACGAGGACGCAGGCTTCGCATACGTCACCCGCCACCGCGCCAACACCCTCGACCGCGTCCCCTTGGCCCCGCGTCACGGCAGCGAGGTACGGCACCTGCTCGGTGATCCGTTCGACCCGGCACTGGCCGGCCCCTCCAGCGCCTACTGGAGCCGCGAGCACGGCGAGGAGAGCACCGTTATGTACATCACCACCGACGGCGGCACCACGTCCCCTCCCAATGGGATCGTGCGCAAAGCCGCCCTACTGCGCGCGCAACTATCTTCCAACCACATATCCTGAGCCTGCTGCGGCCCCTGCAGGCGCGCCGCTGCACCAGGTGGCGATTCCCTACATCCTTCGCGCAGCCACTACGCATCAAGGATGCGGTCAGGTGTCTGGTTGATCCCATCGCGCTCGAGTGACCGCTTGGCATGAATTCTCCAATCCTATCCGTACGCGCGACTGAGCGTTATCCAGTCGGCCTGTCCGACAAATCAATTACGAGAGAAGAGTAGATTCCATTGGGCACTCGAGAAATGTCGGCCAACAGGTACCTTGCAGAGGCACTGAAGGCGGCTGGCACCACTCACTATTTCCATGTACCCGTCAGCATCCCGGGCGCATTGAAGGAAATGTCCAGGCTCGGCGTGACACCGGTCATGACGCACGGCGAGAAAGCTGCGGCTTACATGGCTGACGGCTTCGCCCGGGTCTCCGGCCGACCAGGGGTCTGCGGGGCACAGATAATCGGGGCGACGAATCTTGCAGCGGGGTTGCGGGATGCCTATATGGCGAGGATTCCCGTCGTCGCTATCACTGGTGGGACCCGGCCCGATTGGCAGTACCGGCTCCAGTACCAAGAGATTGACGACCGCCTGGTGTATGACTCGGTAACTAAATTCAACGTTAATGTGTGGGGTCCCGAGCGTCTCCCCGATCTGCTCGTGAGCGCATTTCGAGCCGCAACCACCGGTGCTCCACAGCCGGTGCACTTGGAGCTGAGTGGCATCGGCGGTGAGGTCGCCCTCGCGGGCAACGTTCGGGCGGATCCCGCCGCGCTGAAAGATTACTCGCGCTATCCATCCATGCGTCCGGCGGCCGAGCAGGACTCGGTGGCCTCTGCTGGGGCCGCTCTGTCTGCTGCGGTTCGCCCGGTAATGGTGGTGGGCGGTGGTGCGAAATCGTCGGGCGCTCGCGCAGAGGTTGTCGCGCTGGCTCAACGGTTGCAGATGCCGGTAGCTCTGGGGCTCAATGCCAAAGGAACCTACCCCGAACGCGATCCTCTCTACCTCGGCATCGTTGGCGAGTACTCTTCGGAAGCGGCGAACCGAGCCGTTTGCGAGGCAGACCTCGTCTTTTACGTTGGCAGCCAGACCGGCGGCATGATCACGCGTTCCTGGTCGGTGCCTCCCATCGAGAGCCGCGTCATCCACCTCGACATCGATCCGCAGAACATTGGGCGGAATTATCCGGATACGCTGGCCCTCTGCGGTGACGCCAGGACGGTACTGCGCCAACTGCTCGCGGTTGTGGAGGGAGTCGTCGACCGGCGGAGCTGGCTGGCGCGAACGGAAGAGCTCAAGGTAGCGTGGAGCACTCGGATCAGCGCGACCGAAGGGTCGGAAGCGATTCCGCTTCTGCCGCAACGGCTCGCCCGAGAGATCTCGAACGCGCTTCCCGCGGACGCAATCCTGGTCGGTGATACCGGTCACACTGGCGCTTGGCTTGCGCAAAACGTACACGCAACTCACGATGAGCAGACCTTTATTCGAGCTCATGGCTCACTGGGCTGGGCCTTTCCGGCGTCCATCGGCGCGAAGTGCGCCGCCCCCGACCGCACCGTCATCTGTTTTACGGGCGATGGTGGCATGTATTACCACCTCAGTGAGCTGGAAACCGCGGTGCGATACGGGATAAACGTCGTCGTTGTCGTCAACAACAACTCCTCCTACAGCCAAGAGCAACCACTCTGGGAGGGCAAGGAAGAGTACGAGAAGAATTGGAAGCTCGTTTCGGCGGACTTCGTCGCCGTGGCGGAGGCATTTGGGTGCTTGGGCCGTCGTGTCGAGAACCCGGACGACATAGGAGAAGCGCTTACGTGGGCCGTTGAAGCGCGGCAGCCCGTCGTCCTGGATGTACGCAGCGAGATGTCTGCGCTATCCATCCCTTCGTGGGATTCCTCGGGCTCGAGCGGGATGTACGACATCGCTTGATCACGACCACAATAGAAGGCAGTTTGCCGATGACGAACACTATTCCCACTCGCCCGAAAACTGAGACCGTCCCGACTCTGACGCATTGGGCACACGGCGCCGCGCTCGCGAGCACATCCGGTCTGCTCGCGGACCGGTTCAGCGCATGGACCCAGGCCGGGCTCTGGCGGCGATTACACCGTGCTGTGCTGGATGAACTCGGCGGCAAAGGCTTGATCGACCGGTCGCGTGCGGTGATCGACGCGGCGTCGGTGCGAGCGAAAAAAGGGGACCGCCGACCGGGTCGAGTCCGGTCGACCGCGGCGAGGCCTCCTCACCCTCGCTGCGACTCTGGCCTGCTACAAGAAACTCGCGAAATCAACGACATGAGACACGGTCTAGGCGCGCGTGAAGCATTCGAGCCGGGACAGCGCCTCCAGTTGCTCGAGATATTCCGTCAGTGAGCGATGCCGCAGGCGAGGCTGAACGATGGTGGCTCCGGCCGCATCGAGTTCGCCGATCATGTCTTCGGCCTGCTGCGGCGAGGAACTCGGGTCGAGCTCCTGGGCGGTGCCGACCACCACGTCGAATTCCTGTGCGGCTGGCTCGTATTCGCGCAGTCTGTCGCGCAGTTGAGCAGGGGTGACGGCCGCGGGAATCCAGCCGTCGCCGAGCCGGGCGGCCCGTCGTAGCGCGGCATCGCTGACACCGCCCACCCAGATCGGCATACGATCCTGCATGGCGTACGGATCGACCACCAGATCGGCGAACTGGAAGTATTTTCCCTCGAACTCGGGCATCCGCTGCCCGAGAGCGGCGCGCAATGCCGCGATCGACTCGTCCGCACGACGACCACGATCGGTGAACGACGCGCCCAGCAGCTCGAATTCCTCACGCGCTGTGCCCACTCCGACACCCAGCACGACGCGCCCGCCGCTGATGCGATCCAGGGTTCCATATCGTTTGGCCAGGGCCAGCGGGTGATGGTATCCGAGCACGATCACGCTGGTGCACAAGCGAATCCGCGTCGTCCGGGCGGCAACATACGACAACGTGGCCAGCGGATCCCAATACCGTGTTCCGCGTCCGCCTTTCAGCATCGTCGACGCGGAATGCTCACCCAGCGCAACATGCTCACTGCAGGTGAGATGATCGAACCCCAGCCGATCACCCGTCTCGGCGATACGTGCGATCTCCTCGATCCCGGCCGTCTGCTCCCACGCGGCCGAACGCCCCGGGATATCCAGCACCACCGGAGTACTGATCCCCATCCGCACCGTCACACCGTCTCCCGTCCGATCACCCGTCGTGAACCGCGCAGGGCGATCAGTTCCGCCCGCGCGGGCATCCCGCGCGGCACACGCTACCGCCGTACGCGCGTGCCGTGACCAGACAGTCCGGTCAGCGGGACCACGGAGCGGCACGACCGGCGCCGCCCTGCACCCTGTCGAAAACGCCAGCCCACAAGCTCCCATGGCCGCCGATTCGAGACAGCATCACTGCGAACCGTGGCCACGCGCGAACCCGTTCCCGATACGTCCGCGCTACCCCTTGTGGCCCAGCAGCATTCGCCGAGCGTCTACCACGCCACGGCCTCGTCCCGATAGTTCACGAACCGCAATCCACCCTCACCGCGATGACGTTCCAGAGTGTCGACCACCCCCGGGATGGACTCGTCGATGCTCAGCGGGGCGTGCGGGCCGCCGAGCCCGGTGCGCACATGGCCGGGGCACATCAGCGCCAGAGTGTGTGCGGCATCGGCGTAGCGGACGGCGTAACTGCGCATCAGCTGGTTCAAGGCGGATTTGCTGGCCCGGTAGACGTCCTGGCCGCCGTTGATGTTCAGCGCGATGCTGCCCTGGCGCGAGGACATGACGCCGATGGTGCCGCTCGGCGCGACCAGTGCACGCAGGGATTCGATCACGCGCATCGGGCTCAGCGCGTTGGTGAGCATCACCTCGACGAACATCTCCTCGGGCACCTCGCCGATCGGGATGTTCCCGCGGGTCACGGCAGCGTTGACGAACAGCAGATCGAGAGTGCGACCGGCGAGGCGTTCGCGTAGTCCCGAAATCTGTTGCGGCTCGGTGATATCCAGCGTCTCGACGGTGACTCGCCCGGCGGATTCCTCGGCCAGCTGGTGCAGTCCGGTGCGCTCCTGGCCACGGACCGTGCCGATGACGTTCCAGCCGCGCCGCGCATACTCCGCGGCCAGCGCCAGGCCCAGACTGCGTGACGCGCCGACGATGAGCGCCGTGCGGTCCTCGCTCATGCCCGCACCGCCGGCGCCAGCACCGAATCGCACCATTCCCGGAAGCTGGTCGGGGTCGTATTCTCCGGAGTCCGGGGCACGCCCTCGTTGAGGCCGTCGTTCACCGCGCGCATCATGTCGAGGTAGCCCTGCACGATCGGTTCCGGGAGCCCATGTCCGGTCAGCGAGTCCCGGAGCTGCTCGAAGCTCTGCCGTTCGTAGCGGATCGGGCGGCCCAGAACGTCGGACATGGTGTGCGCCATATCATTCGGCGACAGGTCCGCCGGGCCGAGCACCGGCACCTCCCCCGTTCCGGTCCAGGAGCGATCGAGTAGCAGGCGCGCGCCGACCGCGCCGATATCGCGGGTGGCGACGGTGGGCAGCCGGTGGTCCGGGTCGACGGTATCGGTGAACACGCCCCGATCCCGGATCGAATTCACTTGCCGCAGTAGGTTGTCCATGAAGGCCGGGTTCGCCAGCGCGCGGTGCGCCACACCGGCGCCCGCGATCAGGTCGCCCATGGCCAGCGACGCGGTCACGTGCCCGGCCCGGCCCGCAACGGCGGTACCGCGCCCGAGCGCCGAGACGGTGACGACGTGTCCGACTCCGTGTGTCACGAACGCTTCAGCGGCGGGCCGGGTGAACCCGGTGTACATGGCCTCGAGACTCGGCGCCGGCGAATTCGAGGGAGCCAGCCAGAACACCGCATCCGCCCCGGCGAAGGCACGGTCCAGCACCTCGCGATCACCGTGCGAACCGGTGACGACCTCGATGCGATCGCGGATCTCCTCGGGCAGCCTTCCCGGATCGCGCACGATCACGCGAACTTTCTCGCCGCTCGTATCTTGCTGGGCGACAACGATTTCCAGAACGCGACTGCCGATTTTTCCGGTGGGAGTGGTGATGACGATCATGCTTCGAGTCTCGGTATCCGCACGCGAACGGTCCAATACCCTTGCCGACAATTGATACCCTGAAGGCATGGATTTCGATCTGCGCAAGCTCCGCTATTTCGTCGCGGTGGCCGAGCAGCGGCACTTCGGCCGGGCGGCCGAGCGGCTGTACATCGCCCAACCGGTGCTCAGTCGCCAGATCAGGGCATTCGAACAGGAACTCTCGTGCACACTGCTCGAACGCACCACCCGCAGTGTCGCGCTGACCCCGGCCGGAGAGCAGCTCTATCAGGAAGCGCAGGGGCTGCTCGCGGCCGTCGACGCCGCGGTGCGGCGGGTGCACGACATCGACCGCGGCGTGCAGCGGCTCGTGGTGGCCTTCTCCCCCGGACTCCATGTGTCCGAGGCGATTCGGGCGTTCACCGCGCGTCATCCGGACGTCGAGACCGACCTGATCCCGGTGCGCTGGTGGGAGCCCGACACGCCACTGCGGGACGGCCGCGCCCAGGTCGGTTATCTACGACGACCGTTCGACGATTCGGGATTGCGCACCATACCCATCGGGCACGAATCGCGCGTCGCCTGCATGCCCGCGACGCACCCGCTCGCCGCGCACGGCGAACTCACCCGCGCGGATCTCGACGGCGAACACATGCTCGACGCCACGACCCGCCGCACCGCCTCGCTCGAGCAGAAGTTCGAGCTCATCGCCGCCGGGCACGGCATCGCCATCGTCCCGTCGAGCGTCGCGCAGGCCTACTCGCGCGCCGACCTGGTGCACCGGCCGCTCACCGATGTCCCGCCCGTCCAGACATGTCTGGTCGCTCCCGCGGACCGCCGCGAGAAACCGGTCCGCGAATTCCTCGACATCGCCGCCGCGACGCTCCGGGCGAGCTGATCAGCCGCAACCCGAATCTGTCACCGGTCCGTATTACTGTGGCGGCGTGGGGTTCAGCGATTACGGACCGGGTGATGTCGTCTATTTCCCGGCGGGGCCGTTCATCGGCATCTGCGGTGTCGTGCACGAGGTGGATGCCCGCCGCGCGACGCTTCGCCTCGAATTCGGCGAGGGTCTCGCGCACCGCGAAGGCGGGGTGCTACGGGAGCGGCGGCACCGTATGACGGTCGGTTTCGACGAGGTCGAACTCGTCTAGCCGCTCCCCTGCCGACGATTCGGCGTGCGGCTCAGCGCAGTTCGGCGATCACCTCGGCCAGGCCGCTCATTCGGGACTCGGACACCGAATAGTGGGTGATCGAGTACTCGTCGCGGTAGTGCCGCAGGGTGTCGGCGATATCGCGCGCGGTGCCGTGCAGGACGCCGGGCAGATAGCGGTACTGCTCCTCGGTCAGCCCCGGATTGAACCTGCGCACCATGCCCAGATCGGACTCGTGGCCTTCCACCTCGATCGCCTGGACGGTCAGGCCCAGTTCGAGATCGGCGAAACGCTCCCCGGCAGCCTCACGAACGAACTCCACACGCCGGGCGAGCGCGGCGACTCCCGCTGCGTCGGAATCGAGGTCCGCACCGACAGGCACCCCGGCCATCGCGACCGTATCGGCGTACTCGGCGGCCACTCGGATCAACCGGTCACCGGCACCGGCCACGAGCACCGGAATCGGGTGCGGCAGCGGCGGCTGATGATCGTTCGCGAACAGCTTGCGGATCTCGCCGAGGGACTCGGCCAGGTTCTCGATCCGCTGCCGCCCGCCCGGGAAAGGCAGTCCGGCAACCTCGAATTCGGGCTTGGCGAAATCCGGTCCGGCCCCGATGCCGAAGTCGAACCGTCCGTCGGTGAGCAGGCCCATACTCGCCACGTCCCGGGCCAGCAGGGCGGGGCGGTAGAAGCCGGAGTTGAGCACCATCGTGCCGACCCGCACCCGGCTGGTTGCCTCGGCCATGGTGATCAGCGCCGGGAACGGGGAGACCATGCCGAGATGGTCGGCGACCTGGACCACGTCGAAGCCCAGATCTTCGGCCTGGCGGGCCCGGTCCTGCCACTCACTGCGCGGGCCGGTGGAGGTTATTCCGACCGCGAAACGAAAAGGCCGCGGTGTCAGGTCATTTCGATTATCGTCCACGTCTGCCCACCGTAGTCGCAGGCGAGGGCGAGGGCATCCGATTACTTTCGCCAGGGGTCAGTGTTCCCCGGACAACGCGTATCGCACGCCGCGAACCGCATCACTCAGCGGACGGCTCTGTTCGTCGGGCGGCTCGGGCACCTCCGGGATGGGCCGGCCGGTCCGGATGTCCTCGGCCATCGCGTGCACGGTCTCGGCCAATCCCGCCGCAGCCGGTGCCGGTGCACCGTGTGCGGTGCGTGCGACCGTCGCGGTCGCGACATCCAAGGCTCGTTCCGCGGCGATGACCGCGGGCCACCAAGCCAGCATGCGACGACTCACCGCCGCGGGTTCGGCGATCGCGCGCTGGAACGAGGTGCGCAGATCCCCGAGGCGGTCGTAGGCCGCGCGGCGCAGCTGCGGCAGATTCGCCTCCTCGGAACCGAAAGCGCCGCCGAAGTATTCGGCGATCGCGTCGAGCGCGTCGGCCAGCCGGGGCCGCACCGGGGCCTGCCAGCTGCCGGGCCACGGCAGATATCCCAGGATCAGCACGATCGCGCAGCCGACGACCGCGTCCAGCAGCCGGATCTCGGCCAATTCCCAGCCGATGTGCGCGGGCAGATCGATGAACAGGATCACCAGCGGCGTCTGGAACGTCGAGAACAGTCCCCAGTTCCGGCGTTTGCCGTACGGCATCGCGAAGGCCAGCAGCGCGATCGGAATCAGCAGCCACGGCCCGTCCGAGGCGATGGCCAGCAGCGCGGCGCCGATCACCGCGCCGACGATGGTGCCCAGCCCGCGTTGCAGCGCACGCGCGAACACCGACCCGAAGTCGGGCTTGAGCACCACTGCCACGGTCAACATCACCCAGTACGACCGTTGCAGCGGGAACAGCTCGCTCACCGCGCCCGCAACCGCCATGCACACCGACAGCCGCAGCGCGAACAAACGCAGCAGGCGACCGGTCCACATCTCCGCCAGCACCGCGCGCACCGGCCGCCGCGGTCGCGCACCGGTCGAGGACTGCACCTGTTCACTCAGATAGTCGCCGTCGACCAGTTCCATCGCACCGGCCAGCGCCGAACGCAGCGCACGCCGCGCCGGAGTCGCCGCGCTCTGCGCATCGGGCATCGGTGTGGCGGTGTGCGGCTCACCGAGAACCGCCGCGGCGATCTGCTCGGCATACCGCGCCGATTTCGGGGCCGCGTCGATACTCTCCAGATCCAGTGCCACGCCCGCATCGCGCACCACACTCGACTGATTCAGCAGCGCAACGAGTCTGGTGCGTTCACGCTGGGAACCCGGCGACCACGAGCGCGCGGCGAGGATGGCTTCGTAGGCGGTGCGCCGCGCCTGGCCGAAGCTCGCGGCAGTGTCGGCGTTCGGGGTGCGCAGGAAATCCGCCAGCGCGCGATAGGTCGCGGCCACGCCTTCGCGTTCGGGGAGCGTCGGATGCATCGGCCAGATCAGCAGGACCAGCAGAATCGTCCAGCAGGCTCCGGCGACGAACATCGCGGCGTTGTGCCACGGCGCGCCGGCCAGCGGCATCCCGGTCGCCACCACGGAGGTGACCAGCAGGTTCAGCCCGGCGACCGAACCGGTACCGCCTGCCCCGCTCAACAGCGCGGCCACCAGCGACAATGCCGTGATGGCCAGCACCGTCCACCAGCCCAGCCCGCGGATGTAGCCGCCCGCGAGGAATCCGGCCGCACCGGCCACCGCCACCACCACGAACCGCAGCGACCGCGCCCGATACGAGCCGCCCTGATCGGCCGCCACCGCGGTGAGCGCACCCATCGCGGGCAACGTCCCGTCGATCAGCCGACCCGCGGCAACCGCGACCGCCAACGGCGTCACCACCGCGATCAGGCACAACGTCATCCGGCCCCAGGGCGGCGTCGCGGGCGCCGGCCGCACCACCTCGACCAGCCAGCCGGGCGCGAGATCCGCGATCGCCCGACGCGAGGCCCACTGCCTGTCCATACCTGCATCCTCGCCCTCGGGAACCGGAAACCGCACAGCATCGCAACGATAACCAACCTCACCCCGGTTTTCGGCGAGAACGACCCGCATCCCAGCAACCGATCAGCACAACGATGCGGTCGGCGGCGCGCGGCATCGCCATATCGCGGACACAGTTGCCGGACGAATACGCGAGATCGGCACGGCAGCAATGAATTTGCGGACGAACGGCGCTGCTCGCCGACTGTCGGCCCGGACGCACAGTCGCGCTTCGCAGGCACCGTGCGCGCCGAGCTGCTTCAGCTCGCGCATGGTCCAACAGTTGCCTGGTGACGAACTCGCGCAGCCTTCGTCAGTACTCGTCCAGCAGCGCGAAGTGTCCGGCGGTCGGATCCAGTGCCCAGGAATTTCGAAGAGTCGCTCGTCCGCCCGTTCGGGCTCGCCCGTGTGTTCGATTGCCGTTCCCGTTGCTCGGCCGGGCCTGTGCCGCACTAGCGTGGAGCTGTCCGCAGACCGACGTTCCGGGCGCGCGGTGTCGGGTCGTCGGCACGGGGTGCGTCCGCGAGAGGAGCTCCGATGGCAAAGATCCTGTTCGTGATGACCGGCGTCGACTATTGGACGCTGGCCGACGGGACCGCGCATCCGACCGGGTATTGGGCCGAGGAGTTCGTCGCACCGTATCGGGCGTTCACCGGGGCGGGGCACGAGATCACCGTCGCCACGCCGGGAGCGGTCGAACCGGTGGCCGACGCTGGCAGTCTGGCGCCGGAGTTCAATGGCGGGGCCGAGGGGGCCGCCGAGGTCGCGGCCGCGCTCGAGGCCGCGAAGGAACTGCGGAATCCGGTCGATCTGGCGACTGTGCGGACGTCCGATTACGACGCGGTCTTCTACCCGGGTGGGCACGGTCCGATGCAGGATCTGGCGGTGAACGCCGATTCCGCGCGTGTGCTCAACGAGATGCTCGCCTCGGGTAGACCCTTGGGCGTGGTGTGCCATGCTCCGGCGGCGCTGCTGGCCACCGAGTCGGCGGCGGGTTCTCCGTTCGTCGGTTATCGGCTCACCGGATTCACCAATGTCGAGGAGAGTCAGGCCGGATTCGCCGACAAGGCCGTGTGGCTGCTTCAGGATCGCCTGGTCGCGCTGGGTGTCGATTTCCGCGACGGCGCGCCGTGGGCCCCGCACATCGAGGTGGACCGGAACCTGTACACCGGACAGAATCCGGCCTCGGCGCAGCCGCTCGCGGACGAAATACTCACTGCCCTGGGCTGATTCAGCGCTGGCGGTCCTCTTGCCAGCGCTGCACCGCCGTCTGCACGGCCTCCTCGTCCTCGAGGGCGTGCGCGCCGGACGCGCCCGCGGCGCCCAGCACCACGTCGCCGTCGGTGATCAGGACGCCGCCCGCCCACGGGACGAAGTCGCCGCCGTAGAGGTGCTGGATGCTGTCGACGATGCTGCCGGGCAGGTCGATCCGGCCGGAGGACCGCAGGGACAGCAACGCGGTGCGCGCCTTGGCCACCGCGATCCGGCTGGTCATCGGCATGCCTCCGTCACCGCGCCGCAGGACGACGACCTCACCGGTGAGGTCCAGGACGGCGACCGCGAGCGGCGGGAAGCCTCGTTCGACGCCGACCGCCAGCGCGGTGTTCACCAGATGGTCGGCCTCGGCCAGCGTGAGCCCGGGAAGGCGTGGAGTATTCGACACGACGCAAAAGTACACCGGCGGTCTGCGGGGCCGTCCCTACCTGCGGTGCAGGGCAACGATATTCGCTCCGGCGGCTCTGCCTCACCGATCCGGGACTCGACCCTCACGCGGATCGCGGGCCGAGGCGGACGTCGCCGCACGCGAGACGGGCAACGGCGCGAGCCGCCCGATCACTCGGTGGTCCCGCCGGTTCGGTAGCGGCCTGGGGTGGTACCGACGATCCCGGTGAAGGCCGCGATGAAGCCGCTGGGGTTGGCCCATCCGCACGCGTGGGCCACGTGGGTGATGTCGTGGCCGTGGGCGAGCAGGACCAGGGCGTGATGAATGCGCACCTGGGTGCGCCACTCGTAGAAGCTCATGCCGAGCTCGTTGCGGAACAGCCGGCTGAGCGTCCGGGCTCCGGCGCCGACGGTGCGGCCGAGTTCGGCCAATGACCTGTTGTCCGAGGGTGTTTCGTACAGCAGCCGGGCGACGGCACGCAATCTGTCGTCCAGCGGCTCGGGCAGTTGCAGCGGTTGTTCGCGGGCCTCGCGCAGTTCGTCGACCAGCACTCGATGCAGCCGGGTGCGCGCGGCGCGGTCGTACTCGCGAGGACCGGTCAGACTCAGCACGACCTCACGAGCCAGACCGGACGCGGTGAAGACGACGGGACGCTCGGGCAGGAGCCGCGCCAGGGACGGCGACAGGAACACGATCCGCATGTCGGTGTCCCCGTGCGCCCGGTGCCGATGCGTGAATCCGGCTGGGGTCCAGGCGATTCGGTTGGCCGGAACGATCGATGTGCCACGTTCGGAGCGCACCGACAGCACGCCGCGGGCCGCGTACACCAGATGTCCGCGACGATGGGAATGCTGCGAGCTCGTTGCCCCGGTCGGCCACAGATGCACCCCGCCGGAGGGCCACAACCGCGATGTGACACCCGTTCGGGAAGGTTGGCGGGCTATGGGCACAGCCTGGCATTCTATCGGTGGGCGGCCATACCGTCACTGCACGACAGTGGGCCTATGCACGACAACCTCCGAACGAACACCACCCACCCGGAACCCGCGAACACAACCACGATGCAGGCGGCGGTCTGCGTCGGCGCGGGAGGCCCGGACGTACTCGAGATCCACGACCTGCCGATTCCGTCGATCCGTCCGGGCTGGACGCTGGTCCGGGTGCGGGGCGCGGGCCTGAACCGGTCCGAGCTCAGAACCCGTCAGGGCCACTCCCCGAGTGTCACCTTCCCGCGTGTGCTGGGCATCGAATGCGTGGGCACCGTGGCGGCCTCGACCGATCCGGCGCTGCCCGAGGGGACGACCGTCGCGGCGGTGATGGGTGAGATGGGACGCGAATTCGACGGCGGCTACGCACAATACGCGCTGCTGCCCGATGCGCTGCTGATGCCGGTCGACACGACGCTGCCCTGGGACGTCCTGGCCGCCCTGCCCGAGACCTACCTCACCGCGCAGGGCGCACTCGACGCGGCCGGGCTCACGCCGGGCACCGGAAGCCGGTTGCTGATCCGCGGCGGAACCTCCTCGGTCGGGCTGGCCGCGGTGTCGATCGCCGCCGGTTACGGCGCCCGGATCGCGGCCACGACCCGGCGACGGGACCGAATCGACGCACTCGTCGCGGCGGGCGTCCAGCACGCCCTGGTCGATGAGGGCGCATCGCTCGCCGACGCCGTGCACGCGGTCTGGCCCGACGGCCCCGATCACGTACTGGATCTGGTGGGCGCCGCGACCGCGGTGGACTCGCTGCGTCTGGTGCGCCGCGGCGGGACGGTGTGCGTGGCAGGCTCGTTGAGCGGCTGGACGCTCCACGATTTCGAACCGATCGCGATGATCCCGTCCGGCACCAAGCTCACCGCCTTTCACAGCAACGACTTTCGAGGCCGTGCGGGCAGAGACGTTCTGCAACGGGTCATTCACCAGGTGGAGTCGGGGGCCTACCGCCCCGCCATCGACCGTGTGGTGGGTCTCGACGAGATCGCCGCGACCCACCGATACATGGAGTACAACGAGGCCGTCGGCAAAGTAGTGCTGCTGCCCTGGGCCGCGGACCGGCTACCGAAGGAGTCCGCGCGCATGGTAGGTCCCGGTGCGGCAGAGCGGTACTGAACATTCGCTGCCGAACCACCCACCGCTGCGGCCCTTGCGCTGCCACTACCGGCGTTGCAGGGCAACGTCGTTCGATCAGGTGGCATTCAATCCCGCTCTGCCACTAAGATTCTCACGACAGTTATCGGGCAAGCTCCACGATTGCGAAAAGAGCCTCGTCATGATTCTCGTGGCCCTTCACCTTCACGAAGCCGTTCTCGCACAGGTCGGCAACCCCACCCCCGAGACACCGCCCGCGGCGGACAAATTGATGAAGCTCGTGCGGTACTTCACCTGGTTCGTCATCATGTCCGGGATCCTCGCAATCGTCTACGCCGGAGGCCATTTCGCCTGGGAGAAGTGGACCGGCGGCGGCTCGCAGTCACCGAAGATGGTGGCGGGAGCCATGATCGGCGGACTCGTCGCGACCAGCGCGGGGACGATCATGAACGCCGTCATCGGGACATAGCCGCAGCCGATCGCCGTCCGGTCGCGACGGCGGTGAACGACAACGCCACCACGGTTCGGATCACGCCGATGGCAAACCTTACGCACCTCGGTGGACCGGCCTAGCCTGCCGGACTGTGATTACTCTCGACCGGACGCCGGGCGGTACCGGTGTCCGGGCCCGCACGGTCGCCGTGGGCAGCATGATCGGCACCACCATCGAGTGGTACGACTTCTACCTGTACGCCACCGCGTCCGCGCTGGTGTTCAAACCGCTGTTCTTCCCGAACGTCTCGTCCACGGCGGGCACGCTGGCCTCGTTCGCCACGTACGCGGCCGGATTCGGGGCCCGGCCGATCGGCGCGATCATCTCCGGGCATCTCGGGGATCGACTGGGGCGCAAGAGCGTTCTGGTCGGCGCGTTGCTGCTGATGGGAGTGGCCACCGCCGCGATCGGTGTACTGCCGACCTATGCGCAGGCGGGTGTTGCCGCCCCGGCGCTCCTGGCGGCGTTGCGGCTGATCCAGGGTCTGGCCGTCGGCGCGGAATGGGGTGGCGCGGCGCTGCTTTCGGTCGAGCACGCCCCGCCCGGTCGGCGCGGGCTGTTCGGCAGTTTCACCCAGCTCGGTTCACCGGCCGGAATGCTGCTGGCCACCGGCGTTTTCGCCGGGACCCGGATCGCGCTGGGGTCGCGGGCGTTCCTCGATTACGGCTGGCGAATCCCGTTCCTGCTCAGCATCATCCTGGTGGTGATCGGTCTGCTGGTGCGATTGCGCCTCACCGACGCCGAGGTGTTCGAACGTCTGCGCCGCGAAGGCGCGCAGGCCAGACTCCCGATCGTCGAGGTGTTGCGCACCCAGCCACGAAATGTGCTGCTCACCACGGGACTTCGACTGTCCCAGATCGCGTTGTTCGTGCTGCTGACCACCTACTCGCTGACCTACCTGGACACCGTCTTCGGCAAGGGCAGTCAGGTCGGTCTGATCGCGGTGCTGATCTCCTCGGCGCTGGGTTTCCTGAGCACCCCCGGATGGGCGCTGCTGTCGGATCGGGTGGGCCGTCGCCCGCTGTATCTGTTCGGCGCGGTGGCGGGAGTGCTCGCGCTGGTGTTGTTCTTCGTGGCCGCCGCGACCGGATCGGCGATCGCGGTGGTACTGGCGATCGTGGTGGGGGTCAACATCGTGCACGATTCCATGTACGGTCCGCAGGCCGCGTGGTTCGCCGAACTGTTCGACGTCCGCGTGCGCTACAGCGGCGCATCACTGGGATATCAGATCGGCGCGGTGCTCTCGGGCGGGTTCGCGCCGCTCATCGCGGCCGCGCTGCTGTCCGTCGGCGGCGGGCGGCCGTGGCTGATCGTGGTGTATTTCGCTGTGCTGGCGGCGATCACGTTCGTCTCGGCGCGCGTCGCGCGGGACACCTACCGCGATGATCTCGGGGAGCACGTATGAGTCGGATCCATCTCAACGCGTTCGACATGGCCTGTGTCGGACATCAATCGGCGGGCCTGTGGCGGCACCCCGACGATCAGGGCCATCGCTATCGCGAACTGAGCTATTGGACCGAACTGGCCCGGACCCTGGAGGACGGCGGTTTCGACGCGTTGTTCCTGGCCGACATCCTGGGCGTGTACGACGTCTACGGCGGATCCCGGGACGCGGCGGTCACCGATGCGGCGCAGTTCCCGGTCAACGATCCGAGCCTGGCGATCTCGGCCATGGCCGCGGTGACGCGCACACTGGGTTTCGGCGTCACCCTCTCGCTCACCTACGAGCAGCCGTACGCACTCGCGCGCAGGCTCTCGACGCTGGACCATCTGACCGGCGGCCGGGTGGCCTGGAATATCGTGACCTCCTATCTGGACAGTGCCGCACGCAATCTCGGGCTCGGCACGCAGATTCCGCACGATCAGCGCTACGAGATCGCCGAGGAGTATCTCGAGGTCTGCTACAAGCTGTGGGAGGGGTCGTGGGAATCCGATGCGGTCGTGCGCGATCGCGAGCGCGGGGTGTTCGTCGATCCGTCGAAGGTGCACGACATCGACCACAGCGGACGGTATTTCACCGTGCCGGGCCCGTTCCTGTGTGAGCCGTCCGCGCAGCGCACGCCCGTGCTGTTCCAGGCGGGAGCCTCGCCGCGCGGTGTGCGGTTCGCCGCCGCACATGCCGAGGCGGTGTTCGTCTCGGGTCCGACCCCGCAGGTCGTGCGCGGACCGGTGCGCGCATTGCGTGCCGCCGCAGCCGAATTCGGCCGCGATCCGCGCTCGATCAAGGTCTTCACCATGGTGACACCGATCGTCGCCGAGACGCACGAGCGGGCCGCGGCGAAACTCGCCGAGTACCGGAAACTGGTGAGCACGAACGGCGCGTTCGCCCTGTTCGGCGGCTGGACCGGGGTGGATCTGGCCCAACTCGATCCCGACGAACCGTTGCGCTACACCGATACCGACGCCAACCGATCCGCCCTGTCCTCCTTCACCACCGCCGACCCGGACCGCACCTGGACCCCGCGCCAACTCGCCGAGGAGATCGGGCTGGGCGGTCGCGGGCCGCTCCTGGTCGGCGACCCGCGCGAAGTCGCCGACGAGCTGGAACGCTGGATCGCCGAGGCCGACGTGGACGGCTTCAACATCGCGTACGTCACCACTCCGGGCACCTTCGCCGATTTCGGCCGTCTCGTGGTCCCCGAACTGCGCCGCCGTGGCCGAGTCCCCGCCCACCCCGAACCCGGCACTCTGCGCGAACGACTCGGCGGCGCGGGATCGCATCTCGCACCGGACCATCCGGGCGCGACCTACCGTCACGTTCACCCCACGTCACCGACATCCGCCTGATCCGCGATATCGACTCGCGATCGCCGAGCAGTTCGGACCCCTCCCGCTGCGGGGATATACCGTTGTCGCATAGCCGATCCGGTTTCGCATCCGAGGAGACTGAACTGTTGAACAGCGCCGACCCCATGACCGACCAGCAGCGATCCCCTGTGCTGATGGCCGACGAACGGATCGGCGTGAACGATGCCGTGGCGGCCGCGGTGACCCGTTCGGTGGGCTCGATGCCCACCCTGTACCTGGTGCTGGTGGCGTTCACCGTGTACGCCGCACTCGCGACCTGGTGGCCTCCGCTGCACCGGGCCGATCCGTATCCGTTCCCGTTCCTGCTGTTCCTGAACAACGTCGCGCAACTCGTGCTGTGCCTGGTCATCCTGGTGGGCCAGCGAGTCCTGAGCGCCGCGGCGGACCGCCGCTCGGTGCAGACCTACGAGAACACGGAGATGGTGTTCCAGCAGGTCGTGGATCTGCAGGCGCATCTGGACCGGCAGGATCGGGAGTTGAGTCGCGGGCTGAGCCTGCTCGAGTCGAGTCCGCATCCGTGGATCGAACAGCACCGGGTGCAGGATCCGCCGCAGGCCGCCGATCAGGCGGTCACCCTCAACGACCGGATCGCGGCGTGGCTGACCACCCGGCTGGGCAGCGTCTGGGCGTTCTATCTGGCGGCCGGAACGCAGATCCTGTGGATCGTGCTGGCGCAGACCGGGGTTCAGCGGTTCGACCGATATCCGTTCCTGTTCATGACGTTTCTGTCCTCGCTGGCCCAGCTGGTGTTCATGATCGTGATCATGGTCGGCCAGGATGTGCTGGGCCGCACCGGAGATCGCCGCTCCGAGCAGACCTTCCTGGACGCGCAGGCGGTACTGCACGAATGCCGCCGGATGAAGCAGCGGTTCATCGCGCAGGACCGGGTGATCGACAGTCTCACCGGATACGTCACCGGTCAGGTCACCGAGCGGCTGGCACAGGCGATGCACGATACGAGCGAACGCGTGGCACATCAGGCCCGGGTGCACGAGGCCATGACCACCGGCCGGGTCCCGGCCGAGGCCGATGTGCTGCGCCCGTGGGCGGAGCTGGCCGACCGCAAGCGTGCGGCGAGCCGATTGCAGGCCCGCCGCATCGGCGAGAACCTCGCCGCGATCGGCTGTTTCATGGTGCCGGCCTTCGACCAAGAGTTGGCGGCACAACTCGACGACGCCGAGGTGCGCAGACTCGCCGAACTCGAATACGGCCACTGGATGCAGGACCGGATCACCGCGCGATTCACGAATCTGTCCGAATGGCACGACCGGGACGATGCGCTGCCGCTGCCCTGGGAGGAATTGCCCGACGCCGCGCAGCTTCAGCATCTGCGCGCGGCCCGGCGTATTCCGATCGTGGTGGAGCAGGCGGGTTTTCAGGTGTTGCGCGCCGCGCCTGCCGCGGGATGACCAGGGCGGCTCAGGATTCCGTCGTCGCACCGGCGGCCACGAGCCGGTCCGCGAGAGCGCGGCAGCGCTGTGCGAGTTCGGGCGGGTCGAGCACGGTGAACTCGTGCCCGAGCAACAGAACGTGCAGCAGGACCAGGTCCAGATCGTCCGCGCCGCTGAGGATTTCGCAGCTTCCATCATCGCGCGGGCGCACGACGGCGGCCTGTCCGGGGATCTGCGTGCGCACCGTCTCGGCCGGTGCCCGCACGAGCAGATGGGCCCGGTGCGGATACGCTCGCACCGCGACCCCCTCCTGCACGTACGACGCCGCGGGCGGCATCTCGCGCGGCCGGAAACGCCATGTCCGCGCGGCGACCTCGGTCATCCGGTCCACCCGGAAGCTGCGCCAGTCGTCCCGGTCGAGGTCGTAGGCCAGCAGATACCAGCGCCGGTCCGAGGCGACCAGGCGATAGGGTTCCACGCGCCGCCGATCCGGCGGGGTGGAGGACGGGTAGCCGAACCCGGCCTCGACCTCGTCCCGGCACGCGCGGGCCAGGGTCATCAGCACCCGCGGATCGACCGGCGCGCGGCCTCCGCCGAAGGATTCCACCGCACCGGCCAGTGCGGCCACCTCGGGCCGCAGGCGAGTGGGCAGCACCCGGTCGAGTTTGGTCAGCGCCCGCAGTCCCGCGTCGCCGTTGCCGGTGATCGCGCCGCCCGCGCCGACGAGCAGGGCGACCGCGGTGGCGATGGCCTCCTCGTCGTCGAGCAGCAGCGGCGGCAGATCCGGACCGGGGCCCAGGCGGTAGCCGCCGCCGATACCGTGCCCGGAGTGAACGGTGTAGCCGAGGGTGCGCAGCCGCTCGACGTCACGCCGCACCGTGCGCGAGGTGACCCCGAGCCGGTCGGCCAGTTCCGGACCGGTCCAGATCTGACGCTGCTGCAACAGCCCGAGCAGGGTCAGCACCCGTTCGGTGGTACCTCGCCCGTCATCATCGACCGTATCCATATCTTCAGACTGCCAGAGGCTGCGGACCGTTTCTGTCCGCAGGTCGTGTCAGGGTGTGCCCATGACCACAGACCAACTCGATTGGAACCGCGTACTGCGCGAGCAGTGTGAATACCACTGGGAGAACCAGGTGCGCCCGCGCCTGGCCGGGCTGACCGACCAGGAGTACTTCTGGTCCCCGGTGCCCGATCCGTGGAACGTTCACCCGCGCGGCCACTCGACCGCCGCCATCCAGGGCGGCTCGGGCGAGTTCACCATCGATTTCGCCTACCCCGAACCGGATCCCGTGCCGTTCACCACGATCGCCTGGCGGCTGGGACACGTCATCGTCGGTGTCCTGGCCATGCGCAACGCGGCGCATTTCGGCACGCCCGCAACCGATTACAACACCTGGGACTACGCCGGAGACGCGGCCACCGCACTCGAACAGCTCGAAACCCAGCTCGATATCTGGCTGACCGGAGTGCGCGGCCTCGACGAGGATGCCCTGTGGACCCCGGTCGGCGAGAAGGAGCCCTTCCCGAAGGAGCCGATGGCCACCCTGGTCCTGCACATCCACCGGGAGTTCATCCACCACATGTCCGAGGTCTGCCTGCTGCGCGACCTCTACCTGCACACCGAGGGCGCGACCCGATGAGCCGCGAAATCCAGATCACCGTCGACGCACACGACCCGCGCGCACTGTCCACCTTCTGGCGCGAGGCGCTGGGCTACATCCACCCGGGCCCGCCCGGTGTCACCCTGGCCGCCGGAGCCGACCCGCTCGCCGCCTGGGACGAGTTCCTCGCCGGCCTGGGCATCCCGGAGGATCAGCGCAACACCAGATCCGCCCTCGAGGATCCCGACGGCCGCGGCCCACGCGTGTTCTTCCAGCAGGTGCCCGAGGACAAGATCACCAAGAACCGCCTGCACCTCGACCTACGCGCCGCCCCCGGCCTGCGGGGCCCGGACCGCATGTCGGCCCTGGAAGCCGAATGCGACCGCCTCGTCGCACTCGGCGCCACCCGGCAACAACTCCACGACCCCGCTCCCCCGATGTCCGCGGGCCACATCGTCATGGCCGACCCAGAGGGCAACGAGTTCTGCCTGGACTGACAACCCCCGGTTGACTATCCGGCCCTCGGCAGGAAGTCACGATCAACGAAACTCGCGTAGTCCGGAAGGCCGACCGAGCGATCGACCGCCCCCTGCGACTCCGCCCAGTTCACCTGGGCGGCAAGGCATGTCGAAGCGATCGCACGGTAAACCGGCACGCCGTAAGAAGGCGAGCCGCCTGGCAACAGGGAAGGCGGCGACGACAAAGAAAACCCATGAGCTGACTTCTTCGAGTTCGTCGTCGAGAGTATGTCTCCGGGCGGGGTCTACGTCGGTGCCGAGTAGACCCTCCGGCGGTGGAGGAATTTTGAGGAACGATTGTTCTTGACTGATCGTTCCTCAAAGGTTTATCGTCGTTGCATGGGCAGGAGAAGGGCGTTCGACGAGGACGAGGTGGTGCACGCCGCCGTGGGGTTGTTCGGTGGCCGCGCGTATGACGGGGTGTCCGTCGACGACCTCGTTGCCCACCTCGGCGTGCACCGCAACAGCCTGTACAAGACGTTCGGCAGCAAGCGTGGCCTCTACCTGGTCGCCCTGCGCCGCCACCTCGCCGACGACGTCGGTCCCTTGGTCGAAGCGCTCGCCGCGGCTACCGATGCCGCGTCCGCGCTGCGGATCATCGCGTCGGCCGACCTCGGTCTGCTACTGCTCGCGGCAGTCGAGCGGGCACCGGTCGACGAGGAGGTGGCCGCCGAGGTGGCCGCGGCGCTGGCCGCCATCGACCAGGCGATCGCCGACGCGCTCGGCATTTCCACTGCCCTGGCCGCTGGGCTCACGGCTGCCGCGCTGGGCATCGGCCTGCGGGGCAACCCCGACGGTGTCGGCGCCGCGCTGACCCAACGCCTCGATCCTCTCAACTGACGATTCTCTCCACTGACAAGGAATAAGACATGGCATTGGTCCACATCGCCGGCGACGACCTCGTTGTCGTGATCGAGGGTCTCGACAAGCTCTGGGCCTTCAAGAGCAGCCTGACCATCCCGCTGGCCAACGTCCGCGGCGCGACCGCGGATCCCGGCATCGCCGCCGACCCGAAGGGGATCCGCGCGCCGGGTGCCCATGTGCCCGGCATGATCGCGGCGGGCACGTTCCACCTCGACGGCGAGAAGGTCTTCTGGGACGTCAAGGATCCGTCGAAGGCCGTCGTGATCGAACTTGCCGACGAGCGCTACGCGCGCCTGGTCGTCCAAGTCGACAACCCGCGCGCGACCGTCGCGCTGGTCGAGAACGCCCTGCGCTGAAAGAGGTAAGCCGATGTTCTTCCGCCTCGCCGCGGTCGTGATGCCGCTGGCCGTCGTGACCGCGGCCCCGGTCGAGGCGACGCCCGGCCTCGTGCCCGCCGCCGACCGCGAAGTCGTCTTCACCGTCGACGGGACGACGACGTACGGCACCCTGCATCTTCCCGCGCACCGTGCCGGGCAACGGCTGCGCGCCGCACTGCTGCTGCCCGGCAGTGGACCCACCGACCGCGACGGCAACCAACCACGCATGTCCCCGAACACCCTGGCGCAGGTGGCCGACGCGCTGGACGGCGGCCGGGTCGCCACACTGCGGTTCGACAAATACGGCACCGGCCGCACCGGGCTCGGCGCCTACCACGACCACCCGGAAACACTCGACTACCCGGCGTTCGTCCGTCAGGCAGCGGCCGCCTACGAGTCGTTGCGCGATCAGCCGGAGACCGATCCGCATGCGCTGATGGTCCTGGGGCACAGCGAAGGCGCGATGACCGCCCTGCTGCTCGGCGGCACCGTCGACCCGCGCCCGACCGGCCTGGCACTGTTGCAACCGCAGGCGATCCGCCTATTGGACCTGGTCGCGCTGCAACTGCACGCCCAGATCGCCGCGGCGGCCCGGCAGGGTCAGATTTCCTTGGAGCAGCAGAGCGCGATCGACGCGGCGATCGACGCCGCCATCACCGCCCTACGCGAGCACCGACCGGTCGACACCACCAACCTGCCGCCTGCGGTCGCCCAACTCTTCCAGACCTTCCAAGGACCGAGCAGCCGGTTCGTGGACAGCGACGACGCCATCTACCCACCGGACACCGCTGCCACTCTGCGGCCGGCGACCAGAGTACTGCTGACCTGTGGCACGAACGACACCCAAGTCCCTTGCGCCACAACGGACGCCCTGACCGCCGCCCTACGCCGTGCGGACGTCGGCGGCCCGGGCCGGGTGCCACTGCCCGGAGTGGACCACCTGCTACACGACGCCGACCACCCGAATACCCCCGCCCCGGCCGTGCTCGACGCCCTGCACCAGTTCGCGGGGCACTGACGTAGACCGAGGACGAAACCCCGAGCCCGTGCGAGGCGTACCACGCAACCATCGAGGCCCTCGCGCAGGAGACCGGGACGTTTCGCGGCATGTTTCCGGGCAGGCACACCGCATACCAAACCCACCCCGCCGAGTTCACTGCCCGGGCTGGACGTTCTGTATCGGACAACGTTAGACGCCTTCGGCGGCACCCACCCAGTCTAGAACGCCAACGAATTTACGACTCGAGAAACTAGCATGTCCGGGTGTTCAGCGCCTTGCGGATAAGCTCTCTTGCTGCCTCGCCGGTCACCGACTGTCCGGCGAGAGTGTCAAACGTCTGACCGTACACCGTGATCTCTCTCGGCTGCGTAACGGTCAACTCCGCCGCTGGCGTCTCCACCATCACCTTTTTGTCATCGAACATGACAAAGTTAGTAATCTGCATCGGCAATTCAGCGGTAGCCGGGACAACACCGAATCTTACGCGCGGTAATCCGATAGCAGCAAGCAACCGATCCAACTGCCCTAGCATGACGCCATTACCGCCAACAGTGGTGTATAACGCTTGCTCTGCCACGATAATATGAAACCGGCGATCTCCTCGGTACAAGAGTTGTTGCCGCCCCAAACGCTTGGCTACACCGGCTTCCAAGTCGTCGGGTATCCGATGGCGCTCGATTGAACGTTTAAGAATTTCTTGTGCATACTCCGCTGTCTGCAAGATTCCGGGTATCAGCGTTGGCTGATAAACCCGCATAAGCCTTGTAGTCTCAGCGAGTTGTACCGACATGTGCTGTCGTCGCCTGGTCCCCGCGTTGAGGACACGCCTCCATTCGAGGTATGCGGACGCTATGTTTCTCGCCGTAGCGATCAAGTCGGATACTTGGTCCTGCGTGCCTGTGAGTTCACACCACAGCCTTATATCCTGCTCGGTCGGCTT
Source organism: Nocardia coffeae (assembly GCF_019890715.1). Lineage (NCBI taxonomy): Bacteria > Bacillati > Actinomycetota > Actinomycetes > Mycobacteriales > Nocardiaceae > Nocardia > Nocardia coffeae. The sequence continues at coordinate 389,209 of NZ_JAINZY010000002.1, read as the reverse complement.
GGTCTTACCGTATTCGATTTTCGGAACTCGGGTTTGATGCCAGCCAGCCCTACGGGCTAGCTCGCTTCCGCTGAGTCCAGCACTGAGGCGCAACTCCCTGAGCCGCGCCCCAAGCGCCTCTTGCTGTTGTTGAACTGAATTTGTCACGATGCGGAGTTCACCGACGACGCAATGTATTCTCGGTACGGAATCGACTGCCGCCACAACCGGGCTTGAACCGCAGTACACGATTCGGTGATTCGAGGATCTGTTGTCACAGCCGCACCGGCAGGCTTACCGGAATGATCAACCAGATTGAATGCAACCTTCTGGCTGTCGAATATCCAGAAATCGTCCGTCGGCACCTCCGATAAATCGACTAGATGCCTAGGCAGATACCGAATGTCTTCCCCGGCATCTACGTTGCTCCCGGTTATCGACAGCAACCACCGGTGATAGTCACTATGTGGAATCGTCACAACACGTACCCGGCTGACAGATACGCCCCGCGCGGTAGTTTCTTCTATCAGTTCGTTCCAGGCACGCTTGCCATACTCTTGCGCTGGCTCTCCGGCAAGAAACCGCCGTAAGGGCTCCGATTCGCTCGGAACGGCGTAAGAGTCTCTGACTTCGAGGTGAAAAGCCGATTTCCGAGTGTGCCGGAACAGTTCAGGCCAAGGCGTAGTCTTAATCAACTCCACCGTAGTAAGTCCTCCGTTTCTTCGGAACCTCGATAGCGGTTTCATCGTCCGCCAAGGTGAGTTGGGCTAGTACGTCTGGTTCGGTCACCGGTCGACCAGTGAGCCGGAACGTCCCCCGGCCGGTGTCGTCCAGGTCCGCACCGATGAACGTGTCCGGTTCGGCGGCGAACCCGGTCAGTAGATGCGGAATCTCTACAGTGCCAACAGTGTTCGTCTCCCAACCTTGCACAAGGTAGGTGTCCAGGTCGGTGGCGTACAACGTCGGGCAGTCTCCGTCACCCGATCCGCCTTTGCCCAGGAACCTTAACCGCATGATCTGGCCTCTCATTCGAGTTAGGCGCAACTATGCTCACACCAGTACCCAGGATGCCTACAGGCCAGGCAAAGATCCAGGGTAAAAGCTAGTTTCAGCATAGTTCGGCATACACATAGACGCGCTTGGTTTCGTCTTCGTAGCTTCGAATCAGCACCCGGGGCTGGTGAGAGAGGCCCCGGTCCCGGGTTGCTTTCCACTGGCCGACTACAGGGGTCGAGATGAGCGCAGACGGAGACAGACAACGCAGGGGCACAAGGCTTTACACGTTTCCCGGTGGCGTGTTCGAGGTAGAGGAGTCCCCCGAAGACGAACCAGGCGTAGGGGTGTATCTGGAGCACCACCCCCGACAGTCGGGGAACGACGCTCGGGCGTTCGGCACCGAGGAGGGGATGCAGAGGCTCAGGCTGGTCAACAGCGAGACGGAACTCATCGGGAACGGAGTTCCCTCCGGAGAGCCGCTCTCCGATCGGACTCACCAGTGATGGGGCTGTGTCTGGCCTTCGGGGTGCCGTTGGCGGCGTTCTTCGCCTTGCTGCTCTGGCCGCGTAGGGGTGAGGACCAGTGATTGATCACGGCCAGCGATCGGAGATCGCACAGCCCTGGCCGACACGCAGCGAGCCCGGAACGTATATGCCTCCGGAGATGGCTACCGGAGCTAAGGCAGAGCCGTTGCCAGTCGAGGTAATCGTTCGGTTTCGGGACGCGCTCAAACACGCGGTCAACGATTGTGACTTCATATTCCCTGCGAATCATCCGGACGTACGCTCTCCGCAGATAACCGGCGGAGGTCTGGCCGGGTGTGATGCCCCGCCCGACTCGCATCGAGTGCAATTGGCCCTGGAGTACGAACAGGGTGGACGCTGGGTAGTCGCATCCGTGAAGACCGACAACGCCGTTCCACCGACCTTCAAGTCGGGCGGACGCCGCTACGAGGTGTCTACCGCGTGTTACGCCGGTACCTGGCGGTTGGCGGTAGCCATCCGCGGAACGATCCAAGGTCACCAGTTCCGTTTCGAAGACCACTCGGGCAGTGTGGAAGTACCCGCCTCCACGTGACCCACGTTTCCAAGGAACCCGCGATGACGACTCCCGAGCCAGTCAAATTCCCGATAGACCCGGAGAGCCCCCCGGAGTTTCCTGGAACGATGCCTGGAGACGTGGCTAGGGACTTCTGCGACCGGCTACAGGCGATCGCCGAGGAGGCCAACGCCTACCTCGGTCCGGAGCACCAGGCGCTCGAGGCTCTGGACCTGGCCGCTCACGAACTGATGATCACAACCCCATTCACTCCTCGGTACGCCGAGTACGACCCGGAGAACTGAGCTTTCCGGGCGGCAGCGTCGGCTACGAGCCTGTAGCAAGCCCACCAGCGTCGACCATGAACCGGGAACCCCCGGTCGACTATCCGGCCTTCGGCAGGAAGTCACGATCAACGAAACTCGCGTAGTCCGGGAGGGTGACCGAGCGATCGACCGCCCCTTGCAATTTCGCCCAGTTCGCCTGGGCGGCAAGGGCTCCGGGGAGGTCTGCGGGGAGCTGGATGGTGTAGTCGAACTCCGGGAGGATGCGGGTGAGCAGGTCCGCGGGGAGTTGAGTGGCGGCGGCGACGGCCGAGATCGCCGGGGCGGCGCGGGTGGTGAGTTGGGCGCTCGCGTCGTTCAGGGCGGCGAGGAAGCCGGACAGTGCGGCGGACTTGCCGGATACCGCCGTATCGGTGGCCAGGTAGAGGCTGTGCTGATCGTAGGTTCCACCGGCCAGTTCGACCGCGTCACTGCCGAGGGCCTGTTCGACCTGGGCCTGGTAGGGCTGGAAGATGGCGATCGCGTCGACGTTGCGCTGCGTCGCGGCGGTGACCGCCGCGGGCGGCGCGACCTGGACTAGTTTCGCATCGACATTGCTGTGCGACAACGCATTCGAAGCGAAGTAGGCCGCACTGGTACCCAGCGGGGTGCCGATCGATTTCCCGGACAGGTCGTTCACGGAGCTGATTCCGGCGCTACGACGGGCGACGATCCGCGAGCCCTGCCACCGCGAGCCGTCACCGATGATGCGCAGGGTCGGCGTGCGGGTCAGCGCCGCGGCGGTGGGCACATCGGCGGCGGTGGTGACGTCGACTTGGTGGGCGGCCAGCGCCTGCAGCGCCTCTACACCGGTGGCGAAGTCGACCACCTTCACCTTCACCCCGCGCTTGGCGAAGTAGCCGCTCTGCTCGGCGACGGGTATCTGCGCCCACGAGGGATCCACGACGAAGCCGACCGTGAGGGTCTTGGGATCGGAATCACCGGTGCCGGTGCAGGCGACCAGGGATCCGAGCAGGGCCAGGAGTGCGGCGACCACGGTGATCGGCCGAAGAGTACGCGATGTCATGTTCTTGCCTTCGTAATTCAGCGTGACGTCGAAGTAGTTGCGGGAGAGATGGTTTCGTGATCGCGATCGATCCCGAGTTCGTGGTGCAGCGTGCGGCGCAGCTCGCTGTATCCGGGTTGGTCGGCGAGGGTGTCCGCGGGGCGGGGCCGATCGAGCGGGTTGGTGATCCGGTTCGTGATGCGCCCGGCGTGCAGCACGCTGATCGTGTCGGACAACCGGATCGCCTCGTCCACGTCGTGTGTGACGAAGACGATCGTGCGCCGCAGCCGGGTCCACAGATCGATCAGCAGATCCTGCATATTGAGCCGGGTCAGGGCATCGAGCGCGGCGAACGGCTCGTCCATCAGCATGATGTCGGGTTCACCGGCCAGCATCCGGGCCAGGCCCACCCGCTGGCGCATGCCGCCGGAGAGTTGATTGGGCCGTTTCCCGGCGATGTCGGCGGGCAGACCCACCAGTTCGAGCAGTTCCTCGATCCGCTCGCGACGCTGCCCGGCGGGGAATCGCCTTGCCCGCAAGGCGAATTCGATATTGCCCGCGACGCTCATCCACGGGAACAACACGTCGCGCTGGAAGGCGACGCCCCGGCGCGGATCGGGGGCCAGCACCGGCTCACCGTCGTCGGTGACCGTGCCCGAGGTGGGCGCGATCAGCCCGGCAAGACAGTGCAGCAGTGTCGATTTCCCGCTCCCGGACGCGCCGACCAGCACGGTGAACGCGCCGTCGGGCACCGCCAGATCGATACCCCGTAGGGTCGGATGTGGATTTCCCGGGAACTGCAGGACCAGATCCCTTGTCGCGATAGCCATTTCAGCGCACCTCCTTGGCCCAGCGCAGCACCGGCGCGGTGATCGCGACGATCACCAGATCGCAGAGCGCGCCGAGTATTCCGAGCACGATCAGGCAGAAGATCAGCCGATCCGCCTGCGAATACAGCTGCGCCTGATAGATCCGATAGCCGATTCCGGCGGTGGTTCCGGTCATCTCGGCCACCACGATCAGCACGAAAGCCATTGCCGCGCCGACTCTTACCCCAGCGACCACATCGGGTATCGCCTCGGGGATCACGATCCGGGTGAGCGTCTGCCGCCGCCCCGCGCCCAGGCATCGCGCGGCTTGCAGATAGTCCGGCGGGGTACCGGAGAATCCGGAGTGACTGTTCATCCAGACCGGCACGAACACACCGAGCGCGATGACCAGAATCTTGCTGTTCTCACCGAGCCCGAACCACAGAATCGCCAGCGGGACCAGGCCGATCGTGGGCACCGGCGCCAGCAGCCGCAGCACCGGCTGCAGCAACCGACGGCCCGCGCCGGTGTTCGCGGTGAGGATCGCCGCTCCGATCCCGACGATGCCGCCGACCACCAGCCCGAGCATCGCCCGGCCCAGGCTCGCCCCCAGATCGGGTAGCAGGAGTCCATCGGTGTACAGCCCGCGCCCCGCGCGGAGGATCTGCGGCACGGCCGGAAACAGTTGGCGCGGAAAGACTCCGGTGGCGGCCACCACGGACCACAGCAGCGCCGCCAAGACGATTCCGGCGATCGTTCCCCCGGCCACACGCCAACGTCGGCCGAGTAGTCCAGGCAGTTTCCGCCACCCCCGCGCCCGGTCGGGCGCGAAGTTCGTCGTCGCCGGGTCCGCATGCCCGGCCCTGATGTGCAGGCTCGATGTCATCTGCTCCGAACTCTCTGCTATGCGCTCGAATGCGCGGTGGTGCGCAGATCGACTGCGACGGGCGCGGTTTCGGGCGCGCCGAGCGGCACCCAATCGAAAGGCACGGCCTGGGCGCGGTAGACCATCGGCGTCGAGGTGAGACGATCCACGCCCGGCACGCGCGGCTCGCCCACCTCGGGCTCACCACCCACACCGAGTCCCTCGTAAGGCGACACGTACTCCCACACCACGCGTCCTTCGGGAGTGACCTGGAAGATCCGGCCCTGCATCCCCTCGGTGATCAGCGTGTTGCCGTTGGGCAGGCGCTGGGCGTTGCCGACGAAGGAGCTGAAGAACGTCCACGACGGCAGCCCGGAGTCCTCGGCGGTGTACTGCCAGACGATCTGCTCGGTGACCGGATCGATCTCGAGCACCCGCGATCCGGCGTAGATGCCCAGGGGCGCAGGCGGATACCCGGCTCCGCCCTGATTGTCGAAGACGAGGATATTGCCCGCGCCGGGCAGTCCGTCGGCGATCAGATGCGGATTGTGCTGTCCGGAGATCTGATCGAGCGCACGCGGCACCTTGTGCGCGTTGATGCGCTGATGTTGCGCGCCCGGTGCCGCGTCGAAGTACGGACCCACCTGCCAGACAATCGATGTGGTCACCTTGTCGATCAGCGCGATGATATTCGCCTTGCGAGAGCTGATCAGGATGTTGTCCGGATGGAACACGCCGTTCGGATCGGCGCGATGCCAGCGGTTGGGTCCGAGCGACTTGGCGCTGTTGATCTCCAGATAGCCCCAGGGATCGTCCGGATCGCGAGCAACGGTCTCGCGCAACGCATCCCAGCCCGACTCGGAGAACCCCAGTTCGGCCAGGTGGTCGCCCACGCGCCACTCCCACACGATCGCACCGTCCGGATCGACCTCGTAGAGCCCTTGATCGCCGACCGGATGCGGCCCCAGCTCGGGTACCACGCGCGGAATGGTCACCAGCAGCAGCCGGTTCCCGTTGGGCAGTAGTTCCCAGTCGTGGTTCTGCCGCGCCGCGCCGCCCGGGGCCTGGGTACCCCATTCCCAGACCGGCTCGCCGGACCAGTTCAGCTGTCCCACAGTGCCGTTCGCGTAGATGCCGCCGCGCGGATCGCCGCTGAACGACAACCGCAGCCCGACCTCGCCGAGCCGCCCGCCTGTCAGCGCCGGATCGATGATGCGCGGCGGCACGCCCGCGAAGGGCCACTCGTGCCGGACCGCGCCGCTGGTATCGATCAGGCGGGTGATCGAATCGGCGCCGGTGAACAGGATGTAACTGTCATGAGCCGAGTCCGGGTCGTGATAGGTGACGCCGGTGAGTCGTACGAAGGCCATGCAGTTCACTCCATCAGTCGGTTGTTAAGCGTCCGGATCACGGATGTTACGAATCTAATCGATTTGCGCAGCACGTTATATGCGCTGAGACTGTAAGAATCAGAACGATTTCAAGCATGGCCCGATGCGACGCGGGCGAGGACATTGGAGCGGATGTGACTGCCAAACGTGCGACCCTCGCCGATGTGGCCCAACGCGCGGGCACCTCCACGGCGGTGGTCAGCTATGTACTCAACGACGGCCCGCGACCGGTGTCGGACCGCTTGCGCGCCAAGGTCCTTCGCGCGCTCGACGAGCTGGACTACCGCCCCGACCACGCCGCGCGGGCGCTCCGCCGGGTGCGCCGCTGGCGGCACCTCGGGCTGCTGGTGCCCGACGTGCGTCTGCCGCTGTTCGGCACCCTGGTCGGCCAGATCGAGATCCAGGCCCGCGCACGCGACCACCTCACCCTCCTCGGCAACACCGGATACGACCCGGAACGGGAGATCGAATTCGCCGGAGCCTTCGCCGATTCCGGTATCGACGGACTCGTCGTGGTCGGCGGCGCGAACGGCAGGGCCACCGCCGAGTTGTGCCGCCAGTCGCGCATCCCGATCGTGTGGGTGCACAACAACCGCGACCACGTCGAGTCACAGGTGGTCGGGGCCGATCACGTCGACTCGGGCAGGCTGGCGACCGCACATCTGGTGGAGGCGCACCATCGCGAGAACATCGCATTCGTGGGCGGTTTCACCGCCGCGGAGGTCGAGCACGGCGACCGCGAGACCGTCGCACAGCGATACGCCGGATACGTCTCGGTCGTCGGCGAGAGCGCCGCACGGCACCTCCCCACCGATCTCACCCCGTCGGGCGCCTACCGCGCGGTGAGCCGTCATCTCGCCGCCGGACCGCCGCCCGACGCCCTGGTCGTGGGCACCTACGGCCAGGCCGCGGCGACCGTGCGTGCGGTGACCGACGCGGGTCTGCGTATCCCGCAGGACATCTCGGTGGTCGGTTACGACGCCGACCCCGCGAGCGCATATACCCAGCTCACCCTGACCAGCGTCCAGCAACCCATCGCCACCATCGCCCGCGCGGCCCTCTCACGCGTCCTGGACACCCCCGCACGCGCCGCCGACACCCCACTCCCGCCGATCGAGATCGAGCTGGCCATCGGCGAAAGCTGCGGATGCGCGATCCCGGACACCGGACGGTCGTGAACCTTCGCCAGGTTCAGTACTTGGCCATCAGATACGACCCGGCGATGATCAGCGCGCACGCTGCCACCCGCTGCGGATTGATCCGCCGACGCGGAAAGCCCATCACGCCGAAGTGATCCATCGCCGTGGCCAGGAACATCTGCCCGGCGATGATCACGGCATTGAACGTGCTGACCCCGACACTGGAGGCGACGGTGATCATCGCGAAGATCGCCGCGCCACCGGTGAGCCCGCCGAACGGCGCCCACTTGGGCATCGCCGCCAGATCCGCCCGCGTCGGCCAGCGCCGCGACGCACGCGAGGAAAACAGCAGCGACACAACAAGTATCAGGCCCACACCCGTGAGCGCGACGGCATACGAGATCACCCCGCACAGCCAGACGTTCTTCAGCGCCAGCTTCATCGAGTTCTGGCAGCCCGCCTCGACCGAGCGCAGTGCGCCGCCGATCAGCATGAACGCGAAGACCAACGCCATCATCGAGCGCGGCAGCGCGGGGCGGGCAGCGACCGGGGCAGTGGTGGTCATCGGGAAACCCTTTCGCTCACAGGGGAAATGGCCGAGTCGGCCGGTGCGGAGTCCTTCGCCATGAGATAAACCGCCGCGCAGATCAGCCCCGCGGCCACCAGGCGAGGCGGGGTGGCGTGCCGGACGGCGAACCCCATGAGCCCCAGATCGTCCATGACCAGCGCGACGAGCATCTCGCTCACGATCACCACCGCGTTGAACGTCGCGACACCGACATACCGCGCCACGGTGATCATGCCGACCACCGCCACCCCGCCGACCAGCCCCCCGAACGGCGCCCACCACGGCAGATGTCGTAGGTCGGCGATGCTGGGCCAGGGCGTTTTCGACACCAGCACCGAGATCAGCAGGAAGATCGAGAATCCGGTCAGCGCAACGGCATACGAGATCACCGCACACAGCCAGATATCGCGCACATACAGCTTCTGCGTGTTCTGGCAGCCGACCTCGACGGACCGTAGTCCGCCGGCGATCAGGATGAACAGGAAGACGAATCCAAGAGTGAACACGGCCACGAGCAGACGACCTTCGGACTAGAGCAGTCATGGATGCCACGCCCCGCCGAGGCCCGTACACACAACGGTTCCGACCGAACACCCACCCGGGGCGTGACGCGTTCAATGTACCGTCAAATAACGGCACTATCAATAGCGACATATGTAACCCGGTGGCGCGGACCCGAATTCACCTCCGGCGACCGATCAGGTCCGCCCCAGCCCTTGCCGCCTGCGACGGATCCAGTGATCCCGCAGCCATCGCCGGCCGATCATCCGAACGTCCTAGTCGAATCCGACCGGCGTCGGATGCCGCCGCTTTGTGCACTGCGACACAGTTGTCAGCCACATCACATGACTGACGAGGAGCGGCGATGGATCCATCACACAACAGCGACGGACGTGGTCGACGATGACCACGGCCACCCCGGACATTCGCGTACACCTCCCGCCCCGGGCCCGGATCGCGCGGGTCGAACAGGGCTATCTGGTGCTCGGCATCGCCGTGCTGGTCTGCCTCGTGGGCGGGCCGGCAACTCCGAACTTCCTGTCGCTGAACAACTTCACCAGCATCGCGAGCCTGTCGGCGGCCTTCGGAATCCTGGCCGTCGGTGAGGCCGTTGTCATCCTCGGCAAGGGGATCGACCTCTCGGTCGCCGGAATCGGACTGGGATCGGCGCAGGCGACGCTGGCGTTCATGAATCGCGGTATGCCCGAGGGCCGAGCGATCCTCCTGATGGCCGGGCTGGCACTGCTCATCGGCGTGGTGAACGGCGTGCTGATCGCATACTTCGAGGTGCCGGCACTGTTCGCGACGCTGGCGACCGGGATGCTCGCCATCGGCGGGGTGGACATCCTGTTCCTGAGCCAGAACGTCTACAACGTGCCGGGCGGATCATCGATCGCGGCATTGAGCAACGGCTCGGTACTGGGCATTCCGCGTCCGGTGCTCGTGGCCGCCGCGATATTCGTCCTGGCATGGCTGTTCATCTCCTACACCTCGCCGGGCCGCCTGATCCGCGCCATGGGCGACAACTTCGATACCGCCCGCGCCACCGGCGCACCGGTGCGTCCGCTGCAGGTACTCACGTATGTGATCGCCGCTCTGCTCGCGGTACTGGCCGGATACGTGACGGTGTCGATTCAGGGCAGCGTGCAGACCACGGTGAGCTCGTTCGATCCGATCCTGTTCACCGCCTTGACCGTTGCCGTGATCGGCGGTGTGTCGCTGTCGGGCGGTCGCGGCACGATCCTCGGCGTGCTCGCGGGTTCGCTGTTCGTCGGTGTCCTCGACAACCTGCTGGTCCTGCACGGGCTGACCACCGCCGTGCAGGACCTGATCCGCGGCGCGGTGCTGATCGCCGCGATCGCCTTCGACGCCTGGCTGCATCCGCGCAACGTCGAGACCGAGAAGTCGGGCGAATTGTAATGCCCTCCCCCACAAGTGTTTTCCCTATCCACGACAACTCACACAGCAGAAGGGTTCGACGATGAACCGTAAGAAGATACCCGCCCTGGTGATGGCCGCCCTGGCGGCGTTCGCCATCGCCGGATGTTCGGTCCAGGGCGGCTCCGGTTCCGGCGCAGCCGCATCGGGCGAACATGCCTTCGGCGCGAATGTCGAGATGAACGCCGCGGTGCAGAAGGCCCACGACGTGATGAAGGGCAAGAGGATCGCCTTCGTCCCGATTCTCTACAAAGGCTATGCGCTGACCGAGAACTGGGGTTCGACGATGCAGCGGGCGTTCGGCAATCTCGGCGCCGACTTCCAGGTCTACGACTCCAATTTCTCCAGCGACCGGATGATCAGCACGATCAACGACCTGATCGCCCGCAAGGCGGCCGATGTGCTCGTACTGCAGAATCAGGATTTGGGCCTGCTGGACAGCGCGATTCAGTCCGCCGAGCGCGCCGGTATCTACACCGTGGTGCTGAATATGATGTCGACCCGGCTCGGGGACGCGTTCATAGGTGTCGACGTCGCGCACGCTGCCCGCACGATCGCGCAACGCGCGGCCGATGATTGCGGTCGCCGCAACGCACCGAAACAGGTCGCGGTGATCGACGGCCCCGGCAACGACCCGGCGTCGATCCAATGGGACCGGGGCATCCACGAGGTGCTCGATCCGCTGGGATACACAGTGAACGTCGCTCATTCGCAGTTCCAGAACGCGGTCGCGCAGCAGGCGGCGGAGTCGATGCTCCAGCAGTCGCAGGGCAAACTGTGCGGTTTCCTGGTGACCTACGACGTCAACGCGGTCACCGTCGGCCAGACCGTCGCCAATGCGGTCGGCCGCGGCCAGGTGACGCCGGGTTCGGTGGGCACCTACACCTTCGACGCCGACAAGAGCTGGTGTGATGCCCTGAAGCAGGGCCTGGTCACCGCCTCGGTCGCCTACGACGTGCAGGGCATCGGTGAGGCTGCGGCGGTCGCCGCCCAGCAGCTGATCCAGTCCGGCGTCAAACCTGGTGGCAATCACACCGTCTCCTTCGTCGCCGACGCGATGGTCGACAAGTCGAATGTCGACGCCGTCTCCATCGCCTGCTACAAGGGCCAGTAAGCATGACCGCGAACCCACTCGTCGAAACCCCGCCGCCCGCAACGTCTTCCAGGACGTTGACGCGCGGGCGGCTGGGGATAACCTACCTGTCTCGAGGCGTGGACTCCTTCCCGCTCACCGGCGGTAGATGGTCCGACCGCATCGCGCGCTACCGCACGCTCTCGGAGCTGTTCGAGAAACGCTGGATGGAGGGCGCGGTCCCCCTCGGACTGGCGCTGATCCTCTGCGCCGTCGTGCTGTCCACCACCCGGGTCGGCGCCGACAACACACCCCTCATCCTCGACCAGGCGACCGAATACGGCCTGCTCGCAATCGGTTTGACGGTGGTATTGGTCGGCGGCGGCATCGATCTGTCGGTCGGTTCCGTCGTCGGGGTCGCCTCACTCGGCGCGATGGTCGCCGACCGGGTGTGGAACTGGCCGATGCTGCTCGTGGTGCCCGCGGCGGTCGTGATCGGGGCCGCGCTCGGCGCGATCAACGGCTTCCTCATCGCCCGTCTGAAGATGCGGCCGTTCATCACCACCCTGGTGACGCTGATCGCCTTCGGCGGCGCGGCCTCCGCACTGCAGAGCGCGTACAGCACGAAGATCGGCATCGCCAAGCCCGACATCATCTGGGATTTCCTGAGTTTCGGCAAGATCGCGGGAATTCCGACGGAGTGGTTCATCTTCCTCGTGGTGCTGATCGTCGTCCACCTCGGACTGACGCGCTCCCGCTGGGGCTGGTGGGTCACCGCGGTCGGCTCGGATCGACGTTCCGCGCGCCGCAACGGCATTCCGGTCGTCGCCACCACCTTCTGGGTCTATGTGATCTCCGGGGCGCTCGCGGGCCTTTCCGGCCTGCTCACCGCTGCCCGGCTCGGGCGCACCGATCCCAACGTCGGAAACGGCTGGGAGATCATCGCGCTGACCGCGGTGGTACTCGGCGGGGTGAGCCTCAAAGGCGGTCGCGGTTCGGTGCTGCGGGCGACGGTCGGTGTGCTCGTCGTGGCGATCATCCAGCAGGCCACCATCGCCGAGGGCGCCCAGGGGTCCTATTACACGGTGATCCTCGCGGCCGTGCTGCTGTTGTTCACGGTCCTCGATCTCAAATGGGGCAAATATCGTCAGCGCACGGTCGACAAGCTCAAGATCGACCCGGCGAAACTGGTTCTGCCGCCGCTCGCCGATATCACCGCGCCCGGCAGTATCTGGAATCTCAACAGCCGCCTGACCGACGCGCCGCCGATCGGTCTGGGGCAGATCCGCGGTGCCGAGGACTGTGCAGTCGACGACGACGGCAATGTGTTCTGCGGTGATCAGCGCGGCTGGGTGTGGAAGTTCGCTCCCGACCGCACCGAAGGTGAGATCTTCTCGCGCACCGGCGGTTTCCCCTGCGGACATGTCTTCGACCGCGACGGGCAGCTGGTGGTCGCGGTCGGCGGAATGGGCATCTACCGGGTCTCGCCGGACGGGGAATCGGAACTGCTGGCCAACAAGGTCAAACGCAGCCCGTTCTCCCTGCTGGACGACTCCGGGCTGCGCGCCATCGACGACCTCGATGTCGCCCCCGACGGGTCGATCTACGCCTCGGACTTCTCCACCCGCAACAACACCGCCGACTTCCTGGTCGAGCTGGTGGAATTCCGGGCCAACGGACGCGTCGTGCGCGTCGACCCCGACGGCAGCACCGAGGTGGTCGTCTCCAACCACGTGTTCCCCAACGGAATCTGCACCTCCCACGACGGACAGTCGATCCTGATCGTCAGCACCGGACTGTGCCGGGTGGATCGGTTGTGGATCGCCGGGCCGAAACAGGGTCAGCTCGAACCGGTTCTGGAGAACCTGCCCGGTTACCCGGACAATCTGAACCGGTCCTCGGACGGCAACTACTGGCTGCCGCTGTGCGCGATGCGGACCCCGATGTCGGATCTGCTGCGCGAATATCCCGGCGTGCGACGGCGCATGACTCGCGAAGTGTCGCTGGACAACTGGGTCGTTCCGCAGCTGAACATGTCGTGCGTGATCAAGTTCGACGATCGCGGACGGATCCTTCAGGTGCTGTGGGACGAGACGATGGCGAACTACCCGATGGTGACCTCGGTCAAGGAACACTCCGGCCACCTGTACCTGTGCGGTGTCAGCAACAACCGCATCGGCCGACTGCCGCTGCAACCGAGTGAAATCGGCTCCATCGACCCCAATCACGTTCCGGGACTTACGGATACAACGCACGCACCCGCCGGGGTGATCGGATGAACCGCACGTTCGCCACCCTCGCCGAATGGATCGATCCGAGCCGGGGACAGCACCGCACCGTACCGCCGATGGATGCCGGGCTGCGGCCCAACCGGCGACTGGACGAGGCGCAGCAGTTACTGCCGAACGATATCTACGAACCCGACGACATCGTCATCGCCGAATCCGGTTCGGTCCTTTTCAGCAGTGGCAGGTCCCTGTTCTCGCTGCGCGACGGCGAGGTCCGGACCCTCGCAGAACTACCGGGGCCGGTGGGTGCGCTCGTCCGCCGCGGCAGCGTGGTGATCGCCGCTGTCGAGGGCACCGGCCTCGTCGCCGTCGACGTCTCGGGGACGGTGACCGAACTGTGCACCGACCCCGTGATCTCCACGTGCGTCACCGACCTCGCGGTCCTTCCCGACGGTGCGCTGATCGCCACGGTCGGTTCGCGAAACCATGACGCGCGCAACTGGTCTCGGGCGCTGGTGCAGGGAGATCGGTCCGGCCTCATCGTCCGGTTGGACGGCTCGCGGGCACGGGTCCGAGCGCAGGGGCTGGGGTGGCCCTCGGGCATCGAGATGGCCTCCGACACCGAGGTGCTGGTGTCGCTGAGTTTCGAGCACCGCATCGAACTGCGCTCGCTGGATTCGCTCGCCCACTCGTCGCGTGCGATCGCCCGCAATCTGCCGGTCTATCCGGGGCGGTTGGCGGCGGCCGGTGACGGCTGGTGGGTCGCGGCGCCTTACATCCGCAATCGAGTGACCGAAATGTTGCTCGACGAACCCGCGGTCATCGAGGAGATGGTGGCACGGATCGATCCCGAGGACTGGTTCGTGCCGCGACTGCGCTGCACCAACCCCTACACCGACACCATGCAGATGGGTCAGCTGCGCGTGCTCGGTGTGGTCAAACCGTGGGCGCCGGCGCGCTCGTGCGGGGTGGTGCTGCGCATCGACCGGACCGGACGGGTGGTGGAGAGCGCGCACGCGCGCGTCGACAGCAAGCGGCACGGCGTGACCGGCGTCGCGGTCTGCGGCGGCCGAATCGTGGCTGCCGCCAACGGGTTCGGCAATCTCCTGCACCTGGCCGCCGAGAAGGAACGAGGTGAAACGAATGCCTGACGCGGACAACGAGACCACTCAGCCGGTGATTCGGCTGTCGCAGGTGAGTAAACGCTACGGCGGCACCTACGCCCTGCGCGCGGTCGATTTCGATGTGCGGCCCGGTGAGATCCACGCCCTGCTCGGTGAGAACGGCGCCGGCAAATCCACGATGGTGAAGATCATTTCCGGCGCCGTCACCCACGACAGCGGAACGCTGGAGGTGGACGGCACCGAGCGCACCTTCACCGCGCCGAAGGATTCGGCGGAAGCCGGAATCTCGATGGTGTACCAGGAGGGTTCGCTGGTCGAGACCATGACGGTGGCGCAGAACCTGTTCATGGGCAACGAGAAGGTCTTCAACAACCTCGCGCACCTCGACATCGTGGCGCGAGAACTGCTGGAATCGCACAACTTTCACATCCGCCCGGATGTGGCGGCGGGCGCGCTGGGTGTGGGCCGGAAGCAGATGGTCGAGATCGCGCGCGCGGTTCACCGCCACGCGAAGGTGGTGATCCTCGACGAGCCGACCTCCTCGGTGACTCCCGAGGAACGGCTGCAGCTGTTCATGTCCATGCAGCAGCTCAAGCGCAAGGGCATCGGCGTCATCTTCATCACCCACATGCTCGACGAAGCGTTCGAGGAAGCCGACCGAATCACCGTCCTGCGCGACGGCGAAGTGCAGGGCACACTGTCCGGACCCGAGTTCAGCCACGACGACGTGGTGCGAATGATGTTGGGGCGCAATGTCGAGATGGGCCGCGTAGCGCCCGGCCGGGAACCCGATCCGATGCCGGTCCTCGAGGTCGAGGACGTGACATTACTACCGGCGGTTCGCAATATGTCGTTCTCCGCCTACGCCGGTGAGATCGTGGGCATCTACGGTCTGGTCGGCGCCGGCCGCAGCGAGGTCGCGATGATAGTCAGCGGCATCATGAAGCGGCGCCGATTGCGCGGCGGCACAACCAGACTGAACGGCCGTGAGGTGCGATTCCGTACACCGCGGCACGCGCGCAAGGCGGGCATCGTCTACATCACCGAGGATCGCAAGGCCTCGGGCTTCTTCAGTCACCTGACCATCGCCGACAACATCTATCTCGGTCATCTGTGCAGTGCGCCGCGGCTGCCGTTCCTGGTCCGCCCGGGAGTGAAAAAGTCTGTGGCGCAACGATTCGTCGAGCTGTTCCAGGTTCGAACCCTGGAACCGCACCGGGCCACGCTGGAGGAACTCAGTGGCGGCAATCAGCAGAAGGTCGTCCTCGCCAAGGGGCTGACCCGCAAACCTCTGGTCGCCATCATCGACGAACCCACCCGCGGCGTGGATCTGGGTACCATCCCCGAAATTCACGCCATGATCCGCGGACTGGCCGACGACGGTGTGGCAGTCGTGGTCATCTCCTCGTACATGCCCGAGATACGGGCCCTGTCCGACCGAATCCTGGTCGCCAAGAACGGGACGATCGCCGCCGAATTCGCCCCGGAGGAGGCCGATGAGACCCAGCTGATGTTCGCGGCCGTTCACTAGGGCGACTCCTGCCCGCACAGCCCCGGCTCGACGCGAGCCGGGGCTGGAGCGCGTTCCCGTACCTGTTGCGGCACAGGGACAACGCCCAGGACCGTCGTCGGTGATGTCGCCCAGCGGCGACGCGCTGTGGGTTCTGGGCACCGACCGGCCAGAACATCCTGCGCCGCTACCACATCGGCGAGGACGGCGTCCTCGCTCCGGACGACAGCACGATCATCGCGACCGGGACGCGCGTCGCGGACGGACGCACGCTGACCCTCGCGCCCGGCCGCTGATTTACCGACGCGGGCCTGACCGAGGGCACGGGCAGGTGCGGCGGTTGCGACCGCCGCACCTGTCGCACATCGAGCGGCCGAAATTCTTCCATCCCTGTGGCACAACGCAACTCGCCCTGGCGGCAGGCAGAACCTGCGACCAGGGCGAGTCTTCTACGTCTTCCGGTGGTCGTCTGTCCTCAGAACTCGATGACCGCCTTGCCCCCGGTCTGCTTGTCGAATTCGCGGTAGGCCCGGTCGGCGTCGGCCAGTGTCCAATGGTCGGTGAAGATCTTGTCCACGTCCACGCCGTGATCGGCGATGAACCGCGCGCAATCACCCTGTCCGACAACGGAGAAGGTGTAGGAGCCGACGATGGTGAGCTGTTTGCGGATGATATCGGGGCTGACGTTCAAGGTGACCTGACCGCCCTCACCGACGAACCCCACCCGGCCCCACGGCGCGGTGGCCTGAACAGCCGCGGCCCGGGCGGCCGGCGCGCCGGAGCAGTCCAGGGCACAGCTCACCCCCTTGCCCCCGGTCAACTGGCGAATCGCTGCCACCGGGTCGGTCGCACTGGAGTCGACGGCATAGGCTGCACCGAATTCCGTTGCCCGGTCGACTCTTTCACGCGCGACATCGACAGCGATCACCTCGGAGCCCATCGCCGCGGCCAACTGCACCGCGGACTGCCCGACCGGGCCCTGCCCGAACACGGCGATGGTGTCGCGCGCGTTCAGACCCAGCCGCACCAGACCACCGAAGGCCGTCCCGGTCCCGCAGGCGATGGCTGCCCCGGCCGCGAAACTCAGTTCGTCGGGCAGCGGAACCAGCGTTCGCGCAGGCACTTTGATGTAGTCGGCATGGCCGCCATGAGCCGTGGCGCCGAAGATCTCGGCGCCACGCTCACACATCTGCGTCCACCCGCCGCGGCACCGGTCGCAGAATCCGCACCCGTCGTAGTGGTGCACCATCACCCGGTCCCCGACCCGCACCGCCCGCGAATCCACTTCGGATCCGAGCGCGACCACCACACCGCACGGCTCGTGCCCGGCGATGATGCCGGTGTCGTCGCCCTGCAATCCGAACGCCGCCAGCGCCTCACCGGCGGGGGCGCGGTAGAACCGGAGATCGCTACCGCACATCCCGGACGCCTTGATCTGCACGACCGCGTCCGCCGGTCCCGGCTCGGGATCGTCGAACGAGATGATTTCGAGGTTGCGATCACCGTTGAACACAACGCCGCGCATCGGCCCTCCTCTGCCTCCGGCCACCGCCGGGTCGAACGAATGATGGTGTCAGGACAAGGAATCCGCCAGCGAGGGCGGCAGTCCGTAGGACTTGGGCTCGACGTATCCGTCGAACCCTTCCGGCCCGGCCTCACGCCCGATGCCGCTGCATTTGAAGCCGCCGATGGGCGCGTGGAAACCGACCAGGTTGCCGTTCAATTCCACTGTGCCCGTGCGGATCCGGCGGGCCACCGCCAGCGCGTGTTCGTCGTCGGAGGTGAAGACCGAGCCGTTGAGGCCGAACATCGAGTTGTTGGCGATCGCCACGGCCTCGTCCTCGTCGGCGAAACTCAGCACCGACAGGACCGGGCCGAAGATCTCCTCCTGCGCGACGCGCATATCCGGCTGGACTCCGGTGAAGATCGTCGGTTCCACGAACCACCCTCGATCCAGTCCGGCGGGGCGGCCGCCGCCGATGGCGACCTTGGCTCCCTCGTCGCGGCCGATCTCGAGGTAGCTCTCGATCATCGCGCGCTGGCGGGCGCTGACCACCGGCCCGATCTCGGTCGCCGGATCGGCCGGATCACCGACCGGCATCGATTCGACCATCGCGACCAGCCGCTCGACGAGTTCGGCCTCGCGGGAGCGGGCCACCACGATCCGGGTCTTATTACTGCAGGCCTGGCCGTTATTGCGCATCGAGAGCTTGCGGATCTGGCCGATCGCGAGATCGAGATCGGCATCGTCGAGCACGATCGCCGCGGACTTACCGCCCAGTTCCAGGGTGACCCGCCGCAGATCGCGTCCGCAGAGTTCGGCGACGCGGCGGCCCGCGGCCGTGGAGCCGGTGAACGACACCTTGTCGACATCCGGGTGGGTGACCAGGTGCTCGCTGACCCCGCGATCGGCGGGCAGGATGTTGACCACGCCGTCCGGCAAGCCTGCCGCGTGCAGGATCTCGGCGAAGATGTAGGCGTTCAGCGGCGCTTCGACCGCCGTCTTGAGCACCACCGTGCATCCGGCGAGCAGGGCGGGCCCGAGCTTGAGCATGGTGATCTGCAACGGCACATTCCACGGAATGACCGCGGCGACGACACCGACCGGTTCCCGGGTGACCAGGGCAGTGCCCATCGCGGAGCGCCGGATACTGCTCCACTCGTAGCTCGGCGCCAGTTCCAGGAAGGCGTCCAGCAGCAGTTTCGCGCCCAGGGATTGAGTGCTGCGCGACAACGTGATGGGGCTGCCCATCTCGGCGGTGATCAGTTCCGCGATCTCCTCCTGGCGTTCCCCCAGCCCGGCACTGACACGGGTCAGAATCTCGATCCGCTCGTTCAGCGACATCTGCGGCCACGGGCCGTGATCGAACGCGTGCCGGGCGGCAACGACGGCACGGTCGGCGTCACTGGCCGCGGAGTTGGGCACATGCGCCACGGTTTGCTCGGTATAGGGCGAGATCACCGCGATCTTCTCGGTGGCGGTGGGCTCGGCCCAGCGGCCGCCGATGAACAGCTTCGAATAGTTGCCCTGATAGACCATCGTTCTTCTCCTCGCACCGGCCGAGTCATCGCTCGCACCGGTCCTGTCATGGGCCGCCGGAGCCGAACACGGCGACGGCCCGATCGTGGCGCTGCGCGGCACGCTGCCTCGAGTGTGGCGCAGCACACACCCGGCCGGGTATCCGTCGCCGGTCGTATCCGACTGCGACCTTCAGCAGATGGCGGTCACTTCGCGGCGAGCCGCACGACCGTCGCGAAGTCGTCGACATTCTCGAGATCGAAGACCGCCGCCACGATCTGATCCATCCGCGATTCCGGAATGACGCCGTCGGCATTGACGCGGAACTTGGCGATCAATTCCGCATCGGTCATCCGCGTCTGCGCGTCCGGGGTCGGGCTGCCCTTCGGATACACCCGGTCGGCGACGAAAGTTGTTCCGCGGGCGTCGACTTCGATCCGGGCGGGCCGGGCGGACGGATGCGCGGACAGGGCCGCGAAGTAGTCCGGATGCGGCTGGAAGGTGACCCGCTCCATCAGATCCAGGACCGAACGGCTGAACACGAGTTCCGGATCGTGCCACGCCTTGCTCGGGGTGATGTTGTGCGCGCCGACCGCCAGGCCGTGCGCGATGCTGAACTGCGCGTCGTGGGTGTGTTCGATGGCGTTGCTCAACCACAGCGGGTGCAGCACCGCCGCCTCGCCCCAGCACCGGATCGCTTCGATCTCCGCCGGTTTCAGATCGTTGTTCTCCACGATCTCGGTGAGCGCGTGCAGCGGCGCGTGCAGGATCCGGCAGTGCGGATACGGCTTGAAGGTCTGCTCCGCGGGGAACAACCATTCCTCGCCGAGTCCGGCGGTGATGTTCTGCGGTTCCCAGCGCCGCGTGCCGATGAAGCGCCGGTAGCCGAGTTCGGCGTCGTCGAGGACCGGCAGATCGCCGCGGTGGCCGAGCTCGGCCATATAGGCCGCGGTGAGCGAGGCGTTGGTGAGGGCGCCGGCGAGCGAATACTTGATCGTCGCGGTCGGCGCGTGCGCCAGCCACGACCGCATCGAATTCACCGGCGAGGTGCTGGCGGCGATCGCGAGCGCGTTGGCGAGCACCTCGGCGGAATAGCCCGCGAGCTTGCCGATCGCGGCGGTGGCGCCGAAGATGGTGTTGCTGTAGCCCAAGACCGGCGACAGGTTCATCTCGGTGTCGGTGCGGTCGCGCAGATAGTCCACGGACTTGTAGAACCGGAACGACATCTCGTGCGACAGCCCGATCGCGGCGATCACCTCCTTGCCCGGACGCTGCCGGCTCTCGGCCACCGCCATGGTCTGCGGCAGGACATACGGCGTCACATGCCCGGGCGGCAGCACCGCGTCGAAATCCAAGGCGTTGATCAACTCGCCGTTGGCGAAACTGGCGCCCAAGACCGACACCCGGTCCTCGGTGCCGATGATGGTGGCATCGCCCGTACCACCGGCCAACCGGCCGTATTCGATGCCGATCTTGCCCTTGTGCTGGTCGATCGCGCCCAGGGCGCAGCCTATCGAGTCCAGCAGAATGCGCTTCGCCTCGACGACGACCTCCGCCGGCAGGCGCGAGTAGTCGACCCCGGTGGTGAAATCGGCCAGTTGTTCGACGATGGTCTTCGACACGAAGCGCGTCCTCTCAGTGCAGCCGCGGCGGTGATGGGCGACTCAACGATGCCGCCGATCGAGTGCGCCGACATCCGCCCCTGGTCGGATTCGGCTCCGACCTTCGGCCGATGGCCCGCAGTTCCGCGAATTTCCGATATCGGTGACCACCTTACCGATAGAATTCAACATTATATATTGTCTTCTCGAAGTACTGGAGCGATCGTGGCACCCGCAGCAATGGATTCGCGCCACCGGGATGTGGCGCTGGACGGCGATCTCGGTGACCGGATCCGCGACCTGGTCGCCGATGCGGGCAGCACCCTGGGCCGGGAGTTCCCCGCACGCGACCTCTCCCGCGCGGTGAGCGCCAAACAGGTGCTGCGTTACCTCTGGGAGGCGACCGTCGCGGATCTCCTTCGGGCGACCGATATCCGGCCCGGAGAACTGGCACGGCTGACGCTGCTGCTCAACCGGATCCGCGAGATCGAAAGCGCGGTCGACGAGGCTCGGCTGAGCGAGGGTGTCGAACTGCTGCGCCGGGTGCGCCGGGCGCTGGCCCGCATGCACGACGCGACGACCGTCGACGAACTGTTCACCCGCGCCCCCGAGGCGGCGTGCACTCTCGGATTCGATCGGGTGCTGGTGTCGACCGTGGAGAATTCGACGTGGAAGCTGCAGACCATGTGTGTGGTCGGCGATCCGAAGCTCGCCGAGGACATGGTGGCGGCCGGTCGTGACAACCCGCCGCACTTGGACGGCACCCTGATCGAATCCGATATCGTCGCGCACCGGCGCGCTGGCCTGGCCCTGGATGTGCAGCGGAATCCACGAGTGGAGCGCACTCTGGTGAAGATGTCGCGCTGCACCTCCTACGGTGTGGCCCCGCTGGCCGTGCAGGGGCAGGTGGTGGGCATGGTGCACGGCGACTGCTACCGGCCGCATCGCGAGGTCGACGCCTCCGACCGCGCGGTGCTCAATCTGTTCGCCGAGGGCCTGAGCCACAGCCTGTACCGGGTGCGGGTGTTGCAGGGCGTCGCCGATCTCCAACGCGGATTGCAGCAGCTCACCGGTGACACCCGGCTCACCGCTCGGCAGGCTCTCCCGGCTCCGGCCCAGCCGCACCCACTGCTGTCGAGCCGCGAGGTCGAGGTCGTCGAACTGCTCGCCGCGGGTGAACCCAATCGCCTGATCGCCCGCAAGCTATCGATCTCCGAGGGCACGGTCAAGACGCACGTCACCCATATTCTGCGCAAACTCGGTGCCGCCAACCGCGCGGAGGCGGTGGCGTATTGGCTGCGCGACGCTTCGGTCGTCCGCGCGCGCTGAGCGAACCCTGGGAGCCTCGGGACAGGTCGCACCCACGCGCACACCATTTGAAAGTATAATATATTGTGCATGAGGATCGGCGGCTGTGCATACTCTGGGCTGCCAGCTGTTCGCGGGACGCGAGGAACGCCACAGCATCGAGGCATTCTCGCTCCCGGGCAGCTTTCCCATGCGCCCATCTCGACATCCTGTCGCTGCAGGGCCGGGTCGGGCACGATGACCGCGCGACCGTACGCCGATAGGCATCGGCGGCGTGAAACAGCAAGCACAACAGGGCATTTCGAACGTCCGCAGTGAAGAGATCGTGGAGGATCATGTGACCACAGACCATTCGACCCGGACCCCGCTGGCGGGCTTGCGAATCGTCGAATTCGCCAGTTTCGTGGCGGGCCCGTCCGGGGGAATGACGCTGGGCCAGCTCGGCGCGGATGTCATCCGGGTCGACCCGATCGGCGGTGCCGCCGACTACACCCGATGGCCGCTGTCGCAGCGAACCGGCCGCAGCCTGTACTGGACCGCACTGAACCGCGGAAAACGCTCGGTCGCCGTCGATCTCCGCTCCCCCGAGGGCCGAGAGTTGATCATCGGGCTGGCCACCGCGCCCGGTCCGGATTCGGGCATCGTGGTGGACAACAACGTCGGGCGGCCGTGGCTGTCGTACGAGGCCCTGAGCGAGCGGCGCGCCGATCTGATCCAGGTGCATATCGACGGCTACGCCGACGGCCGGGCAGCGGTCGACTACACGGTGAATCCCGATGCGGGAGTTGCCGATATGACCGGCCCGTTGGATGCGGCCGCACCGGTGAACCACGTCCTGCCCGCCTGGGATCTGCTCGCCGGTATGACCGCGACCACCGGTCTGCTCGCCGCCCTGCACCGCCGCACCCGCACCGGCGAGGGATCGTTCATCCGCCTCGCCCTCGCCGATGTCGCCTTCTCCTCGCTGGTGAACCTGGGCTGGCTGGCCGAAGCGGACGAACTGGGCCACGCCCGCCACAAACACGGCAACCAGGTCTACGGCAGCTATGGCGCCGATTTCGAGACCGCCGACGGCAGCCGCATCATGGTCGTCGCCCTCACCCGCCGCCACTGGGACGCCCTGCGCACCCTGACCGCCACCGGCGATGTGTTCGACGCGCTCGAGAAATCCCTCGACGCCAACTTCCGCACCGAGGACGACCGCTACCGCCACCGCGACATCATCACCGCCGTCCTGCGCCCCTGGTTCGCCGCCCGCCCCCTGACCGAGATCGACCGCGCCCTCACCGAATCCGGAGTCCTGTGGAGCAAATTCCGCACGGTGCACGACGTCGCGGCAGGCTACCGCTCCGAGGGCTCCCCCGCCATCTTCGGCGAAGTCGACCAACCCGGCGTCGGCCCAGTCCTGACCAGCCGCTCTCCCCTGCGCATCGACTCCGAATACGGCGACTACGCGGTCGCACCGGATCTCGGCGAACACACCGGTGAGGTCTTGTCCGAGGTCCTGGGGTTGAGCGACGCCGAATTGGGCCGCCTGCACGATGCGGGTGTCATCGAGTCGAAGTAGATATATCTCGCCATTTTGCTCGATGAGGTCCGCTGACAATCCGGGTCGAGGTACCCGTCCTGATGGCGACGGTCGGTACGAATATCGCTTCTGCCCTGTGCATTTCGATGCCGTACCGACCGCGCGCCGCACCTCCCGATGTAAGTCGCCACACCGGTTCCTACACCGCGCTCGTCACACCGCTTCCAGGGTGGCGGCCAGGCCCTGACCACCACCGATGCACATGGTGGCGAGCCCCTTCCCGCCGCCGCGGCGATGCAGTTCGTGCAGCAACGTGGTCACCATGCGCATACCCGTCGCCCCGATCGGATGTCCGAGCGAGATGCCGGAGCCGTAGACGTTGAGCCGATCGTGATCGCGCCAGCCCCATCCCTCCAGCACCGCGAGCACCTGCACGGCGAATGCCTCGTTCAACTCGACCAGATCGAGTCCGTTCAGCAGCTGCCGAGTGTCGATCCCCTGGCGCGCAGCGAGTTTCGCGACCGCGGGTACCGGGCCGATACCCATCCTCGACGGATCGCAACCGGCGGCAGCCCATCCGTCGAGATATCCGATCGGCGTCAACCCGAGTTCGGCGAGGCGGTCCTGCGCGACCACCAGACAGGCCGAGGCCGCGTCGTTCTGCTGACTGGCGTTTCCGGCGGTCACCGTGCCGCCGGGCTGGATCGAGCGGAGTTTGGCGAGGGTTTCGGTGGTGCTGTCCGGCCGAACTCCCTCATCGGTGGCGACGATTCGCGGCTCACCACGCCGCTGCGGCACCGAGACCGGCACCACCTCGTCGTCGAACCGGCCGTCCTTCCACGCCGACGCGGCACGCTGATGGCTGCGCGCGGCATAGGCGTCAGCGGCCGCGCGGTCGATCTTGTAGTCGTTCGCGAGATTCTCGGCGGTTTCGATCATCCCGGAGATCCGGCCGAACCGCTCCTGCGGCTGCGACCGCTCGCGCCCCCGGTCGAGCCGATCGTAGAGCGACACCGTGCCCGCTCGCGCACCCCAGCGGGTCGCGGTCGAGTAGTACTCGATGCGGCTCATCGACTCCACACCGCCGGCCAGCACGACATCGGCGGCACCGGTCTGCACCATCATCGCCGCGGTCACCAGCGCCTGCAGTCCGCCGCCGCAGCGCCGATCCAATTGCATGCCGGGGACCCCGATCGGCAGTCCGGCGTGCAGCGCCACCCAGCGCCCCACACACGGCACCTCGGAGTTGGCGTAGGACTGCGCGAACACGACGTCGTCGATGCGCTCGGGGTCGACACCCGAACGCGCGACCACCTCTCGCACCACCGTCGCCGCCAGATCCTCCACCGCGACGTCGCGCAGTGCGCCACCGAAGGTCCCGACGGGAGTCCGCAGTGGATCCACGATCGCGACCCGACGCAACATTTGCTGATTCGACAACTTATCTCTCACCCATTCCGATCGATCGACCCGATGGCAGCCACCGGTCCGCCCCGGCTTGCCGCACATACATTTTATATAATATTCTTACATCAGACCAGAGGACGGTGATCGATATGCCCGAGGTGGGCCCCGAGGACTTCAAGGCGATCCTGGCACATGTGCGCGAATTCGTCCGAACGAAAGTCGTGCCGCGCGAACAGGAGATCATGGAGGCCGATGCCATCCCCGACGATCTGCGCAAGCAGGCCGCCGAGATGGGCCTGTTCGGGTACGCCATCCCCCAGCAGTGGGGCGGGCTGGGCCTGGACCTGACCCAGGACGTCGAGCTGGCCATGGAATTCGGCTATACCTCACTGTCGCTACGCTCGATGTTCGGCACCAACAACGGCATCGCGGGGCAGGTGCTGGTCAACTTCGGCACCGACGAGCAGAAGTCGCAATGGCTCGAGCGCATCGCCTCCGGCGGGGTGGTGGCCTCCTTCGCACTCACCGAACCGGGCGCGGGATCGAATCCGGCCGGTCTGCGCACGAAAGCCGTTCGCGACGGCGAGGATTGGGTGATCGACGGGCAGAAGCGCTTCATCACCAACGCGCCGATCGCCGATCTGTTCGTCGTCTTCGCCCGCACCCGCCCCGCCGACGAGTCGGGCCCGGGGATAGCGGTGTTCCTCGTACCGTCCGACACCCCTGGCCTCGAGGTCGGCGTCAAGGACAAGAAGATGGGCCAGGAAGGCGCCTGGACGGCCGACGTCGTGCTCTCCGGCGTTCGCGTCCCCTCCTCGGCGTTGGTGGGCGGGTCCGAGGACGTCGGCTACCGAGCGGCGATGACATCGCTGGCGCGCGGCCGCGTGCATATCGCCGCACTCGCCGTCGGCTCGGCGCAACGCGCGCTGGACGAATCGGTCGCCTACGCCGCCTCCGCCACCCAGGGCGGGCGCCCGATCGGCGAATTCCAGTTGGTGCAGGCCATGCTCGCCGACCAGCAGACCGGCGTGCTGGCCGGGCGCGCGCTGGTGCGCGAGACCGCGGCCCGCTACGTCAGCGGTGAGGACCGGCGCATCGGCCCCTCGGCGGCGAAGCTGTTCTGCACCGAAATGGTCGGCAAGGTCGCAGATCTCGCCGTCCAGATCCACGGCGGTACCGGATATATGCGCGAGGTGCCGGTCGAGCGGATCTACCGCGATGTGCGGTTGTTGCGACTGTACGAGGGCACCAGCGAAATTCAGCGTCTGATCATCGGCGGCGGGCTCATCCGGGATGCCCGGCGGCGTACATGATCGCGACGATCCACCCGGCCCCGACGTTCCGACGAAACGGAGTTCGACATGTCACAATCCTTGCTGCACAACCGCACCGCGGTGATCACCGGCGCCGCGCAGGGCATCGGCTACGCCATCGCGGAGAAGTTCATCGACGAGGGCGCCCGGGTGGTGCTCGGTGATCTCGACGCCGACACGGTGAAGCAGGCCGCCGAACGACTCGGCGGCCCGGACAAGGCGATCGGCGTCCGCTGCGATGTCACCGATTCCGCCGATGTCGACGCGCTGCTACAGGCGGCGCTGGATACCTACGACAGCCTCGACATCATGGTCAACAACGCCGGTATCACTCGCGACGCCACCATGCGCACCATGACCGAGGAGCAGTTCGACCAGGTCATCTCGGTGCACCTCAAGGGCACCTGGCACGGCACCCGCAAGGCGGCGGCGATCATGCGCGAGCGCAAGCGCGGCGCGATCGTGAATCTGTCGTCGCTCTCGGGCAAGGTCGGGCTGGCGGGCCAGACCAACTACTCCGCCGCCAAGGCCGGAATCGTCGGATTGTCCAAGGCCGCCGCGAAAGAGGTTGCCCACCACGGCATCCGGGTCAACGCCATCCAGCCGGGGCTGATCCGCACACCCATGACCGAGGCCATGCCGGAGAAGGTATGGGAGCAGAAGATGGCCGAGATTCCGCTGGGCCGCGCGGGCGAGGTGAGCGAAATCGCCTCGGTCGCACTGTTTCTCGCGTCCGACCTGTCGTCCTATATGACCGGCACAGTCCTCGAGGTCACCGGCGGAAGGTTCATGTAGTGCCCGAGCGGGGCCGGACGGTTCACACATTCACCGACCTCGATCAGCTCCGTGCCGCCCTGGGCGAGCAACTGGGCCCGAGCGAGCCGCTGATCGTCGACCAGCATCGTATCGACACCTTCGCCGGGGCGACCGGCGATCACCAGTGGATCCACGTCGATCCGGCCGGCGCGATCCTCACCACGCGGTACGTGGTGCAGGCCGCCGACGCGGCCGAACCGGCCCGCGTCGCCGATACTTTGGTGCTACTCACCTGACAGCGACCGTGGTGGGGCCGCCCTGTCGGAACCGAGGGCCCCGTACGAGGCGAACTCGTGCGGGGCCCTCGTCGTATTCCGCACTGTGATGACACGAACAGGCAATACTTGCGACATATCTTATATATTATGTATTAGCGCCGATTTCGTGCGCACACCCGACCGGGAGGCGAGGCGTGGTCGACAACTTGATCCGGATCCACGGCAATGGCGGCCGGCAGCAGCTGCCCGAAGAGGTGGCGTCCTATGTGCGCGAGTTGATCATGTCCGGTCAGGTGCGGCCGGGGGAATTCCTGCGGATGGAACCGATCGCCGAGGCCGTCGGGGTCAGCAATACACCGGTGCGTGAGGGTCTGCTCTCGCTGCGCAGCGAGGGTTTCGTCGAGTTGGTACCCCGTCGCGGATTCGTCGTGGCACCGGTCACTCAGCAGGATGTGCACGACTTGTTCTGGGCGCAGGCACAATTCGCGGCGGAACTGGCCGCCCGCGCCGCGACGACGATCACCGCCGAGCAGATCAGGGAACTCGAGGCGATCAACATTCGTCTCGACCGAGCGATCGCCGCCGACGACCGCGGCGCCATCGCCGTGCACGGGCACGAATTCCATCGCCATATCAATCTGGCCGCGCATTCGCACCGGCTGACCCTGCTGCTGGGCTCGGTCGTCCGGCATCTGCCGAACCGCTTCTACGCCTCCCTGGAGGGCCGATTGGCCGCGATCGGCAATGACCATCCGCAGATGATCGAGGCGCTGCGCGACGGCGACTCGAATCGGGTCCGGGAGTTGACGGAGCGTCACATTCTCGACGGCGCCCAGGGCGTGCTCGGAATGTTGGAGCGCAGCGGTCCGTGGACCGTCCCCGGAAACCCCTAGCCGACACCTCGGGCCGAACTATTCGTGCAAACCTCACCCAATTTTGCGTTTTCCCCGCATTTTCCGCGAGGTTTGCACGATCAGTCCACGCCGCACATGCGCCACCGGCTCCGGGAACTGATCTTCCGGAGCCGGTGGCGTCGAACCCATTAATCTGATCCGCTAGACGCCGATCGCGTCGGCCAGTTCGATGACCGCCTCGGCGGTCTTCACATGGGCCAAGTCGATGTGCACACCTTCGAAATCGACCGCACCGCTGCCCGCGGCCTCCGCATCGCGGAATGCGGAAATCATGCGGCGGTAGTAGTCGACGGACTCCTGCGACGGGGTGAAAACCTCGTTGGAGACAGCGATGTGCGAGGGGTGGATGCACACCATGCCCCGGAAACCCAACCGCCGCGAATCGTCCGCAAAACGCCGGAACCCGTCCAGATCCTTGATGTCCTGCCACACACCGGTCACCGGATGGGTTTGTCCCGCCGCCCGCGCCGCGACGATGATCCGGCTGCGCTGGTACAGCGTTTCCAGCCCCTCGGGGGTGAATTCGAAGCCCAGTTCGCGACCCACGTCGGCATTCGGCCCGGTCGCGCCCAGCAGGCTCCACACCCGCGGGCACGCGGCCGCGATCTCCTCGCAGTGCGCCACCGAGACCGCGGTCTCGAAGCTGATGATCAGCCCGACCGAACCCGGCTCGAGCCCTTCGCGTTCCTCGATGTGGGAGACCACCGCGTCGATGCGGCGCACCTCCTCGACGTTGTACACCTTCGGCAGGAACAGCCCGGCCACACCCGGCACGATCACGGCTTCGGCGTCGGCGCCGAAATGCCCGCTGTCGTAACTGTTCGGCCGCACCCACACATCGGGCCGCACATTCTGCTCGCGCAGCCGCCCGAGGGTCTCCCGTACGGTGACGCGGGCGGCGGCCTTGTCGGCGGCCGGTACCGAATCCTCCAGATCGAGGATCAGCGCGTCGGTTCCAGCGGCGACCGCCTTCTCCGCCCAGGTCGGTTTGTGCCCGGGCACGAACAGCATCGAGCGATACGGCTTCACAGATCTTCTCCTTGTTCGGGTGTGCTCAAAACCGGGGGCTGCGGCGTTCGAGATGCGAGGCCAGACCCTCACGCACCTCCGGGCCGCCGAAGCCGTAGAACTCCAGCGCCAGCGAGGCATCGAATATGGAGCCGGCGACCTGCCGGTACCAGTTGTTCAGCGACTGCTTCGTCCAGCGGATCGCGGTGGGCGCACCGGCGGCCAGTTCGCGGGCCACCTCGCGCGCGGTCGGCAGCAGGTCGGAATCCTGATCGACACACAGCGAAACCAGGCCGATGCGCTCGGCCTCCTCGCCGGTGAGCGGGCGGCAGGTCATCAGGTAGTACTTGGCCTTTGCCATCCCGCACAGCAGCGGCCAGCAGATCGCGGCGTGGTCGCCGGCGGCGACACCGAGGCGGGTGTGCCCGTCGATGATCTTCGCGGTCTTCGTGGTTACCGAGACATCGGCCAGCACAGCGGCGACGAGCCCGGCGCCGACAGCCGGCCCGTGGATCGCGGAGACGATCGGCTTGCCGCAATCGAGAACGTTGTAGACCAGATCCCGCGCCTCCCGCATCACCCGCGTGCGCACCTCGTAGTCGTCGCGCATCCGCTCGACCATCGAGAACGCACCGCCGGCGGACAGCCCCTTCCCCTCCCCGCGGATGATCACGGCCTTGACCTCGGGATCGGCGTCGAATTCGCGCCAGATCTCGGCCAGATCCGCGTGCGCGCCCTCGCTGACCGCATTCAGATTGGGAGCGTCGAAAATCAGTTCGGCGACTCCGGCGTCATCGGGCCCGTCCACTCGCAGGTGTTCGAAGCGCGCGTAGCGACTCATATCCATCCTTCCGTAACCACGGGATACCGACTTCAATACAAACATTATATATTAAGTACTGTAGGACTGTGGCACCCCGGCCCGGACATCGCCGCCCGGATCGGGGACCTCCGGCGGCCGGTAGCGCCGATTCGGCGGCGACCGGCCGACGAACAGCACAGAACCGCTGCACCGCAACGGTTTTCGAGGAGGAAGGGAGTATCGCGAATGGATCGCGCATTCTTCCGGATGAAATACGCCGAGACCGAGGAATTACATCCCGAACCGTGCGCCGCCAGCGGGTGGGGCACCGCGCACATGCGGGGCCTGGCCGTCAGCGGCGCGCTGGCGCGCGAAACCGAGCGAACCATCGACACCCTCGGCCGACACGACCTACAGCCGGTGCGATGGACCCTGGACATGTTCCGGCCTGCGAAAATGGAGCCCTCGGTGACCTCGGCGACCGTCGTGCGCGACGGACCGCGGCTGTGCCTGATCGATGCGGTACTGAGCCAGAACGGGCAGCCGGTCGCCCGGGCGAGCGGACTGTATCTGCGGCCGAGTGCGACACCGGACGGGACGGTCTGGTCGGGCGGCGCCTCCCCCACCCCACCCGAGGTCCCCGCACCGCCGAAGGACCGAGAGCGCCTGTACTTCGATCCCGACCACGGCTGGGGCGAATGGACCGACGGCTTCCAGCGCAGCGCACGGAAACAGATCTGGCACTTCCCGATTCCGGTCGTGGAGGGCGAAATCTTGACACCTTTTCAGCTGGCCGCCTCGGTCGCCGATGTGACGAACCTGATCTCCAACCTCGGCAGCGCGGGCTTGGAATTCATCAATCCCGACCTCACGCTGGCCATCGCGCGGCTGCCCGAATCGACCGACCTGGGCCTGGCACTCACCGAACGCGTGGAGCAGCACGGCCTGGCGGTCGGCACCGCGGTCGTCTTCGATCGCCGGGGCGTCCTGGGCACCGTCACCGCGTCCGCCCTGGCCAATTCTCACCGCACCGTCGGCCGCTACGCGCTGCGCCAACACTGAAGGACCACCGGTGCCACGCGAGAAACGCCTCGACCTCCCGCCGCCGCGCACCGAGGCCTGGGACTGGCAACTACACGCCGCCTGCCGCACCTGCGACGTGAACATCTTCTACACCGACGACGCACCCGAGCCCGCCAAACGCGTGTGCGCGCGCTGCCCAGTGCTGACCCGCTGCCGCGAGCATGCTCTCACTTCACATGAGCCGCACGGGATTTGGGGCGGAATGACGCCGGGCGAACGAATGGAATTCCGCTGGACTCGTCGCCGCGATCTCGCGAATCGGTGGACAGCATGATCGTCGACCGAGATGGGGTCTTGTTCCGCATCAAGCCGGAACATCCCAGAACTCGAGCTCGAACCGGAGACCTCGCAGGAAAAGATGTTCGGCGCGGGCCGGGTCGACGGCGGCCTCGTCGAGCATCCGAGCGCAGCGCCGAGTCGATGCGGCGAATTCGGGATCGGCGTAGGTCTCGATCCATCGCCGATAACGCGGCTCGGCCGGCAGGGTCCGCGACAGGATCGCACCGAGTGTCGAGTAGCCCCACATACACGGGTACAGGGCGGCCAGGCCGTCGGCGTAGGACGACGCCGAATCCAGCACGAACGCCGAATACCTCGCGCACGTCTCGCCTTTGGTCGCGCCGTCGAGATCGGCCCCGAATTCGGCGGCCAGCGAGCGATGCAAGGACAGCTCGTCGTGATAGGTCACGTGTGCCAGATCCACGAGGTCGCCCAGATGAGTCGCCGGCGCCTGCCAGGCCAGTCGCGCGAAGACCCGGACATAGTCGAGCAGGAACAGATAATCCTGCTCGAGCCACGACCGGAAGGTTCGCTCCGGCAGATCACCACGGGCGATCCCGGCCACGGTGGGATGCGCAAGCTGTTGCCGGACATGCGGAAGCCCGAGTTGTTCGAGGCGCGCGGAAAGACTCATCCGTCGAGTCAATCAGCCGACAGCCTCCGAGAAGCTACGCGGTGGACTTCTTCTCTTCCTGCGACCACAACCCCTGCGCCTCCAGCATGGCGACCAACTCGTCGGCGCCCTCCATGATGTGGTCGCGCATCAGGGTGTTGACCGCTTTCCCACGGCGCTTCTGCAATCCCTCGAGGATCGCGGGGTGTTGTTTCAACGTATCGGCGCTGTGGCCTTCGATGTCGTTGTAGAAGCGGTTGGGCAATTGACGCACGATCGAGCGCAGCAGCATCGCGAGGCGACGGGAGTCGGCTGCCAGATTGATGGTGCGATGGAAGTCGTGGCCGAGCTGGACCACCAGGTCGGGATTGTTACCGGACGCGAAAGCCTCGGCGTGGCGAGCGTTGATGTCGGCGAGATGGTCGAGCTGGACGGGCGTGATCAATTTCGCCGCGCGCCCGGCCAATTCGCCCGCCAGAGTGGCCTGAGCCCAGAAGATGTCGCGTACGTCCTGGCGGCTGAACGCCGACACCATGAAACCGCGACGCGGGACGAGTTCGACGAAACCCTCACCGCTCAGCAGCAGCAAACCCTCGCGCACGGGAGTGTTGCTGACCCCGACCGCTTCCGCGATCGGTTCGGTGCGCAGGAAATCGCCGGGCCGGACCCGACCCGAGATGATCAGCTCACGGACATAGCTCGCGACGTCCTCGGACAGCTGCTGACGCTGGGAGTTCGAGCTGCGCGGCAGACTCCGCGACGTCGGTTCCATGAACTCGGTCCTTTCCGATCGGCACTTTCATGCATTATGCCTCATACTTTCCGGAGGGACAGGTCCGGCAGCTCACCGGGTAACGCCGAATTCCTCGCGGATGGCATCGGTATCGGCCCCGAGTTCCGGCACGCTGCCCGCCCGTGCCGACCAGTCCCGCGCCAGTGCGGGCGGCAACAGCGCGGGCAGCGGTCCGGCCGGTGAATCGACCTCCCGCCAGCGATTCCGCTCGGCCAGTTGCGGATGTTCGGCCAGCTCCCGCACCCCGTTCAGCTGAGCGTTCCCGATCCCGGCCGCGTCGGCCCGACGCTGAATATCGGCCAGATCCCGCTGCGCGCACCACCCGCCGACGATCTCGTCCAATTCGTCGCGATGAGCGACTCGATCGTGGTTGTGCCGGTATCGCGGTTCCTCCGCCAGATCGGGCCGCTCGAGCAGATCCGTTGTGAGACGGCGCCATTCGCGATCGCTGGTGGTGCCGAGCACGGCAGTCTGCCCGTCTGCGGTCGGGTAGGCGCCGTAAGGAGCGATCATCGGCGAACCCATGCCGACGGGCTCGGGTTCGGTACCGGCATGGATCACCTGGTTCAGCGCGAAACCCATCATCTCGGCGACCACATCGAGCATCGCGACGGGAATCAGCGCGCCTTGCCCGGTGCGCTCACGGCTGTAGAGCGCGGCGAGGACAGCGGAATAGGCGTAGAGCGCGGTCCCGACATCGGCGACCGGAATTCCGGGTTTGGCGGGGGCGCCGGGTGTCCCGGTGATGGAGCACGAACCGCCCTCGGCCTGGACCAGCAGGTCGTAGGCACGCTTATGGTCCAGCGGCCCGCCGCGGCCGTACCCGGAGATATCGACCACGATCAGCCGCGGATAGCGTTCGAGCAGTTGCTCGGGCTCGAATCCGAGGCGGCCCAAAGCTCCCGGGCCCAGATTGGACACCAGCACATCGGCCTGTTCGAGCAGACCGGTGAACACCTCGAGATCCGCGGCTGCGGTCAGATCGAGCGCCGCGGATTCCTTACCGTGATTGAGCCACACGAAGTGGGCCGCCATCCCCTTGACGACCCGGTCGTAATGCCGCGTCGAATCGCCGAAACCCGGCTGTTCGACCTTGATCACCCGAGCGCCGAGATCCGCGAGATGGCGTGTGCACAGCGGCGCGGAGATGGCCTGTTCCAATCCGACGACGGTGATCCCGGCCAACGGGGCTGTCATAGATTTTCCTCCGAGTATGCCTGTGCGACAACGGGTTCACCGTCGCATGCGTTATCCGAAACGGTCCATGCGGCGATCAGCTCGGCCACCTCGAGGTGCTGCGTACGCGGTACCGAGGGCGCGCGGGCGGGCGTGCGGCTCAACCGCGGTGCCGGGGCAGGCTGCAGCACGCCGCCGACCCGCTGGAACAGCTCACGCCCGGCATTGTGCGGATCGTCGGCCGCCTCGTCGAAACTCAGCACCGGAGTGACACAAGCGTCGGTGCCCTCAAAGATTCCGGCCCATTCCGCGCGGGTCCGGGTCGCGACCGCGGCGGCGATCAATTCGCGCAGCCGCGGCCAACTGTCGCGATCATCCTGATCGGGCCACTGGCGGGTGTCGACGCCCAGCCGGGACAGGAATTCGGCATAGAAATCGGGCTCGAGCGCGCCGACCGCGATGTAATGCCCGTCCGCACAGCGGTAGGTGTCGTAGAACGGCGCACCGGAATCCAGGTAGTTGGTACCGGGCTCGTCGGAGTAGAGCCCGGTCGCGCGCAAGCCCTGCAGTTTCGCCGTCAGCAGCGCCACGCCGTCGATCATGGCCGCGTCGACGACCTGACCGCGCCCGGACTTCCACGCCTCGAGCAGCGCGCAGACGATGCCGAAGGCGCCGATCGCCGCACCACCGGCGTAATCACCGAGCAGATTGATCGGCGGGCGCGGCGCCTCCCCCGCCCGCGCCATCGCGTGCAGCGCACCGGTTTGCGCGACATAGTTGATGTCGTGCCCGGCCTCGGTGGCGAGCGGGCCGCTCTGACCGTATCCGGTCAGGTGCGTGTAGACGATCTCCGGATTCCGCGCGAGCACGACATCCGGTCCGAGACCGAGCCTTTCGGCCACACCGGGCCGATAGCCTTCGATGAAGACATCCGCGCCCGCGACCAGCCGCAGCACATTCTCGATGCCCTCGGGATCCTTCAGATCCACCGCTATCGCATCGCCGCCGCGGTTCACCACGTCGAATTCCGCACGCAGCCCGTCGGTTTGGCTCAATGCGCGAGCCGACCGGTGCGGCGGACGCACCACCCTAACCACCTGAGCGCCCATATCCGCCAGCAACATTCCGACGAAGGGCACCGGGCCCATCCCGGCCAGGACCAGCACCCGCACTCCCCTCAGCGGTCCGCTCATCACCACACTCCTGTTTCGTTGGAAGACGACGCCGGCCGCGACCTGTGACTGACGGCGGCCGGCGTCGTGCCCGAGATCCCCTGCAAAAGGGTGATCAGTAGGACCTCGGGAGTCCCAGCACCTGCTGCGAGATGTAGTTGCGCACCATCTCCTGCGAGAACGGCGCATTGCGCAGCAGGCGAACCTCACGCCACAGTCGTTCGACGTGGTATTCCTTCGAGTAGGCGTACCCGCCGAAGGTCGACAACGCGCGATCGCACGCCTCGAAACCGGCTTCGGCGCCAAGGTATTTCGCGGCCGCCGCTTCCTTTCCGCACGACTTGCGCGCCTCGAACAGTTCGGCGGCGTGCATGCAGACCCGTTCGGCGGCCTCGAGCCGGATCCAGGAGTCGGCCAGCGGATGCGCGACCGCCTGGTTCTTGCCGATCGGCCGGTCGAATACGACCCGGTCCTTGGCGTACTGGGTGGCCAGCTCCAGTCCGGCGCGGCCCAGACCGACGCCTTCCAGGCCGACCACGATGCGCTCGGGGTTCAGCCCGTCGATCAGGTACTTGAAACCCTTGCCGACCTCGCCGATCACCTCGTCGTCGCGAACCTCGAGGTTGTCGATGAACAACTCGTTGGAGTCGATCGCCGAGCGGCCCAGCTTCTCGATCTCACGCACGGTGATCTTGCTGCGATCCAGATCGGTGAAGAACAGGGTCATCCCGTCGAGCGGCTTGTTCTCATCGCGCGGCGAGGTGCGCGCCACGATGAGGATCTTGTGTGCGTTCTGGGCGTTGGTGATGAACACCTTCTGCCCGTTGATCACCCAGCCGCCCTCGGTCTTGGTGGCCTTGGTGCGGATGCGCGAAGTATCCACGCCCGCAGTCGGTTCGGTGATGGCGAAGGCCATCAGGATCTCACCGGAGGCCAGCTTCGGCAGCCATTCGCGCTTCATCTCCTCCGAGCCGTAGCGCAGGATCGGCGCCGGCGGGAAGACGTAGAAGTGGATGGCCGAACCACCGCTCATACCCGCGCCGGACGCGGCCACCTCCTGCAGCATGATCCCGGCCTCGGTCAGGCCCAGCCCCAGACCGCCGTACTCCTCGGGGATCATCACACCCAGCCACCCGGCCGCGGCGAAGGCCTTGACGAACTCCCAGGGGTATTCGCCTTTCTTGTCCTTCTCGCGCCAGTAGTCGTAGCCGAACTTGCGGGCCAGTTCGCGCGTGTTCTGGCGAACCAGTTCCAGATCGCCTGCGTCGGTGAGTGTCACTGTTGATCTCCTGATCGGGTCGGGATGCCGTCGATGGGCGTGGCGGGATCCAGGGACGACAGATCCCCTTGCGAGAGGCCCAGATAGCGCGAGCGGATGGCGCGGCGCATGATCTTGCCGTTCTTGGTCTTCGGAAGTGCCTGCACCACATGCAGACTCGGCGCGAACGAGCGGCCGATGTTGTGGACGGCGGTGGTCTTCAGATCCTCGTGGTCGATGTCGTCGCGGATCACCACGAAGGCGACAACCCGTTGTCCCCGTTGCGGATCGGGTTCGCCGATGACAGCCGCCTCGACGATGCGACGATCCTTCAACAATGCCGCCTCGATCTCGGCGGGGCCGACGCGGCGGCCGGAGACCTTGATGGTGTCGTCGGAGCGGCCGTGGATATGCCACACTCCGTGCTCGTCGACCGCGGCCAGGTCGCCGTGCACCCACACGTCTTCCCAATGGCTCCAATAGGTTTCGAGATAACGTTCGCGGTCCTGCCAGAACGCGTGCGTCATACCGGGGAAGGTGTCGAGGACGGCGAGTTCGCCGACTTCGCCGATCACCGGTTTCCCGTCCCCGTCCAGCACCGCCACATCCGCGCCGATCAGCGGCGCGTTGAACGAGGCCGGGTCGATGGGCAGGAACGGATAGGCGACCAACAGGCCACCACCCACCTCGGTGCCGCCGCTGAAGTTCACGATCGGCCGCTTCGCACCGCCGACGACGTCGAACAGCCAGCGCCAGGTCGGCTCGTCCCATGCCTCACCGGTGGACACGAAGGTTCGTAGCGTGCCCAGTCCGGCGGGAGCGCCGTCGGTGCGCGCCATGACCAGCCGCATCGCGGTGGGCGCCACACCCTGCACGGTGACGCCGTTGCGATCGATGATCTCCCACATCCTCGTGGGCGTGGGATGATCGGGCACGCCCTCGGTGAACACGACCGTGGCGCCGAGTTGCAGACCACCCGCGATCAGCATCGGCCCGACGAGCCAGCCCATATCCGAGATCCAGGCGATGACGTCGTCGTCGTGCACGTCGAAGCTGTAGCCGAAGTCGACGGCGGTTTTCACCGCGAATCCGGCGTGCGAATGCACGATGCCCTTGGGACGTCCGGTGGTTCCGGAGGTGTAGACGATGGTGAGCGGATCATTGGATTCGACCGGCACCGTCCGCACCGGTTCCGGGTTGTCCGGCAGTTCGTCCCAGTAGATGTCCCGTCCGTCGCGCATCTCGACGCCATTGTCGAGATGACGGACCACCACGCTGTGGCGGACGGACGGGGCCGACTGCAGGGCTTCGTCGGCAGTCTCTTTGAGCGGCACCACTTTTCCGCGGCGCGTCGTTGCGTCGGCGGTGATCAGCAGGACCGCTTCGGAGTCTTGCAATCGGGCGGCGAGGGCTTCGGGGCCGTATCCGGTGAAGGCCGGTACCGAGATGACGCCGATCATCGCGCAGGACAGGAAGGCGACGATGGTTTCGGGCACGACGGGCGCGAACAGCACCACCCGGTCGCCTCGCGAAACGCCCAGTGCGGCAAGGTTGGCCGCGAATCGGCGCACCTGCTCGTCGAGTTCGGCGTAGGTCAGCGTACGCCGGGAGCCGTTGTCACCCTCGTAGACCACTGCGGTCTTGTCCGCGATCGGGCCGGCGGCGTGCCGATGGGCGCACAGGGTGGCCAGGTTGAGTCGACCGCCCGGAAACCACCGCGGAAAAGGCGTGCCGTCACTGTCGTCGAGGACCCGTTCGAAGGGCTCGGCGAATTCGATGCCGAGATCCTCGATCGCGGCGCGCCAGAACCATTCCGGATCGTCGACCGACGTCCGGTGCAACTGGGCGAGGCTGCTGTAACCCCATTTCGCCATCGCCGTCAGCAGGCGGCTACGGGCACGCACGTCGTCGGTGGGCATCCATACCGACGGTTGGGGCGTATCGGCGGGACCTGGTCCTCGCATCGGGCACATCCTTTCTCGGCGCGACTGGTCTTCGGTGTCAGGACGCGGTCGCGGGCTCCGTCGCGGCAGAGCGCTTGAGCATCAGACCGGCGCGCAGGCAGTCGCAGACCACCTCATCGCGCTGATTGATGCCCTGGTGCCGGAAGTTGACGATGCCGGAATCGTTGCGGCTCTTGGATTCCCGCTTGCTCACGATCTCGGTCCGCACCCGGATGGTGTCCCCGTGGAACACCGGCGCCGGGAACTTCACCTCCTGGAATCCGAGGTTGCCCAGGGTGGTGCCCAGCGTGGTGTCGGGAACCGTGATGCCGGAGACCAGTCCGAGAATGAACAGGCTGTTGACCAAGCGCTGCCCGTGAATGGAGTTCTTGGAGTACTCGGCGTCCAGATGCAACGGCGCGACATTGAGGGTCAGCGTGCTGAACAGGACGTTGTCGGTCTCGGTCACCGTCCGCCGCGTCGCGTGCTCGATGACGGTTCCGGGTTCGAACTCCTCGAAGTAGAGGCCGGCCATGACGAGTCCTTTCGATTCGATGAGGGTGCATCCCCGGTTCCCCGCGGTCGAACCCAGCTTACAACATTATATATTATATTGTCACGCGCCGGACAGCTGGACCTGTCCGGCATCCGCCGGGCCTGCTACTCCCGCCAGCTGACGACCTCGTTCAGCGGAGCCCGAGCTGTGCGATAGCTGTTGGCGGGGTGATCGAGATCGGGGTAGCCGAAGGAGACGCCGACGACGATCTTGCGATCGTCGGGAATGGCGAAGTAGTCGCGGATGAACGGGGAATGCCCCGCCAGCGCCGCCTGCGCGATCGTGGCGATACCCATGCTGTGCGCGGCGAGCAGAAGGGTACCGACGTACAAGCCGGTGTCGACGGCGCCGTAGACACTCTGTTCCGTGTCGGTGGTGATGATCGCGACGTGCGGGGCGCCGAAGAGGCGGAAGTTCTCGAACGCCTGCCGCGCCGAGGCTTCGCGGTCGCCACGCTGGACTCCGACCGCCTCGTACAGCTGCCAGCCGCTGGCCCGGCGGCGCTCGCGATACACCCCGCGATACTGCACGGGCGCCTCGAAATCGAATTCAGGCGAATTCTGTTGGCGCGCATGCTCACTCAGCGCCTCGCGGAAGCGGTCGGTGGCCGCGCCGGAGGTCACGACGGCCTGCCAGGGCTGAGTGTTGCACCACGACGCCGAGCGCTGTGCGAGCGTGAACAGCCGCTCGATATCGGCCTTGGGGACTCGGCGCGACTCGTAGGCGCGGCAACTCCACCGCGTGTCCAGCAGTTTCTCCAGCTCCGCCGAGGCATCGGTCATCAGGTCCTCGCTCGACATACATACTCACTTACTGTTGTTGGAAGACAATATGTTTCGACGCGGGGATCACCCCTCGGCGTAGAGCACCTCGGCCTCGACCAGTTCCTCGATCCGCTCGGGCGAATACACCTCGGCGGCGACAGCACGGCTGTGCGCGCCGACCCTGGGCGCGGTCCCCGGCCGATCCGGGCGTTCACCGTCGAATTTCCACGGCGGGCGCATCAGCGCGAGCCCGTCGGATTGCCGTTCGACCAGCTCCAACCACTCGACCTGTTCGTGTTCGAGATATCCGGTCATCGACAGCACCGGCGCGAAGGGCACATCGGCCGCGGTCAGGGCCTGTTCCCAGTGCTCGACCGGCTTGCGGTCGAATTCCGCGGCGACGATCGGAGCGAGTTCGAAATAGTTGGCCTCGCGCGGCCGGTATTCGGCGAAGCGCGGATCCTCGGCGAGATCGAGGCGGTCCATGGCGGTGCACAACG
The DNA here is from genome assembly GCF_019890715.1 of Nocardia coffeae. Taxonomy (NCBI): domain Bacteria; kingdom Bacillati; phylum Actinomycetota; class Actinomycetes; order Mycobacteriales; family Nocardiaceae; genus Nocardia; species Nocardia coffeae. The sequence continues at coordinate 349,152 of NZ_JAINZY010000002.1, read as the reverse complement.
CACGCCAGAACTTCTGCGAGGACGACAGGTGGATCGCCAGGAATTCCCCGGAGGCGGTCTGGACACAGAAGTTCTGCGCCTGCGGATGGCGGCTCTGCCGGCTCGGATCGGCGCCCAATTCGAAGGACTGGGTGATGCCGTCGGTGGTCAGGCAGCTGACCGCTTCCATGATCGAGGTCTCCACACGCTGCGGTGCGCCCGTCTTCAACCGGCCCACCAGGGCGGCCAGCACGCCGGTAGCCGTGCTGAGGCCGGTGACCAGATCGGCGCTCAGCCCGCCGGCCAGCTGCGGATGCCCGGCATCGCCGAACAGGGAGTACAGCCCACCGAAGGCATGCCCGATGGTGTCGTAGGCCGGGCGATTGGCCAGCGGGCCGCCGCCGCCGAAGCCGGTGACCGAGCCGTAGACGATGTCGGATCGCAGCGCACGGCACTCCTCGGGCCCCAGGCCCATCGCCGCCAGCTTGCCGGGGCGCAGATTCTCGAGCACCACGTCGAAGTGCGGCACCAGCGCCGTGACCAGGGCGACCCCCTCAGGCTTCTTCAAATCGACCGACAAGCTGCGCTTACCTGTGTTGTATTGACGGAAGTAGGGGCTCCCGTCGTTCTGCAGGCGCCGGAAGTCCTCACCGACCACCGGCTTCTCGACCTTCACCACCTCCGCTCCCAGCGCGCACAGGATCGACGTGGCGAACGGTAGGGATATATAACCCCCGATCTCCAGGATCCGAATCCCATCGAGCGGCTTGTGCTGCATGTCGTGCCCTCCAGACTCTCGCCTCTTTAATATAATATAATATTTACAGTGCCGATAGAGGCGGCGAATAGCTCGGACCCCTTCGAGATCAGCAACATCCGCAGCCACGCGCATCCCTCGGGATCACCCCATGGCGGTGACGAAATATTATATATTCCATACTGGGACGGCAACCGAGACCGTGTGAGCAGTTTCTACAGCTCCCTTCGACCGGGTCATCCCGCACCAACATCAGCAGGAGGAACATCCATGGCCAACCGCACGATCGAGGAAGCCGCCGCCGTACTGGTCACCGAGCTCGCCTTCGAAGCAATCCCCTCCGATGCGCTGACCGGCGCCCGCCGACTCATGGAGGACCAGCTCGCGTTGCAGATCGGCTGCTCATCGCTGCCCTGGTGTCAGGCCGTGCTGAACCTGACACGCGCATCGCATGCGCCGGGCACCGCCTCGGTCACCGGCTCCGAAGACAAGTTCAGCGCCGCCGACGCCGCTTTCGTCAATGCCACGTTCGGGCACAGCTTCGAGTACGACGACGCCCACAGCGCGAGCCTGAGCCACCCCGGCAGCTGCGTGGTCTCGACCGCGCTCGCCATCGGTGAGGAGATGGGCGCCGACCTGCGACAGGTGCTCGAGGGGATCGTCGCCGGGTACGAGATCTACACGCGGATCGGCACACTCGCCGCCCCGATGCTACTGACCAACGGCTTCCACCCGCACGCCGTGCTCTCGCCGTTCGGCGCTGCCGCGGTAGCCGCGAAGATGCGGGGCTTCGACGCGGCGACGACCCGGCACGCACTCTCGATCGCTTTCAGCCACAGCTCTGGAACCACTGAATACACCTCGTCCGGAGGATCGATCAAACGCGTCCACTCCGGAATCGGCACCCGCAATGGAATCCGGTCCGCGGAGATGGCGGCTGCCGGGATCACCGGCCCGTCCGGGTTCCTGTCCGGGGCCAAGGGCCTCTACAACACATTCGTCACAAGGGATCTGACCGATGCCGATACCGACCGCTTCGCGCTGGACCGGCCGTTCGAGATCGCCGGCCCACTGTTCAAGCCATACTGCGCCTGCGGCTACAACCATGCATTCATCGATGGCGCCCGTCGCTTCTCCGACCGCGTCAGCTACATCGCGGCCGTAGAGCTGGCCATCCAACCCAGTGGCGACGTAGTGGTCGGCAACAAGAACATCAACGCCTGGAGCCCGCAAACGATCGAGCAACTGCAATACGCCCTGCCGTTCCAGTTCTCACTCGCCGTGCTCGGCATCGGCAATGGCTACCAGGTCCATAAGTCATACCTGGACGGTGACCTCGACCTGGGCGCGGAGAGTGAGATCGCCAAGTTCGCACAGAAGATCACCATCCGGCCCGAGCCCGAACTGGACAAGGACTACGGCCGCAAAATGGTCGGCAATATCGCTGTCACCTTCGCCGACGGCAGTCGCGAGCACGTGTTCGTCGAAGACTCGGTGGGCTCGGCGGCCAACCCGATGTCCGAGCAGGCGCTGGACGAGAAGTTCCGCGACCTGGCCATCGGCGAGCTCGGCGAGCGGCGGGCAAAAGAGCTACTCGACACCATCAAGAACGCCCCGCTGGACACTTCTGCCGCGGACTTGGCAGCGCGGCTGCGCCGCTGACTCGGCTGGTCCGGCGGACCGCTGCGAGAGTGCCCGGCGCCACAGCGTTCCAGCAGTGATCCAGGCGCCGAGCATTTCTCCAGGATGGGCGAGGTCATGACACCACGCAATGAATCGATGATCGAACGAGTCGTGCGGGTTCTCGAGGCGTTCAAGGAAACGGGCGGAGCGCTGACTGCGTCGGAAATCGCGCGACAGACCAATATTCCAGTCCCCTCCGCACACAGAATTGTGACCGAACTCGTCGAACTCGGCATCCTCGAGCGAAACTCCGACCGCAAGGTCAAGGTGGGAATGCGCCTGTGGAGCCTCGTAGCCAGATCCTCGGATGTCCGCTCGCTTCGCGAATGCGCCCTCCCCTACATGGAGGACCTGCGTGCGGTGGTCAACGCACCCACACTGCTGTCGATCCTGGATCGCAATGACGTCGTGAACATCGAAACGCTCTCCGCGCGACCGCCCAGCGCCACGAACGTCACGCAGCCGGGGGTACGTCTTCCCATATTGGCGTCGTCACCAGGTCTCGTCCTGGCCGCGTTTGCGACACCCCGAGCACGCGAACAAGTTCTCGAGTCGGCGAAGGTCACCCGATTCACAGAACACACCGTGGTCGACCGCGCCGAGCTCGCACGAATCGTTCAGGAAGCACGACGCCTCGCGTATGTTGTTGCACGGCGGTGGATCACCAATGATTCGGTGGGAGTTGCTGTTCCGGTTCTTTCCGACGACGGCACGGCAATGGCTGCTCTCTCCGTGACCATCCCATTCGATACCGGTGTTCCTTCGGATCTGTTGCCCGCATTGCATACGACTGCTCGGGGGATTTCACGCGCCGCGCTCGGCCCGAGCCGACGCGTGGACCCCCGCATTCATTTATTGCTGCACAGGATCCGTCATGCGACCGAAGTCAAGTGAACCGTCCGGTTGCCGGGATGGGCAGCCATGACCGCCACCGGAGCGGGCACCAGCAGCTGACCGGCCAGCGTCCCCGAAGCCATGACTTTCCCACCTCATTTGCGAATTCCCGGCCGGCCGAGTTTGCCCGCACTGCTGGGTTCCGAAGCCCGGTTCTTCCGCAGCAGTGCCAGTGCGGTCGCCACGGTGATTCCCAGGGGAACCAGTGCGAGCAGATACAACGTCTTCGGTGTGACCGCAGCGAGCGCATAGCCCGCGATGATCGGCGCCAGCGTCGCGCCGACCCGCCCGACGCCGAGCATTGCTCCGTATCCCTTGGCCCGAGCGAGCACCGGGTAGCCGGCCGGAATCATCGCGGTGTATCCCGACATGGCGGCGAACACCGTCATGCCCAATATCCCGGCGAAGGCATATGCGAGCAGATGCGGCAGCAGCAGAGCGAACGCCGCCAGAGAAACCATCGCGGTAACGAGGAACACCCAGACCATGTGGACAGCTGCGAAACGCAGCCCCAGCAGTGCGAATGTGATGGCACCGACGAGAGTGCCCACACTGACCACGATCCCGGCAACAGAACCCGCATCGGCATCGTTGGTGGCGTCGGTGATGAGCTGGGGCGTCCAAGTCCCGACGAAATAGTATGCCGCAGATACCATCCCGTATCCGGCTGTCAGCAGCAGCGTGGTTCTCCGCAGCCCGCGGCCGAGAAGGCGGGTGTCGTTGTCATCGAGCGCATCCGCACTGTCGATTCGATCGTTGGCTGCCGCTGCCGTCGCGCCGATGGTGAGGTCACCGGGATTGCCCGCGCGCTTCGCGAGGAAGGCAGCGGATTCGGGCACCGCCAGCCAGCCGATCACGAGTCCGATGGCACCCAGAACGGCGCCGAACCAGAACAAGGATTGCCAGGCGTGCCCGGTGAGCGACAGAACCCACGCTCCCCCGAGTCCTGCCACCGTGCTGCCCAGCGGAAACCCGAGCATGACAATTCCGGTCGACAGGTTGCGATACCTCGGAGGCGAAGATTCCTGTGCGATAACGACGATCACCACACTGATCGTTCCGACGCCCAGTCCGGTGACGAAGCGTCCCGCCATCAACATCTGATAGTTGATCGCCAGCGCCGATGCGGCCAACCCGATGATGTTCAGCACTATGCCCGCGAGCACGGTCGAGCGTCGTCCGAATCGGTCCGCCAACCGGGCAAGGGCGACGGCTCCGACTCCCATTCCGATCAGTGCCAGACTGATCACGAGGCCTTTTTGTCCCGACGTTGCGAATCCGGACGGTATATGGGGCAGGGCGAACCCGACAATGAACAGGTCGAAGCCATCGAGCATATTGAGAAACATGCAGAGGATGACGACGGCGAACTGCGTCACTTTCATGGTGTTCTGTTGCGATGAAGAAGATGGGAGCACAGTCGAGAACACGGTTTCCGACCTTTCGGATTCACACGGCGTAATTGCTGTCAGGGCTCAGGGGAAGTAAGAGTTCCCTGGCTACGTCCCGCGTGAATTCCAGCTCCAAGATGGATCCGATCAACGCCTCCGAGATATCAATGGACACCGGAAGAACCGAATAGGGCACACACATCCGGAACTTGTCGATGAAATCCTGCTCGGTGAACGGGTTGTTCGGATGCCCCTTCACGTACGTGTTCTCGGTGGTAATTTTCCGGCCATCGCGAAGCGTGGTGTGCACTCGGGCACCCCAATCCGCGACGACACCGAACTCTTCCGCGGTGATTCTGGTCATGAGTTCGCGTACATCGTCACGTCGACGTGCCTCGGGGCTATAGGAGTCGATGAAAACCTTCTGGTCGAATGCCGCCGTGGCGACGGCATAGGGCAGGCTGAACTGGCACTCCGGAACGGTCTGGGGACTCCATTTCTTATCTGTCGGTTCGCAGACCGCGCGCCAGCCGGAGGTGGAGACCTCGATATGGATGCTCGCGATATCCGAGGCCCCGAATTCGTGAGTCACCATCTGCCCGATGATTCCGTCGATCGATGAATGGGAGAAGTAGCACGCGCTGTGCTTTTTGGTGGTGATCCGGGTCATCTCCCATCGTTCCCCGAGATCGCGCGTGAGAGCTTCGGGGTCGGTGTCCCACCGAGCAGTACGCAGAAAACCGTTCGGACCGGTGAGAACCGATTCCCTGGGACCGGTGATCCCCTTCGCCGCGAGCAGGCACGCGGTGATTGCGGACTGACAGACAAGCCCGTGGTGCACCCGAACCATCAGGGTCGCGGGAGCATAAATGCCCATCGTGTGCGGCTGCGTCAGCGTTCGAGCGATACCCTGCGCGTTTTCCAGCTGTTCCGCGGTGAATCCGAGCAGCTTCCCGACAGCCGCGACCACACCGAACACATAGTGGCCGCCCGCGTCGTTCGACTTCACCGCGTTGCTGATGACCTTGTACGCCGATCCGATTCGAATGAGGATCTCCTGCCCGACGACGAGCGCCGCAAGAAATTCTTCGCCGGTCACCTGCGGGCGAAGACCCGTGGCGGCCAACAGCCCGGCGACGATGTACTCGCTCACGTGGCCGGCCTCTTCGTGCAGGTCACCGCAGTCCATGGCGCGCGGCATGGGACCGATCGCGAGCGCGGCTTCCGCCGCCGGCACGCGGCCACCGTAGAACGGCAGGACGGTCTGCTCTTTTCCACCCTTTTCCTTGACGAGCTCCACGATCTCGGGGATTCCGTCCATTCCGGAACCGCCGATCATCACCGCCATGCAGTCGAGCAGCGTGTGTTTGGCGTGGCGGACCACCTCGTCGGGCAGGTCGCGATATCGCGTCTCGATGGCCATCCGGCACAGGGTGCTCATGGGGTCTTCGTTGTTCTGGATTGTGTATCGAGTCATCCTCTGAACCTTCGTAAGCATGGCGGAAATGCGAACCGGGCGAGCGGACGAATTCCGTCGCGATGGACAATCGCAACGGTCCGGCATACCCCGTGGTTCCGAAAGGGGCCTTCTCGTTCAACGAGAGACAAGATGTGGACCACGTCTCAGACACTCTCGCGTGCGGTTCGGACCGCGGGGACGACGGTCACTCCGCCTCAGACAATGGAACTCCGCCGACCAACGCGCAAAGGGCAACCCAATTCGCACAAGTGGTCGGGCCGCATGCGGCGGCTATATCTCACACCGGATCGTTGCCCCTCCGTCACCAGATCGATCACAAGAATGGTGACGCCTCCGAACGCGTGGTAGCGCATTCGGAGGCGTCACCCTTTCCCCGCCTGCCCGAACCTATCGGTCCAGTGGGTATCTCTCAGCTCTGATTTGCCGCCAGCTTCTCGCGGAAGAACGGGGTGAACTCCGCGACCGCACGATCGACGTACTTGGGCACGTCGTAGAAGTCCATGTGGGCGCCGCCCTCCACGATCACCAGCTTCTTCTCGCCGCGTGCCCGCGAATACAGTTCGGTGCTGTGCCACAGCGACCCGGCCTCGCTACCGGCCACGATCAGGGTCGGCTGGGTGAGCAGGTCCTCCACCAGGTGGAAGGCGTCGAAGGCGAGGATGCGCGGAATGCTCAGTGCCAGTGAGTATTTGTTCTGCGCGTTGGGGTGCTGGGCGCGCGGGGTGAGGTAGTAGTCGTGGGCCTCGGCCAGGTCACGCGGCACGCTGCCGTCCAGTGTGCTCGGCACGTACTCGGCCATGAAGGCGTCGGCGCCGCCGGCTTCGGCGGTGCGCTGGGTGGACGCGGCGTCGCGCACCGGTACGGCGGCCGAGTCGGGCTCGGTGCCGAACCAGCCCTTGCGCCAGGCGCTGCCGATATTGAGTGCGCTGACCGTGGCGATCGCCTTGATCCGCGAATCGGTCATCGTGGCGTTGACGCCGTAGCCGCCGCCCGCACAGATTCCGACCACACCGATGCGCTCGGTGTCGACATAGTCGAGGGACTGCAGGTAGTCCACGGCGGCGTGCACATCTTCCACGCGCCGCGACGGGTCCTCGAGGAAATGCGGTTCACCGCCGCTGTCACCCTGGTAGGAGGCATCGAACGCGAGGGCGACGAAGCCCTGCTCGGCCATCTTGCTCGCGTACAGCCCGGCCGTCTGCTCCTTCACACCGCCGCCCGGATGCACCGTGACGACCGCGGCGTAGCCGCCCTTCGGATCGAAGTCGGGCGGAAGGTGCAGATTGCCGGCCATCGTGATCGGGCCGTTGGCGAAGGTGATCGCTTCCATGGTCACTCCCTTGCTGTGCTGATTCGCTCGGCCGGTCGGCTCGAGCGCTGTATTCAGCCTGCGCCGCTGCACGCACGAGAGGGAGAGTGCGCTTATAGGGGGTACCGCCAGCCTCTCCTTACTCGACCGAAACGCGCCTAGCCTGGGCGTATGGAAATCGCGAAGGACATCAGGGACTTTCTGATGACCCGGCGAGCGAAGGTCACCCCGCAACAGGTGGGGCTGCCCGCGGCGGGTCGCCGCCGGGTTGCCGGGTTGCGGCGCGAGGAAGTGGCACGGCTGGCCGGAGTGAGCACCGAGTACTACATCCAGGTCGAGCGGGGACGGGTCGCCGGAGTGTCGGACGAGGTGCTGCACGCTATCGCCAGGGCATTGCTGCTCGACGAGGCCGAGACCACCCATCTGTTCGATCTGGCCCGCGCGACCACAGCGAAACCGCGCCGACGCCGAAGCGCCCGCCAATCGGTGCCCGATACCGTGCAGGCGCTGCTCGACGCGATGGTGACCGCGCCCGCGGTCGTGCAGAACGGGCATCTGGACCTGCTCGCCGCCAACGCATTGGGCCGGGCCGTCTACGGCGACGTGTTCGAACGGTCCTCGGGAGCGACGCCCAACCTGGCGCGGTTCATCTTCCTCGATGACCACGCCGAGCAGACCTTCCCCGACTGGAATCGGGCCGCCGACGACGCGGTCGCGCTGCTGCGGGTGGAGGCGGCCCGCTCGCCCTACTCCCCCGCGGTCACCGGACTGATCGGCGAATTGGCAACTCGCAGTGAGCAATTCCGCACCCGCTGGGCAGCACACGACGTGCGCGCGCACCGGCGCGGCAGCAAGCATTTCCATCACCGGATGGTGGGCGACCTGACGCTTCGCTACGAAGCGCTCGAGATTTCGGCCGACGCCGGTCTCACGATCATCGCTTATACCGCGGAACCGGATTCGCCCGCGCAGGAGGCGCTGCTGTTGCTCGCGAGCTGGACCGCGCCGGAATTCGACGCGACCGGCAACCGGCACCACGAGTCCACGCTGCCGAGCCCGGCCGACGACTGAGACGCGAAATCGCCCGTCGCACATACCTGCCCCGCACAGCACCGAAGCACTGACAACCAGCCCACCGGATTCGACGGAGGTACCGCTATGCCCTGGACAAGCGATCAGCTCGACCGCATCGGCGACGCCGAGGAACTGCACATCACCAGCTACCGCGACGACGGCAGTCTGCGCCGGTGGATACCCATCTGGGTGGTACGGGTCGGCGACGACCTCTACATCCGCTCCGCCTACGGCGCCGCCGGCGGCTGGTATCGCAACGCCATGCGCCACCGCGCCGCCCGCATCCGGGCCGACGGCGTCGAATGCGACGTCACCCTCGATCTCATCGGCGACGCCGACACCAATGCCCTGGTCCGCCGCGCCTACGAAGCGAAGTATCGTGATCAGCCCAGCGCTCTCGAGCCGATGGTGGCCCCGACCGCCGCGGAAACGACGCTCCGGGTAACCGCCGCCGGATAGCTGCCGCGGGCAGCGAGTTGCTGTCGGCTCATCCGGCCACCGGGGCGACAGCCGTGCCGGGAGTGTTCGTTCTCGCTGGCCCGTCGCTGTCTCGGCTGGCCCAGGCGATCTATTTCCGCTGGGAGATGAGTACCGGATGGAAGATCCGCCTGTCGGCGCGGGCGCGCTGGGGTCAGGGGCGACACTCGCCTATCGGCTTCCGACCTACCTGGTGCAGGCTGAACTGACGGAATTCCGCAACCGCGAACATCAGTTCAGTATAATATATTATCTCTCGTGTTCGTGAGGCAACCCGGGTCATCGCCCGCCGCACACGAGTAGGCTGAGGTCGCGAGGAGGTAACGGTGCCTGAGCAAGTACACACCGACCCCCGGCTGAGTTTCCACACCGGAGATGTCGACGCCGCCATCGAGCAGGTCACCAAGACGTTCGCCCAGCACGAGGTGCAACTGGCGGATGCGCGCGATCTCGATTTCCAGCTCGATCTGGCACCGGCGCCGCGACTGACCGTCGCCCGGATGAGCTACGGCACCGAGGCGACCATCCACGGCCCGCCCATGCAGCTCTGTTATCACGTGAATCTCCCGGTGACCGGCGAGAGCGTGGTCGCGCAGAACGGTGTGCGCCGCACCATCGCCGGTGGTGAGGCCGGGGCGGTGTTCGTCCCCCGATACCCGGTGATGGTGGCTTGGAGTGCCGGATCGTGGCAGTACCACGTCAAGATCCCCAAGGAGTTGCTGGAGGCGCACGCCGCCAAACTCACCGGCGTCCCGGTCGACGATGGAATTCGCTTCGATGTCGATTTCGACCTGCGCGGTGGACTGGGTTCGGCGCTGATAGCGACCACCGGTTTCCTCTACGCGGAACTGAACCGCCCGGGTGGGCTGGCGACCGTGCCCAGCGCGTGCCAGGAATTGGAAGCGGCGCTGATGACGCAGTTGCTGATGGCGGTGCCCAGTCAGCTCAGTCCCCTGTTGCACAGCAAACCGGCCCATACCCGGCGCTCGAAGATCCGTGAACTCATGGACTACATCGACAACCATCCGGAGGCGGAGATCACCACCGCGGATCTGGCGGCGCGCGCCGGGATCAGTCCGCGTGCCCTGCAGGCCGGTTTCCAGGACATCGTCGGCATGTCGCCTACCGCGTATCTGCGCGGCGCGCGCCTGGATCGCGTGCACCTGGAATTGGCCTCTGGCAATGCGTCCTCGATCACCGACGTCGCGGCGAAGTGGGGTTTCTACCACCTCGGCCGCTTCTCCCAGCAGTACCGCGACCGTTTCGCGGTCACACCGTCACAGACGGTCGGCCGCGCACACCAGTGAGCCGGGCCCGCGCCAACGCGGTGGCGGACCCGGCTCAGTGTGTGCCGCAACAGGTTTCGCGGTGGCTGTGTGGGTTGCGGTCAGCTTTCGTCGAAGACGATGGTCGAGGCGTCGACCGCGGCGCCTCCTCCGTCGGCCACCAGAACGTGCCCGGTGACGATCGATGCGTCCCCGGAGGCCAGGAAGGCGCAGACCGCGGCGATCTCCTCCGGCTCGGCCGCGCGCCGCAACGGGACGTGCGCAGTGGTCAGGTCGTAGGCCTGATCGAGACTGATGCCCTCGCGCTGGGCCAGATAGGCCATCGCGCCCTCGCCGAGCTGGGTGCGGATCCAGCCGGGGCAGACCGCGTTGACCCGGACCCCCTTCGGACCGTATTCCCGCGCCAGCCAGCGGGTGATGCCGATCAGCGCCGCCTTCGCCGCGGTGTAGCCGACGGTTCCGGGCGGGCCCGCGATCAGTCCGGCGGTCGAGGCGAACAGCACCAGCGAACCTCGCCGCTCCACCAGATGCGGCATCACCTCTCCAGCGAGGTAGTACGAGCCGTTCACATTGACGTCGAGCGCTTTCTGGTACGCCGCAGCATGTTTCGGGTTCGCGGTCCCGGAGATCGCGGCGCCCTGCGCGGCGATGACGGTGTCGATGCCGCCCAGGTCAGCCGCCGCGCGGGCGACGACGTCGTGGATCGCGTCCCGGTCGGCGCCGTCGGCGGGCAGGGCCAGTGCGCCGGTTTCCTTCGCGAGTACCGCGAGCCGATCGGCGTCGATATCGGTCACCGCGACCTTCGCTCCGTCGGCGACCAGCCGACGGACCACCGCCGAGCCCACCCCACCGGCGGCACCGGTGACGAGTGCGAATTCGGGTTTACTGCGTGCGCCGCTCATCGGACCACCTCACTGTTGTCGCCGCCCGCGCCGACGGCCTGCTCGGCCGGCGCCGGATCGGCGGATTCGACTGTCACGCCGACACTTTCGTACTGCGCGCGCAGCTTGTATTTCAGGATCTTGCCCGAGGCGTTGCGCGGGAGTTCGTCCTGACGGATGAAGTACTTCGGGATCTTGTAGGAGGCCAGCCGGTCCCGGCAGTAGGCCCGCAGCGCGTCGTCGTCGACGTCGACGCCGGCCTCGAAAACCAGCACCGCGCAGCCCACCTCGGTGTACTTCTGGTCCCGCACTCCGACCACCGCGGCATCCTGAATTCGCGGATGCGCGGTGAGTACGCTCTCGATTTCGGCGGGATACACGTTCTCCCCGCCGCTGCGGATCATATCCTTGGCCCGCCCGGCCAGGACGAGGAAGCCGTCGGCGTTCACGTATCCCAAATCGCCGGTGCGGCACCAGCCGTCGACGAAGGTGTCCCGGTTGGCGTCGGGGCGGTTCCAATAGCCGGCGCTGACCGCGCCGCTGCGCACGATGATCTCGCCGACCTCACCGGGCCCCGCCGCACCGCTCGACATATCCCCCTCGCCCGTCCACACCTTGGCCTGGGCCAGCGGGAGTGGGCGACCGATGCTGTCGGGCTGGGAATCGAAATCCTCGTCGTCGAGGGTGGTGGCGATGGCCCCGCCCTCGGTGAGCCCGAACACCTGGGTGAGCCGGATTCCGGGCAGCCGCCGCCGGACCTCGGCGACCATCCACGGCATCATGGTGTCGCCGCCGATGATGAAGTGCCGCACCGACTTCGGGATCCGGTGCTCGATGTCGTCCATGCGCAGCATCTCCCCGAGCATGAACGAGAACAGCAGGCAGTCGGTGACCTGCTCACGTTCGATCACCTCGAGCAGATGGTCGACGGTGAAGTTGCCCGAGGCCAGCGCGACGATCGTGCCGTGCATCAACAGCGCGGGCGCGGCGACCGCCTCGAATCCGCCCGCGTGATAGAGCGGCCCCGGGACGAGAGCGACGGTCTGCGGGGAGAAGCGCCAGCGCAGCGACTGCATGGTGGCCGCGGCGAGGGTGTTGGCGTGGGTCCAGATCGCGCCCTTGGGCAGTCCCGTCGTGCCGGATGTGTAGAGCAGCGACATCGGGTCCTCCGCCACGACGTCGGCTGCCTCGGCGAGCGGCTCGCCACCTTCGAGTACCTCGAAGGGCTGCGCCCATTCCGGTGTCGGATGCTCGGAATCGCTACGCACGATGAAGGTTTCGACCGCGAGGTCCGCGCGTATCGGCTCGGCCTTGGCGAGCAGGCTGCTGTGGATGATCACCGCCTTACATCCCGAGTCGTCGAGGATGAACCGCAATTCGGCCGGTGCCAGCCGGAAGTTGAGTCGCACCGCGATCAGGCCCAGCCGCATCGCGGCGAAACACAGGGGAAGGTACTCGGCGTCGTTGTACAACATCAGCCCGAGCCGATCGCCCTTGCCGAGCCCCAGTTCCGCGAGGGCCCGGGCGTAGCGCAGCGATGTGCCGAGCAGCTGTTCGTAGGTGATCCGCTCGCGACCGTCGAATGCGACCGCGACCCGATCGCGCCCGCACGCCGGGATCTGGTCGAGCACCGAGTCGAGAATCCGAGTGAAGTTCACGACGTACCGTCCTTCCTGCGCGCCCGTCGATCACGGGCCCGCCGTACCGGCGTCATCTGTCCGTTGTGCATGGTCAGACGCCCGGTCCGATCACGATCTGCTTGAGCTCGGTGAATTCCTGAATTCCCTCCGGCCCGGATTCCCGGCCCCAGCCGGAGCCCTTCACCCCTCCGAACGGTGCGCTGACCGCCGGGCCGAAGGTGTTGATCGCCACCGACCCCGACCGGATACGGGCCGCTGTGGCGAGGGCCGCCTCGCGGTCGGTGGTGTAGACCGACGCGGCCAGGCCGAACCCGGTGTCGTTGGCCAGCCGCACGCCCTCGTCCAGGTCCCGGTAGGTCTGAACGACCGTCACCGGGCCGAAGACCTCGTTGCGCACCAGATCGGCCTCGGGCGCCAGGCCGGTGATCAGTGTCGGCTCGTAGTACCAGCCGGTGTCGGTATGCCGTGGCCGGCGCCCGCCGGCGACCACGTGGCCGCCCGCACCGACCGCGCGTTCCACGAATCCCTCGGTGCGGCGCAGCGCTGCCTGATTCACCAGTGGGCCGATCCGGGTTTCATCGTTGAGCGGATCACCGATCCGCAGCACCGCCCACGCCGCCCGCATCTGCTCGATCAGCTCGTCGCGGCGCCGCTCGGAGATCAGGACCCGCGACAGCGCCGCACAGACCTGCCCGGTACCGCCGGTCGCGCCCGGCACGAGCGATTTCAGGACCCGATCCAGCGGTGCGTCGTCGAGGATCAGTGCCGGAGATTTACCGCCGAGTTCCAGATGCGTGCGGGCGAAGCGAGGCCGGGTGGCCTCGATGATCTGTTGTGCCGCAACATGTCCGCCGGTCAGCGAGACCATATCGACGCGCGCGTCGGCGGTCAGCATCCGCCCGATCGTCACATCGCCGCACAGGATGCTCAGCGCGCCCGGCGGAAGACCCGCGGCCTGCGCGCACTCCGCGACGAGCCGCATGATCAGCTGCGATTCGACGGCGGCCTTCACGATTACCGGGCAGCCGGCCAGCAGCGCCGGAATCACCTTGGTTCCCATGGTGACCAACGGGCCGTTGTAGGCCATGATCGCCAGCACCACACCGGCGGGTTCGCGCCGCACGACGACCTCGCCGAGCAGGGATTCGCGGGGATCCTCGCGCAGCGCGTCGACCGCGTATTCCAGGGCCGCCGACCACGCGCCGGCCGCACCGAACTTGTGCAGGGTCGCGCTGTAGCGGACGGGCATGCCCGCCTCCGCGGCCCACACGGTGCCCATCTCTGCGAATCGCGCCTCGAGCGCCGCGCAGAACCGAGCACAGATCTCGACCCGAGTTGCGACCGGGACCTGCCCCCACTCCCGGCCCGCGTCCGCGGCCTGCAGAGCGGCGCGGGCCTGCTGCTGCGAAGGCAGCGCGACCTCGGCGATCACCTGCTCGGTGGCAGGTGACACAACCTCGTAGGCGGACCCGTCGGCGGTGATCCACTCACCGCCGACGAATACCGAATCACTGTGCGGGACAGTAACTCCCGCGACCTCGACCGCACTCATCGGCAATCCTCACGAACCGTTCGCGATGAAGAACGGGCTGGCCGGCTTCAGGAACATGGTCGAGAACGGATTGATCATGAAGTCCGGAATCACCATCTCCCCGGAGATCAGTTGGCGCTTCACCTCGCTGCGGAAGCCCTCGAGATCGCCGATCGTCTCGTAGATCGCGAGATGACCGAGATCCACCGCGTCCACCCCGGGCAGCGGCTTGACCTCCGACACCTCGAACCGCTCGGCCCGGATGACCCCCGGGGCGGCCATGATCTGCGGAATGTGCACCTCGTCGTACCACTTCGCGAACGTGTCGTCATCGCCGGTATGCCGGCTCCACGCGAAGAACAGATGCCGGTCGTCCAGCGATTCGGTGCTCGCGAACTGCTCCGACAGTTGTGGTTTGCTCACCGATTTCGCGAACAGAGCCTTGAACGGCTGCACCATGTAATCCGGCAGCACCATCTCCTGCGAGATCAGTTTGCGCTTGACCTCCTCGCGGAAGCCCTGGGCGGAGCCCTCCATCTCATAGAGGGCCAAATGCCCGAAGTCGACCGAGGCCGCACCGGGCAGCGGTTTGGTGTCGGCGATCAGGAAGCGTTGTGCGCCCAGCATTCCGGGAGCGGCCATCACCTGCGGGATATGTTCCTCGTCGTACCACGTGGCGTAGGTGTCGTAGTCGGTGGTGTAGGTGCTCCACGCGAAGAACAGGTTGCGATCGCTGGGGTTCGGCACGGCCGCGGAAGCCATCGGATAACTCCTCGTTGATTGTGAATTGTCTTGTGCGGGTCGGGAAATGCTCAGTGCCTCGCTCGCAGCGCCGCCGTCGCCTGTTCGTCGATGCGCAGACCTTCGGGGTCGTAATGCGGATCACCGACGACGACCACGCCGTAGTCCCGGGCGGCGCCGGCGATGCTGACGTATTCGTCGCGCACGTCGCGCAGCACCTTGTCGGGGGCACGTTCGAACGGTTCGCCCCAGCCGCCGCCACCGTTGGTCAGGCAGCGCAGCACCGATCCGGCCTCGGTCTTCCACGTCTTCTCGCTGGCGAAGTAGTGGTAGCTGCCGTGGTCGGGATCCAGGGCCTTGGTTCGCGGATCCAGCACGCCCGCGACCGGGGTGCTGTTCGCGTAGACCGCGGCGGTGGTGCCGATCAGATCGTCCCGCCCGCCGGTTCCGGGCTGCGGCGGAAAGATCCAGATCGCGCCGGTCGGTCCCGCCTGTCCGCCGTTGGCGCCCACACCGCTGGGTTCCTTGGTGCGGAACGGCGACAGGTAGTGGTCGGCGGCGGTGAGCCACAAGGTGTCCTTGAGGTTGGCCGCACCGCCACGGTGTTCGCCCGCGCCGCCGGTGTCGATCGCGTGTTCCTTGCGCAACATCACGACGGGCGAATCGTGTTCGATGGTTTCGGTGGCCGGGTCGAGGTTGTTGAGGTTGAACAGCACCGTGTAGCTGTCGCCGTCGGCCTCCTTGGTCGCACCCCACGGGCCGTGTTCGCCGCCGCATTGGGTGGCGCTGGTCCACGGTGTCCCGTCCGGGCGCAGGCCGTTGGCATTGTGGGTGTTGGTGGAGCCGTAGTCACCGCCGACACCCTCGGCGCCCAGAACCGGGTTGAGCGCGTTGAAGATCGCCGCGATCAGCGCACCGGAGGACTCCCAGAACATCATGGGGGCGCCCTCGGGCGGCATCGCGGTGAGGAAGGTGCCGGGCGGTGCGACCAGATCGATCGTGCGCCAGGTGCCCGAGGTGAACGGGATCTCGGGATCCAGCAGCATCGTCAATGCCACCCCGAGCGCCGTTTTCGCGTCCAGCACACCGCAATTGATGCAGGTGCGGGCTTGGGCCGACGTCCCGGACAGATCGGCTTCGATGAGCGATCCGCGTTTGCGCAGCATGACGTGCACCGTGTAGTCGACGGTGTCGTCGAGTCCGTCCGCGTCCACACACGCCTGCCCGGTGTAGTCGCCGTCGGGAATGCGCGAGATGGCCTCCCGCATCTTCTCCGCCGACGTATCGCAGGCATAGGTCAAGGTGCCGAGATAGGCTGCCAGCCCGTATCTTTCGATGTTCTCCCGGATCAGCCGCTCCCCCAGCTGCAACTGCTGGTGCATACTCTTGAAGTCCGGCATCAGCATCGCACCCCAGCGGGTGTTGTCGAAGATGAGGCTGAAGGTCGAGCGCACCGGCTGGTCCTTCGACCACAGCAGCATCGGCGGAATGACGAGGCCGTTCTCGAAGACGTTCATCTTCGTCGCGGAGAACCCACCCGGCACGGTGCCGCCCATATCCAGTTGGTGGGCACGCATATTCACGAACGAGACGATCTTTCCGTCCTCGAACACGGGCCGGGTGAACAACACGTCGTTGACGTGGGTGCCGCCGCGATACGGGTCGTTGCAGATCAGGACATCACCAGGCGAGAGGTTCTCCGGGCCGAATTCCTCGACGGCATTGCGCCCGGCATCGGGCATGGTGCCGAGGAACGGGGTCAGGCTGTTGCTGACCACCGCCATCCGGTAGTCCTGCTCCGGCGGTCCGCTGATGGTGCACGCGAAGTCGTACCAGTCGCGGATGATCGGTGAGAAGGCCTCCCGCAGGAAGGCGGTGGACATATGTCCCACAGCGTATTTCAGCCGGTTGACGATCACCGACGCGGTGAACCGGTCACAGCCGTAGGAGTCGTGGAACTGCTGGTCGGACAGATCACGGATGCGGACCGCGGGGTCGGTGGTGTTGTCGGCGCTCATGATCTTCACTTCCTCCGGATGACGAGTTCGCCGTAGCGGCCGACGGTCATGCGCTGACCGGTGCCGATGTGGGTGGTGGACAGTCCCTCGTTGACGATGATCGGGCCGTCCAGCTCATCGCCGGCTCGCAGCGCCTCGCGGTGGTAGACCGCAGCGCGCTGCCCGGATTCGATGTCGTCGGTGTCCAGGTCACCGAGGTAGCGCAGCGTGACCGTCCGAGCCGGGATCAGAGGTTCGTCGGGGCCGCGTTCGGGCACCGGCGGGTAGTTCACCTTGGGGGTGTCCAGCACCGCGCGCACCCGAAAGGTCACGCCTTCCACCGGCACCATGTCGAATCGGTTGCGGGAACGCTCTTCGTAGGTGTCGTGGAACGAGCCGATCATCGTCGCGACGGCCGCCTCGTCGATGGTGCCGCCCGGCACCGGCACGAACGGAGTGTCCCAGCTCTGACCGACCAGATGGCCGTCGAAACTGCGCTCGAAACTCACAGGCGCGTCGTGTTCGAGCCGCTCCCGCAACTGCGCTTCCATCTCCGTGAACAGGGCGTCGATCCGCGGCGCGACCTCGGGAGTGAGAACCGTGTACGCGCTGCGGTTCACGGTGAACACCTGATCCGCCGACAGCAGGCCCAGCGCCGAGAACAGCCCCGGATTCGGGGGCACGATCACCTGTTTGCAGTGCACGGCATCCATCGCCGCGGGCAGCAGCATCGGACCGGCGGCGCCGTAGGCGACCAGGCTGTAGTCGCGCGGGTCGACGCCGTTCTTGATCGCGACGTTGAACACGCCCTCGGCGATATTGTGTACCGCCATCTCGTAGGCGTACCGAACCCGTTGGGCCAGTGTGAATTCCGAATCCAGCCGCTCGAACGCCTGCCGCGACAGGTTGCGATCGAGGCTCACCTGGCCGCCGGCGAAGGTTTCGCTGTCGATGATGCCGATCAGCAGGCAGGTGTCGGTGGTGGTCGGCTCGATGCCGCCGCGGCCGTAGCAGGCCGGGCCGGGCGTCGAACCGGCACTGCCCGGGCCGACCTGGATCGCACCGGTCTGGCCGATGCTCACCAGACTGCCGCCGCCCGCGCCGATCGCGGTGACATCGTTGGCGAGGGCGTTGACCACCAGATCGTGTTCGAGCTCGAAGGTCGTATTCACATACGGCTCACCGCCGGTCACCACGCTGATATCGCAGGAGGTGCCGCCCACGTCGGCGCACAGCAACTGCGATTCACCGATCAGCGCCCCGAAATGCGCGCTGGCGACGGTACCGGCGGCCGGGCCGGAAAAGACGATCCGGAACGGATGCTCCATCGCCCGTTGCGAGGGCACCAGGGTCGCAGCGCAGTCGGCGAAATTTAGTTGACCGGTGAAACCCAGGTCCGCCAAACCCTTTTCGAGTTTCGCGGTGTAATCGGCGTAGATGAGTTTCATCAAGGCATCCACCACGGTGGTGGATGCGCGAGCGTATTCCTTGGCCAGCGGGGAGACCTCGCTCGACACCGAACACGGCA
Organism: Nocardia coffeae; assembly: GCF_019890715.1. Classification (NCBI taxonomy): domain Bacteria; kingdom Bacillati; phylum Actinomycetota; class Actinomycetes; order Mycobacteriales; family Nocardiaceae; genus Nocardia; species Nocardia coffeae. Next base: position 330,504 of record NZ_JAINZY010000002.1, on the reverse strand, counting down.
CATCACCGAGCACTTCGCGCACCAATTCGCGCAGCCGCAGCTCGTGTGCCGGATTGACGTAGGCATTGATCAGGCAGATCGCCACACCCGCCACACCGCACTCGCGCAACACCTCCAGCTCGGCACGCGCCTGGTTCTCGTCGAGCTCGAACAGCACACCGCCGTCGGCGGTGATGCGCTCCCGGATGCCCCGGCGCAGATAGCGCGGGATCAGCGGGCGGGCGGCGTCACCGAAGCTGCGCCGCCACCGCGGATCGAGAATGGCCTCCGCCGGACGCCACACGCGCCCCATGTCGAGAATGTCGCGGTGGCCCTCGGTCGCCAGGAAACCGATCTTCGGGAGCTGGCGAGTAATCACCGCGTTCAAACCGTGCGTGCTGGCGTGATTGAACACTGCGGAGTTCTCGACACCGAGCAGCGCCGCGCCCTGCAGCACCGGTTTGGTCACGTCGGAATAGTCGGTCGACACCTTCGCGGTGTGGATTCGTCCGTCCCGCAGGGCCACCACATCGGTGAATGTGCCGCCTACATCGACTGCGATCATCGTTGATCCCTTTTCACTACAGCTGGTCGGAAAGAAGCTGAATCGGCCCGAGTCGCGGTCCCCGGACCCGACTGACGGAGTGCAGGCAGTTCTGGCACTTGACCACGTCGAACCAGCCTCCCTCCGAATTGACGGGATACCGCCTCAACTCCCCGTCACATCGGGGGCACGCCCCCTCGACGAGCTCGCGCTCCAGGCGCGGCGCCTGGTCGTCCCGGTTCTGGCTCATCCGTTCAACTCCACTGTCGAGTCGGTCACCGACGCTCGTGCGCCGCTGCACCGACGCTATGGGATCTGAGATGTGCATCACTATCCGTAAACCGCCGACATTGATCCGGAAAACGAAGACGACGGGCAGCACGTTCGACGGCACACATCACCAGGTAGTCGCCCTGTCCCCGGTATGGATATATTATATTTTAAGTGAGATAGATCACGGGAGCGTGGATATGAGCAGTTCATCGATCCGATCGGAGTCCGCCGACCTGGCGGCAGCGGTACGAGAGATCGCCGAGGAAGCCGCCGGCTTGCTCGATTGCGATCCGCTCGGCGCACCACCGGTCACGGGTCCGTCACCTGACGTCCCGACGCTGGACGACCTCTGGCAACTGGTGGCCGCCGAGGCACTGCGCGAAGCGGGCGGCAGCACCCCTGGCCGACTGACCCCTTTGATCGGTCTGCTCGACCGGATCCGCGAGGCGGAGGCGATGCAGGCTCGGCTGCGGCTCGCGGATCGCACCCGCACCCTGGCCAAGGTTCGCGCCGCACTCGCGGGTGTAGCGAATGCGCGATCGGTGGATGCGCTGCTCGCTCGCGCTCCGGAGGCGGCATGCGGTCTCGGATTCGACCGCGCACTGGTGTCCACCGTCGACCGGACGTGGCGGCTGCACACGATGTGTGTCGTGCGCGAGCCCCGATGGGCCGAGGAGATCGTCGCGGTGGGCCGGGCGAACCCGCCGGTGCTCGACCGCAGCTTGGTCGAGCACGACCCGGTGGTCGACGCACGCGCCGTACTGGTCTCCGAGGTCCAGGACAACCCCCGGGTCAATCGCCCGCTCGCCGAGATCACCAAATCGTCGTCCTACGGGATCGCGCCGCTTTTGGTCGAGGGTGAGGTGATCGGGTTGGTTCACGGCGACTGTTATCACCAGCGGCGCGTGCTCACCGAAGTCGATCGGATGGTGCTGTCGGCATTCGCCGACGGCCTGAGCCAGCACCTGGCGAGAGTCGTTGTGCTGGAGGGCCTCTCATCCGTGCGATCGCAGCTCGACGGACTGACCGGATGGCGTACCCCGGCGCCGGCGATCGCTGAATCCGTCGCCTCGAGCCGCGATGACGATTCGGTCCTGACCCGCCGGGAGGCGCAGATCGTGCGCCTGATGGCGGCCGGTGATTCGAACGGCAGGATCGCCCGCCGCCTCACAATCTCCGAGGGCACCGTGAAATCCCACGTCACGCGGATCCTGCGCAAGCTGGGCGCCGCGAATCGGGCCGAGGCCGTGTCGATTTGGCTGCGCAGCTCCGCGACCGGTTCCATCGCGCGAGTCTGACGTCCCCACCGACCGGTTCGGCCGAAGGTCGTACGAATCCCTTACCTGCGTCGGATGTAGTGCAGAGCACGCCGCGAGACAGTGAGCTGCACCACAAAAGCGGCGCCTGTTCCGGGTTCATGCCGCTGCAGCACAGGGCACTGGAGGCGCAGTATGACGCAGAGCGAGCGGGCGGCCGACTGGATCGTCGGCATCGATGTCGGTGGGACCTTCACCGACATCATCGGCCTGAATCAACACACCGGAGAGATCCGCGACGGAAAGGTTCTGTCCACCCGCGAACAAGAGGTCGGGGTGCTCGACAGCATCGCGGCCGTCGATCTCGAGATCCCCGACATCGCCGAGATCGTGCACGGCCACACCGTCGGCATCAACGCCCTGCTCAGCCGGACCGGCGCGCCGACCGGTCTGATCTCGACCCGCGGGCACAAGGATCTGCTGGACATCGGCCGGATGCACCGCGAATTCGGGGATCGCTTCTACGACCCCACCTGGGTGCGCCCGCATCAGGAGCGGCCGATCGTTGCGCGCGCATCGCGCTACGGTGTCGCCGAGCGACTGCGCTACGACGGTTCGGTGCTGCTGGCGTTGGACGAGGACGAAGTCCGCCGGGCCGCGCGGGAATTGGCCGACCGGGGCACCGAATCGGTGGCGGTGTGCCTCATGAACTCCTACACCAATCCCGAGCACGAGCGTCGCGCCGCCGAAATCGTCGCCGAGGAACTGCCGCACGCCTACATCCAGACCTCGGCGCTGTATCCGGTGACCAAGGAGCACGAGCGCACCACCACCGTGGCACTCGACGCATACGTCGGCCCGGCGGTCGTGGGCTATCTCGACCGGCTGATGGATCGCCTGGCCGAGCGCGACTATCGCGGCACGCTGTGGATCATGATGATGAACGGCGGTGTCGCCACCTTCGCCGATGCCGGGAAAGCCCCTGTGTTCCAACTGGTTTCAGGACCCGTGGGCGGAGTGAGCGGCAGTGTGAAACTCGCGAACGAGGGCAGCTCACCGAATCTGCTCACCATAGATGTGGGCGGCACGAGTACCGATGTGGCCGCTATTCGCCGCGGCAAGACCCCGTTGACCGACACCTGGACGCTGGAGACCGGGCTCACGCTGACGATGCCGCTGGTCGATGTGGAGAGCATCGGCTCGGGCGCGGGCAGCCTGATCCGGCCCAACGCGCTGGGCAACGTCGCGGTCGGACCGGCATCGGCGGGCTCGAATCCCGGACCGGTGTGTTACCAGCGCGGCGGCACCGAACCCGCCCTCACCGACGCCTGTGCCGCGCTGGGAATCCTCCAGCCGGATCTGTTCGCCAACGGAGCGATCCGGCTCGATGTCGACGCCTCACTGGCGGCACTCGTACGGACCGGCGCGCAGTGGGGTATGTCGGCGGTCGAACTGGCCTCTGCCGCATACGAAGTCGCCTGCCAGGACATCGCCGCGAAGGTCCGCACGATTTCGGTCTATCGCGGGCTGGACATGCGGGAGTTCGCGTTGCAGCCGTCGGGTTCGGCCGGGCCGATGCTCGCCGATCGCGTGGGGCAGATTCTCGGTCTCGACAAGGTGATCGTTCCCGCGAGCCCCGGCCAGTTCTCCGCGCTGGGGCTGCTGCGCAGCGATCTGATGGTCACTCGCGCTCAGTCGATCATGACACCGCTGGACCCGGCGCACGCCGATGCCATCGAGGCCGCCTTCGCCGCCCTGCAGGATCGCATCCGCGACGAGCTGAAAACTCAGGGCGCCGACGTCGAACGGATTCTCTTCGAGCGCGCCGTGTTCGCCATGTACCGCGGCCAGACCTGGGACAACCGAATGCCGATCTCGGCCGGCACGCTCACCGCCGACACCGCGGCCGCGCTCGTTCCCGAATTCCACGAGTTCTACCGGGAGTCCTACGGATTCGCGGCCACCGAGATCCCCGTCGTGGTGTCGACGGTCGAGGTGACCGCGATCATCGCGCGCGAACAGCGCAAGCCCGAAACCGCGCCCGAAGACGGCGAATCCTTCCTGCGCACAACACAACTCATCGTGCCCGGCACCACCGAGCCCGTCGAGGTTCCCATCCACGTCCGCGAACGCCTCGGACGCGACGAGCAGGTGCACGGTCCCGCACTGATCGCCGAGAAGTACGCGACGACGCTGGTGCTGCCCGGGCGGACCGCATCGCTGGACGACGACCTGAACCTGATCATCGAGCCCCGGAGCTGAGGAACGACAATGACCACCACCACCCCCGAAACCACCGGCCCCGCCGTGGACGTCGAGCTGGACATCCTGCGCTACGGACTCACCGAAGTCGCGCGCGAAATGCTGGATTCGCTGATGCGCAGCGCCTTTTCGCCGGTGTGCCGCGACATCCTCGACTGCACGGTCGTCATCCACATGCGCACCGACGAGGGCTGGGAGGCCGCCGCGCTGTGGGAGGGCTGTATGCAGCACGCCTTCGTCGCCCCGCACATCGCGAATTTCGTGATGGACGACTGGGATATCGACACCATGCGGCCCGGCGACGTCATCTTCACCAACGATCCGTGGCGCGGCTCGCTGCATCAGGCCGATGTGAATCTGTTCCGTCCGGTCTTCGTCGACGGCCGAGTCGAATTCCTGCTGCAGTCGACCTCGCATCTGGTGGATCTCGGCGGCCCGATCCCGGGTGGGTTCTCCAACGGCGCGCAGACCCATTTCGAAGAACAGCTGAAGCTGCCGCCGACCTTGCTGTACGCGGACGATGTGCCAGTGCGCCCGACGTTCAACTTCCTGCTCGAGAACAACAGGGTTCCGCAATTGGCGCTCGGTGATCTGCGCGCCCTGCACGGCTGTCTGGTCGTCGGCGAGCGCCAGTTGCACGATCTCATCGCTCGCGGTGGGCTGGAACAGGTTCGGGCCGCCGGACGGTACGCGATCGACGCCACCGAGGCGAGTATGCGACGCGGTATCGCGAGCATCCCCGACGGCGACTACACCGCCGAGGATTTCCTCGACGAGGACGGCGTGACCGACGAGCCGATCCCGGTGAACGTCACCGTGAAGGTGCGCGGCGACCGGATGGAGATCGACTTCTCCGGTTCGGGACGCCAGCCGCTGGGCAACTGCGGGACCGCCTGGTGTGAGGCGGGACGTTGCATCGAGGCGGTGAAGCTGATGGTCGACCCGTCGACACCGGTCAACAGCGGCACGCTGCGGCCGATCGATGTGCTGCTCCCCGCGGGCAGCGTGGTGCAGGTGCTGCCGCCGTCGAGCTGCTCGAGCCACGCCGACATCGGGCCGCGTGCGATCAACGTGGTGACGCAGGCACTGAGCCAGGCGGTCGAGGAGTCCTTCGCACCGGACACCGGAACCGCGCTCTATGTCGGCTTCAGCGGAATCGACAGCCGCCCCGGACATGAGGGAACCCCTTGGGGCGCTTACGGTCTCGCGGGTGGCGGCTGGGGCGGCACCTGGAAGCAGGACGGTGTCTCGTTCTGCGTCGTCCCGATCGGCAACTGCCGCACCTCGGTTCAGGAACACGTCGAGATCGAGAGCCCACTGATCGTCGTGCAGCACGAGATCGTGATCGACACCGCCGGAGCGGGGCAGTTCCGCGGCGGTCTGGGCTCGGTCTACTCGATCTACGCCGAATCCGACACGCTGGTCACCGTGGTCGCCGATCGGCTCCGTCGCGGCGCACCCGGCTCCAAGGGCGGCGGCGCGGGCACCTCGGCGTACGGCTGGTACATCGAGAACTTCGATCTCACCACCCACGGCGATCCGCTCGATCTGCGTGGGGCCGAACCGCTGTTCGGCATGTTCGACGAGCAGGGCCGTCCCGACCCGAACGACGGCGAATTCGGTCGCGGCGCCCGCTACACCTCCGGCAAGTTCTCCAACCTGCTGTTGCGGGCCGGCGATGCGATTCGCTTCGTCATCGGTGGCGGCGGCGGATGGGGTGATCCGCTCGTACGCGAGGTGGAGCGAGTCGGGGCGGATGTGCGGGCCGGGTTGGTCAGCGCCGAATTCGCCTCCGCCGCATACGGAGTGGTGATCGTGGACAGTGCGGTCGACGAGGCCGCCACCGCCGCACGGCGGGCGCATCTGGCCGGAGAACGTGAACAGGGTCGCTGGCAGGTGCCGGTTGCGAACCCCGTCAGCTGGACCATCTGAGCGAAAGGCGTACCCATGGCAGTCGATCGACTCCTGTTCCCCCGTCCCGAAACACCACGCGTGTACGTCGAGCGGACTCCCGTCGACGGCGCGTGCCCGGAGTGCGGCGCAGAGGATCTGGCCCGTTATCCGGTGGCGAACTACCTCGGCCCGCGCATGGTGGTGAAGTGCCAGCAGTGCCTTCACCAGGTTTCGGTCACGCGCCCCGAACCCGAGGACCACTGGCCGGCGTGGCGGTCGCCCGCCCGGGACTGGCCCGCCTCGCGGGTCGGCTGAGACCGACGCTCGAACCCGCGCAAACGCCTCGAGCCGCACGGTATTTGCGCGAGAAGCCGCTGAGGCGCACGCCCGCCGTCGAATACCCAGCGCGGCACACATCGAAAGGATTCATCTCATGTCAGGGCTGTTGCTCGACGGGAAAGTTGTACTCATCACCGGCGCGGCCGGTGGGATCGGGCGGGCCGCGTCGTTTCTCGCGGCACAGGAAGGCGCGCGACTGGCGCTGACCGATATCGCCGACGAGGGGGTGCGGGCAGTCGCACAACAGGTGCAGGCGAACGGCGGTGACGCCCTACCCCTTCCGGCCGACCTCACGAACGGCGATTCGGTCGACGCGATGGTCGCTGCCGCCGTCGAACACTACGGACGACTCGACGGCGCTTTCAACAACGCCGGTGTCAGCGGCGGGCAGATCGGGCAGGGCGGCCGTCGCGTCGGCGAATGGGACGAGGCGGCGTTCGATCGGGCCATCGCCGTGAACCTCAAAGGTGTCTGGCTGTGCCTGCGGGCCGAGCTGAAGCAGATGGAGTCTCAGGGCGGCGGCGCGATCGTGAACACCGCGTCGCTGGCGGGCCTGACCGGCTTCAAGACCACCGCCGGATACTCGGCGGCCAAGCACGGCGTGATCGGCCTGACGAAGACCGCCGCGATCGAATACGCCCCGACCGTGCGGATCAACGCGATCTGTCCCGGGTACACCGACACCGATCTGATGAAGGATGCCAAGGCGCGCAGCGGTGACACGATCATGGCGCGCATTCCCTTCACCCGGCTGGCGCAGCCGGTGGATATCGCCGAGATGGCCGTGTGGCTGCTGTCCGAGCGGGCCGGTTACGCGACCGGCGGCGAGTTCGTCGTGGACGGCGGGTACCTGGCCGGATAGTGATATAGCACAATATATTCAATATGCTCCGGTGCGGCCGGGGCGATTCCGACAGAAAGAATGTTGTTATGACCGCCTTGACCGCCGGGGCAGCGAGCTATATCGACGGACGCTGGACAACCGGTGACGCCGAGCCGATCGTCTCGATCAACCCGAGTACCGGCAGGCAGATCGCGGTGACGCCCTCGACCGGTCCGGCGCAGGTCGCGGCAGCGGTGTCCGCGGCCCGCCGGGCCTTCGACGGCGGCGAGTGGAGTCACCTCTCCCCCGCCGACCGCGGCGCACTGCTGCACCGATTCGCCGATCTGCTGATCGAACGCCGCGAGGCCATCGTCGGTCTCGCCGCCACCGAGATCGGCACCCCGATCAGCAGTGCGGGCACCTTGCATGTGGATCTGCCGGCGAAGTTCTTCCGATGGTTCGCCGACGCCGCCGCGCGCGGCCCGCACGACGGCTACGAACAACCCCTGCCGCTGGACCATGATCCGATCACCTCCAGCAGCATGCTGGTGCGCGAACCCGTCGGGGTGGTGGCCGCCATCGTCGCCTACAACGTGCCGGTCATGATGTGCGCGTACAAGTTGGGCGCCGCACTGGCGGCGGGGTGTTCGACGGTGCTCGTCACCTCGCCGCGCGCGATCCTGCTGACCTCGGCGATCGTGCGGTTGTTCGAAGAGTCCGGATTCCCTTCCGGCGCAGTCAATCTGGTCTTCGGCCCGCCGAGAACCACGACACTGGTGGTCGAGTCGCCCGAGGTCGATATGGTGAGTTTCACCGGATCTGCCGCAGTGGGCAGCAAGATTCTGGCGCTGGCGGCACCGACATTGAAGAAGGTCGTGCTGGAGCTCGGCGGTAAATCACCCAATATCGTCCTGCCCGGTACCGATCTGGACCAGGCGGTGCCTGCGTCGGCCCTGCGCTTCACCCGCAACAGCGGGCAAGCCTGTGGTGCCACCACACGAACTCTGGTGCCGCAGGCGGACTTCGACGAATATGTCGAGCGATCAGGGGCTTTCCTGCGCAGTCTCACCGTCGGTGACCCGCTGGCACCCGAGACCATCCTCGGTCCGCTGATCACCGGCGAGCATCGGGCGAAGGTCGAGGGATTCCTGGCCCGCGCGCAACAAGCCGGCGCCCACCTGCCTGTCGGTGGTGGCCGACCGGCGGGACTGGACGAGGGCTTCTTCCTGGAGGCGACGCTGGTGACCCATGTCCCCAACGAGGCCGAGATCGCGCAGGAGGAACTCTTCGCCCCGGTGGGTGTGGTAATGCCCTACACCGATCTCGACGACGCGGTCCGCATGGCAAATGACGCGAAATATGCTCTGAACGCCAATGTTTGGGGACCGACCGCCGAGGCGATCGCGTTCGGCCGCCGACTGCGCTCGGGCACCGTCACAATCAACGGCGGCGGCGGGATGCGGGCCGACGCGCCGTGGGGCGGGCCGGGGCACAGCGGCATCGGCCGCGAAGGCGGCGAGGAGGGCCTGCGGGAATTCTTCGAGATCAAACATATGCAGTGGCCGTTGTAGTCATACGCGAGAAATCAACCGCCGCAACGGCATTGCTGAACATGACGTCGAGCTTGCCGAACTCCGTCACCGCCGTGCCGACCAGCGCCCGCATCTGTTCGGCAGAGGTGACGTCGGTATGGACGTACCGCGCCGCGCCACCCAGACGCGCGGCCGCCGCGGCCCCCTTCTCGCCCCGTGTGCGACGAACGATTCGGCGGCGGCCAAGCCCATCCCACTGGCGGAGCCCGTGATCACGGCCACTTTGTCTTCGATCGAGCAGGGTGGACTCACCGGCCGGTCGGCCAACCCGACAGGTTGCATTAGATATTTTATATAGTATTTTGTGATGGGAAGCACAGTCACGCTCCGCAGGGAAGGAACTTCATGGGTGGCGAGCATCTGAACAAGACGGCACGGCGGGTGATCGCCGGGCGGGACGCGGACGGCAAGTCGGCCGTCGTCGTGGACGAGAACACGGCCACCCGGGTGGCTCTCCCGGCGTTCACGGTCAACGACGTCTGGCGGGTCGATTCCCTGCCGGGCCGGTATCGGGACGACGACACGTTGAAACCGGAGGTGGAACTCGACCCGCCGGCGAGCGGGCTGGTCGTCCGGCTGGCCACCTTCCCGCCGGACAGCGAGATCGATCCCGCGGTGTACGCGGAGTCGATCGGGAACCTGCACGGCGAACAAGCCAATGCCGAGAGCGAAGGCATCGTCGGACTGCACGCGACCGAGACCATCGATATCGCCACGATCCTCGACGGCGAGATCTACGCCCTCTACGAAACCGGCGAGACCCTGCTTCGGCCGGGCGACACGGTCATCAACCGCGGAATCGAACATGCCTGGAGCAACCGCACCGACAAACCAGTGACGATGGTCGCGGTCATGCTGCCGGCGAACGACTGAAGGAGAAGTATTCATGTTGTCATTCGACGGACGCGTCGCCGTGGTCACCGGCTCGGGACGCGGCCTCGGGGCGTCGCACGCCAAGTTTCTGGCATCACGCGGCGCGGCGGTGGTGATCAACGATCTGGGCGGTTCTGCTCAGGGCACCGGAGCCGACACGACTCCGGCGCAGGACATGGTGGGCGAGATCGTCGCCGCCGGCGGTCGTGCGGTGGTGAACTTCGATTCGGTCACCGAGAACCCCGAGGGAATCGTGCAGGCCGCGATCGACGCGTTCGGCCGCCTCGACATCCTGGTCAACAACGCCGGCATCAACCAGGTGCACTCCTTCGGGCCCGACATCGTGCCGTCGATCCGGCAGCACATGGAAGTGCATTTCTTCGGCACCGCCGGCGTCACCGCCGCAGCCTGGCCGCACCTGGTGAACAGCGGGTCCGGGCGCATCGTGAACACCACCTCCCCCACGCTGATCGGCTTTCCGCAGCAAACGCCCTACGTCTGCGCGAAGGGCGCGATCTTCGCCTTCACCCGGACCCTCGGCCTCGAGGCGGCCGAGGTGGGCATCAAGGTCAACGCGATCGCCCCGACCGCGGCGACACGGATGTCCGACGAGGCGGACATCTCGGAAGAGTTCAAGCAGTTCATGCGCGACAACCTGCCGACCTCGCTGGTCAGCCCGGTGGTGGCCTATCTGGCCCACGAGGACTGCGCGATCAACGGTGAGGTGATCCAAGCCCAGGGCGGCGAGGTGCAGCGGCTGGTGCTGGGCTTCAACACCGGCTTCACGAGCAAGGAACTCACTCCGGAGTTGGTGCGGCAGCACCTCGACGAGATCCTCGATCCCGCGACGCATGTGCCGTTCAAGCAGATCGACGAGCAGGACCTCAGCGCCGTCGGCAAGTAGAGCGGTCAGGACGCTGCCGAGGCGGCGGCTGTCAGGGCGACCTGGCCGAGCAGGGTCGCCGCCGGAGCGGCGTACGGCGATCCGGGAAGCGGAGTCAGTGCACCGTCGGCGTGCACATCGAATCCGGCGATCGACCGGCCGATGGCATTCGGCACACAGAGGCGGCGGCCGTCCGCGGTGACGACCGCACCGTGCGGCACCCCATCGGTCCGATAGGGCGGCCCCGGAGTGGGCGTCAACCTGCCGTCGGCACCGATCGCGAACCCGGACAGATTCGTCCCGAATTCGTTGCTCGAGTAGAGCTACCGGCCATCGCGCGTATAGCCGGGCCGGATCGGGCCGAGTTCGACGCGAGTCGGTCCGAGCGGCGTGAGAGCGCCGTCGGGCCCAATTACGAAGTTGGACAACGTATTTCCGATGTATGTCGCCACGCGCAGATAAGGCCCGTTCGGGTCGACACTGGCCATCCCGACCGCGCTCAGCCCGTCCACCGTCACCGGCGGCGCACCTGTCAGGCTCAACGCGCCCGACGGCGCGACCGCGAACGACACCACATGCCCCGGGACGCCGCCGACCACCACGAACAGGTGCGATCCGTCCGGGGTCAGCTGCGCGGCGGTCGGAGGACCGTCGAGCGGACCGTCGCGCCGGGTATCGGGTGCGGCGCGCCGTCGTCGTCGAGCCGGTAACCGCTGACCGCGAGGTCACCGACGTGCGGCACGTACACGGTCCGCCCATCGGGCGCGAGGACCAGCGACAGGATGCCGAATCCGGTCGGGAACGGGCTGTCCGGCACCTGTGTCAACGCACCGTCGTCGCCCACCTTCACCACGCCGATCCCCATCGATGCGTCGCCGGCGACGACAAGAAATCGAGGATGCGTCGCCGGGACAGCCGACGCTTCGGGGATCGGCGGCGCGACGATCCCGGTCACGCCGAGGAGAGCACAGCCACGGATACCGTTGCCGCACTGCTGAACCCGCGTCTCCTCCGGCGCGGGCCGACTTTACCCGCCCGCCTCGATCGTGCTCGTGTACGCGTGAACGTCGTCATCGACTTTCCTCCCGGATTCGGAGTTGATACGTCCGGGCGTACCGCAATTGGTTTGCGGCACAGCCGGTTCCGCACGTCGCGGGAACGCGTGTCGAAACGCGCTCCCGGCCGCTCGAATCCAGGTGGATTTTCAGCGCTTCACCGTCCAGAAAAATGCACAGTCCGACCAGCAGCGGCATGATGCGATCGGCTGCGGATGTTTCATCTTCTGGTCACTTCGTCGATATTCAGCGGTGGTGACGGCGGAAAGACAACCGGTAGCTCGGTCAGAGCGCGGTGGAAAGGCCCCGGGCGCCAGCTCAGTTCTTCGGCGCCGTATGCGAGCCGCATTTCCGGTAGCGCGTCGACCAGTTGATCGATCGCGTCCTGCGCCACCAGGTACGCGACCGACCGGGCCGGGCAGGCATGGGGACCGATACTCCACGACAAATGTGCGCTGTTGTCCAGGTACACACCGATATTCACCGCCGGATCGTTGTTGCACGCGGCCATACTGATGACCACGGGCTGATGGGCGGGCAACCAGACGCCGTCGATCAGGATCGGCTGACGCGGGAAAGTGGTGCACATATTGGCCAGCGGCGGATCGGTGAACAGCACCTCGTCCAAGGCGGCGCGCGTGGTCAGACTCCCGCCGAGCAGGCCGCCCGCGAACCGATCGTCGGTGAGCAGCATTCGCAGGGTGTTGACGATCAAGTTCTGCAGCGGTTCGATTCCCGCACCGTAGAAGCTGACGAGCTGGCTGATCATCTCGATGTCGTCGAGCCCGGCCGGGTGCCGCAACAGCCGTGAGGTGATGTCGTCTCCGGGTTCGTCGTGCCGCAATGCCGTCAAATCGGCCAGTGCCGCGACGAGCATCGCATCGGCCTCGCCGGTATCGGAACCGTCGAATATCGCTGCCATGGCCTCGGCGGCGCGCTGCCCGATATCGGCCGGGCAACCGAGCATCGAATTGACCACTTGGAAGGTGAGCGGAAAGGCGTACTCGCCGATGAGTTCCGCCGTTCCCGTCGCACAGAAGGAATTGATCAACGGAAACGCGATCTGCTCGACCATGCCGTGCAGCGGGAACATCTCGACCTCGTTCAGCGCGGCGACGGTGGGGGCGCGATAGCGCGAGTGCTCGGGATCGTTGAGGATCCGCCGGGCGATCTGATAGTCGATCACAAGTGTGGCAGGCACGCCCGGGGCGAGTTCGATCGGCACCAGCGCACCGAACCGGTCGCGCATCTCCCGGTAGACCCGATGCGGGTCGGTCGCGAATTCCGTTGTGTACAGCGGTATTCGGGCACCGCCACGGTCGGTCGGCGAGCCGTGTGGAGCAGGCCCGCCGGGGGCACGCGCTGAGGTGGTCATGAAGGGACTGTTGCTCGCTGTGTGGCAATCCGTAGGCGCCTCGAGTGACCCGATGGCTCGCTGCCAGGCACGCCGTTTGTCGAGGAGGTAAGGGCGTCGTCGTGCCGACGGGGCGAGCTCGGTTGAATTTTTGCGAATTCCGATTTCGAAAAAGGCCAATTGACCTGCCTTGCAGGCGATGCCACGATGCAGAAAGTATTCGTCGCGATCGGCGCGAAATATTCGGCCCGACCGCATTCATGTTTCCAGAGGAGTTGGGTCGATGAGGACACGGGGCGCGGTGCTGCTCGAATCTCCGGGCCGCTACGAGGTCGTCGAGTTGGAAATGGACGATCCCAGGCCGGGCGAGATCCGGGTGAAGATGATCGCCAGCGGTCTGTGTCATTCCGACGACCACTTCGCGATCGGCGACCAGACTCCGGGCATCCTGCCGATCACCGGTGGACACGAGGGTGCGGGCATCGTGGAAGCGGTCGGGCCGGGGACCATCGGCTTCACCGAGGGCGACCACGTGGTGTTCTCCTTCCTGCCGGTCTGCGGGCGCTGTAAATGGTGCGCGAAGGGTCTGCAGAATCTGTGCAATCTCGGCGCGTTCCTGGCCACTGGCGCGCGCTTCGACGACCCGACCTCGTTCCGGCTGTCGATGGACGGCAAGCCGGTGGGACAGCTGGCCGGATTGGGCACCTTCTGCGAACACGTGACGGTGTCGACCGCATCGGCCATCCGCATCGATCCGTCGATCCCGCTCGATGTCGCGGTGCTCACGGGTTGCGGTGTCGGCACCGGATGGGGTGCTGCGGTGAATTCGGCTGAGGTGCGGCCGGGTGATGTGGTGATCGTGATGGGCATCGGCGGCATCGGCGTGAACGCCGTACAAGGTGCCGCGCATGCCGGTGCGAGTGCGGTCATCGCCGTCGACCCGGTGCAGTTCAAGCGCGATTCCGCACTGAAATTCGGTGCCACACACGCGTTCTCGACCATGGAGGAAGCCGGGGAACTCGCACGTTCGATGACCGACGGCCAAGGCGCGGACGCCTCGATCGTGACCGTCGGCGTGACGACCGGACGGCATATCGGCCAGGGATTGCAGGCGGTGCGCAAGGGCGGGACCTGTGTCGCCGTCGGCATCGGCGACACCACCGTCAAGGACGGCGATATCAACCTGCACGATCTGACGCTGTCCCAGAAACGGTTGCAGGGCGCGCTGTTCGGCGCCTGCTCCCCCACCGCCGACATCCCTGCCCAACTGGCGATGTACCAGCAGGGCAAACTCGAGCTGGAGGGCCTCGTGACCGCCCGCTACTCGCTGGATCAGATCAACCAGGGCTTCGACGACATGAAGGCCGGGCGCAACTTGCGCGGCGTCATCGTGCACGACACCTGACAACTTCGACACCGAAGGCCGCGCACACCCCTGCGCGGCCTTCGGCCGTGGCGCGGTACACAGCAACAGCGTGCGACCATCGCTACCTCGGTAACAACCCGACCCCCGGTCTCAGTGGATCTCAGGACTGCGAGGTGGAACCCATTGCTCCGCCGGGTGAGGTGTGCCGATAATTCGGGTGGGCCGCCGCCCAGGAGGCGAGGAAACGCAGCGCTTCCTCGGAGGCACTTCCGGGCTCCGCAGTCCAGATGACGAGCTGCTGGCCGGGATCGGCCGAACTCGCAAGATTTTCCCATTCCAGCGTGAGATCACCGGCGATCGGGTGGCGGATCGTCTTGATGCCGAACGTCCGGTGCGCCACGTAATGACCCGCCCACCAGGTGCGAAACTCTGGACTCTGCACCGACAGTTCGCCGACCAAGGCGCTCAAGCGCGGATCGTCGGGGTCGCGCGCGGCTTCCATACGGAGGTAGGCCACACAGTCCCGCGCAACGATTTCCCACTTCAGGTAGCGCTCACGCATGATCGGATCGGTGAAGAGTATTCGCGCGTAGTTGCGCCGGTTTTGCGGAATCTCGGCGAAGTCGGTGATCAGCGCGGCAGCGAGATCGTTCCACGCGAGAATGTCCATCCGTAATCCGAGAATGAATGCGGGGATATCGGTGAGCGTCGCGAGCAGACGCTCCAGCGGCGGCCGGATCCGCTGAGATTTCAGCCGACGGGGCCGCGGATTGCCCTTACCTGCCAGGTCGAACAGATAGCCGCGCTGGTCCTCGTCCAAGCGCAGTGCGTCGGCCAGGGTCGTCAATACCGGCGCGGAAGCCTGGATTCGTCCCTGTTCGAGGCGTGTGTAGTACTGGGCGCTGATCGACACGAGCTGGGCGACTTCCTCTCGTCGCAGCCCCTGCACACGTCGCGGTGACCCGTTGTCTGGGATGCCCACTGCCTCGGGAGTGAGTTCCGCGCGCCGAGCCTTGAGAAACTGTCCCAGCTCAGCCCGGTTTTCGATGCTACCCATATCACTACGGTACGGCCGCCGGCGCCGTTGCGACTGTCACCGTGGGGGTAGGAATCTCTACCCCCGAACCGGCTCGCCCTCGCGGTCCGGTCGAAATCTTCGGGCAGTCATCGTCTACGACGGAAGCCACTCGCTCTGTCGTGCCGAGTATTCCTCGAGAAATGTCGAATCGTTGATTCGAAATGTATCAATTGACATCGCCGGTCCTGCCCGCCGTACTCTGCATATATCCGATACTTCGATTTCGGCTCGAAATACATTTGCAGGCAGTCTGCGCACACCATCGGACGGACGCGCGGCACCGAAAGGGATAGGATGAGCGCGAGCAGGGTTAAGCAGCACCGTCCGAATTCGATCGATCTCGAGGCCCTCGGACGGGCGGCCGTTCGCGGATTGAAGACCGGGCGTCCCCTACAGGATCCGACGAGACTGTTCCGGGTGGCCGTCGGAATGATCGTCGCCACGGTCGTCGGCTATTTCCTCTACGACACAGAGGCTCAGAATCTCATCTGTGTCGGCGCGTTCCTGGGCGGTATCGCCGCCCTCATGCCCCATCACCGCAGCCGCATCGTCGCTGCGGTCGGCACCGGCGCCGCTGAAGTGGTCGCGGCCTCCATCGGCATCCTGCTGCACGACAGCTGGTGGCTGCTGCTACCGCTGATCGCTGTCGGCTTTTTCGCCGGCGGTGTGGTCCGAGTGGTCGGCATCGGTGTGAGCATGCGCGTATTGGTCGTCACCATCATCGTGGTCGCCTTCGCCGAGATCACACCTTCCGCCCAGGCGGGCGCACACGAACTGGCTCTGTTCAGCGGCGGCGTCGCGATCATGGCGGCATGTCAGTTTCTCCCACCGTTCGAACCACGCCATGCCGTCCAGCGTGAATCGGTCGCGGCTCTGTACGACGCGCTTGCCGCGGGCGGGAGCTACGGACCAGCGCTCATGGCGGCGGATCACAGCCTTGCCCTGGTGCACCGTTCCGGAAGCCGGGAAGTCGCGCGATTGACTCGACTGACCGAGCAGGGCGAGCACATCGGTCAACTGCTCCACGCGCTGGACAACCGATCCGAAGCCTCCACCGCCGACGACGGACGCCGCGGCGAACTCGCACAGGTACTGTCCGAGCTCGCCGACGGCGTCCGGCACCGGAGAACTCCGAATAGACGATCCGTACGTCCGGCAGAGGCGGACGGCCTCTGGCTCGCCCTGGACACATCCATCGCCACAGCCATCGAACTGATTTCGGGAACCGTTGTCGATGACGTGCCGGACAACCGCACTCCGCCAACGCCATTCGAACTGGTCCGCGACGAACTGCATCCCGGGGCGCCGATGTTCCGCCACGCGGTGCGCCTGGCGACGGCCGGTGTCGTCGGCGAGCTGGTCGGCCGGGCCATCGGATTCTTCGCCGGCCCCGATCTGCTTCCCGCACACGGATTCTGGGTCTGCCTCACCGTGGTACTCGTGCTGTTTCCCGACTACGGAGATGCCTCGAGCCGGGGTATCGGACGCACCGTCGGAACCGTGATCGGAGCCCTTGCCGGCGTCGCGATCTCTTTCCTGCCCGCCAACCAGGTACTGCACACCGTCGTGCTGATCGTGCTGCTGCTCGGATATCTCACATTCCGCAGTTGCGGACAACCCTGGACCATGATGTGGGTTGTCATGTGGATCTCCACGCTGTCCACCGGCCCACTGGGGGCCGTGACCCGAGGACTGGACACGGTTGTCGGAGCGGCGCTGGCGTTGTGCGTCTATCTGCTGCTGCCGACCTGGCAACGCGAACGCCTCGCCGGGCTGATGGCCACGTGGATGCGTTCGCAGGCCGATCAGATCCGCGCACTTCGACGGATGTGGGCCCGCCCCGACGAGACCGGCGCGGCCGAAGTCGCGCACGCCACCGTTCGCAGCCGCTTGGCCCGCCTGGAGTTCTCGGCGGCCGCGCAACAGGCGCGCTACGACCCCGCCGACCCAGCGGGGCGATGGAAAGACGCTGAAATAGAACAGGTTTCACGCAGGGTGTACGAGGTCGCCAAACAGAGCGCCGTGGTCGCGGCACTCGGACCCGGGCCCGACGGAACCGCGGATGCCGAAACACTGAGCGCCACAGGCGAGTTGGCCGCAGACCTCGACGACCTCGCCGACCGGATCGAGCATGTCCACGCATCGCGAAATCGAAGCCCACTGCAGTCGACCGGCCTCGTGGACGACGCGGAATCAGATATCCGGATCGCCACATCTCGCGCGGCCGAGGCGATCGGCGAACTCGCCGCCGCACTGCGATACGCCCTGGGAAGTGGCTGAACAAACCGGCCCGAGGGGTAGGAATCTCTACCCTGCCGGCGTCGCCGCGAACGTGACACCGTGAAGAGTGCGTGGAGATCAGCATCCGCCCGCAATTGCTCCGAGCCGCCGCGAACTCTCCCGCGATGAACCCATTCCGAAGACCAACCGAACAGGAGTTCCGATGGCAACCGACAACATCGAACATGTCAGTATCAAGGCATTGGCCTGGGATATCGCCGCGGATATCTACTACCCGCCCGGATTCGACAACACCCACAAATACCCCACCATCATCAGCGCCCACCCGATCGGCAGCTGTAAGGAACAGACCTCGGGGAACGTATACGGCAGCGCGCTGGCACAGGAAGGGTTCGTCGTCATCGCCTTCGACGCCAGTTTCCAGGGCGCCAGCGGCGGCGAACCACGCTTCATCGAGGACCCGACCCTGCGCGTGCAAGACTTCAGCTACGTGATCGACTACCTGGTCACGCAGCCCTACGTCGACGACAACCGGATCGGGGTTCTCGGCATTTGCGGCGCCGGTGGATATTCGGTGAACGCGACGATGACCGAACGGCGCATCAGCGCGCTCGCCACGGTGACCGGAGCGAACTACGGACGGCTGATGCACGAGTCCTTCACCGGCTACGACCCGATCGGCGCGCTGGAGGCCATGGCCGCGCAACGCACCGCCGAAGCGCGCGGCGCCGAATTGCGAGTCGACGATCTGCTGCCGGCCTCTCCACAGGAGGCCAGGGACAAGGGCTTGACCGAGATCGACCTGTTGGGCGCCACCGAGTACTACCGCACCGACCGCGGCCGAAAGCCGAACGGGCGCAATCGTTCCTTGTTCTCCCACCAGGCGACGGCGGTGGGCTGGGACGCGTTCAACCGGGTCGAGGTGCTACTCACCCAGCCCCTGTGCATCGTTGTCGGCGACAAGCCGGGCGCCTTCGGTGCTTACCGCGACGGCGTCGAGCTCTACCGTCGCGCGGCCTCCAAGGACAAGGAGCTCGTCGTGGCCGAGGGGTGGTCACATTACGACCTCTACGACCAGCCCGAACCGGTCGCCATCGCGTTGAGCCACCTGATTCCGTTCTACAAGAAGCACCTCTGAGCGTGCCGCCACCGGTCGGGCAGAAGATCAATCGCCTCGGCCCGACCGGACCGGCTGTCAGGATTCGGTCTTGATGAGCTGTCGAAGACGGTGGTTGTCGGCCCCGATGTCGTGCGCCGAATGCAGTGGCGGCGGGCGCTTTCCGTCGAACGACAGCGGCAGGCCGACCACAGCGATGTCGTCCTCCGACGGCTTGCCGAGGATCGCGAGAGCATGGGTCTGCTCGTGGCCGACGATCTCGGCGGTGGTCTGGGTAGGCGCGACCGGGATACCGGCGTCCTGCAGAATGTGCTTCCAGTGCTCGCGGGGGTGTGTGAGGATCTGCGCACCGATCAGGCGGTCGATCTCGTCGCGGTTGGTCAATCGTGCTGCGTTGGTGGCGAATCGGCAGTCGGTTGCCCATTCCGGATGCCCCAGCGCCGCACACAGTCGAGCGAACAGCGCGTCGTTCGCGCAACTGACCACGAGATAGCCGTCGGCCGCCTCGTACGCGCGATGCGGCACGATGAACGCGACTCCGGATCCGTGCCGGCCGCCGATCTCACCGTCGGCGGTGTAGTTGGCGATGCCGACACTCATCCAGGTAATGGCGGTTTCCAGCAGTGAGCTGTTCACCGTCGCGCCCGCGTGTTTGGCCTGACGCCGGAACAGGGCGGCGAGGATTCCGATCACCGCCCACATACCGGTGCCGAAGTCGACGATCGACACTCCCGCGCGCACGGGCGCCTGCCCCTCCTCGCCGGTGATGCTCATGATCCCCGAAAACGCCTGCATCAGTGGGTCGTAGCCGGGCAGTGTGTTCATCGGCCCGGTGTGGCCGAACGCACCGACCTCGGAGTAGACCAGCTCGGGTTTGGTGACCCGCAGGCTGTCGGCGTCGAGTCCGTAGCGCGCGGCCGAACCCGGCCTCAGATTGTGCAAGAAGACGTCCGCGCGGGAGGCGATCAGCTCGTGCAGCGTCGCCAGCTGCTCCCGATCCTTGATATCGATACGGATACAACGCTTTCCACGGTTGAGCGCGTGAAACGCGGCGCCACTGCCCTGCCACATGCTCGGGCCCCAGCCACGCGAGGAGTCCCCCGTCGGGCGCTCCACCTTCCACACCTCGGCGCCCAATTCCGCGAGTATCTTGCCCGCAAACGGAGCCGAGGCGCTGTCGCCCAGCTCGACCACCGTTATTCCGGCCAGCGGCAGATCGCTCGTCATGGTTGCCTCCGATTCCTATTCGCCCGGCGCAGCACGGTCGGCTTCGTATGCGGCGCCGGAGTTCAACAGTTGTTCGATTTGCGCGGCGCCGAAACCATATTCGGACAGCAGTTGCGCGGAATGCTCGCCGAGCCGTGGCGCCGGATACCGCAGTTCCGGCCGGCTTTCGCTCCACTGCTGCGGGATGCCCAGCGATTTGAGCCTGCCCTCGGAGGGGTGGTCCTCGTCGATGAAGAAGCCGACATCCTTCATGTGCGGATCGTCCAGCAGCGAACCGGGGGTGTTCATCTCGATGACCGGAATGTCCGCCTCGGTCAGGATCTGCACCCACTCGGCGGTCGACTTCGTGGCGAAGGTCCGCGCCAGAAACTCGTACAGCTCAGCGATATTCGCGGTCCGCCCGTGGATGTCGGCGAAACGCGGATCCGCTTTCATCTCCGGATGCCCGGACAGGTCGAAGAACCGGTGCCAATGCTTATCGGTGTAGACGTTGACGCCGAGGTAACCGTCGGTGGTGCGATAGGGGCGCCGGTCCGGATTCATCATCCGGGCGTACCCCCAATCGCCGACCGGCGGATCGAAGGTGTATCCGTAGAGGTGATCGCCCATGACGAAATGCGCGAAGGTCTCGAACATCGGCACCTGAACCTCTTGGCCGCGGCCGGTCCGCTCGCGGTGGAACAGCGCCATCGATATGGCGGTGGAGGTGGCCATGCCGACCACCCGATCGGCGATCGCGGTGGCGACATAGTCCGGCGGACCGATCTTGCGGCTCTGTAGCACCGGCATACCGACCGCAGCCTGGATCAGGTCGTCGTAGGCCGGACGGGACGCGTAGGGCCCGTTCTGGCCGAAACCGAATGCGCCGCAATAGATCACCGTCGGGTTGATAGAGCGGACCTCGTCGTAGGACAGACCGAGTTTCGCCATCGCCTGCGGGCGCAGGCTGTACAGCAATACGTCGGCGGACTCGAGCATCTGCTTCAGCGCCGCATTGCCGTCCGCGGTTTTCAGGTCGAGCACGATGCTGCGCTTGTTGCGGTTGAGGTGCAAGAAGATCGCGCTCATCCCGCGATTGCGGCACGGCCCGACACCGCGCGTGGTGTCGCCTGCGCGGGCTTCGACCTTCGCTACGTCGGCGCCCATATCGGCGAGCAGCAGCGACGCGTAGGGACCCATGAAATTCGACGTCAGGTCGAGAATCCGTATCCCGTCCAATGGTCCGGTCATCGTTGAAACCTCTACTTGTGTGCCACCGGTCGTTTCCGGCCCGCGGTCAATGAATTGTCAGTCCACCGGTCGGGCTGAGTGTCGATCCGGTGAGGTAATGGGCGTCGTCGGAGGCCAGGAAGGCCACGACATCTCCGATGTCGGGCGGGGCGGCGACACCGAAGGGTGCGCGGGCGAGAATTTTCTCGTATTGCCTGCGATGCGCTTCGGAAACTCGGCCCTCACCTTCGAAGGCGGCGACCCACGATGGTGAGTCACGAACGACGGTCACACAGACGCAGTTCACTCGGATCCGGTCGCGCGCCAACTCCTTGGACAGCACCTTGCTCGCCTGGATCAGCCCGCCTGAAAAGGTCGCGATGGCGGTCTGCCCTGGTGTCGGTGCCCGGCCGCCTTCGGAGGTCACGAAAACCACGCTGCCCGAGCCGCGTTCGCGAAGATAAGGAATCGCCGCCTGCACCACGCGTAATTTCGCGCCCACCGCCTGGCCGACGAAATCGGTGACGCGGTCGAGATCGATATCGGCGAAGGGTCCGCGGACCTCGGGGGAACGGGCCTCGTCATCGTTCCCACCGGCGTTGGGGACGACAATGTCGATGCCGCCGAAACGCTCGACGGCCTGTGCCACGAGCGCATCCATATCGCGTCGGGACCGGATATCGCCGACGATGAATCCCCCGTGCCCGCCCAGGCGGCGAATGTCGGCGAGCACCGCATCGGCTTTGCGTTCGTCGCGGCCGTTGAGTACTACCGTCGCGCCCCTGGCGGCCAGGCGCCGCGCGATACCCGCACCGATGCCCCCGGTCCCGCCGGTGATCACGGCGACCTTGCCGGTCAACGTGTCGTTCATCGGGCCGCCCCCTCCGCCGCGGACACTGCGCCGCTGTCGACGAGTTCGCCGATTTCCGCACCGTCGAAGCCCGCTTCGCTGAGCAACGCGAGCGAATGCTCACCCAGACGCGGTGCCGGATAACGCAATTCGGGCGCATCGGCGCTCCAGCGCTGCGGAATGCCCATGGTGCGCACCGGCCCCTCCGAGGGGTGCTCCTCGTCGACGAAGAAGCCGACTGCTTTCATGTGCGGATCATCGAGAAGTGTTGCGGGCGTATGCATCCGGATCGACGGGATATCCGCGTCGGTCAGCAGGCGCATCCACTGCGCGGTGGTCTTGGTCGGGAACACCTCCGACAAGAACTCGTAGAGAATTCCCAAATGTTCTGCCCGGCTGTGGATGTCGGTAAAACGAGGGTCCGCGGCCAGCTCCGGGTGGCCGGACACCGCGAAGAACGAATTCCAATGCTTGTCAATGTAGAGATTGACCGCGATGTAACCTCCGTCGGAGGTCGGATACGGCCGCCGTCCGGGATCCATGGTCCGGGCATACCCCCAGTCGCCGATCGGCGGATCGAAGGTGTAGCCGTAGAGGTGATCGCCGAGCACGAACTGGGCGAAGGTCTCGAACATCGGCACCTGCACCTCCTGCCCGACCCCGGTGATCGACCGCCGATACAGCGCAGCGGTGACCGCCGTACCGGCGGCCAGCCCAACCGCGCGATCGGCCAATGGCGTCGCCACGTTCTCGGGCTCACCGGTTTTGCGGCTCTGCAACACCGGAAGCCCGACGCCGGCCTGGATGAGGTCGTCGTAGGCCGGACGGTCGGCGTAGGGGCCGTCCTGACCGAAGCCATACATTCCGCAGTAGATGATGCGCGGATTGCGCAGCTTCGCGCTCTCGTAGGTCAGTCCCAGCCGCGCCATCGCCGTCGGTCGCATACTGTGCATCAGCACATCGGCGGTGCTGATCATCCGCAGCAATGCCTCGATCCCGGCCGGGTTCTTCAGATCGAGCGCGAGGCTGCGCTTGTTGCGGTTGAGGTGCAGGAAGTTCGCACTCATCCCCGGATGACGGGCGGGCCCCACATTGCGGATCGTGTCGCCCGCGGGCGGCTCGATCTTCCACACATCGGCACCCAGATCCCCGAGCTGCAGCGAGGCATAGGGGCCCATCACATTCGTGGTCAGGTCCAGCACGCGCACACCGTCCAATGGGCCTGCCATGTCAATCACCCACCGGCGCAACAGATGTCGCGCCAGCGAAGACGGGCAGTTTCTGCCCGCCGCGCTCGACGAAACGCACCCGCACCGGCATGCCGATCTCGATCGTGTCCGGATCGCCGTCGATCTGGGTGAACAGGTGGTACCCCTCGGCCAGTTCGACGAATCCGACGGTGTAGGGCACGATTGCCGCCCAGACGGGGGTCGGGCCGCGACCGATCGTGCTGTAGGAGTACACGGTTCCGACTCCCTGCGATTGCTGCCAGGTCAGTTCGGCGGCATCGCAGTGCGGGCAATGCGAATGCGCCGGCCACACCGCTTCGGCGCAGGCGCCACAGCGCTGGTAGGTGAGGCGCTCGTCGGCCAGCGCCGCCCAGTACGGTTCGGAATCGAGTTGGCGGTAGGGTTGCGGCCACTCGTTCAGGTGTTGCGTATCACTCATGTCGTAGTCCTTTTCCCTGGTCAGGCCGCCGACGACAGCACCATGACGCTTCCGGCGGCGATCATGCCGCCGGCTCCCTGGACGAGCACCGTTTCCGGTCGCTTCGCCGGTGCCGCGCCGAGTGCGGTGCCGCGCAATTGCCGGACGGCCTCGACGAGGCTGTCCATGTTGCAGGAGATGCCGGGTTGCCCGAACGACAGCCAGCCGCCGTTGGTGTCGGTCGGCAGATCTCCGTCGATGGCGGTGCGGCCCTCGCGGTAGATGTCGATGCCGCGGCCCTTCTCCGCGAACCCGAGATCCTCCAGCACGATCGGGCCCATATGCGCGAAGTTCACCGACAGCTGCAGCATGTCGATATCCGACGGGCCGAGACCGGACATACCGTAGGCCTGGCGGGCGGCTTCGGCCGTCGCGGTGTGGGTGAGGTTCGGCAGCACACCCAGGCCGGGGAATCGACTGTGCCGCAGGTTCATCCGGTCGGTGAGGTACTCGTGGGTACTCGCCGAACCGTAGCCGTGGACGTAGACCACCCCCTCGCGGTCACCGACATTGTCGGGCGAGGTGACGATCAGCGCGCCGCCGGTGCCGCCGCCCCACGTCGAGCACATCCACCGCCGCAGCGGCGTCGCGACATACGGCGAGGACAGCACCTTCTCCCGGTCGATCTCGCCGAACCGCGCCTTGGCGGCATGCGGGTGGTGCACGCCCCAGCGCTGATTCGCGATCGCGACATCCGCCAAATCTGCTTCGGTGATACCGAATTCGTGGAAGTACCGGCACGCCGCCTGCGCGTACAGCGACGGGATGGTCGCACCGTAGGGAACCTCCACCTGGGGATCCGAATCCGCCTCCGCTCCCATCGCCACGGCATCGACGAACAGCTCGGTCGCATCGCTCTGCAGGCACAGCACGTATTCGGCCTGTCCCGCCGCGATCATCTGCGAGGCGATCGCGATGGACGAGGTGAGACCCGCACCGTGCATGGTGATTTCGCTGTCGATGATCACCGGCATGTGCATGTGCGAGATGAAGATGTTCGACCACTGCGAACGTTTGTCGGCCCAGGGCGAGCGGCCGGTGAAGACCGCATCGACCTGATTCTTACGGATACCCGCGTCGGCGAGGGCGCCGTAGGTCGCTTCCACCGCGAGCTGCATGGGGTCCTTGCGGTCTTCGCGCGAGGCGTACGCATCGCCCATGCCGATAATCGCGGCGACAGGAGTGGCAGGCACGGATATCAGTCCTTCGGGCGCTCGGTCGGAACCGACGAGCCGACCAGCGCGTCGAGATCCTCGCGCTTGCGCAGCATCAGCAGACTCCACTCGCTCTTCTGCACGACATAGCCGTCCTGGTTGAGGGCCTTCATCAGGAAGGTGACGACACCGTACTTGTCGTCCTTGTCCTTCTTGCCGATGACCTCGGCCGTTGCGTAGACGGTGTCGCCGATGACTACGGGCTTCAGGTAGCGCAGATTATCGATCCCGTAGTTCGCCTGAATGGACGGCCCGAACTGGATCAGACCGGTCATCAGCGAGTAGGTCAGCGACCCCTGCACGATCCGCTCACCGAAACGGGTCTGCGAGGCGTAGTGCACATTGGAGTGGATCTCGATCCAATTGCCGGTCAGCGCACAGAAATTCACCACATCGGTTTCGGTGACCGTCCGGCCGCCCGAGCGGAACACCGCGCCGATCTCGATCTCGTCGAGCGGCATATCGATGCGATTGTTGATGGTTACCATCGATTCCTCCTGAAGGTACTGCGGGGCAGGCGGTTACGCGTTCGCGGACAGTCGCATCGACTTGGCGATGATGGTGCGCTGGATCTGCGAGGTGCCGCCGCCGATCGTGGACTGGACGCTCTCACGCAGGTAGCGCTCCATATCGGCCTCGGGCAGGTTGGCGTAACCGCCGAGAATCTGCATGCCGTCCAGCGCGCTCTGCTTGAGAGTCTCCGAGCCGTACAGCTTGGCCATCGAGGTCTCACTCGCCGCGGGCAGGCCCTCGGCCTTCATCTTCGCGGCGCGGTAGCAGAGCAGGCGGGCCGCGTCGACCCGGGTCTGGTTCTCGGCCAGCATGTGCTTGAGCACCTGGAACTCGTAGATCGGCTTGCCGAACTGGACGCGCTCGTGGGCGTACTTGTTCGCCACCCGCACCGCTTCCTGCGCGTTGCCGGTGTAGGCCGCGGCGACCGCGCAGCGCTCCAACTCGAGGTGTTCGGTGATGATCTTCCAGCCCTGGCCGACCTCACCGAGCAGCGCGTCGGCGGGGACACGGACCTCGTCGAGGAAGATCTCGGTGGTGCCGGTCGCATGCCGCGACAGCGTGGGCAGCCGCCGGATGTCCAGGCCGGGAGTGTCGTTCGGGATCAACAGCACCGACAGGCCGCCGTGTTTGTCGCCGGTGTCGGTGCGCACCAGCATGGCGATCACCGTGTCCTTCGCGGCGGCGCCACTGCACCACAGCTTCTGACCGGACACGATCCAGTCGCCGTTCTCGTCGCGGCGGGCACGGGTCTTGGTGTTGGAGGCGTCGGATCCGGCGTCGGGTTCGGAGATCGACACCGAGAACCGGATCTGCCCGTCGATGAACGGCTTGACGTAGCGCGCCTTCTGCTCCGCGGTGCCGTACTTGATGATGTTCATCGCGGTGAAGGTGGGAACCAGCACCGAGCAGGCGAAGTCGAATCCGAATTTGCCCAGTCCCTCGGCCATCAGCGAGTAGTCGAAGATGTCACCCCCGGAGCCGCCCTCCTCCTCCGGGATGAGAATGCCCAGCCAGCCCTGCTTCGCGATCTTCTCGTACGCCTCGTACGGGTATTCCCGGCCAGAGTCACACTTGCGCACATATTCGACGGTGATCTCGTGGTCCATGAATTTGTTGACGACGTCGAGCCAGTCCGCCTGGGATTCGGTGAGAAAGTTCGAATTCATTTCGCGTTCGCTCCAAACAGTGATGTATGAGCCGGTGTTTTTCGGATTCGCCCCCGGTATCGAGACTAAACTGCCGGTCCCGACGATCCAAGTGATAAATTGCGAACCAGCGATTCGACGGAATCGAATAATCCGATCGCCTATTTCCCCGGCACCGGAACCGGATCATGCGATCGCACCGGCGACGCGCAGCGCCGACAGCCGCTCCGGTGAAAATCCCCAGTCGCCGAGTACCTCGTCCGTGTGCTCCCCCGGGCGCGCCGGCGGCCGCTGGACGGCGCCCGGCGTACGACTGAATCGCGGTGCCGGGGCGGGCTGAACCACGCCCTCCACCTCGATGAATGTTTCCCGGGCCCGCAGATGCGGATGTTGCGGAGCCTCGCCCAGCGACAGCACCGGCGCGAAGCACACATCCCGTCCTTCGGCCAGCGCACACCATTCGTCCCGGGTGCGGGTGGCGATCACTTCGGCGAGGCGATCGTGCATTTCGGGCCAGCGTGACCGGTCGTGCTGGTCGGGCATTTCGGCCTCGTCCAATTCCAGGATGCGAAGTGTGTTGCGCCAGAAACGCGCCTCGTTGGAGCCGATGGCAAGCCATTGTCCATCGCTGGTGCGGTAGGTGTTGTACCAGGGCGCACCGGAATCGAGGCGGTTCACGCCGCGCTCGTCACGCCAATAACCCGCCGCGTGCAGTCCGTAGAACAATGTCATCAGCGAGGCCGACCCATCGACCATGGCCGCATCGATCACCTGTCCCCGCCCCGAACGGTGCCGTTCCAGCAATGCGGCGACAATGCCGAAGGCAAGATACAGTGAACCGCCGCCGAAATCGCCGGCGAGATTCAGCGGAATCACCGGTGGTCCACCCGCGGATCCGATCGAATGCAGAACTCCGGTCAGTGCGATGTAATTGATGTCGTGCCCGGGCGCCTGCGCCAGGGGGCCGTGCTGACCCCAGCCGGTCATCCGGCCGTACACCAAGCCGGGGTTCACCGCCGTGCATTCGTCGGGGCCCAGCCCCAGCTTCTCGGCGACGCCGGGACGAAAGCCTTCGATCAGAACATCGGCCCGGCGCACCAGATCGAGCACTGCCGCAACGGCTTCCGGCTTCTTCAGATCGATGGCCGCACTGCGCCGCCCCCGATTGAGCAGGTCGAATCGCGGTTCGACCGGTGCACCACCGTCGTATCCGGCCGGCCGGTCGATGCGGATGATGTCGGCGCCGAGATCGGACAGCAGCTGACAACAGAACGGGGTGGGTCCGACTCCGCCCAATTCGACAACCTTGATGCCCGACAGTGGGCCGGTCGATTCGCTCATGCGCACTCCGCGGTAGCCATGGATTCCGTCTCATCCGATGGCCAGGTCGCGAGGCAACCCGACCGACTTGAACTCGATGAACTCGTCGAAACCTTCGGGCCCCAGCTCCCGGCCGAGCCCGCTGTCCTTGACTCCCCCGACCGGTGCGGCCAATCCCACCGGATTGCCGTTGATTTCGACCGTTCCGGTCCGGATCCGGTCGGCGAGCGCGACCGCATGCTGTGGGTCGGAGGTGAAGATCGCGCCGTTGAGTCCGTACGAAGAATCGTTGGCGATGGCGACCGCCTCGTCCTCGGTGTCGTACTCCAGCACCGACAGCACCGGCCCGAAGATCTCCTCCCGCGCGATCCGCATATCCGGCCGCACCCCGGCGAAGATGGTCGGCTCGACGAACCACCCGGTGTCCAGCCCCGCGGGCCGACCGCCGCCCAGAACGGCTGTCGCGCCTTCCGCACGCCCGGCCCGGATATATCCCTCGACGGCCTCGCGTTGCCGCGCGGAGACCAGCGGACCGAATTCGGTGGCTGGGTCCGACGGGTCTCCCACGGGCATGGATTCGGTCGCGGTACGTAGGGCATCGATGAATTCCGTTGCACGCCTGCGCGATACCACCACCCGGGTCTTGGAGCTGCACACCTGCCCGGTATTGCGGAACGCGCCGACCCGCAGTGCTTCGACCGTGGATTCCAGATCGGCATCGTCGAGGACCAGGGCGGCCGACTTACCGCCGAGTTCGAGCGCGGCCCGCCGGATGAGGCCACCGCACAACGAGCCTATCCGGCGCCCAGCACCGGTGGAGCCGGTGAACGAGACCATGTCCACTCCGGGGTGGGTTACCAGGTACTCACTCGGATCACGGTGCGCGGGAACGATATTCACGACACCGTCGGGAAGTCCAGCGCGGGAGAGAAGTTCGGCGAGCAGATAGGCATCCAGGGGTGTCTCGGGCGAGGGTTTGAGCACGACCGTGCACCCCGCCAGCAGCGCGGGCGCCAGTTTCATCATCGTCACCAGATGCGGGGCGTTCCACGGCACGATCGCCGCGAGCACCCCGACCGGTTCCCGGGTAACCCGGGCCCGACCGGAGGGGGCCTCGCGGATTTCGTCGAACGGATACTCCTGCGCCAACTCGATCATCGCATCCACGATCAAGCGCGGTCGTAGCGCCTGAATACTGTGCGATTGCGTTATCGGGCAACCCATTTCGGCGGTCACCACCTCGGCCATCGAGGCTTCGGCCGCCCGCATCTCCGCACTGAGCCTGCCCATCACCTCCAGTCGGTCGGCGAGCGAGATCCGCGGCCAAGGCCCGTGATCGAACGCTCGGCGCGCTGCCGCGACGGCGGCATCGATGTCGGCGTTCGCACCGGCGGGGACATGAGCGATCGTCTGCTCGGTATACGGCGACACCACGTCGATGAGCTCATCGGTCGACGGAGCCACCCATTGTCCACCGATGAACAAGCTGTCGTATTTTCCTTGCCATACCATGGTGTCAGCTCCCGGGATACTCGAAAGTGCATGCGTAGCGGACCGAGACAGGCCCGATCACAGCGAGGCTATTCCGCTTCCACAGATATTCCAATTGGCGAAATATGAATTCGCGATTCGAATTATTCGAACCGCTTTCACCTACCGGAAACTGCCGAATCGTGGATATCATGAAGTTCGGTTTGCCGTAGGCCGCACTCGCCCAGCCATCGGTGCGCGATGAACCCAATGATACCCATTTCGCCTGGGCAGCAAGCATTCTCGTGAGCCCTGCAGCGGTGACAGCCTGGAAGGCCCTGGATACCCGCCGGCTGCGGACCTCGGGCAGAATATTGGAGGAAAGATGAGTAGAGCTCCGTTCTCGGAGTCCTGGTGGAGCGAAATCGAAGGCGCGTCCCCCGCCGATGCGGCCGCGATTCAAAACGAACGCCTGCGCGAGCAGATCCGGTATCTCGCGGCGCGCAGCGATTTCTATCGCGCGAAGTTTGCCGAACACAGGGTCGACCCGGAAAAGGTGCGTACGGTCACCGATCTGGCTGTACTGCCGTTCACCGAGAAGCAGGAGTTGCGCGACAGCCTCGCGCAGACACCACCGCTGGGCGCACACGTCGCGGCTGCCCCGGAGGAGATCGTGCAGATTCAGGCGTCCTCCGGCACGACGGGTAGCCCCAGCTACGTGGGTCTGACCCCGAGCGACATCGAGACCTGGTCCGAACTGGGCGCACGGGCGTTGTACGCCAACGGATTCCGCCCCGGCGACCGCCTGCTGCACGCCTTCGGCATGAGCAAGGGTTTCGTCGGCGGCCTGCCGATCGTGCAGATCCTGCAGTACATGGGAATCGTGGACATTCCGATCGGCGCAGAGGCCGGTGCCGAGCGCCTGTTGCGCGTGCAGGCCGATCAGCGACCCGACGCGTTGATCGGCACCCCCTACTTCCTCACCTATCTGGCCGAACAAGCCCCCGAGATCGTCGGGCAGAAGGCTCGCGATCTCGGCGTCCGTGCGATCAGCGTCGGCGGCGAGCCCGGCGGCGGACTGCCCGCCGTGCGGCAGCGGCTGGAATCCCTGTGGGGCGCCACAGCGCGAGAGATGCTGGGCGGCACCGACATCGCCTGCACGTACTGGGGTGAATGCGCGGCCGGTGAGGGGATGCACTTCCTGTCCCCCGACCTGATGGTCGCCGAGCTGATCGACCCCGTCACCGGGGATATCGTCGATCCGGTCGAGGGCGCCCAGGGCGAGTTGGTCTATACGGCGCTGCGCCGGCAGGCCTCGCCGCTGTTGCGTTTCCGCACCCGCGATCACGTCGTCGTCACCGGAACCGAATGTTCCTGCGGCCGAACCGGATACAAGGTCCGATGCGTAGGACGCACCGACGACATGCTGATCGTGCGGGGCATCAATCTGTTCCCGTCCGCGGTGAAGCAACTGGTTGTCGAGATGGAGCCGGAGACGACCGGTGAGATGCGTATTCGCGCGGACTTCGAGGGGCATTCGACGCAGCGGCCGCTCCCGCTCGTCGTCGAGCACGCGGCCGGGTTGAGCCAGGAGCGTCGAATCGCGTTGAAGGCTGCCATCGAGGAGAGGGTCCGCTCGGCGCTCAATGTGAAGACGATTGTCGAGCTGGTGCCCGACGGTACGTTGAAGCGCCCCGATCACGTGAAGGTCGCGCTGGTGGAGCGAGTGAGTTCCTGAGCAGGGGTTCGTGGCACCGCGGCGTAGCGGTGCCACGAACATCACGGCCTCCCCGCTCAACCCACTGGGGCGTCGTGGGCGGCCAAGGCCGCACACAACGATTCCTCAGCGGCGTCGCCCTCGACCGGCCGGGCCGACAGCTGATGAATGAACGCCTGCGCGGCCGGGCTCGGCATGCGACCGCTCGGAGTCGCGATGTGGATTCGGCGCACGGCCCAGGGTTCATCGAATTCCAGCACCGTGACCCTGGACAGCAGCGCGTGGTCGAGCAGACATTCCGGAACAACGGTGACGCCCAGGCCGGCGTGCACGAGTTCGATGGCGACTTCGCAACTGCGCACGCGATGCGGTGACCGGAATTCGTCCCCGAGCCGCTTGGCCGCGGCCCGGAACGCACCGACCATCGCGCGCGGTGCGATCAGCCGCTCCGAGGCGAGATCCTGGAATGTCACCGCGGTGTTCGCCCCCAGCCGATGGCCTTGCGGAACCACGGCGACGAGCCGGTCCTGCCGGTAGGGAATGACGTCGATGCCGTCGAGATCCAGATCGTAGGCGGCCGCGAAAACGCCCATATCCGCCTCGCCGCGCGCGACCTGCCGCACGATGTCGACATTCTCCGTCTCGTGCAACCCCACCTCGACCATCGGATACTCACGTCCGAATTCACCGATCTCGCGCGCGAGGAACGGCACGACGATGGTGCGCGCCGAGACGACGGACAACTCTCCCTGTACCCCTTCGGTGAGCGCGGCGATTTCCGAGCGCATCGCATCGAGGCTGCCGAAGATCGATCGCGCATAGCGTTCGAGTACCGCGCCCGCCGGGCTGGGCAGCACCCCCTTGGGTCCGCGTTCGAGCAGTTCGACACCGGCGATGTCCTCGAGGACCTGAATCCGCTTGGTAGCGGTCGACGGTGCGATGTTCTCCCGGATGGCGGCGAGGCCGATCTGCTGTTCCTCGATTGCCGAGAGGAACAACCGCAGCGTGAACAGGTCGACTTGCCGGATCAGGTGAAGCCTGTTGAACGTTCCCATCTGGACCTCGCGATACAACTCCGGGGATCTGCGCCGATCCCGCTAGATCTCGATCACACCGCCATGACGAATATGGCGCGAATCACTACGAGGCCGTAGTCTACATCATATTTACGAACACTATGTTCGTATATATGAACGCCGACGGCAGCCGCGATCACTGTGATGGGATGAACCGATGTCGACCAGGAACCAGGCGACCACGCCGCAGGAACACCGGACGGTGTCGCGCGTGGTCACGATCCTCGAACTCGTCGCCCGCAACCCCCAGGGGCTGACACTGGCCGAACTCGCGACAGCCTTGGAAGCCCCGCGCTCCTCGGTGCACTACATCGTGAAGGGTCTCGTCGCCACCGGCTATCTCACCGACGTCGGCGTCTACACCCTCGGCCCGGCCGTGGAGACACTGCTCGGCGCCCGCTCGTCCTCGGTCGAACATCTGGCGCGCCCCGGCCTGGAATCGCTGCATCGCGAATTCGACGAAACAGTTCTGTTGTGCATGCGCATCGGTGAACAGATCGTCTATGCCGATGTCATCGAATCCACTCGGCCCGTGCGGTTTTCGGCCCGCATCGGCGAACGCCGCGCTCTCTACCCGTCCTCGGCGGGCCGCTGCTTCCTCGCCTACAGCGACCGGAGATTCCGCGACGACTACCTCACCCGCCACATCGACGACCCGGATACCCGCGCCCGTCTGCACGAGGAATTCTCGCGCACGACACGAGAGGGCGTGTCCTTCTCGGACCGGCAGATCACCCCGGACCTGGGCGGAGTCCACGCACCGATATTCCGCGCGGGTGTCCACGTGGCCGTGTTGACCTTCGCGGGCCCGGCGGCCCGTATCGATGCCCGGCTCGAACCGATCACCGCGGCCGTCACCGCCGAAGCCCGGCGGATCAGCGAACGCCTCGACCGCATCGGCTGACCGGCGCAGTCACCCGAACTCGTGGGCGATTGAAATACTTCGAAGTTTCAATTCGAAAATCGCCAATTGCCTTCTCGCACATTTCATTCAATCATCAGTGATGCATTTCACTCACGCCCGGTTCCGGGCCAGCACATAACCAGAACACCCGTGGCGCACACCGTGGTTCGCCCCTGTCTTCATCCGGACAGTCGGACCGTCGACCTGCGGCTCATGCCGCTGCGCCCGTAACGAGGAGCCGACCATGTCGACCGAGTTCAACGATTCCCTCCGAACCCTGTACGTCGAATGGAGCGGACGGATGCGAGCCGATCCGCAGATGTCCGTGGAGACCATGCGCGATATGCAGGAGGGGTGGCATACGGTCGCCACGGAGCCCACCTCGGTGAGCTACGAGTCGGTCGACATCGACGGTCTGCCCGCGATCTGGTGTATTCCGGCCGACGCCGATCCGAACTCGGCGGTTCTGTACTTCCACGGCGGCGGGTTCATCGTCGGATCCACCAACTCGCACCGGAAGATGGTCGGCCACATCGCGAAGGCCGTCGGTGCTCGGGTGCTGCTCGTCGAGTATCGCCGCGCGCCCGAGGTGCTGTACCCGGCGCAGGTCGACGACGGCGTGAAAGCGTATCGGTGGCTGATCGCCGAGGGATTCGACGCCGGCCGAATCGTCAGCGCGGGCGATTCCGCCGGCGGCACACTGGCTCTCGCTCTCGTAGTGCAGCTGCGGAAGCTGGGAGAGCCGCTGCCCGGCGCGGTGTTGACGTTGTCCCCCGGCCTCGACTGGGACGGAAACTGGATGGTCAACGAGAGCAACGACATGCTCGCGAGCAAGGCGGTGATCGTAACGATGGGGTCGATCGCGTTCGGCGGCCGGAGCACGACGGATCCGCTGTGCAATCCGCTGTACGCCGATCTCACCGGCTTCCCGCCGGTCTATATCTCGGTAGGCGGTCACGAGAATCTGCTCGGCGGCGCAAGGGAATTCGTGAAAGCCGCAGAGGCAGTGGGCGTCGAGGTGACGCTCGACGTCGCCCCCGCCCGCCAGCACGTCTATCCGTTCGCGGCGGGCAACGACCCGGAGGCGGACCGGACGATCGCCGAATCCGCCGCGTGGGCCCGGCAGCGCATCGCATGACGACACGCCGAGCGACACCGCCTCGAGCCGTCGGCCGACCACTATCGACAGCAGAAACCGGAGAAACCATGAAGCACCAGGCACGTCGCGTCGTCACCGGACACGACTCCGAAGGCCGTTCGATCGTGACATCGGATTCGCTGGTCGAGGCGTTCGAGGCGTCCCCCACGGCGTTCGCCACCCGGCTGTGGGCCACCGACGAGTTCCCGTCCGACAACACCGACGACCAGGACGGCGCACAGCTGATCGAGACCTTGGCCTCCGACAACGGCACCGCCTTCTACATCGCCGACTGGGCGCCCAACAGCGAATTCCCCGCGCACCGCACCAGGAGTATCGACTACGGCGTCGTGCTCAGCGGTCAATTGGAGGCCGTGCTCGACAGTGGCCAGGTCGTGCGCTTGGGGGCCGGCGAGAGCATCGTCCAACGCGGCACCCTGCACGCCTGGCGCAACTCGACCGACGAATGGACCAGAACCGTCTTCGTTCTCATCGCCAGCCGTCGATTGGTCATCGACGGACAGCCCGTCGAACCGACCATGTAGTCCCCAGCGTGCCGTATTGCGTTGCAGGGCACAGATATTCGCAGAGCGATCACATCCCGCGATCGAGCAGTGAGAGTGAGGAAGCCGAAAGTGAAAACGACCGCTGCCATTCTTTGGCGAGCACCGGACACCTGGGACGTTCGGGAGGTGGATCTCGACGAGCCCCGCGAAGGTGAGGTTCTGGTCAAGGTGATGGCCTCCGGCCTGTGCCACTCGGATGACCATTTCGCCAAGGGCGACATGCAGTTCCACTCCTATCCGGCGTGCGGTGGGCACGAGGGTGCGGGCGTGGTCGAAGCCGTCGGTCCCGGCGTCACCCGCGTGCGGCCCGGCGACCATGTGGTGACGTCGTTCATCGCCGCATGCGGTCACTGTCGCATGTGTGTGGCCGGGCACCAGAATCTTTGCGACGCAGGCCATCTCATCACCGTCGGCACGCGACCCGACGGCACATTCCGGATGCACACCGACGGCCGGGGTATCGCACAGAACGCATGCCTGTCGACATTCTCGGAGTGGACGACGGTGCCGCAGGAATGCGTGGTGAAGGTTCCCGACGACATCCCGTTCCGGACCGCGGCGATCGTCGGCTGCGCGGTGCCTACCGGATGGGGATCCTCGACGCGCGCCGCCGATATCGACGTCGGCGATGTGGTGGTCGTCGTCGGCACCGGCGGCATCGGCATGAGCGCCGTGCAGGGTGCGGCATTCCGCGGCGCGGGCCGCGTGATCGCCGTCGACCCGGTGCCGATGAAGCGCGAACTCTCGCTCACACTCGGTGCGACCGATGCCGTCGAAACGATCGGTGCGGCAGCCGATCTGGCGCGATCGGTCACCAACGGTCAGGGCGCGGACTCGGTCGTCGTCTGTATCGGCGTGCCCACGCAGGAGCAGCTGAAGCAGTCGTACGACGCGCTGGGCAAGCGGGGAACCCTGGTGGTGACCAGCGCGGCGCCGCACACCTTGACGGAGATGTCGGTACCGGTACTGGATCTGACGATGAGCGAGAAGCGCATTCAGGGCGCGCTGTACGGAATGGCCGGCCCGCAGAACGAGGTCCCCATGCTGCTGGAACTCTACAAGCGGGGTGCGCTGCGGCTCGACGAAATGATCACCCGCACATATCGACTCGAACAGGTCAACGAAGCGTACGAGGATATGCACGCGGGCCTCAATATCCGCGGCGTCATCGATTTCGAGGGCCGTCACTGACGGCGCGGCCGTCGATCCGGCACACTCGACCTCTGTAATTCGCTGCTGTCGAACGACTGCCGGTCACCCGACGATCTCTGATCGTCCGGCATACATGATGCGACTGCGCCGTTCACCGGATCAGGGCGGACGGCGCAGTCGCCCGAGGCCGTGAGCCGATTCCGAATAGGCGCGGCCACAACAACATCGGGTTTCAGTGCCAATTCCGCGGCCGCACCGCCGCAAAATCAAATACTAGATGTTATATATTATGCGTGCTATGCTGTGATCCCCGACACCCGGAACGGCACTTCGCCGATTTCCCACAGGATCGGAAATAACGCATTCGGCGTTCACATTTCCGCTCACCCGACTTGATATTCGTCGGTGCCTCGAGGAGAAAAATATGTTCAAGAGTTTCGTCACCGCATCCACGGCCGCCGCGGTAACTCTCGCCGTGTGTGCGGGCTCCGCGGGCGCGGCGCCGGCCGACAAGGTGAGCTACAAGGTTGCCACGACCGACCGATCCACCGTGATCACGACCGACGCGGGAACGATGGACGCCGACGACGGCGTGTTCCGGATCAAGTCCTCCGACGGCAAAGTACTGGCGGGCAGCGAACTGTCGTTCCGGGTGGACGATTTCGTCTTTCCCATCACCG
The DNA here is from genome assembly GCF_019890715.1 of Nocardia coffeae. NCBI lineage: Bacteria > Bacillati > Actinomycetota > Actinomycetes > Mycobacteriales > Nocardiaceae > Nocardia > Nocardia coffeae. Next base: position 293,688 of record NZ_JAINZY010000002.1, on the reverse strand, counting down.
CCGAAATCCGCGATCACACCGCGATATTGACTCCCCGATTCGATATGCGGCACGCGGTCTACCAGCCGGTCGCGCTGCCGTACGAGGATTCGGCACCGTGGAAGACGCCCTACGACCGTGAACAAGCGGCGTGGAATCGCATGTCCCAGACCATCACCACCGGCGCGACCGTGGGAACCCTGGTAGGCGGGCTGGCCGGCGGGGCGGTCGGATGCGTTCTCGGCGGAATCGCGGGAGCGACGGTCGCTGCCGCGACCATCGTCGGACTCTTCGGCGCATTCGTTCCCGCCGCCGCCGTCGGCTGCCTCGGCGGCGTCATCGCGGTGGGCGCACTGGGCACGCTCGCGGGCCAATTGCTGGTGACCGCACCGGTGGCGATCATGGCCGCCGTTCAATACTTCACCACCACCAACCAGCCTTTCCACCCCGCGAAATAACAGACCGCGGAACGCAATACCCGACACCACTTTCCGTGGTGCATTTTCACCCAGGAGAAAATATGGAGCTCACCGCTCCGCGCGCACGCAGCGGACTTTTCGTGGTCGCGTTGTGTTTCTTGACGATCGTCGCCGATGGTTACGACCTGATCGTCTACGGCGCCACCGTACCGAATCTGCTCGACGAACCTCATTGGCATATGACCGCCGCGACAGCCGGATCCATCGGCAGCTGGACGCTGGTCGGCCTGATGGTGGGCTTCCTGCTGGCCGGCCCGATGACGGACCGGATCGGCCGCCGCAAGGTCATGATGATGGGGATCTTGTGGTTCTCGGTCGGCTCCGCGATCTGCGCCCTCGCCCAGTCCCCCGAATTCCTCGGGGCCGCCCGGTTCGCCACCGGCATAGGCCTCGGCGGCGTTGTGCCTTCCGCGGTCGCCCTGACCGTCGAGTACGCGCCACGAACTCGGCGTCAGATCTACAACGGACTCACGCTGACCGGTTATTCGCTGGGCGGCATCATCGCGGCACTTGCCGCGCTCGCCCTGCTACCCGACCACAGCTGGCGACTGCTCTACGCGTTCGCCGCCCTGTACCTGTTGATCCTTCCGGTCATGTACTTCTCCTTGCCGGAGTCGGTGAACTACCTCATCCTGCGGGGCCGAACGGACGACGCTCGCCGCGTCGCGTCCCGATACAGTCTGGACTTCGATGCAGCCTCCCGAGAGCACGCCGTACAGCCCGCCAAGGCGGTGGCCGACGGGGCGGGCACGCGTGGCTATCGGCTACTGCTGTCGAGGCGGTACGTCGGCGCGGCAGCGCTGTTCGTGATCACCTGCTTCTGCTCACAACTGATCGTGTACGGCCTGAATACGTGGCTGCCGCAGCTCATGCGCAAAGCCGGATATCCCCTCGGCTCGTCGCTGCAGTTCTTGCTCGTCCTGCAACTCGGCGCGGTGGTGGGAACCCTCGGTGGCTCGCTGCTCGCCGACCGTTTCGGCTCCAAACGCGTGATCGTCGCGGCTTTCCTGGTGGGAGGGGTCTCGTTGCTCGCGCTCAGCCGCCCACTCGATGTCGGTTTCCTGATGATCGCGGTGGCGGGCGCGGGATTGGGAACGGTCGGGACATCCTCGCTGACGTATGGCTATGTCGCCACGCATTTCCCGGCCTCGTGCCGCGGTTCGGCGGTGGGAGCGGCGATGGGCCTGGCCCGCGCCGGCGCCATCCTCGGCCCGTTGATCGGAGGGTGGATCGCGGGCTCCGCTCTCGGGGTCGAGTGGAACTTCTACGCCTTCGCCCTACCCGCCTTCGTCGCCGCTGCGGTTGCCTCGCTGATCTCCCGATCGAAGCCCGTATCGGATTCCGCCGGCCCGGAAGAGATCCCGGGAGGTGTGGCGCTCCCGGAGCCGATCAACTGATTCGCAGGGCAGACCGGCGGCGCGCAGGCCCCCGCCGCCGGCCTGCCCAGCGCGCCGACGCCCGGCGACCGCGGGCGTCGGCACCTTTGTGTCCAAAATTCAGACATCCGCCACAGGCCGACGATATTAGTGTCGGGATTCCGGCGTAGCCGGAAGAGATCATCACCCAGGTGGCCGAGGCCGGTGCCGCCGATGTGGACTCGGCGATCCGGGCGGCACGACACGCCTTCGACACCGAACGCTGGCTGGGATTGTCCTCGACGATCGGATCAACGTCGACGGCTCCGGTATCTCGCTCGGACACCGCGTCGGCGCGACCGGCGTGCGCGTCCTCGCCACCATGCTGCGCGAACTCGACCGCCGCCAGGCTCGCTTTGCGGTCGAGACCATGTGTATAGGCGGAGGGCAGGGCCGCGCCGCCGTCTTCGAGCGCGAGTCCTGAAACATCCACTCGCTCAACCAGTTACAGGAGAACACTGGGGCCCGCCGCAGCAGCGCATCGCTGCTCCGGGCGACCGTGCACTCCACCAGCTGCTGAGATGACGTTGCGACCGTCATCCGCTTGCCCGCTCGGGATCATTCGGTTTCGCCACGGACGAGTAAACGAACGTCCCCGGAGACGGAGCGTAATTGCCGTAACCCATCGAAACGGTGATCCTCGGCGATACGCTGGCAGCGGCGATGGGTAGGCACATGCCGCCCAGCACCTGAGATACCTTGGCATGCAGATGACGGATGACTGACGAACCGCAGCAGACGCGTCGTGAGGTGGTTGCTCCTCTTACGGCGGAATTAGCGGCCGCCGGTTTTCAGGATGCCGTCGAGATCGGGCGCGGCGGGTTCGGTGTGGTGTATCGGTGTCGGCAGGAAGCATTGGACCGGACCGTCGCGGTGAAAGTTTCGACCGCGGAACTGGACGCCGACAACGCGGCCCGGTTCGTTCGCGAGCAGCAAGCAATGGGCCGCTTGACCGGGCATCCGAACATCGTGACCATTCTCGAGGCCGGTTGCACCGAGAGCGGGCGTCCTTATCTGGTGATGCCGTACCACCCAGCGGATTCACTTGATCGCTGGATTCGCGAGCACGGTCCGATTTCCCTGCAGAAGGCGCTCTCGATCGGGGTGAAGATCGCCGGTGCGCTGGAGAGCGCGCATCACCTCGGCATCGTGCACCGGGATGTGAAGCCCGGAAATATCCTGCTCACCGATTATGGCGAGCAGGCGTTGACCGACTTCGGCATTGCTCATATCGCCGGCGGTTTCCGGACCGCTGCGGGCACATTGACCGGCTCGCCCGCATTTACCGCGCCCGAAGTGCTCGAAGGTGGCGCACCGAGCCCTTCCTCGGATGTCTACGGACTCGGTGCCACCCTGTTCAGCGCGCTCACCGGCCATGCCGCATTCGAACGCCGCAGCGGGGAGAATATGGTGACGCAATTCGTGCGCATCACCACCCAATCGGCACCCGACTTGCGGGACAACGGAATACCCGAGGACGTGGCCGCGCTCGTAACCAAGGCGATGAGCCGCAATCCCGACGAACGTCCCTCGGCAGTTGCCTTCGGCGAGGCCATCCGTGAGATCCAACAGCGCCTCGGATTCCCGGTCGAGGAAATGGCACTGCGGGGCGAGCCCGACCTGGATATTCGCAAGATCCGGGTTCCGACCTCGGCACCGCATTCGGACGGCGGGAATCTGCCGGCGGAATTGACGAGTTTCATCAACCGTCGCACTGAACTGTCGGAAATACGGAATCTCTTGGCGTCATCGCGGCTGGTCACGCTCACCGGTATCGGTGGTGTCGGAAAGACGCGGCTGGCTCTGCGCGCGGCATCGGCTCGAGGACAGGGCTTCCCCGACGGAACATGGTTTGTGGAGCTCGCCGATGTATCCGCCCCATCGCTTCTGGCCGGCGTGGTCGCCACCACCCTGGGCATCCGAGACGAACCGGATGCCTCGTTGCTCGAGGTGCTGATCAGGCGTCTGAAGCGCAAGAAGACGCTACTGATACTGGACAACTGCGAGCAACTGGTGGAGGCCGCGGCAAGACTGACCGACACTGTCCTGCGGAACTGTCCTGATCTGCGCATTCTCGTGACAAGTCGTGAACCGCTGAACATCGCCGGTGAGTCGGTGGTTCGGGTGGCTCCGTTGGCCACGCCGGGTGACCAGGAACGCACACTCCATCGAGGGCCCCGCTTCGACGCGGTGACATTGTTCTCCGAGCGTGCCGCCGCTGCCGTGCCAGGCTTCCAACTCGACGACAAGAACCAATCCGCCGTCACCCAGATCTGTACCCGGCTGGACGGCTTGCCTCTGGCGATCGAACTCGCTGCGGCCCGGCTGCGTTCGATGTCAGCCCAGCAGATCCTGCAACACCTGGATGACCGCTACTCACTTCTCACCCACGGAAGTCGCGCTGCACCGACACGACAACAAACGCTCCGATGGTGCATCGACTGGAGCTATAACATATGCACTCCGATCGAACAGCAAGTCTGGGCCCGGCTGGCCGTGTTCGCCGGCACCTTCGAACTCGACGCCGCCGAGCAGGTAGCAGGCTGGGACCTGACACCGCACAGAGCGCTCGATGCGCTATCCACCCTGGTGGACAAGTCGATTCTGGTCCGAGAAGAAGTCGATACGGTCGTGCGCTACCGGATGCTCGAAACACTGCGCGATTACGGTCGACAGCGACTGCGGGATTCGGGCGAATATCACGAACTGCGTCGGCGCCACCGAGACTGGTACCAGCAGTTGGCCCTGGATGCCGAGGCCGGTTGGCTCAGCCACCGGCAACCGGAATGGATAGCCCGCATAGACAGGGAGCAAGCCAATCTTCGCGAAGCCCTCGATGCCTTGCTCGGCGACGAGACCGCGCAAGCCGCTGACGCCGCACTGCGCACCACTGCCGCCTTGTACGAATTCTGGTTCTTCCGAGGCCAATACGGAGAAGGAAGGCTCTGGCTCGAGCGTGCCATCGCCCGCTCCGATGCCCGATCGATCCCCGACCGCGCCAAAGCACTCCGGGCCAATACCCAGCTTGCTGCCGCACACGGCGATTTCGATGCCGCGGAAAATTCTTTGCAGAAGGCACGCCTGCTCGGTGAGGAGGACCAACGCCCCATCGTCCAGGCGCAGATCGACCACGCCGACGGCATACTCGCCCTGATACGCGGTGACATCGGTCGCGCGTGCACATCACTCACGAACGCGGTGGACAAACTTCCCTCACGCGAACCGTCCGTGATGTACGTCAATGCTCTGGCATACCTCGGCTGGGCATACGAAGTGCGCGGGGACCTGGCGCAGGCGGACAGCTGTTGCCGGAAGCTGCTGTCCATCACCGAAACGTCCGGCGAGTTGTCCTATCGCTGCGGCGCGCTTCGCGGAATGGGCGTGGCCGCCTGGCAGCAGGGCGACATTCCGCGTGCGGAGCAACTGATTCGCACCGCACTGCAACTCAACCGCACGTTGAACAGCCCCATAGCGGCGGCGTTCTGCCTCGAGTCGCTGGCGTGGATCGTGGCCGACGCCGATCCCGAGCGTGCCACAGTGCTGCTCAGTGCGGTCGACAACATCTGGCCGGCCGTGAGCGGCACCGCGACGATCTATCCGACGATCGCCCCCTTCCACAAAGAATGCGAGCAGGTGGCGCGCCGCGCCCTGGGTGCACGGAAATTCGAGCTGGCATTTCGACGAGGCCAGTCGACCGGCATGTCCGGCGCTGTCGCCCTCGCACTCGGAGAAGAACGCACCGGCAGCGGCTCTCGCTCGCCCGCCACATTGACCAAGCGCGAACGGCAGGTCGCCGATCTGGTCGCACAAGGCCTGAGCAACAAGCAGATAGCCACCCGGCTGGTCATCGCCCAACGCACCGCCGAAGGCCATGTCGAACACATTCTCACCAAACTCGAGTTCACCTCACGCGCGCAAATCGCTGTGTGGATCGCCGAACAGGACCGAACCACACCAACCGACGTGCGTGCACCACGAGATTAGTTGCGGTGCAGAATATTTCATACCTACAAACCCAAACGAAAACCGTTCGCCCCGGCCTCGCGCGCCGGCAGCGTCAGATTGTTCCAAGTGCCTGTTCGAGTGAACCCAGGTTCTGCCGCGGGGGGCCGAGAATCCGTCGCGGTCAGGTCGTTACACCGATATCCGCCTCCGGGTCGACGACTGTTCGCGTTGCCATTTCCGCGATATGCGCAGCCGCGTCATCATACTGTCCCCATTGGCACCAGAACGCGATCCAATTCAATCGGGCCCGAGTCCATACGGCGCGGCGCCACCCCCGCCGAGATGTCGGTGTGCACCGCTAGCCTCGGCGAGCATGGGTGCAGCGGGCTGCGGCCCCGACGTGGAGGGAGCGGTTCTCGTGCGGTACGGAACGGTGGTGGATGTGCATCTGGTCCTCATACGCAACGGGCAACTGTTGTGGTCGCGCAGGGCCAACACCGGTTATGCGGATGGCCTTGTCGCATTGGTTTCCGGTCACCTGGAGCAGGATGAAGACGTCCTGGACGCGGCAATTCGTGAGGCGCACGAGGAGGTGGGGATCCGCATCCGGCGCCACGATCTGCAGTGTGTGCATGTGGTGCACCACCGCAACGGATCCGATCAACCACGGCTCGGCTTCTTCTTCAAAGTCGAACGCTGGCACGGAGAACCGACCAACCAGGAGCCGGACAAATGCTCAGAACTCCTGTGGCGCAACATCTCCGACATCCCCGGGGACGCGGTACCCTATCCCGCCTCTACGATCCGCCGAATCCTCCAGGGTGACAGTGTCCTGAGCATTCACGGCTGGGGCGACCCCGCGGTACCGGTCATCGAGTCTCGACAACGCCCGCGGTGACGATCGCGTCGATGCGATTCCGGATCGCGGAGGCCGCGGTTCACGACGGCGCACCCGCAGGCCCGGCATCCCCGTCCGGCGGTCCGGGGCTGGTCATCGTCTCGGCGAGTGCGTTCCGGGCGAGATCGCGCAGCCAGGCGTGGGCAGGGTCGGTGTCGTAGCGCTGATGCCAGGACAGATACACTGCGGCGGGCGGGAGATCCAGCGGCAGCGCGAGCAGGACGAGACCGAAATCCGACGCCGCGGTCCGGGCGCTCGATTCGGGCACGGTGATCACCAGGTCGCAGCCGCGCACGACCTCGAACGCCGCCCGCTCGGTGGGCACGCTGGCCACCACTCGGCGGGTGAGGTCCCCACGTGCGAGCTCGTCATCGACGAGATTGCGCATCGTCCCCCTCCGGGAAACAGTGAGATGTTCGGCGTCCGCATACCGTGCGGCAGTCAGCGTCTCGCCGTCGGCGAGCGGATGTCCCTGCCGCACGACGGCGACATGCCGGGTTTCGGCCACCCGTTCGGCGCGGATCTCCGGGGCGGCTGGACGGTCTGCGTTCGCGGCGAGATCGACCTCACCGCGCCGTAATTCGGGGGTGTCGATACTCGACTCCGCGATGAACCGCAGGCGCACACCCGGCGCCTGCTCCCGCACCGAACCCAACAGCACAGGGCCGGCCGACACGACGAGCGCGTCGTGCCAGCGCAGTGTGAACGTGCGGTCGAGGGTGTCGAGGTCGAGCGCACGACTGGGCGCCAGGACTCCCCGCACCTGCGCCAGCAGGTCGTGCACCTGCTCGCGGACGGCCAGCGCGTAGGGCGTCGGAGTCATCGTGCGTCCCGTGCGCACCAGAATCTGATCCCCGGTCGTGCGCCGGATCCGGCCCAGGCCGCGGCTCATCGCCGGAGCCGTGACGTGCAACCGGTCCGCCGCGCCCGCCACACTGCCTTCCTCCAGCAGCGCGTCGAGCGCTGCGAGCAGATTCAAATCCAATTGCATGACAGTCATCTTATTCGTGCTTTACATGCACTTGCTGTTAATGATCGGCGGTTCTACCGTCGAAAGCGGGCACGGGAGAGCGGACAGCTCCTACCGATCAGCCCCATCACCACCTGCAACCACGAAGGAGCCGCACCGTGCCCGAGCCGACCCTCACCCCCGCCGTCACCACCGACGCCGAGCTGCTCACCCAGACCGAAATCGCCGTCCGCGCAGCAGGTTCGGCACTTCGCGACCGATTCGGTGACATCACCACCTACCGGTCACGCGAGGAACTGATGCGTGCCCTCGCCGCCAACGACGACACCGTGACCGACCTGCTGCGCCCGCGCCTGGAGGCGCTGCGCCCCGACGCGCGCTGGGTGGAGGAGGAACTCGACAGCGGCGCCCTGCCCGAGGGTGAATGGTGGGTCGTGGACCCGGCCGAGGGCAACGTCAACCACCTGCATGCCCTGCCGGAATGGGCGGTCACGGCGACCCTCGTCCGCGACAACCAGCCGGTACTCACCGTGGTCCACCTGCCACTGACCGGCCAGACCTATACCGCCCGCGCCGGTGCCGGCGCCCACCTCGACGGTCACCCGCTGCGCGTCTCGGCCACCGCCGACCTCGGGCTCGCCATCGTGGCCACCAGCCAGGCCCGCCCCGACGAGGACCCCGATGTCGTACGCCGCGTGGGCATTTCGATCACCGAGATGTTCCTCGACGCTCTCGTCGTGCGTGTCGCGGTGCCCGCCACCCTGCATCTGGTGAACGTGGCCGCCGGCCGCATCGACGGGTTCTGGCAGTTCGCCGGTGCCCGCGCCGACCTGCTCCCCGGTGCACTTTTGGTCTCCGAGGCCGGTGGCCGGATCACCACCGCCGACGGCCGGCCCTGGACCCCTGCCAGCGACAGCTTTCTCGCCGGCGCGCCCGGCATCCACGCCGCCGCGACCACCACCCTTTCCCGCTGACCACCGACCCCGGAGAACACATCTCATGTACAAGATCACCATTCTCGGCAGCGGCCGCGTCGGCACCGCCCTGGCCACCGCCCTGCGCGAAGCCGGCCACCATGTCACCGTGCCCGACCGCTCCCCGGACGCGGCCGCCGAGGCCGCCCGCACCGCGCAGATCGTCATCAACGCCACCCCGGGAGCAGGCTCACTCGAACGACTCACCGCCCTGCACGACGCACTGCGCGAAAAGATCCTCATCGACGTCTCCAACGCCACCCTCGACGGAACCGACGGCCTGCCCGCAGCCCTGCTCTACCCCGGATCCAGCCTCGCCGAACAACTCCAGCAGGCCCTCCCACACACCCACGTGGTCAAAACACTCAACACCATGCTGTATTCGGTGATGACCGCACCGGCCGCCCTCACCCAGCCACCAACGGTATTCCTCTCCGGTGACGACGCGAAGGCCAAGCAGGTCGTCACCGAGCTACTGACCGACCTCGGCTGGGACCAGCACTGGATCACCGACCTCGGCGGGATCGAGACCGCCCGGGCCACCGAAGCCGCGATCCTGTTCGTACCGCACATCATCCGATCCAACGGCTTCACACCCTTCGCCGTCTCGATCGCCCGCTGAGAGCACCGGCACCCATTCGAGGCGCACACGTCGCGCTCACGGGGCTCGGCCATTCGCCATGGCTGCCGCCGGTAGACAAACCCGAGATCCCCTACCTCCCGTCGGGGTGGTCTGACCTTCGAACGCCATCGCGACGAGCTGCTCAGCGACGGTTACGGCCACAGGAGAAGTGGTGGTAGTGAGCATTTTCTCCGTTATGAGCGGCACGCGCGGAGTGACTCGCCGAAAGATTGCCGGATGGGCAGGCGACGTGGATAGAGTCGCATCCGCCGTCGCGACATCGAGTGGAGATCGGCGTAGCCGCGATGGCGGAGCCCCGCCCGTCCGCGCCGCCCGTGGCAGGTCCGCTGCGAAGCCGGGCGGGGCCATCCGATTGGTGCGGGTGACAACCGAAAGGCGATTCCGATGAAGGACAGGAAGCGATGCCGGTAGCTCTGAACGCGACTGCGGCACATCTGGTCAGGGACATCGTAGCCAAGTACGGCTCGCTGGACGCATTCTGCGCCCGCCTGCGAGGCAGTGTCGAGAACCCGACCGAGGAGCTACGCCGCCTCACAGGCAACTGGGCCCCAGCCGCGGCATCCCAACCACGAGCGAGGACAGAGCCCGGGAGCGACAACGGCAGGCACCGACTACAACCCTGAACCCTGACGGCGCAGCGCGGCGTACGACGCAATCGTGGCCGATCCCCGTCCCGGTCCTGCGCGCCACGCCCATTCTATGGTCGGAGTCCGGTCCGCTCGGACAAAGCCGAACCGGACTTCGCCAACTCAGACCCCGCTGATCCGCTCCGGCTCGATCACGAACATGACCCGCACCTGATCGCGGCCGCCGTACCACGGATACGGCCCACCGAGATACCGCTGGGCGAGTTCCTCGATGTGCTCGGTCGCGCCCTCTTTCCGCACCTCCTGAACGCGCCCGCGCACCTGGAAATACCGGCGAGACTGCGCGGGATCGGTGACCGTCAACGCCACCCGCGGATCACGCTGGATGTTCTTCGTCTTCACATGCGTGAGCACACTATTGATCAGCACGTGCTCACCATCGGTGTCCACCCAGGTCTGAGTAACCTGCGGCGAACCATCCGGCATGGTCGTGGCCAGGTAGCACAGCACGGGCTGCCGGAGCAGCTCGACGAGGTCTTCGGGCATCTTCACGCGCATCACTCTATGAGCTCACCCCGCAGTGGCGCGTGCCTGTCCGTCGCCCGCTGACCACCAGGCCACTCCCACGGGACGGCCGAACCATCGAATTGATTACCAGCGCACGCGACTCGACCATGCTTGCAGGAGCGATCGGGACCATCCGAGCATCAACGCCGACTACTAGGTGAGCGCGATAGGCCGATACACGTCCAGAATCACGAAAGCAGCACGAGCGCAGGCGATCTCGCATACTGCGGTGCCACACCACTCGCGGGTAGGTGCTCCCAATCGCGCTGGCGACCTCACCGTGGGGTGGGGTTCGTGACACGGCGCAATGCGTCGGAACGATCGGTAGGTAAGGCGCGCAGCTCGGCGACTGTGGTGGCGAATTCGCTTGTCCGGGTTCGATGTTGGTCCCTGGTACGGCGAGCGTGTCCGATCGGGCGATGAAATCGCCAGCTCCCCCGTGCGTCACGTTATTTCAGACCGCACGGCTTGATTATCGTCATCACGGCGTCGAGTCGTTCGCCGAGATCGACGCCGCTACCTGCCTGGGACGCTTCGGAAACCACGGCCTGCAGGCACGCAAACGCTGCGCCCACGACAGCGCGCAGCGCGACGTCGTCGACCGTGGTGTGCGGATTTCTCGCGACGATACGGCCGCGCAATGCGATCGCCAGCTGGCGTTGCATTCGATCCAACCTTTCCAGGTAGCCCGAAAGCAGTGCGGGGCTCAGCTCGACGATCTGCTGAATCGCAGCTCCCCGCTGACGTCGATCGGAGTCGCCGTACTGCTCGGCCACGACGTCGAACGCTCTGCGCAAGGCAATCCAATCCGGCTCACTGCTGGGGCGGGTGTTGAGCCGGTGGAGCAGGTCCTGACCGAGCCGGTCGTAGTTGTCGAGGACGACGTCTTCCTTGGAACCGAAGTACCGGAAGAAGCTTCGTTGCGACATGCCGACCCGCGATGCGATGACGTCCACGGTGGTCGTTTCGAATCCTTGCTCGACGAACAGTCGTTCCGCTTCCTCGGTGATTCGGGTTCGAATCGCATCTCGGGTCACCTGGCGAAGTTCACTGCGTGCCATGCGGTCAGGGTAGCAACTGCATAGGTTGACAGTAACTGACAGTTTAAGCAGACTATGACAGATCGAACGGCGCGGTGCATCACCGACCTGCCGTATCGAGGGAATTTATTCCGATTGGAAAGGTGTTCGGTGTCTTTCGACCAGCACGCCCTGTCAGATGCCGTGGAATCCGAAGCTGCCATGGGGTCCGAATCCGATGGCGGACATACGATGTCGCGACAAACCGCGATCGTCGTCGGGGTGTTGTTGGTCGCGTCGTTCGTCGTGATCTTGAACGAGACGATCATGAGTGTGGCGCTGCCGAGCCTGATGGCCGATCTGAATATCAGTGCCGCGGTTGCTCAATGGGTCACGACGGGGTTCCTGCTCACCATGGCGGTCGTCATCCCGACGACCGGACTGATCCTGCAACGATTCGGCACACGATCGATCTTCGTCGCCGCGATGTCGTTGTTCACGGCGGGAACCGCGCTTGCGGCCGCGGCTCCTGGATTCGGCTTGTTGCTGACCGGCCGCATATTGCAGGCGAGTGGCACAGCGATCATGCTCCCGCTCCTGACGACAACCGTCATGTCGAGCGTGCCGGAACGTCGGCGCGGGCGCACGGTCGGGCTCATCTCGATTGTCATCGCTGTTGCCCCGGCTGTAGGGCCGACGATCTCCGGGGTGATGCTCTCGTCTTTGGGGTGGCGATGGCTCTTTCTGTTCGTATTGCCGATCGCCGTCCTGAGTCTCGGCATCGGGGCGCGCTTCGTGCACAGCGTCAGCGCCACACGCGCGATCCGAGTCGACGTGTCGTCGGTGCTGCTTTCGGCGATCGGTTTCGGCGGTCTGATCTTCGGCCTCAGTAGTATCGGAGAGGCGGCCGAGGGTAAGGCGCCCGTCCCGGTGGCAGTGCCGATGGCAGTCGGTGTCGTAGCGCTCGCGCTATTCGTTGCCAGGCAGCTACGACTTCAACGTACCGACGCCGCACTGATGGACTTGCGCCCGTTCAAGTCTCGGACGTTTGCCATTGGAACCGTCACTCTGCTGGTTGCGATGGCCGTGCTGCTCGGCACTCTGGTACTGCTACCGATCTTCATGCAGAGTGTGCTGGGAATGTCGACCATGCGAACCGGCCTCCTGCTGTTGCCCGGCGGACTGACGATGGGCCTACTGGCTCCGCTTGTCGGTCGGATCTTCGATCGATACGGTGCACGACCCGCGATAATCCCCGGGACGTTGATTATCGTGGCCGCCCTCGCCGCAATGGCCATGCTCGACCGACACGTCCCAGCTCTTGCAGTCGCCGGTGCCCATGTACTGCTGTCGGTGGGTCTCGCCTTGGCGCTCACCCCTCTCATGACAGCGACGCTCGGTTCTTTGAATCCATCGCAGTATTCGCACGGCAGCGCGATCGTCAATACGCTGCAGCAACTTGCCGGGGCAGCGGGGACAGCGATGTTCGTCAGCATCATGACGGCACGATCGCAGCAGCGCGTCGGCGCCGGAATCGACCATGCCAGCTTGCTGGCGACGGGAACGCGCTCGGCGTTCGCCTGGGGCGCCGCACTGGCGTTGGTCGCGGTGATCGTTTCGCTGTTCCTACCGCGACCAACGAGTACGACGAGCTGACAGTGTGGATCGTTTGATCTAATCAATCGATCCAGTATCCTCTACGCCCATCAGTCGGTGCATCGGTGTTCCTTGGTCTAATTCACGGTTCGTCGGGTGGTTACTCCGGCCATGGACGGCATGCGGATTCCCGGGGTTCGCGGCTGGCAGATCTCGCTCCGTAGCAACGACACTCATGGACAGCCCATGCTGGCCATCACCACGCTGATCGTCCCCGTGCCCGCGTGCGCGGGCCCCGGCGCCCGGCCGGTCGTCTCCCTGCGGATGGCCTACGGCTCCGCCGACCCGCAATGCGCGCCGTCGGTTTCAAAGCCCACCGCGTGGGCCGCACAGCTTCAGCCGACCTATGCTCCCGAACTGCGTTTCGCGGGCGCGGCTGTCGGCGGGCTGCCCGCCGATCCCGCGGTCGTGGCTCGCAACCTCGACGGAAATCCATTCAGCGGACTGATTTTCGCCGCTCTGGCCGGTATCGCCGGTGAACATGCAGTATCTGATCGACCGGATCGACAACAAGCCGGTACCCAACGACTGCTGAGCCGCAAGGCAGGGTTCCCGACTGGCGCCGAATCCCCGGGCGGCCGAGGCTGGGTAGCACCAACTCCAGCCCTGCGGACAGCAACCTCCTCGGCCGCCTCGACATGGGCTACGACGGCGCTGGAGTTCGTTCGCACCACAACACACCCACCACGCAGAGACGGGCGATGCGCGTAACTCGTTGAGCACCAGCGTGATCGAACGATCCGCTTGGTCCGGCCCCATATTCTCTCACGTGCCGGGCTGCGCGATTGACCACCACGAACAAATCGGCGGCGGTGGCATCGGGCCGAGTGCGGCACCCAGGATGCTATGCGCTCGTGCCGAGCCGAAGCGGTAACTGTTCCGGCCCCACGAGAACTGGCGATGGGGTGAAGTGCACCTCGCCGGCGATGTCCATCTTCGGGAATCGTTCGGCGAATACCTGTAGCGCCTCGGTCATCTCGACCCGTGCGAGGACTTGCCCCAGGCAGGCATGCGCACCGCCGCCGAAAATCTGCTGCTTCGACGCGTTCGAACGACCGATGTCGAAGATCTCCGGCGAGTCGAAGACCTCGGGGTCCATATTCGTTGCGAGAGTGTTGATTCCGACGAGGGTACCGGCACGGAACATGACATCGCCGAATTCGACATCGCGGACCGCCCGGCGCAGGACGATGCGCTGCGAGGGCGTATGACGCATGGACTCCTCTATCGCATTCTGCGCGAGTCCAGGGTCGGCGATAATCCTCTCCCACTGCCGACGATGCGTCAGAAGCTGATAGATCAACCACGAGAACTGGAAACGAGTGGTGTCTTGGCCTGCGAACAGCAGGTTCACCAGCGCACCGAACATCTCGTCCTCGGTGAGCGTTTCTTCGACGGTTTGCGCCTCGATGATGGCGCTGACGAAGTCCTCGCCCGGTTCTTCCTGGCGCTGCCGGACCAACTCGCGGAAGTAGTCATAGAGCCCGGACAACGCCGCATCGATTCGCGATACCCATGGATCGATCGGAAAGCGGCCGAGTAGTGAGAGGTCGGTTGTCCACCGATTGAACAGATCGATATCCCCCGCGGGGATACCCATGAGCCGACACACCACGGTGATCGGGTAATTGTGGCTGAAATCGGACACCAGATCGCAGCGGCCGCCGCCCGGAAAGGAATCGACGAGTTCAATTGCCAAGTCTCGCATCATCTTCCGCTGGCCGAGGATCATCCTGGGGTTGAATCCGCGCCGCAGGACGTTCCGAATGCGGTCGTGCGGCGGCTCGGGAATGAGCGGCAACATACCCTCGCGAGCATACTTACTCATCAATGGCGTGAAGCCTTGGCCATGGTAGATCTCCGCCCCCGGTCCGTCGAGCATCCGATTCCGCATCATTTCGGCGGCGATTCGATGAGACAGAACCTGAAGTTCGAAGACCGATGTTCGCGCAAGCCACGACTGCTGCCGTGCTCGCTGCAAGACGCGAACTGGATCGCTGAGATATTCCGGATCGGCGAAATCGATGAACGGTAGATCCATTTCGTCTACGTATGTACTTGTCATGAGCTTCTCCTCGACCCGGCGCAGCCGGGGCGCATCGGCACAGTCTTGTACGCATCCCGCTCTGGTTGTGCCTGTGGCCAGAGCGATCAGGAGGGCACCGAAGTCATCAGTCGCGCAATGACTTTCGGCACCCTCCATCCCTATCCGAGCAACGCCGGAATATCGGAGTTACTCATCCGGGTTCGATTCAGGCCTCGCCCTTCGCGTGCAGAGTGTTGTACATCTGCACGGCGCTGGCGATCCCGACCGGAATTCCCAGCGCGGCGCCACCGACGAGCGCACCGGCACCGCCGACGGTCGCGATGCCCACCACACAACCGACAGCGGCGCCGAGCGGGGTCAACACCACGGTCGGTGCGGTCAGCGCGCCGCCGGTTACCACGCCGAGCGGACAACCGATCAGAGCGCCCGTGACACCACCGATCGTGCTGCCGACGCCGCTGGCCAGACCGAAGTTCGTGGCGGCCATGCCGAGTGCGCCCTCGAAGTCGCTCTGCTGATCCACCGGGCCGGCAGTGGGTTTGTCGACGGGAGTCGCGGGAACGACATTCGACACCGGCTGCACGGCCGCGGCCACGCTATCGGTGCGCGCTTGGCTCGGCGCCGCCTGCCACGCGGGCCGGGTAGCCACTCGATCGGTCGAGGTCGCCGGAGCCGGGGAGGCATTCGTGTTGCCCCACAAGCTCTTTCCCTGTGCGTCCTGCACAGCGAACTGGCTACCCGCGGACGTGACGGTCCCGATCGGGGTCACAATCCGGGTCGACTGCGTGGTGGGGTCACCCGTGTACTCGACACCCGGCAGAATCTGCACAGTGACCGCATTACTCGCCGGAGATTGATTGGTCGTGGCCGGAGCCGCATTGGCTGTCGCACCACTCGCCGCGACAGCACTCGCCGCCAAGGCGGTCGCACCTATCATGACTCTCGCGATTTTACTCATGATTCTTCCTCACCTGGAACTGATACTGATTTGCAGAGACGAACGGCCGGAGCGGCCACTCCCCTACATCGGAATATTCTTCGGGCTCCACCCACATCCCGAGACCTGATATCGACCTACTCAGAATGTTTCATACGGCGCTCCTCGCATACCTCGAACCCCCGCACACAGGGATAAATATCGTGCGGATATTTCGGTGCCGCGAAGCTCTTCCGTATCGCCCGAGAACACAGTCTCATTGCGCCTCACCGGGTACGCCATGTCGACGATTTCCGGCCCACTAGCAGCGAACCTGCCGGACATGGCGACTGAGACATTACTCTGCGATATCAGTGAATATCCGATAATCCTGAAAATATTTCCGACAACCGTCAGCCGAGGGCGAAGCGACAGGCCGTTCACGAGAGCAGCGAATCGTTTGCGGATAGAAACATGATCCACGGCAATCATCTGCCGCCCAGCGCAGTTCAGCGAAAGCGCCTGCCGATTGCGATGATCGGCCGAACACAGAGGTGGTACAGATTTCCACGCGAGGGAGTACGACCGAATACAGCGCGCTAACTGCAAGATCAGATTTTCACGCAAGGATGACCTTCGGCAGGCAGAATGCCGCTCGGAATTTCGGCAAATCCCGAGCGGCACCGAATCCCGATCGTCGATATAGTTATGTGGTGTCATAACACCAATCCTTCGATCTTCGGCACAGCCTTACGCGCAGAACACAGTCCTCAGTCGTAGACCGGGCCTGCCAGCGATCCACCATCGACGACGAATTCGGCACCGGTGCAGTACGAGGACTCGGCACCGGTCAGGAAAAGTACCGCCGCGGCGATTTCGTCCGGAGTTCCGATCCGGCCCAACGGCAGCCGCGCGAACGCCGATTTCGCATCGTCGCCCATCTTCTCGACACCATCGGGCGCGATCATCGCCGTGGCAATACTGCCCGGCGCGACCGTATTGACCCGGATTCCTTGTTTACCCAGTTCCAGAGCAGCGGTCCGGGTCATGCCACGCAGCGCCCATTTCGACGCCGAGTACGCCATCGTGTTGGCCACACCGACGAACCCGTTGATCGACGCGGTATTGACGATGGTGCCACCGCCGCTGGCCGCGAGATGCGGTGCGGCGCAACGCATACCGAGGAATACACCCAGCTGGTTGACTTCGAAGACCTGCCGGAACTGCTTTTCGGTGGTGTCGGCGAGGGGGCCGAAGTGGAGGATGCCCGCGTTGTTCACCAACGCGTCCAGCTTGCCGAACCGTTCGACCGCCAGAGTCGACGCGGCCTGCCAGTCCTGTTCGCTGGTGACGTCCAGCCTGGTGTAGAGCGCGGCGTCACCGAGCTCGGCGGCAACCTCGGTGCCCTGCGTGTCCAGCACATCGGCGAGAACGACCCGGGCGCCTTCCGCGACGAAAAGCCGGGCGATAGCCTCCCCTTGCCCTCGTGCCGCACCGGTGACAATCGCGACTCGACCGGCCAAACGCCCCTCGTTGCCGCTCATTTCTTCGGTCCGTAGACGATGAACGCGTTGCCCCAGGGGTCTTGGACCACTGCTCGAACCTCGTGCGGGCCCTCGGCCGCCGGTGCGACGACAACGCCGCCCGCGGCCTCGATCTCCCGCACCGCGGCAGCCACATCGGGAACCTTGAACGACACCGCCGCCGCACGCCCTGCGACCTGTTCCTCGGCACCGGCCAGAGCGAAGGTGGTCGAACCGCCGTCCAAGGCGGCGAACCGGGCCCCGTCCTGGAACTTCAGCGGCAGTCCCACTGCCACGTTGTAGAAGGCGATGGCCTTCTCCACGTCTTCGACCGGGTAGAGAACATTTCCGATCTTGGCCTCCATTGGCCTTCTCCTGTCGTCAGTACGGTTCCACGCGCGAGAAGATCTCCCGCGGATTGACTGTGAGCATCTGGTCGATCTGCTCCCGGGTGACGCCGCGGTCGAGCAGTGCCGGCACGACGTCCTGGGGAATGTGCAGCCAATGCCATCGGGGATGCTGCTGCTTGCGCTGGACCGGATCCGACATGTCCGAGTGACACGAGGTGTCGTGGGACAGAACCATCCTGTCCGCGTGCCCGCGGCGGCACATCTCGACGACGATCTCGACCCGCTTGTCGAATGGCACCGTCTCCAAGCCGAATCGGTCCATACCGAGATAGGAACCGGCCGTGACCAGCTGTTCGAGGTAGTCGAAGTCGTCGGTGTCACCGCTGTGCCCGATGATCACCCGGGACAGGTCGACGCCTTCCTCTGCGAAGATGCGCTGCTGGTCGAGACCGCGACGCAGGCCGGCATGGGTGTGGGTGGTGATCGGAGCACCCGTATGCCGGTGGGCTCGCGCGATCGACCGCAGTGTCCGCTCCACGTCCGTGGTCAGACCGTCGAAGTCGGTGACGCACTTCAGCATTCCGGCACGCACGCCCGTGTCGCCGATACCTTCCTCGATATCGCGGACGAAGTATTCGAACAGGAGGTCGGGACCACCCAACGGCGCTCCGGGGCCGCGGTAGTGGAAATACAGCGGAAGGTCGTGCAGCACATAGGCGCCGGTGGCGACGATGATGTTCACCTCGGACTGCTCGGCCACCCTTGCGACCCGCGGGATGTAGCGGCCGAGCCCGAGCACGGTGAGGTCGACGATCGTATCGATGCCCGCCGCTTTGGCCGCTCGCAGGCGTTGGACCGCGTCGGCGACCATGGCTTCGTCTTCGTCGTGTCCCGCCTCCGGCCAGCTCGAGCGGACCTCCGGGCTCGTGACGAACAGGTGCTCGTGCATGAGGGTGGTGCCGAGTCCGGTCACCGGGATCTCACCGTGTGCGGTCGGCACGCGAGCGCCGGTCATCGCACAGTCTCCGGATGCACGATGTGGTTCTGCGCGTGCCAGGGCTGATGCGCCTGGAATCCGCCGTCGGCGATGATCGTCTGACCGGTGATGTAGCGACTGTCCGACGAGACCAGAAAGGCGATGATGGCGGCCAAGTCTCGCGGCTCGGCGAAGTCCTCCACCAGCAGATTCGCATCGTAGGCCTCGAGCTTGTCCCGCGAGAGGTTCTTCCGCGCGGTCGGACTCAGCACCAGGCCGGTGGCGACCGCGTTGCAGCGGATGCCCTGCTTGCCGTGACTGGTGACCACCGACCGGGTCAGCGAGTACTTGGCCGCCATGGACGCGGCGTACGCGACATGCACTGTGTCACCGCTGAATCCGGAGGTCGATCCGACGTTGACCACCGAGCCGCCGCCACCGCGGCGCATGACCGGAATGGCATGCCGGATCGCGTACACGGCACCGTAGAAGTTCACGCCGAAGGTGCGTTCCCACGTCTTGTCCGGGGTGGTCTCGATATCGATGTCGCTGATGTGAATCTCGTGCTCGTAAGCGACCGCGTTGTTGACCAGCGCGTCGATCCGGCCGAAAGTCTCGGTCGCGTCGGTGATCATGCGCTGCACGCTCGGCTCGTCGGCGACATCGGCCAGGGCGAGCAGCGCGGTGCCGCCGTCGGCCCGGATCTCCGCCACGGTCCCTTCGGCGCCCTCGACGTTGATGTCGTTGACGACCACTCGGTATCCCCGGTGCGAGAGCAACAGCGCGGTCTCTCGGCCGATGCCCTGCGCCGCACCGGTGACGATGGCTACCGGCTCCGAATTCGTTTCTGTCACAGCGTCGCTCCCGTCGCTCGGTCCTGCCGTGCCCGAAGACTCGCGGCCCGGTCCACCTGCAGTTGGTCGTCCACGATCACTCCGTAGACGGTCTCGGCGCTCTCGCGGGTGATCCACCCGTTGCGCACATCCGTATGCACCTGTTCGAGGGGGCGGTCCTGCGGATTGCCCAGTCCTCCCCCTCCGGTGGTCTCCACGACGAAAGCCTCACCGGCACGGAACATTTCATTGTTGATCTTGGAGGCAAGGCGGGTCTTCTCACCGTCCACGGTGATTCGGTAGAAGCCGCCGGTCGCTCCCGGCAGCCCGCCCGACCGCCCCGTGGGTCCGTTCCGGAGCCGATCGCCACGGGTGGTGATGTAGGCGTCCTCCAGCAGACGGAAGGTGGTTCGGGTGCCCAGTCCTCCGCGCCAGCGCCCCGCTCCGCCGGAGTCGGTCAGGTACTCGATCGCTTCCACGCGCAGTGGGCACCGCGCTTCGACGGGTTCGATCTGCGGGACCGAGTTGCGGCCGAGCCCGAAGTGCACACCCGATGCGTCCGGGCCGTCGAGGCCGTACCGGGCGCCGACGCCGCCGTACTCGTAGGCCAGGTGCACCCAATACGGTGAGGTCGTCGAGGCGATCGAGAACGGCTGGAGGATGCCCGAGGCGGCGATCCCGCGTTCCGGGACCGCATCCGAAAGAGCTTGGAAGACCGCTTCCATCGCGGCGTACGCGGGCAGGAACCGGCCGCCGCACGGATACGGCGAGGTCGCGTTGAGCAGGCTCCCTTCGGGGAGCTTGATGTCGAGCGCACGCAAGCATCCGTCGTTCATCGGGATCGACGGGTCGATGAAGCAGCGGAACGCGAAGACCGCGGCCGCCAGCGACTGCGACAGGCTCGCGTTCACCGCCGCCGCGGTCTGGGCGTCGGTTCCGGCGAAGTCGATCTCGACGCCATCGCCTCGCACCTGCACGGCGGCGCGGATCGTGTACGACCGATCCGGATGGATGCCATCGTCGTCGATCACGTATTCGGCGGTGTACCGGCCATCGGGAAGCTCGGAAATCGCTGCGCGAGTGAGTGTTTCGGTGTGTTCGAAATATGTCTGCACACCGGCCGCGAACTCGGCCGCACCATGTTTGGCGATCAGGTCCTCGACCCGGCGCGCCGCGGTGGTAGCGCCCGCGATCAGGGCGCGAACGTCACCGAGCACCTTGTCGGGAGTCCGGCTGTTCAGGGCAAGAATCCGGGTGATGGACTCCTCGAGCCCCGCCGCGGTTGCGATTCGGACCGGAGGCAGCTGCAAGCCCTCCAGGAAGATCTCCGTTGCCAGCGAGGCCATGCCACCAGCCGAGCCGCCGCCGATGTCGGAGACGTGAATCAGTGTGGCGGTGAAGTATTCGACCGCGCCGTCGACGAAGATCGGGCGGAAGATCAGCAGGTCGTTGGTGTGGATGCCGCCCTTGTAGGCGTCGTTGGTGACGAAGACGTCGCCCGGCCGCATGGTGTCGGCAGGAATGTCGGCGAGCACATAGGGCAACGCGACCGACAACGCCATGCTGTTCATCAAGGTCGTGGCCATCGAGTGCGCGATGAGCCGTCCGGCCTTGTCCAGGATGGCGGCCGAGGCGTCGGAGCCCTCCACGATGAACGTGGAGTAGGCCGACTTGACGACGACGATGCTTGCTTCCTCGGCGGCCACCACCAACGCGTTGCGCAGTACTTCCGCGGTCAGATCCTCGTCCCGCATCACCGGTTCTCCTTCCGTGTCAGCACGATGTTCGCCGAGTTGTCGATCGTGGCGTTCCAGGTCGGCGGCACGACCACCGTGGATTCGCGGTCATCGACGATCAGCGGTCCGGCGAGTTCCCCTCCCGGTGACAATTGGTCGCGGTCGTACACCGGGACCGACCGGTATTCCGCGTATTCGGCGAACCACACCTGGCGGTCGGGGTGCTGGTTCGAAGCCGAGGTGGCCACGGCCCTGCGGCCGAGCGGAACCTTGGGTACCCGACGGCTCACCTGCGCGCGATACGTCACCATCTCGGCCGGGTCGCGAAGTTCGATCCCGTACTGCACCCGATACTGTTCGCAGAACTGCTCGACGAGTGCGGCGAGCACCTCGTCCGTCAGGGGCCAGCCCGGCACCTCCACCCGGATCTGATGGGCCTGTCCGACGAAGCGCAGGTCGACCGCGCGGGCGATGGCCACATCGGAATCGCCTGGCGTGCCGCCCAACTCGTGCAGTGCGCGCGTCACCAACTCGTCGAAGATCGCAGTCACCTCGGACAGCGAGCTGCCCGAGGCACCGAGGATGCGGGTGGCAACGCTGTTGACGCTCAGATCCGTCGCGAGCAGTCCCACCGCCGAACCGACTCCGCACGACGGCGGCACGATCACGGTATCGATGTCGAATCGCTCGGCGACTCGCGCGGCGTGCATCGGACCGGCGCCGCCGGAGGCGACCAACGCGAAGTCGCGGGGATCGATTCCTCGCTGCACGGTGACCACGTGCACGGCCGAACCCATTGTGGCATTGGCTATTTCGTGTACGGCATGCGCGGCCTCGGCCACTGTCACGCCGAGCGGGCGGGCGAGCCGGTCCGCGATCGCCTTCTCCGCGAGCTCGGGCGACAGCGCCATCTCGCCACCGGCGAACAATGCCGGATCCAGCAGTCCCAGAACAAGATTCGCGTCGGTGACGGTTGGTTCCGCGCCGCCGAGCCCGTAGCACGCGGGACCGGGCTCAGAACCAGCGGATCGCGGCCCGACGTGCAAGGCGCCGGCGTCGTCGACCCACGCGATACTGCCGCCACCAGCTCCGACCTCGGCCAGGTCGATCGCGGGCACCTTGATCGGCACCCCCGTACCGGCCCGGCGGCCACCGTAACTGCCTTTGCCGCCGACATGGAATTCGGTAGTGATGTCGGGCTTTCCGTCGCGAATCACGCATGCCTTCGCGGTGGTTCCACCCATATCGAACGAGATCACGTCGGGCCGACCGGCGGAAAGACCGGTGAAGCTCGCCGCCACGGCACCGGCGGCGGGACCCGACTCGACGGTGGCCACCGCACGCCGCCCAGCCAGTTCGGCGGACATCACCGCGCCGCCGGATTCCATCACCTGGACCTTCGCCCGGATCCCGAGCTCGGCCAGGCGGGACTCGAGCACTCTGAGGTAACGCACCATGAGCGGGCCCACGTAGGCCGACATCAGCGTGGTGGTCGAACGCTCGTATTCCCGAATCTCCGGCCAGATTTCGGCCGAGCCGACGACGGTCGCGTCGGCGCCGAGGCGCTCCCGGATGATCTCGACGACCCGCTGCTCGTGGCCGGGATTGGCGTAGGCGTGCACCAGGGCGACCGACACCGACGCGATACCGCGCTCGGCGATTCGATCCGCGATCTCGGCGACCGCCGATTCGTCCAGGGCGGTCACCACCTCACCGGCGGCATCGATCCGCTCGGGTACCTCGAAGCAGTCTTCGAGCGGCACGGGCGAGGCTGGCGGGGTGAACATCAGATCGAATCGGTCCTCTTCGACCCGCGCGTACCGGCCCAGCGGCAGCAGGCTCCGAAAGCCCTGCGTCACGACGTGCGCCACCCGAACGCCCTTGTTCTCGAGGATGGCGTTGGTCGCCAAGGTCGTGGCGTGCACGACGCGGTCGACCTGATCCGGGCGCACGCCGGCAGCGTCGAGGGCCGCGCGTATTCCGTTGAGGATCCCGTCGGTCGGATCACCGTGTGTACTAAGGGTTTTCGCCACCGACTCCTGGCCGTCGGGTCCGGCCAGTACGACGTCGGTGAAGGTTCCACCGACATCGACACCCAGCGCGTACCCGGAGCCACCTCGCTCTTCCTCGCTGCTCATGGCGATCAGAGTAGGCATTTGAGCAAGCGCTTGTCTAGACTTTCCTCACAAAGGCTTGAAACTTGCAGATAGTGGGATCTAAAGTTTTGAGCAAGCGCTTGGTAGAAGGAGGACAGATGGGGCCACTACGTGTGGGTATGGGTTACGAACTGGAGGTGCGCGGTCGATCCCGAGAGGTCGAGCAGCGCGCTTTCAACAATGTGCTGAACCAGATCGAGCTGGCCGACGAACTCGGCTACAGCACAGCATGGTTCGTCGAGCACCATTTCACGAAGGGCTTCTCGCACTCGTCGGCGCCGGATCTGGTGCTCGCCGCGGCCTCGCAGCGGACGAATCGAATCCGGCTCGGACTCGGCGTAGTGCTGCTGCCGTTCCAGCACCCGGTGCGGACAGCCGAACGCGTTGCGACACTAGACGTCCTGTCCGGCGGTCGCGTCGAATTCGGCACCGGCCGTGGCGCGTCTCCGCTCGAGTATCAGGCTTTCCAGCGGCCGTTCGAGCAATCGCGGCAGCTGTGGGAGGACAACCTCGACACCGTCCTGCGGATCTTCGAGGCCGACGGTGCACCGGTGACCTCCGAGCACGAGTACTGGAGCGTGCCCGACGTCGGGGTCTATCCCCGACCGCACCAGCATCCGCATCCGCCGGTGTGGGTCGCATCGACTAGTCTCGACGGCTATCTGCAGGCAGCCCGCCGCGGCTACAACCTGCTCGGCATGACGATGCTCAAGGGCCTCGACGATGTCGCCGAGGATATCGCCGCGTACAAGGCGTGCCTGGCCGAAAGCGGGTTCGATCCCGACACTCGGCGCGTCGCGCTGATGATCCCGTGGCACGTCGCGCCGACGCGCGACGCCGCCTACGAGAACGCGGCCGACGCCATCATGTGGTACATGCGCCGTCAGGTGAATCTCGTTGCGCCGCCGGACTATTACGACGCTCGCCATGCCACCCACCGGGTGCTCGGCCAGGATGCGGTGGGCCGGGACGCGGAAGAGGCGCTCGAGATCCTGCGCGATCATCACATGATCGTCTGTGACGATGTCGAGGGATCGCGCAAGGCGATGGACCGCCTCGCCGAGGCCGGCGCCACCGATCTGATCTGCCAGTTCCAGGTCGGCGGACTGGCCCAGGAGCATGTGCTCGACACCATCAGGCTGTTCGCCTCGGACGTGGCGGAGATGGGATGATGAACACTCCAGCGCAGGAACATATTTCGGCCGTCGAGAAGATCATCGGCCGAGCCGAGCTGGCGGCGGCGTCGAGCCCGGCCACCGCCACCGGGTGGATTCACTGCTCCCCCACCGCCGATATCACGGTGCCGATGTCGGCGTCGGACCGCGGCACTGCCGCGAAGCTGACCCGGGACACCTTGGTGGCGGCGGGCGTGCGGTCGGGCGACCGGGTCGTCGTCGCGCTCAACAACGACGGTGAACCTGCCGGTGCACTGATCGCCGGGGCCGCCGCCGATGTCGCCGCGGCTGTCGTCAACACTGGGGCGCGGGGGCGGATGCGGCTGGTGAAGGTGATCGAGACCGTGCGGGCGAACGTGCTGGTCATCACGCCGACCGGTGCGGCGGACCTGCTTGCTCGGCTGCATATGGAATTCCTCGCCGATCCGCTCGATCTCGAACTCCGGCTGCTGGTGCTGACCGGCGAGATCGCCGACGCCAAGACGGCGCGGCATCTGGCGACCGAATTCGGCGCCGATGTGGTGAATGTGTTCACCGATCCGGTAACCAGTGTTCCGGTGGCGCACCACTCGAACGGCAGTCTGGTGCCGACTGCCCCGACGCAGCTGACTCTGGTTCAGCTGGACAGTGAAAAACCCCTCGACCCCGCCGATACCGCGACGCTCGGCGAGGTGGTCGTGCGCCACGAGTGGCACGAGAAGCTGTCCGGTCTGGCTGTTCGTACCGGGTACCTCGCCCGGTACGGCGAAGACGGCGGGATCCAGGCGCCCGAACACACCGCGGGTGACCACATCCTGGTGCGGGGCAGGTGGCTGTCGATTCCGAATCTCACTGCGGCCCTTCGCCGGATCGACGGGATCACGCAGTGGCGGCTCGAAGTGTCCCGCCGCGGCACCCTCGACGCCGCCACCCTCACCGTGAGCTTCAACCGGGACAGTCTCGTCGGCAATCCGATGTGGCGCGGCCGGGTCGAACAGGCCCTTTCCGCGCTCACTCCGGTATCGATCGCCGTCGCCGTCGATCCGACGGTTCGGGAAGAGCCCGCGGCGCCGGTCATCGCCGACCACCGCGGGCATCATCTCGGCGAACGGGCCACGGTCACAACGAATTCGGCACAATCCCACGCTGGGTGATATCCGGTCGGACCAGGATCTTGACGTGCTCGATTGCGGCCGCGTTGCGCGGCCGCAATGCGTCGAACACCTCGGCGACCGAATCCAGACCGGCGTAACCGGTGACCATCGCGGCGGGGTCGAACCGGCCCTCGACCAGGTGAGCGAACATCTGATCCAGAGCGATATATCGATCTTCGTTCTTGCCGGGCCCGCCGACGAATTCGATCGAGACATTCTTCAGCACGCCGGTCACCGTCCGGATCGATTCCCTGGTCATCCCGGCCCCGACGACCAGGATTCGGGTGAACGGCGGCACCGCTGCCATCAGTCTGTCGAGTAGTCCGTTGGCCGCCGAGGCTTCGAACACGAACAGCTCCCGCGCCGTTGTGGTCTGGTCGCGATACACCGTGAGCGGATCCTGCTGCGCAGGGTCCACGACGATATCCGCTCCGTATGCCTTGGCGATCTCACGCCGCTGGGCCGAGGGGTCCGAGGCGATGATCGGATGAATTCCGCGATACGCCAGCTCGACCACGGCACCGAGGCCGACCGGGCCGCAGCCGGTGACGACTGCGGCCGCTCCGGCCTGGATCCCCGATCTCAGCACCGCATTCAGGCCGGTTGCCATGGGTTCGGTCACCGCTGCCAGATACGGCGAGACGGAATCCGGAATCAGAAGATGCCCGTACGCCTGCACCACTACTCGCTCGGCAAGACCGCCCGGGTAGTCGTTGGCATAGCCCAGGGTGTGCATTACGCCGTCGGTCCCGATCACCATCGGCAGAATGACGAGATTCTGTCCGGGATGAAAATCGGTGACGCCTGCGCCCACCTGGACGACCCGACCGGTCAATTCGTGTCCGAACACCACGTCGCGGCCGGAGTCGAACAGTGCGCCGTCGACACCGGCCTCACGATGCGCGGCCAGGAACTCGCCGGTGTGCTGGCGGGCCGACAGATCACTGCCGCAAATGCCCACCGCCAACGGCTCGACCAGGAGTTGTCCCGGGCCGAGTGGCGGTTCGGGAATATCGGTGACAACCAGGTCGCCGTGCCGGAGTACTACTGCTTTCATCGATCCGCCGATCCTTTCGGTTGCTCACAGATACGCGTCGAGTGACCATGTTTCGAGCTTGTGCTGCAGATCCTGCAGAGCGCGCAACGCCAATGCCCCGTCGAAAGCACGATGATCGAAGGTCAGCCCGATCCGCGCGATCGGCCGGATGGCCACGTATTCCTCGCCGCCGGGTGTGGTCACCGCCACCGGAGTGCGGACGACTGCCGGGACACCGACCGAGGCTACCTGCGGGCGAGTCAGGATCGGCGTCGAGACGACGCCGCCCACGCTGCCGGAATTGCTGATGGTGATCGTCCCCGCGCTCAGGTCCGCACCCGAGGCCTTGCGGTCGACGACGCGGGCGCTGATCTCGGAGATGACGTCGGCGAGGCCGAACAGCGTGAGATGCTGAGCATTTCGGATCACCGGCACCAGCAGCCCGTGCGGCGCGTCGACGGCGATCGCCAGGTTGACCGGCTTCCAGCGCAGCAGGTGGGTGTCGGTGAACGTCGCGTTCACGTCCGGGTACTCGGCGACGGTGGCGCACAACGCCCGGCCGATGAACGGGAGCACGCTGATCTTGCGTTCGCCCCGACCGATGCGCTGCGCATTGGCAGTTGCGCGCGCCTGCAGGACCGCCGTCATGTCGACGTCCACCTGAGCGGTGAGTTGCGGGGCCACGGTCACGGATTCGACCAGGTTGCGGGCGATCACGCGCCGCTGCGGTGTCAGCGAAACCGCTTCGTGGGGAACGGTTTCGTAGCCCGCGGGCACGGCAGAGCCGTCTGCCGAAGGTGCGCTCGCCACGCCCGAGGGCACAACATGTCGAGCCGGGGTCGGCTCATCGGCCGAAACGGGGTGCACGGCAGCGGCTTCGGCACTCGGTCGCGCCACCGCCGCCGCTTCGACATCTTGTCGGGTAACGCGGCCGCCCGGGCCGGTACCGGCAATCTCGGCGAGATCGAGACTGTACTCGTCAGCCAGTTTGCGCACGAACGGCGTCGCACGCTTGTCCTTGTCGGTCTTGTTGCGCCCGTGCTGTTCACCCGCGGCTGCCGTCGGTGTCGCCGCGACCGCGGCCGGACGGAAGGTCAGTGCGGCGCGCAACACCAACGACGCGTCGTCCGGCACGTCGACGGCCGCCGGGGCGAGAACCGCAACTGTCGTTTCCGGGGCAGCGATCGGTACGGTCTCGACCGACGGCGCGTGGCCGTTGGTCGCGGCGACGGGTGTGCTCGGCGGTTCCGCTTCGGCGACTTCCGCCTCCGGTCCCGCCGCGCCCGCGATTGCCGCTGCGATATCCGCCGCGCTCGCATCGAGCGGCGCGAAACGCGCGATCGGCGCTCCCACCGGGATTTCCGCATCGGTGGCGACGAGCCGCTCGATCAGAAAACCCGTTGCCGGAGAGGCGATTTCGGTGTCCACCTTGTCGGTGGACACCTCGCACAGCCCGTCGCTCTCCTCGACCCGATCGCCGGGTTCCTTGAGCCAGGTGGTGAGCAGGACGGTCTCGATCGCACCCATGTGCGGCATATGGACGTCGATTAGGTTTGTCATCGGGTTCTCCCAGTTGCCGATCACTCGTGGACGAGCCGGCGGGCCATGTGGACGATGTCGGAGACGCTCGGAAAGCAGTGCTCCTCGAGGAAACGGCTGGCGGGGATCGGGGCGTCCACCGCGCCCAGCCGCGCCACCGGCGCTTGGAGGCGGTAGAAGCACCGCTCCGCGATCACCGCGGCGATCTCGGCTCCCGGGCCCGCGGTGCGCGGCGCCTCGTGCACGATCAATGCGCGAGCGGTCCTGTCCACCGAGGCGAGGATGGTGTCGATGTCGAGCGGAACCAGTGTCCGCAGATCGATCACTTCGAGCGAAATCCCCTCGCCGGAAAGGGCATTAGCCGCTTCCAGTGCGCGGGGAACCATGCAGCCGTAGCTGATGACGGTCACGTCCGTCCCGGCACGGGTGGTGGCGGCGGCACCGAGTGGCAACACCACCTCCGGATCCGCCGGAACCTGGCCACGGACGTAGTTCAGCTGTTTGCTCGGGTAGTACAGGACCGGATTGGGATCGCGGATGGC
This sequence comes from Nocardia coffeae, assembly GCF_019890715.1. Classification (NCBI taxonomy): domain Bacteria; kingdom Bacillati; phylum Actinomycetota; class Actinomycetes; order Mycobacteriales; family Nocardiaceae; genus Nocardia; species Nocardia coffeae. The sequence goes on along the minus strand of NZ_JAINZY010000002.1, from coordinate 264,594 downwards.
GGCCTTCAGCAGAGCTTTCGCATCGGCCGGATTGGACGGGACAACCGCCTTCAACCCCGGGAAGTGCATCGGCAGCATCTCCATCGACCCCGAGTGCTCCGAGCCCGCGCCACCACTGGGACCGATCGGCATGATGATCGTCGCGGGCAATTCGAACAGCCCGCCGTGCATATGCCGCCATTTGCCGAGCTTCTGAAACAGTTCGTCACCAGCGATCAGACCGAAATCGGCGAATCCGAGTTGGACGATCGGCCGCATTCCGGTCATAGCCGCCCCCGCGGCGCATCCCACCATGAACGCCTCGGTGATACCGGTGTTGCGGACACGCGCGGCGCCGAACTCGTCCGTGAGTCCCCTTGTGCCGCCGAAGAATCCGCCGGACGCGATGTCCTGGCCCATCAAGAACACCGTGGGATCGCGGCGCATCTCCTCGGCGATCGCCGCTCCCTGCGCGGCCTCGTACGTCATGGTCACCACGTCGGTGGCGGTGCCTGTCATGCGAACACATCCTTCAAGATGAGCGAGGGATCGGGATAAGGTGCGGCCTCGACCTCGGCAAGTGCTGCCGCGACCTCGTCACGGGCATCGGCGAGGATGCGATCGGCGAGTGCGCGATCGATTCGGTCGGCCATCACCTCGACCGGATCGCGGTAGTCGGCCAGGTAGTCGGCGGACCGATACTGCTGTGCATCGCCCTCCCAATGTCCGCCGACGCGAGTAACTTTCGCTTCGATCAGTGACGGCCCCTCCCCGGCGCGCGCTCGCGATACCGCCTTGGCGACCGCCTCGTGCACGGCCAGGGCGTCGTGCCCGTCGACCACCTCGCCGGGAATCCCGTAGGCGCCGGCTCGCTCGGCGATCGACTTCGTCGGGCTGACCTCATCGAATCCCGTGGTCACCGAAATGCCGTTGTTCTCACAGAAATAGATCAGCGGCAGCCGCCACACCGCCGCTTGCAGCAGAGTTTCGTGGAAAGTGCCACGCGCGGCGGTCCCGTCCCCGAAATCGGCCAGGGCGACCTGGTCCGTGCCACGCATCTGCGCCGAAAGCGCCGCACCGGCGGCGATGTGATAGACGCTGCCCAGGGTCGCGCCCTCGCCCATGATTCCCAGCGCCGGATCGGCCCAGTGCGGCACACCGGCGCCCTTGCCTCCGGTGGAGCCGTTCGTTTTCCCCAGCAGATCACCGAGGATCGGGACCAAACCCATCCCCTTCGCCAAAGGCCAGTTGACGCCGCGCCCCTGATAGAACAGATAGTCGTCCCGGCGCAGCGCGGCGCAGGCCCCGACTGCCGCCGCTTCCTGCCCCTTGCCCGGGTGCCAGAATCCAGCGAACCCGTGGTCACGGATGTAGATCGCCAGCGCGTCTTCCACAGCCCGGGCCCGCGCGATGGCGGTATAGAGCTCGCTGAGCATGCTGTCGTCGGATCGAGCCGACGGCTTGCGCCGCCCGCGTCCGGTTCCTGTCACTTCGCCTCCATGGTTGTCACTCCGTTGTCACGCCACGGCCCAGACACACGCCTGTGGTCCACGTCTCACCGTAGACGGATCACTTGATCCAATCAAGTGATCCACATCTACGGCAACCAGCAGCGGACGACCTTGGGGCGGCGAACCGCCCCCTCGCCACTTGCCGAGACAGCAGCTCACATCGTATCTTTGAGCAAGCGCTTGGTAAAAGGAGCTGCAATGGATGACGCCCTGCGACTGGCAGAGTTGATCGAACAACACGGCATCCCCGCCGAAGGCCGGTACGTACTGCCGGAACACGTAGTCAAAGACCTGATCGCCGACCTGGGTGTAGCCATACCCCGCCGATATCAGCCGTCGGATCTCGGCGCGTCGGGGGCCGCGACGCCCGGTGGCGCACTGGTGCTGAAGGCATGGGGTCCCGGGCTCCTGCACAAGAGCGATCTGGGTGCGGTGCGGCTGGGCCTCGCCGTCGGGGAGGTCGACGCGGCGATCGCCGATATGGCGGGTGCGCTCCACGGCAAAGGGGTGACTCCCTCGGGCTTTCTGATCGAGGAACAACACCCGGGCGGTGTCGAACTCATCGTCGGCGTGGTGCGCGACGAAACCTTCGGGCATCAGATACTTCTCGGGCTCGGCGGCGTCACGACGGAGTTGCTCGACCTCACCGCGTTGCGGCCGTGCCCGCTGAGCAAGACCGACGCCGAGGAATTGGTCGACGTCTTCCCCGGTGCACCGCTGCTCAGTGGGGCCCGAGGCACGGCTGCGGTGGACCGCTCCGCGCTGGTCGAACTCCTGCTGTCGATCGCCGGTGAGGACGGATTGGTCAGCCGATTCGGTTCGAGCTTGGCCGAATTCGAATGCAACCCCGTCGTCGCGACACCGGCAGGAGTCACCGCTCTCGACGCGCGGATGATCCTCGACCCGCCGCCGTCCCAGCAGGAACGCAATGCCCTGGACAGCGACTTCACCGTCCTGTTCGCTCCGAGGCAGATCGCGGTCGCCGGTGCCTCGACCTCGAAATCGAGCTTCGGCAACCGTTTTCTCGCGGCCTACCGGGCCGCGGGCTGGCAGCAGGGCCTGTTCGCGATTCATCCCACCGCCACGGAAGTGGATGGTGTTCCCGCCGTCCCGGATGTGGCACAGATTCCCGGTGGTGTGGACTATCTCCTTGTCGCGCTCCCGGCGAAACATGCGATCGACGCGGTGGCAAGCGCTGCGGGCCGGGTCCCTTTCATCCAGGTCATCAGCGGTGGTTTCGGCGAGATGAGTTCGGCGGGCAGAGGGCTCGAGGAGGAGCTTCTCACTGCCGCGACCGGATCGCGACTGCTCGGGCCCAACTGCCTGGGAATCTTCAGTCCCGCTGGGCGCCAGACATTTTCGCTCGGTGCGCCGACGACACCCGGCACGGTGTCGGTGATCTCGCAGAGCGGCGGACTGTCGGGCGACATAGTCGCCGCGGGCCACCACCGCGGCCTGCGCTTCGCGAAACTGGCGAGCATCGGCAACGCGATCGACGTGACCCACGGTGAACTGCTCGACTGGCTCCTGGACGATCCCGAGACCGAGATCATCGGCGTCTATCTGGAGGGCACGCGCGATGGCGTCGGACTACTGCGCGCCCTGCGGCGTGCCGACGGCCGCAAACCCGTCGTGGTGCTGCGTGGCGGATCCGGCGACCAGGGTGCCCGTGCCGTCGGCTCGCACACCGGATCGCTGGCCACGCCGGTGAAGGTATGGGAAGCGGTCGCCGCTTCGGCTGGAGTCACTCTCGTCGACACCCTCGAGCAATTCCTCGGGTGCCTGCGCTTTCTGCAGGAGTACCGGACCGGGAACCGCGGGGCGGTGCCCGGGGTGCTGGTGGTCGGGGCGGGAGGCGGCGCCTCGGTGCTGTCCGCCGACGCCTGTGATCGAGCGGGTCTCACCTTGGCGTCGATCGATGCGAAACAGCGTGAGCAGCTCCTGGCGATGGGCAACGGCGCCGGAACCAGCTTGGCGAACCCACTGGAGATCCCGATCGGCCCGGTGTCGGCCCCGACCCTGCTCGGCGACACCCTGGCCCCGTTCTTCGCCACCGGCACAGCGCCTTTCGACGACATGCTGGTGCATCTCAACGCGGCCGCGTACTACAACTACGGCAGCGCCGGGCTGGCTCCGCTGATCGACGCGCTGCGCGATCTGCTGACTCGCGAGTTCCCCGCGCGGATCGCGGTGGTAGTGCGCAATGCCGATGTCGCGACACCCGAGGACGCTCGCTCGCTGGCATCGTTCGCCGTTGACACCGGCCTGCCGATCTTCCATTCGTTCGACGAGGCCACCGTCGCGATATCGGCCGCCCAACTCTTCGACGCTCGCAGGGAACGACTGTGACTGCGGCACAGGGCTTCTCCGGGAAGGCCGCGATCGCGGGCATCGGAATGACCGACCTGTCGCGCGAGTCCGGCCGCAGCGAACTCGCCCTGGCCGTCGCCGCCGCGCGAGCCGCGCTGGCCGATGCCGGACTCACCGCGGCCGATATCGGTGCGGTCCTGTGCTATCACCTCAACGACTCCGCCGGTGTCAATCAAGTCGCTGCTGTTCTCGGCGTCCCGGATGGCAGCTGGACGAACGAAATCTATGGCGGCGGAACACAATCGGCGTCCATTCTCGCCGACGCGGCCATGCTCGTGGACGCCGGGATCGCGCGGGCGGTCCTGGTCTTCCGCGCCCTCAACGGGCGATCCGGACGGCGAATGTCACGGGTCGCGCTGAGCCTGCGATCCGCCGACCAATTCACCGTCCCCTACGGGATGCTCGGCCCCGTACACCTGTTCGCGCTCGCCGCCCAACGGTGGATGTACGACACCGGGGCCACCGAGGAGGACCTAGCTGCGGTAGTGCTGCAATCACGGCAGCTCGCGGCCGGTAATCCCCGAGCGGTACTGCGCGAGGCACTCGATCTGGATGCCTACCTTTCCAGCCCGCTCATCGCGCATCCGCTGCGGCGCGCCGACTGCTGCCTCGAAACCGACGGTGCCGCAGCCATAGTCGTCACGAGTGCCGACACGGCCGACGAGCGTTCACCCCGTATCCACGCGGTGGTGCGCGGTGGCGGGCCCGGCGCCAGCACGATGGATACCGCGCCGGACCTGAGCACGCTGTACTCGGCCTATCTCGCGCCCTCGCTCTACCGCACCGCGGGAATGTCGCCGGACGACATCGACATGGCTCTCATCTACGACGCGTACTCCTCGGTGGTCCTGCAGCAGCTGGAGGATTTCGGATTCGCCCGGCCCGGCGAATCCGGAGATTACGTCCGCTCGGGCGCCACCTTGCCGACCGGGCAGCTCCCGATGAATCCACACGGCGGTCTGCTCAGCGAAGGCTACGTGCACGGGCTCAACAACATCGTCGAAGCGGTACGTCAACTGCGCGGCGACGGCGTCAACCAGATCCGGCGCCCCGAGACGGTGCTGTGTACCGGCTTCGGCGGAAGTTACGGCAGCGCCGCGGTTCTGGTGGCGCCTCGATAGAAATGCCAAGGAGGCAGGATGAGACCGATTCCCGACTGGGGCACTGTGCCGCGCATGCTCCGTACGACGGCGGCGGCACGGCCGGAGGCGATCGTCTGCGTCGACGGGGACAAACGTCTGAGTCACGCCGACCTGCGCGACGGCGCCTCGCGAATCGCCCGAGCGCTGCTCGCCCACGGCGTGAGCAAGGGTGACCGGGTCGCCATCTGGGCGCCGAATTCCTGGCAATGGGTGGTGACCGCGTTCGGCGTCTGGGATGTGGGTGCGGTCCTGGTGCCGCTGTCCACCCGCGGCAAGGGGATCGAGACGCGAGACCTGTTGGAGCGCACCGGTTGTAGTGTTCTTTTCGTCGCCGACCAGTTCCTCGGAACCTCCTATCTGGACATGCTCGCAGATGTCGCCGGGCCGACCACCGAAGCCCTGGCGTTTGCGCAATTGCCGAGTCTGCGCAAGGTCGTCCTGATCGGGGACGACCCCGCGGTGCCGGGTGGGACACCGTGGACGGATTTTCTCGACGACGCGCGGTGGACCCCGGAAAAAGTTGCCGACATGCACGCCGAAACGGTCGACCCCGACGACGCGTTCGAAATTCTGTGTACCTCCGGCACCACCGGCGTACCCAAGGGCGTGGTACTGACCGGTGGGCAGATTCTGCGGGCGTATTGGGACTGGGCGGAGGTGATCGGCCTCGGCCGGGGCGACAACTACCCGATCGTGAGTCCGTTCGCGCACGGATTCGGCATCAACGCGGGCCTGCTCGTCTGTGTGATGCGCAGCGCGACCATGGTCCCGATCCCGGTCTTCGATCCCGACGCGGCCTTCGACCTGATCGAGAATCGGAAGGTGAGCATTCTCGCGGGCCCGCCGAGCCTGTTCGCCCAGATGCTGCAGCGTGCCGATATCGGCGGCCGTGACCTGTCCTCGCTACGGGTCGCGGTAGCCGGCGCCGCGGCCGTGCCCACCGAACTCATCCGCGATATGCACTCGCGCATGGGTTTTCGTCAGGTCGTGAACGCCTATGGCCTGATCGAGGGCTCCGTGGTCACCATGACCCGCGCCGACGACCCGATCGAGGTGATCGCGACATCGGCGGGCCGCCCGATGCCGGGTGTGGAAGTACGGATCGTTGATGCGGACGAGACTCCGCTCCCCTCCGGCAAGCCCGGCGAGATCGAGGTGCGCGGCTACGGCGTCATGCAGCAGTACTGGAACGCTCCCGACCTGACCGCGGATGCGGTGTCTCCAGAGGGCTGGTTACGCACCGGCGACATCGGCACCCTCGACGACGCGGGCAACCTCGCCATCGTGGACCGCAAGAAGGAAATGTTCATCAGCAACGGGTTCAACGCCTACCCGGCCGAGATCGAAAACCTTCTGCTGCACAACAAATCGCTGGCCCACGTCGCGGTCGTCGCCGTACCCGATGTCGATCGCGGCGAGGTCGCCTGGGCCTTCGCGATCGCCGCCGAGAACGCCGAACCGAACGAACAGGCGATCGTGGCCTGGGCGAGATCCTCGATGTCCAACTACAAGGTGCCCCGGCGGGTGGTCTTCGTTCCCGAAATGCCGACCACGCCCAACGGAAAAATCGACAAGGCGCGCCTGCGGCAGGTCGCGCACGCAAGTCTGGAGCAGAGATGACAACGGATAACGACGCGACGATCCGCACCGACACCGCGGTGCCCATCGACGCGGCCCGGTACCGGGAAGTCCTGGGGCACTTCGCCACCGGCGTCGTAGCCATCACCGCTGTGGATCCCGAGACGAGGCAGCCCGCCGGGCTGGCCGCCAACTCGTTCACTTCGGTGTCGATCGATCCGCCGCTGGTGGCTTTCTGTGTCGCACACACCAGTTCCTCGTGGCCCAAGGTGAAATCCGCTGGGCGGTACTGCATCAACGTTCTCGCCGAGCACCAGGAAGGTGTGTCACGCCAGTTCGCGGTGTCCGGCGCCGACAAGTTCGCCGGACTGTCCTGGAGTCCGTCCGGCCACGGATCACCCATCCTCGACGAAGCGGTGGCCTGGATGGACGCTCGCCCCGTCAACGAGCACATTGCCGGTGATCACATCATCGTGGTCTCGCACGTCGATCACCTCGAGCTGGCCGCGGCCGACGGTAGTCCATTGTTGTTCTACCGCGGCCGCTACGGCCGGTTCACGAATTGATCGCCCGCCCGGCGGGACGGCTCATCGCCGTTTCGCCGGGCCGATCACGTTCGTGCCGAAATCCTCGATGGCCGAGAGTAATTCGTCCCGGTTCCCGGCTCGCATCGGAACCGACAGCCAGGTGACGCCCGCTTTGCTGTACGCGTCGATCTGCTCGCCCACAGCCTCGTACTCCCCCGGATCGGGGGAATCGGTCATCGCCAGACCGAAGGGCACGAAGCACACATCGATCGGGTCGGCCCGACCGGCAGCACCCGCGGTCTCCCGCAACAGCTCGACCCGCCCCGCGAGATCATCGATCGATTCGATCGCCGGTGTCCGGGTCAGCTTGACCGCCTTCGCGGATTGGGGAATCGGCATCCAGCCGTTCCCGTATCGAACAGTCCGCTCGATGGCGCGTTTGCTGTTGCCGCCGAACCAGATCGGCGGATGCGGGCGCTGCACCGGCTGCGGACGCATCGTGTGCTCCTGCACCACGTACGGCGGAACCGTAACCGTGACCGAATCACCGGTCCACGCCTTCTTCATCAGTTCGAGCGCCCGGTCGGTGCGCTCGCCCCGATCCTCGTAACCCACTCCCAGCGCGGCGAATTCGGATCGCAGATAACCCACCGCGGCACCGAGGATCACCCGGCCGCCGGACAAGACGTCCAGGCTCGCCACCGCCCGCGCGGTCAGGAACGGATTGCGGTACGGGAGCACGAAGACGTTGGTGAGCAATCGAATTCGCTCACTGCGTGCTGCCGCGAACGACAGGGCGACCATCGGATCCAGCGCCTGATGACCACCGCGAGCCAGCCATTTGTCCTGCGGGAAGGGATGATCGGTGACCGCGACGGCGTCGAAACCCGCCTTCTCGGCCGCCCACGTCACTTCCGCGACTGCGGCGGCGGTCAGGAATTCATCGGGACGATCCACCCTGTCGGTGGGGAGTCCGAGCGAAAAGCGCACGTCCACTTCCTCTCTCAGCTGCCCGCGAGCATCTCGACGACCGGCGCGAACGCATCGAGGTCCTTGTCGTTGTGCAGGACGAAGAAGTTCAGCCCGTGGGTATCGCGCCAATAACGCAGCTTGTCGGCCATATCCTGCACGGTGCCCAGCAACACCTGCGGCGTCTGGCGCTGGCGGTCGTCGGTGCTCATCGCGCTCCACTGCTCGCGATCGGCGGGGATTCCCACCTGCTGGACGCTGGTCCCGAGCTCGATCGAATCGAAGCGGTCGCCCGCGGCCGCGCGAACCGTCTCGATCTTGTCGAGGAACGCCTCGTAGCCACCGTCCGTGGGGTCCACCGCAGTGCCGTCCGCCTGCACCCGCAGCGTCAGGTTGATGTAGTCGCCGTACCGGGCCGCCAGCCGCAGCATGCGCGGCCCGCCTCCGGGGAACAGCAGCTTCGGGTACGGCCGCTGAATCGGCTTGGGCTCCTGGTCGAGACCGTCGATGTCGTAGTACGTGCCGTGGTAGGTGAACGGGCCCTCGCTCCACACGCCCCGCAATACCTCGAGCGCCTCGGCGAAGCGTTCGAAGCGGACTTTCGGGCTGTCGAACGCCAGGCCTGCCTGGTCGTAGTCCTGTCGCATCCATCCGGTGCCGAGTCCGACATCCAGTCGCCCCTCGGACAGCACGTCCAGGGTCGCGAGTTCCTTAGCGAGCACGACCGGGTGGCGGTAGTCGTTGGAGAAGACCAGCGTGCCGATCCGAAGCGTGCTGGTGGCCATCGCGGCCGCGGTCAGTCCGGCGATCGGCGCGAACCGCGGGCCCACGAAGTGGTCCGGCATCAGCAACGTGGAGAACCCGATGTCCTCGATTCTGCGGGCACGCTCGGCCCAGTCCTTGCCGGTGTCGGCGCGTCGTACGACGACACCGAAACGGAATGGTTTGCGCTCTGCGGGGTTCATCGGCCCTGCCCTCACTATCGTTCGGCAACACTTCCGACTTCAGCCTAAACCAAACGCTTGCTCAAATATAGTGTGGCGATCTACGCTGGCCAGAGAGCTGACAGAACGCGGCCACAGTCGCGCAGTACATGGCGGAGGCGTTGTGAGAAACAGTGAGCATGCCCGGTCGGCGACCGGAGCACCCGCGCGTGACGACGTCGAAGCCGCGGCCGCGACCCTATCCGCGGGCCGCGACGTCATCATCGTCGACGAACAGGCTTCTTCCGAATGTATCGGCACGCTGGTCCTGGCCGCCGAATTCGCCACTGCCGCAAGACTTTCGTCCGTCATCAGACGGACGTGCGGATTCATCCAGGTCGCTCTCACGCGGGACCGCGCCAACGAACTCGGGCTCCCACCGCTGGCCGATGCCGACAACGGGCGCCCGTCATTCGCAGTGGCCGTCGATGCGAAAACCGGTATCACCACAGGCATTTCGGCACACGACAGGGCGCACACCGCGCGACTACTGGCGGAGCCGACCACGATCGCCACAGACCTCACCCGCCCCGGCCACATCGTGCCGACGCTGGCGCACGACAACGGCCTGCTCGAATCACGCGGACGCGCCGAAGCGGCGGTCGATCTTTGCAGGATCGCCGAACTGCGCCCCGTCGCGGTCATGTGCGAAATCCTTGCGAACGACGGCACTTTGCCCGACCGGGCGCAGTTACTCGACATCGCCGCCGGTCTGCGACTGCCCGTCGTCACCATCGATCAACTCGCCGAATACCGGCGGCGGACCGCCGCGATGGTCTCGGCGCCCTCCTGCCGGCTGCCCACGCGATACGGGACCTTTCAGGCGCACGGCTACCGAATCGGTGATGTCGAGCACCTGGCGCTCGTCGTCGGGGACGTCCGTGAAACGGTGCCGACCACACGGATACACATCGAGTGCCTGGCGGGCGATGCGCTGCTCGCACAACGGTGCGACTGCGGTGACCGTTTGCATCGAGCGCTTCGCGAGGTCGCCGAGTCGGGAGCGGGTGTGGTCGTCTATCTCCGCGGCGAGCGCGGCCTGCACTCCTTGATCGCCGCATCATGCCCTCGCGCAGGCGAATCCGACTCGACCTCCGACGAGGTGATCCCCCATCCGGCCAACCGGCGCCAGTACCTCGATGCGGCACTGATCCTCGGCGATCTCGGTATCGAATGCGTGCACCTCCCCGGTGGCGACCGAGCAGTCCGGAATGCCTTGACCGACAGCGGGATACGAATTCTTCCGATGCCCGCGCAAGCTCCGTTCGCTCACGCGGCGGCGTCCAGGTAACGGCTCGAAGACCGGGAATCAACCGTGCCGCAGCGATATCCGTGCGGGCCGACTCCACCGCCGTGGCGGTCACACCATCTCCGTCGCCGACGATTCCAAGTCCGTCATGTCTCGCTGCGCTTTCAAGAACACCGCAGCAAGGCAACTCACCACGGCGATGACCGCGCCGATTCCGAACCCGAGCGAGAGCCCGAAACCCGAGTACACGATGGACTTTCCGGAGGTGCTCAACGCTGTCGCTGCCAGCACGGCGAAGACGGCCTGCGTCGCGATCGCGGGCCCCAGGCCCTTAGCGGACTCCATCAGGCTCGATGTGACAGCCTGCTGTTCCGGGGGAACCGAACGAATGATCAAGTTCGGCGCGGAACCGTACGCCGTACCTTGACCCGCGCCATACACAACCACGAAAACGACGACCTGCCATGGCTGGTCGTGCCACATCGCCACACCGATCAAACCCACGGCGACGAGAAACGCACCGGCAGCCATCGGCAGGCGTGGTCCCACCGCGCGGATTACGCGCCCGGCGACGAAACCGAACACGAGCAGGCAGATCCCGATCGGCGCGGTGTATCGGGCTACCCCGGTCGCACTGCTACCGAATCCATATGTGCCGCCGACCGAGCGAGGTGCCATGACCAGGAACGGGATGAGGGTCAGCATGAGGGCGCAGGCAGCGGAGATGAGTCCCGCCGACACAATCGAGAGAGCCACAGACCGGGATCCGAGCAGCCGAATATCGACGAGTGGTTGGGAAATTCGGCGACTACGCACCACCCAACTCACGAGCAGCACCGCCGCTGCCGCCAGCAATCCTGCCGTGCGGCCCGACACCCATCCCCAGGTCGAGCCGCGGCCGATGACGAGCAGCAGAAGGCCCAAACCGAACCCGAGCAGTGCCGCGCCCGTCCAGTCGATGTGGCCGCGGCTGCGCACCGCGGACTCCGGTACCACCGCGGCGATGGCAAGGGTGAACAGTGCGGAATAAGCCAGCAGGAACCAGAACACCGCATGCCAGCCGAATTGATCGATCAGCCAGCCCGTGAGAATTGGTTGCAGGATGGTCATCACGCCCATGCCGGTGACCGAAACGCTCGCCGCAACCGGCACCAGTCTGCGCGGAAAGATATCCCGCAGTAGCGAATACGACAGAAAGACGACGGCAACGATAAGGCCCTGTAGTGACCGTCCCAGCAACAGCACCGGAAACGGCGCGGGCAGCGCGCACAGCAGTCCGCCCAGTGCGATGAGCGAACCCGCGACCACCAGCATCCGCTTCTTGCCGTACCGATCCGCCAGCTTGCCCAGCAACGGCGCCAGCACGCCGCCCACGAGGGATTGAGCGCTGATCACCCACTCCACAGGCCGGTCCGGGAAATCCCGTCTCAATATCGGTAGTGCGGTGGAAACCGCCGAGAACACGAAAATGGCCAACTCGCCGATCCCGGCAAGCAGGATCAGGGTAGCCACACGCCGGATAGTCCAGCCTGTTGCATTGGGAGAATCGACAGTCATGCGCACCATCCCGGCGGTCAGGTCACCGCACTCGATCGTGCGAAGCGACTGATCGTATTTTATTGACCAAACGCTTGGTTTTTGGTCTTTTGTCGAGCATCCGCTCGAATTACATTGCGCTCGAACGCAATCGTCGGTAAGCACCTATCAGGCCCAAGAGACGACCAGTTGCCGTCCAATCCCGCGCATGCAGATCCATAAGTTCCGACGGCGCAACCGTCACTCCCAGCTGCGCCGCCGACGTCGGAAGCCTCCGCAACGACACGTGCGAGCACCGGTCCCCCGGCACCGGCAGAAGACTCCGACCAGTACCACCTCCGGGACAGCACTACGCCCGCCGGAATGACCGAGGACTCGACCGATGGCGCGATGAACGTCCGTCCGTACCACCGTTGCGGCGCACAGCATTAGCGGCCTACCCGGTACGCGCCCACCGGTCCGGCTGTCGCTGCCGCGATGTCGAGGATGCCGCGAGAACGAATACTTCCCGAGCTCGGTATAGCGTGTGCATCTCCCGGCGGCGAGCGAGAAGTCCGGAATACCCTGTCCCGCAACGGCATAGAGTTCTGCCGATACTCGGGCAAAGAGCCCGGGAAGGCTTTCCGGTAACTGCTGAGTCACGCTGCCCGGCAGCGAGCCAGATCGTCCCACCGGCATTCTATCAGCTCCACTCGACAGGAAGAGATTCCATCGCTCGCTGGACGACGCTCGAACGGTACGTGCGCTGTGAATCATCCACCAGCCGCATCGATGGCAGATTCGAGGCGAGCGCCTCGAGCACGATCCTGAGCTCCAGTCGTGCCAGTGGCGCGCCGAGGCAGTGGTGGATTCCGACGCCGAATCCGATGTTGTCCCCGGCATTCGGTCGATCGACGACATATGCGTCAGGATCCTCGAATACCGTTTCATCGTGATTCGCCGAATCCTGCGAAAGGAAAATTCGCGATCCCGCGGGGATGGGTCGGCCCGCGACTTCGATATCTTCGTTCGCGACACGAAAGCCGCCGAGCCCTGCGGAATCCAACCTGATCGATTCCTCGACAGCGTTCGCATGCAGGCTCGGATCGGCTACAACGCGGTCCCATGCGCCAGGCACGGCGAGCAGTCGATACATCAGACCTGCGATCTGGTTTCCGGTCGTATCGTTGCCGCCCAAGCTGATCGCGGTCATTACGTCCACGATTTCCTGGTCGGACAGTTCCGCTCCCCCGTCCGCCACCGCGGCGATGGTCTCGCTCATGAAGTCTTCGCGCGGCTCGGCACGGCGCGCGGCCAGGAGACCGTGCATGTAGTGCGAATACTTCACGTATCCCGCGGCCCGAAGATGTTGCTGTTCCACCGGCATCGGAGTGAAGAACAGCGCGAACCAGTCATCCACCCATTGCTGCACCTGGACCGTGTCCTCTATGGGAATGCCGAGGAAGCTCGAGGTCACTCGAGCGGGCAGCACCGCGGCGAAATCCGCGACCAGGTCGGCGCGCCCGGCAGGCTTCAACTCTTCGATCAGTTCGATGGCCAATGCCCGGATCTCCGGCCCGATGCGGGACATGGACCGGGGCGAGAACGATCTGGACACGCTGCGCCGAAGTCGCTTGTGCAGCGGTTGGTCGACGTTCGCGAGGAATGTCGCGAGGGTGGCATTGTTGTCGACGAGGAACTGCTCGACATCCGGGTCGATATGCGTTGCCGCCGTGAGGCTTCCGATCGACGAGAACTTGTCGTGGGAGAGGAAGACCGATCGCACATCGGAGTAGCGGGACAGGACGTGCGATTCCAGCTCCTCGCTACGAAAGACCGGCTCCTGCGTGCGCAGTCGACGATAGAAGTCGAACGGATCGGCGACATGACGAGCGGATGTGACATCGAAGTCTTCGGCGGCGAAGTCGTACGGACGCACGCTCGGAAGTTCCGATTCGTTCGTTGAGGACAGGTCTGCCACCATGGCGGAACCTCCTGTATTGCGTTGAGAGAATTGTGAGGTCGGTGAAGCGCGGCTCTACAGCGCCTCACCGACGGTCACTGCTTGCGCATTCGAAATTTCCGAAGTCGCACCAACACTGCTCGAAACTGCGAATGTTCGGAATCAGGCAGACGCGTCGCGGCTGCGCTCGTAGCGTTGCTGCGCACGGGTATTGGCGGCTTTGAGCGCCTTCTGGAAATCTCCCTCGGAGGAGGAGAAGGTGTTCCAGTTCTCCACCCGGCGGGCCGCCGAACCCTGGAAGTGCGGCGCGACCTCGCGGGCGAACAATTCGTACGAGTCCTGGGTGTCGCGCGGGTTCGCCCAGTCCAGGACGCGGATGAGATGGGTTCCGTAGCCGCCGGACAACTCCTGCATGTACTCGATGTGCTCGATCACGTCCTCGGGGCTACCGACCACGCCGAGCTGAGAGGCGCGGAAGACGTCCAGCCACGGTGCACCCGGAGCCAATCCGGACGTGTCGTAGACCGCCTTCAAGAAGCTGGCGTCGCGCAGGGCATACTTCGCGGCCTTGTCGATACCGTAGGCGACCTGACGCTCCGCTTCGGCGCGTGTCGGCGCGACATGCACGCAGCTCACCAGCCGCCAGTCGGCGCGAGAAGGCTCGGGAAAACCGCACTTGGCAAGCTGCTCGCGATACATATCCCAGTGCGAGGCAAGGACTTTGCTGCCCGCGGGCGACGCGGCGGCGAGTGCGAGCATGGGCAGGCCGTACTTCCCGGCCAGATTGGCGCCCGCGGGCGAAACCACTGCGGTTACAGCGATTTCCGGGTGCGGACGGGTGTACGGCAGCATCTGCAGCTGGGCCTGGCGCAGTTCGAACCAGTCGGTCTTGCGGTCCACGACGCCGTCCTGGGTGAACAACGCGAGAATCGCTTCGAGGGACTCCTCCATCCGCTCGCGCAAGGACGTGTAGTCCAGCCCCATCATCGCCGCGTCCGAGGGCAGCGCGCCAGGACCGACGCCGACCACGAGGCGGCCTCGGGTCAGGTGATCGAGCAGCGTGATGCGTTCGGCCACCATCAACGGGTGGTGATACGGCAGCGAGATCACCCCGGTGGCGAGCTTGATGTTCTTCGTCCGCTGTGCCGCCGCGGCGATGAAAAGCTCAGGGCTGGAGATGATCTCCCAACCACTGGAGTGGTGTTCGCCGATGAACGCCTCGTCGAAACCGATTCGATCGAGATGCTCGATCAGCTGCAGATCCCGTTCCAGGTCCCAGGTCGGGTTGTTACCCGGATCGTGCTCCGGACCGAGGAAGACACCGAACTTCATCGCCGGACGAGCCATCTCATTCATACAACCATCCTTTAACCAAGCGCTCGCTCAAGTGTGACAGTCGGCACAGTACCAGTCAATAACCGGGGTCCCGCAACCTCCCCGAGCTCGCAGAATCCGCACTCGGTTCGTTCGCTGCTACAGTTACCAAGCAAGAGCTTGGTCAAATATAGGAGCAGCTTGTGATCGAGGATTTCCACACACGAACCGGAGCCGCGCTCGTGGCCGGCGGGACCGGAGGCATCGGGGCGGCGGTGGTGCGCATGCTCGCCCAGCGCGGCAGCGACATCGCGTTCACTTATCGAAGCAATCGCACCGCCGCCGACGATCTGTCGAAATTCGCTGCGCAGCAAGGCCGCTCATGCCTCGCGGCCCAACTGGACCTCACCGACCCCGAAGCCCTCCCCCGGGTTGTCACCCAGGTGGCCGAACAGTTCGGCGGGCTGCACACGGTCGTCTACGCGGCCGGTCCCCACGTCCCGATGGTGCATCTGAGCAAGGTCTCGCCGAGGGAGTACCGGGAGCAGCTGGAAGCCGACGCCGCCGCGTTCTTCGACCTCATGCACGCCACCCTGCCGCTCCTGCGTGAATCGAAGGGCTCGGTCGTCGCGGTGACCACCGCCGCGACTCGCCGATTCCCGGTGCGCGACGGCCTGTCCAGTGGCACGAAGGGCGCAGTGGAAGCGGTCGTCCGGGCATTCGCGGCCGAGGAGGGACGCTTCGGCGTGCGCCTCAACTGCGTCGGACCCGGCATGCTCACCGACGGCATGGCCGCACGGCTGATCGCCTCCGGCGACCTCGACGACACCGCGTTGGAGATCACCCGCCGCAATATCCCGTTGCGCCGCTTCGGCGATGCCGACGATATCGCCGAAGCCGTCGCATTCCTCGCCTCGGACCGAGCCGATTTCATCACCGGCCAGATGCTCGACATCGACGGCGGCTACTCCGTCTGAGTCTCGATCCACCGTAATTTCGACGAGGAATCGAAAGGGTTCGGTACGCCGAGCGCGGGATCAACGGGCAAAGAATTTCGCCCAGGGGTCCTCGGCTCGTGCGGTCCAGTAGTTGCTGAACAGAAACTGTGCTGCCGCAATGTCTCCTGGCGATGGCTCCGCAGTTCTCGGGGGAAGCTCACGCTTCGGTGCCGGCCTCGCGAGCCCCTTGATCACTTGCTCGAATCCGCCCGGGGTATAGCCGTTGAGGACATGGCAGACATCGCTCGTGACGTTGAAACTGTGCACGGTACCCCGAGGAATCCACAGCGAGGCGCCATCCTGCCCCGACGACGTTTCGCCCTCGAGTTCGAAATCGACAGTGCCGTCGAGGACGTAAAACCACTCGTCGACGTTGTGCACGTGCTTGGTATGTGCGCCAGAGTCTTTCGGCATCAACTGCTCGGTGACCGAAAAAAGACCCCCGGTTTGATGGGCCTCCAGCAGCGGAATCCACAGCAGGTCGAGCATCCAAAATGCCGGTGCGTCTCTTCGGCTGCTCAAGAGGGCGGGAAGTTGCGCCTCGAAGAACGAGGGCGTGGTGGGGGTCACGGCAGCCTGCCTTCCAGGAGATGTAGTCGAACCGAATACCGGCGTCTGACGGCCGCGACCTTGCCCCGACCGACGCCGTCCAAAGCGGAGGCATGTCGAAATAGGTAAAGTGCCTTCTGACCTGGGATGATCGATGTTGTTCAGGTAAGGATCACCAGCAGCTCCGGAAGACACATTCAGTGCGATTGTTCCACAGGTTCGGCAAGGGATCGGCGAGGACTACCTCGTGTCGGCGGCCGATGAAGGACCCCGCCACCGAGAGCCGACGACCGTCGCCACCTACGCAAAACACTCGAAGCGAAGGAGTACGGAAATCATGATCCTGGAAGAGACGTACGCGCTGTCGAACGGGGTGCACATCCCGAAGCTGGGCTTGGGCACTTGGTTCATCGACGACGACAAGGCTGCGGACGCAGTGACCCAGGCAATCTCGATCGGCTACCGCAACATCGACACCGCACAGGCTTACGGCAACGAGCGCGGCGTCGGCGAAGGGGTCCGCACCAGTGGCGTCTCGCGCGACCAACTGTTCTTGTCCACCAAACTCGCAGCCGAGATCAAGAACTACGACCGCGCCGCCGCCGCGATCGACACGTCGCTGGCCACGCTGGGGCTCGACCACATCGACCTGATGCTGATCCATAGCCCCCAGCCCTGGAACGACTTCCGCGGAGGCGACTACGCCGAGGGCAACCGCGAGGCATGGCGTGCGTTGGAAGACGCTTATCAGGCAGGCAAACTCCGTTCGATCGGTGTCTCCAACTTCCAGGAGCACGACCTCGAGAACATTCTCCAGGCCTGCACCATCACACCGCAGGTGAACCAACTACTCATCCACGCGGGCAACACCCCGACCGAACTCGTCGCCTACTGCGAGAACAAGAACATCCTCCTGGAGGCATATTCACCCATCGCACACGGGGCGATCCTGCAGAACCCGGATATCCGAGCGATGGCCGACCGGTACGAGGTGACCGTTCCGCAGCTCTGCATCCGCTACACCCTCCAACTCGGGGCAGTGTCCCTGCCGAAGACCGCCAATCCCGAGCACATGCGCAGCAACGCCGAGGTCGACTTCGAGATCGCCGACAACGACATGGACATGCTGCGAAATATGCAGGCCCAGGACTACGGCGAACACAGCGTGTTCCCCGTTTACAGCGGCAAATAACGAGTGGAAGACTCGCCCGCGCAGCGTGTGCGGGATCTTGTATGACCTGATCTCGTGGTCCGACAGGGTGGCAAGGCGAAACACCTTGCCCCCTGGAGGAAGCCAATGATGGCGCGGGACTCCAACGTTCTCTGCGGCGCCCGCGTCAGGCCAAGAGGCAGCTCGAGTAGGTCACAGAGGGCTAGCGAGTGCCTCCGTCGGACACAATCGATGGGGTGGCGGTGGTCTTCATCGACTTGGCGTTCATCCCGCCGAGCGAATCGGCGCCGACCTCGGCGTTGTGCGCGTGCGCGAAGTGATGCAGTCCGAAGACCGAATCCATCCCCGCGCGCAGGCCCATCTGGTCCTCACATTGATTGACGGCCTTTTTCGTCAGCGCCAACCCGAATTGCGGCATGGTGCAGATCTTTTCGGCGAGGGCGAAGGTCTCGGTTGCGAGCGCCTCTCGCGGCACGACCCGGTTGACCATGCCCCACTCGTGTGCCTGCGCCGCGCTGAAGCGCTCACCGGTGTACAACACTTCCTTGGCCCGCCGCGGTCCGAGCACCCAGGGGTGGGCGAAGTACTCCACACCCGGAATACCCATGCGCACAACGGGATCAGAGAAGAACGCATCCTCGGAGGCGACGATCAGATCGCAGACCCAGGCCAGCATCAGCCCACCGGCGATACACGCGCCGTGCACCATCGCGATCGTCGGCTTGGGGATCTCCCGCCAGCGGCGGCACATGCCGAGATACACCTCGAGTTCGCGGGCGTACCGCTGGTCGCCGCCGGGGCGGTCGAGGTGGTCCCACCACAACGCGGCCTTGTTCTCGTACCGCACGTGATGGTCGCGGCCCGGGGTGCCGATATCGTGCCCTGCGCTGAAGTGTTCTCCGTTGCCCGCCAACACGATCACCTGCACCTCGCCGTCCTCGACCGCACGCGTGAAGGCCGCATCCAACGCGTAGGTCATCACCGAGTTCTGCGCGTTGCGGTAGTCCGGCCGGTTCATCGTGACCACGGCGATGGGGCCGCGCCGCTCGTAGGTGACGACTTCACCCTCGTCGGGCACGACACCGGAAGTATGTGCGCTGGTCACGACTTCTCCTCACGTAATTGCCGCTCGAGAACTTTCCTGGCGGCTCGCTGAACGCCAGAATCAGACTCCCACAGTGAACACTATTTGAGCAATCGCTTGCTTTGTCGTGGTGTTCGAAGGTTGCCTGGGAGATAGGCTGTTCGAGCCACCGCCCAAATCAGCGTGCGTGGTTGGCGACGCGAACCGTCCGGCCGAGCATGGCGCCCATCGCCTCTTCCAGATTGTGCCGGGCGCGCCGACTGGCAGTGGCTCCCGGCAGCAGGCCGTTGAACCCGTGCGGTACCGACGGCACCAGGTGCAGTTCGGTCGGCACGCCCGAGTCCTGCAGGCGGAGTGCGTAGTCGATCGCCTCGTCGCGCAGGCAGTCCTCGCCTGCGGCCAAGATGTACGCCGGTGGCAGATCGGTCAGGTCGGCCGCCACCGCCGGTGAGGCGTATTCCGGCGGGTCGGCGGCGAGCGGGCCGAGGTAGTGATTCCAGCACAGGCGGGCATCGCGGGAATCGAACACCGGCGCCTCGGCGAGGGTGCGAATCGACGGCTGGGACAACGTCGCGTCGATGAACGGCATCAGCAGAACCTGGCCATCGATGCCGGGGCCCTGCGAATCCCGCGACCGCAATACGACACCGGCTGCCAAGGCGGCGCCCGCGCTCGCGCCTGCCACGATCAGCGGCCCCGAGGGATAGCGGACTCCAGACAGTGCGGCGAGATGTGTTACGGCGCAATAGCAATCGTCCAACCCTGCCGGATACGGATGTTCGGGTGCGAAGCGATAGGTCACCGCAACGACCACGGTCGAAAGCTTACGAGCCAGCAGAGCACAGAAGGACTCCTCGAGCTCCGGATCGCCGAGCACGAAGCCGCCGCCGTGTATCCACACGACGATTCCGCCATCCGGGCCGACATCCTCGTCGCGATAGACGGCGATCGGCACCTGATGCCCGTCGACGCCTGTAATCTCCTCGTCCGTTCGCGTGACCCCAGCTGGCAGTTGCGACTCGGGCCGAGGAGCCTGGGCGTCGGCCAGACGTTGTGCGGCTGGATCGGCGAAATTCAACGGTGGAAACGTCGCGAGAAAATCGACGAATTCCGGGTCCATGTCTACCTCCTGAAATGTGTGTCAGCCGGTCGCGGTGGCGCCGCCGTCGACGACCAGGTCCGCACCGGTCATGTAGGACGAATCCGGGCTTGCCAGAAAGACCGCTGCTGCGGCCACCTCGGTGGGCCGACCGGCCCTCGCCAGTGGCGTGCCGGACCAAGCTTCGGGTTGGGCGAATTCCTCGTCCCGCACCGCACTCGTCAGCATGGGCCCTTCGATCGCCCCCGGAATCAAGCAATTGACGCGAATGCCCTTGTCCGCCAACTCCGCTGCGGCGATCCTGGTCAGTCCGCGAAGCGCCCATTTGGTGAGCCCGTAGGAGGTGTGCGACGGGTAACCGAGCAGACCGGCCGTCGACGAGACATTGACGATCGCCCCACCCCCGCCCGCGGCCATCTGCGGAGCCACCGCGCGGATACCCAGGAACGGACCGCGCAGATTCACCGCCAACAATCGATCGAGCTGCGCCACCGTCTCCTCGAGCAACGGGCAGACCCGGTACAGCGCCGCGTTGTTGACCAGAATATCCAGGCGCCCATACTGTTTCGCGATTCTCGATACGACGGTGTCCCAAGCGTCTTCATTCGTGACGTCCAATTCGGCGAACTCGGCCTGCGGCCCCAGATCCGCCGCGGTGGACCGCCCCTGATCAACCGAGACATCGGCGATCACCACCCGCGCGCCCTCGTCGATGAATGCCGCCGCCTCGGCGGCACCTTGCCCCTGAGCGCCACCGGTGATCAGTGCGACACGACCTTCGAGCCGCATCAGGACTCCTCGTTCCGCGCGGCCCGCTCGGCACGGAAGTGCGGGATGACCGTGTGCCCCCACTGGCGGATCGTCTCCATGGCATCCAGCTGTGACACGGTGCCCATCTGAATCAGGCAGAGCACTTCGTCGACGCCGATCCGCTCGAGCTCGGTCACGTAGTCGATCGCGGTCTGGGCGGTGCCGTAGGCGTGATCAATATTGAAATTCGCATACGCCAGCGACCGTTCGGCGTACTGCGGCAGTTCACCGCGGTCGAACGCGTTGGCGCGTTCGTCGGCCTGCCGGCGCATGAACGCGACGTTGTCCTCGTCCCGGGTGGCCCCGCTCGGCGGGCGTTCGCCACCCAGGTGCCAGTAGCCGATGGACTCACCGAAGAAACGCTGCCCACGAGCGCCGACCTCCTTCGCCCTCTGGCCGTCGTCGAGCACGATCGTCGGACACAGCGCGACGAACTGGTCGTTCACGACGTCGGACACCAGATCATCGCCGGTGCGGGTGGCGATCCGATCCCGGTACAGCTTGTGCTGATGCTCGACGCTGTCCAGTCCGGCGAATCCGAAGATCAGAGCCCCGACTCCCAGTTCGGCAGAACGCACCACAGTGTCCGGCTTCGTGCTCGCCAGGTACAGGGGCGGGTGCGGACGCTGGATCGGGCGGGGCAAAATCCGCAGGGGCGCATTACCTTTCGGCGCCTGCAGGTCGAGCAGCTTGCCGTGCCATTCGAAATCGTCTGCGCGCCAAGCAGATCCGATGATCCGCAGCGCCTCCTCCACCTCGGCGGCCGTGCGATCGGTATCGACGTTGCATAGCGCCGCTTCCTGCTTGGTACCACCCCGGGCCGCACCGAGATTCACTCGCCCGCCGCTGAGCACATCCAGAAACGCGGCCCGTTCCGCCACCCGCGTCGGGAAGTTGTAGTTGAACGGCATGCACACCGCGCCGTGCCCGAGCCGGATTCGGTGCGTCTTGGCCGCCACTGTCGCCAGGAACAGCTCGGGGGCAGTCATGTGTGAATAGTGTTCCAGCCCATGGTGTTCCACGGCCCAGATTCCGTCGAAGCCCATCTCTTCGGCGTAGATGGCCTGTTCCACCGACTGCAGGTAGATCTCACGCTCCCGCTCCGGCGTGGGATCAGCAACCTGCGCCTCGAAGATCATCGAGAATTTCAACCGTAGCCCCTTTGCTCTAACGCTTGTTCAATTTTCGGCCGACGACGCCCCGTTCGCCCGACTTCGTTGTCGCCCGACGTCGTTGTCGGGATGGGCGATTCACGTAGTGCGCGGGGCGTCGGCCGGATCGGCGCGAGCCGGGATCCCCGACACGCGCCGAACGATCAGTTGCGGAAGTGAAGCGTGTGGCGGGCCCCCGCCAGCACGCGGAGCTTGTTCACCAGTCGGCTCAGATCGGCAGCGACGGTGACGTCGGACCAGTCACATCCGTTGGCTTCCAGGCTGATATCGGCGGGATCCACCCACAGGCCCGGGCCGACAGGGCGACATCCGAGGTCACGCGCGGCGGCGCACATCCACGCCAGTTGGCTCGACACGGCCGAGACGTCGGCGCCCACGCCGATCAGGCCTACCGGGAGCCCAGCGGGCCCTGCGGCGATCGAGCCGATCCGGCGCTCGAACTCCTCGGCCGGCGATTGTCCGGCCGAGGATCGGAAACAAACCAACAGCCCGCAGACCTCCTCGCTCATCGGGGCGGCCAGGCCCAGAGCCGTGCGGAGAACAGCGGGCACGATGTCGTCATCGCCGATCGCGGCGGCCACGATCCGCGGCCGCTTTCCCGGCGACACCGGTGGCATCCCGGCAAAGTTCGAATCCTCGGCAACAACGTTGTCGATCGAGAGCATCGCAGTCATGAGCTTTCTCACATCCATAGAACCGACACTCCCGATGTAACCGTAGTCACTGAGATTAGTCAATGGACTCTGAGTCTTCTAATTGCACTACCAGGCTCGCTAGGACCTGCTGGAACGCACTTTCAACGCCGCACACCACATGTCGGTGAGCACTTCGAGCAGTTCGGGGCGGTCGACGTCCCAGCCGTGCGTCGACCATCGCAGGAACAACTGCTGCAGTTGGCTGAACAGCACGGTCGCCCGTGCCCGCGCCTGCAGATGCGTCCACTTGGCGTTCTTCTCCAAGGCGGCGGTCAGCAGCTCGATGTCCTGATCGAAGCTGGCCTGCTGCTGCTCACGCACCGCAGCCTCGACGGCCCCGGCCTCCCCCAGCGCGGCAAACGCCGCATGCGTGCTCTCCCAGATATCGATGGTGTGGCCGAGCCAGGTCTGGATCTTGTCGCGACGCGGGGCGGGTGCGAGCTCGAACAACTCGGCGTAGATGGGGTCGAACTGCTCGCCCAGCCGCCGCAGCACCTCCAGCGCGACCTCGGCCTTCGACTTGAAATGTAGATAGAAGGTCGCCCGAGTGGTACCGGCTGTGGCGGTGATGTCATCGATCGTCGTCGCGACATATCCCTTGGCCGCGAAGCATTCCACCGCGCCTTCCGCGAGCCGTTCCCGCGTCAGTTCACGGTGTAGCTCACGAACGGATCCCCGTCGCTTGGCCGGGCCGGACATGGGCACTCCTGTCGAGTTCTGTTGTCGCATCAGCGGCACCGGGCCGGTGCGCTATCCAACGCTAACCCGTGCCCGCCTCCCACCGGAGCGCCCCTCATACCCCGTGTTCGATCCACACACTCTTGTGTTCGAGCCATTCGTGCAGAGCGTGCGGGCCGTTGGATACTCCGTTGCCGCTCTGCTTGTGGCCGCCGAACGGCAGCGCCCAGTGCAGCCGCCGGTATGTGTTGACCCATACCGTACCGGCGCGCAAGGCCCCGGCCATGCGGTGCACCCGCCCGAGATCCCGGCTCCAAACCCCTGCTGCCAGACCATAAGCGGTTCCGTTTGCCAGCTCCACGGCCTGCTCGTCCGAGGAGAACGGAACGGCGACGGCTACGGGACCGAAGATCTCCTCCTGGCAGATCCGCAATCCGTTGTCCTCGGTCGCGAACAGAGTCGGCTCCACGAAATACCCGTTGCGCAACGGATTATCGGCTTGGAACAACTCGGGCGCGGTGCGTCCGCCGAACACCCGCCGGGCACCTTCTGCCACCCCGAGATCGAGGTAGTCACACACCTTCGCGTACTGCTGGTCGAAGGCCAATGGCCCCATACCGGTCGAGGAATCCAGCGGATCGCCCAGCACGATCTGCCCCGCGATATCGCGGACCCGTTCGAGGAGATCATCGAAGATACTGTCCTGCACCAGGATTCGAGATCCCGCGATACAGGCCTGCCCGGCACTGCCGGTGAAGATACCGGCGGCCACACCAGCGGCGGCGGCATCGAGATCGGCGTCCGCGAAGACGATATTGGGCGACTTGCCGCCGAGTTCCAGGCTCAGCGCCTTCATATTGCCGGTCGAACGGGCGGTGATCCGGCGGCCCGTCGCGGTCGACCCGGTGAAACCGACTTTCGCCACATCCGGATGGTCGACCAGAGCCTCGCCCGCCGCCGCTCCCTCGCCGCAGACGATATTGACCAGCCCGGGCGGGATACCTGCGTCCTCGAGCAGCCGGGCCACGATGAGGATCGAAACCGACGCTCGCTCCGGCGGTTTGACCACCACGCCGTTGCCGGCCGCCAGCGCCGCGGAGACCTTCGCCAGGAACATCGCCAGCGGGGCATTCCACGGAATGATCACGCCCACAACGCCGTACGGCTCCAGAGCCGAATACGTCAGCGCCGAGGGCGCCAGCGACACCGTCTGCCCGGTGATGGTCTCGGCGAGTCCGGCGTGGAATTCGATCTGCATCGCCGCGCCCAGGACGGCGGGCCGCGTCTCGGCGACCGCCCGCCCGTTGTCGGTCGACTCGACGCGCCACAACTCCTCGGCGTGATCTCGTACGACCACCGCCAGCCGGCGCAGTACCCCGGCTCGGTCCGCGGCAGTGCGGTTGCGCCAGGCCCGCGCGGCTCGGTGTGCGGCGGATACGGCCGCGTCGATGTCGGCGGCAGCGCCCGCCGGGATGCGCGCCCAGGTGCGGCCGGTCGCGGGGTTGACGCTGTCGATCCACCCCCCGGCGTGGGCTTCGCGGAACTCACCATCGATGTAGTGCGGAAAATCGACGACGGTGTCGAGTGCGGTCATATCCGGCTCCTCTGCTCGGGGGCTTGTTCCACCAGGTGACCCCACCGTTGACGCACCTCACGGCGCAGCAGCTTTCCCCGTCCCCCGGATCCGTCGTCGGCGTGCGGCATGCTGTCGGCGATGACGACGAGGTCGGGCAGATCGTCTGCGGGAAGCCGATCCGCCAGCGCGCCGGATACCTTGTCCGGATCCAAGCTCGTTCCGAGCTTCGGACTGACAACCAGGAGCATCGTCTGCTCGGACGCCTCCGCCGGGAGACCGATGACGACCGCTTCGGAGACGTCCTCGATCCCGGTGGCCGCATCCTCGATCGGCAGCGGCGCGATGAACCGTCCGCCGCGCAGGACTGCGTCGGTTTTCCGGCCGAGTACCGACAGTCGACCCTGTTCGTCGAGGATGCCGAGGTCACCGCCGATGAACCAGCCGTCGCGTAGCGCGCCGCCGGTGGCCTCGGGCTGCCCGTCGTAGCCGGTCATCACGTGCGGGCCCGAAATCTGGATCTCCCCGGACTGCCCGACGACCCGGCGACCGTCCTGGTCCACCACGCGCACAGCGGTGCCCGAACGTGCCCATCCCACAACGTTTTCCGGCACGAGGTCGCGTCGCGCGATCGCACTGTAGGGCGCCTCGGTCTGCCCGAAGTAGCCGTACAGCGCAAGCTGCGGGAAGCGCTGGCGGATTCGCTGCTGCATCGCAGGCAGCAGCGGTTCGCCGCCCAGCAGCGCGACGCGCAGCGAGCTCAGGTCCGCCGACGCATGGGCATCGGTCGACAGCAGCTCGGAGAAGAAGCTCGGGGTGACGCTGATGTGCGTAATCCGCTCTCGTGGGACGGATTCCAGAAAAGCATCCGGCCCGAAGCTCTCCTCCAACGCGAGCCGGGCGCCCCCGGCGAGCGCGGGGGCCGCGACCGCGACGAATCCGATCCCCCAGATGATCGGCCCGGTGCCGACGACGGCGCCGCGTCCCAAGGGGACATCGAGCCACAGCCGCTCGGCGGTGGCCAGTGCGCTGGAATGTGTATGCGCCACCGCCTTCGGCAGGCCCGTCGATCCCGACGTGAAGTACAACGCCAGCAATTCGTCCCCGCCGCAAGCGATCTGCGGCGGCGCCTCGGTCGCCAACGCGGTCAGATCGTCCAGGTCGACGGCGTCCGTACCAGGCCCGCCGACGCGGATCCAGCGCCGGATCTCGGGAAGTCTCGGCCGCAGCTGGGCGACGAGTTCGTCGAACCGAGCGCCGTACACGAAGGCACTCGCCCCACCGCGCGTGACCACCGCGGCGAGGACATCCGGGTCCCAATACGGGTTCAGCGCCATCAGCACCATGCCCGACTTCGCCTGGGCCAGATAGACTTCCACCACCGCCAGGGGCGAGTCGAGGAGGGTGGCGACCCGCTCCCCCGGAGCGAGCCCCGCGGCGATCAGAGCGTGTGCCCGCCGGTTGACCCGCGCGTCGAGTTCGGCGTAGCTGAACCGATCACGCCCCGCGAAGGTGAGAGCGGTGCCGTCGGGGTCGCGGTCGCGTTGCGCCGTCAGCACCGCATGCCCGAAGTTGGCAAAGCGATTCATGTTGTCACCCTTGCTGATTCGTCTGACCGCCCGGATATCCGCCACCGCCGTACCGGGTATCGAGCAGGTCGTAGTCGGGTGTGAAGCCTCGCCGCGGTATCTCCTCGACGACGATCACGTCCTTGGGTTTCTTGTAGGAGGCGATGCGGTCACGCGTGTACGCGATCAGGTCGTCTCCGGACACTTCGCAGCCCGGCTCGAGCACCACTACCGCGACCACGTTCTGCCCCCACACCGGATCCGGTCGCCCGATGACCGCCGCACCGGACACATCGGGATGCCCGGTAAGCGCGCGCTCCACCTCGGCCGGGTAGATGTTCTCCCCGCCGGATTTGATCATCCGCAGCTTCGGACCCAGAAAGCTGATCGTGCCGTCGCTTTCGCGGCGGCCGAGGTCGCCGGTGTGGTGCCAGCCGCCCCTGAGCTTGGCCGTGGTCAGTTCGGGGCGATTGAAGTAGCCGCTGAAAATATGCGGGCCGCGGGCCACGATCTCGCCGATCTCACCATCGGGCACCTCGTGGTCGTCCGGGTCGACGAGCCGGACCTGCACCAGGAGACTGGGCCGCCCGCTGGCACCGACACCATTCAGCCCCAGCGCGTGGTAGGTCAGCATCCCGCCCACTTCGGTCTGCCCATACCCGGCCAGCGATCGGCCCCACGGACTCGTATCGACGGTGATCATCGAGTTCCAGTCGTCGTCGGCCGGGGCGAACCGCAGGCTCGACAGATCGAAACGCCGACCTCTGTTCGCCTCGACCAGCTGGCTGATCATCGCGGGAAACAGCACCGCGGCCTGACACCGTTCGCGCTCGATGAGCAAGCAGGCCAGTTCCGGGTCGAACGTCGGCAGCACGACGTTCGTGCCGCCGAACACCAGTGTGGTGACCGCGAACATCATGGTTCCGACGTGGAACAGCGGCCCGGAGTCCAGGCAGACGAATCCCTCCTCCACCTGTCTGACCGCACCGAGCATCATGCTGTGGGCGAGCAACGCCCGCTGGGCCAGGAGGGCTCCGTTGGGGTGGCCGTCGAACGCGGCGGTGTACAACAGCAGGAGCGGATCTTCCTCGGACACAGGCGATTCCGGATCATCAGCGGGATGCACTGCCAGCCAGGACTCGTAGTCGTCCGGGCCGTTCCCGTTGTGGCACACCCACCGGCCCGGCGCGTCCGCGCGAATCGGATCCAGCGCCGCCTCGAGCGGTCCCGCTTCCCACACCACCACCGCAGGCCGCAGATCCTCCAGGACGAAGCGCAGTTCCTCGCTGCTCTGCCGCCAGTTGGCCGGGCACAGTACCGCGCCGATCTTGGCGCAGGCGACCAGGAGCTCGACGATGCGGAACGAGTTGACGCCCAGCCAGAGCACCCGTCCGCCATGCCCCACGCCGGCCGCGACCAGGGCGTTGGCCAGACGATTCGACCGCTCGTCGAGCTGCGCGTAGTTGAACCGGTGTTCGCCGTCGACCAGCGCGGTGACGTGTGCCCGGCTGCGCCGATGCTCGCGCACGACATCGGCGACCGTCAGCTGATGCATGAGTTCTTCTCCCGTCACCGGAACGCCGGAATGACTTCCTTGGCGAAGAAGGTGATCGCCCGTTTCATATCCTCGAACGGGATGTGGCGGGTACTGCCGAAGTCGCACATCAGGTGGTTGAATCCGAACTCCTGCAACATCGCCACCTGGCCGATCACCCGCTCGGGATCGCCGATCACCTCCAGCTGCTCCCACCGGAAGTCGGCATCGACGGTGCCGCCCTTGAGGTATCGGCCCTCCCAGAACTCGAAGCCTTTGGCCACCGATCCGGTCTTGGTATCGATGGGCGCGCTCTTCTCGTTGAAGATCCGGCCGCGGTCGAACGCCTTCTCGAATGCGGCCTGGTCGGCCTTGGCCTGCTCGATCGTCGGCGCCAGCCACACCGAACGGGACACGACCAGATCCACATCGGCGGTGTCGTGACCGGCCTCCCGCGCGATGCGATGCCAGGTCTCCGCCGCCGTGCGCACCTTGCGGAACGGCGCCGCCGGATCCGCGAGAATCGGCAGGCCACGACGGGCATAGAGCTCGACCGTCTCCGGGCTCACCGCGGCGACGTGGATCGGCGGGTGCGGCGTCTGCAGCGGCCGCGGGCTCAGGTCGACCTCGCCGGTGCGGTAGAACCGGCCCTCGTGCTGGAAGGTCGGATTGGTCCAGAGTCCGGTGATCACGTCCAGCGATTCGTCGAACCGGTCGCGGGCCTCACCCAGATCCTGCCCGAAGCCGTCGAATTCGATGCTCTGGTAGCCGCGCCCGACGCCGAGCTCGAGTCGGCCCCCTGACAGCACGTCGAGCTGGGCGGCCTGCTCGGCCACGTGCACCGGGTTGTGCAGCGGCAGCACCACCACGCCGGTACCGAGCCGGATCCGCTCGGTGCGCGCGGCCAGGTAGCCGAGCATGGTGAAGATGTCGGGGACGGTGCCGTAGTCGCGGAAGTGGTGCTCGGACACCCACAGGGCGTCGAACCCCAACTCCTCCAACAACTCTGCTACCCGGACGTTGTAGTCGTACACCTCGGCGATGCTGCGCTGCCGGTCCGGGCGGTGGAACAGCAGGAATGCCGAGAATTTCATCGGACGGCCTTCGGAAGCGGGCACGGGAATTCCTTTCCGGGTCAGGGCTGGGTGGGTGCGAGCACCGAGCCGGGGAACGGGGCCAGCAGCGTTTCCCGCCATGGACCGTCCAGGTACTGGCGAGAGGTCTTGCGCCAGTCCAGGATTCGCGGGTCCGCAGTGGCTCCGGCATCGAGGCCGACGGCGGCGTCGTAGGCGCGCTGCACTTCGATGTGCGAGTCCATATCGGTTCCCCAGAACGTCACGACCTCGCTGTCGGACAGCAGGACCTCGTACAGACCGATGAGGCGATGGCCGTGGTCGGCGAGGATCGGCGCCCGCTCCTCACGCACCGCGGCGAGGTAGTCCAGCGCCGCGCCCGGACGCACGTGCGCGATCTCGTGCAGGAAGAAGGGGGCGGTGTACTTCTCACGGCGGACGTCCTGCAGGTCGGGAGTTCCCTCGACCGCACCCATGGGGCGAGAGAACGCCTTGTGCCGCAGCCCGTCGATCGAGGACAGGAACAGCTCGGGTTTGACGCCGTCGTAGATGTCCAGCATCTGCCGCCAACCACCGTCCCAGCCGCCGTGGCAGTCCCACAGCGTCACGGCTTTGAACTGCTCGTGACCGGAAATTCCGATGGCGTAGAACGCGCCGATCAGGTCGATCGCCCGTGACCGCACCGACAGGCCGGAGGTCAGTTCGGCCGCGCTGTCCTCACGCGCCTCGTCTTCTTTCTTGTAGTCCACCAGCCACTGCAGGTAATCCCGCGGAGCGCGCGAGGTCATGGGGTGGAAGTAGACCTCTTCGAGCAGGTAGATCCCGCGCATCGGCCATCCCTTCGATTTGAGCAAGTGCTTGGTCATGAAGATACGGTGACCGGCCCCGGCACGTCAATGCGGGCTCCCACTTCAGCGCGGATCATTGACTCGAGCACCAGGTTCGAGCAAAGTGTTTGAGCAAATGCTTGGTTAGGAGGTGGGGATGTCCGACTTTCTGCGCGACCGCGCGGCGATCGTCGGGATCGGCTGGACGCCGTACTCGAAGAATTCGGGTGTGAGCACCCTGGAATTGGCGCTGCGGGCCATCGCCGCGGCGGCGGACGACGCGGGCCTGCGGCCGTCCGACATCGACGGATTCATCACGCACAGCGTCGGTGACTCCGCGACGGCCGCCAGTGTCGCCGCATGCGTGGGGGTTCCGGACCCGCACGTCGTGCTCGACCTGGTGGGCGGTGGAAGTATGTCCGCGGCGACCGTGGGCGCGGCGGCCATGGCCGTGGCCACCGGGCAGGCCGACACCGTGGTGTGCTGGCGTGCGCTCAACGCACGCTCGGAATTCCGGATGGGCGGCACCGGGCGGGCCGCCCCGGCGCTGACCGAATTCCAGTACCAGACGCCGTACGGCCTGTTCGCGCCGCCGCAGCAGTACGCGCTCGTCGCGCAGGCGTACATGGACGCTTCCGGTGCGACGGCCGAGGATCTGGCCGCCGTCGCGATCACGCAGCGAGACAACGCATCCCACAATCCCCGGGCGATGATGCGGACCCCGTTGACGCTCGACGCCTACCTGGCCGCGCCGTGGATATCCGACCCGCTGCGCCTCTACGATTGCTGCCTGGAAACCGATGCCGCCGTGGCCGTGGTGGTGACCACCGCCGAGCGAGCTCGTGATCTTGACACACCGCCGATTCTCATCAGCGGGGCAGCCACCGGCGGAGGCCACAGTCTGTATTCCGGGGCACGCACGGATTATTCGATCAGCGCGGCCGCGGACCTGGCCCCGCGACTGTACGACAATGCCGGGCTCGGACCCGAGGATATCGACATCGCCCAGCTCTACGACGCCTTCACTCCCCTGGTGCTCATGCAACTCGAAGATTATCGACTCGTCCCCCGCCATTCCGCGCCGGAATTCGTCGCCGCGGGCAATACGAAGGTGGGTGGCCAACTGCCGGTCAATACCCACGGCGGACATTTGTCCGAGGGCTACGTCCACGGCCTCAACCACGTCATCGAGGCCGCGCTCCAATTGCGCGGCACCGCCGCATTACAAGTTCCCGGCGCCGAGGTCGCACTCTGTACCGGGCAGCCGGGATACGTGTCGGGCGTGAGCTCGGCCCTGATTCTGCGAGCCGACCGATGATGCGCCCGAATATCGATCGCGACTCGAGCGCGTGGTGGTCCGCACTCGCCGAGCACCGCCTGGTCGTACAACGTTGTTCTCGGTGCGCCACATACCGTTTCGCGCCACGCGCGCTGTGCCCGCAGTGCGGTTCGTTCGATTGGGATTGGGCACAGATGAGCGGATCCGGCACCGTGGCGAGCTGGACGGTGACGCATCGACGATTCCTCCCCCAGTTCGAGACGCCGTATACCGTTCTGCTGGTCAGGCTCGCCGAGGCCGATAACATCCTCGTTCCGGGCGGTTGGGCGGGCGATCCCGACGGGACCGGCCTACACATCGGCCTGACGGTGCACGTGCAGTACGTGGAAATGCCCGATGAATCCGGCGAACCCGCGATAACACTGCTGCAATGGGCAAGTCAGGATCTGAACTAGCGCTTGGGTAATGACATACTGATTCCATGACTCCAGCACGACGACCGGCCGCCAAGAAGGCATCCCCGCGAGCGCGCGTACAGCCCGAGGAACAACGGAGCGAGGCGTTCTCCCAGCGCCGTCAGGCAATGCTCGAGGTCGCCGCGGAACTGTTCGCTGAACAAGGATTCCGATCGACGACGGTCCGCCAGATCGGCACCGCCGCGGGTGTGTTGTCCGGCAGCCTGTACCACCACTTCGAGTCGAAGGAGGCCATCGCGGACGACATCCTCTCGTCGTACTTCGATGGCCTCCTGACGACCTACAAGGAAATCATCGCCGAGAACGACAACCCGGGGACCACGTTGCGCGAACTCATCCGCGCCGCGTTCGCCTCGCTCGGGCCGCACCGCGCCGCGATCACCGTCCTGCAGAACGAGGGCGAATACCTCAGGCAGTTCCCCCGGTTCGCCTACCTGACCAAAATGGAGAACGATATCCGGCGCATGTGGGTCAAGGTGCTCGAGGAGGGCGTAGAGCTCGACCTCTTTCGGGACGACCTCGACCCGCGCATCACCTATCGCTTCATTCGCGACTCCATCTGGGTTGTGGTCCGCTGGTTCGCGCCTTCCGGGCGGCTGTCTTCCGACCAACTCGCCGAGGAATACATCAAGCTGACGATGGGTGGATTGGAAAAGTCCTGACGCAGATCCGCTACTAGATAACAGCCAGCGGAGTGAGCGGGCTGGCGGTTCCGCCCGCTATCTGCAACGGAGCGGCGATGAACAGGAACTCCGCACTCCCGGCAACCGCCAGTTCTTCGAGCCAGAGCATCTCCAGCAGGTACACCCCGTGCTCCCAGAGCGTGAGCAGATGGATGTCCTCGTCGAGAGTGCCCGGGAATCCGCCGTCGGCGTCGATCGCGCCCACAGCCGCGTTGTCCGCGGCGATGGCGACGACCTCTTGGTCGACCAGCCAGCGCCCCGCCGAGTAGGCCAGCCCCGGCTGCGCTCCCTGATACCTTTCCGGATCCTCGGCGTACACCCGGGGCCAACCTGTGCGCACTAACACCACATCGCCGCTGCGCGGTTGCACGCCAGCGGTTTTCGCGCATTCCTGCAACAGCTCGGCATCGATCGTCCGCTCGGCGGGTACGTAGTCGACGCCGAGGTGTCCGGCGACGTCGAGCAGCAACCCCCGGGTCACGATGCCCCCGAGTCGTTCGATCCCGCATCGGGTCGCGCCGTAGCTGCGGATGCGGTCGGCGGCCAGCCCGTTGTAGAGCGTGTCGTATCGCCAGACGTGTGCGAGGGCGTCGATATGCGTCGTCGTTCCGTGCGGCGACACGATGAGCGCGTCATCGGACATCCCCATGTCGCCCTTTATCTTTCGGACACCAGCCGCATAGTCGCCGCCATCGACGGACATGAAGTGCTGCGGCAGCGGACGTCCGGGCAGATGCGGGACACGTTGCGCGCCACCGTTGGAAGTGGCGCCCTGGATCGGCATCGCCAGCGGCAGTACTCGCCCAGTGCGGACCGAGCCGAGTGCTCGGAGAACGACGTCGGAGGTCAGCAGATTGGCCGCGCCACGCTCGTCGTCCCGGCCCCAGCGCCCCCAGTTACCCCGTGAATCCACCATCGAGAACCTTCCTTCAGAGCATCGTGACGCCGCCGGAGACACTGACGGTCTGCCCGGTGACGTATCCGGCGTCGGGGCCGGCCAGGAATCCGACGTAGGCCGCGACTTCCTCCGCGGTGCCGACCCGTCGCGCGGGAATGCCGCGAAGGAGCGAGCCGAGCAGGTCGGGGTTGGCTTCGGCGTTGTTGCGAAGCATGGGCGTATCGATCAGCCCGGGGCACAGCACATTGCTCGTGATGCCGTGCTTGGCGACCTCACGGGCGACGGATTTCGCGAGGCCGAACAAGCCCGCCTTGCAGGCCGCGTAGACGCTCTCACCGCCCGCACCCACGCGCGCGGCGTCGGTGGCGATATAAACCATTCTGCCCCAGCCTCTTTCGATCATGACCGGAAGCAGAGCCTGGGTCAGCTGCATCGGCGCGCGCAGGTTGATCCGCCACATCCGATCCCAGCTCGCGGGGTCGCTGTTCAGCAGCCGCTGCACCACGCTGAGTCCGGCATTGTTGATCAGAATATCGACGCCACCACACAGGGTTCGGACGGAATCGATGCACTCCGTGATGCTGTCCGGATCGGCCAGGTCCACCTCGATCACCTGCGCTCCAGGAAGGGGGCGCGCGACTTCGCGAGCGGATTTCCCGTCGATGTCCGCGATCAGGACGGTGGCGCCACGAGCGGTCAGGTCGGCCGCGATCGCCGCGCCGATCCCGCTGGCGCCCCCGGTGATCAGTGCGCTCTTCCCGGACAGCTCATCCTCGGGAATTGTCATCGGTCCTCCTCGACCACACGGAAATTGGGAATCGGGCCGAACCCGTCGAGTTGTTCGAAACTCACCTCGACCGGCATGCCGATGTATGCCTGCGGGGTCCGCGGCCCCAGCACATTGCCGAAGACCCGGACATCCGGCACACCGTCGAGTGCCACCCATGCGATGACGTACGGCACCCGATCGTCGAAACCCGGTGCGGCAGTGCGATGTACGACGGAGAACGTCTCGATTCGGCCACGCCCGCGCACCCGCTCGAACCGCCGATCCACGCTGCCGCAATGCCTGCAGATGTCCAGCGGCGGATGAGTGAACCGGCGGCATTCGACACAGCGTTGCAGCGCAAGCTCACCACGCCGTGCAGCGGCCCAGTACGGATCCGTCACCGTCGTCGACTCCGGAACAGGTCGTTGTCCAGTCACTGCCACCTCCGACATCACACCCTATGTTAAACCTAGCGCTTGCTCAACTGATTAGGACGTCGAGGCGACGCCGTCATCGTCGACCACTGGCGAGCGCTTCCCACGGGGCGCCACCACGGCCGCCGCCAGGCCGACCACCGTCAACCCGATAGTCAGGACATACGCGGTCACGAAGCCCGAGTTCGCGTAGATGGGCGCGCCCGCAGCCGTGGTCAACGTATGTCCGGCGAGGATGGCGAAGACCACCTGTACCGCAATCGCACTGCCGAGCGATCCGACGACATTGACCGTGCTCGCCGTGACGGCCTGCAGCCGCACCGGCGTGGCGGCGATCACGAGGTTCGGGACGACGGCACTGATCAGTCCGCCACCGAATGCGTAGATCGAGTACCCCAGGAGTACCGAGAGGAAGCTCGCGTGCGAAACCGCAAGTGCCACAGAGCCGATGGCGATCAGCACGAATCCGATGAGGCTCGGCAACCGTGCACCGTAGCGGCGAGTCAGCAGTCCGACGAGCACTCCCATCAGCACCGAGATCACACCGGCCGGCGTGGTGATGCGCGCCATGAATCCCGCGTCGCCGCCGAGGCCGTATTCGATCCCCAGCGACCGCGGCGTCTGAACGATGTAGGCCAGAAGAACGAAGTGCACCGCGATAACGCCCTGCGCGACGAACTGCACCACCGCCGTGGTGAGCACCGCACGCCCACGGATGACCGACAGATCGATCAGCGGCTCGGCGGTTCGGCGAGTGTGCACACCCCACAGCGCGAGCAGGATCACCACACCGGCGACACACCCCGCGGTCGCCCCGGACGTCCAGCCCCACTGACCACCCCGGTCGAGTACGAACAACCCGACCGCGATAGCGGCACCCAGCAAGAGCGCACCGAGATAGTCGATCCGGCACCGCGCCCGAAGCGTGGACTCGGGGACGAACACGGCGATCAGCACACCGAGCACGGCCGGAAAGATCGCCAACGCCGTGAACACACCTCGGTACCCGAAATGGTCGATCAGCGCACCCGCCACGATAGGGCCTGTGATGGTGGTGACCCCGATCCCGGCAGTGGCGATGCTGACACCCATCGCAAGCAGGCGCTCGGGAAAAATATCGCGCATCAACGAATAGACCAGGGGCACGATGGCCAGCCCGACCCCCTCCAACGCCCGCCCGGCCAGCACGAATCCGAACGACGGCGCGACGGCGACGACGAGCGACCCCAGAGCCATGCTGCCCGTCACGATGAGCAGCCATTTCTTCTTACCGTCACGGTCCGCGAACTTGCCGATCAACGGCGCGGTGATCGCCCCGGTGACGGTGAACACCGTGGCAACCCAGGCGATATGCGGCGTCGAGAACGCCTTGGATATGTTCGGCAGCGCGGGCGTCACCAGATTGAAGGCATAGGCGACCTCTTCCGACAGCAGCGCCATCAATACGAGGATGCCGATCCAGGCAGTTCTGCTTCGTTCTCGCGTGGGATCCTCCGCCGACGGGGCGTGATTGTCAGTTGAAAATTTCGGGGCATCAGACGGCACTGTCATCGTGGCGCAACTCTCGCATTTGGAAACCGCGGGCAACATCGACCTCGCGTGTGAGGCAGGACACTAATGTGGATCACTTGATCCTGTCAAGTGATCCACATTAGTAGAGCCAAAAACCGAGATCGCCCACGCGATCGGGTCAGGACGCGGCAGAACCGCGGCCGGGCCGGCGCATCAGCGCATCGAGCCCCCCGGCGACGAAATCCACCAGCGCGTCGGAGATGCCGTCATCCACCGGGACTTCGCTGCTGATGTTGGCATCGGCCCAGCGTGCGGCCATCACGATCAAGGTATTGACCGCCAAGGACCACTTGGCGGAGATGTCGTCGCCGCCGACCTCCGGGTAGGCGCGCTCGAGCAGTTGGTACAGAAGTTTGGTGGTGTTGTCCTCCACCGGGAACAGACGCGGGTCATTCGACAGACTCAGCTGCCCGCAAATACTCAGCCAGCGAGACGCTTTCACCGGATCGCTCGACAGGAACTCGCGATACGGCACCGCCAGCAGATCGACCAATTCGCGCCCGTCGAGGGTCCGATCGGATTCGACCGCTTGCTCGGCCAAGTCGTGAATCCGCGCCAGGACCCCCGCCCCCGCATCCAGCAGCACCGCCTCGAGGATCGCGTCCTTGGACCCGAAGTGGTAGTGGGTCGACGCCGCTCCGAGCTTCGCCTCGGCATTGATCGCGCGCACCGACACCTTCGCGACGCCTTCGGTCGCGAACAACTTGCTCGCCGCATCCAGAAGTGCACGACGGGTAGCCGCACCATCGTGCGGACCAGATCGAGGCATGGACTCCGCCCTTTCGGTCAGCTCACCTAGCGCATCGCCCGGTGCCGACCACATGGCCATCGACCACACCGCGACGACTTCAATTATCCGCCTGATTTAATCATGCGATCCACACAACCCTCCATACAGTGCGAACGACGGTCATCGCGGACACCGCAGTCCGCACCGACATGCGGCCGCAGCGATCGCGCGATCATGCACTATGCCTCCGGCATGATTCCCGGCGGCACGCGGTCGGCGGTGCCACTCACACCGGTGATACGCGCAAAGGACGCCTGAAGGGTTCGGCGGGCGGGTTCGGATTCCAGGAATTCGGGAATGTTGTGGCGCGGTCCATCATGCGATGCGCGCAGTGAAAGGCCCCCGTCGACGACCAGGTTCTGTCCGGTCGTATAACTACCCAGGTCGGAAACGAGGAAGAGCACCATGCTCGCCACCTCCGCGACCTTTCCCCTGCGGCCCAGCGGGATCAGCTCGCGCTCCCGGTGGCCGTCCGAACCGGTTCCCGAATGCGCGCGGGGGCTGTCGATGAGGCCCCACGCAACGGAATTGGCGCAGATGCCGAGCGGACCGAGTTCGACTGCCATCGTGCGGGTCGCGGCTTCGAGTGCGCTTCGCGCGGCTCCGTAGGGCGAGAACCACGGCATGGCGCGGCGTGCATCGGAGACCGAGAGATTCACCAGAGACCCGCCACAACCGACCTCGGCCATGCGGAGAGCGGCGATCCGGGAGGTATGCACGGCGTATTCGAAGTTGAGCGCGATGGAGCTCTGCCATTGTGCCGCAGTCAATTCCAGGAAATGTCCGATCTCTGCGGGCGCGACCCCGCCGACGACGTTGACCAGTGAATGCACCGCGATATCGGAGACGGCTTGCTCGAACGCACGGATCCCGGCCTCGGTGGTGACATCGGCGGGTACTCCCGTCACCGCGTCCGCAAAGCGCCCGGCCAACTGTTCCAGGCGCTCGGCCGCATGGTCGACCACCAATACCTTCGCTCCCGACCAAACCAGCATCGCCACTGTCGCGGTACCGACGCCGCCACCAGCACCACCGACGACGACCGCCGTTTGCCCTGCGAGCCCGGGAAATACGGTGTCCGGCACCGGCGGAATCCGAAGCCGCGCAGTCATAGCGGCATCACGCTACCCCCGTTCACACGAATGACCTGTCCGGTCACGTACGACGCGCCATCCCCCGCCAAGAAGCGAACCACGGACGCCACCTCGCCGGGGTGGCCCGGACGTCCCAGCGGTATGGACGAGGACTGATCATCGATGATGCGCTGACGCTTTTCGTCATCTATGGCCCCGTGTTCATCCTGGAAATTGATGTCGGTCATTCCCGTCAGGATGTAGCCGGGCGAGACGGTGTTGACTCGGATTCCCGCCGGTCCCATCTCTCGTGCCAGGCTCCGAGTCAGCTGCAGCACACCGGCTTTCGGGATGCTGTAGGCGGCAAGCTCGCCGACGGCCGCATCCACGGTGCCCGAACCGACGTTGATGATCGAGCCGCCGGATGTCATCGCCGCGGCCGCTGCCTGACAACCGAATACGAGACTCTTGAGATTCAAAGCCAGCCCGCGGTCGAACTCCTCCTCGGTCACCGCGCTGACCGGACCTCGCGAGGTCACCGCCCCGGCGATATTCGCATAGATGTCGAGTCGGCCGTATCGCTCCAGAACCGAACCGACGAGCCGGTGTACCGCACGCGAATCGGTGACATCGACACACGCAGCACTCGCGCCCACACCTGCGGCCACGGCCGCCGCTTCCGCCGCCGCTGCGTCCAGGTCGGCACAGATCACCCTCGCTCCGGAGGCGGCGAGCGCCAACGCACTGGCTCTGCCGATTCCGCTTCCCGCCCCGGTGATCACCGCGACTCGATCGGTCAGTTCGCCATCGCTCGAATGCGTTGGCAGGTCAGGTATCTCAGCCATCTACCGCACCGAGTCACTCACTCCGGCTCCCGGTGCATTTCCTTCGCTATCGAAGACTGCTTCACCGTCGGCCAGAACCGTCGCTCCGGCCGAACCGACGTCGAACCCCACTGTCCTTCCAGCCGTGCCGGCACGCACCGAAAGCACATCGCCGGGGAACACCGGCGACGAGAACCGCGCCGACAGCGCTGACAGTTCCCACGGCTGCGCATCGACGGCCGCCGCGAGACCACGGGCCACGATTCCCAACGTGCACAGCCCGTGCAGTATCGGCCGTGGAAATCCTGCCGACTGCGCCGCAACGGGATCGACATGGATCAGATGCCGATCCCCGGTCAACCGGTACAGCGCTGCCTGATCGCGCCCCGTGGCAATATCGGCGGTCCACTTCTCCTCCCCTGCGGGCCGTTCAGTTCGCGCGGGCCCTCGCTGCCCGCCGAATCCCCCCTGGCCCGGCAGGAAGATCGAATAGGTTGCCGTGAAGTACTCGGACTCGGCGACGATATCGAGAACCGCCGATCGCCCCTTGTCCCACACCGCGTCCACTCTGCCGCGGACGTCGAACTGTCCTTCCGGCGGCAATCGCCGGTGGACGACCAGCCGTTGCGCCCCGTGCAAAGCACTCTCGGGCTCGAAGGCGCCCGCAGCCGAGGCCGCGTCCGCTGCCCAGAGCCCGAGGGTCATAGCGAAGGTCGGCAGCACATGGAGTCTGTCCTCGAAGATCAGATCCAGGTCGTCGGCGTCAGCCCCCACCGCGAGCGCGTACAGGATCACATCACGGTCGGTATAGCCGACGCGCCTGGTCCCGAGATCGACCCCGGCGAACCGCGTAAGCATCAGGCCCACCTCGTGCCGCGAGCGCGGACCGGCTGTCGAAACATGGCCTGCCCGGACGCTGGATCACGCCGGAGCCCCGCACGCGGGTGCCCCCGATCCATTCGAAAGTTGTTATAAATCAAGAACTTTCCGACCCTTTCCGATCCTTCTCACTTCGAGCTCGTCATCGCTTCCCGCGGTCCATGGCGGCGTGCGGTCACACTCGGCTCGCGGTCCGGCACGCCCGTCACCGACCGAGGTCGGTCATCCACTCGATGCCACGGCGGCGCAGACCGTACGTCGTCACACGCGCGAGCCAGCTCGCTACGACATCATCGGCTCCGATCCGGATCCGCAGCCTCGGTCGCGAACTCTCGAGCACGTCGCACATCCGTTGCGACGCTTTACGACTCGGTCGGCTGTACCGGGCCAAGCCACTCAGGCGTGGGATAGCCCGCCGAGCCAGGTCTGCGTAGGGACTCGCCTCGGGCAATACCGGCACGGCGTGCTCGCCGAACCCGGTGTCGTGGTTGCCGGGCTGGAACACGACCACATCCACTCCGAACGGTCCGAGTTCGATGGCCAGCGCCTCACACCAGCCTTCCAATGCCCACTTGGTCGCGGCGTACACGGAGAACATCGGGTGCGGGACGTTCACCGCATTGCTCGACACCACGGCGATCCGGCCCGAGGCCTCCCGCAGAGCGGGCAACAGCCGCTGGGTGAGGTCCATCGCGCCCAGCAGATTCGTCTCGACGATATGCCGGATCTGTTGGGGAGCAAGGTCTTCGAAGAACCCGGTCGTACTGTATCCGGCGTTGTGCACCACCGCGTCCAGTCTTCCCCCGGTGATCTCCAGCACATTCTTCACCGCGAGGGCACGCGAATCTTCGGAGGCGACGTCCAGCGGTACGACGTGGATCGCCGAGGTGGGAGCTCTCATACTCTCGGCGAGCCCGAGCACTCGATCGGCGTTGCCGGTGTCGCGCATGGAGGCGAAAACACGCCAGCCGCGACCGGCCAGGGTGGCCGCGACCTCACGGCCGAATCCGCTGGAGGTTCCGGTGATCAGTACGGATTTCATTGTGCGGTCTCACTTTCCGACGAGAGGGGTGAGCTCGTCGAGGGTGCGCAGGGTGGCTGTCGCGTCCTGCGTGGGCAGCCAGAAGACCACCCGCTCGATTCCCATGACTCGGTACCGTTCCAGCGCGGCTGGATGCGGACATGCGTTGAACAAAGTCACCGGCAGATGCGGCCGTCCGGCGGCGGAAGCCTTGTCCCGCAATGCGCGGATTCGTGCCGCCAGCCCTGCCTCGAAGTCCTCGATCTCGCCTGAAGGATGATCGGTGATCTGCTGGGTCCCCTCCCGGAACGGCATCCAGCCGTCCGCATAGGCGACGACGCGATCCAGCACGCGCGGTCCGCTCCCACCGAGCAAGATCGGTGGTCGTGGCCGCTGCACCGGTTTCGGCCAGGACCACAACGACCGGAATCGCACGAACTCACCGTGATACGCGGCTTCGGGCTGCGCCCAGATGGCGGTCATCGCTTCGATGCGCTCCCTGAGCACCGCGAAACGACGATCCGGGTCGGTCCCGTGATTGTGCAGTTCCTCCGGATTCGAGCCCGCGCCCACCCCCAGCACCATTCTCCCGTGGGACAACTGGTCCAGCGTCGCGATCTGCTTGGCGAGGATTATCGGATCTCTTTGCGGCACAAGACATACCGCGGAACCGACCCGAATCCGAGTTGTGACGGCCACCGCAGCCGCGAGAACGACGACGAGTTCCAGCAACGTTCGGTAGTACTCGGGAAGATCAGCCCCCGAAGACCATCCCGGCACGCCGCCGCCGACCGGGACATGAGTGTGATCGGGAAAGAAGACCGATTCGAAGCCACGGTCCTCGGCCGCGGCCGCGAACTCCGCCGGTCCGATCGAGTCGGCCGAGGGAAAAAATTGCACCCCCGCGCTGATCACAGACGCTCCCATCGCTGGGGTGCGATGTCGGTACCGGCCGCCATCGGCTCGATCAGATGGTGGCTCAGATTCCCGAACAGGTCGTTGCCGACCCTGCGCTCGATGAACCGCCAGGTGCCATCGCTCTTGGCGAAACGGTCCAGATAGTCACCCGCCGTGATCGGCTGCAGCGGAAATCCGGCGGCGTGTTGCACGACCAGGATGTAGGAATGGGCCCGCGCCCGTTCCGGCCCCTCCTCGTCGACGATGATGTTGGTGGCGATGTGGTGGGTTCGCGGGGTGCCGTTCGAGTGGATCCGCACGTAGCGCCGCCACAGTGCGGCAACGGCGGCCGGGTCCTTACTCGCGGCGAGTTCGCTCCCGATATAAACATCGGCATCGGCGAACAGCTTGCCCATGTCGTCGAACCGGCCGTCGTCCAGGTAGTACGGGTACATCAGGATCAACCGCTCGATCCGGCGGTAGTCGGCCTCGTCCATCATGCGGTGAATTTCGCGGACGCACCGGCATTCACGTCGATGACAGAGCCGGTGATGTGCTGTGAGCCCGGCCCGATCAAGAACAGCACTGCCGAACTGATCTCGACGGGATCGAGCAACGCAACCGGCTGCACGTGGAATTGCTGAAACAACGACTCCACGTCACCCCATGCGGGCGAGTCCAGATCCGGACGGAACAGCCGATACATGGCGTCGTTCTGCACCATCGGTGTCGCGATATTGCCGGGCGCGACCGCGTTGACCGTGATACCGAATGGCGCCAAATCCAGTGCGGCAGCCTTGACCAGGCCTACGACGCCCCACTTCGACGCAACGTAGGGAACCGCGTCGGAGATCGCACTTCGGCCCAGCATCGAAGCCGTGGCGACGATCCGGCCGTATCCACGCTCGACCATGTGCGGAGTCACCGCCCGCAGAGCCTGGAAGACGCCGCCGAGATTGACATCGATCACCTCGTCCCACACCGAGCGATCGACTTCGTGCATCGCGCCGCCACCGTATATCCCGGCGTTGGCCAGCAGGACGTCGATGCGACCGAACCGATCGAGAGCTGCGGCGACAGCCCGATCGACATCCTCCGGGTCGCGGACGTCCCCGACCAGTGTGAGAGCTTCCCGCCCTTGGGCCTGGACCAGCTTCGCGGTGTGTTCGAGATCTGATCTGCTCGCCAGCCCGTAGGAGGTTGCGGGGGAATCACTGCAGCGATCGAAGAGCACGACGTGAGCGCCCTGTTCCGCGACCGCCTCGGCATGTGCCCGCCCTTGTCCGCGGGCACCGCCGGTGATGAAGACGACCTGATCTACGAGTTGTCCAGCCATTTCGAACCCTTCTTAACCGAGCGCTTGTTCAATTTTTTGGATACTCGTCCGCCCGGAAGTGAACAAGCGCTTGCTACAGCATAGGCCGTCGGCGTCGCCCGGAGGAACGATTCGAGATCATCCGCAGCAGTCCACCGCATCCTGTCTCATCGGCAGACTCGCTCCTGTGGGTGGACCGCTCCACCCACAGGGAAGGCCACACGTCGCGACGATCTCGGTCTCCTGGTTGCCGTCGACGAAGGTGCGCTGCACAACCGAGGCCTGTGCCGGATAGCCGCACCGCGGGCACTTCCCGAAATAGTTGAGGATCTCCCGGACGGAGACCGTATGGGCGGCTGTCGATTTCGGCGGGACGGCCATCGTGGAACTCCCCTGTGCCTATCGGATTCGCTCGGCTCCCAGTGCGCGCAACCTCGGGAGGACATCGGCGGCGAACTGAGCGAGGAATCGTTCCTGATCGTGTCCGGGGCCGTGGAACACGAGATGGTTGAGCCCGGCATCGAGGTACGGCTCGAGGCCTGCGATGACCGCATCTGGGTCGGACGCGACGATCCAGCGCTTGGCGATCTGCTCGATGGGCAGCGCATCGGCGAGCCGCTCCATCTCCACCGCGGAGCCGACACTGTGCTTCTGCTCCGCGGTCAGCGACAGCGGCGCCCAGAATCGCGTATTGGCGAGCGCCCGGTCGGGATCACGGTCATAGGACAGCTTGATCTCGATCATCCGGTCGATTTCGGCCGGGTTCCGCTGTGCGGCTTCAGCTCCCGCGGCGACCCCGGGCATCAACTGGTCGTTGTACAGTTCCATACCCTTGCCGGAGGTGCAGATGAACCCGTCCCCCACCCGGCCCGCGTATTTGGCGACCGTCGGGCCGCCCGCAGCGATGTAGATCGGGATGGGTTGTGTCGGGCGATCGTAGATGTTGGCCTTGACCGTGGTGTAGTACTCGCCCTTGAACGACACGTCGCTCTCGGTCCACAATGCCCGGATCAATGTGACCGCCTCGCGCAAACGCGCGAAACGTTCCTTGAATCCGGGCCATTCGCGACCCGAGACCGCAATCTCGTTCAACGCCTCGCCCGTTCCGGCGCCCAGCATGATCCGGCCGTTCGACAGCAGCGACATGGTCGCGAACGCCTGGGCGACGACCGCGGGGTTGTAGCGGAACGTGGGTGTCAGAACGCTGGTTCCGATCTGGACCCGCCGGGTGCGTTCCGCCACGGCGGCCATCCACGCCATCGCGAACGGGGCATGCCCGCCCTGATCACGCCAGGGCAGGAAATGATCGGACACGACGACAGTGTCGAGTCCGTATTCCTCTGCGCGGACGGCGTATTCGACGAGGTCTCGCGGGCCGAACTGCTCCGCGGACGCCTTGTAACCGACTTTCAGTTGCATCAGTGCTCTACTTCCCGGCTCGCGCAGCGGCCTGCCGCGTTTGCCGATATCGACGAATGAGGTGGTTGGTCGAACTGTCGTGGGCGAGAACGTCTTCCGTTGCGAGCTCGGAGACGATCCGGGTGGCGAGGACCTTTCCGAGCTCGACACCCCACTGGTCGAACGAGTTGACACCCCAGATCCAGCCTTGAGTGAAGACCTTGTGCTCGTACAGGGCGATCAGCTGCCCGAGCGAATACGGCGTCAGGCGCGGTACCAGAATGGTGTTACTGGGCCGGTTTCCCGGGAACGTCCGCTGCGCCCGAAGCTCCGACGGTCCGGCGGCGGGCTCGGGCTTACCGAACGCGAGCGCCTCCGATTGCGCGAACAGGTTCGCCATCAGCAGGTCGTGATGTCCGGGC
Source organism: Nocardia coffeae (assembly GCF_019890715.1). Taxonomy (NCBI): domain Bacteria; kingdom Bacillati; phylum Actinomycetota; class Actinomycetes; order Mycobacteriales; family Nocardiaceae; genus Nocardia; species Nocardia coffeae. The sequence continues at coordinate 219,933 of NZ_JAINZY010000002.1, read as the reverse complement.
AGATCATGATCGGGTTCGAGTACGCCGATGAAGTCACACGGCACGAAAACCGTTCCCTGGTATAGCAATTGGAAGAAAGCGTGCTGGCCGTTGGTGCCCGGCTCGCCCCAGATCACCGCCGCGGTATCGACCGGGGTGGCGCGGCCGTCGCGCCCGACCGACTTGCCGTTGCTTTCCATATCCAGTTGCTGCAGGTAGGCGGGCAGCCGAGCGAGTCGTTGATCATAAGGCAGAACCGCATGCGTCTGGGCGTCCCAGAAGTTGCGGTACCAGATGCCGAGCAGGCCGAGCAGAACCGGGAGGTTCTGCCGCAACGGCGCCGTGCGGAAGTGCCGATCCATCGAGTGGGCACCGGACAGCATTTCGTGGAACTGGCCGGACCCGATGGCCAGCATGAGCGAGAGCCCGATCGCGGAGTGCAGGGAGTACCTTCCGCCGACCCAATCCCAGAACTCGAACATATTGGCGGGGTCGATACCGAAGTCGGCAACCTCGCCGGTATTCGCGGAGACCGCGACGAAATGCTTTGCGACGGCTGCATGGTCGTCGACCCCGGCCAGCAGCCACCCTCGGGCGGTGCGCGCGTTGGTCAGCGTCTCCACCGTGGTGAAGGTCTTGGAGCAGACCACGAACAAGGTCGTCGCCGGATCCAGATCGTGCAGCGTCCGGGCCAGGTCGTGGCCGTCGACATTGGCGACGAATCGCACGTCCGGACCGTCGGATGCGAACTGCCGCAATGCGAGCGTGGCCATCGCGGGCCCGAGATCCGAGCCGCCGATCCCGATATTGACCACCGTCCGGATCGATTCACCTGTCGCACCTCGCCACTGGCCGGAGCGGACGCGGGTACTGAAATCGGCCATTCGGCCGAGCACGTCGTGGACATCGGGAACGACATCGTGCCCATCGAGTTCGACGACCGTCCCGGCGGGTGCGCGCAGTGCGGTGTGTAATACCGCGCGGTCCTCGGTGACGTTGACGCGCTCACCGGAGAACATGGCCTCGATTCCCACACTCAGCTGCCGTTCCTCGGCCAACTGCGCGAGCAACTCGACCGTGTGGGACGTGAGCAGATTCTTCGAATAGTCCAGCACCACACCGTCGTGCTCGATCGTCAGCTCGGGTCCCCGGTTGGGCTCCGTCCCGAACAGGTCGCCGATCCGGGTGTAGGTCAGATCGTGGCGGTGGGTCTGCAGCCCCGCCCAAGCGGGAGACAGCGTCGAACTCATGCCGGGACCGCCTGTTCGAGGTGACCACCGAACGCACGGCCAGGACTGCGCGGGGCCGCCTCCACCCCGGGCGCCAGCGCACGAAAGATCGGATCCAGCCGCTCGACGACCTCGGCGTCACCGCCGATCATCAGGCTGAACCCACGCTCGATTCCGTACACGCCGCCGCTGGTGCCGACGTCCAAGTAGTGAATTCCGTTCGCCGCCAGTGCATCCGCGCGGGCAATGTCGTCGCGGTAGCAGGAGTTGCCGCCGTCGATGACGACGTCGCCGCGATCCAACAGCCGCCCCAGATCGTCGACGACCGCGCCGGTCGCGGCCGCGGGCACCATCACCCACACGGCCCGCGGCTTCGGCAGCGCCGCAACAAGTTCCGGGAGCGATCCGACCCCGGCGACTCCGTCGGCGGACAGGTGACCGACCGCGTCGGGGTCCGGGTCGTACACCACGCACGTATGCCCGGCCCGGGTCAGCCGCCGCGCGAGTCCGGCGCCCATTCGTCCCGCCCCGACCATTCCCAATTCCATGTGAATTCCTTTGCCGTGCTTCATTGTTCGCCGGTCAGGGCGGATCGGTGGCCGTCCAGGGCGGTCGTGATGTCGGCGAGCAACGCTCGCCAGGAGTCCTGGAACTTCGCCACCCCTTCACGTTCCAGCTTCGCGACGACCTCACCCATATCGATGCCCAGCTCGGTCAGCCGCTCGAATACCGTGCGCGCGGCGGCGTACCCGCCGGTGAGCCGATCGCCGCCGACACGGCCGTGGTCGGCCACTGCCGCAAGCGTTGCCTCCGGCACGGTATTGACCGTCCCGCGCGCCACCAGGTCGATCACGTAGCGGGTGTCCTCGTACGCCGGATCCTTCACTCCCGTCGAGGCCCACAGCGGACGTTGCGGCTGAGCACCCGCCTCGGCGAGTCGCACCCACCGGCTCCCCCGGAGCGTCCGCTCATAGGCTTCGTAGGCGAGCGTCGCGTTGGCGATCGCCGCCCGGCCGCGCAGCTGCTGCGCCGCCGGGGTGCCCAGCTCATCGAGCCGCCGGTCGACCTCGGTGTCCACTCGTGAGACGAAAAACGATGCCACCGAGCTGATTCGGGACAGGTCGTGACCGTTGGTCCGGGCCTGCTCCAGACCACTGAGGAACGCGTCCATCACCTCGTAGTAGCGCTCCACCGAAAAGATCAGCGTGACATTGACACTCAGCCCTCTCGCCAGGCACGCGGTGATGGCCGGCAGTCCGGCGGGCGTCGCCGGAATCTTGATCATCAGGTTGGGTCGATCGACGAGCCACCACAGCAAACCCGCCTCCGCCACGGTCCGGTTGGTGTGGTGCGCCGACGCGGGATCAACCTCGATCGACACGCGTCCGTCCTGCCCGCCGCTGGATTCGTACACCGGGCGCAGCACATCGCAGGCCGCCCGCACGTCACCGCAGGTGATGATTCGCACGGCGTCGGCGGTGGAGATACCCAGGCGCGCGAATGTGCGCATTTCCTCCTCGTAGAGCGAGGTATCCGCCAGGGCGTTGTGGAAGATGGTCGGATTCGTCGTCACCCCGACCACGCTCCCGTCCTGGACACGTCGCTCCAGGTCACCGGATACGAGCCGATGCCTGCTCAGGTCGTCCAGCCAGATCGAGACACCTTCGTCGGCCAGTTGCTTCAACGGATCACTCACGGAAGTTCCTTAGCATCACAACACGATATTGCGCGATTTCGTGCAACTAATGCACGAAATCATGCACATAGATCGGGTTGGCTGTCAATATTTCGCGCAGTCGGCGTACTATCCGATGATTCGTCCAACGACCGATAACACAGAGGTACGGGGGTAGCCGTTGCTCGCCAGCACCCGTCGGCGCGAGATCCTCAGCAGACTGGTCACCGGCGGTTATATCGAGGCCAAGGCGCTCGCCGACGATCTGGGAGTCGACGCCTCGACCATCCGGCGCGACCTCGACGCGCTCGAACGTGAGGGGCAGGTCCAGCGGACCCACGGCGGCGCCCGCTCGATCCCCGGGGTGACAGCGGATCTGCCCTACGCCCTCAAGCAAACCGCGCACCTGGACGAGAAAACGGCGATCGCCAACACCGCGGCATCCCGCGTCCGAGACGGGGACACGATCGTCCTCGACAGCGGATCGACGACCTACGAGGTCGCGGTGGCGCTGCAGAATCGCCGTGAGCTGACCGTCATCACCAATGACCTGCGGATCGGCCGGTACGTCGCCGATCTGCGAGGCTTCCGGCTGCTGGTCACCGGAGGCGAACTCCTGGGCTCGGTATACACGTTGACCGGCGATCGCGCCGTCGACTTCCTGCACGATTACACCGCCGACTGGGCATTCCTCGGCGCCGACGGCGTCGACTCCCGGGCGGGCATCACCAACACCAACACGCTCGAGATACCGGTCAAGCGCGCCATGATCGCCGTCGCGCGAACCTCGATCGTGGTCGCCGACAGCTCGAAGTTCGGCCGCCGCGCCCTGGCCAGGGTCGCCGGTCTCGACGAGGTGGATTCGATCGTCACCGACGCCGCTCTGGCCGAACAGACAGGAAAGCCGTTTGGCGAGAAGCTGATTCGCGCCCGACGCTCGATCGACTGACCACCCGGCCGCGGGAGCTGAGCAACGTAGCGTCTGCCCCGCACGCATCATCGCCTGCTGGTCCGTACATGTTCGCCGTCCGCGACCGATCAAATCTTCTTCAGCGCCATTCGCGCGATGGGTACCTCGACAACCCGCCGCGCGACCCGAGCACGGTGAGCGGGACCTGGCGGCATCCATCGGCGGCGCGTTGAAGGCGCGCAACTCACCATGCGGCGCCCTCTCGACACCCGGTTTTTTCCAGCTCGGGGAGAGATTCACCAAAACCACTTGAACGAGCGCTTGGTCAATTAGCATGGCCGTCATCTTATTGCACGACTCCATCTGGAGGTCCAACGATGGTCCCCAATCCCCCGCCGATCCGGCAGTCAACACACGATCCAGCGTCAGCCGGAGAAGCGGTCTGGACGGCACGTCGTGTGCTCGGCCTGCTGGCCGTGGTCCTCCTCGGCGAGCTGGCCGCGTTCTCCTACAACCTCGTGGCCACCGCACTGCCCAAGATCGCCGAGCACTACAGCACCACCCAGGTCAGCTGGACCATTACGGTCGCCAACCTGTCGGCCGCGGTGGTCACCGCCATCATCGGCAAACTGGCGGACCTCAGGGGCAAGCGACTGCTGCTCTTGCTCACCACGGGCCTGGCGGCCGCGGGTTCGGTGTTGTCGGCGATCGCGCCGAACTACGACATCTTCCTCGTCGGGCGAGCCCTGCAAGGGCTGCTGTACGTCACGCCCGCACTCGCGTATTCCCTGATCCGGGATGTGTTCCCGAAGCGGATCATCGCGTTTGCGGTATCGGTGACGCTGACCGGATCCGGTATCACCTTCATCCTGGCGCCGTTCCTGGCCGGCTGGCTGATCGACTCGTTCGGCGCCTTGTCGGTGTTCTGGTTCGTCGCGATCTACGAGGCCGTCTGTATCGTCACCGTCGCGATCGTCATGCCCGAATCGCCACTACGGATACGGGTGCGCCTGGACTGGCCCGCCGCGATCCTGCTCGGTATCGGCGGCGCCGCAGTGATTTTCGGACTGGGCCAGGGACCGGAATGGGGCTGGACTTCCGGACGCGTGATCGGCCTGCTGGTGGGCGGCGTCGTGTGCTTCGCGGCGTGGCTGATCTGGGACAGCCGGTTCCCGGATCCTCTGATCAGTCTGCCGCTGCTGCGCGGGCGGCCGATGTGGACAACGTTGCTGCTCGGAGCCTTCGTCTACGGGACGACCGCGATCGTGTCCTCGATCGTGCCGAGCATGCTGCAAACACCGCGTTCCATTGGTGGAGGTTACGGATTCGGCAGCAGCGCAACGGAAGTCGCCTACTTCCTGTCGCCCCTGGGCGCCGCGATGGTGATCGCCGGATTCGTCTGCGGTGCACGGGCGCACCGATGGGGTGTTCGTACGCCGATGATCTACGGGTCGGTTCTTCTCATCGTGTCCTCCGCCGGTCTGGCCCTCTGGCACACAGCGCCGTGGCAGGTGGCCGCACTCCTGGTCGTGTTCGGGCTCGGAATGGGCTCGACCTATGGCGGCCTGCCCAACCTCGTCGTCCAGGCATCCCCGCCGGAACAGCAGGGAATCGCCTCGACCATGGCCTTGTCCGGGCAGAACATCGGGAGCGTCATCCTCATCCAGATCGCGTTCGCCGCGCTGACTACCCACGTCACCCGCGCCCAGGGCGGCGTCTTCTACACCGACCACGGCTATCGCCTCGCGTTCGCCGTGGCGGCGATCTCCGCACTGATCTGCACCGTCTTGGCAGTGGTCCTGCCACACGGCCGTCGGCAGCACGTGTTGGACATTCGAACCGACACCGATGCGCCCGTCGGCGCACCGACCCAGTAATCGAGAAAAACCACAGCCCCGCCGACCAGCAGCAGGCAATCGACGCCATCGCTGCTGGTCGGCGGCATCCGTCGAGGAAGTCGGACATGATGAGCAGTCGCATGCAGGACAAGGTCGTTATCGTCACCGGCGGCTCGTCGGGCCTCGGGCGGGCAACTGCGGAGATCATGATTTCCGAGCGGGCCCGAGTCGTTCTGACTGATGTCGATCACGAAGCAGGGCATGCGATTTCAGATGCGATCGGCGCCGACTTCGTGCTCACCGACGTCTCCGATCCCGCAGCGGTGGACCTGCTGGTCTCCAGTACCGAACAGCGCTTCGGCCGCCTGGACGTAATGTGCAACAACGCAGGCGTTTTCACGGGCACGCCGTTTCTCGAGACCTCCGATGCCGACCTTGATCGGTTGATCTCGGTGAACTTCAAAGGCGTGTTCTACGGAACTCGCGCCGCGGGACGAGTCATGACGGCGCAAGGGTTCGGCGCGATCATCAACACGGCGTCCAAATCGGCATCACCTGGCCGCCGATAGCGGCTACATGCTGGTGAATCCACCATCGACGACGATCTCGGTGCCTGTGACGTACTTCGACTCGGCGGCGGCGAGGAACGCGACCGCGGCGGCGATGTCACCTGGCTCGCCGGGGTGAGCGAGGGGCTGGTGCATGGTTTGCGCCGCCGACTCCGTGCCGCTCGTCATCGGTGTGTCGATGATGCCGGGATGGACGGAGTTGACGCGAATTCCATACTCCCCCAGCTCTTGTGCGGCCGCCTTGGTCATCCCCCGAACGGCCCACTTCGACGCGACATAGCTGATCACTCCGGGAAAGGCGATGATGCCGCCGACCGACGAGATATTGATGATGGCGCCGCCGGAGGCTCGTCGCATGCTCGGCACGACCGTCTTCATCCCGAGGAACACGCCAACCTGGTTGACCTCGATCACCTTCCGGTACGACGCTTCGTCCAGCTCCTCGAGCCGCTGGTTGTGGACGATCCCGGCATTGTTGACCAGCACCGTTACCGGCCCGGAGACCGCCTCCGCGTGTGCGACCGCCGACACCCACTGATGTTCGTCGGTGACATCGAGGTGCGTATAGCTGGACGCCTCGCCCAATGACGCTGCCAGAGCCCGTCCTTCGGCGTCGAGCACGTCGGCGATCACGACGAACAGTCCCTCGCGATGGAGCCGCTCGCCGACACTCGCGCCGATTCCCCTGGCTCCGCCCGTGACGATCGCGACGCCCCGATCACCCCGTTTGCTCACCGATGGCCCTTCTACGCTCTGGTTCGAGGAGTGAGTGTTCACAGCACAGATCCCGCCGTGACGCCGCCGTCGACGACGAACTCCGCGCCGGTGGCGAAGGAGGACTCGTCACTGGCGAGATAGACGAGCAGGCCGGTGACTTCCTCGGGCCGTGCGAGGCGGTTCAGAGTACTGCCCTGGAAGTCGGACTCGTCGATGTCGCGAGTGCCTTCCAGCAGCGGGGTGGCGATACCGCCCGGGTGAACGGAATTCACCCGGATACCGCGTTCGGCCAGCTCGAGCGCGGCGGACCGGGTGAGCCCGCGCAGTCCCCACTTCGACGCGCTGTATCCGTGAAAGCCCGGATATCCCTCCAAGCCTGCCGTCGAGGAGATGTTGACCACCGACGCGGGCGCTGCCGCCGCCAGCCGACCCACCGCGGCTTTCAGCCCGAGGAAGGCGCTGGTCAGGTTGACCGCAATGGTCTTGTCCCAGGTTTGCACGGTGTACTCCTCGAGGGAGCCGGTCGTGAAGATCCCGGCGTTGTTGACCAGGACGTTCAGCTTGCCGAAGTGTTCGACACCGTCCGATACCGCAGTGTCCCACTGCGCCGCATCGGTGACATCTAGATGCACGAAATGCGCTGCGTCACCGAGCGATTCAGCAAGTTGCGCACCTTGCTGATCGGCGAGGTCGGCGACAATCACGCGCGCGCCTTCCGCGACGAACGCGCGCGCGTGCGCTGCGCCCATGCCCATCGCGCCCCCGGTGATCAGAGCGACCTTGCCTTCGAGACGGCCGGTCATGCCGACACCTCCTTCGTCGTGGCGCCGGTCGGCGCGCTTGCCCCGGGGCCATTCAGCGCGAACCCGCGGTAGCCCGCGGCGGCGATCTCGTCACATGTCATGCGGTAGTCGTTCAGTCCGTTGGCGTACACCAGGAACTGGGTGGCTTTGCCCTCGATGTTCGTGCCGCGATACCAGGACTTCGCGTGCAGATAAAGGGTCTGCTGCACAGCCGATTCGACCTGATCGGCCCACCACTGCTGCGCCTCCGGCCGCGGCTCGATCGTCACCAGGTCATGGCCGCGGAGGTAGTCGAGGCAGCCCACGATCCATTCGACGTGCTGCTCGATGGCGGCGAACATGTTCACCAGCACCGAAGGGCTCTGCGGCCCGGTGATGGTGAACAGGTTGGGGAACCCGGCCGTGGCCAAGCCGAGATAGGTCCGCGCGCCGTCGGCCCACGAATTCGCGAGGCTCACGCCGTCGCGCCCCCGGAAGTCGATGCGGGTCAGCGATCCGGTCAGGCTGTCGTACCCGGTCGCGTAGACGATGATGTCGACGGGATACGTTTTCGCGCTGGTCTGCACGCCCTCGGGCACGATCCGCTCGATCGGCTCATCGAGAACGCTGACCAGCTCGACGTGCGGCAGGTTGAACGTCGCGTAGAAGTTCGTGTCGGTGATGATGCGCTTGGCGCCGATGGGATAGTCGGTGGGCGTGAGCTTTTCGGCGACCTCAGGGTCGGCCACGATATCCCTGATCTTGCCTCGGACGAAGTCGGCCACGATGTCGTTGGCCTCCAGATTGGAGCCGACATCGGTGAACGCGGTGATGAACAGGTTCCCGCCGAGCTTCCAGTTCTTCTCCAGCATGACCGTGCGTTTGGGCTCGGGGGTGTCGAGGATCGTGTCACCGGTGATGGGGAGATTCACCCCGGCGTAGGACCTGCGCGCGCTCTCGGCCAGCTCGGCGTGATTGCGCCGGGCGCTGATGATCTCGTCCTCGTACAGCGGCCGATTGCGCGCGGGCAGCGTGTACGCGGGGGTGCGCTGGAACACGACGAGCTCGGCGGCCTGCTTGGCCATCTCCGGGATGAGCTGTGCGCCAGAGGAACCGACCCCGATGACCGCGACCCGCTTTCCGCGGAAATCGACGCCCTGCGCGGGCCACTGTCCCGGATGGTATGCCGCGCCGCTGAATTCGGCGACGCCCGGGAAAGGTGCGGCCGCTACCGCCGACAGCGAGCCGGCGGCCGCGACGACGAAACGAGCCGTTCTGCGCGACCCGTCGCTAGCCCGTACTTCCCAGAGGGAGCCGTCCTCGTCGTAGGTCGCGGAATCCACGCGGGTGTCGAAGAGGATGTCACGGCGCAGGTCCAGGCGGTCGGCCACCCAGTTGGCGTAGGCGAGGATCTCGGGCTGGGTGGCGTACCGCTCGGTCCAGGTCCACTCGTCGACGAGTTCCTGACTGAACGAGTACTGGTAGGCCAGGCTCTCCACGTCGCAGCGCGCGCCCGGATACCGGTTCCAGAACCACGTGCCGCCCACATCGGTACCGGCTTCGAAAGCCTGGACGCTGAAACCTTTTTCGCGCAGGGCGTGCAGGGCATAGAGCCCGCCGAAGCCCGCACCGATGACGACGACGTCCACATCGGTGGGAGTGCTCTCAGTCATGATCAGTTCCTCTTGCCGTTGACAGGCGTAGCTGTGGAAAGCGCGCGATAGAGGGCGGCGATGAGATCCGCGTTCTGGCGCTGTGAGACCTGCGCGGTCACGGCGATGCCCGAGGAGCCGTGGAAGGTGCCCGCATAAAGGTGCAGTTCGGTGGGCACATTGGCATGTGCGAGGCGGCGCGCGTATTCGATGCCCTCGTCGCGGAGCGGGTCGAACTGGTTCACCGTCACGAATGCCGGTGGTAGACCGGCCAGTTCCTCCGCGCGCGCCGGGGCGGCGTACGGGGAGATCGGATCGCCCCCGTCTCCCAGGTACGCCTTCCAACTCAGTTCGGCGTTGTTCCTGTGCCACACCAAAGTGTCGGTGTATTCGGCCGCCGACTGGGTCGCGATGCGGTCGTCGGTGACCGGGATGTCCAGCAACTGGAACACGATCCCGGGACCACCCTCGTCACGAACGCGCAAGGCCAGCCCCGCCGCGTACGCCGCACCGGCGCTCTGCCCGCCGACAGCGATCCGGTCGAGGTCGACGCCCAGTTGCTCGGCATGGTCGGTCAGCCAGTTCAGGGCGGCCAGACCCTCGTCGAGAGGAGCCGGGAACGTTGCCTCGGGCGCGAGCCGGTACTGCAGCGAGACACAGACCGCACCGGTCTGCCGCACCGCCGCGTCGAGGAAAGGCAGGGATTCGCGTGCGTCGCCGAGAACGAAGCCGCCGCCGTGAAACCACAGCAGAACGGGAAGCGGCCGTGCCGTACCGCCGGTGGGCCGGAGGATGTAGAGGTCGACCGGCGGGTCCCCTTCGGCGCCGGACCCGCGGAGATGTGTCAGCTCCACTCCCGCCTCGGGACGAAACGGAGGCAGGCCCGCGGCGGCTTCCACCAACAGGGCGCGAGCTGCCGCGATATCGGTCAGATCGAGGGGTGGCGCGTAGGGCACGGCCGCACGAACCTCGGAATCATACGGATAAGACATCAGTGTCCTTCTCTTGAATTTCCGCCGGTGAACCCGGCCGATACCGCGGTTTCGCCGGCTTGACCCCCGGATGTAGACAAGCTAGCGATTTTATAGACACTGTGTCAATAGGGCTGAGCTCGCGCCGCCGCGCAGGCTCGGCCGGTAACCTTCGAGACGGTCAGTAAGGTGGGCTGGTGGAGCAGAAGCAGACGGCACCCGGGCGACGCCGCCGCGTGCAAGCGACTCACCGGGAGATGACGCGGACACTGCTCACCGACGCGGCGATCACGGTCTTCGCCGAGAAGGGCTACGCACAGTCGACCATCGACCAGATCGCTGCCGAGGCAGGAACCAGCCGGGCGACGTTCTATCTGCACTTCCGCACCAAGGCAGATCTACTTCGCGACCTGCTCGAACGTGCGTCGGGCGCGTTCACCGAGCCCTATACGCGGTTGGCCGCATCTCTGCGGGCACGCGATCCCGACGCGGTGCGCGAGTGGATCCTGGAGGCGATGCGCGGCTGGATCGAGGTCGAGGACATCATGCGTCCGGTGTACGAGGCCGCCAACGCCAGCGCGGAGACGTACCGGGACATCTTCCCGGACGACCTTCCCGGCATAGCCGAGATGTCCGAGGCACTGCTCGAGGCGGACATCGTGGCCAATACAGAGCAGGCCGAGATCTACACGATCATCCTGTATTCGCCCCTGCTGCACCTGTTCCGCAAGCACCTGCGCGGCGAGCCGTTCGATCACGAGTTCGCCGCATCCGCGATCGCGAACGCCTGGACCGACACGATCGTCGGCGCACTGCACGCACGCTGAGGGACACGAGTGTCGCTGCCGCGCAATCGATATCGACGCGCAGTCAGCCGCTGACATCACGTCTTCCGGGCTGGCCTGCCGAAGATATTGACTACCAGTCTATTTAATAGATACTGTGTCCATAGTGGGCACGCGGGCCGTAGTCGGCCGCATTCGCCCAGTGCATGGCTCACTGCCGCCGGGACATCGCTTCCTCGCCCGACCGCCAAACGACGACACAAGGGAGCCGCATGGGCACCTCGGAAACCGCGCCATCTTCGACCGGCCGAATCGACCGTCTCCCCGCCTCGGCCCAACGCTTCGCCCCATCGGCCGACTTCGCCGCGAACGCGGTCGCCCATGCCGACCTCTACGCGAAGGCCGAAGCGAACCGCGAGGGGTTCTGGGCCGATCAGGCGCGTGAACTCCACTGGCACAAGCCGTTCACCGAGGTGCTCGACTGGTCCACACCACCATTCGCGCGATGGTTCGCCGACGGCGAGCTCAACGTCGCCTACAACTGCCTGGACCGGCACGTTCTCGCTGGCAATGGCGACCGCGCCGCGCTGCTGTGGGAGGGCGAGCCGGGCGATGAACGCCGCATCACCTACGCCGAACTCACCGACGAGGTCAAGCGGCTGTCGAACGTGCTCGAAGGACTCGGCATCGGGCACGGCGACCGGGTGGTGATCTACCTTCCGATGATTCCCGAGGCGATTTCGGCGATGCTCGCGGTGGCGCGCGTCGGCGCAATCCATTCGGTAGTCTTCGGCGGATTCGCCGCCGACAGTCTGCGGGCGCGCATCGACGACGCCGCCGCGAAGCTCGTCATCACCGCCGACGGCGGCTACCGCAGGGGCAAGGTCTCGCCCCTGAAGCCGGCCGTCGACCAGGCACTGTCCGATAGCGGCTCGGGCGCACAGACTTCGGTCGAACACGTCCTCGTCGTGCGCCGCGGCGGAAACGACGTCGGCTGGGTGGAGGGCCGCGACCTCTGGTGGCACGACACCATCACCCGGGCTTCCCCCGAGCACCGAGCGCAGCCCTTCCCCGCGGAGAACCCGCTGTTCATCCTCTACACGTCCGGCACGACGGGTAAACCGAAAGGGATCCTGCACACCTCCGGCGGCTACCTCACCCAGGTGGCGTTCACGAACCGGGCCGTGCACGATCTGCACCCCGACACCGATGTGTACTGGTGCACCGCCGACATCGGCTGGATCACCGGTCACTCCTACGTCGCCTACGGCCCGCTCGCCAACGGCGCGACGCAGGTCCTCTACGAGGGCGTACCCGACACGCCACATCCGGGCCGCTGGTGGGAGATCGTCGAAAAGTACCGCGTGTCAGTGCTTTACACGGCTCCGACCGCCATCCGCTCGTTCATGAAGCTGGGACGCGCGATCCCGAATCGGTTCGATCTGTCGAGCCTGCGTGTGCTCGGATCGGTGGGCGAGCCCATCAACCCGGAGGCGTGGATCTGGTACCACGAGGTCATCGGGGACACGAAAGCCCCGATCGTCGACACCTGGTGGCAGACCGAAACGGGCGCGATCATGATCTCGCCGCTACCCGGCGTGACCGGGACCAAACCCGGCAGCACCCAGGTATCGCTGCCGGGGATCTCCATCGACGTCGTCGACCAGGGCGGCGCCCCCGTCGGCAACGGCGACAGCGGCCTGCTCGTCATCACAGCGCCGTGGCCGAGCATGCTGCGCGGCATCTGGGGCGATCCGCAACGATTCGTCGAAACGTACTGGGAGAAGTTCCGTACGCAGGGCTACTACTTTGCCGGCGACGGCGCGCGGTTCGATGAGGACGGCGACCTCTGGCTGCTCGGCCGCGTCGACGACGTCATGAACGTATCGGGCCACCGCCTGTCGACGGCGGAGATCGAGTCCGCGCTTGTGGCACACGAGGCCACCGCGGAAGCGGCAGTGGTCGGAGCATCCGACGAGACGACCGGCCAGGCGGTCGCCGCCTTCGTGATCCTCAAACAGAGTTACCTCGCCGAGCACAGCGCCGAAGGGCTCGCCCAACAACTGCGACTGTGGGTCGGCGAGCAGATCGGCCCGATCGCCCGACCACGGGATGTCTATGTCGTCAGCGAGCTGCCCAAGACCCGCTCCGGCAAGATCATGCGCCGCCTGCTGCGTGACGTCGCCGAGGGCCGCGAAGTCGGCGATACCACGACCCTCGCCGACGCATCGGTCATGACCGTGATCGCGACGAACGTGCGCTAGTTGCGGAGGCGGAGCGGCTGCGTCGCGGGGGGCACCGCCACGCTGGCACGCGCGCGGGCCGCCGACTCCAGGTGTAACGCTCACACTGGGCGTCGATACCTACACATTCCCTGTGCTGCAATATAATTCACCCTCAGCTGCTGGATCTTCTCTGCTCGGCGACCCATGCCGCGATCTGGGTACGAGAAGTGAATCCGAGCTTCGCCAGGATGTGTTCGACATGTCCCTGAGCGGTGCGCAGAGAGATGACCAGACGACTCGCGACCGCCTTGTTGGTCAGCCCCTCGGCAACCAGGTCCGCCACCTCACGTTCCCTTTTCGTCAGTTCCCCCGATGACCTCGCGACGGGCGCTGGACTGAGCGGTTGCTCTTCCAACGCAAACGCGATCGCGGCATCGATATCCATGGATTCGCCCGCGTGAAACTCGGTCTGGAACCTTCGCGGACCGAGTGCACGCCGGGCCGAACGTTCAGTGGCGTCATGGTGGACCGCCAGCTGCGGAAGCAGCACGGGCGAGCTGCCCGGCGCGCGGGACAACGTCTGCGCCGCGCCCATCAATACGGCGGCTCGCTGCGCCCCGCCATCGGCGTCCACCAGCCAGGCCAACGCTTCCAGGATCGGAGCGACCATCAGCGGGTCCCGCTGCTGGCGGGACAGCCGCAGCGCCTCGCGCAGCAGGTCCAGCGCATGGTCGCGGTCACCGTGATGCCACCTGGCAACCGCCGTCGCCCACAGCGCGGATTCCCGGTTCACCGAGTCGTCGTGGGATTCGGTTATCGCGAGGGCCTTCTCGTCATACGGGAGAGCCGCCGCACTGTCCTCCTGCAATTCGTAGGCCCACCCCAGTGCGAGAAGCGTGGAGACCTGCCCGTATATGTCACCCTGCGCACTGAAGCCCGCGAGGGCGGCTTCCAATGGGGCGGGTGCACGTTGCGGCTCGGCGCTGAATATCGCGTGCAGGCCGCGGGCGAAATCGGTGAAAGCGTGCACGACAACGTCCTCGGTCCGATCGGCCAGGGTCTGCGCCTCGCTGATCCAGACAGCAGCCGCGGCCGAATCTCCCTGGATGTCTGCTGCCATGGCGGCTCCCTGTAACGCCTTCGCACGCGCCCCTGTAGCAACCGCAGCGCTGCCGACGAGGGCGAGGTCGAGCCAATATCGCGCCTCCGCCACCTGGCTCCGGGCAAACCAGAACAGTCGTAGCGCCGCCACCAATGACAACCCGGCGTCCGATCCAGCTTCGTCATCACTCAGACTGAACTCCAAAGCCTCACGCACATTGGGTTGTTCGCGGTTGAGACGGGCGATCCAGTCGAGCTGACGAGGGCTGCTCCAGTCTGCCTCGGCAGCCTCGGCCAACTCCAGGCACCAGTCCCGGTGCCGACGGCGCAGATCCACCAGCTCCCCGGCATCCTCGAGCTTGTCGCGGCCGTAGTCCCGGAGCGTGCCGAGCATCCGAAACCGCACGACCGATTCCGATTCCTCCCGAATCAGAATGGATTTGTCGACCAGCGCCGAAACGACGTCGAGCAACTCCTCGCCGTCCAGGTCTCGCCTGCAAACCTGTTGTGCGGCATCGAGTTCGAAGCTTCCGGCGAACACCGACAGTCGGGTCCACGCTGCTTGCTCGGCCGCCGTGCACAACGAATAACTCCAGTCGATACACCACCGGAGGGTCTGTTGACGGCTCGGCGCGTTGCGACTGCCACGCGTCAGCAGGGCAAACCGATCGGTCAGCCGCTCCAGGATCTGCTGGGGAGACAGCGCCCGCAATCGCGCCGCTGCCAATTCGATCGCCAACGGGAGCCCCTCGACTCGGCGGCAGATCTCGGTCACCGCGGCGACGTTGTCATCGGTGAGCACGAAGCCCGGAACGGCGACGGCCGCCCGCTCGACGAACAGCGTGACCGCGTCGTAGCGGGGTGCTCCCCGCAGCGAAGGATGCCTGTCCCGCTCGGGAACCGACAGCGGCAACACCCGCAGCACTGCTTCCCCATCGACACCCAAGGTCTCCCGGCTGGTCGCGAGAATTCGCAGCCGCGGGCCCGCCGTCAGCAACGCCGCTGCGACCTGCGCCGCAGCGTCGACGATCTGTTCGCAGTTGTCCAGGACGAGCAGCAGCTGTCGGGGCGCCAGATACTCGATCAGCGCTTCGAGAACCGGCTGCTCACGCAAACCCAACCGCACGGCGGCGGCGATCACCGCCGGCAGCAACGCACCGTCACGCAGTTCCCCGAGCGAGACCAGCCATACCCCGTCCGCGACATCGCGTTGGGCACCGGCCGCGACCCGCAGTGCCAGCCGCGTCTTACCCGCACCGCCGATCCCGGTCAACGTCACCAGCCGGAAGCTCGCCAGCAGATTCTTGACCTCGGTGACTTCGGTGCGACGGTCGACGAAGCTGGTCAGCTCGAGTGGAAGCGTCCCCGATCGCAAGGCCCCGGAGCCGAACGCCGATAGTCGTGGCGCATGATCGCTGTTCGGCGGTTTCAACGGGATGGGGGTTCCGGTTTGCCCGCCGGTATCCGATCCAGGCTGTATCGCCATCTCGTCGACGGGCCACCCGCGCCGGGCCTGCATCCGCTGCAGTTCCGCGCCGAAGGCCGCCATGGTGGGCCGCTCCCCCGGCACACGAGCCATGGCCGTTTCGATGACCCGCGACACGTCCTCGTCCACACCCGACTCACGCAGATTCGGAACCGGCTGCGAGGTGATCCGCAGAAACTGCGCCACGACCTGCTCGCCGCTACGTCGCTCGAATGCCGCATGGCCCGTCAACGCGGCGAACAAAGTCGCACCGAGGCCATACACATCGGCCGCCGGGCTGGGCTCCTCGCCCGACAGCACCTCGGGCGCGGTGAACGCCGGCGAACCCTCGATCACGCCGGTGACCGTACGAAAACCATCCGCGATCCGCGCAATCCCGAAATCGGTCAGCGCCGGCTCACCGTAATCGGTGATCAGGATGTTGCCGGGCTTCACATCCCGATGCAGGATGCCCAGCGAATGGGCCGTTTCCAGCGCCCCAGCCAGCTTCACCCCCACCCGCAGCGTCTCCCGCAACGACAACGGACCGTCGTTTCGAATCCGAGAGTCGAGAGAGCCCTGCGGATAGTAGGGCATGACCAAATACGGCAGGCCCGACGCCGTGGCGCCGACCTGCAGCACGCCGACGACGTTGGGATGCCCGGTCAACCTCCCCATCGCCCGCTGTTCCCGAACAAACCGCTCTTTGCCGTCCTGCTCCAGATCAGCGGTCAGCACCTTGACCGCCACCGTCCGGTCCAACTCGATCTGCGTGCACCGAAACACCACACCGAAACCGCCGGAACCGATTTCGTAGGCATCGGCGAACCCGGCATCTGCCAGCTCCGCCGATACCGCGGACATCGCATCACGTTGCGTTCTATGCGCGTCGATCTCGCCCATTGCCGAGCCCTACTCCGGGATGTTCCCCCAGCGTATCCCCGCCCACGAGGCCGATAGCCCGGCACTCGATACCCGACAATTGCTCCCTCAGCGAACTTTTGCTCGGCCGAGGAGATCAGGGCTGGAAGTGCCGGACCGAGGTGGAACCGCCGCGCACTCCGACACCGCTGCTCGACTCTCTTCAACGGTCGCCGGACTCGCTGCTACCGTGCCCGCGGATAAGGAAAACCCAACGGCAGCATCGAAATCTACACCCTCTGGCCTCGACAATGCTGCCCTCGCCTTGCAAGTCCTCACCGGCGACACACACCCACTGGTTCCCGAAGATCTCACCTAGCCAGGTTGGGCCGAACCCGGTCCGGTGACCGAAACACCGGACCGCAACACAGATACCCGCGGCGAGATCGAGGGCACCTTCCCCGTGGGCGGTACCCCGGTAGGGTACCGCCCACGAAGTAATTTCAGATCTGAGACGGGACAACGATGGGATTTCGGCCGCCTCCTGAGCCAACTTGCCGGTCCTGACCGAAGCAGAACAGCCGGCTTGTTCAGACACACGCAGTCTGTCCAGGCGTAAGCGCCTGGGTCAGAGAGCGCCCCAGCATCGATCAACTGGGTTGTGCCCGTGATGAACTTCGCGTCGTCAGAGACCAGATGCAGGACTGTGCCGGTGATGTCCTCCGGTCCAGAATCGTGACCGGAAGGCGGTTGAGCTTTCGCGCGACTTCTTCGAAGTCGGAACGGCCCGGGCTTGCCAGCTCCGGACGGAACAACCGGTAGGCGGCCTCGTTGAGCATCATGTCCGTGGCCACTGTTGTCGGATGTACCGAATTGACCCGGATATTCTGTGGGGCAAGCTCTTTCGCCATCACCTGCATCAGGCTGACCAGGCCCGCCTTGGCCGCCGCATAGTGCGCGGTGTTCTCGTGGGCGAGTACAGTCGCCAGCGAGCTGGTGATGACCGCCGAACCGCCACGGCCGCCAGCGATGACGTGCGGCACCGACGCCTTCAACGACTTCCACACACCCGTCAGATTGACGTCGATGGTGTCCCGCCACATCGCATCACGCATTTCGAGCGTCGGCGCCGCGCTGAAGATGCCGGCGTTGGCGACGGCGATGTCGAGATGGCCCAGGGTAGCCACTCCGCGTTCGACCACGGCGGCCACGCTCGAATAATCGCGCACACCCGCGTCCCCGGTGACGACGCCGGTCAACGCCTGCCCATGGTGTTCGAAGGCAGCCTGAACGCCCGCCTGTAGTCCCGTCATTAGCCGTTTGCTGTTCGCGTTGGCCCAGTCCAGTGATGCGATCCGATTCCGGTTCGCACCGGTGTAATGCGGGATCACCTGCTCAGCGGACAGTCTCACGGACCGCCGGGATGCCTCCGAGTCCGCCACGTTGAGCGCCAGAATTAAGGAAAGCACCGAAGCCACCGGACTGTTCGGCCAGCGTGTCGATGGTCCTGTTCGCGGTCGTCGTTTCGCGACAGCCGATCATCAGCAAAACACCTCCAGCCCGGGACTCCCCGGTCGCTCGGCTACCAGGTCCTGACTCGTGCGAACACTCCGGTTGTGCCACTGCCGGAATCGCCCCTTATATCGGGCCGGTATCGCCGCGCTCGCGCCAGCGGTGGCCGATCCCGCAGCGTGCACGAGCGCGCTGCGGGCGCGTCCCGTAATAGTTTCAGGCGATACCGTATCGAATGAAGTAGTCTGGTGTCATGGCCGCTGATGTTCCTCGCCACACCGCTGCCTCGCGTGCGACGGACCGTCCCGGGGATCCTTCGCCTTTCGCTCTTGGCCTGTTGTTGCGTCGGGCGCATTGGCGTGCGGCGTCGGTGATGGAGGAGGCACTGCGGCCTCTGGGTGTCGAGTTGCGGCATTTCGCGGTGTTGATCGAGTTGGTCAATCACGGGCCCACGGTCCAGCGTGATCTGTCTGCGGCGACGGGGTCGGACAAGGCTGGGATCATGCGCATCGTGGACGACTTGGAGCGCAAGGGTCTTGCGGTGCGCAAGGCTGTTCCGGGCGACCGCCGAGTCCGGGCGGTGGAGATCACGGATCGGGGGCTGGAGCTTTTCGATGCGGCTCATGTGGCGGCGGCGCCGCTGGCCGAGCGTCTTGTTGCCGAACTGGGTCTCGGGGAGCCCGAGCAGCTGGCCGATCTGCTGACCCGGCTTGCCCATCCCGCAGACCTCGAGGCGTAGGCGCGCGCCCACGCACTCGTTGTCAGCGGAGTCGGCGCTCTGATGCGGTTTGGAGCGGACCGCAATTCGGGTAGGGGGTCAGGCGGCAAGACGTTCTGCGAGTCCTTTGGCTTTGATGCTCGCCTCCTCGAGGGCGCGCCGGCGGGACGTCTCGTAGAGGGGGATCAGTTCGGACATGGCCGGGTTTCTGGGGGCGTGAGTGAGTTCCGGGACGATGAAGTCGAGCTCCAGGCCGAGGGTGCCTTCGAGGACGGCCTGCAGGTAGTTCTGCACGAACTCGTAGCCTTCGCGCGGGGTGCCCGGCGCGTAGGAGCCGCCGCGGCTGGCGACGACGACCACCGGGGTGCCGTGGGCCGACGGGGTATCCCCCGCGGTGCGGCCGAGCAGGAGCACATTGTCCAGCCATGCCTTGAGGGTCGAGGGGATCGAGAAGTTGTACATGGGGGCGCCGATCACGATGGTGTCGGCCCGCTCCAGTTCCTCGATGAGTTCCACGCGCGCGGCGAACGCGGCGAACTGCCCGGGGGTGCGCTCGGACGGGATGGCGTATCCGGCGGACCAGGCGTCGGCGGTGATATGGGGGACCGGGTTGGTGGACAGGTCGCGGTAGATCACCGTGCCCTGCGGGTGTTGCTCCTGCCATGTCGTGCGGAAGGCGGCCGTGACCGTTCGGGACGAGGACGCCGCGCCGGGGAATACGGATGAGTCGATGTGCAGCAGTGTGGCCATGAGCTTTCTCCAAGGTGTGTAGTGCCCGCGGGGAGCCGCGGGGCGATGATGAGGCATTTTCCCAGATAGTATCGCACGATACGATATCGAATGATACTATTGCCTATGACGAGAGTAGATCGGCTGAGCAGATGGAGGCGGATGATCGTGGACCTCTACGAGGCAGTGACCAGTCGGCGAGCGGTGCGTGGGTTCACCGACCGCCCGGTCCCGAGGCGGGTGCTCGAGCGCGTGTTGTCCGCCGCGGCCTGGGCGCCGTCGGGATCGAACATTCAGCCGTGGCACGTCTACGTGGTGACTGGTTCGTCATTGGCCGAGATCAAAAAGCGGACCGGCGAGCGTCTGGCCGAAGGTGACTCCTGGGACGAGCCGGAGTACGAGATGTACCCGCCCGCACTGAATTCCCCTTATTGTGAGCGCCGGTCCGCCTTCGGTGAGCAGCGTTACGGCGCACTCGGAATTGCGCGGGAGGACCTGGAAGCGCGCCAGCGGGCCGCCGCCGCGAACTGGGACTGTTTCGGCGCGCCCGCCGCACTGTTCTGCTACATCGACCGGGACATGGGTCTGCCGCAATGGTCCGACGTCGGGATGTATCTGCAGACCGTCATGCTGCTGCTGCGCGCCGAAGGGCTGCACAGTTGCCCGCAGATGGCCTGGGCGAAATTCCACAGGACCGTCGCGCAGGTCCTCTCACCACCGGACGAGCTCGTCCTGTTCTGCGGCATGTCGATCGGCTTCGAGGACCCCGCCGCAGTGGAGCCTCGCACAGGCCGGGCGCCGCTGAACGAGACGGTCACGTTCGTCGACGACCCGCGATGCGGCGGTTCCCCGGCTGATCGAGCCGCCGTTCATCGCCCCGCGCGGGTAACCATTCGTGTGCCATCTCCGCACACCACCTCTATGAAAGGCACGTCATGAAGGTTGCAGTCATGGGCGGTACCGGACTGATCGGGTCGCAGGTCGTCAAGGACCTGACCGCCGCGGGACATCAGGCGGTACCGTACTCGCTGTCCAGCGGCGTCGACGTCATCAGCGGCCAGGGACTCGGGGAGGCGGTGGCGGGAGCCGACGTCGTGGTCAACCTGACGAACTCCCCGACCTTCGACGAGGCTTCCCTGGCCTTCTTCCAGACCTCGATGGACAACCTTCTGGCCGCAGCCCGCAAGGCCGGTGTCGCCCACGTCGTCATCCTCTCGATCGTTGGCACGGACCAGGTCCCGGAGCTGGACTACTACCGCGCCAAAGCACTCCAGGAGAACCTCCTCGCGGCCGGGCCGATCCCGTACTCGATCGTCCGGGCGACGCAGTTCATGGAGTTCATGGACGCCGTGCTGTCCTGGACCGCCGACGCCGACACCGTCCGGCTCCCTGCCACGCCGATCCAGCCGATCGCCTCCAAAGACGTGGCAGCCGCGGTGGCCCGAGTCGCCGCCGGCGCCCCGCTGAACGGCATTCGCAACATCGCCGGTCCCGAGATCTTCACCCTGGACGAGCTGGGTCGGATCACCCTGTCCCACAAGGGCGACAACCGCACCGTCCTCACCGACCCCACCGCCGGCATGTTCGCCCTCGTCAAGGGAGATGTCCTCACCGACAAGCACGCCCACCTCGCCACCACCCGCTACACCGACTGGCTCGCCTGACATCACCGCCACCCGCGTGTCCTGTCCCAGCCCGGCAGTCTTTTCAGTGCACCAGCCGCGCTGAAACCTACTGAGAGACAACGCCGGAAACACCGTGAGAGAGATAGCCCCGCGGCCGCGGCATCCAGCGGATGAAAGCCTGTCACCGCCAAGCGCGGTGCGTAGCCGACGTCGTGCAAGATCGCCGCATCGGCCAAAAGCTCACCGTCACAGCCCAACCGGGCCGAGAGGCCAGCCGCAGTAGCAGCGACACCCTGCACGTGGGACAACCGTCGCGGCAAGGCTGCGGCTACTCCGACTCAGCAACCCGCCACGCCCACGAGGGCTCACGATCAACCATCGGATCACGCTACCGCGGTTACTTGTCACGGATCAGTCAGCTACAACGCATCGGCACTCTGGTGGAAAGCTGTGACAACGGCACGCCAGTATTCGATCCATTGGTCGCGTGGAGGGTATCGGCTCGGCACCTGTAGCCGGGTTCACCATGTGTCGTAGTCCGGATTCTGGACTACCGGGCAACACAGAGCTCGGCGTGGCCGAGGCGTCGTTGCGGGCGACCGGCCCGTGCTGATCGGGGTGGCGGCTACCGGCGCGTGGTCCGGGATCGGCCTCGCCTCCGGTGCAGGTTCGTGGTCTGCACCGGAGGGTTCGGAGTTTGCGAGAGTCAGTGCACGTACGACAGGACGCTCATCATGCCGGCCTCACCGTGGTAGGCGTTGTGGCAGTGCACCATCCACTGCCCGGGGTTGTCGGCCTGGAGATCGACCTCGACGGTCTGCATGGGCAGCACGATCGAGGTGTCTTTGCGGGGGCCGGTGCCTGCGGGGGTGACGAGCTGGAAAGTGTGCCCGTGCAGGTGCATCGGGTGGAACATCATCGTGTGGTTGACCAAGCGCAGCCGCACCCGTTGTCCCTCAGCGATGTCCAGCGGGGTGTGGTCGGGATAGGCCTCGCCGTTGATCGTCCAGACGTACTTCTTCGAATCCGACCCGAGGGCGAGGTCGAGCGTCTTGTCAGGAGACCGTCGCGGTAGCCGAACCGGTTCCGCGGCATCGAGTTTGTCCGCGGTCAGCGGGATAACCGTCAATTCGGCCGGGCGGACATCGGCCGCAGGCGGGGTGCCGCCGCCGGTACGGATCAGCGCGAACCCCTGCCCTGTCTTGCTTTCCGCGGCAGCGAGCAACGGGAAGACGCCATCACCGAGTTCGACGATCACGTCGTAGCGCTCCCCCATGCCGATCAGCAGGCTGGAGGTGGTGACCGGCTGCACCGGATAGCCATCGGCGTGAGTGACACGCAACTGGTGGCCGCCGACAGCGACACGGAAAGCGGTATCAGCAGCGGCGTTGATGATGCGCAACCGCATCCGCTGGCCCGGCTTGGCGGAGAAGGTGACCGGGTCGGCGCCGATCCGTCCGTTGATCAGGTAGTACGGGTAGTCCTTGATATCGCCCGCGTCGGAGCCGAGCGGTGCGTTCGGGTCGGTCGGCATGGACATGCCGCCCATGTTCATCCCACCCATTCTGCCCATGTCCATTCCGGACATGCCGCCCATACTCATCCCTGCCATGCCCTGAGCCTGCAATCGCCTGAGTTCTTTGTCCGGGTCGCGGCCGTCGACCCCGTCGAGCCAGTCGTCGAGCACGACGACGGCCTCGGTGTCGTAGTCCTTGCCCTCGGCGGGGTCCTCGACGATCAGGGGCGCATAGAGGCCGCGGTCGAGCTGGACGCCGACATGCGGGTGGAAGAAGTAGGTGCCCGCGTCCGGTGCGGTGAACTCGTAGGTGAAATCGCGACCGGGAGCGACGGCGGCTTGGGTGAGGTCGGGCACGCCGTCCATGTCGTTGCGCAGCGCGATACCGTGCCAGTGGATGGTCGTGGGAGCGGGCAGGGCGTTGGTGAGGGTGGTGTGCAGGACGTCACCGCGGTTGACGCGGATCTCCTGGCCCGGGAGTTTCCCGTCGTAGGTCCAGGTCTGCACCTGGACACCGCCGAGATCCACCGTGGCCGGGGCCGCGCGCAGGGCCACCTGCCGCACGGGCGCGCCCGCGGCGCGACGCGCGTCCTCGGCGGCTCGGACGGGGCCGGAGTCAGGCTGGACGAGATTGCGCGAGACCGAGGCGGTCTTCGTGCATGCGGCCAGCACCGCAGCAGTGGCGACACCGGTACCGAGCGCGAGGAATCCCCGCCGGTTCAAGCGCGGGTGGGCAAACTGGTTGGACGACATGGAGTCTCCTGGTGAATTGTGCGAAACGGGTTGGGACAGGCCAGAATCCGCGTCCGGGCATCGCCCGTGGAAGCGCGGGAGGACCTGTCAGACCCGCTGGATCGACAATTCGGCCAGGGACGGCACGGTCCACGGTGGTGGCCGCTCACGGTACGTTCGCCCGAGCCGGGCTTTGAACCGGCTGACAGCCGCCGGTGCGGTATCCGACCAGGCGAGCAGAACGAGACCGATGACCACCGCTGTCGCCGACAGGATGAATTCGCACGCATGCATGGCGCCGGGACAGGACATGTCGTGACCGATGAAAGCGGCCGAGCCGTGCGCCGGCGAGGGGGCGACGATCGAGTGTTCGGGCATGATCCGGTGCGTATCGGCGCAAATCGTGAACGCCCCGGCGTGCATGGCCACGACACCGAACATCAGCAGCAACAATCCGAGCAACCGGGTTCGCCCGGATGCCGCAGACAGCACATGCTGGTCACTCACGACGTCATCGTACCGATGCCCCGACACCCGGCCCATCATTACCCCAGTGGGGTATGTCACCGGCCCCGCGTGATGCCGCCGAACGACTCACATCTCAGCGAAGACCCACTCACGATCGCATGTTCGGTTGCCACGATCGGGAAGGTCGGCGCGTGACCGCCCGGCTCTCGGTGCGGTTGACTCGGCCCACGGCATGGATCGCGTATTCTCGCGTGCACAGCCGGGGAGGCGCGGAAGCTCTTCCGGACCAATCGAATTGGAAGTCAGGAGGTCCCGGCCGATGGGCAGGGCGCACACGGTGGACCAACGGCACAGTTGCCACGGTGATGGCGACCGGAGCGGCTCGGCGCGAACGGTCGCGTCGTGCGGCGAGGCGATCGCCGCAGCGACGTATGCGGCGACAGATGTGGCGCATCCGGAGCGACTCGGCGTCTTCCACGTCGGCGCGGTCGGGACGCGATGACCGTCATCGGTCGGTTGCGGCGCAGCAGCTCGGCCCTGGCTCTGCTGGTGGCGGTTGTCCTGGGCGCACATTCGGCCGTCGGCTGCATGCTGTTCGACGATCGCGCCGATGAACATCCGGCCGTCGAGTCGGGTCCCGTCTCGACGATTTCCGTTGTCGTAAGCGATTTTTCGCACGGCCCACCCGGTGATTCGGGCGGGCCGTGCGCCTCGCACCTGGCCCATTGCCTCCCGAAGTCGATACCCGTCGGCCGTGCGGGCTGGGTTCCGATGCTGTTCTCGTTCGGTCTCCTGCTCACCGTGGCCGTGGTCGCCGCCGCTGCGGTGATGGTGTCGGTCGGTGGTGTGCGCGGGCCGCCGGTGGCCGCTGTTCCTGCGGTGGGGGGCCGGGTCATTCTCACGCGAATCTGTATCGCTCGACGCTGACAGGCCAGCGTCAGGCCGACGGTGTGTTCCTACCTGTCGGCCGGTGTCTGCTGCCCTGCTCACGCACTTCCCGCCGAACGGCGGACTCGATACAGGAAGCGACAGACATGAACAAGGTTGCGCTCGACGATCCACCCGAGATTCCGGCCGCCCTGGTCGCCGCGCCCGTTGCCGCCCGCCGCCCGCACGCGCTGGTCGGCAATACCCCGGTGATGTGGATCGGCGCTCCGATGGCGCCGCGCGGTCGTGGATTCTGGGCCAAGCTGGAGGGATTCAACCCCGGCGGGATGAAAGACCGGCCCGCCCTGCACATGGTGCGTTGCGCCGAACAGCGCGGCCAGCTGGCACCAGGCGCACGCATCGTCGAATCGACCAGCGGCACATTGGGTTTGGGGCTCGCACTGGCGGGGATGATCTCGCATCATCCGGTCACGGTGGTCACCGATCCTGGACTCGAACCCATCGTGGCGCGGATGCTGGCCGTCTACGGGACACGGGTCGAGGTCGTCGGTGAGCCGCACCCGACCGGCGGCTGGCAGCAGGCGCGACGCGAACGTGTCACCGAACTGCTCGGCAGCGAGCCTGGCGCATGGTGCCCGGATCAGTACAGCAACCCCGACAATGTCGACGGCTACGAATCGCTCGCTCTGGAACTCATCGCACAGCTCGGCCGGGTGGATGTGCTGGTATGCGCCGTCGGCACCGGCGGGCACTCCGCCGGCGTGGCCCGCGTGCTGCGCCGGTTCAACCCGGACATGACGCTGATCGGGGTCGACACCATCTCCTCGACCATCTTCGGCCAGCCGGGCGGTCAGCGGCTGATGCGTGGCCTGGGGTCGAGCATCCATCCGGCCAACGTGGACTACGCCGCATTCGACGAAATCCATTGGGTCGCACCCGCGGAGGCGGTATGGGCCTGCCGGACCCTCGCCGCCACCCACCACGCCACCGGCGGATGGAGTGTAGGCGCCGTTGCCCTCGTAGCGGGCTGGGCCGCCGGTGTCCACGACCCGGACACCAGGATCGCGGCAGTGTTCCCGGATGGGCCGCATCGCTACTTCGACACCATCTACAACGACACCTACTGCACCGAACACGAATTACTCGACGCCGACCCGCCGACCGAACCCGACACGATCGCTCATCCGGCGCAGCGGATCGTACGGTCGTGGACGCGGTGCACCAGAGTCGTCGACCCGCGGCAGGCGGCACCGATCGACGGGAGCATGCTGTGACGGCGGTACGTCAGTTCCGTAGCTTCGATCTCGCGGCCCGGCTGCTGATGATCAACCAGTTCGGCATCAATCTCGGGTTCTACATGCTGATGCCGTACCTGGCCGGATATCTGTCCGGCCCGGTGGGCCTGGCGGCGTGGGCGGTCGGATTGGTGCTCGGGGTGCGGAATTTCTCCCAGCAGGGCATGTTCCTGCTCGGCGGCACCCTGGCCGACCGGCTCGGGTACAAACCGCTGATCGTCGCCGGATGCCTGCTCCGCACGGTCGGTTTCGCGCTGCTGGTATTCGCGACCTCGCTGCCGGGACTGATAATCGCTTCGGCAGCAACGGGATTCGCGGGCGCACTGTTCAATCCGGCAGTGCGCGCCTACCTCGCGGCCGAATCCGGTGAACGGCGGGTCGAGGCATTCGCGGTATTCAACATCTTCTACCAGGCCGGTATCCTCGCCGGGCCCTTGGTAGGACTGGCCTTGATAGCAGTGGATTTCCGGGTCACGGCAGGTGCGGCAGCCGCGGTTTTCGGCGCCTTGACCGTGGCACAGTTGTTCGCGCTGCCGACCCGCCGTGCCGACACGGCTTCGGAAAAGACCTCGGTGCTCCACGACTGGCGAAGCGTGGCATCCAACCGGCGGTTCGTCGCCTTCGCCGCAGCGATGATCGGCTCGTATGTGCTCTCATTCCAGGTGTATCTCGCATTGCCACTGCAGGCGCAATACATCGATCGCCCACGGGCACAGGCGATCACGTCGGCAGTGTTCGTGGTCTCCGGGATAGTCGCCGTCGCCGGTCAGCTACGGATCACCGCATGGTTCCGCAATCGCTGGGGCACCGGACGCAGCCTGACCGTCGGCATGACCCTGCTCGCGGTGTCGTTCCTACCGCTGGCGATCGTCCCCAAGCCGAGCATGTTCGGAACAGCCGCTGCCATCACCGCCCTCATACTGTCCGCAGCCGTGCTCGCCATCGGGACCGCGGCGGTATTTCCCTTCGAGATGGACACCGTCGTATCGCTGGCCGGTGACCAGCTGGTGGCCACCCACTACGGGTTCTACAACACCGTCGTCGGGGTGGGGATCCTGATCGGCAACCTGGCCACCGGCGCGGTCGTCGGCGCGGCCCGCACCGCCGGGGTGGAGTGGACAGTATGGATCGGGCTGACCGCCATCGGTGCGACAGCCGCGTTGGCCCTGCACGCACTCGACCAGCGCCGGCCCGGCCGAAGCACCACATCACCCATGACGGCGAATCCGACTGGGCCGCAATCCAGCTCGCCTCAGTCGAGGGTGTAATCCGTCCGACGGCCGTCACACCTCGCGAGCCTTACCGACGATGGCTGGGACACGATCGTCGCGACCGCGCCGGCCACGTCGCCGAGGTTCGCCGCTTGGTCTTCGACCCGACGACCAAGGCTCAGCCGAAACAACTGCGCGAGATCGGTGCCCGCGTACTGCGCGCCGTGGACCCCGACGGCCCGCTCCCCGGCCCCCCTTGCACCGGCGGCCGCAGTGCGCACCGAGTTGGTGAGATAGTGAGCGGTCAGTCCCTCAGCGGTGGAACCGGTCCGGGCGCAGGAAAGGACGCCCGGGTGGTCGAGCATCGACAGGCCTCGGAGTCGCATCTGCCGGAGCCATGGCGGGCCCACAGAACCCCGCCATCGAGTCGCAGTTCCCGAATCACATCGACGCACCGGCGACCGATGTCGGCACTCAGCCCTTCGTCTGGTCGTCGTTCAACATCTCCCCGCGCCGATCCAGCGAGGTGGCTGGGCGCGCGAGGTCACGCAGCAGGACTTCGCGATTTCCGACGAGATCGCCGGCGTGAACATGTACCTGGACCATCGGTGGGGACCGGGTGGTACCGCGGAGCGATCGATCGGTACCAGAACCTGCCCTGCCGCTTCGCTGTGCTGCGAGCCGCGTGGCCCGAAGTCGAGATCGGCGCCTCGGTTACTGCTGTGGTGACCGGGGCGGGGGAATCGAGGCGATCCACGACCGATTCGTGAGCGAGGAGCCACGGTTCGCGGCGCGCTGCGCGTCAGTTCGAGCTCAGATGGCCGAGGGCGTTGCCCGAGTAGGGGCGATTACCGGGACCATTGTTGCCTTCACCAGTACCGTTGTTGTCGCAGCCACTCTTGTCACCGGTGTTGCTGTTGCGGCCGCAGCCGTTGTTGTCCTGGCCGTCGTAGTAGCAGTTGGCAGTGCCACAACCATGCGGCGCCGGGGGTGGCACGTATGGCGGTGCGGCAGCCTGGCCCCCGGACCGGTCGACCTGCACTATGCCCTGCCCCGTGGTCGGCGCGGCAACGGCCGGAACCATCGCCGTCACCGGAATTGCTGTCGCTATTGCCGCCAGCGCGAGCGTGGCGAACCACTGACGTATGTTTGTTCGGTAAATCTCCTTGGTCATCTCGTTGCCTTCCGGAACGGTAGACGAACGCCACTCCCATCGATCGTCACCGCATATATCTTGTTCGCAGGGCGACGACATTGCTCGAAACCTCGGGGAAGCGCGGCCCATGGTGTCTCGGCATCGCGGCCAACGATCCGGAAGGTACAGTTGCATTATCGTTGCAGCGGCTGACGCCTACAGTATGCGCCGATCAGTTCAGCTACGCGAGAGCTAACCCTGCTCACGGTAAATAACTGCCGACCGCCTTCGTTATTCGGGCCGTGCCATCGTC
This sequence comes from Nocardia coffeae, assembly GCF_019890715.1. Lineage (NCBI taxonomy): Bacteria > Bacillati > Actinomycetota > Actinomycetes > Mycobacteriales > Nocardiaceae > Nocardia > Nocardia coffeae. The sequence continues at coordinate 191,032 of NZ_JAINZY010000002.1, read as the reverse complement.
GACGGCTACACCGTGCAACCACAGGTACCCCCCCGATCTGCGCGTCTTCGTCCCGCGAAGTTATACCGCCACTGCGCGCCGCCGGAGCGTTCGACCACCCGATATCCGGAGGCGACGGTGCGGGCGCGCTCGGGTATCGCGGATCCGCTCACCCGAGACGCCACGCCGGACGCGGCGGCCCGGCAACTCGACGACGGCAGTTTCGACCTCACCCGCCGGGCACATGGGATTTCGGTGCGCGCTATCGGCAGCAGCGTTACGGAGACGCTGGTCCCCACGTCAGTGCGGTGGGGTGTGGCGGTGTCGGATCTCGCCGCGTGGTCGGCTGATGTCTTTGGTGAACGCGGCTGTGTCGAAGCCTTCGATCTGGGCCCGGAGCTGACGCAGGTTGGTCTGCTCGAAATATAGGGACCGTAGATTGTATTCGCTCACAGCACGGGAGAAGCGCAAATTCTCCTGGTCCGCCAATCCGAGTTCGGACGCTCGACGCGAACTCCAATTGGCGTCGTTGATCGCTTCTTCGATCTCGGCGATTCGAGTGTCGAGTACCGACAGCATGGTTTCCAAGGGAGCCTTTGCGCCCAGGAAAACTCTCAGGAGAACGGAGTTCTTGACGATCACCGACTCCCCGGTGTCACTGCGGGCCACCCAGCGGGCGAGGGCAGCCTCGCCCGCACTGGTGGTCTGATAGACCTGGCTGCGCCGGACTCTTCCGACGACGGTCGTGTCGCGTTCCTCGACCAGCCCGAGTTCGCACAGTCGGCGCAGTTCCTTGCGGATATGGCTGACCGCGGGTGACCAATAGAAGTGCCGCAGCGTGTAGTGCGAACGCGTCCGGATCTCGCGTGGTGAGAGTTCTTCGTCGTTCACCGAAAGAACGGCCAGCACCGCGTAGGCCGTGGAGGGCAACTCGCCGGTAGACGTGTTGTCCGGCTCGGATGGCTCGGTCATGACCCGACGATAGACGGTGGCAAGATGTCAGTTCTCCTCGGAGACGACGCCCAAGTAGGTTCCGACGACGTCGAGTCGGCGCCCGCCGCGCTCGATAGTGCCGACGAGCACACCGCGGGAGCCCAGAGCACCGCCGGCGTCGATGAGATCGAAGCGCACGTGCACCGGCCGAGACGTCTCGGGATCGGTGATGTCCACGAACACCACGACTTCGTCATCGCTTCCGAGTTCGACCTTCCGGATGAGGTGGCGCGCGGTCAGCTCGAGGAAGGTCTGATCCGACGACAGTGTGAACCGGATCGGCGCACACAATTCGCCTTTGCGAGGAGCAACGCACAGGGTGACTGCCATAGGTTTGTCCACCTTTCCGACGGATGCCGGCGTAGCCGGCTACTCACCACGGTCACAACCCCGCGGGTCTTTCCCCGATCACCCCCGTCTGCGTGAGCGCCCGGAGTTCTTCGGGGGTCAGACCTAGAATCTCGCCGAGTATTTCCGAGTTGTGCTGTCCGAGCAGCGGCGCGGCTGTCCGCATCCACGGCCCGTCGACACTCTGCATGCGGAACGGCATTCCCGTCGTGCGGAACCGGCCCACCACGGGATGTTCGACCTCCTCCCAGAAGCCTCTCGCCACCAGGTGTGGATCGTCGAGCAGGTCCACCGCCCGGGTAACCCGCGCCCCCGCCACTGCGGCGGTGGCGAGCATCTCGACCGCTTCGTCGACGCCGGTCGTGCCCGCCCATGACGCCACCACTCGGTCCAGTTCGTCCGCGGCCGCGCGCCGGCCACGCTCGGTCGCCAGGTCCTCACGACCGGCCAGGTCCGGCCGTCCGATCAACGCGGCGAACCGCTTCCACTGATCGTCGTCGAGTACGGCCAGCGCCAGCCATCGGTCGTCCTCCGCCGTCGCGTACACGCCCTGGGGACTCGCGCCGGGGCCGCGGTTGCCGTCACGCATCGGCTCCTTGCCGTGCGCTCCCGCCTCGAGCAGTGCTTCCGCGGCGACGTTCAGAGCCGCTTCCACCATGGTGGACTCGATCTGCATTCCGCAGCCGGTGCGGTCGCGCACCTCGAGCGCGGCCAGGGCTGCGAATGCCGCGTGCAGACCGGCGACCGGATCGCACACGCCGCGGGGGATGATCGGCGGTCCGTCGGCGGGCCCGGTCATCCATGCCATGCCGCTGGCCTGTTCCATGGTCTGGGCGAATCCCACACGGTCGCGCCAGGGACCGTCGAGCCCGAACGCCGGCATCCGGACCAGCACCGCGCGAGAGTTGGCCGCGCGCACATCGTCCCAGGTGAGACCGAGGTTGTTCATCACTCGCGGGGAGAAGTTCTCGATCACGAGGTCGGCGGTCGCGATCAGCCGCAGAGCCAGTTCACGCGCGTCATCGCGGCTCAATTCCAGTGTGACATCGCGTTTTCCGGAGTTCGAGGCCAGGAACACCGGACCCCATTCCCACCAGCGATCGACCGTCGGCGGCAGCCCGCCGGAGAATCGCATTCCGTCCGGACGTCGCAGTCCTTCCACCTTGATCACGTCAGCGCCGAGTGCGGCGAGCGTGTGCGTCGCGCAGGGGCCGGCCCAGAAAGCGGTGAAGTCGATGATCCGCAGTCCGTGCAGGGGCCGGGACTGCTCGCCCGGGGATCCGGGGTTGGGTCGTGATCGGTTGTCCCACCGTGTGATTCGACCGGAGTCGCCCAGCGGCGGCGGCGGGGCGGGAGGGGCCGTGTCGAACGCGGCGCTACGGTACGGGACCCGGGGTTGCAGGCGGCCGGCACTGTTTTTGACGAATACGCCACGCTCCTGGAAATGGTCGATGTCGGCGACCGAGGTCGGCGTGCCGATAGGCGCAACCGGGATCCGCAGCGCGGAGGCGATTTCCACGATCTCGGCGGTTGTCCGGTCCGCCGCCCATGCGTGAACCATCTCCCGGAATTCGTCCCGCCTGCGGACCCGGCCGGCAAAAGACGCCAAGTCGGCGTCGTCGAGCAGATCGGGCCGCTCGATGAGTACCAGGAAGTCGGCGAACTGCTGGGCGGTAATCGTGCAGAAGCCGACCAGACCGTCGGCTGTCGGCACGATGGACGGCAATTCCAGACTGCGCCCCACGGCCGGCTGACGTGCACCCAGCACGCTCGCCGAGACGGCGCCCAGGCCGCCCATCGTCACCACCATCGACTCGAAGATCGAGACATCGATGACATCACCCTCACCGATGCGACGGCTGCGGCGCACGGCGGCAGCCGCGGCTACCGCACCGTAGACGCCGGCTACCCACTCCCCCGTGCGACCACCGGCCTGCAGCGGCATCTCGCCCGGCCAGCCCCTGCCCTCGATCGAGCCGCACATCGCCTGCAGCACGAACTCGTTGACCGCGCGGTCGGCCTCGGCATAGGGACCGTCCAGCCCGAACGGGGTCACCGTGACCGCCACCGCGGAAGAATCCGGCCCGGCCAGTTCCCGCACGAACGGCAGCGTCCACCCTCCAGAGCCGTCGGTCACGATCAGATCGGCACATTCGAACAGGTGGGCCACGGTGGCAGCCGAGGACGGCTCGGCCACTACCGAATCCTTGCCGGCGTGCAGGAAGTCGAACAGCACGCCGCTGCTCGGGTATTCGGTTCCCGAGACACCCCATCGGCGTAACGGATCACCGGTGGGTGGCTCGATCTTGATGACATCGGCACCGGTGTCGGTGAACAGCTTGCCGCAGTAGGCCGCCGCGATGCCCGCAGAGATCTCGACGACGCGGAGTTCCGCGAACGGCATAGGTTTGTCCATGATCGTCGGCGTTCTCAGCTTCCGGCTTCCACGCCGGTGCGGGCCTGGCCGAATCGCGTCATTCGTGCCCATGCCTCCAGGTCCCGCTCGCTCGCCTCACGCCCGACATGGGTGACCACATCCACATCGTTCGCCTGCGATCGCAGGTAACCGGCCGTCGCGTGTTCCTTCGGAATGTGGGTGAACGGATCGAACGAGTAAGCCTTCATGGCATTTCGGTGAGTGATCTTGTTGATCTCCTCGTCCGGCAGATGGCCCATCGTATCGATGACGTCCTCGGGCGCGAACGGCCAGTTCGAGTCCGAATGCGGGTAGTCCGACTCCCAGCACAGGTTGTCCTCGCCGAACCATTTCAGGATGTCGACGCCGACCTTGTCGGAAATGAAGCAGCAGTAGATGTGCTTGCGGAATACATCCGCCGGGCCCGAGTATCCGGGTGGGAAGCTTGCCTTGGTCCAGCCCGAGTGCCGGTTGAGGACATGTTGCGAGCGCCAGAGGAAATACGGGATCCAGCCCACGTCACCCTCGGTCAATGAGAATTTCAGGTCGGGGAAGTCTCGCCAGAACTCGGCCCAGATGAGCTCGGTCAGCGTGTACATGCTCATCATCGACGAGACGGTCATCGCGACGCTCGGCGGTGCGTCGGTGGAGACCAGCGGCATCCGCGACGAGGAGCCGACATGGGTACAGAGCACGACGTCGTTGTCCGACGCCGCCCGGAATACCGGATACCAATAGTCCGTGTGGATGGTGGGCATGTTCAATGCCTCGGGGTTCTCCGAGAATGTGACAGCGTGGCAGCCTTTGTCGGCCAAGCGCTTGATCTCCTTGGCCGCCTCCTCGGCGTCGAACAGGGGCAGAATCCCGCACGGGATGAACCGCCCGGGATAGGACCCGCACCATTCGTCGACGTGCCAGTCGTTGTACGCCTTGATCATGATCAGATTCAGGTCCCGGTCGGGACCCTGATTGAGGACCTGGCCCGAAAAGCCCGTCCAGTTCGGGAAATTCAGCCCGGCGAGTTGCCCGCCCGCATTCATGTCGCGAACCCGCTCATCGACGTTGAAGCATCCCGGGCGCATCTCGTCATAGCTCGACGCGTCGATGTTGTACATCTCCCGGGGCTTGCCGGCGACGGCGTTGAGGCCCATGTTCCGGCCACGCAAGTCGCCGTAGTACCACTGCTGGGTGCCGTCCGGCTCGTGGATGACGCGGGGGGCTTTATCCTTGTAGCGCAACGGCACGTGCGCCTCGAACATGTCAGCGGGTTCGGCGATGTGATCGTCGACGCTGATCAAGATCAAATCGTCCTTGTTCATGTCAAGCTCCGTGGGTTGGTCGGAATTCGAGTGGTTCGGATGAGCGACGCAGGGTCAGTCGCTCGCCGGCAGTGGTTTGCTCTCCTTGATCACCAGATCCCCGTCCCCGATCGACAGCCCACCGTTCCCGGCGACCGTCACCAGGACCTCGAGTCCAGGGTGATCAGGGTGCGTATACCGTTTGCCGAGCATGGATCCGGTCATCTTCGTTCCGGCGGGTGTGACAGCGCGGTCGTGAGCACTGCCGCGTTCGCGCATCGGCACGCCGCCGCAACTCAGTACCGCGGGACCGGCCCCGGCGCGTACGACGATCACCTCCGTGTCGCACACCTGGCTGCACAATCGCAGCCCGGCCCTCAGGCTCGGCCCGGTTTCTGTACTCATTCGAGGTTTCTCCTTCCTGGACAACGGGTCAGGCCGGTATCTCGGACTCTTCGCCGAGCATCTCCACCAGTCGCCGGCGGTGAACCTTGCCGCTGGGCGTCTGCGGTAGCTCGGATCGGACGATCACCTCGTCCGGCGTGCGGGACCCCCGCAGCAGAGCTCGCGCGTGCTCACGAATGGCTCGCACATCGACCCGGGCACCGACACGGGGAACGACGACGGCGACGAGACGCTGGCCCCACTCCCGGTCCGGCAGTCCGATCACTGCCACGTCGCTCACCGCGGGATGGCGTAGCAACGCGTCCTCGACCTCGGCCGGGGCAATGTTTTCCCCGCCCCGGATGATGACGTCGTCACAGCGGCCCGCGATATACAGATAGCCCTCGGGGTCGAAGGACGCCCGATCCTTGGTCGGGAACCAGCCGGCGGGATCGAGTACCGACGACATGCCCTGGTATTCGCCGGAGATCTGCGGCCCCCGCACCCACAGTTCGCCTTCCTGACCGTGCGGCAATACGGTTCCGTCCTCGTCCCGGACCTCGGCCTCGACGCCGGGCACCAACCGCCCCGCCGACGCAAGCCTGCGCAGCGCCGCAGGGTCGGCGGAGGAGAATGCCACTCGATGCTCGTCCGGCCCCAGCACCGCGATCGTCGAACTGGTTTCGGTGAGCCCATAGGCATTCACGAAGTCCGTGCCCGGGAACGCCCGCAGCGCCGCTTCGAGAACCGGTCGCGGCATCCGGGCGCCGCCATAGGCCAGTGACCGCAACGTAGGACAGTCGGCCGGCGCACCGCCGAGATGGTCGACGATCCGGGCGAGCATGGTGGGAACCACCATTGTGGTGGTAACCCGTTCCATCCGTACCAGTCTCAACCAGTGCGCGGGGTCGAAGTCGGGCAGATGGACGACCCGTCGCCCGGCATACAGATTCGACAGCGCGGACCCGACTCCGGCGATGTGGTACGGCGGCACGCACACCAGCGCGCAATCGGTCTCGTCCGCGGTGGCCAGATCCACGGTGCCGAGTACATAGGACAGCAGATTCGCGTGCCGCAGCACCACGCATTTGGGGTCGGCCGTCGTGCCACTGGTGAACAGCAGAACCGCCGCGGAGTCGGCATCCGCCTCGGGACCGTCCGTCGCGGTGGTGGAGGTGCGGATTTCATCCAGCCAATCGACCGTGGGCACCACCGGATACCCCGCCCCCGCCACCATCGTCAGATATGCGGGCACCGCCATGATCAGCGGCCTGTCGAGGCGTCCGAGCAGACGACCCAGTGCCTGGGCGGGCAAGCGATAGTTCAGCGGGACGAACGGCACACCGGCACCCGCCGCCGAGAACAGCGCGGTGGCGAAGAGGGGCGAATTGGGGCCGAGGTAGACGACGCTCCCCGGGGACCGGCCGCGCAGCCAGGTCGCGCCACGGCGGGTGTCCGCCTCCATCTCGGCCAGGCTGGTACGGGGAAACACGAGGCGCTCCGGAAGGACGGAGGAGGCCATCGACAACAGGGTGCAGATGCTCACGAGCTCTCCGATGTGTGACGTACGTCGCCAGTAAACAACAGACTATTAGTCCCGTCAATCTGTTCGGCGAGCCCGGCCGTGACCAGGCCTGCCGCTCAGGGGCTTTTCGGAAATCGCCACTGCTGTAGCGTTATTGAGGTGTAAGCTCCCGACAGATCGAACCTGGAGATCCGGATCAAACTTGATCTATTAGTCTGATATCGTCGTGGCCTGCATCACACTTGCCGGGTCAGGCGGACGTGAGCTGTCAGCGAGTACGAGGAATTCATGACGAAACGGCGCGCCGCCATCGTGGGCGTCCACAACACGAAACAGGCTCGGCGCCTGGAGAACCGAACCAGCCGCACGCTGGTCGCCGAAGCCGCGCTCGGAGCACTCGACGACGCCGGCCTCACACTCTCGGACGTCGACGGAGTGATCAGCGAACCCGACGCCACGACGGCGCTGGTCTACGACCTCAGGCTCGGCCCCGCCTGGATCGGCGGCCGATTCGGGGTCTCCGCCGTCGCCGAAGCAGCCGCCGCCGTGGAGATGGGCGAGGCCGACGTCGTCCTCATCGTGGCCGGAGCGGCCGGGATCTACACCGAGCACGACTCGACAGCACCCTGGACCCGCCCGGAGAACGAATACGTCGCACCATTCGGCCTGTTCACTGCTGCCGAGTTCGCCCTGATCGCCCGCAGGCACATGATCGAGTACGGCACCACGCCGGAACAGCTGGCCGCTGTCGCCGCGACGATCCGCAACAATGGCCACCGCAATCCCGAGGCCGTCTACTACGGGCGAGGACCGTTCGAGCCCGAGGACATCCTCGCCTCGCGGATGGTGGCCGACCCTTTCCATCTCCTCGACTGTTCGATGACCTCGGAAGGCGGGTGCGCGCTCGTCGTCACCACCGACGATCGCGCTGCCGATTCGGCCGGACGGCCGGTGTACGTCCTCGGCTCGGGTTCCGACCACTTCGGTCCCTCCTATCAGTTCGCCCCCGCCTGGGATCTGACCGGACGCCGAGGCGACGAGGTGAACGGCAGGGTCGGCGCCAGAGCGTGCCGACGCGCGTTCCGTCGGGCCGGAATCTCGAGATCCGACGTGGACGTGCTCGAGCTGTACGACCCGTTCTCGTTCGAGATCATCCGGCAACTCGAGGCCTTCGGCTTTTGCGAACCGGGCGAGGGCGGCCCGTTCGTGGAGGACGGGCACATCTCGATCACCAGCAGCCACCCGGTGACGACCGACGGAGGAACGATGTCATTCAGTCATGCCGGAGCTTCGCCGCAGATGCTGCAGCGCGTCATTCGCGGCGTTCAGCAGGTACGCGGGCAAGCGGGGCCGCTGCAGGTCCCCGGCGCTCGTATCGCGCTGTGCAGCGGCGGAGGCGCCGGGGCGCTGTTCACATCGGTGATCCTGCTCGGAGCGGATCTGTCGTGACCGAAATCCTCCTCCCGCAACGCGGCCCGCTGCCGTGTTCGCGGCCGACCCGGGTCAGCGCGCACTTCTGGGCGGGCATCGCTGCCGGCGAGCTGCGGTACCAGATCTGCGCCGGCTGCGCATCGGTCAACTTTCCTCCCGTCGAGATCTGTCGAGAATGCCAGATCGCTGACCTGACATGGCATGTCAGCGCCGGTCACGGCACCCTGTACAGCTGGACGGTGGTGCATCGTCCGGTCACGCCCGCGTTCGCCGAACTCCCGTACGCGCCCGCCATAGTGCACCTCGACGAGGGTTTCCGAACAGTCACCAACCTGATCGGCACAGCACCGGGCGACATCACCCCCGACATGCGCGTGCAGGTCGCATTCCATCGCGTCCACGGCGAGCTGCACTTGCCGTATTTCCGTCCCGTCACAACGAAACAGACACAGAAATAACGAATCCCTTTCCCACACAGTCGCCTTCATCACCGGCTCCGCTCGCGGGCGAGGCCGCAGTCACCCGATCCGGCTCGCACGCGTCGGCTCCGACCGACGCCGTCTGCGCACCGATTCCCGGCGTTCGATACTCGTGCGCCACGGCCTACTCTGGCGACTCGTAGGTCAAGGACGCGGAAACGGTTCACTGTCCGGGGCCGTGGGGCCATTTGACCATGCAGCCCAGGTCGATCGGGATGCTGGTGCCGGTCATATGTCGGGCGGCGTCGGAGGCCAGGAAGAGCACGAGTTCGGCGACGTCCTCGGGTTCGAGCCAGGGCGCGGGCAGGGCGTGGTATGCGGCGGAGGCGGGCCGGAAGTCGTCCTTGGTGACTTCTCCGTCGATGTCGGGGCGGAAGACCTGGTAGATGCCCTGGGCGTTCATCAGGTGGGTGTTGCAGTTGGTCGGATGCACGATGTTGACCCGGATCCCGCTGGGCGCGAGGTGCTGCGCCATCTCTCGGGTGTAGCCGACGAGTGTCTGTTTGGACCAGCTGTACCCCGCGCCGCCGGGACCCATGATCATGCGAGGGTCGGTCGAGGACGTGGTGTTGGGAATCAGCGCCGCGGTGGATCCGGTGATCACGATCGAGCCGCCGCTGCCTGCTGCGAGCAGGTGCGGGACCGCCACAGCGACGGTGTTCATCACGCCGATGAGGTCGACGTCGACGGCATCGTGGAAATCCATGGGCTGGGGGTCGCCCATGGCCAAGGGCAGGATGCCCGCGTTGGCCATGACGTTCGTCAGCGGGCCCAGTTCGGTGATCCCGTTGTCGAGGGCGTCGGCGAGTTGCTGCCGGTTGCGCACGTCGGCCTTGGCGACAATGCAGCGACGGCCTTCTTGTTCGACGAGTTGCTTTGTCTCGGAAAGGTTTTCCCAGCTCGCCATCGGATACGGATTGGAATCGATGTCCTGGCAGATGTCGATGGCGATGATGTCCGCGCCCTCTCGGGCCTGCAGTACCGCGTGGGCTCGTCCCTGTCCTCGGCCCGCGCCGGTGATGAACGAGACCTTTCCCTGCATACGTCCTGCCATAGTTCCTCCTCGGGTGTCCACGGCGCTGTGGTCGATCGAAGTTGATGTCAGAGCGTCCGGAACAGGCCGCCGTCGACCAGCACCTGGGCACCGTTGATGTACCCCGCGGCCGGACTGGCCAGCAATACGCACAGTCCGGCGATATCCGCCGGTACGCCGATGCGTTTCATCGGATTCATCGCGGCGGCGTGAGCCTGGGCCTCAGGGCCCCAAGCCTTGGAAATGTCGGTGTCGAACGCTCCGGGCAGCACGAGGTTGGCGCGGACCTTGGGCGCCCATGCTCCGGCGAGGGCCAGAGTGAGCGCGTTGAGGCCGGCCTTGGCCATCGCGTACGGGAGATCCTCGACGCCCGGACGCAAGGTCCCGGCCGTGGTCACGTTGATGATCGATCCGCCCTCGCCCTCGGCCATCCGCGCGCCGAACAGAGCTGAAAGGCGAAACGGGCCACGGGCGTTGACCGCGTGGACCTTGTCGTAGAGCTCTTCGGTGACCGAGGGCAGATCGTCGTAGACCGGCGACATTCCGGCGTTGTTGACCAGAACGTCGCAGCGGCCGAAGGTGTCGTAGACGGTGTCGAACAGGACCTGGGCGGCATCCCAGCGGCCGACGTGGCAGCCTACCGGCAACGCGCGACGACCGGTGATGGCCTCGATCTCCGTGGCTACCGCTTCGCAGTTGTCGAGTTTGCGGCTGGCGATGACGACATCGGCTCCGGCCCTGGCGAATTCGGTAGCTACGGCGCGGCCGATGCCGCGGCTGCCGCCGGTGACGACCGCGACCTTGCCGGACATATCCAGCTGTGCGGCGAGTCCGTCGGACGGAACGCTCGGATCGAGATCGGGCACGGTATCTCCACTTCTGAGTTCACGCTGTCGAATGCGCAGCGTGGGTGTGTTGTTCTTCGGGAACCGGTCGAGCGGCGTACGCCGGTCAGCGAGTCTTCGCGGACAAGGATCGGGCCAGTTCGGCGGCGGTGGCGATCGACCGCATCGCCATCGGGCCGAAGGCGTCCAGGACCTTCGGATCGGCGCTACCGCCTTTCACGCCGAGCGCGTCGGACGCGGCGCGGTGGCGCGCAACCACGCCGCGGCCGGGAACATTGTGCCGATCGAGCCGGCCACCGAGCTTTTCGGGAATGATTGCGGTATCGGTCATTTCGATTCCGCTCTCGGGCCGCGCGGCGTCCAGAACGCGAGCCGCCAGCTGCTCATGTCGAGGCTGTCGTGCATCCGGATCTGTCCCGATGCCACCCTGGCCCGTATCTCTGCCATGATCGCTTCGGCCTCGCCCTGCATCTCGTAGATGATGGCGTATCGCTGCTCGGGGGTGGATGCGCCCGGTGCTCGGTAGATTTCGGAATCTCGCAACGTATATCGCTGCGCGGACCGCATGCCGGGAACCGCGAGCAGTTGCGGGACGTGGACGTTGTCGTACCACTCGTTGAACTCGTCTTCCCTGCCTGCCACGGGATTCGAGTAGACGATTTGTATGAACGTGTCGGTCATGTCGATTGTCCTGTTCTTCGCCAACGTCGACAGAGGCGCGGTTTACAGCAACAACATGCCCTCGGCGCTGGTCGCAGCGTCATGAGAGCGTTCCCGGCGTACGGGCCGCTGCCGGACGTAGATGTTTGACCGACTGCACGCTGATATCCCATCCCGCCGCCTGCGCGCGCAGCCCGGTGACCGTCGCCTGATCGCGGGGTATATGAGCGAACGGGTCATACCGGAAGTGCCGCATGGCATTTCGGTGGGTGATCTTGTCGATCTCGTCGTCGGGCATGTCGGTCAGCGAGGGCAGCAGTTTCTCCGGCGCGACCGGCCAGGTGGAATCGGAGTGCGGGTAGTCGCACTCCCAGGTGACGTTGTCGACATTGAGGTGGTGGCGGTTCTCGATGCCCACCAGATCGTCGATGAAGCACAGGATCACGTGTTCGGAGAAGATCTCCGAAGGCAGCCGTCCGGCGAGATCCATCCCGCTCCAGTGCTGGGTGTGTCCGTAGATGTAATCGATCCGTTCCAGGAAGTAGGGCAGCCACCCGATTCCGCCCTCGGACAACGCCACTCGCAGTGTCGGGAACCTGCGGAACACCTGACTCCAGAGCAGGTCGGCGGCGGCGGAGAACAGCCCCACCGGCGAAAGGGTGTACACGAGTTCGATCGGTGCGTCGGGAGATGTCATGGGCGGCTTGGAATTCGAGCCGAGATGCATACACACGACGGTGCCCTCCTCGGCGCAGGCGGCCCACAACGGGTCCCAGTGATCCGAATACAGGCTGGGCAGGCCGAGATCGTAGGGGCTGGAGGAGAATGTCACTGCGTGGCAACCCTTTTCGGCCATCCGGTGAACCTCCGTGGCGGCGGCCTCGGGATCCCACATCATCGGCAGCGCGAGGGGGATGATGCGGCCGGGGTAGGTCCCCGCCCATTCCTCCATATGCCAGTCGTTATAGGCGCGGACCATGGCGGCGGCCTGATCCTTGTCGGCGGTCTCGGCGAACAGTTGCCCGCAGAAACGGGGAAACGAGGGGAAGCACATCGATCCGAGCACCCCGTTGGCGTTCATGTCCTTGATCCGGTCGTGAATGTCGTAGCAGCCGGTCCGGATCTCTTCGATGCGGGTGGGTTCCCTGCCGAACTCCGAGGGTGGGCGTCCGGCGACGGCGTTGAGGGCGGTGTTGAGGATCGTGTGCCCGTCGTAGAGCCAGGCCATGGTCCCGTCCTCGCGACGAACGAAGCGTGGCGCGAGGTCCCGGTACTTCCTCGGAACACGGCCCTGGAACAGGTGCGCCGGTTCGATGACGTGGTCGTCCACACTCACCAGAATCAGGTCGTCGACATTCATCGGTCCTCCTCGTTTCCCTCGATCGCCACGGGGCGCAATATCAACCGATCAGATCCAGCACCAGCCGGGTACCGAGCTCGGATTCCTCGATCCAGGGCGCGAGAGCGCTGAAGCATTCGGCCCACACCCGACTGGCGCGGGCGTCGTCGTGTTCGGCCGCCGCCGCGACGAAGTCCGCGAAGCCGGCCTGAGCCCGACGGTTGGTCGTGGCCACCCACGGGACGCTCTTGGCGTCGGCGGTGACCGCCGGGTCGACCCCGGCCCGCACCCAGTGCAGGATCTCCGCGATAACGGTCAGTGCCGGGTTCTCGACTGCCGACAACGCGGCCCGTTCACCGTCCTGCCAGGCTTCGACGAACCGCGTGGTGTCATCGACGGCGTCAGCCATGTCCAGAGCCACGGCGGCCAGTGTGGCGAGTTGCTCGGGACTGCTGCGCAACGCGACCAGGCCCATGATCGGTGGTTCGATCAGCCGCAGGGCCCGGGAGAAGTCCGCCAGGGTTGTCCCCCGCGCTTCCAGCACGATGCCCGACAGCTGCGCGGCGACCCGTGTCGAGGGCCGCAGGATGGTAGCGCCTCCCCGGTCGCCGGTGCGCAGGTCGAGCAGGTATTCCATCTCCAGGATTCGCAGCGCTTCGCGCAGCGTCGGCCGAGAAACCCCGAACTCCTCGGCCAGATCGGCCTGCGGCGGAAGCCGGTCGCCCTCGCCGAGTCGGCCTTCGGCGATACGCGTGCGGATTTCTGCGGCCACCACCGTGGCGCGCCGCGGCGCGGACTCGGGATCAGACTGCCCGGCCAGGGCACGCCACAGCGGGGCGATATCGATGGGCTGACGACTGATGTTGCGGCCGACCAGGATTCGGCTCGTGGTGTAGAGGTAATCGCTCCACACCTTTCGGGCCAGCGATGCCTCCCGCCTGCGAACGGCATCGAGGAATGCACTGTGCCCGACCACAACCCGCCGGGCAACGCGCTGCGCCACCGCCGGATCGGCGTTCCCGATCACCGAGTAGACCTGCCCGGCATAGATATCGCGGAATACTCCCGCGATCACCTCGATGGTCCGATTGCCGGAAAGCTGGGTGAGGACCTGGTCGAACCTTCCCACGGCGGTGACGAAGGCGAGCGGATCGTCCTCGGCGGCCCGCTCGGCATCGTGCAGCGCAACAAGACGGTCCAGATCCTCGTCCGTTGCCCGAAGGGCGACCAATTCGGCGACCGGCGGCTCGATCACCGATCGGGCTTCTTCCAGATGGGCCAGGCTCGTCCCGCGCAGTTGCAGCAACAGGGTCACATATCGCCCCACAGCTTGCAGACCGGGCCGTCGCACCACCGCACCCCCACCCCGGCCACGCCTGATCTCGATGAGCTGTTGGGACTCGAGAATCCGCAACGCCTCACGCAGCGTCTCGCGGGAGATCCGCAGTCTCGCAGTGAGTTCGGCTTCGGGAGGAAGCTGCTGGTCCGCGACCAACTGCCCGCTGAGGATCTCCCGCCGCAGGTCCGCAGCCAGCAGATGCGAAACCTTCTGAGTGTTACGGCGCGGTAGGGCCCGCCAGTGACTGTCGTCGCTGGGTGGGATCGCGGCGAGGTGGCTCGCCCGCTCGGAGTCGCCAGGGGGGTTCGTCATGATGATGTCAGTACCATTGCCGCGCACTGCGGATATACGCCGCTGGCGACCACCGCCACCCGAGCGTCGGGCACCTGGCGATCCGCACACTGATTCCGCAGCTGAAGCACCGCTTCGTTGAGGAATCCGATTCCGTGTAACCGTCCCTCGGCGAGTTGTCCGCCGGCGGTGTTGAGCGGGAAATCGCCGCCCGGTCCGATGCGGCTGCCGTCACCCAGCCAGTCGCCGAATTCGCCTGTCCCACAGGCTCCCAGCGCCTCGATCCAGGCGGTGGTCACCGGGGTGAACCCGTCGTAGAGCTGCGCGACATCGACATCCGCGATGGTGACCGAGGACCGTTGCCAGAGCCGCTGCGCGCAGTTGATCGCACCCCCGTAGAGGAAGTCGGAATGGAACATCCAGTCCGCGCCTGCGCCGGTGCCGTAGGACATGGCATCGACGAGTACGGGGCGCTGGCGCAGGTCGGCGGCTCGCTCGGCGGTGGTGATCACGGTAGCCACGGCGCCATTGACCGGATAGTCACAGTCGAGGACCCGCAGCGGGTCGGCGACCATGCGCGAGGACAGGTAGTCCGTCATCGTCAGCTCATCGCGCAATACCGCCCGCGGATTGAGCGCGGACCAGCGCCGGGCATTGATGGCAATGCGGCCGAAATCCTCCTCGGTGCGCCCGTATTCGGCCATCCATCGCTGTTTCTTCAGACCGAGCAGGGTCAGGATTCCGCCGAGATAGCCGTAGGGGGTGAGGAATTGATCGCGTCCGCCCACCGATCGGGGTCCGGCAGCCACACCGCCCTGATGTCCCGCCACCCGGGTCAGGCACCGGAATACCAGCGCGGTCTCGCAGGCGCCCGAAGCCACCGCCATCACCCCGGCCAGCGCACCGGCCACACCGGACGGCCCGCTGGGGAAGATATCGGCGAACGCGGCGAGGTCGTGCACTCCCAGTAGGCGCGCCATATCCTGGGCCCCAGGCGATTCCGGGCCGAACTTGTACTCGAAGATGCCATCGACATCTGCATTGGGCACGCCCGCATCAGCCAGTGCATCCTTCGCGGCCGCCAACGCCAGCGCCTTGGGATGTGGCTGACCTACCCGGCTCAGTTCCGAATAACCGACACCCACCAGCGCGACCTCGCGCGCCAAGTGGCTCATGCCACGCCCCCGATCAACCGGAACTGCGGCAGCGTTACCGCTCCCCGCTGTTCGAAGACGACCTCGACCGGCAGTCCGCAGGACAGCGGCGTTCCCTCTGGCACAGCTACGAGATCGGCCAGAATCCGAAGCCCCGGTTGATCTTCCAGCTCGACGAGGACCACGACATACGGCAGCGCGTCGACGAACCCGGCATGTAGCGGCCGATCCATGACGCAATAGGAGTAGATCACGCCGCACCCGGCGATTTCGGTGAGGTCGAAGTGCTCGCCCTGACAGTGCACGCAGCAGATCTCGGGCGGGTACTGCATCCTCCGGCACGAACAGCAACGCTGCAGCACCAGTCGCCCCGCGGCGGCCGCGTCCCAGTAGAAGCGTGTGACGTCATCGGGTTCCGGCACCGGACGAGGGTCGGCGGCGACCCGAATGTGTGTCCGTGTCATGGCACTTCTCCACATCTTCGAGATTCGAACGCCAACTTAACCTCAGACAGGCGACCTAGTCAACTATATTATGGTCTTCACTGAGGGGTGGATACAACACGAAGGCTTGCTGGCCGATGGCGGCTACTGAGCAGCGAAGGAGAACGAGAATGCGCGCCTGGCAGTACATGGGCAACCATGCCCCGATTCAGCTCAATGAGGTCCCGGAGCCGACGCCTGGGCCGAACCAGGTGCTCATCGACGTGAAGGCCGCCGGGCTCTGCCATTCCGACATCATGTACATGGGCGAGGGCGACGCGGCGATGCCGTTCCTCCCGATGACACAAGGGCACGAGAACGCGGGGGTGATCGCCGCGGTCGGCGAGGGTGTCACGGGGTTTCAGGTGGGCGACGTGGTCGGCGTCTGCTGTTCCGGCGTGCAACCGCCCATGGGTATGTTCACACCCGGTGGCTTCGCCGACCAGGTCGTCACCGACTACCGCGACCTCGCGCGCGTACCGGCGGGCCTCGACATGTCACTCGCCGCCTTGGCGACGGATGCAGGTATGACGAGCTACCACGCGATGATCAAGGCCGGCGGGGCGACGGTCGGGATGAAGGTCGGGGTCATCGGATTCGGTGGCCTGGGGCAGATCGGCGCCCGCGCCGCCGTCCTCGCCGGCGCCGAGGTGCACATCGCCGAGACGAAGCAGGACGTCTGGCCGATCGCGAAGGCTGCCGGTGTCGTCTCCTGTGTCGAGGACTCCGCCGAATGGGTGACGAATCCGCTCGCCGGGGGCGACTTCGACCTCGTTGTCGACTACGCGGGCTTCGACACCACCCAGAACGCGGTGAATGCGATCAAGCGTGGCGGCAAGGTGATCCAGGTCGGACTCGGCCGGTCGACGTTCACAATCAGGACACACTCGATCCTCGGCAGGACGATCGAAGGCTCGCTCGGCGGCACGGTCTCCGACATCGAAGAGGTCTACGCCCTGATGCTCCAGGGCGAGATCACGCCGGTCTACACCGAGATCCCGTTCGACGGAATCGGCGACGGCCTGGCAAAACTCGCTGCCAACGAGGTCACTGGCCGACTCGTTGCCCGCTTCGGCGACTGACAGCAACTACCGACGCGGGCACTTCCACTCACGGATTTGACGATATCTCCTTTGGGCAAACCCGGGGCGATTCATCACTCCACCAGACGTCCAGCACGACATCGTGGTAGGCGGCAACCACGAGCAGAAAGGAACAAACACGTGCCTACCATCACTACTCCCGACGGCGTGGAGATCTTCTACAAGGACTGGGGTTCCGGCCGGCCGATCGTCTTCAGCCACGGCTGGCCGTTGTCGGCTGACGACTGGGATGCCCAGATGATGTTTTTCCTTCGCCACGGCTACCGCGTGATCGCCCACGACCGCCGCGGGCACGGGCGATCCGCTCAAGTCGGCACCGGGAACGACATGGTCCACTGGGTCGCGGACTTGGCAGCGCTCACAGAGCATCTGGATCTGCGCGACGCTGTACATATCGGTCACTCGACGGGAGGCGGCGAGGTGGCGCGTTACGTCGCTCGCCATCAGGAGCGTGTCGCCAAGGCGGTATTGGTGGCTTCCCTGACGCCCAACATGGTCAAGACCAACGACAATCCGGACGGCCGGCCGCAGGAGTGGTTCGACGCTATTCAGGCTGGGATCCTGGGCAACCGGTCAGAATTCTTCCGCGACGTGCCGGAAGGCCCGTTCTACGGATACAACCGTCCAGACGCGGAGCCGTCCGAAGCGGTCATCGCGAACTGGTGGCGGCAGGGGATGCTCGGCAGCGCCCAGGCCCACTACGAGACCGTCTTCTCCTGGCTGGAGGACTACACCGAGGACCTACAGAGGATCACGGTCCCGGTCCTGGTGATGCATGGAGACGATGACCAGATCGTCCCATTCGGCAGCTCGGTCCCGCGTGCGGTCGAACTCCTCGAGAACGGATCATTGAAGACCTACCCGGGCTTCCCCCACGGCATGCTGACCACGCACGCAGATGTCCTCAACCCGGATCTGCTCGCGTTCATCCAGTCCTGACAGCACCGAACCGGACTGCCGGCGGCGAATGTGCTCAACCGGACCGTCTGCAAGGCCGGGGCTACAATTGTTCGCGCACTTCGGGTAGAAGTTTCGCGCATCAGGTTCCGGTGCGAAGCAGTTGATCCCGCACGAATACTGCGTATCCGATGCGGCTCGGTCGGCGGATGTGGGTTGGGCATGCCGCGAGGATGTGCAGGGAACACAGTCCGGCATCATGGAACGAGGGGCATCGATATGGTGAATGTTGCTTTCGAGAAGGTCCTGGTCACCGGAGCGGGCACCGGGTTCGGATACGAAGCTGCTATGCGATTGGCGGAGAAGGGGTTCGACGTCATCGCGGCGGTCGAAATCTACGCGCAGGTCCAGACGCTGAAGCGGCAGGCGGCCGAGCGAGGAGTCGATCTGCGTGTCGAGAAGCTCGATGTCACGCACGATGGCGACCGCTCCAAGGCCCTCGACTGGGGTGTGCAGATTCTGGTGAACAATGCGGGAATCGGCGAGGGCGGGGCGACGGTCGATATTCCGGCGTGGAATATCCGAAATCAGTTCGAGGTCAACGTCTTCGGGCCGCTTCTGCTCACTCAGGGAATCGCCAAGCAGATGATCGGTCAGGGTGGCGGACGTATCGTGTGGGTCTCGTCTCGGGAAGGGCTGAACGTCAACCCCTTCACCGGTTTGTACTCCGCCTCCAAGCATGCGATCGAGGCAATCGCGGAAACGATGGCGTACGAGCTACAGGAATATGGCATCGAAGTGGCCACGGTCAACCCGGGGCCCTTTCTGACCGGTTTCAACGACCGAATGTTCCAGACCTGGGAGAGCTGGGAGGACGACCCGGCCGGGCGCTTATTCGACTATTCGGCGCTGGCATTCCCTCGGGCGCAGTTCGATCCGGAACCGGTGTATGCGACCTTGACGGCGGTCGCCGCTGGTGAGATCGACCGTTTCCGCAATCTGGAGCCGGCGTCGATGCGGGAGGAGACGATGCATCTCCAGCAAGTTCCCTGGCAGCGCAAGACCACCGATGGTCTCGGGACCAGGCATGAGGCCGTGCAGCGCTCCTATCAGATGCAGCCCGAGACCCCGGTCGAGCCCTGAATAGTCGGAAACAGGCACATTCGGTCTGGACGATCTTTCGCTCACCGATCGATTTCTGACAGGCGACGACAGGGCGGTCTTCGACAATCTGGAGCATCCGTTCGATGTGAAGTTGAATTCAGAGCTGAGGAAGGGATCCGACTCGAAGAAAGAGGAGTACGGGTTGTTCTTCGGATCAGCGGGTCATGCCGCGCTCTACGATTACCCGAGCGCCAAGGGGCTCCAGGCTGTCGGCGAAGACGTCTGGACACGGGGAGGGATTGTCGCCGCTGTATGTCACGGACCTGGAACTCGGACCGAGAGCGTCTTGTTTTCACTTCATCGAGTGATCGACTGCCTCCAAGACGAGCCGGGCGAACTCGTCCGGCCGCTGTTCCGGGAACGGCACCCCGGCATCGGGCACGACATGCACCTTCGCCGACAGCGCCGCGGCGAGCGGTTCCACGCTGGGCATCGACGGGTCGTCCTGCTGCCCGCAGATCACCGTCGCCGGTGCCGTGATCAGCGGCAGCCGCTGCTCCATCAGGAACGCGCGAATCGCGATGTGCCCGTCCTCCGCGCGCTCCAGCACTCGCAGCGCGTCGGCCACGAACGCGGTGAGTGCCGCGTCCTGGCCGGTCTGGTAGAAGTGCCGCCGCCGGTTCCATAGCTCGACGAGGTGGGAACCGTCGGGTTTCGGCTGTACCCAATCGATCGGACGCTTCCAGGGCGCACGCGCGCGCGTCTCCGGGGTGACGAACGGTGTCGCCGACAGCACCAGGCTGCGTACGCGGTCGCGCAGCCGCGCCGCGACCTCGATCGCGATGACCCCGCCGGTGTGGTGGCCGACGAGATGGACCGACTCCAGCCCCAAACCGTCGATCAGGTCCTCGACACCGTCGGCGAACATCTCGATGCTCTGGTCGTCGGCAGGTTTGGCCGAGGCGCCGTATCCGACGGTGTCCATGGCGATCGCGCGGTGGCGGGCACCGAGCAACGGAAGCACGTGTGCGTATTCGGTCCACGAGCGCGGTGTCTGGTGGAGCAGCAGGATCGGCTCGCCCGAGCCACATTCGACGTAGTGCAGCTGGCCGAACCGGCTGGCGAGGTAATGGGCGGTCAGCATGGGAGTTCTCCTGATTCTGCGGGGACGGTGGACGGCTCGAACCGCGCGCCACCGCGCAGCCCAGCCGCAGTTTGTGACGGTCCTGGAGCACGGTGATGTCGCTGAGCGGATCGCCGCACACGATGAGCAGATCCGCGGACGCTGCGGACACGCATGGGTCAGGACCTCTCCGTCGCGAGCGGCGCCTCGGTCACCCGCGGTTGCGCGGAACTCGGCAGCCGCAGGAAGAACCCGGCCACCAGTGAGGCGAGCGCGCACACCGCCAGGTAGCCGGCGATCGCGACCCAGCCGTGGGTGGCAGCGAACAACGACGTGGCGACAGCAGGTGCGATCGCGTTGCCGGCGATCAGGCCGATGGTGAAGCCGATCGACATGCCGGTGAACCGGATGGGCGGCGGGAAGACCCGGGAGAAGTAGGCGGGCACCACGGCGTAGTTGGCCGCGTACCCGACGAAGATCAGCGCGAAGCCCAGCAGCATCAGGCCGTACTGGCGGGTGCTCAGCAGCGCGAACCACGCGAACGGCAGCACGACCAGCGAAGCCGCGCCGAACAGAAAAACACGCCGCAGCCCGACCCTGTCGGCGAGCCGCCCGAACAGCGGCAGGCACACCAGAATCACGACGGTCGCGGGTAACAGCACGCCGAGCATGGCCCGGTTGCCCAGCCCGAGTCCGATCTTGCCGTAGGTCAGCGAGAAGACCGTGGTAATCGTGAAGGAGCTGCCGGCCGCGAGAATAGCCACCGCCAGCAGCAGCACTGTCCTCCAGTGGTCGCGCAGCACCTCGACGATCGGGATCGCTCGCACATCCCCGCGTTGCTTCACCGCGGCGAAGTCGGGCGTCTCCTCGATCGACAACCGCGCGACGAGCCCGACCACCACCAGCACGACGCTCAGCAGGAACGGCACCCGCCAGCCCCACGACAGCATCTGCTGTTCCGGCAGCGCGAACACCAGCAGGAACGCCACGTTGGCCAGCACGAGCCCGGCCGTGGCGCCGGTGTTGACCAGCGCACCCAGCACACCGCCCTTACGTTCGCCGGAGTGCTCGACCGTCATCAGCACCGCGCCGCCGTACTCACCGCCGACCGAGAACCCCTGCAGCAGGCGAGCCACCACGAGTAGCACGGGGGCCGCGACACCGATCTGGGAGTATCCGGGCAGCAGGCCCATCAGCATCGTCGACGCACCCATCAGGATCAGGCTGGTGACCAATGTGGTCTTACGGCCGATCCGGTCGCCGTAGTGCCCGAAGACCAGTGCGCCGACCGGTCGTGCGACGTAGCCGACGGCGAAAGTGGACAGTGACAACAGCGTGCCCACCACCGAGTCGGTTGTCGGAAAGAAAACCTTGCCGAAGATCAGCGACGCGGCCAGGCCGTAGCCGGAGAAGTCGTAGTACTCGATCGTCGTGCCGATCCAGCTGGCAAACACGGCTTTTCGGCGTCGCAGCTGGTCGGACCCGGTCGGGTTGGTCATGGTCTCCTCCGGAGAATGGGCCCGAACCGCCTCGAGCGTAGTCCGGGAAAGACGGCAGCGCGGATGGGGAACAGGCGCGCCAGCTGGGTTGAACCGCGACCGAGAGGCACTCGGTCGGACAATGTCTCGTACTGTGTACCGTTCAACGCACGAAGTCAAGAGTTCGAACAGTCTCGTTACACGGCGTCAACGAATCAGGGCATACGTCAGCCATCCACGCACGTAGCCGAGCGGACGCGCCGTGGATCAGCGGGCGGGGTGGGTCTCCAGGGTGCGCACGACGCTGTCGATGTAGGACTCCAGGCCGTCTGCGAACCGGGCGTCGGAGGCGAGTTCGGCGACTTCGTCGGCGAGGCTCACCAGCAGGGGGAAGTCCTCGATCGGCAGGCCCGCGTAGAAGTGGCTGCGCTGGCGACGCTGCTCCGTACCGCTCTGACCGGCCTCGTGGCCCCACTGTCGCGGGGTTTGGTAGGTAACGAAGCCGATCGCGTAGGTGATCAGGAAGCCGTAGCAGCGAACCGCGACCGGCCCCGGAATACCGGAGTCGACCAACCGCCGCAGGACCGCCTCCATCGCACCGCGCAGCGCCGTGCGGCTGTCGGTGACACGAGTTGCCAGCAACCGGACCGCACTCGGATGCTCGCGCATCATCTCGAGAAAGGCGTAGCCGACCGCCCGAAGCGCAGCGGCCGGCCCGGCGTCGGTACCGCCGGGCAGTTTCATCCGACCCAGCACGTGGTCGGCCATCCCGTCGAGGATCTCGTCCTTGCTGCGGAAATAGCTGTAGAGCGTCATGGTCCCGATGCCGAGATCGGCTGCCAGCCGTCGCACGGTGAGCCGGTCCAGATCGGCCTCGGCGTCGGCGATACGCAGCGCCGCTTCGATGATCCGCTCCGGGGTGAGCTGGCTGTCCCGCTTGTGCTGCCGAGCCATTGATCTCCTCGAGGTCATGTCGGCGCGATCGTACCGGACAGCGTTCCGTACAACGTCCACGTCCCAGCCTTCCCAAACCTGTGGTCATGACGTACCGTACTTAGTACGACAACAACGGGAGGTCGCGATTGAGCGTCGACACCAGTGGCGTGCTGGAGCTGCAAGTCATTGCCCTGCGCCAGGAATCGGACGGCGTGCTGTCCGTCGAACTCGCCGATCCGGGCCGGCGGTTGCTGCCGGCCTGGGAGCCGGGGGCGCATATCGACCTGGGCCTGCCGGATTCCATGCGCCAGTACTCGCTGATCGGCGACCCCGCGCAGCGGCACATCTATCGCATCGCCGTACTGCGGGAACCGGATTCGTCGGGCGGCTCGCGCTACGTGCACGAGCTGCTGCGACCAGGTGAGCTGGTCGAGGTAGGCGGGCCACGCAACCACTTTCGGCTGGCGGATGCCCGTCGCTACCTGCTCATCGCGGGTGGTATCGGCATCACGCCGCTGCTGCCGATGATCCAGCGCCTGGAGGCCGATGGCCAGGACTGGCGGCTGCTCTACGGCGGCCGGTCCCGCCGCTCGATGGCGTTCCTGCCGACCCTGGCCGCTTACGGCGAGAAGGTGGCGATCCAGCCGTTCGACGAGGTCGGTCACCTCGACCTGGCTGCCGCCTTGGGCGAGCCGGTCGAAGACACGGCGGTCTACTGCTGCGGGCCTGCCGGGCTGATCGACGCGGTCGAGCAACGCTGCGTGGACTGGCCACCAGGCACGCTGCACGTTGAACGGTTCTCGGCCCAGCCCCGGTCGGACGAAGACCTGCAGGACTTCGAACTCGTTCTGGCGCGCCGCGATCGCCGGCTGTCCGTGCCAGCGGAGTCCTCCGCCCTCGACGTCCTCGAAGCAGCCGGCGTGCCGGTCGCGAGCGCGTGCCGGGACGGCGTGTGCGGCAGTTGCGAAACCCGCGTGCTCGGCGGTGTGCCCCTGCACCGCGACTCACTCACCGAACCCGGACGCACCGACGTGATGATGCCGTGCGTGTCCCGGGCCCGAACCCCCGAACTCGTCCTCGACCTATGACTGGAGAATCCGTGAGCGAAACCGCCCACCCGACCGAGGACCTCGCGCCCCGCCGCCCTCCGCGGTCACGCACCCCGGGCCGCTCCGCGCCGCCCGAGCCCGGCCCGCCGGTACAGGACGGGGCGGACTGGTCGGTCTGGCCCACCTACGACAAGGCCGCGCTCGGCTTCCGCGACTACTGGTACCCGACCGTGTGGGCCCACCAGGTCGCTCGCAAACCGGTGCCGGTCACCGTGGCCGGCGAGCGGATCGCACTGGTTCGCGAAGGCGGCCGGGTGTACGGGCTACACGACCGCTGCCCGCACCGGGGAGTGCCGTTGTCGCTGGGGCGGCGACAGTTCCCCGGCACACTCAGCTGCACCTACCACGGCTGGACCTTCGATGTGGAAACCGGACGGCTCAACGCCGTCATCACCGACGGACCGGACAGCCCGATCTGCGGCAAGCTCGCCGTGGCGACCTACCCGGTCGAAGAGCGCCTCGGGCTGCTCTGGGTCTATGTCGGCGATCTCGGCCCGGGCGAGCAACCGCCGCCGGTCGAGCGTGACATCCCAGCCGAACTCACACAGAACGCGCTGGTGCTCGGCGGGCGAACCGACATCCGCAGTGGCAACTGGCGGTTCGCCGCCGAGAACGGCTTCGACGAGGGGCACGCGAAATACCTGCACAACACGGCGCTGTGGCGGCTGTTCAAGGTGATGCCGACGTGGAACGAGACGCGGGTCATCGAGCGGGACGGCTGGCTGATCCGGGTGCAGGACGCGGTGCACTGGGATGCCCAGTTTCCCGGCGTCGGCACGTTCACCAACAAGCGCTGGTGGAAACGCGTCCCGCTACCGGACCATCCGGGTAAGAACGGTGACGCGAATCCGGTGATCGCCGCGCTGGACCTGCCCGGCTTCGTCTCGATCCGGATGCCAGGCCTCCTGCGGGTGGCCTATCCACAGTTCATCCACTACGAGTGGTACGTGCCGGTCGACGCCGACCATGTCCGCTATGTGCAGCTGATGGTGTCGTTCGAGACCGGGGCAGCCGCACTGGCGTTCAAGGCGAAGTACCTGGCCGCGTTCCGCTGGCTCTTCCACGGGCAGTTCACCAGCCAGGACGCCTGGATGGTCGACGTCAGCGACGCACCGCCGGAACGGTTGTACCGGCCCGATCTGTCCATCACGGCCTGGCGTCGGCACATCGAGGCAGCCGCGCCCGTCGTCCAGCCCACCGAACGCCGTGTCGGGCACTGAGCCGGCGCACCGCTGGGTCGGTGCCACGAGCGGACCCGTGACCGTCGTGCTGCACGGCGGTGGACCCGGCTGTCACTCCACCGCGGACTTCGCCGCGGTGCTGGCACTGCGCCCGCAACGCCGGTGGCTGTGTGTGGACCTGCCCGGTTACGGCGACTCCCCCGCCGATCCGGGAACGAGCCGGGCCAACGCCTTGGCTGGTGTGCTGGAGAGGCTCGGGCTCACCCGGGTCGGCATCCTGGCACAGTCACTGGGCGGGACCGTGGCGTTGCGGCTCGCCGCCGAGCAACCCGGGCGAATCGGCCGGATCATGCTGATCGGCAGCCAGCCGACGCCCGGCACCCGACTCGGCGCCCAGGCGCGGGCCGAGTACTACGGCGGTGACGGCCCGAGTCCGGAGAAGATGCGGGCATTGATGGCCTCGCTCGAATGGCACGACCCGGCCGGTATCCCGGACGCCACCGTGGACGCCCGTTACCGGGCGAGCATCACGCCGATGGCGCGCATCCCCGCCGGCGCAGAGGATCTGACCGGCGTTCTATCCACTGTGGATACTCCGACGCTGGTCGTCTGGGGCCGGCACGACCCGTTCGCCGGACCCGAATACGCCGCGACACTCGCCGACACACTGCCGCGCGGAGACCTCGCCGTCATCGGCCGCACCGCGCACCACCCCCAGGCCGAGCGCCCAGAGCTGGTCGCCGCGCTCGCCGACACCTTCCTCACCGACAGGAGCCGCTGACCATGGCTTTCCGCATCGCCGCACCGGCCCTGCTCAGCGTGCTCGGCGCCGTCCTCTGGCGAACGGGCCTGCTCGCCCGGCTGGGCCGCAAGACCACAGTCCGCTCCGTCCGGCCCGGTGCACGATGAACGAGCAGCAACGAGCGTGGGTCGACGCCGCGTGGCAGCTCATCGACGAGGCCCGGCTCACCGAACTCGTGGTGGGGATGGTCGACATCCCGAGCCCGACCGGTGAGGAGGCCCCGCTGGCCCGCTGGCTCAGCGACACCATCGCCAGCAGTGGACTCGAAGCGCACTACCAGGCGATCGACGACCGCCAGGCCAACGCGCTGGGACTGCTGCGCGGCGACGGCACCGGCGAGGACCTGCTGCTGTACGCGCCCATCGACACCCTCACCGTCGGCGATCCGGACGAGGACGTGCCCTGGGTCGGCCCCGAGCTGCGGCCGGACCTGGAGCCTCGCGCCCGCGTCGAGGGGCATCACGTGCTCGGGCTCGGCGCCAGCAACCCCAAAGGACATGCCGCCGCGGTGGTCGTGGCCGCGGAGGCGATCGCGAACGCCGGCATCCCGTTGCGCGGAGACCTACTCGTCGGGCTCGGCGCCGGCGGGATGCCGACCAACGGCCGCCTCACCCGCGGCCTGACTCGACACAACACCGGGCAGGGCGTGGGCTGCTCGTTCATGCTCGAGCAAGGCTGGTGGGCCGACCACGCGCTGATCGCCAAACCCGGCTGGGCGGTGGCGTGGGAGGAGGTCGGACTGTGCTGGTTCGAGGTCCGGGTCCATGGCACCTACACCTACGTCGGCAGCCGGCACCGCATGCCCTACCGCAACGCCATCGCGCACGCGGCCACCGTGATCGAGGCCCTCGAACGCTGGTTCCCTGAATACGCCGCCCGGCACACCGACGGGCTGGTCGCGCCGCAGGGCGTCGTGTCCTCCGTCGAGGGCGGCTGGCCTCGAATGGCAGCGGTGACACCAGCGCTGTGCCGGTTACGGATCGACCTGCGCACCAGCCCGCGCACGACACCCGCCCAGGTGCGCCGCGAGTTCGGGGCGGCGATCGAGGCGATCCTGGCCAACCATCCCGAGTTCGAGCTGGACTGGGACATGGTGCTCGCCATCCCGGGCACCAGCACCCCGGAGGACGTGCCGGTCGTCACCGCCGCCAAGGCGGCCTGGGAGGAGCTCGCCGGCCGTCCCCACGAGCCGATTCTGGCCAACAGCGGCGCCACCGACGCCAACATCCTGCGTAACCGTGGGATCCCGACCGCGCGAATCGGCATGGACCGTATCGGACCCGCCGCTCCCTTACCGCTGGACTTCCCGGCCGGGATGAACGTCGTCGACATCCGCGAAGCCACCCGGCTGACCCGGGCCATCGTGCACGCCGCGATCACGCTGTGCACCCGTGAACGGAGCGCGGTATGAGCGAATTCGTCCTCGGAGTGGGCGCGTCACACAGCACCCTGATGAACACCCACTGGGCCGAAGTGGACCACCTGCCCGCCGCGCACCGCTTCCGCGATGGCCTCGCCGAGGCCCGCGACGCGCTGGCGGCGACCCGGCCCGACGCTGTGATCGTGCTCGGCTCCAACCATTTCCGGGGCATGTTCCTGGACCTGGTGCCCGCCTTCACCATCGGCGTCGCCGAAGTGCTCGGCGCCGGCGAGGCGGGCACCCCGGCAGGCCCGCTGCCGGTGGACACCGCGCTGGCCCGCAAGATCGTGGACGGCCTGGTGACCGACGGATTCGACCCGGCCTTCTCGCTCCGGCTGACCGTCGACCACGGGATCACCCACTCCCTGCAGCACCTGCTGCCCGCGCTCGACGTGCCAGTGGTGCCGATCGTGATCAACATGTTCGCGCCGCCTCTGCCGTCCCTGCGCCGCTGCCACGACCTCGGCACCGCGATCGCCTCAGCCGTGCGCGGTGACGGCGCGGGCAAACGGGTCGCGGTGATCGCCTCCGGCGGTCTGTCACACCGGCTGCCCTGGCCGAAATGGTTCGCCGCGATGTCCGACGACGATCGGTTCCTCGTCCAGGCGTGGCTCAACGGGCGCGAGTCGTGGAGCGAGTACGAGGTACGACGTCGGCAGATCATCCGGGCCGCCGAGCCGGACATCAACAGCGACTTCGACGAATGGTTCCTGCGGCTGCTCGAAACCGGCGACCTGTCCCCGATCCTCGACTGGCCCGCAGCCCGGCTCGAAGACGAAGCCGGCAACGGTGCCCAGGAACTGCGCGCCTGGATCGCGATGGCCGCCGCACTGGGCGTCCCCGCGCGCACTCTCGCCTACGGCGCGGTCCCGGACTGGCTGACCGGAATGGGCGTCAGCCTGCTCACCCCCAACTCAAAGGAGATCATTTCATGACCATCTGGTCCGACCTGACCGGCACATCCTTCGAGGTGTCCTACGCACCGGTCGACGGCACACCGACCCGGGCGCTGCGCGCCGGAGAGGGCGAGGCGGTGGTGATGCTGCACGGCACCAGCGGCCACCTCGAAGCCTTCGTCCGCAACGTCCCCGCGTTCTCCGCACAGTTCGCAGTGCACGCCCTCGACATGCTCGGCCACGGCTACACCGCCAATCCAGGCGGCGATCTGCGGATCCCGCGATACGTCCAGCATGTGCTCGACTACCTCGACAGCCGCGGAATCGAGCAGGCCCACTTCGTCGGCGAATCCCTCGGCGGCTGGGTGGCCGCCCGCCTGGCCGCCGACCATCCCGACCGTGTCGGACGGCTAGTGCTCGTCGCCCCTGGCGGGACCGTGGCCAACCCGAAGGTCATGGACCGGATCCGCACCAGCACCAAGGCCGCGGTCACCAGCACCGACCGCGACCTGACACGCCAACGGCTCGAACTGCTCATGCACGACCCCGCGAACGTGTCCGACGAGCTGGTCGACATCCGGCACGACATCTACCACCGCCCCGAGTTCGTCGCCGGTATCGACCACCTGCTCTGCCTGCAACACATGGACAACCGCAGGGAAGATCTGCTCACCGCCGAGCAGATGGCCCGGATCAGCGCACCCACGCTGATCGTCTGGGGTGCGCAGAACCCCTTCGGTGACGTGCCGGAGGCACACCGAATGCATGAGTCGATTCCCGATTCGGCACTGGAGATCTTCCCGAACTGCGGGCACTGGCCACAGCACGAGCACGCCGCGCAGTTCAACGAACTCGCGCTGAAGTTCCTGGCATGAGGGTCGGGCTGCGCATCCCGCCGTGCGCTCCGACCGGGCAGATCGCAGAACTCGCCCGGCACGCCGAGGACGCCGGTTTCGACGAGGTCTGGTTCCCCGATTCGCAACTGCTGTGGCGCGACGTGTTCGCCGTCGCCGCCGCAGCGGCCGCCGCCACGTCGCGGGTGACACTCGGGACGGCCGTGACCAATTTCGTCACCCGGCACCCGGCCGTCGTCGCGTCGGCGGCACGCACGGTCGCGGAACTCGCCCCCGGCCGGTTCCTGCTCGGAGTCGGTGTCGGTGACAGCGCCGTGGGCCCGGTCGGGTTGCGGCAGTCCACCGGAGCAGAACTGCGCGCAGGCATGGCAGTCGTGCGCGATCTACTGGGCGGCGATCCCGTGGACTTCGGCACGGTCCGGTCCCGGCTGCGGGACCCCAGTCCGGTCGAGATCCACCTCGCCGCCAGCGGCCCACGCAACCTGCGCCTGGCCGGCGAACTCGCCGATGGAGCGATCCTGCTCTCAGGTGTCGCCCCGGCACCACTGGCCGCCGCCATAACCAAGGTGCGGGAGGGCGCGGGCAGTCGCGACGTACGCATCACCGTCTCCGCGTATTGCCGGGTCACCGACGATGTGCCGCGGGCCGCGCGCGAACTCAAGCCGATCTGTGCACGCATCGCGCAGAACGGCGGCGCACCGTTCCTCGCGCTCGCCGGAGTACACGTCGACGTGCCGAGTCACCTGCCCGGCGTCTATCCCGACCTGGTGCACGCCGAAGACTGGAATGCCGCGGTCCAGGCCTGCGACCCATACGTGAGTGACGAGGCGGCAACCACGTTCGCACGCGAGTTCTGCCTCTACGGCACAGCGGAACAGATCGCCGAGCGGCTGGCAACCGTGCGCGAAGCCGGCGCCCACGCGGTGTTCCTTCAGCACGTCGGGTCCTACGACCTGCCACACACGCTGATGACCGACATCGGCACGCAGGTGCTCCCGATATTGCGCACGAGGGCGGACGTCGCATGACGGTCCTCGGTGAGATCGCCGCCCGCGCTCGCGACGTCGCCCAGCACGCTGATCGCGCGACGCTCGTCGCGGCCGGATGGCATGTGCTGGACACGATGGCCTGCGTGTTCTCGGGGGCCACTCATCCGCTGACGGAGCGGTGGCTGCCATTACTGCCGCCCGGTCCCGCCGACGGCTTCGTGGCCGCGGGCGTGCCCGGCCGGTGGAGCCTCGCGACCACGGTGGAGATCGAGTCGACCCTGGCGCACCTCGACGAGTTCGACCCGCTGCACGGCCCCGCCGCGATCGCTCCCGGCGCGGTCGTCGTTCCGGCGGCACTTCAGGTCGGCGCCGCGCAGCAGGCCGATGACACGCAGATCGCTCGTGCTGTCGTCGCCGGCTACGAGGCCGTCATCGAGGCCTCGCTGCGGTTCGGCGGGGCGAACCTCTACCAGGCCGGCTGGTGGCCCACCGCGCTGTTCGGCGCGCTCGGCTCCGCAGCCGCGACGGCCACTCTGCTCGACCTCGATCAGCGCACCACAACGACCGCGCTGGGCATCGCAGCCTCGCCGCTCGGCGGCCTTCTCTCCCACGACGACCTGGGCGACGCCCACTATCTGCTCTGCGGTCGCGCGGCCGCACACGGGATGTGGGCCGCCCATGCTGCCCGCGCCGGGATCACCGCCAGTGCCACTCTCCTCGACCAGCCTGCCGCACTGGGACCAGCCGCGTCGTCCACATCGGACGCGAGCGCACACATCACCGCCACCGGCTTCAAGAAGTGGCCGTGCGCCCGACCCCTGCATGCCGCACTCGCCGCGCTCGCCGCCACCGGGGTATCGCCGAAGGACGGTGACAGCATCGAAATCGCCCTGCCGACGCCCACGCTACGTTTCGTGACCAACCAGCGCGAGCCCGCCAGCCCGGTCGAAGCAGCGGCCAGCGCCACCGTCGTCATGGCAGGCGCCAGCGCCGGCCGCGCCGACGACCCTGGTTGGTACCGCGACATCGCCGCACGACGCGTACCCCTACCCGACATCACCGTCCACCTGCGCTCAGACCCCACCCTCGACACGCATTTCCCCGCACGCTGGGGTGCCGAAGTGACCGTCCACTCAGGCGGCACCACCCGCCGTAACACCATGCTCGTCGCCCCCGGCGACCCAGACCGACCGCTGTCCGACGAGGAACTGATCAGCAAAGCCGCCCACCTCGGCCTACCGGACGCATCCAGCCAAGATCGAATCCGGCTGAGCCTCGATCCACGTATGGCACGAACATTGAAAGAAGTGCGGTAGGCAAGGGTCCGTCGCGGCTGCCGGTCGGCGTAGCGATCGCTGCTTCAATCCGACGGTCGGTGGGTCGAGTTCCGTCATCGTATTCGTCTCTCTCATGTTCGGCCGAATGTTCTTGTCGCGCTTGCGAGTGCCGCAGCCGGGCCGCGTGCACGAGGGTTGCTTCGGTGGATGTCTTTCGTGGAGCCGGAGACCGCGAGTCGCATCGGAGCCGTCGGGAGCGATGAGCCCGTTGACATGGTCCTCGGGCGTGTGGGGTGATCGCGGCAAGCGGCGAAGCTGCTTTCCGGTCCGTTCACGCGGCAGGCTGCGGGCACCAGGTGCCGTCGAGTGCGACACCGGCGGCGGCCGCGATTCGGTCGCGCGAAGCGAGCAGGCGGCCGCGCAGTCCGGGCAGATCCACCCCCACCAGAGCGCCGGCGCGTTTCACCACGCGCCCGGCCACCAGGACGGTGTCGATCAAGCCGGGGTGCCCGGCGGCGACGATGGTGCCGGCGGGGTTGTTGCACGGGAACACGGTCAGGTCGTCGGTCCGCAGCAAGATCACGTCGGCATCCTTGCCGGGCGTGAGACTGCCGGTCCGGGCGGCGAGCCCGCACGCTCGGGCCCCGTCAACGGTGGCGAACTCGAGCAGGTCCCGTGATCGAAGGCCGCCGTCGCGACCGCGCTGCACCACGAAGGCGGTGCGCATGGTGGCGAACATGTCGCCACCAGCGGCCGGAGAGTCGTCGGTGGATAGTGTGTGAGATCAGGAGAATCGGCCTGTGTCGACACTGCTGCGCCGGTACTCCCCGAGTTCGCGTATGTGACGCTGCCGCATCAACAACGCTCGCAACCGGAACTGGTTGCGGGCGTGGCTTTCTCGGCGTCCGGCGGCTAGCTTCGAGCGCCCCTGGTAGCGATGTGACCTTTCGCCCAGGATCAACTCGACCAGGGGCTCGGCGGTGTAAACGAGCCGATCCCCAGTATTTGATGGACATCCCACTCGATGACCTCGATGCGGACCGGATCGGCTCGAGCCAGTGGGTCGGCGTCGGCCAGGGCGACCGCATCCTCCCTCGACGGCACGCGCAGCACGTAGATGCTGGCGGTACGGTCCGAGTCGGGTCCGGAGATCAGCACTGTGCCGCGCCGATGTTGTTCGCGCATCCATGCGAGGTGCTCGGTGATGCGCACCTGGTCATCAATCGGCGAGGCATGGCGGCGGATGACGAGATAGAAGTTCACGATGGCTCCCGCTCGGGTGGTGCGCGCCGACCTACATCCACCCGCCGGAGGCGTCCATGGTGGCACCAGTGACGTATGAGGCTTCCGGTGAAAGCAAAAAGGCTGCAATGCAAGCGATTTCGTCGGGCTCGGCCAGTCGGCCGATGGCGTTCATCGATGCGACGATCGTGTCGCTGGAAACGCCACGCAGCGCTGGCGGGGTGTAGCGGGCACCGACTTCGGCGGCCATGTCGGTGGCTGTGCCTCCGGGCGCGATCGCGTTGACAGCGATGCCGCGTTCGGCCAGTTCCGGTGCCAGGTTGAGCACCATTGCCGAGACCGCCGCCTTGCTGGCGGCATACAAAGTGTGCTGGTAAACGCCGATACGCGCACTGATCGAGGAGGTCAACAAGATCCGGCCGCCGCTGCTCATCGCCGCCGCCGCTGCCTGAGTGACAAACAGCTGCCCGGCCACGTTGATGCGAAACACCCTGTCGAAATCGGCCGCCGTGATCGACTCCAGCGGCCCGAAGTGTTCCACGCCGGCGTTGCTGGCCACGATATCCAGCCCGCCGAACTCGGCGACAACCTGAGACACCAGCATCTTCGTCTGCGCGGGATCGCCGACATCTGCACGAAGGGCTACCGCCTGATGGCCCGTGTCAGTCAGTTCGGCCACCAGCGCGTCAGCCGAGGACGCGTTCGCGACATAATTCACCGCCACTGCCGCGCCCTCGGCGGCCAGTCGCCGCGCGATCGCCGCCCCGATGCCGCGGCTGCCTCCGGTGACCAGTGCCCGCTTACCGGTAAGCGGCGCCTTTTCAGTCATGATCGTCCTGCCTTTCCGCGTCGTTGGAATCGATAAAGTCCCGGAGGCCGGGGGAAACGGGGCTGACGCCGCCACTGCTTTCCTACTCTTTGTTGCCGGACTGAGCAGCAGTTCGGAAGAAGCTTCGGATGACACCAAATCGGGTAATGCCCGGCGGGAACCACAACTATATCCGCGATCCGCTCGGGCTGCGCCAGTCGATCCTCAGTGACCGGCGACGATTATCTGCTGGTGTCCACGATCACGGCCGCGCCACCCACCCCGGAAGCGGGAATAGCACAGACCCGGAACAAGAGCAGTCGCCCCTCGTATGCGTGGAGCCAGCTGTAGAATTTTTATTCTGGTTCAGCTGACAAAACCTGCTGCGACTGGCGGGTATACGTCCCGGGGCATTGTTTGCCGGGAGGATCGACTAACGGAATATGGGAGTCGTATTCCACCGCGACCGGCGATTGCACCGGCGAATCGATCGCAGTGTGTGAACAAGTGTGTTCGCGGGCACTGACACAACCACAACGAAGTCACCGATCACTGCGGGCACGCACCTAGGGGTCGAAGCAACAGGGAGGCGAGCAATGGCGAGTGAATTGTCTGGAGTCTCGGCGTTGGTGACCGGCGGTACAAGTGGGATCGGTCGAGCGGCGGCAGTGGAACTGGCACGGTTGGGGGCGCGTGTGGCCGTGTCAGGCCGTGATCAGCAACGCGGCAAGGGGGTGGTCGAGGAGATTGGCAACGCTGGCGAGAGCGCGGTGTTCATCGCCGCAGACCTGCGCGACGCGGCGTCGGCACGGACACTCGCCGGACGTGCGGTCGAACAGCTCGGCCGGGTCGACGTCCTTATCAACAACGCCGGTATCTTTCCGTACGGCCCGACCGAGCAGATGACGGAGGCAGATTTCGACGGGGTGTTCGGACTCAACGTCAAAGTGCCGTACTTCCTGGTCGCCGAGCTGGCGCCGAAAATGGCCGAACGCGGCGGTGGCGCGATCATCAATATCACCACGATGGTCGCCGAGTTCGGGACGGTCGACGAAGGTCTCTATGGTGCCAGCAAGGCGGCCTTGGCGTTGCTGACCAAGTCGTGGGCAGCCGAATACGGTCCGCGCGGGGTACGGGTCAACGCCGTCAGCCCTGGACCGACGCGCACCGGAGGCACCGCAGCGTGGGGTGAGGCATTGGACCAGCTGGCCGCACAGGGGCCGGCCGGACGGCCCGGAACCCCTGAAGAGATCGCCGCGGCCATCGCTTTTCTGGCCGGTGACCGCGCCGGTTTCATACACGGTGCCGTATTACCGGTCGATGGCGGGCGAACCGCCGTGTGAGCGCCGCAGGATCCCGGCGGTTCTTTCAAGGCCGGGACGGCGTCGAGTTCTTCGAGTTACCGCTCGAACTGTCGGTGCTCTTCCAAAACCGGGCCGGGCGCGCTCGTGGAAGAAGATCGGCCAGTTGATGGTTTGCCATGCTCTCGGTGCGGTGGCTTGGCAGTGTGTCGGTTTTGGCGTCTCGGAGTTGGTAGCTGTTGAGCAGCCATGCCTGTTTTCGAGCGCGTCGATGAGCCGGTGCAGGAGGTCGGCGGTCGGGCGGCCGTCGGGCACCGCGTCCACACGTCGAAAAGCTAACGGGAGTCGCCGCTTCGGGACGCCGGTGACGGTTCGGGGAGTACGGCGTCGACGATCTCGCCGAGTTCTCGCCGCGTCGGCGGCTCCCCGGTGAGTAGCACCTGTTGGATGATCAGCGCCGGTCCGATGCGCGCGTTCAGCGATGGGAGGGCGCTCACGTCGAACTCGCCGCCGGTTTCGACGCCCCGCAGGATGGAGTCGATCATCTGTATCCGTGGGGCGATCAACTTCTCGGCATACATGGCTCGCAGTTCCGGTTCACGCAGGATCTGGCCGAGAATATCGAGCCCCGGAAACGTTGCTCTACCTGCCATGACCTCGCCGATTGCGGTGAGCACGGACAACAGATTCTGCCGGCTCGAGTGCTCGGCACTCGGCTCGGGCAGCGGGGGCAGCACGTGCAGCAAAGCTGCCAGCACCAATGCCTGCTTGGTGGGCCAGCGCCGATACAGTGCCGCCTTGCCCGTCCGGGCACGAGCCGCGATCGCCTCCATGGCGAGTCGGCCATACCCGACGTCGGCCAGCTCAGCCAGCGTCGCGGCATACAGGGCGTGCTCGAGTTGCTCACCCCGTCGGCGACCGCGTGTGACCCCATCCTTGTTCGACACCTGACAATAGTAGCCGCTTGCGTTCCTTATTTTCCAGGCATACGCTGAGAGTGATAGTGAACGGATACGTCTACAAAGTGGTGATGTCATGCAGTTGACGGGCAACACGATCCTGGTGACCGGCGGCGGCAACGGAATCGGCCGCGGTCTGGCCACCGCGCTGCACCGAATGGGTAACCGGGTAGTCATCGCGGGGCGACGCCGAGCGCCGTTGGAGGCAGTCACGGGCGCGAACCCGGGCATGCGGTATCTGCAGTTGGATCAGGGTGACCCCGAGGACGTCCGGCGATTCACCGCGGAGGTCACCGACCGCTTTCCGGGCCTCGATGTCGTGATCAACAACGCGGGTATCTCGCACGTCGAGGATCTGGCCACAGGTGATACCGAAACGGCGCAGGCGATCGTGGAGGTCAATCTCCTGGGGCCGATCCGCCTGACCTCGGAATTGTTGCCCACACTGATGAGCCGGCCGCGCGCTGCGATTCTCAACGTCACCTCCGGGCTGGCGTTCGTGCCGAACGCGAGCATGCCGACATATTGCGCGACCAAGGCCGCGCTGCACTCCTACACCCAGTCGCTGCGTTTCCAGTTGCGCGACACCGCGGTTCAGGTGATCGAAATCATCCCGCCACGGGTGCGAACCGAGCTCGCGGACGGGCTGGACCTCGACCCCGACACGATGATGCCGCTGAATTCCTATGTCGCCGAGACGATGTCGCTGTTGCAGGCGCAGCCGCAGGCGACCGAAATCGTGGTGGAGCGGGTGAAACCGCAATGGCTGGCCACGCGCGGTGAAACCTACGACCGGTTCTACGCCGCCTATAACACCGCGCTCTGAGGCGCACGGCATCGATCGCACTCTGTGAAAGGCACTACGGCAGTGAAGATCTCCGCGCATTTCGCGACATCTCTGAATTCACCGGCACATATCGCCGTCGCCGAGCAACTCGGTTACGACCGCGCCTGGTTGCATGACGCACCCCATCAAGGCCCGGATGTATGGATGATGCTCGCATTGGCGGCCGCACGTACCGAACGCATCGGGCTCGGGCCCGCGGTCCTGGTGCCGGGGCTGCGGCACCCGATGGTCAACGCCGCGGGAGCCGCAACGCTCTCGGCGATGGCTCCGGGGCGGGTCGCGGTAGCGTTCGGCACCGGTCACTCCGGCGCCAGAGCGATCGGGGCCAAGGCCGCAACCTGGACGTACCTGACCGATTACGTGAGAACATTCCGAGCGTTGCTGCGCGGTGAGACCGTCGACTGGAACGGCCACCATATGCGAATGCTGCATCCCGAAGGCCACGCGCCGCGCAGGCCGATCGACGTGCCGGTGCTGATCTCGGCGTACGGCCCCAAAGGGCTCAGCGTCGCAAAGGAATTGGGCGACGGCCTGTTCACCAAGGGCGATACCGGCTCCGCCGCGGACTTCAGCTGGGTCAGCATGCCCGCACACGGGACGGTTCTCGCTCCCGGAGAGTCCCTGGACTCCCCTCGCGTCGCCGCAGCGGCCGGACCGGGAAACGCGCTCGCTTACCATTCGGTCTACGAATTCGGCGGAGATCTCACCGCCTTACCCGCGGGCCGAGTGTGGCTCGACACCATCAACCGAGTGCCCCGAGCCGACCGCCATTTCGCCATCTTCGACCAGCACCTGGTCGGCTTGAGCGAAGCCGACCAGGCAGCATGGGCCGCCGGCAGCTGGGCGGCGATACCCACCACCACACTGACCGGCACCGCCGACGAGCTCGCCCGCCGCCTGGCGGCGATCGAACGAGACGGAGTCACCGAAATCATCTACCAGCCAACAGGTCCCGATATCGCCGCAGAGCTGGCGGAGTTCATCGCCGTTGCCAAGCAGGCGAACCCGGACAACTAGGAGAAACCACCATGCCGACATACGAGTGCTACACCCATCGAGGTCAGGTCGACGCTGCCGCCAAGGCACAACTCGCCGCGGGGATCGCGCAGATCCACCATGAAGTCACCGGAGCTCCGATCATGTTGAGCCAGTGCATATTCCACACTCTCGATCCGGACGACCATTTCATCGGCGGACAGCCCGCCCACGCCCACGGGGTGTGGATCCATGGGCACATTCGCAGCAAACCGACCGGCGACCGCAATAAACGCATCACGGCCGGTATCTCCGATCTCCTCACACGAACGCTGCAGATCCCCTCATCGGCGGTGTGGGTGTATCTGAACGAGCTCTCCCACGGCGACATGCTCGAATTCGGCCATGCTCTGCCCGAACCCGGAGCCGAACAAGGCTGGCTCGACAACCTCCTGCCGAAGGTACGCAATCAGCTGGCCGCCAGGAAGCGCGCGGAGATCTCGCCGACCGCCGATGGCCCCTCCTAACTCCTCACCCGGGCCCAGTCTCGGCTTCTGCCCGTTCAGGTCGAGCGGGAGCGGGGCGCCCGGGGCGGCGGCCGGGCGGTTGAGCAGGCTCCGGCAGGGGGGTCGTTCGTTTCACCGGGCGCGTCTGCGGGTTGCCGCGGGATATCGTCAGCGCCTCCCCGTAGTGTCCGATCTCGAGCGGTTCTCCGTCGGCCAAGGTATACGTGGCCGACGAATCGGTGACCTCCACTCGCAGACATCGCTGCCGCGCGTGGACGGAGAAGGCCAGCCGGCTGAGGTTCTCGGGCAGCCGGGGGGCGAAATGCAGGGTTTCCTCGCGGTAGCGCATGCCCGCGAAGCCCGCGATCAGCGCGATCCATGAGCCCGCGAGCGAGGCGATGTGCAGGCCGTCGCGGGTGTTCTTCTCGAGATCGTCCAGATCCATCAACGCGGCCTCGCCGAGGTAGTCGTAGGCCAGGCTCAGATGTCCGACCTCGGCGGCGATCACCGCCTGAACACATGCCGACAGTGAGGAGTCCCGCACGGTGAGCGCCTCGTAGTAGGCGAAATTCCGGGCCTTGTGCTCCTGTTCGAAGGCCTCGCCGCGCAGGTACATCGCCAGCACCAGGTCCGCCTGTTTGATCACCTGCTTGCGGTACAGGTCTCCGTAGGGGAAGTGCAGCATCAGCGGATAGTCATCGGGGCCGGTGGAGGCGAAATCCCACACTTGGTGGCGGGTGAAGTCCGCTGACTGCTCATGGATTCGCAGCTCGCTGTTGTAGGGCACCGTCATCGACGCGGCGGCATCGCGCCACGCCGCGGTCTCCTCGTCGTCGACCCCCAGGGTGGCGGCCTGCTCGGGGTGTCGCTCGGCGGTATCGGCGGCGGCCCGCAGGTTCTCTTGGGCCATCAGGTTGGTGTAGGTGTTGTCGTCGGCGATCGCGCTGTACTCGTCGGGGCCGGTGACACCGTCGATATGGAAGCGGCCGAGGGAGTCGTGATGTCCTAGGGAGTGCCACATCCGGGCGGTCTCCACCAACAGTTCCACGGCGGTCTCACGTTCGAATTCGACGTCGCCGGTGAGTGAGACGTAGCGAATCACGGCATGGGCGATATCGGCGTTGATGTGCAAGGCGGCGGTGCCGGCCGGCCAATAGCTGGAGCACTCCGCCCCATCGATAGTTCGCCAAGGGAACGCCGCGCCCTTCAGCCCTAGTTGGCGAGCACGGGCGCGGCCAGCGGGCAGGGTGTGCTGCCGCCAGAGCAGTGCCTCGGCGACACAGTTGGGGTGGATGAAGGTGAGCAGTGGCAAGACGAAGATCTCGGTGTCCCAGAAGGCATGCCCGTCGTATCCGGAGCCAGTCAGGCCCTTGGCCGGAATGGCCCGCTGCTCGGCCCTTACGGCGGCCTGGATCACGTGGTAGAGGGCGAAGCGGACGGCCTGTTGGATCTCCACATCGCCGTCGACCTCGACGTCGGCGTGTTCCCAGAAGTCATCCAGGAAGGCTCGCTGCTGGTCGACCAGCCCCTGCCAGCCGGTGCTGCGGGCTCCGGCGAGCGCCGCCTCGACCTGAGCCCGCAGGGCTGGTAGCGAGCGCACTCCGGACCAGCCGTAGGCGACCAGTTTCACCACACGGAGCGGCTCACCTGGCGCGAGATCGGTGATGACGGTGACCCGAGCCACGTCTTCCCCGCTCTCGGCGGAGGTCTGGGTGGATGCCGGGCCGTGCACCATGTGGTCGGCGGCAGCCGCGACCCGCAGGCCACTGGCGGTGGTGCGGTGCATCAGTAGCAGCCGCATGTCCCGGGCATCGTTCTCCTCGGGCCGCAGCGGGGATTCCAGCGCGGCGGAGACCCGCGGATCACCGCTGGGGGTGGGCAGTTGCTCGTTGGCCACGAGTTCGGACTGGAGGACGATTTGTACCTCGTCCTCGAGTGGTTCCACCTCGTAGGCGATCGCGGCGATCGCTCGCTGGGTGAACGAGACCAGGCGTGTGGAACGCACGCGCACGGTCTTGCCGACTGGCGAGGTCCACTCACAGGTCCGGTGCAGGAGCCCGCTGCGCAGATCCAGCACCCGCTCGTGCGACAGCAACCGTCCGTAGCGCAGATCGAACGGCTCGTCGTCGACCAGGAGACGAATGAGTTTGCCGTTGGTGACATTGATGACCGTCTGGCCGGACTCCGGAAAGCCGTAGCCCGCCTCGGCATACGGCAGTGGGTGCTGCTCGTAGACACCGTTGAGATAGCTGCCCGGCAACCCGTGCGGCTCGCCCTCGTCGAGGTTGCCCCGCCAACCGATGTGTCCGTTGGACATGGTGAAGACCGATTCGCTCTGCGCCAGCACGTCCCAGTCCAGCGCGGTCTCGCGCACACACCAGGGATCGACCGCGTAAGCGGAATGGGTAATCACATTCCGACCTCCAGCAACTCGGCGAGGTCACCGACGACGACGTCTGCGCCGTGCTGGTGCAGCGCGTCGGCCTGACCGACCCGGTCGACTCCCACGACGTATCCGAAGTGGCCGGACCGCCCGGCATCCATGCCGGCCAGCGCGTCCTCGAAAACGGCGGCGGCGCCGGGCTCGACACCCAGGTCGTGCGCTGCTCGAAGGTAGGTGTCCGGATGAGGTTTGCCGGGCAGCTTTCGTTCAGCGGCGACGACACCATCAATCCGCACGTCGAACAGCGCCTCGATCCCCGCCGACGCCAGGACGTCACGGGCGTTGGCGCTGGAAGAGACCACGGCGGTGGACAATCCGGACGCCCGGACGGTCTCGACGTAGCGGACCGAACCCGCGTACGCCTCGACGCCTCGTGTGCGGATCTTCGCCAGCAGCAGGGCGTTCTTGCGGTTGCCCAGACCATGCACGGTATCCAGCTCCGGTAGGTCATCGTCCGAGCCCTCGGGCAGCTCGATCCCGCGCGAGGCCAGGAAGACCCTCACACCGTCGGCACGCGGACGCCCGTCGACATACTGGTCGTAGTCCGCGATCGCATCGAAAGGCCGGAAATCCGGGCCCTCCCGGCGACGCAGGAAGTCATCGAAGACCTCCTTCCAGGCAGCGGCATGTACCACCGCAGTCCTGGTCAGCACCCCATCCAGATCGAACAGGCACGCGCGAATGACATTCGGAAGACCCAGTCCCGTCATCACTGCCAATGCTATCCCGACAACTGTTGCACTTCCACGCCCGTCCATCCGGAAATCGCGATGGCATGCAAGGCTGTCGGAGTCGACTGGCTGGAACCCACAGGCTTCGGCACGCCGAGCGACTTCACCGCACTGCACATCCTCGAGGACACCCCGACGCTGCACCACGTCATCGTGTGCACGCTCTGCTCCTGTTACCCGCGGCCGCTTCTGGGCAACTCGCCCGAGTGGTACCGCACGCCCAACTATCGTCGCCGGGTGGTGCGGTACCCGCGTGATGTCCTCGCCGAGTTCGGCACCTACCTGCCCGCCGACAGCTCGGCGATCACATAAGCAGTCGCGGTTTCCACGGTGTCCAACACGCTGTTCTCCACTCACTCGAAGAAAACGGTCGATCACGAACTATCCAACTTCAAGGCTCAACCAACCGTCGCGCAGCTGAAATCTGCTCTCTACCAACCGATTACGGCACATCCACCCGATGTGCGACACAGAAACCCGTTCAGACGCCCGACCTCCGATAAGGCCCGCATGGCAAACCTGCGGCTACGTGTGCAGGGTTACCGGCAGTATCACACCGTCGAGTTCGCTGCCGGTGACGTCGGTGCCCTGCTGCGGGTCGTCGTGGCGCAGACTCCACTGCATGGCCACGTCCAG
Source organism: Nocardia coffeae (assembly GCF_019890715.1). Taxonomy (NCBI): domain Bacteria; kingdom Bacillati; phylum Actinomycetota; class Actinomycetes; order Mycobacteriales; family Nocardiaceae; genus Nocardia; species Nocardia coffeae. The sequence goes on along the minus strand of NZ_JAINZY010000002.1, from coordinate 149,419 downwards.
GTGCTCGCCCACGTGAACGCACGCGTCGGCCAGGACGTACTCGACCAAGGCACCGAGATCGTCGGTGGTGATCTCCTCGGTCATCTGCTCATCGAGCAATCTCCACTCGGCGGTCCAGTCCTTGCCACCGGTCCCACCGCGGTACAGCTCGACATCCACCACCCGCGTCGATGGCCCGCTCACCCCCGTCAGCGGTGACGCGGCCGCACGCGGGATCAAACGCTTGAACCAGGCTCGCGACATACATCGATCCTGCACCGAACGGCACCTTCACAACATGGCAGGAAGTCACCCGCCTGCTCGAGGCGCTGCCACCGAACGCAGCCCGCGCCACCCCGCGGACGCCGGAGCGCGAGCCCGGCGCAGCCTTGGGCAAGCCCACACCGGAGCCGGTGCGGCTATCTACGAAGAGACCAAATTCAGCGACGCCGATGGCGAGCAGAAGACGGTCGTCGCACATACCATTTCGATCCTCGCCGGTTGCTCACCCGAGCGTCCCCGTTGGGCAGTAGCGCCAGGATGTTACGGACCCGAGCTCGATCGTCCTCGGCTCGGTGAGCCGCGTAAACCGTTGTTGTGGAGTCTGTTTCGGTAAGCAGCACGATGGTCGGCGGCGTGGTGAACGTCGCGGTGCGCAGTGCCATGGTGACGCCCATGCCTCGGTTCGGGCGAGGAGTGCCTCGCGGCACTCACCGACGGAGCGGGACGATCCTGCGTCAGTCGCTGCAGAATTGCTGTCCAGATTATCCGGAAGCCGAACAGACGCCACGGTTGCGGAGATGGCCGCCGAGATGTCCCTGCATGGCAGTGGTGACAGGGCGTCTAGCGGTAGAAGTCGGCCGCATCGACGCCGGCGGGCACACCGAGTTCGCTGGCGACCGCAGTGATCGCGCTGCCGGCGATAGCCGGATCGACCTTGCCGTCAGTGGTGTAATACGGCGCGATGAACTTCTCGTAGTGGGCTCGGACCTCGTCGGTGGTCTGGCCGCCGAGGAACGTGTGCATATACCGAACCGTGGTGTCGGGATCCTCGTGGATCACCTGCAGGGCGCGCCGGTGAGCGCGGACGAGCCCCTGCACCGCGGGGTCGTCCGGGTCGGTGTAGGTGGGGTCGACGGCAACACCCACGGTGGGGATCTGGAAGTGGTCACCGACCCAGGCCAGCACCTGCCACCCGTACTCCGCCGCGACGGCCTCCGGTGCCATGGTGCTGCCGACGTAAGCGGCGTCGATGCTGCCCTCGCGCAGTTGGCGCAGGTCCATGCGGTAGTCGCCGGGAGCCCGCACGATGCAGTGCATGTCGCGGTCCGGGTCCAGGCCGGCCCGTCGCAACACGATCCGGGCGAAGCACCCGGGCGGGGTGTCCGGCGCGTGGATCGCGAGCCGTCGACCGGCCAAATCCGACAGCGAGTTCAGGCCGGATCGGGCAAGGAACCAGAACAGCGGACGATGCGTGTTGACGGTGAGCGTGACCCACGGGACGCCGTCGGTCAGCCGCGACAGCAGCCCCCGGCCGAGGCCGATGGTGGCGCCGCGACGCAACCGTTCCTCGTCCCAGGCGATACCGTCGTGCAGCGCGACCTGCACGCCCTCGTCCGCGTAGTATCCCTCCTGGTCGGCGATATGGGCGACCAGCTCCTCGTGCAGGCCGCGGCCGACATAGGCCAGATCAATGGTGTGCATGATCGTGCCTTCTCTCAGTACATCGCCATGCCGCCGTTGATCGCGGCGGTGGTGCCGGTCATGAATGTGTTGTCCTCGCCCGCGTAGAACGCCACCGCCTGGGCGACATCCGCCGGGACCGCGAGGCGGCCCAGTGGGGTGGCGGCCACCTGCCGCTGCTTCACCTCGTCGTCCAGGACGTGCGACATCCTGGTCTCGGCCACCGGGCCCGGCTCGACGACGTTGACCGTGATGCCCGCGGGGCCCAGTTCCTGCGCGAGAAACCGGGCGAACTGCGCCAGCGCCGCCTTGGCCGTACCCAGCGCGATCATTCCTTCCCGCGGCCGTCGGCCCGGCCCCGCGCTCAGATAGATGAGGCGTCCCCAGCCCTGCTCGGTCATGGCCGGTAGCACGGCCTGGGTGACCACATACGCCGCCCGCATCTCGTCGTCGAGCTTGCCGCCCAGCTCCTCCCACGTCATGGAGCGGAACGGCTTGATCACGTACGGGGTGAGCGCGTTGTGCACGAGCACGTCGACGCCGCCGCCCCAAGCCACCCGGACCTGCTCGATCACACCCTCGACCGCCCCCACGTCACGCACGTCGGCCCGCACCGCCATGGCCTGGCCACCCGCGGCCTCGATCTCGGCCACGACATCCTCGGCCGCCTGCTCGCTGCGAAGGTAATTGACCACAACGCGCATGCCGCGCTCGGCCAACAGTCGCGCGGTCGCCGCACCGATTCCGCTGCTGGCCCCGGTCACCAATGCCACCCTGGTCATGATTCAACCTCCTGTCCACGAATTGCCCCATACAGAACCGTGTCGACGGTCATTCGCAACAGATCAGCCGCGCTACGGTCGAACTTGCCCGGCAACGTCGAGTTCAGCAGACGTTCCGCCGCACCGCGGATGATCTCGCTCAGCAGCTCGGGCGGCGCCGACAGCAACCCGAGCCGGTGCCCGTGCCCGAACAGCTCGTCGAGCCGTCGATAGACCACCGCGTCCATCCGCTGTTCCACGTGCCTGCGCAGCACCGCGTCACCCCGCCCGGTGGCCCGCTGAGCCGCGCCGATACGCCCGAGTTCGCTGCACGCCGCGTGCAGGAACCGCTGCACCTGCTCATCGAACGACAGGCCTTCGGACTCCTCGGCCGCGACGACCATGGTGCGCTCGATCTCCCCGAACAGCCGGTCCAGCACCGCGGTCAAAAGGCTGCGCTTGTCCGGGAAGTGTCGGTAGATCGTCTTCTTACTCATCCCGAGCTCACGAGCGAGGTCGTCCATGCTGACCCGCCCGAGGCCCGGCGCGAGGAACAACCGACTCGCCGCGTCGACGATCACCTCGGCACGCCGCTCGCTGGAAACCGAAGAAACTAATTGCGTTTCCATAGTTTCCTATCGTGGCCTGCTGACCCAGTACTGTCAAGGCACGGCTTGCAGGCTCAGCCCGGCCGGTGCGTCGACGGCAACGGCTGCCACCCAGGGACTGCCCAGGCAATCAGCGCAGCAAGGTCCAGTTCGCCACGCACCCGGCCGAAGCCCGCACTGACCTTCGTCCAATTCACCCCAACCGCACCGGTGATGAATAGGCGGTGATGCACATGACCGGTCATGGCGCCGGAATATGATGCGGTGCTCGGCACCGCCGCGTAGCTCGGACTGACATCGAACTCCGGAAAGGCTTCCGCCTCATGACAATCGACGTCTGGATGCAACATCCCACCGTGCGGTTCTCTCAGCACGACATGTTCGACTCGCTGCGCCGCTGGACCGGCCAGCCAGCCCTCACCGACCCCTTGCCGATCGAGTTCACCCTCGCCGCGATGGACCACGCCGACGTCGGATTCGGTCTGCTCAGCGCTTGGCACGCACCCCGCGAGGGCGCGTTGATCTCCAACGACGAAGTCGCAGAATGGGTTTCAGCGCATCCCGATCGGTTCGCCGGCCTAGCCGCTGTAGACCTCACCCAACCGATGCACGCCGTTCGTGAACTACGTCGTGCCATCTCCGAGCTCGGATTCAAAGGACTGCGTGTGGTGCCCTGGCTGTGGGAGGCCGCACCCACCGACCGCCGCTACTACCCCCTCTACGCCACATGCGTCGAGCTCGGGGTCCCGTTCTGCACCCAGGTCGGGCACACCGGCCCACTGCGCCCCTCCGAAACAGGACGTCCCATCCCTTATATCGACCAAGTCGCCCTGGACTTCCCAGAGCTGACCATCGTCGCCGGACACATAGGGTACCCCTGGACCGAGGAAATGATCGCCGTCGCCCGCAAACACGAAAACGTCTACATCGACACCTCCGCCTACACCAGCCGCCGCATCCCCAACGAACTCGTCTCCTACATGAAAACCCGCTCAGGCAGCCGCAAAGTACTCTTCGGCACCAATTACCCCATGATCACGCCCACGGCCGCCCTCAATGAACTCGACGAACTCGGCCTCGACGAAATCGCCTGCGAGCAATACCTCCACAGCAACGCCACCCGCGTCTTCAGCCTCGACTGACGCACCGACACCGCACCACAGATTTTCGACGTGCGGGCAGCGATCTCGAGAGTACGGAGTCGGTCCGGCGCTGCGTGTCGGCTGCCAGAGACAAGCGCGGCAGGCCACAGCTGCGGAACTCGCATCGCGGACCCCGCAACATCGGGACAGTTCGGCCTCAGCTTGTGGCATCGCCTGTCGCGCTGCCCTGCGCACGTATGGGTCAAACCTCACCGGCCGCGCGCCACACGCGTTCGGCATCCAGCAGTGGAGGCACAGCAGGCCCGGGTTAGCCTAAGCAATCTTCTGGCTATTGCCGGGGTGGCCCCACCGGAGCAGTGTGGGTGGCACCGGTGGTGCCATTGGGGCGCTGCCCCAGCTACAGAGGAGGTGGATCGTGTTCGCACGTTCTACCACTGTTCAGGCACACCTGTCCTCTCTCGATGCCGGGATTGCGCACATGCGTGAAGAGGTGATGCCTGAGCTGGACGGCATACCCGGTTGTATAGGACTGTCCCTGCTGGTCGATCGCAGTACCGGCCGGTGCATCGCCACCAGCGCATGGGAAACGCAGCAGGCGATGCGCGACAGCGCGACGAGGGTATCCCCGATTCGCGACCGCGCCGCACGGATGTTCGGCAACAGCGACACCGAGGTCCAGGAGTGGGAGATCGCGGTCCTGCACCGCGATCACCACTCACGTCAGGGTGCCTGCGTCAGCGCGACCTGGGGCAGAACCGCCCCGGAGCACCTCGACTCCGCGACCCAGGTCTACAAGTCCGCGACTCTACCGGCGATGGAAGAGTCCGACGGATTCTGCAGCGCCAGCCTCATGATCAACCGGGCAACAGGGCAAGGCGTCTCCTGCGCCACGTACGACAGCGCCGAAGCGATGGAACGCGATCGCGAGCGAGCGACCGCCCTGCGGAGTGAGTCCACCCGGCAAGCCGGTGTCGAAGTGACCGACATCGGTGAATTCGAGCTGGTAATCGCGCATCTGCGCGTACCCGAACTGGTGTGACCACAGCGCAGCACGCAGGATCTGCTACGTAGCTGATCTCGCCCTGGAACGGTGATCGCGGGGAAGGCGAACACCCCCACAACGACGTCAGGATGATTTTTGACGAATAAATGGCAAATGCCCGCAGGTCACCCGGCACGGTTCGGGTGATGACCTGCGGCAACGCATTTGGAGCGCACATCGGCAACTCGAAGAAACTTGCCAGTTACCGCGAACTGCCTGCCCTCGAACGAGACAGCCTGTAGCAGAGTGAAGAGGAAGCGGGGCCAGCCAGCCGAGCACCCGAGGCTCTCAATTCCCCGCTCAACGCCCTACCCTCGATTCAGGTCGATCAACGGGACCCCTGGGGGCCGAGAGTTGTTCGCGCCCAATACTTCTGCTCGCTCTTCGCCATGAGCATCTGGGATTCCTCCGAACTCATTGCCACTCGGTCCAACTGCGCCACCGCGACCCGATATCGGTCGACGTCTCTGGCGTCCCTGATACATAGTTCCTCGGTGAAGCCCTTGGCGTAAACCACAGGTGCTCCGACTGCGCCGATTCCTGGAAGGGCTGCGAATTCCATCAGGGTGAACCCGCCCCGATGTAACCCGATGTGACTGCCTGCGTCTGACGGAATGATCCGGACGGACACGTTCGGCTGCTGGCTGATCTGTTCGAGGTGCGCCAACTGCTGGGCCATCAGCGCCGGACCACCCACCACATGATGCAGGACCGACCGCAACAGGTACACCTGAACATGAAAGTTGTTGTCGTGCAGTCTTGTCCGACGCTGCTCAGTCAGCTGCTTCCAGCATTCGAGGTCGGGGCCGCCGGACAGATCGAGCCTGCCGCCGCCTTGGGCAATCAGGCCTTGCAAATCGGCGTAGCCACCGGCTCGGGGCGCATCATGGAACGCGTGAACATCCTGGCAGGCATGATCGACCCTGCCAGCAGCCAGACCGCCATCCTGACCGCCGGGCTGGCCGACGAACTACACCTCGCCGTAGCCCCGCTGCTTGTCGGACAAGCCGACGCACCACGATTCGTCAATCCCGCAGAGTTCCCCGGCGGCTCACGGCGGCGGATGCAACTGGTCGAGGTATCCCAGATCGGGGATGTCGCGCTACTACGGTACTTCCCGAAGAACGACTCCGAGGACAACTGAACCTGCACCGCCAACGCCCGGACCAGCGGGATCGGTCCGGGCACTTCTGCCGCAGATGTGCACCGCCCCATGGCATCCCGAATCCGCACAATCAGTCGAGTCAGATTGCGGAGCATAGGTCACTGACACGGCTGGCGGATACACATCTCGATACCAGTGCCAGCACCTTCGCAATTCACAGCAGCGGAGATCGCAATCACCTTGGCCGACAGGCGGTCTCGCTCGGCGCGTCCGCAAGGGGCGACGGACTGTCACCCGCCCGTGAGATGCTGGCCACTGTGAGGCAGGCAGAACTTCAGGTGGGGCACGAGTATGCACTCCCCACGTACGAGCCACATGATGCCGCTCCCACGGCGGCGCGTGTCCGTGTCGTCTCGATCGACGGGGGCGGCAAGGTAACTGTGAAAGTGGAGGACTCAGGTAAGAAGCCACCCGCGAATGCGTGGCGTGCCCGACCGGTCAAGCGAAACGAACAGCGGCAGGTTGCTACGCGTGACATCGTCTGTCCGTGGCACGAGTGGGCGGCTCGTGCTGCATCGCTGGGTGCCGAGCGGGAGAGTCGTATCGCGAAACAGCAGGCCCGGTACGACGACTACGAGCGACGTCGCGCAGACCGCTTGGTTGCTGATCCGGGGCGTGCGTTGCCGGAGCGGTATGACGAGGAGTACTTCGACGAGGAAACCGATGCCCAGGAGCGTGTCGAGCTCCGCAAGGCGTACATCAAGGCGCGTGGGCTCGGCCAGTACGTCACATTCGATGAGCTGGACCCGCTGCTCGTCGATCTTCCAGTCCCGGTCCTGCGTGACATTCTCGCCGCCGATCGGCATGGGCGCTCCGGGGAGGATGGAACTGTCGCGTCCACCTTCCCCCGTGCCGCCGAACTTCTCGAAGTAGCCCGCATCGCCTCGAGGGATCGCTCCGGTCGAGTCCGCGGCGACATTCCACAGCCCGGGCAACTGCTCGGCGAGACTGACGTCGCATTCGTCAGTGCACTCCTCGCCGACGTTGCGGCATCGGGTGGTGAACTTGTGCTGCCTCCAGTGCCAGCGCTGCCGAACTGGGTTGATGAAGAAGAACGAGACATGGCTCCCGCGCTCGGCTGGATTCGCCTGGCCGTCGGGGACACCAGTGGCGAATGCTTGCACTCGCCCGGATGTCGATCAGTGCGATCCCGCCCGATACTGCTGACCGACCACATCCCATGGTGGCAAGTGATGCTGGAGAGCAGGCGACGATTGTGTGGGATATGCGGTGGGCCAGCTGTGCGAGATCTGGTCGCGTTGGCGGGATTTGTTGCCGCCGTGGACGTGTGGCGAGACCGTGAGCGGAGTCGGATCGAGCGATGGCAGCAGGCGGCGTTCTACCGGCTGCTGTCGGCAACGGCCTGTGCACGAGCAGAGGCGTTGGAGCCAGACATCACCCTGACCTGGCGAATAGTCGCGAGCCTCCACGAGAACGCCCCGGCGGAGGACGGCTGGGCCGCCTATGCAGTGGTAGCCGCGACGAAGTGGAATCGCCTGGACGAGGAACTCGAAAGGCTGACACCACCGCAGCGGGAAGCGGCGCGTAGCCTCGCACGCTACCGCCTGACCGAACTCGAGAATGCACTACCGTCGCGGCAACGGCCACTGCCGCTACCGCGCACTGCCGATATATCAGTGCTTCGCCAGCGGTACAGACACCTCGAGAAGCTTCTCGAAGAAACGGTGCCACAGCTGGATCGGCTCTTGTTCACCTTGCCGGGCGCGCGCTAGATGCACTGAAGCCGTAATCCGCCATCACCACCTCGCTGTCGACGGACGCGTCTTGCGCTTGCAAGCACCCGATTTCAGGCCGCGTGGTGCGCAGAGCCTTGCCGGGGTGGTCGCCATGACGGGATCGGTCCGCATAGTGAATGGCACGAAGGACTGACCGGTTCCACTCTGCCCGTCAGGAGTTCGTCATGGACGAGAGCCGTCGCCCGCAGCGCGCCCCAGTTGCAACGTCCGGAACGCCCCAATGGCAGCTGCCGCACCCAGCCGATCGTCATTCAGCCCGCAAATAAAACGGTCCCGCTGCACATCGTCGCGGCCTGGCACGGCCACGCCCCGGCAGTCTCGCTGGGTACCTACTCCGACGCACAGCCCGAGGACCTGAAGACAGCCGCGGCAACACTTTTCGGGTGATCCGAAGCAGCGCTCCGCGCGTTGGCACACTGGTCCCTTCGAACAGCTTTCCTCGCGGCAAAAACCTGTCTGACCTGCCAGTTTCACACACAGCTCTTGCCCCAATTAACTGTATTGGTTACAGTTAACCAGCCAACGGAGGTGAGGGCGGTCACCGTCCACTCGGGACCGCGCCGGAGACGGCGCCGTCGCGCAAGGAGAGCTGATGAGTGACTGCGAAATCCCCGGTCTCACACCCCGATCCGCACAGGCCCTGATCGATGCCGGTGAGACGCTGGCCAACGATGTGCGCACCAGAATTCTGCACAGCCCGCGGCCGGTCTTCCTGTACTACATCGAGCAGACGTTCACCAGCCTGCTGCGCAGACTCGTTGAGGGGGGCGATCCGAATCCCGATACGCCCGCGCAGCAGTTGTGCCTGCATCTGATGATCAGCCGGGCGCAGACGAACGGCCGAGTGGTGGATCCCGATCTGATCCGGCTGCATCGCGCGCTGATCGCCGACGGCGGCCACGAGGCGCTCCTGCGAGCCGGTCGCGGCCCCGGCGGGACGGCGTTCGATTTCGTCGCCCTCGGTGACGCTTTGAGCGCCACCGGGATCAGCGCGTTCTTCGCCCCGTTCGAACCGGACGACATGGTGGCCTGACCGCACCCTCACCCTCGCCCTCGCACCGGACTCCGTTCCGGCCCGCCGCCCGGCGCTCGCGCGCACATACGCGCGACCGTCGGGCTTCTTGCTGTTCACGCGACATCTCAACGGCGGTAATCTATTTCGGCCAATCCACCGATTCCGTTGACGTGATTCAGTGACGTCTGTCAGTATCGATGTCGACGCCGGAGAGCACTCCGCTCCCAGTGGCGAAACCGTAAGCGGGAGAGGATTTCCCGGATCGGTCGAGTCATTGCGCGCATTCGTTCGTTGACGCGTATCAGTAACAGGGGTTAGAAATCGGGCTATGAGCGAAGTTCAGGACAAGCCCACCGGACGCGAGGCCCAGCGCCTGCGCACACGTCAGCGCGTATTGGATGCGGCGATCAGGGAGTTCAAGAGCGTCGGCATGGCCGATGCCGATATCGGCGCGATCGCCGAGGCGGCGGGCGTGGCCCGGGGCACCTTCTACTTCCACTTTCCGGCCAAGGAACACGTACTGCTCGAACTCGAAGCCCGCGAGGAGGCCCGCATCGCCAAGGAACTCGCGCGGTTCCTGGCCACCCCACACGATCTGAAATCCGCACTGCAGAAGGCGATCACGCTGATCCTCGGGCTCGAGCGACGTCTGGGCGGCGTGCTGTTCAAGGAACTGCTGGCGATCCACTTCTCCCCCGCGCGCCCACTGGACGACGAGTGGCGCGATCACCGGATGATCGTGCTGGTCGTGGAGGAGATCGAACGCGCCCGCGACCACGGCGAGGCCCAGATCGCCGTGGATCCCTATCACAGCGCGGTGTTCTTCCTGCTGGGCCTGTACGCGATGCTCACCACCACCTCGACCTCGAAGGCGTTGCGCGCCACCGCCTTGGACAACTATCTGATCACCGTCCTGCGCAGTCTGGAGCCGCGATGAACCACACCGCACCGACCGCGCCGCACTCCCCACACCCCACCACCACACCGATACGGAGCCACCGCCATGTTGCTGGATCTCGCTCGGATCGCCCTCGTCTGGGTGGTCGTCCTGCTGGTCATCGCTTTCTGGTACTGGATCATGAAGAACATCAACACCTTCTGAGCCTCCCGGCCCACGCCGCAGGATCCACCCCGGGGAGCTCACCATGACCGCCTCCGACATCAATCGTGGACTCGGTATCGAACGCACCTGCGCGCTGACGGCCGTCGCCTTCTCCGGCCGCCGCCGCGACGGGGTGCGACTGGTCACCGGCGAACGCCGCGGTTTCGGCCTGAACTCCACCCGCCGCCTGGTCCACGTTCCCTATCCACCCCTCGCACCGGACTGGACGCTGACAACGCTCAGTTGCGGTGTGGCACTGCAATGTTCACCCTCCAAAGACCGCATCGCGCAGTATCCACTGCACGAACTCTCACCCCGCGAGCGCGGAGCGCTGTCCCTCGTGGAGGGCGGGGTGGCCGCGGGCTGGATCGCCGAGCGCCTGCCGGGCCTGCTGCCCGAAGTGCGGCGTCGGCTACCCCGTCTCGAACTCGCCGACCACGATCTGGCGGGCCCGGACATCCTCGAGCACGCCCTGGCGCTGGCGCGCACCCGCGCCGTGCTGCCCGCCCATCCCCTGCTGGGCGCGCTTCCGCTGGCCGCGCCTGCCCGCGGCGCACTCGCGGCGGCCGCGCGCCGGGCCTACGCCCGGATGCCGTGGACCTCGCACCGCAGCGACGCCCAGCGAATCATGTCGATACCGGTCGGCGGTGAGGGCGGCAGCCGCAACGTCAACCTGCCCCCGCCCAGCCGTCCCGAGGACGAGGACCTCGAGATACGCGCGGACCAACGCCCGGGCCTGCCGTACCCGGAATGGAATCTGTGGACCGAAACCTTTCTGCACGACCATGTTTCGGTCCTCGAACGCACTCACCCGTCCCGGTCGCATCCGGTCGCGCCGGTCTCCCCCGAGATCCGTCGCTGGTTCACCGAGCACACCCACCGCGCCCTGCGCAGCGGCCTGGAAGACGGCTCGGACCTGGACGTGGACCGCTATGTGAGCCACTACCTCGACACCCGCTGCGGTCCGGCGCCCGAACCCCGGGTGTTCCGCGACCTGCTGCCGCACTCGCGCGATGTGACCACAGCGGTTCTGCTGGACGGCAGTTCCTCGCTCGGCATCCACGGCGGTCGCACCTTCCGCCTGGAGCTGGCCTGCGCCGATGCCCTCGCGCGAGCGATGACCCTCGCGCGGGAACCGCACGGGCTGTTCGTGTTCACCGGCAACACCCGCCATCGGGTCGACGTGCGCTGCCTGAAGGATTTCCACGAGCGCCGCTTCGTGGATCCCTCCGCGCTGCACCTGACCACCGCCGGCTACACCCGCCTGGGCGCGCCCGTGCGGCATCTGACCCGCCGGTTGCTGGACCGGCCCGCCGGACGGCGACTGCTGATCGTCATCGGGGACGGCCTGATGTCCGACGAGGGGTACGAGGGCCGCTATGCGTGGGCCGATGTGGCGCACGCGGTCACCGAAGCCGAGGAGGCGGGGATCTCCATCTACTACCTGGGCGTAGGGCCGGTCCGGGTCGATCCGCTCCCGGAAGTGTTCGGCCCCAACCGATCCCAGCGGATCCGCCGGGTCGAGGAACTACCCCGCGCCCTGGCCTGCATCCACCGCGAACTGGTCGCCCACTGAACTCGAGGAATGCCGATGACCATCGATCTCTACATCGCCACCGCCGGTGAGGTGCGGCTGTTCGAATGGGCGTATCGGCAGCGCATGCCGGTCATGCTCACCGGGCCGACCGGCTGCGGGAAGACTCGATTCGTCGAGCACATGGGCCGTCTGCTGGACCGTCCGGTGGTCACCATCAGCTGTCACGACGACCTGACCAGCTCGGATCTGGTGGGCCGGTTCCTGGTCTCGGGGGGTGATGTCGTGTGGACCGACGGCCCGCTGACCCGGGCGGTGAAATCCGGGGCGATCTGTTACCTGGACGAGGTCGTCGAGGCCCGGCACGATTCGCTGGCCATCCTGCATTCGCTCACCGACCATCGGCGCACCCTGTTCCTGGACCGCGCCGGTGAGGTGGTGCCCGCGCCGGAGCCGTTCATGCTGGTCTGCTCCTACAATCCGGCCTACCGCAGCTCGCTCAAGGAGCTCAAACCCTCCTTCCGGCAACGTTTCGTCACCCTCGCGATGGATTATCTGCCGCCCGATCGCGAGGCCGAGGTGATCGTCGCCGAGACCGCGGTGGACGCCGCGGTCGCGACCCGACTCGTACACTGCGCCACCACGATTCGCACCGCCGACGAGGTGTTCGGCTTCGAGCCGCCCTCCACCCGGGTCCTGGTGGCCGCCGCGCGCCTGATCGCCGCGGGCGCCGGCGAACTCGAGGCCGCACAGGCATGCATTCTCGCGCCACTCAGCAGTGACGGCGCCATCGTCCAGGGCCTGCGCGAAATCGCGGTGGCCAGTCTGCTCACGCCGGGAGGAACCCTCGAATGAACGACCAGGACCGCCAGCGCCGCCGCGCGCTGATCGTCTTCCAGCTCGCCATCTACGGCTTCCTGCTGGCGATGTTCCTCATCCAAATCCACATGTATCTGACCCGGGACTGGTAGGTGCCACCATGAACATGCCCGCATTCGCCCTGCGCCGCGGCACCGCGAGAGCCCGCGCGCACGACCCGTCCGGATACGACGAACACCACGACGAGAGCCGCCGCGCCCAGCGCCGGGCGGATCGCTGGCTGACCGGCGGTACCGCCCTGATGGGCACGTTCATCTTCGGCTTCGTCGGGCTGCCGCTGTTCCTGCGCGGAATGTGGTTGCAGCGCAAGGCACAACGCGACGGATTGTCGGTTCGGCCGCTGATCGTCACGCTGATCGGCTATCTGGTCATCCTCGACGCCTTCCTCAACAGCATCGGCTGGGTGCTGGACCTGGGCGCCAGCCACACCATCGTGACGCGGGTGTTCTTCACCGCGTGGGGCAATTTCGTCGACGCCGGATACTTCTGGCACTACAACGAGATGTGGATCGGCGGTTCGGCGGCTCCGGGCGAGAAGGGCTGGGAGGTCGCGCTGATCTTCACCGTCTTCCCGATGCGCGTGGCCGCGGCCATCGCCTTCCTGCAGATGAAGCGGTGGGGGCATCAGTGGCTGATCGTCACCTGCTGGTTCGGCGTGGTGATCTGGGTCGGTTACGTGGTCAACATGACGATGTACGCCGACGTGCGATTCCACGGCATCGTGCTGCCGGTGACCGGCTGGTGGTTGTACGACATCTTCTACATCACCCCGTTCCTGGCGATCCCCTATCTGCACACGGTCAACCGCGAGATCTTCTCCGACTGACCTCGCCCCGTGAATCCGGTTACCAGGAGAATGTCATGAGCACCGAAGAACCCACTGCCGCAACACCTCCCGAACGCCCATTACCGCCGGGCACCACCGCGCCGTTCGCCCGGATGCACCGCTGGTTGCAGCGCGGCATCCTGGTCTGCCTGGTCGCGCTGGTCATCGAGGGCTCGCTGACCGTACCGGCGCTGGCGCTGTGGTACGGCTGGCCCACGCTCTCGCTGACTCAGATCTGCGACGAGATGATGAAGGTCCGCTACTCCGACGACAGCCTCACCTGTCGCCAAGGCGCGGTCGACGCCCCTCCGCTGGGCGGGCGACCCGAGGCCGCGGGCCAGACGACCGCGCGGGACCAGTGGGGTGTGCAGCCCAAACCCGAATGGCAGCACATCGGATTCCGTGAGCTGGTCAAGATCCACAACGATCGGGTCGCCCGGGAGAAGGCGGCGCATCGGTGATCGGCCGCGAACTCGTCGGTCATAGAATCCGGTTGTGTCGCAGTATGTTCCAGGCCGTCCGGTGAGACCCATGGCAACGGCGAGCGCGGTCGGTATGGCCGCCGGGGAGGCGATCCGCGCCGCGCTCGATCGCCTCGCTCCCGCCTCCTGCCCGGTTCCGCTGCGGATCGAGCAGGTGAGTGCGTCGTGGCTCGCCGCGGCACTGGGCCTGCCTGCGGACGCCATCACCGATGTCCGTGTGCTCGACGCGAATTCGGGTACCGCGGCCCGCGCCCGCATCGCCGTCGAATCCGATCGGCCCGAGATCCCGACACATCTGTTCGTCAAACTCCCGCCGCGCGACTACCTCCAGCACGTGCTGATGAACGTCTTCCGGTTGGGCGAGCGCGAGATCCTGGCCTATCGTGCGCTCGGCGACGCTCCACCCGTCCGGGTGCCGAGATGCCATGTCGCGCAATCCGATCCGCGATATCGGCGTTCCGCGCTGGTCCTGGAGGATCTCACCGGGACCGCCCGATTCCGCACGGTGACCGACAGCGTCACCCGCGCCGAGGCCGAGTCCGTCATCGACGCCATGGCCGATCTGCACCTCGCGTTCCAGGACAGCGACCGTTTCACCGGCGACCTGCGTCCGCTCGCCGTGCGGACCGCGGCCGATGTGCGCCTGGGCGACCTGATCCGGCGCCGGTTCCTGCACGAGATCACCGGGCACACTGCGGATCTCATTCCCGAACCGATCAAACTCCAGTGCCGGATCTTCTATCGGCGCAGCGCCGATATCGACGCCTTCTGGGCCGCCCAGCCGCAGACCCTGATTCACGCCGATCCGCATCTGGGCAATCTGTACTTCACCGACGACGGGCCCGGATTCCTGGACTGGCAGATCGCCACGATCGGTGCGGGCATCCGCGACCTGGCCTATTTCGCCACCGCCTCGATCGAACCGGATCTGCTGCGCGGCATCGAACGTGACCTGGTCGACCGCTATGCCGCCCGTTTCGACGCCGCCGGTGTCCGCGTGGATCCCGACCGGCTCTGGACCCTCTACCGGGCCGCGATCACCGAATTGTTCCTGGCGATCGTGTGCACCGCCGAGGCCGGAGAACGGATGCAGCCCTTCGAGGTCTCGCGGGTCGGAGTCCAGCGCGCCGTCGCCGCGGTCACCACGCACGACAGCTTCGGCGTGCTGCGCACGCTCATCGACGGCGGCGATGTCCGATAGCGTGGCGGCACACAATTCGAATGCCTCCCGGTATGGTCTACGGTGACAGGTACTACCGTGACGCACCGTCGATTCCGCCTCGCCGGAGCCGCCTGCGTCCAAGCGAGGATCACGGAGGTGGTCGCACAGATGGCCAAGCAGGCAACCGCGGACAAACGCCCGCGGCGCGAGCGCGGATCCCTCAACCCCGAGGACATTCTCGATGCCGCGTTCGAGCTTGCCGAGGAAGTGTCGCTGGACAATATGAGCATGCCGATGCTCGGCAAACACCTCGATGTCGGCGTGACCAGCATCTACTGGTATTTCCGCAAGAAGGACGACCTGCTCAACGCCATGACCGACCGCGCCCTGCGCCGGTACGCGAGCTTCGTCACCCGCTTCGTGGACGCCGAGGACTGGCGCGGTTCGCTGCGCGAGCACGCCCGCACCATGCGCACGACCTTCCTGGCCAACCCCATCCTGTGCGATCTGATCTTGATCCGGTCCCAGCTGAGTCCGCAGGCCGCGCAACTGGGCGCGCAGCAGACCGAGCAGGTCATCGCAACCCTCGTGGAAGCCGGATTCGCCCTCGAGGATGCCGTGGACACCTATTCGGCGATCCAACTGCATGTCCGCGGATGCGTTGTCCTGCAACGACTCTCGGATAAGAACGCGGAGTCCGGATCCGGCGCGAGCGCCTACTACGACAATCTGGCCATCTCCGCGGCCACGACCCCGCTGCTGGCCGAGGCCGCCGAGCGTGGCCTGCACAGCGGCGCACCAGACGACCGCAATTTCGAATACGGTCTCGATTGCATCCTCGACCACGCCGATCGCCTGATCGGATCCGGATCGCCGCGCACCGTGAAGAAGGCCACCGCCCGCAAGACCACCGCACCCAAGACGCGCGCTGCGAAGAAGTCGACGCCACGCCGCGCTGCCGGGGCGAAATAGCCGCGGGCGGAATTCGGGCCGATTCGCCGGAATCATCCAGAGTTCTACTCGATATGAATGTATTTCTTCGAGGCGGCCACGGAACAGACTCGGTCGTGAAAACTGTCCCGCCGCAGCGGAATATGTCACGCATCGGACACTGTTGATCCGGACATGACACTCGGAGTAGCCCTCGCCCATACGCCTGTCACCAATTATGTCGACGAGGTCGTGCAGCAGGCGCGAGCTGTCGCGGACAGCGGCGTGGGTTCGGTGTGGTTCGGGCAGCGAATGGACTACGACTCACCGTCGCTGGCCGCGATAGTGGGCCGGGAGGTGCCCGAATTACAGGTCGGCACCTCGGCGATTCCGGTGATCGGACGCCATCCGCTGCTGATCGCCGCGCAGGCCCAGACCGCGCAGGCCGCCACGAACGGCCGGTACCACCTCGGCCTGGCCCTCGGATCGGCGCTCGCCGCAAGCGCTTTCGGCCTGCCGTTCGACCGGCCGATTGCCCGGCTGCGCGAATTCCTCACCGGCCTACGGGAACTCCTCGACACCGGGACCGCTGATTTCCACGGCGAACTGTTCACCGTCACACCGCCCCTGCCGACCGCCCTGGCCGGGGCGCAACCACGGGTTCCGGTACTGGTGGCCGCCATGGGGCCGCAGGCTCTGCGGGTCAGCGGCGAACTCGCCGACGGCATCCTGCCGTATCTGGCAGGGCCGAAGACGCTCGGCGAGCACATCGTTCCCGCGGTCAGCAAGTCCGCCGGAACCGCACCGCGCATCGTCGCTTTCGTGCCGGGCGTGGTGACCTCGGACATCGAGGGCACGCGCGCCAAGGCTGTCGAACAGCTGGCGTTCTATGAGCAGGTGCCGTCCTACCGCAGGGTCATCGAGCTCGAGGGCGCGACACGAGCCGCCGACCTGGCCGTCATCGGCACCGAAGAAACTGTCGCCGCGGAAATCCAGCGTTACTTCGACGCGGGCGCCACCGAGGTGGTACTCACCTCGACCGACCTGGCAGGCCCCGACGACCAGCGCCGGACCTGGAAGCTGCTCGGCGAACTCGCACACCGGTAGTCGGCTCGCCACGGGCAGATCCACCTGCGACAGTTGCACTTCGCGCCGGAATGTAGTTTCACGGAAAGCCCGGCGACAGAGGCTAATTGCTCTATTTCAGCACCACTCATGGCATGAATTGCTGAATTCGACCATAAATGGCGTACAGGGCATCGCGAAATCGTCATCGGCCGATCCGGCACGTCGTCACGCCAGGGCAGAATCGATCAACCACAATGCTGCTCATGACGGACACGGCCGTAGGCGAATTGCCAACTCCGCAGGCAGACCGAGGTAACGATGCGTCGCAGCCCCGGGCGGGATTTCGGCCCGATATCGAAGGTTTGCGAGCGGTGGCCGTCGTTGCCGTGGTGCTATTCCATGCGGGAATGCCGGGGTGCGGCGGCGGATTTGTCGGCGTGGATGTCTTTTTCGTGATATCCGGCTTTCTGATCACCGGAATTCTGTGCCGGGAGGCCACCGCCACCGGCACCGTCGAGCTGGCCCGGTTCTACGGCGCGCGCGCTCGCCGGCTGCTGCCCGCCGCGGGGCTCGTGGTGGTCAGCACCGCGATCGGCGCGGCCGTGCTGCTGCCGCCGCTGCAGGCTCGCCAGGTCCTCGGCGACGCGATCGCCAGCGCGTTGTACGTCGGGAACAATCGACTCGCCCTGCGCGGCACCGATTACCTCGCCGCGGACGCGCCCCCGTCGCCGTTCGAACACTTCTGGTCGCTCGGCGTGGAAGAACAGTTCTATCTGGTCTGGCCGGTGCTGGTCATCGCGACAGCGTGGCTGGTGCGACGCCGCCGCAGCGGATCGACCACGCCGCGTCCGTATCTGATCGTCCTGACGGTGGTCGCCCCTCTCTCGTTCGCGACCTCACTGATCTGGACCCGCACACTGCCGCCGTGGGCGTTCTTCTCGCTGCCCGCCCGAGCGTGGGAGTTGGCCATCGGCGGCCTGGTGGCGCTCTCGGTCGGCGTGTGGTCGCGGTTGCCGAAATCGGTGGCCGCGCTTGCCGGATGGCTCGGTCTGGTCATGGTCGTCGTGGCCTGCGTCCATTTCGACGGCCGGACACCATATCCCGGCAGCGCGGCTCTGGTGCCCGTCATCGGGACGGCCCTGATGATCGTATCCGGTTGCACCGAAACACGTTTCGGGGTCGACCGCGTGCTGACCCGAGGCGGGGTGCGGGCGATCGGCGGTTTGTCCTACACCTGGTACCTGTGGCACTGGCCGGTGCTGCTGCTGGCGCCGCACGTGCTCGGCCACTCGCTCGGTCGAGTCGGCGCGATCGGCGCGGTCGGGATGGCGGGCGGGCTCGCCATGCTCACCCAGTGGATTGTAGAGAATCCGGTCCGCTTCGCCGCTCCGCTGCGGAACTCGGCCGTGCGCAGCCTCGCCTGCGGCGGCGCGTGCACCGCGGCCGCCACGTGTGTGGCGCTCGTAGCGCTCATGCTCGTTCCCACCCCGGTCGGGCACGGCAAGGCGGCGCCGTCCCTCGTCCTGGCCGCACCCCGGGTGTCGGCCGCGCCCGTCGTCGACCCACGTGACGAGGCGGTCCGGCAGCTGATGACACAAGCGCAGTCCGCGGTCGCCGCCTCGGCCGAAATACATTCCATACCAAGGAATCTCACCCCTTCACTCGGCAACGCGCCCGGCGACAAGGCCGACGTGTTCGGCAATGGTTGTGTGCGTTCGTGGCGTGAAGTGGGCCAGGGCGAGTGCGCCTCGGGCGATCCGGCCTCGCCCACCACGGTGGCCTTGGTGGGCGATTCCCATGCGGCCATGTGGAATCCGGCGCTCGAGCCGATCGCCGCGGCGCGGCACTGGCGGCTGGAAACGATGTCCAAGGTCACCTGCCCACTGCTGGACCTGCCCATCACCAGCCCCTATCTCGGCCGCGAGTACACCGAATGCGAGCAGTGGCGCGGCGAGGTCCTCGGTCGGCTGCGCATCGAACACCCGCGCTTGATCGTGGTGGGCATGTCCCGGCGCTACGGCGGCGACTTCGGCTTCGTCTCCTACGACCGCGCCTGGGTCGATGCCCTGAACCGCCTGGTCGCCCAGCTACGCGCGATCGGCTCGGCCGTCCTCGTGCTCGGCCCCATCCCCGACCCACACGGCACGGTGCCGACGTGCCTGTCCGAACACATCGACGACGCCACAGCATGCGCGCCCACTCGCCCGCTGGGGGTGAACGATCCAGGAATCTCGGCCGAACAGGCAGCTGCCACGCGCGGCGGCGGCCAGTACGCCGACCTCACTCCGATGTTCTGCACCGCGGTCCGCTGCCCCGTCATCGTCGGCAACACCCTGGTCTTCCGCGACGACAATCACCTCACGGTCAGCTACGCCCAGACACTCGAACCCGCGATCGGCGCTCTCATCGACCGCGCCCTCGCCCACAGATGAGTGGGCCGTAGGTCAGGCGTGTATGTCCGTCCGGGCGCGCGAATTGCGGTTGCCGCACAGCATGATCCAGGAATGCCTGGCAGAAGCAGGATCGGATTCAGCTGCGCGCCTGCGTGTTTCCATTCCAGATGCAAGCGCACGGGCACTGTGGATCGACAACCGGTGCCCCGCACCGCAATCGTCGGCTACTCGACCAGCTTCTGGCTCTTCAGCCAGTCGTACGCCACATCGGCGGGGTCCTGCCCCTCGATGTCGACGCGTCCGTTGAGCTCCTGCATCAGATCGTTGGTCAGGCGTTCGGAGATCGTGGCCAGCAGTGGCCGCAGCTGCGGGTAGCGGTCCAGGACGACTCCGCGGACCACCGCGGTGCCGCTGTAGGGCAGGAAGAACTTCTTGTCGTCATCCAGCACAACGAGTTTCAGATTCTTCACCCGGCCGTCGGTGGTGTAGATCATGCCGAAGTTGCAGGGAGCGCTCTTGGCGGTCGCGGTGTAGACGACGCCGGCGTCCATGCGGGTCACATTGCCGGAGGGCACACCGTCGGGGGTGTTGTACGGGATGCCGTACTTCTGCAGCATCGGGATGAAACCGTCGGAGCGGCTGAAGAATTCGTCGTCGACGCAGAAGGTGCGATCCTGGACCGGCAGGGCGGCCACATCCGACAGCGACTTGACCTTCAAGCGTTCCGCGGTCGGGGTGGAGACGCCGAATGCGTAGGTGTCGTTGAAGTTCGCCGGTGACAGCCACTCGAGGTTGTGGTCGCGCTTCTCGATGTCGTGCACCCGCACCCACAGCTCGTGCGGGTCGGAGATGGTCTCGGTTTCGTTGTGGTAGTTCACCCATCCGGTGCCGGTGTACTCCCACAGGATGTCGGCGTCGCCGTTGAGCTGCGCCTGGCGCGAGGACGCCGAACCGGGCGCGCCGGTCAGGTCCGTCACGTGTGCGCCCGCCGCGGCCAGGTAGGTCGCGGTGATCTTGCCCAGCAGCACGCCCTCGGTGAAGCTCTTGGAGGTCACCACGACCTTCGCACCCGCCAGCGGCTGCGCCCCGCCGGGCAGCGTGGTGTGGTGGAACGTCCCCGAGGAACTGACCAGACCACATCCGGTCAGCATCGATATCGTCATGACCAGCGCGGACACCGCGGTCGCCACGCGACCCCACGGCGGCCTCACGACACACCCCGCGGGGTCGCGGCCAGCTCGACCAGACGTCCGAGCCAGTCGATGATCAGCGCCAGCAAGCCGACCAGAATCGCCCCTGAGACGAGCAGTTTGGGCAGGAACAACGTCACCCCGGTCGTGATCAAGGTGCCCAGGCTCGTCGCGCCGATGAACGTACTCAGTGTCGCGGTGCCCACCAGGATCACCAGCGCGGTGCGCACGCCGTTGAGGATCACCGGCACCGCCAGCGGCAGCTCGACCTGGAAAAGCGTTCGCGCGGCGGAGAATCCGATGCCGCGCGACGCCTCGATCGTGCGCTGATCGACCTGACGGAGCCCGACGATCGTGTTCTGCAGGATCGGCAGGATCGCGTAGACGACCAAACCCACGATCGCCGTGCGGAATCCGGTGCCCAGCCAGAACGTGAACAGCACCAGCAGGCCGACCGCGGGCGCGGCCTGGCCGATATTGGCAATATTGACCGCGATCGGCTCGAATCGTTTCACCCCGGGACGGGTCAGCACGATACCCAGCGGAATCGCCACGACCACCACGATCAGCGTGGCGACCACGGTCAGTTTGATGTGCGACAGGATCGTGGTCTGCAGATTGCCCCAGCCCAGCGACGCCTGCTCCGTGGCGGTCAAGGTCGTGGACCGGTACCAGAGGAAATATCCGATCCCGATGACGAGAATCACGACCGGCTCGAACCACACGTCGAGCGGGACGCGGCGCAGCCGGTTCATGACACCTCCGCCGCCGTTCCGGGCTCGTCTTCGGCCGCCGTTCCGGGCTCGTCCTGCGCTACGGTTCCGGGCTCGTCCTCGGCGGCCACGACCGGCGTCGGCGCGGGATCGGTGCCGTCGACGTACGTTTCGTAGGAGGGCTCCTGCTCGTCGGACCGCACGTCGGCGAGCTTGGCCTGGATGGTCTCGGTGACCGACCCGATGCTCAGCGAACCGACCACCGCCCCGCGACCGTCGGTCACCAGCGCGGCGCCCTGACTGGCGGCGAGCATGGCATCGAGCGCATCGTTGAGGGTCGAGGACCGCGCGATCACCGGCAGCCGCCGATCCAGATAGTCCGACACCTCCGGCTTGCTGGCCACCTCCTCGAGCGTGGGCCACGAGCGCGGCCGCCCGGCCTCGTCGACCACGACCACCCAGCTGTGCCCGGCCGCCTTCGCGCGATCGATCACCGGCTGCGAGGGTTCACCGATCCGCGCGGTGACCACTGCGTCGGAGTCGACGTCCCGCACCCGCTGCACGGTCAGATAGGCCAGCTTCGCACCGGATCCGACGAATTCCTGCACGAACGGCGTGGCGGGACTGGTGAGAATCTCCTCCGGGCGCGCGTACTGCTCGATGTGCCCACCCTCGGACAGGATCAGCACCTTGTCACCGAGTTTGGTGGCCTCCTCGAAATCGTGGGTGACGATCACGATGGTCTTGCCGAGTTCGTGCTGAATCGCGATCAGGCTGTCCTGCAAGCGAACTCGCGTGATCGGGTCGACCGCGCCGAACGGCTCGTCCATCAGCAGCACCGGCGGGTCCGCGGCCAGCGCCCGCGCGACACCCACGCGTTGCTGCTGCCCGCCGGACATGTCCTTGGGCAGCCGATCGGCGAACGTCTTCGGGTCCAGCCCGACCAGATCGAGCAGATATTCGGTGCGCTCGGCGATGCGCTTGCGATCCCACCCGAGCACGCGCGGGATCGCCCCGACGTTCTTCGCGACCGTCCAGTGCGGGAACAGCCCCCCGGACTGGATGACGTAGCCGATGGATTGGCGCAACTTGTCCGGAGGTTCCTTGGTCACATCGCGCCCGCCGATCAGGATGCGGCCCTCGGTCGGCTCGATCAGCCGGTTGATCATCTTCAGCGTGGTCGTCTTGCCGCATCCCGATGGGCCGACGAACGCGACGATATGGCCCGCGTCGATCTCGAGGTCCAGGCGTTCGACCGCCGGTGTGTCCTGGCCCCTGTACCGCTTGACGACCGAGTCCAGCGTGATGGACACGCCGGTCACGGTGCGCTCCTGGCCATTCGGAGCGGGCGGTGTGGTCACCTCGTCGGTCATGACGACAATCCCTTTGCGATCGTGAGCCGTCCGAGCAGGACGAGCAACGCGTCGAAGACCAACGCGATCAGGACGATGAGAATGGTTCCGGTCAAAGCCATTTCGAGGGCGTTCGCGCCGCCGAGCCGGGACAGGCCGTTGAAGATCAGCGAGCCCAGACCCGGGCCCAGCACGTAGGCGACGATGGCGGCCACGCCGACGATCATCTGCGTCGAGACCCGGATCCCGGTCAGGATCACCGGCCACGCGATCGGCAACTCCACGGTCAGCAGGATCCGCCATCGCGAAAAGCCGATCCCCTGTGCGGATTCCACCACCGAGGCCGGTACCGAGCGCAGGCCCACGATCGCGTTGCCGATCACCGGGAGCGCGGCGAAGAAGGCCAGCATCAGGAACGAGGGCGTCACCCCGAGCCCGAACGGCACCAGCAGCAGAGCCAGCAGCGCCAGGGACGGAATCGTCAGCGCGACCCGGCTCGAGGTCAGCGACAGCGCCGCCACCAGCGGCAGCCGATAGACCGCGACCGCGATCAGCACCGCGACCACGGTCCCGACCAGAACGGTCTGAAATGCCAGGGAGGCATGCTGATACGTCAGGAATGCCAGAAACTCGCCCCGCCCTCGCACATAGTTCCACAAATTCAACGGAATTCCCCTCGTCGGCCGCGCATCGGCCGGTCGTTACCTGCGCCTGTCACCCGACCCGCAGGTCGTCGAAGACTACTCGATCACGCCCGGGAATGGGTGTACAAGGCATTCCAGGCGATTCGCCGCACTCACGGTAACCACTCAAGCCGCGCGGGTCAGTGGAGCGACCGAGGAGTAATGCCCGGCATCGCCCGCGATCACAGCGCTCGGCACGCCGTCCACACCGACGGGAACCGCGCCGGCGAGCGTGATGCGCGTCAGCCTGCGCTGCTCGCTGCCGTCGTAATCGTCCACGGCGTAGTGCTGAGTGGCACGGTTGTCCCAGATCGCGACATCGCCCAGCGACCAGTCCCAGCGCACGGTGTGCTCCAACCGGGTCACCCGATCCTGGAAAAGCCGCAGCAGCGCAGCGGATTCCGCGCCGGAGACCCCGACGATGCGCTGTGCGAAACCGCCCAGCAGCAGAGCGCGTTCACCGGTCTCCGGATGCACCTCCACCACCGGATGTTCGGCCTCGAAGTAGGTGGATTCGAATTCGCGGCGATACTCGCGCACGGTCTCGTCCGGGTGTTCCTCGGCAGTGGCCGCGTAGTCGTACAGGTTGTTGTGGCGCGCGCGCAGGCTCTCGGCCAGCCGCTGCAGCGGTGCGGGCAGCGACTCGTACGCCGCCACCGTCGAGGCCCAGGTGGTCGAGCCGCCGTAGGAGGGCAGCGAAACCGCCCGCAGCACAGAAGCCTTCGGCACCCGGTCGACGAACGTGACGTCGGTGTGCCAGCTGTTGGACCGGCCGAAACGCGAATCGATGGCCAGGCTCTTGGCGCCGGTGGAGGTGACGGTCGGATGCGGGGTGGTCGGCTCGCCCAGCAACTGCGCGAACTCGTACTGTCCGTCCTCGCTGAGCTGCTGCTGGCCGCGGAAGAAGATCACCTTGTGCTCGTGCAGTGCCGCGCGGATGCGCGCCACGGTGGCCGGGCCGAGCTCGCCGCCCAGCCGCACCCCCTCGATGCGAGCGCCGATGTGCGCACCGAGCTTGACCACCTGCACGCCGGTCCGGCTGCCGGCTGTGTCGTCGACGGGCATGGTGTGGCCTTTCGCTCGAACCTCGGGATCGGATCAGAGGAAACCACCCGCGGCTCGCCCGGACCAGCATTACGGTCACCGGGATCCGAACACTCCCGCCGTCGGGCGGGCGTTCCGGGTTGGCATGCGATTCTCCGGGGGTCCGGAACTGTTGCTGATCGTCGTGTCAGCGCCACTCCGGCGAGGTTTTGCATGGCTCTTTGGGGTGTGTAGCTCTGCGGCTCCGTGTTGCCGATGCGCAGGGCGAGTGCGAGCGTTTCTGGTGCGGATGCCGTCGGGTGGTTGCTATCGGACGGTGCGGGGTATGACGTGGTGCCTGTCGCGCACCGGTTCTCGAGGGAGTTGCGTTTCGGGCGGGCGGCGCGCGATGCCGGCGCCTGCGAAGGGCTGGGTTTTTGCTCGGCGGAACCCGCGAATCGCGTCGACGGGCCGCACCGTGTAGCCACTGTTTCAGCGATCTGATTACCCGCAGTTCATCGCATGTATTTGCCTGTTCCGCCTCAGCTTGGCTAACTATTAGTTAAGAATCGTTGGGTGGGCTGTGTTCGATCCTTGGGTGTGGCGCGCGGAAGCCGGAGTCAGGTAACCGAACTCGGGCGGAACGGGCTCGGATCGCAACCCGGGTCTTTGTGCGCACGTTCGCGTGATTTGTTCGACCGCCTCGCCCGGGTGCCTTTGTCGGCGCCGGCACCACGAATCGACCGCAGTGGCACCATCGTCATCCCGGCCCGACAAGGGAGTTTCGTGTCATGACGCAACTCAGCGGCACCAGTTCGACCGTATCGTCCCGCACGACACCGGCCGCCCGGACGGACCGCGACAGCCTCTTCCAGCAGCCGGCACCACAGGGCGCTCGGGACCTGGGTGGTGTGCCTGTCGATACGGTGATGACGACCGAGTTCGCCAGATTGCTCGCGCGGGACGTCTACGTGTGGGGGTGGCCGGTCGTCAACGCTTTCCACCGTCGTGCGTCTTTCGCGTCCGCACCCGAGCCCGGGCTTGTCGGTGGCATCCTGCCCGCAGCTCCGCTGGGGCATACGGCGATGTTGACCGGGTATATCGACCCGGCTCAACGCTGGGTTGCCCACCCGAATCAGGACGTCGTCTACGGCTTCGGCTATGGCGCGGTCGATGACGACCCGGTCGTGCTGCAGGTGCCCGACTTCGGTGACCGGTTCTGGGTCTACGCCGTCTATGACGCCCGCAGCGAGGAATTCTCCCGATTGGGACGCCAATATGGCACCGAACCCGGTAACTACCTCATCATCGGACCCCAGTGGGACGGCGAGGTGCCCGACGGGATCTCCGGTGTGCTGCGCGCACCCACCGAGCTGGTCGCGATCGGCCCCCGAGTATTCCTCGACGACACCGACACCGACCGCGAGGCCATCCAGAGCACCCTGAACCAGGTCGTCGTCTACCCCCTGAGCACCTATACCGGCCAGGCCAGAACCGTCGACTGGCGCACCATCCCGCACTTCCCCGCCGCGGAGACGACCACAGGTGAGACACACTGGGTCGACCCCGGCACCTTCTTCGATGAGCTCCCCGAGATCCTCGACCGAGTTCCCGCGCTGCCGGGTGAGGAATCCCGATACGCCATGACCCGGGCGTTGCTGGCCGCCGCCGCCGCGGACCCCGACATCGCCACAGCCATCGCACAAGCCGCCGCCGAAACCGAAACCGAGGTCATCGCACCGCTGTTCGAATTTCACACCAATGGGCGGCGCCTGCCCGGCGGCTGGAACACCCCGCCGAACGTGGCGCGCTGGGGCTTGGATTACCTCACCCGGACAGCCACCGCCAAGTCGAACATGTACGTCAATCAGCCCGAGGAAACCCGCTATTTCTTCCTCGAATGCGACGGCACCGGGCAACGACTCGACGGCAACAACGACTACACGATCACCTTCCCCGCCGGGCAGATACCACCCGTCGACGGGTTCTGGTCACTGACCCTCTACAACCCGCAGCACTTCTTCGCCCCCAACGACCTGGGCCGCTACTCCCTGGGAACCAAGAACAAAACCATGCAACTGGACCCCGACGGCTCCCTGACTATCCACATCCAACACCGATCACCCGGCACAGACCGCGAATCCAACTGGCTACCAGCACCATTGGACGAGTTCGAACTCACCGTCCGCACCTACTGGCCCAAACCCGAAGTCAACAACGGCGACTGGACGCCACCACCGGTCCGTCAACAACCATGAACACCTGCAAGCCATGCCCGTTCGCCACCCTGGCCGCTTCGGTGCCGGGGGCCGACCGGGACCGTCCTGGCAGGCAGGCCGTTCGATGACACCGGAGGTGATCCCGGGGTGATTTCCGATGAACTCGCGCGCGATGCGTATCTGTACGGGTACTCGATCGATGAGGCGTACAAGTTCCTCTACGAGACGACAATCCAGCCTGGCGTCGCGCTGAACCGGTTCCAGCTGCTGCGTGATCTGGCCGATGACACCTACACCGCGCACCCGACGATCAACAACGACACTCTGCACCTGCAAGGCTGGTTCGACGTCGGCGCCGAACCGGTCGTGGTCACCATTCCGGACTTCGACCCCGGCCGCTACTGGATCCTGCACACCATGGACCTGGGCCACTACACCAACGCCATGATCGGATCCCGCACCCGCGGCACCCGTGGCGGCCGGTTCCTGTTCGCGGGCAGCGCATGGAACGACACCGTGCCCGACGGTATCGACGAGGTCGTGCGCTCGGAGTCGGACCTGATCAAAGTCATGGGCCGCATCATGACCATCGGCGGCAACGACCTCGCGATCGCCCGCGGGTTGCAGGACCGGTGGACGATCGAAACCCTGTCCGGGTTTCTCGGAGTTCCAGGCCCGGCCCCGATCACCCGCAGCTACCCCGACCCGGCCTCGACGAACTGGCTGCAACGCGTCGACTTCGCCTTGACTCTCGGCGTGATGGCGAGCACCGACGCGAGCTGGCTGTCCCGCTACCGCGATCTCGGACCAGCGCCCGGCACAACCGATTTCACACCCGACCAATACGACGCCGCCGAACGCGGCCAGCGCCTGGGCATAGCCCGCATCCGCGAACTCGCCCCGCAGATGACCAGCAGCGAACAACTCCTGGGCACCCGCGCCGACCTGCAGAACACCCCACGCGACATTTTCGCCGAGGGCACCTTCCTCGGTCAGTGGGGACTACCCCCGGTCGAATCGGTGTATCTGAAAGTCGAGACCGGCTCGGACCGGCTACCCCTCAACGGATCCGGCGGCAAGACCTACCATGCCCGTTTCCTGCCCCCACCGGTCAGCGAATTCTGGTCGTTCACCGTCTACAGCTGCGACAACCGCCTCATGGCCCAGAACGCTCTCAACCGCCATAGCCGCGGCGACCGCACCCTGGTCCCCGACCGGGACGGCTACTACACCCTCGAGCTGGGCTCGAATGCGGAAACCCACGCTGACGACCCGAACTACCTGCCCATCCCAACCAAGGACAGCTACCTGATCCTGCGCATGTACGGCCCCAACCAAGACATCCGCGACGGCAAATATCCGATGCCGACATTCGAGGTGTAGCCGCCGCACAGTTCCCCCGCAGCGGGGATCCGCCTACCTTGCACCATCGACGCCATCGGCGCCAGTTCCTCCACCACACATGTGGCGATCTGCTACAGTTTCCACGAAAGCCACTGAGCTGCAACTATGTTCGCAGAGCCGGGCATCATCTCTCCGAGACCCCAGAGAAGAACGTACCCCATGGGCAGGGAACCGGTGGTGGGCCTGCTGTATCCCACCCCCGACGCGGGCGAGGACGATTTCGCCGATCTCGCCGCCCGGCTCGACCCGGTACTCCGCCTCGAGATCGTCTACATCCCGTGGCCGCACGACGTGGACGATCTGGCCACACTCGACGTCGAGCAGGTCATCGATGCGCTGCGGCGGCTCGGATCGGCGGCGCACCTCGAACAGGTCCTGCCCGGCGCCCTGCACGGCCGCACCCTCGACGCCGTCGCATTCGCGGTCACCAGTTCCAGCTTCCTGGACGGGGCCGAGGCCGTGGACCAGCAGATCCGGACCATCGAGCGCATCGCGCGATGCCCGGCCACCAGCACGACCGATGCGTACCAGCGCGCGATCCGCCGCCTGTCGCTCGACACCGTCTCCCTGGCCTCGGTCTACCACGCCGAGCTGTCCGGCCACTTCGTCGAGCGCGTCCAGGAGGCCGGTGCACAGGTGGTGCGGCGCGTGGACGCTTCGGCCCGCTCGGATCGCGACCTGGCGGCCTGGTCACCGGGGCAGATCACGGATCTCGTGGCGCGGGCCGCGGATCCCCGGGCGCAGGCGATCCTGTTGCCCGAGACCGCACTTCATGCCGAGCGGCTCACCGCAGATCTCGAACGAACCGCCGGATGCCCGGTACTGACCGCCACCCAGGTCACGCTGTGGGCCGCGGCCCAACTCCTGGACCTGCGTCCCGTCGCGCCGGACGCGGGGCCGCTGTTCTCCCCGGGCAGCACCGGCCGTTGATCGCGGATAAGTCCGATGGGGTCGGGAGGCGTCCTAGCGCTCACCCGCACAGTGCGTGGGCGAGCACGCTGCGGACGTCCACAGCCGCGGGTGTGCCGGTGTAGGAGATGGTGACCGCGCGACCGGCCGCGGTGGCGCCGGAGATGGCGGAGAAGCCGCGAATGTCGCCGAGGTGACCGACATACTGTGCGCCGCAGGATAATTGGGTGTATGCGATGCCGAGCCCGTAGGACATGCCGTCACCGTGGCCCATATCGGTCCCGTCGAGCATCTGTCGTAGTTGGGGCCGTGGCACCACCCGTCCGGCCAACACGGCGGTAAAGAACCGGTTCAGGTCGGCGCCCGTGCTGACCAGCGCGCCGGCGGACCACGACAGCGACGGCTCGATGCGCGTCTGGTCGGTGACGATGCCGTCCACGGTGCCGTAGCCGGTCGGATGTGGGTCGCGCAGACCGGTTTCACCGGTGGCCGGCAGGTAGGTGCCGGGCAGGTCCAGCCGATCGAGGATGCGATGGCGGAGTTCATCGGCGTAGCGGTGTCCGGTCACCGCCTCGATCAGCATGCCGGCGACGATGTAGTTGGTGTTCGCGTATTCGAATCGGGCGCCGGGGGCGAACTCTGCGGGATACCGCAGGGCGAATGCGATCAACTGTGCCGGAGTGAAGGTGCGGCCGAGGCGCGCCGCCTCGTAGTCGTTGGTCTGCGCCGAGTCGGGCGGTTGGGGCAGTCCGCTTCGATGACCCAGGATCTCGCGGACGGTGATGACGTGTCCGTCCACGCCGTCACCGGCAAGCAGACCGGGGAGATACGTCTCGATCGGCTTGTCGAGGTCGAGCCGGTGCTCGGCCGCCAGTTGCAGCACGATCGCGGCGGTGAAGGTCTTGGTGATACTGCCGATCCGGACATGCTCGGGACGATCGGTAGGGATCACGGCACCCGTGGCGATATCGGCGCGACCGGACGTCACGACGGTGGACGCGCCGTTTTCGCTGAGCGTGGCAATGGCCCCGACAGCGCCCGAGCGGACGATCGCGTCGAGGTCGCCGCGCACCCTCTCGGCGCGGGCGAGGGCATCCGACGGGACAGCCACCGGCTCGGCCGGGTGCATCGTGCAGGCCGATAGGAGCGCTACGAGTGCGCAGATCGAGAGGGCCAGGGCTCGCATACCCATGATCCGAGTTTAGGAACCTGGGGCCGCGAACACATCGGACCGGAGCACCGGGTGCGAACAACCTTCGGTCGATCAGTACTCGAAGCGATACTGCGGGTCACGTTCGCAGGTCCGGTCGGCGCCGGGGAGGGTGCCGTCAAGCAGATAGGCATCGACGATGTCGTTCACGCACCGGCTCAGGTCGGAGTGCAGGACGCCGTGCACGCGGGTGTCCGCGAGGGTGACCATTCGTGACGCGGTGAGATCGTGGTGCAGTGCGACGGCTTCCGGGTAGGCGGTGCGAGTGTCGCGGGTCGCCTGCAGGATCAGCGCCGGTGTCGAGTTACGCACCACGGTGGGTGGCTCGATCGGGTCCGGCCAGAACGCGCAGGCGGTGATGTTGTTGGCGAACGCGCCGAATACCGGTTGGGTCGCCCGCACACTGTCGATGTTGCGCTGATACCAGCCCAGATCCCGGGGGGCGGCCTTGTCACCGCACTGGACCGCGGCCATACCCGCGGCCTCCAGCGGAACGGGTCCGCTGATCTTCGCCTTCAGCTGTTCCATATCGATCGGCAGCCCGGATACTCCGTCGGATATGGTCCGCACGACCGCGGCGAGGTCGGGGTTCTTGCGCGGATTCGACAACAGCGACAGCAGCATCATCGGCACGGTGTGTTCGTCGATGAGATAGCCGCTGCCGATGACCGGATGTGCGGCGGCACGTCGGATCATGTCCTCGACGAAGGCTCGAACCTGCGGTGCGGTGCGACCGAAGTGGTAGTCGGCGTCGCGCTCGGCCGCCCAGTTCGCCCAGTCGTCGAGCGCGGCCTCGTTGATCGGGCCCATGTCCTGGTACGCGCCGAGCCAGTAGCGGTCCGGGTCCAGGGCGCTGTCCAGCACGATCCGGTCAGTGTGCCGAGGGAACATCTGGGTGTACACCGCGCCCAGGTAGGTGCCGTAGGAGTCGCCGAAATAGTTGATCTTGGGCTCACCCAACGCACCGCGGATGACATCCATGTCCCGGGCGGTGTTGCGGGTGGTGATGAACCGGGCCTTCTCGGGATCGGGCGCGAGACAGGAAGCGGCGAACGCGGCCGCCAGGCTCGCGTCGCGCGCGTAGCCGAAGGCGTCGAAACCCGCCGAGAACAGCATGGTGGGCAGCGGCAGCACACAGTTCATCCGGTCCGATCTGCCGATACCGCGCGGGTCCATGCCGATCATGTCGTAGCGGGCGCGCACATCGGGGCTGAATCGATCCCGGAGATCGGCCATCATGCCCAGGCCCGGACCGCCGGGACCGCCCGGGTTGGACAGCATGACCCCGCGTCGGCGGGCCGGGTCGGTGGCCGGGATCCGCGAGATCGCCACGGTCAGCGTGCGCGCGCCCGGCCGGTTGTAGTCGAGCGGTACGACGACGCCCGCGCACTGCGCCCCCGCACGGTCGAGCGACGCGTCGTTACACGGTTTCCAGTGCAGCTGTTGGTGATAGAACGAGGCCAGCCCGCTCGGAATGTCCTCGACCGGATCGGCGCTCGCCGCTCCGACCGGCACGGTGGTGAATGCGGCGGCCGATATGACGCCCAGTACCAGCCATCGAACCCATCGCATCCGCATCGCATCTCCTGCTCGCAACCTCCGGTGCACATCCCTGATTCCGCACAAGCCATTTCCGAGGTCTCGAAACAGCACCCTACTGACGTTTGCTGAGACCGGCTCCGTCGAGTTGAGATTTATAGTCACATCTTCCACATCTGCCCCATTACGCCATGGTTACGGCTCTGATCATGATGTTTCAACAAGACAGCGAACATGCATGGATCACGGGAGCTTGTAATAGCAAGGTACGCTGGACAATTGCCCACCATGTTCAGGAAAGGCATCTCCGACGCCATCAGCTTAGCGCGGCGAAATTTCTCCCCGCCGGTCCGACCACCCCGATAGCCGCTGAAACTTTTCCGATCAGAATTCGAATTGTTATGCTACCGTGATTTCGCGTCCCAGGATCGGTGCAGGTACACAGAGCCTGCCCGTCGGACAGGCGGACGCGGGAGAAATGATGAAATCCGGGCACAGGTTGCCGACATATCAGGAAAATCCTTCCCACACAGCATGTTCGACTACCGATGCGCTCGGCTCTGCGGCCGACGGCGCACCCTCGCAACCAGCGAAGTGGCGGCGGATCGGCAGGCTGTGGCTCGTGGCCCTCACATTCGCCATGATCACGCTGCCGGCAGCATTGGCGATACCGGCCGCGCAGGCCGCAGTGCTGCCCCCGGCCCAGGATCCCTTCTATGCCGCACCCGCCGATCTCGCGGCACACCCGAACGGCGCGGTGCTCGGAGCGCGGCCGATCTCGCTGCTCGGCCTGCCGGTACCGGTGTCGGCATGGCAATTGCGTTATCGCACAACCGATTCCGAACAGCATCCGCAGCTGGACGTGACCACGGTGCTGGTGCCGCCGATGCCCTCGAACGGGCCGCGGCCGGTGCTGGCCTATCAGGTCCCCGAGAACAGCCTCGACACCCGGTGCGCACCGTCGGCCACACTGCGCGGCGCGGGCGGCGACATCGCGAGCACCATGCAGGATGCGCCGTTCATCGCGGACGCACTGCGTCGCGGATGGGCCGTCGTGGTCAGCGATTACGAAGGACCACAATCCCGGCTCTTCGACGGCGTGACATCCGGGCGGGGAGTCCTGGACGGAATCCGGGCCGCACGGTCCTACCCGGCGACCGGCATCAATGCCGCGAGCCCGATCGGCGCCTGGGGATACTCGGCCGGAGCCTTCGCCACGCTGTGGGCCACGCAGTTGCGTCACGAATACGCACCGGACGTGCGATTCGTCGGCACCAGCGCCGGCGGAATCCCCACCGACATACCGGCCATGGCACAACGCGCCGACGGCGAGGCGGGCGCGATCCTGATCCTGCTCGGGCTGGCCCGCGACGAACCCGGCTCCCGGTTGGCCGACCTGCTGAACAACCGCGGCCAGCATGCGCTGCTCACCGCGGACACCTCCGCCTGCGGCGCGGATCAGGCCAAGCGATACGCCGACGTGCACATCGAGGATCTCGCCAAGGTCCCGAACCTGCTGGCACAGAACGCATTCCGCCTCGCCGCCGCCCCCAATGAACTAGGCCGGACGGCCCCCGACACCCCGATGTACTTGTACCACAGCCTCACCGACGACAAGATCCCCGTCGCAGGCTACAACGCCCTTCTCGGTAGCTACTGCGCACAGGGCGCCAACCTCACCGCGATCCACTCGCTGTTCCCGATGCACCTCGGTGCCGCGGCGGGCGAAGCCATCGGCGCCATGAACTTCCTCGCCGACCGCTTCGCCGGCATCCCACAGGCCCCGGGGTGTGTGGTGCATTGAGCGCCGTGACCGCGAGGTCACCTCAGCAGGCACGCGGCCGAGCGTCGGCATGGACCACGAATTTTCGCGGCGCCGACGCTCGGCCCATCGGCGCCGAGCGGACTTCTCCCCCGCCGCACACCTCGTGCCGGTACAGGGCCAGGAGATTCGCATCGGCCGACAGCGCGGCCACGCTGCCGGTGTGCAGGCGGTCCACGGCCATGTACATCGTGAACGAGGTTTCGTGCTCGATCACACCGAAACCGAAACAGTCCCAATGCAATGCGTCCGGCACCCCGGACCGCACGATCTCGCCGATGGTCGCGCCCTCCGCGGCGTCCTCGCGCACCCGGGCGACCAACTCGACCTCGTCGGGATCGAGCATGTGGCACACGACGCGCTCGTCGGCCTCGACGCTGAGCCAGCTGCGGAACACCTCGTGACGACGGACAAATTCGGTGACCGCCCGGGTCATCGCCGCAACCTGCGGGCGACCGGCGACGTCGAACTCGAGCACGTACAACCGGGCCAACCGGCAGTCGGTCCCGGCCAGCCGGTAGGACGCGCGCATATACCGCTGCTGCCAGCCGGGAACTCGAGCCGAGCAGGCCGGCGTCTCGAGCATCGCCGCACGCGCCGAGGGCAGTACGGCCCAGGTGATCAGGCGCCCGGACCGCGGGCGCCACGCGTCGAACCATCCGAGATCAACCACCGGTACCTCATCTCGCGGACAACCACGGGCCCCGTTGCCCGTGCCTACTCCGTCAAAGTACGACAGCAATCCACTCGCTATCCAGGTGTCGCCGGGAACTCTGTGATCGTGACCAACGATCCGCCGCATCCCCTGAGTCGGATGCCAAACGCGCACGTCACATCCCCGCACGAACGGTGTCAGGCCACCACGCCGTCACGTTCGGCCTCGGCCCACGCGGCGATCATCTCGGCGGTCATCGCGATCGCCTCGCGGCGCTCGGTACTGCTCACCTCGAGTGCCGAGGCGCGCAGCACCGCCGCGAAGCCGGTATTGATCAACACGAACGCCATCACGTCGTAGCGGTGATCGTCGCCCGGTCCGAGCAGCTGGATCACGATCACCTTGGCCAGCAGCCGCAGCCGCGGTTCGAACTCCGGAATACCGCTGCTGTAGAACTGCACCCCGGCCGCCAGTGCGCGCACCAGCGACGCCTTGGCCGCGAGTTCATCGCTCACCGCTTCCAGAACCGACGTGACCTGCTCCAGGATCGGCCTGTCTCCCAGCCCGAAAACCCGCTCGGTCAACCGCTGTTCGACACTTTCCAGCAGCCGCGCGAGCAACTCCTCGACCATGACCGACCGGTCCGCGAAGTACCGGTACACGGTGCCGATGCTGACTCCGGCCTCCGCGGCGATCCGGTTCGTCGAGGTGTTCGCGATCCCCCGCTCCCCGAACAATCGCGCGGCGGTATCGAGCAGGTGCTCCCGCGTCGCCACCGCCCGCTCCTGCGAGGGACGCCGACGCTGCCCCGTCGCCTTCGGCGGCATCGCCCACTCCTACTCGCATCCTGCATCGGCCGACCCGAGCGTCATCGAGTCTAACCCGCCCCTCCCGGACCCCGGTCATCCCCGAAACCGCCTTGCAGCACAGCACCTTCCGCCTCGGCTGCCCTCCTCGGCGTCAGGTGATCCGTTGTTCGGTGAGGTTCGTTCCGTCAGGGCTCGCGGACGTTTGGAACATGCCCGATCTGACATAGCTCAATGCGCATATGCCAATTTCATTGTTTAATACACAGCAACTGCCGATTGGAACGTTCCAGCTAACCCGACGGGAACGTTCGTCAAGCACACGAATCCTCCACTGCCCGTTCAGATTCGACATCGGCACAGCACCCCCTATCCCGACACCACAGCTCGCCCGGCACCCGAACCCCCGAAAGACATCCCGCGCTCACGATCGATCCAACTCCCCCACCGGAGCCGACGGTGACCGAAGTATGACGTCCTCCCACCCCGGGATTTTCCGGCACCGCGCACACGTTGAACAGGTAGTCGACACGAGGAGGTCATGTGGCACAGGAATACAACCGGAACCCGGCTGCGGTCGCGGCGCTCACGCCCGAGCAGTACCACGTCACCCAGGAGAACGGCACCGAGCGAGCCTTCACCGGCGAGTACTGGGATCACCACGAACCGGGCATCTACGTGGACGTCGTCTCCGGTGAGCCGTTGTTCACCTCACTGGACAAGTTCGACAGTGGCTGCGGTTGGCCGAGTTTCACCAAGCCCGTCAGCGCGGATGCCGTGGTCGACACCCGGGATCTGAGCCATCGGATGATCCGCACCGAGATCCGCTCGGTCTTCGGCAACAGTCATCTCGGGCACGTGTTCACCGACGGTCCCCGCGAGGCGGGCGGCCTGCGGTACTGCATCAATTCCGCGGCACTGCGATTCATCCACCTCGACGACCTCGAGGCGGAGGGTTACGGTCCGTACAAGACCCTGTTCACGAAGGAGCAAGTGTGACCGACACGAAGACCGCGATCCTGGCCGGTGGATGCTTCTGGGGCATGCAGGACCTGATCCGCAAGCAGCCCGGAGTGATTTCCACGCGGGTCGGGTACACCGGCGGGCTCAACGACAACGCCACCTACCGCAACCACCCGGGCCACGCCGAGGCGGTGGAGATCGTCTACGACCCGACGCAGACCGATTACCGGGCGCTGCTCGAGTTCTTCTTCCAGATCCACGATCCGAGCACGAAGGACCGGCAGGGCAACGACGTCGGCTCGAGCTACCGGTCGGCGATCTTCTACCTCGACGAGGACCAGCAGCGCGTCGCCCTGGACACGATCGCCGACGTCAACGCTTCGGGTCTGTGGCCGGGCAAGGTCGTCACCCAGGTGACCCCGGCGGTTCCGTTCTGGGAGGCCGAACCCGAACACCAGGACTATCTGGTGCGCTACCCGCAGGGCTACACCTGCCACTTCCCGCGACCGGGCTGGAAACTGCCCAGGCGCCAGGCTGCCGCGCAGTAGCATCTCGATCCGGACGTGCCGTGGGGGCCGGTCCCCCACGGCTTTTCCCGGACAGTGGGGCCGAGTCTTGTTGTGCACAGATGGGCGTAGTACCTTCCAGACAGGTGTCCATCAGCTCATCGAGGAGAAGACCCATGGCGATCGTCCGCACCCTGCCGTCGGCCGACGGTGACCGCCGCCGGTTGGCCCTGGACAGCCCGGTGGATCGCCGGTCCATCGGGGAACTCGAGGTCGAGAACAGCGCCGAGGTGAGCGCCGCGGTCGCCCGCGCCCGCGCCGCACAGCCGGCCTGGGCCGCGCGCAGCATCGCCGAGCGCGCCGACATCCTGCGCGCCGCGGTGGGCGTCATCGTGCGGCGGCGCGCGGAGATCGCCGCGACGGTCCGCGAGGAAACCGGTAAGCCCGAGGCCGAGGCGCTCGGCGTGGAAATCGTCCCGGCCTGCGATTTCCTCAACTACTGGAGCGGGCGCGCCCGCAAGGATCTGCGGGCGCACAAACAGACGCTGCACGGCTATCTGCGCCCGTTCAAGAAGCTGTTCATCCAGTATCAGCCGCTCGGCGTCGTCGGTGTCATCACGCCCTGGAATGCGCCGTTCGTACTGTCGCTCAATCCGGTCGTGCAGGCGCTGCTGGCGGGCAACACCGTCGTGTTCAAACCCTCCGAAGTGACCCCGCGCTCGGGCGAATGGGTGGCCAAGGTGCTGCACGAGGCGGGCGTTCCCGAGGACGTCGTGCAGGTCCTGCGCGGCGACGGCGAAACCGGTGCCGCTCTGGTTGCCGCGGAGATCGACAAGGTCTGCTTCACCGGCAGCGTCGGCACCGGCCGCAAGATCGCCGCGGCCTGCGCCGACCGCCTGCTGCCCTGCACCCTCGAACTCGGCGGCAAGGACGCCATGATCGTGTGCGCCGACGCGGATCTCGAGCGCGCCGCGGCGGGTGCGGTGTACCTGTCGATGTTCAACACCGGTCAGGTCTGCATGAGCGTCGAGCGGATCTACGTGGTCGACAGCGTCGCGGACGAATTCATCCGGCTGGTCACGCAGAAGGCCGCCGAGATCACCTATGGGCCGGGCGATACCGATATGGGCCCGCTGTTCTGGGATCGCCAGATGGACATCGTCACCCGGCATATCGAGGACGCCAAGGAAAAGGGTGCGGAGATCGTCGTGGGCGGTGCGCCCGCAGACGGGGACGGGCTCTACTTCCAGCCGACCCTGGTCGTCGGCGCGCACCACGACATGCAGTTGATGACCGAGGAGACCTTCGGCCCGATCGCGGCCGTCATGCGGGTGCGCGACGAGGACGAGGCCATCCGCCTGGCCAACGAGTGCAAGTACGGGTTGAGCGGGTCGGTCTTCACCAAGGACGCCGCCAAGGCGCGCCGCATCGCCGCCCAGCTGACCACGGGTTCGGTGGTGCACAACGACGCCGCGGTCATCTACGGCGTGCCCGAGGCGCCCTTCGGCGGGCGCAAGGACAGTGGTCTGGGGCACGTCAACGGCACCGACGCGCTGCGGAGTTTCACCCACGCCCAGCCGGTGCTCATCGACCGGTGGCAGCCGAAGCGGGAGAGCATCTGGTATCCCTACTCGGAGAAGACGATTCAGAGTCTGGACGGACTCATCCGGTACGGGTTCGGCAACCGGCTGCTGCGTCGTCTGCTGTCCTGAGCCTGCCGGCAGTGCGATGACGACAACCGATTTCCATCCCGATCTGCGTCTGGCGCGGTTCCTGCCACATTCGGTGGTGGGGCCGCGTCGGCTGTGGTTGATCCGGCGGCTCATCCGTCTGCAACCAGCGGGACGCGCCGCGAACGCGGTGGTCGAGCAGGCCGGGCCCGGGGTCCGCGTCCGGGTGTTCCGGCCCGCCGGTGCCCGCGGCCTGCGGCCCGGAGTGCTGTGGGTGCACGGCGGCGGTCTGATCATGGGGTCCGCGGCCATGGACGACGCCCGTTGCCGAGCCTTCGCCGATCGGCTGGGCGCGATCGTGGTCTCGGTCGAGTACCGCCTCGCCCCGGAATATCCGTTCCCGATCCCGTTGGAGGACTGCTACACCGGATTACGTTGGCTCGCAGCGCATCCCGACGTCGACGCGGACCGCATCGCGATCGGCGGGGACAGTGCGGGCGGCGGTCTGACCGCGGCCCTGGCGATGCTGGCCCGCGATCGCGGACGCATCCATCCGATCATGCAACTGTTGGTCTATCCGATGCTCGACGATCGCAGCAGCGCCCGCACCGACATCGATCGCAGCCGCCTGCGGATGTGGGATCAGGACAGCAACCGGCTGGGGTGGAACTCCTATCTCGGTCCGGCGTCGGTCGGCGCCGTTCCCTCGCTGGCGGTCCCGGCCCGGCACCAGGATCTCACCGGACTTCCACCCGCGTGGATCGGCGTGGGCACCCACGACCTGTTCCACGACGAGGACATCGCCTACGCCGAGCGGCTGCGTGCTGCCGGGGTGCCTTGCGCGCTCGAGGTCGTCCCGGGCGCGTATCACGGCTTCGACCACGTCGAGGCCGGGACCGAGGTCGCCAAGGCGTTCTTCCGGGCGCAGGTCGCCGCGCTCTCGGCCGCGTTCGAGGGTCGGCAGCCGGACCACGACAACCGGTGATCGCGGGACAGCACCTTCGGTAAGCGCCTGGTCGGGTGCTTGCTATGTCGTACACGGCAAGCTCACGGGCTGCTCACAGGAAGCTACCGACTGGGCAGGGCTCAATGGTCACCGTGACGACATCAGTCCTGGACACCTCATCGGTGGTCCCGCCGCGTCCCGCGGCCCCCGCATCGGCCGGCAGGTTCGGCGGCAGAGCCGTCGAACGCGCCGGTCTGGCCGCGCTCTTGATCGCGACGGCGGTGTTGTACCTGTGGAACATCACCATCAACGGGATGGGGAACCAGTTCTACGCCGGGGCCGCGTGGGCCGGTTCCAAGAGCTGGGAGGCCCTGCTGTTCGGGTCGCTGGACCCGGCCAACTTCATCACCGTGGACAAACCGCCGGTCTCGCAGTGGGTGATGGGGCTGTCCGGCCGCATCTTCGGCTTCTCCAGCGCGAGCATGCTGATCCCGCAGGCGCTGATGGCCGTGGCGGCGGTGGCGCTGCTGTACGGCGCGGTCCGGCGGGTGAGCAACAGCCACCACGCCGGGCTGCTCGCAGGTGCGGCACTCGCGCTGACGCCCGTCGCCGCGCTGATGTTCCGCTTCAACAATCCCGACGCGGCCATGGTGCTGCTCATGATGGCCGCCGCCTACGCGACCGTGCGGGCATTGCAGCGCGCCTCGACGCTGTGGATAGCACTTGCCGGTGCGGCACTGGGTTTCGCCTTCCTGGCGAAGATGCTCGAGGGCCTGATGGTGCTGCCCGCGCTGGGTCTGGCCTATCTGATCGCCGCACCCAACCCGATCCGCACTCGCATCCTGCAGTTGTTCGGCGCGCTGGTCGCGCTGCTGGTCGCCAGCGGCTGGTATGTGGTGGTGACGTTGTGGTGGCCCGCGTCGACCCGGCCGTATCTGGCCGGATCGACCGACAACAACTTCATGAATCTGGTGCTGGGCTACAACGGCTTCGCCCGCGTCCTGGGCCGTAACCATGGCGGTGGCGGTGGCGGGCATGCGCAGACTCCCCCGGCGCACGCTGCCGCGCAGCTGCCCGCGGGCCATCCTGGATTCGGCGGCTTCGGCGGCCAGGTTCGCGGGGTGGAACGCCTGTTCAGCGGTGAATTCGGCGTCGAGATCGGCTGGCTGCTGCCCGCCGCGCTACTGGCCTTCGTCCTCGTGCTCATCTCACGGGGCCGCGCACCGCGCACCGACCTGATGCGGGCAGCCGCGATCGTGTTCGGCGGCTGGATGATCATCGACGGCGGTGTGCTCAGCTACATGAACGGGATGGTCCACCCGTACTACTGCCTGTCGATCGCGCCCGCCGTGGCCGGAATGTTCGCGCTCGGCATCCGGGAGATGTGGACCCGGCGCGAGACTCTCCTCGGACGGCTGGGCACGGCCGCGCTGCTCGCGGTGACCGGAGTGTGGAGTTTCGTTCTGCTGCAACGCAACAGCGGCTGGTATCCGGAACTGCGCTGGGCGATCCTGATCGTGACGCTGCTCGCCGCGGTGCTGGTGGCGATCCCGTGGACGTATCGCGCCCACCGCAGGCTGGGCGCGGCGGTACTGACCGTCGGCATCCTGGGCGGACTCTCGGGCGCGGCGGCCTACTCGGTGGCCACGGTCGCCACCGCGCACTCCGGCGGCGGGCCGACCGTGGGCCCGGCGCAGGCCGACGGGCACGGCGGCTGGGGGCAGGCCCAGGCGAACCCGCAGCTGACCGCACTATTGCAGAAGACGAATTCGACCTGGGCCGCGGCGGTCAACGGCTCGTCCAGTGCGGCCGGTCTGGAACTGCAGAGCGGTAAGGCGGTGATGGCCATCGGCGGATTCTCCGGTAGCGATCCGACGCCGACCCTGGCCGAGTTCCAGGCCGACGTGAAGGCGGGCAAGATCGGCTACTACGTGGTGCAGTCCAACGGTCGCGGTCAGGGCGACGGCGGCAGCTTCGATTCCCGCACGGACACCACCGGCACGGCCGAGCGGTCCGCGACCGGCGGCGCCAGGACGCAACGGTCGCAGACCACGGATCCCGCCCGGATGCCCGGTGGCTCAGGTGGTTTCGGCCGCAACCAGCACACCGACATCACCAACTGGGTGACCGCCACGTTCACCCCGCAGCAGGTCGGCAACGCGACGGTCTACAACCTGCGCGGATAGCAGGGCTGCTCATCGGCACGAAAGAGCCCGGCACGCAATCGATCTTGCTGCGCGCCGGGCCTTCGGCATTGCCGCCCAACAGGATCCGCCTCCATCCTCCCGGCGACACCGCACGGTGCGCCGCCTCGTCACCCGCACCCGGCGCAGGGGTCGGTCATCGGCGGCGTGGTTCGGTTCGGCGGCTCGATCGATTCCTGCGCTGTGCCCCAAGGGGTTTCGGGTCAGCGCTTGCGGCCGACCGCGGCGTATCCGGCCGCCGCAGGCCCCTGGCCCGCGGATGCCAGGCGGGTCACCTCCGGCTCGACGCCACCGGGGAACCAGCGTTCGATGGCGACGATACCGGGATCCAGCAGATCCATATCCTGGAAGAAGCGCCCCACGCCGTCGCGGTCGCGCGCTTCCATCTCGATCCCGCTCGCCCGGTACGCCTGCACCGTCCCCGCCACCATCTGTGGATCGAAATCCGTTGTCAGATGGGTCATCACGAGATAGGAGCCCGACGCCAACGGCGCGAGCAGCGTATCGACGATCTCGTAGATCCGCTCACCCGGAACGAAGTGGCACAGTGCGATCAGGCTCAGCGCGACGGGCTCGTCGAAATTCAGCGTCTGCCGGACCTCCGGTGCGGCCAGGATCCGCTCCGGCTCGGTCACATCGGCCGCCACATAGCGCGTGCGGCCCTCGGGCCGCCCGACCAGCAGCGCACGCGCGTGCGCCAACACCAGCGGATCGTTGTCCACGTAGACCACCCGCGCGTCGGGTGTGCTCTCCTGCGCGGCCTGATGCAGATTCGGCACGGTCGGAATGCCGGTCCCGATGTCGAGGAACTGCCGCACACCGAGTTCGGCGGACAGATGCCGCACCGCGCGGACCATGAACTGGCGGTTGCCCCGGGCGACCGCGCGCACCGAGGGTATCGCCTGCTCGATCTTCTCGGCCGCGGCGCGATCGGCGGCGTAATTGTCCTGGCCGCCCAGAAAATAGTCGTAGATCCGAGCACTGTGGGGTTGATCCTGTTGCAGATCCCCCGGTCCGTCGGCGTGGGGCACGGCCCTCCTCTCATCGAACGATTCGCCTTGTCGTCGTTGAGGAGTTAACCATCACGGACCCCGCCACACGCCGCGACCGGGACAAATTCCCCGGCGAATCGGATGCCGATCCGCCGGGGGGCCGTGCACAACTCGGTTACTGCGCGGTGTAGCCGCCGTCGACCAGGTGGTAGCTGCCGGTGATGAAAGTGGCCGCGTCACTGGCCAGGAATGCGACCAAGCCCGCGACCTCCTCGGGCGTGCCCAGACGGCCGAGGGCGTGTTTGCTCGCCAGCAAGGCGTGCGCCTCCTCGTCCATGGTGGCGGACAGCAGCGGCGTCTCGATGAAACCGGGGCCCACGGCGGTGACCCGGACCTTCTGCGGCGCGTACTCCAGCGCGGCGTTCTGGGTCAGCCCCAGCAGACCGTGCTTGGCCGTGACGTATGCCGAGGAATTCGGGAAGCCCACACTGCCCAGCACCGAGGCCATATTGACGATTGCCCCGCCCCCGGCCGACGCGATGACCGGAAGTTGTTCGCGCACACCGTAGAACACGCCGTCGAGATTGACCGACAGCACCTTGCGCCAGCTCTCGGTCGAGTATTCGCCGACCGGTACGGCCTCGCCGCCGACTCCGGCATTGTTGACCGCGATCCGCAGCGGCCCGAGTTCGCCTGCCGCCTCGACGCTGCGGCGCACGGTGTCGGGATCGGAGGCGTCGCCCTCGAACGGGGCCGCGGCGCCGCCCGCGGCGCGGATCTCCTCGACCACGTCGGCGGCGTTGCCCGCGTTCAGATCGAAGACCAGTACCGCCGCGCCGCTGCGGGCCAGTTCCAACGCCACGGCCCGGCCGATACCGGAACCACCGCCGCTCACGATCGCCGAGCGGTCCGCCACATCGTAGACAGCCATGTCCGACTCCTCTCCGAGCCGAACGCCGGTGCGTTCGACTGATGGATTTCCGAAACGCCCTGAACTCGCCAGCGAGTGTAGCTAGAAATTTGCCATCCACCCTGCGGTTCGCCTCGCATGCCGTTGGGCGGCCGTGTGCGCCGAGGTCGAATCAACTGTTCTTTCGGGGCTTCGCCGATACGCGGAACAGCCTTCCGGACAGATATCACCGGACCGTCCGGCACGGCATGGCGGCGCTGTGGAAAAGTCGACGGCATGCTGGTTTCGGGTAATGCTCGCGGGACGGATCGCGGCGGCGTCGCGCCCACGGTCGGACTCGCCGATATCGCCGGGGGCGCAGCCGATCTCGCCGTCGACGAGACGAGCCTGCCCCCGAACCCGCTGATCGTGGTCGATCTGAATCTGGATCAGTGGGAATACGCCGATGCGGCGGTGGCCGCACTCGAACGACGCACCGTCGTCGTGGTCGGCTTCGCCCGAACGGGTTTACCTCCGGCTGCCACACCGATTCTCGAGGCGTTGACCTGCACGCTCGCCCCGGACGGCCCCGGCCGCACCTGGACCCCCGGCACCACCGGCGACCTGGCGCAGATCGCCGCCACCGTCAGCGCCGCCCCCCGCGCGGCACTGACCTTGACCGGACTGCTCGAGCTGACCTCCCGCAGCTGCGTCGCGGACGGGCTCGTGGCCGAATCGCTGGCCTATTCGATGTTGCTGGCCGGTCCGGAATTCGCGGCCTGGCGGGCGGATCGACCCCGACGTGAGGTCCCCGAGGCGGCCGATCCGGTGCTGCTCGACCGCACCGGCGATGTGCTGACGGTGACGTTGAACCGCCCGGATCGGCACAATGCGTTCGGGCGGGCGGTGCGCGACGGCGTACTGACCGGGCTGACGATCGCCGAGCACGACGACTCGGTCCGCGAGATCGTCCTGCGCGGCAACGGCCGATCCTTCTGCAGCGGTGGCGATCTCGACGAATTCGGCACCGCGACGGATGTGTCCGCGGCCCACCTCGTCCGCCTCCAGCAGAGCGCCGCGCTCGCGACGCACCGCCTCGCGCCGCGGGTGCGGGCGCTCCTGCACGGCGCGTGCATCGGCGCGGGCATCGAGGTGCCGTCGTTCGCGGGCCGGGTTCAGGCCGCCGCGGACACTCGGATCCGG
Source organism: Nocardia coffeae (assembly GCF_019890715.1). NCBI lineage: Bacteria > Bacillati > Actinomycetota > Actinomycetes > Mycobacteriales > Nocardiaceae > Nocardia > Nocardia coffeae. The sequence goes on along the minus strand of NZ_JAINZY010000002.1, from coordinate 105,032 downwards.
CTGCCCGAACTGTCCATGGGCCTGGTGCCCGGAGCCGGCGGCACGGTCGGCATCACTCACCGAATCGGTCGCTGGCGCACCGCATTTCTCGCGCTCACCGGCTGCGACATCGACGTCGACACCGCACTCGCCTGGGGATTGGTCGACGAGCGGGTCTGAGCTGTCGCCGTTGCGGGCCCGAGTGGCCGCAACGAATTGCGTTGTCCCCCTGAGGATTCCTCAGACCTGGGCGGCGACCACCACGGCCAGGGCGATGGCCGTCGCGGATTCGGCCAGGCGCTCACGGGAGATCGTCAGCCGCCCGTCGACCCAGTCCAGATACAGCGCCACCAGCGAACCGCTCAACGCGGTACTGGCCACAGCGAGAGTCTCCGCGTCGCCGGGAACCAGTGCGTCGATATCGGATCCCAGGACCGCTGCCAGAGTCTGCACGAAAACCGGTGCGCGACCGGCACTGTGCGGGCGCAGGACGTCGTTCGCGAGCGGTTCGCGCAGCAGTACGTGCGCTCGCCGGGGATCCTCTTCGAAGTAGGCGGCGCAGATCTCCAGGGCGGCGCGCACCGTGGCGGACGGATCCAGTTCGCGCGGAACGTCTTTCATCCGATCGCGCAGTCCGTCCTCGACCCGGTCGTACACCGCGATCAGCAGATCCTCGCGGTTCGGGAAACTCTCGTAGAAGTAGCGCGGGCTCAGATTCGCCTCCCGCGTCACCGCGCGCATGGTGACCGCCGCGGACCCGGCCGTGCCGAGCAGATCGAATGCGACCGCCAGAATCTGCTCGCGCCGGTCGACGGATCGATCCTGCAACGTCTGCCCTCGCCACAGTTTGGGTGCGCTCACCGGTTCATCGTCCCATCATCGACGCGAGCGCATACAGTCCGCACCGTCGGGGGTTGTTCCATCGCGTCGTGAATCGCGATCGTCGCTGCTCGCAGGGTTGTTCGCACTGTTTGTCCGGTATCGGCGGTTCGACAACCGACTCCGCTCCGGAAAACAGAGCACGTTTCCGGACTGATGTCTGGAATGTGGTCCAGATCATATGGTAGGTTCGCCCGCATGGCTCGGGTACGGCAATGCGGTCGGACAAGGAGGTTCGATGTCGACCATTGATCTGGACGAACGGCCCGAGGTTTCGGATACACCGTCCGTCACGCCGGTTCCGAAAGCCGGTGCGGCCCTGCGCCGTAACTTCTCGGAGACGGTCCTGTCGAGTCTGGCGACGCTGGGCCGGGCCCTGCGCATGGGTGTGGACGCGATCGGCATCGGAGTCACCGACGCGATCCGGATGCGGTTCCAGATCCACGAAACCCTCACCCAGGCATGGTTTCTCATCAAGGTCACCGCCGTCCCGGCCATCCTGATGGCCATCCCCTTCGGCGTCATCGTCTCCACCCAGGTCGGCAACATCGTCTCCCAACTCGGCGCGGACTCGATGATCGGCGCCGCGGGCGGCCTGGGCGTCATCAAACAGGGCGCACCCATGGCCGCGGCCATCATGCTCGGCGGCGCGGGATCGGCCGCCATCGCCTCGGACCTGGGCGCACGCACCGTCCGCGAAGAAGTCGACGCCATGCGCGTCATGGGCATCGACCCGATCCAGCGCCTCGTCGTCCCCCGCATGGCCGCCATGATGCTCGTCGCGCCCATCCTGAACATCCTGATCGTCGTGGTCGGTATCGCATCGGGATTCGCGGTCGCGGTCACCGCCTTGAACGTCACTCCGGGCAGTTACTGGGAATCGTTCGGCTCGTTCACCGCACCGGTCGACATCTGGGTCTCGCTGATCAAGGCACTCATCTTCGGGTTCCTGGTCGTGATCATCGCCTGCCAGCGCGGACTGGAAGCCAAGGGCGGACCCCGCGGCGTCGCCGACGGCGTGAACGCGGCCGTGGTCATGTCCATCGCTGCGGTCACCGTCCTCAATACCGCTGTCACACAGGTGGTTACGATGTTCTTCCCGGTCAGGATGGCTTGATGACCGCTACCCCCTACACACCGGCCGGACTTCGAAACCTCAACCGGCTCCGCCGGCGCATCCGCCCCCTGGCCCCCATCGAATCCATCGGGTTCGTCCTGGGATTCATCTGGCAGGTGTTCTCGTCCATCCCGTACACGCTCATCCACTATCGGCGGCAGACCATCACCGTCATCACCGATATGACCTGGGGACGTGGCTCGGTGATCATCGGCGGCGGCGTGGTCCCGTTGATGCTGCTGATGGGCGCGGCCATGGGAGCCTCCATCGGCATCGAGGCCTACAGCGCCCTGAATCTGCTGTCCCTGGGTCAGCTCAGCGGCCTGATCTCCGCGTTCGGCGTCACCCGCGAACTCGCCCCCATCGCGGCCGGGGTGGGTTTCGCCGCTCAAGCCGGATGCCGTATGACCGCCGAAATCGGCTCGATGCGCATCTCCGAGGAAATCGACGCACTCGAATCCCTCGGTGTGCGTTCGGTTCCCTTCGTCGTCACTACCCGCGTCATCGCCGGAATCATCGCTGTCGCACCCGCATTCGTCGTTGCACTCATCCTCAGCTACTTCTCGTGCGAGCTGATCGTGACCACCATCCACGGCACCCCCGCGGGCACCTACGACCACTACTTCGACCAGTTCGTCCTGGGCTGGGACGTCATCGCGGCAACCATCAAGGTGATGGTGTTCGCCATCGCGGTCGTCCTGATCCACTGCTACCAAGGGTTTTTCGCCACCGGCGGACCCGAAGGCGTCGGCATCGGGTCGGGCCGCGCCATCCGCGCCAGCCTCGTGTCGATCATCGCCCTGGACATGCTCGCCACCATCGTTCTGTGGGGATTCCAATCCCCCATCACATTCACCGGGTGACCTCATGCCTGCCTATGCTCTGCCCGGCACCGAAGTCGGACCTCGTCGTGCGCGAATACTCGGCATCGGCGCGGTCGTCCTGGTGCTGCTGGCCCTCATCGTCTGGCGGGTCGTCCCGGACTCATCGCCCGCAGACGAAATCCATGTCGCTCTCATCACCGACCGTGTCGGCGAAGGCATCGCGCACGGAACCGACGTGCGCCTGGATGGAGTCCGGGTCGGCTCGGTCAACTCCGTCGCCATCGCCGGACAAGGCCGCCAGCGCATCGAACTGAACCTGCTGCGCTCGCAACTGTTCGGCCTGACCAACGCCCTCACCGTCGACTACGCACCCGGCAACCTCTTCGGAATCACCGCGCTACAACTGAATTCCGCGCACGGCGGCACGACGCTGACGAACGGGACGACCGTCGATCTCACCGGTCGCAACGCCGATCGGGTCAGCGACGCGACCCTCGCCGCCCTGCTGGATTCCACCGGAACGCTCACCAGCGATGTGCTCACCCCCAAGCTCGCACAGTTGCTCAACACAATGTCACGTGACATCAGCGCGTTCACCCCGCTCATGCAGGCGATCGGCACCACGGCCCGCTCGTTCACCGAAACTCAGCGGCTCCCACCGTCTTTCCTGCTCACCCAGTTCGGATCGGCGCTGGATGGCGTTCCGCCGATGTTGTCGGGCGCCGCGGTACTGCTGCATTCGGACCTGACCAACACGCAGCTCCGGACATCGGCGGAACTGACCCGGTTCACGCAGATGTTCGGCGGCGTGCAGAACCAGTTGCTGCCGGTCGTCACGCAGACATTCGGGATCTCCGATCAGTACTTCGGCGGATTCATTCCCCTCGGGAGCCTGATTTTCGATCAGGTGTCCGGCTCGGTCAGCACGCCCGCTCGCTCGGGAGAGCAGTTGCGCGAGTTACTCGCCCGGCTCGACGCCGCGTTCCACGACTCCCCCTCGGGCCCGGTGCTCAACACGCGTGTCGAACTGGACACCGTGCCCGGACTCGCCGCACCGCTGGCCGCCGCGCTCAGCCACCGTCCCACCGCAGGAGCGCGCTGATGCCGACCCGTTCCCTGTTCATCCGAGTGGCCGTCGTGGTGCTCGTGATGGTCGTCGCGCTGATCGGAGTGTTCCGGTTGGTCCAGCGACCGGTCAGCGGTGAAACCGACTCGTACACAGCGATGTTCACCGACGCCAACGGATTGCGCCTGGGCGACGACGTCCGCCTGTACGGGGTCCAGGTCGGCAAGGTCGGCGACGTCACGCTGGACGGGACCCTCGCGCGGGTGCGCTTCACCGTCAAACACGGCCACCCGCTGTTCACGAATACCAAGATCGCCGTGCGCTATCAGAACCTCACCGGATTCCGCTACCTGGACATCGAGCAGCCCGATCAGCCTGGCGCACACCGCGATACGAAGACCGTATTCGGCACCACCGATACGATCCCCGCATTCGACATCACGACATTGTTCAACGGACTGCAACCGGTGCTGGCGAAGATGACGGCCGGTGACCTCAACCAATTCGCGAGCAGCATGCTCGCGGTCATCCAGGGCGACGGTACCGGTCTGGGCCCCGCCCTCGGCGCGATCGACAAGTTGAGCCGGTACGCGTCCGATCGTCAGGCGGTGCTGTCGACACTGGTGAACAATTTCGCCCAGGTCTCCCAGCATCTGTCCGGCAAATCCGGCAATGCGATGAAACTGATGACCAATCTGACGGATCTGTTCGTCACCATCACCGATAAGCTGCCCGGCCTGATCCAGTTCGCCATCGACATCCCGCCGGTGCTGCGCCCGTTGATCGACATGCTCAGGGTGCTCGGCGTCACCGGCCAGAGCAACCAGGACCTCGACGCGCTGCTGCGCCGGGCCCTGCCCGATCCGCACCAGGCCACCGCGGTGCTCGGGCGGCTGCCCGGACTCGTCCAGACCATGGCCGCGACCATTCCCCCGACCGGTCCCGGTGCGAAGACGACCTGCTCGCACGGTGTCGCGGTCGCCCCGGCGCCGATCTCGGCGCTCATCGCCGGACAGAGGATCACACTGTGCCACCGATGACCACGAAAGCTCGAATGAACCTGCGCCTCGGCACTGTTCGCACCGCATTGCGCGGCACCGGCCGCGACCTGCGGTGGGGTATCGCGGGACTCTGCGCGGTGATCGTCCTGGTCGTGGCCATCGGCGTGATCGACATCGTCGGCACCACCCCGGCCCGCACCTACACCGCGGAGGTGACCGACGCCCAATCCGTGCGCACCGGTGACGACGTACGCATAGCCGGGATCCCCGTGGGAAAGGTGACGGCAGTGGACCTGCTGCGCGATCGGGTCCGGATGAAGTTCACCGTCCAGAACGGTGTGTTCCTCGGGGATCAGACCACGCTCGGCATCCGCATGCTCACGATCGTCGGCGGATATTACGTCGCGGTGGAACCGGCGGGGACCCAGCCGCTCGGGTCGAAGGTGATTCCCGCGCAGCGAGTCATCCTGCCCTACAACCTGACTCAGGCGTTCCAGGACGCGATCACCCCGATCCAGAACGCGGACGGTGATGTCATCCGCCGGGATCTCGCCGCGCTGAGCTCCTCGGTGAACGCGAGCCCGGACGCGCTGCGCGTCGCCATCCGCGCGGCGGGAGATCTGACCGGGATCATGGACAGGCAGAATGCGGACATCTCGCGCACCCTGTCGCTGGCCGACGAGTACCTCACTGCCCTGAACAAGAATTCCGATGTCCTGGTTCGGCTGCTCACCACCTTCCGCACCCTCGAGATACTCGTGGCGAACAACCGCGACCAGCTCAGCCAGGCGCTGCACTGGCTCGCGGAGGTCGTCCAGGATTTCAGCCCGTTCGGGCGGGCCTGGGACAGATCGCTGAAGGAGCGCGCGCAGCCGCTGGCCGACGCCATACCCAAACTCCAGGAACTCGGCGGCAAGATGAACACCCTGCTGGATTCGCTGCACACTCTCGAGCAACGTCTCGTTCCGTTCACCCAGTCCGGTAACGGTGTGACGGTGGACCAGTCCGCGGCCACGACCACCGACATCTGCGTGCCGGTTCTGGGAGGGGGATGCTGATGCTGGCCAAGATTCTGGGCTCACGCGGGCTGATGTCCGCCGCGGTGATCGTCGTGCTGGTGCTCGTGGCGGGCGTCGGACTGGAACTCACCAAATCCGGTCCGGGCGAACGCAGTTACTGCGCCGACATGCCGGACAGCATCGGCCTGTACAAGGACAGCGCGGTCACCATCATGGGCGTGCAGGTCGGCAAGGTGACCAGCATCGAACCCGACGGGCCCGCGGCCCGCGTGCGTTTCACGGTCCGGTCCGATCGCACGCTGCCCCCGGACGTGGGCGCGGTGACGGTGAGCAACACCCTGATCGCCGATCGGAACCTGGCGCTGATCGGTGCCGAGCCCGCCTCGGGCCCGGGCTGGAGTTCCGGCCGGTGCATCACCAAAACCCTGACGCCCAAGAGCCTTTCGCAGACCTTCGACGCGCTGGCCGCACTGTCCGATCAGCTCGACGCGGCGAAGGATCCCGCGCAACGAAACGCGGTGGGCTCCGGTCTCGACGCGCTCGATCGCGCCACCTCCGGTTCCGGCGAGCAGATCAATTCCCTTGTGCTGCAACTGAGCCGCGCGCTGAACTCACCCGACGCCGCCATCGGCCACATCGGCAAGCTCCTGGACGATCTGACCGACCTCGCGCACCGGGCCCACAACGGTTGGTCGAATGTGCAGGCCACCTTGATACCGCTGGCCCAGACCTTCAGCGATATCAACACCCTGGCCTTCCCGCCGGTGATCCAGATGGTCGCCGGGCTCACCGATGTGCTGCCCCAGCTCAACGATGTCATCATGATGTTCGGCACTCCCGCGCTGCGGGCGCTGGACTCGATTCCGAACCTCGCGCAACTGATCAGCGCCGGAGTCGGGTCACTGGCGGAGATCATCCGCATGGCCCCGGGTATCGCCAGCGGTTTCGCCGGTGCGATCGACCCGGTCAGCGGTCAGTTCACCATCGGCTACGCCCCACCGAAACTGGCTCTGCCGCAGGCGAACACCGCGCAGCTGTGCGCGGCGACGCAGACGATCACCGGGCAGCGGTGTCAGACGGCGGCCAACGGGGCGGTAACCGTCCCCTCGCTGCCCGCACTCCTGGCGGCGGTGAGCGCGAAATGAAACGAACCACCCTGCCCGCGCGGCGGATCGCCGCGAGCGCCCTGCTCGCGGCCACTCTCACGGTCGCGTGCGGCGGATGCGATTTCCAACCGGCCGACATCCCCGTTCCGGGAACGGGTGTCGGCGGTCCGACCTATCATCTGCGCATCGAATTCGCCGATGTGCTCAACCTCCCACAGGGCGCGAAGGTCATCGTCGACGGCGTGCGGGTGGGCCGGTTGACCCGTGTCACCCTCGTCGATCCCGTTGCGGCCGCACCGAATCGGACCGCGCACAAGGGATATGTGATCGCCGACGTCGACATCAGCTCCACGGTGCGGCTGCCGGTCGGCACGACTGCGGAGATGCAGCAGGAGACTCCGCTGGGCGACGTGCACATCGAACTCACCGAACCGGCCGCATCCCGCACCGGATCCACGACCTCCGATGCCACCATCGCGCCGGATGCGACGATTCCGCTGACCGATACCAAACAGTCACCGCCGATCGAGGACATCCTGGCCCGGCTGTCCACCTTCGTCGGCAGCGGCGCGATCACCGACATCCAGGCCATCGTGCACAAGATGAACGGCATTCTGCCCCGGGATCCGAAGGAGACGGCGCGGATCGCGGCGACCCTCGGCTTCGATCTGGGCGATCTGGCCGACCACACCAACTCGATCCACGAGGTCGTCAACGGCATCAGCTCCACCGTCGACGACGGTCTGCTGAAGAACACCCCGACCCTGGATCCGCTGCTCACCCCGGAGGGGGTGGAGCACACCACCGACGTGATGAACGCCGAGATCGGCGTCATCTTCGTGCTCACCGCCCTCGGGCCGATGGCCGGCCAGACGAAATGGCTCGGGCCGGTGGTCGGTTCGCTCGACAACTCCGTGCACGCGCTGGTGCCGATGCTGTTCGGCGCTCATCCGCTCGACGCCGGATCGCCGTCCAACTACGCGAAACTGGTCGATCTGATTCAGAACAAGCTCATCCCCTTCGTCGATCATGGTCCCAAGCTCAACATGGTCGGGGTGAGCGTCGGCCCGGCTCCCGCCGCGGCGATGTCACCGGACGAGCAGACCGGCCGCATCGTCGACACCCTGCGCATGATCGGAGTCGTCCGGTGAATCTCCGTGCGACAGTGTCGCTTTCCGCGATCGCCGCGGTGCTGGTGCTGGGCATCGCCTATATGACGGTCGGCGTGCTGCACCTGGATCCGCGACGCGGCTATTTCACCGCCGATATGCGGCTGGACAATTCCGGTGGGCTCGGCGCGAATTCCCCGGTGCTGTACGACGGGGTCCAGGTCGGCCGCACCCAGGCGGTGAGCACCCGGGCCACCGGAGTACTCGTACGCCTGCGGATCGACGATCGCTATCACATCCCGGCTTCCAGTGCCGTGCGCATCGAGCAGCTCTCCGCGCTCGGCGAGCCGTACATCGAGTTCGCGCCGACAACCGGCGACGGGCCGTACCTGCGCGACGGCCAGGTGATCGCGGCCGACCGGATCCAGATGCCGATGACCATCACCGCGCTGTCGGCGCGACTGGTTCAGCTGATGGATCAGCTTCACCCCGAAGCGGTTTCGCATCTGGTGGGCACCTTCGACACCGCGTTGTCGGGGACCGACGCGGCGATGCAGACCTTGCAGCGATCCACCGATCTGCTCGCTGCCACGCTGCTGAGCCGCACCGAGGCGGTCCGCCGCCTGTTCAGCGATATGCAGGCCATGGGCGGCGATATGGCCTGGGTGGGGCCGTCGCTGGCCGAGGCCGGACCGCAGCTGGGCGATTTCGGCACGTCGCTGACCAAGATCGTCGAATCCGGCTCGATTCTCGCCGGGAGACGTCCCGTACCGGACTATTTCACCGGTACCGGGCTCGTGCCGTTCCTGAAGGATCTGAACACGCTGATGCAGAAGATCGGTCCGGACGTCGCACCGCTGGCGCCCGTGCTGCAACCCGTGGTGAACGGCGCGGTCGCCCATGCGCCCCGGATCGATATCAGCACGCTGATCAGCCAGGCGTTGCAGAACACCGACCCCGACGGGACATTGCATTTCCGGATAAAGCTCAAATAGCCGTCCGGATGTCACCAACGCCGGCCCGGCAGAAGGAGATCACCATGGGCACCGCGACAGACGACAAGACCGACGAGAAGATTGCGGCCGATACCGAAAAGGAGTCCGCGGCAAAGGAGTCCGCGGCCCCGGCCGCCGAGCCTCGGGGTCCTCGCACCCTGGCCATCCGATTGTCGACGGTGCTGACCACGCTGGTGATCGTCGCCCTGCTGGTCGTGGCGATCGTGTTCGGCTGGCTGTACTTCTCCGCGCGCTCGACCATCTCGGACACCAATGCCCGCGCGGCCGACGACAAGCACGCCGAGGACGTCGCCTCGAAGTACGCGGTCGGCGCGTCCACCATCGACTACCACGACGTCAAGGGCTGGATCGCGCGGCTGAAGGACGGCACGAATCCGCAGCTGTCGGCCAAATTCGATGCCACCGCACCACAATTGGAGCAGATCCTGCTGCCGCTCCAGTGGACCTCGAAGGCCACGCCGCTCTCGGCGGCGGTGACCTCGGAATCCGGCGGAATCTACAAGGTGAACGCCTACCTCAACGTCAATTCGACCAGTGCGCAGGCCCCCGACGGCGCACAGACCACGGTGACCTACTCGCTGACGATCGACCGCGATTCCGGCTGGAAGATCACCGATGTGGGCGGCCTGGAGAACGCGCTGCCCACCAAGTGACGGCCGTACCGCGGTGGTGCGCCCAGGGCTGGCGGGCGCGCCACCGCCGTACGGCCGTACGGCTCAGCTCGGTGCGATGACGCCGGGCCGGCCGATCAACGGCAGGTCGAGCGTCGTGCGGATACCCGGCTCGGCCGCCACCACCGCGGGAATCGCGTTGACGATCCGGCCCGCGGCCGCGACGATCGCGGCGTGGTTGTGGTCGCCCTTGCGGCTGGTCGGGCAGATGTCCACGAGATAGTTGGGCTCACCGGCGATTTCGACCCGATAGGACCCGCCCGCCTGTGCCGGTTGCGGCCAGTCGGGGCACAGGTCCTCGCGCAGCCGGGTGATGTGCTCGACGACGATGACCGGTGCGTCGCCGACCATCCCGCGCACCTGGAAACGCAGCGCCGCCAGGCCGCCCTCCGGAATCCGCCCGGCTGCGACGTCGAACGCCTCGGGCGCGGGAATTCGCTCGTATTCCTCTGTGATCGAATCGATTTCGACGCCCAGGCCCGCGGCCAGCTGCCGGATCGCCGGGCCCCACGCGATGCTCAGGACGCCGGGCTGCAACAGCATCGGCACCTCGTCCAGCGGTTTGCCGAAGCCCATCACCTCGAACATGACGATCGCCCCGTCGTAGGTGGCGTAGTCGGCGATCTCCGAACAGCGCACCTGTTCCACGGTCTGGCAGGTGCCCGCCAGGGCCAGCGGCAGCAGATCGTTCGCGAATCCCGGATCGACGCCCGTGACGAACAGACTGACGTTCCCCTCCTTGGCCGCTGCCTGCACCGGGTCGATGTACTTGTTCGGCAGCACCTGCCACGGATACATCAGCAGTCCGGGCGAGGAACCGACGATGTTCACGCCCGCGGACAGGATCTTGCGGCAGTCCGCGATCGCCTCCTGGATGCGGGTGTCGCCCATCGCGCAGTACACGACGCAGTCGGGTTGGCCGGCCAGCAGGGCGTCGATCGAGTCGACCGCGTTGATTCCGGTCGAAACATCCAGTCCGGCAAGGGTTCCGGCATCCTTGCCCACCTTCTCCGGGGTGGACACCCACACTCCGGTCAGCTCGTAGTGCGGACTCTCGATCAGTCCGGCCAGGGCGAGCCGGCCGACATTGCCGGTACCGATGTGAGCGACGCGGATGGGCATGAATATCTCCTCAGGGGCAGGTGGCCGCGGGTCGCATACACCGCAGGCCAGAGTCCGATCAGTTTTCCGGACAGTAGTCTGGAACAGGTTCCAATTTGTATGTTAGCGTGACCGCCATGGGACGTGTAGACGGCAAAGTTGCACTCATCAGTGGCGGCGCTCGCGGAATGGGCGCGGCGCACGCGCAGTTGTTGGTGGCCGAGGGAGCGCGCGTCGTCATCGGCGACGTCCTCGACGACGAGGGGAAGGCGCTGGCCGAATCACTCGGCGCCGCAGCGCGTTACGTCCACCTCGACGTGTCCGAACCCGAGGCGTGGGACGCCGCGGTGTCGCTCGCGCAGCAGGAGTTCGGCCTGCTGAACGTCCTGGTGAACAATGCCGGCATCGTCAACGGCGGTCCGCTGCAGAAGTTCGACATCGATAAGTGGCGGCGCATCCTGGATGTGAACCTGACCGGCACGTTCCTCGGCATGCGCGCCGTGGTCGAGCCGATGATCGCCGCGGGCGGCGGATCCATCGTCAACGTCTCCTCCATCGAGGGGCTGCGCGGCGCGCCCTGGGCGCACGGCTACGTCGCCTCGAAGTGGGGTGTGCGCGGTCTGGCCAAATCCGCGGCGCTCGAGCTGGCGCCGCACAAGATCCGGGTGAACTCCCTGCACCCGGGCCTGATCCGGACGCCGATGACCGAGAACATCCCCGACGATCTGGTGACCATCCCGCTGGGCCGCCCCGCACAGCCCGAGGAGGTCGCCACCTTCGTGCTGTTCCTGGCCAGCGACGAATCCTCCTATGCCACCGGCTCGGAATTCATCGTGGACGGCGGCCTGGTCACCGCGGTTCCGCACAAGTCCTGAGCGCGTCGTCCCGGAGGCTACGATGACTCCGCGGTACCCGAATCCTCATCTCACGTCATGGGAAAGGTGGTGACGATGACCGAAACCGTGCGCGGTGTCATCGCTCGTGCAACCGGAGCGCCAGTCGAACTGGTCGACATCGTCATACCCGATCCAGGACCGCACGAGGTCGTTGTGCGGGTTCAGGCGTGCGGCGTGTGCCACACCGATCTGACCTATCGGGAGGGCGGCATCAACGACGAGTTCCCGTTCCTGCTCGGCCACGAAGCCGCGGGAATCGTCGAGCGCGTCGGCAATTCGGTCACGCACGTCGAGATCGGCGATTTCGTCGTCCTGAACTGGCGCGCGGTGTGCGGTCGCTGCCGCGCGTGCCGCCGCGGCCGTCCCTGGTACTGCTTCGACACGTTCAACGCCGAGCAGAAGATGACCCTCACCGACGGCACCGAACTCACTCCGGCCCTGGGCATCGGCGCGTTCGCCGACAAGACCCTGGTGCACGAAGGCCAGTGCACCGTCGTGGATTCCGCGACCGATCCGGCCGTCGCGGGTCTGCTCGGCTGCGGCGTGATGGCGGGTCTGGGCGCGGCGATGAACACCGGGAACGTCGGGCGCGGCGACAGCGTGGCGGTCATCGGCTGCGGCGGCGTCGGCGCGGCGGCCATCGCGGGCGCGCGCCTGGCGGGCGCGACGACGATCATCGCGGTCGACCGCGACGAGGCCAAGCTGACCACCGCGGTCCAGCTCGGCGCGACGCACACCGTGGCCGCGGCCACCGAGGACGCGGTGGAGCGAATTCAGGAGCTCACCAACAGTTTCGGCGCGGACGTGGTGATCGACGCGGTCGGGCGGCCGGAGACCTGGAAGCAGGCGTTCTACGCCCGCGACCTGGCCGGGACCGTGGTGCTGGTGGGCGTGCCGACCCCCGATATGCGACTCGAGATGCCGCTGCTGGACTTCTTCTCGCACGGCGGATCGCTGAAATCCTCCTGGTACGGCGACTGCCTGCCCGAACGGGATTTCCCGATGCTGATCGAGCTGTACCGGCAGGGCCGCCTGCCGCTGGAGGCGTTCGTCTCCGAGCGGGTCGGCCTGGACGCGGTGGAGGCGGCCTTCACCACCATGAAATCCGGCAAGGTGCTGCGCTCGGTGGTCACGCTGTGAGTTCCGGCGCTCGTATCGAGAAGGTCGTCACCGCAGGCACTTTCGAGCTCGACGGCGGCAGCTGCGCGGTCGAGAACAACATCTGGATCGCCGGGGACGACAGCGAGGTCGTCATCGTCGACGCCGCGCACGATCCGGCCCCGATCCTCGAGGCGGTCGGCGATCGCACGGTGCGCGCGATCGTGTGCACGCACGGGCACAACGACCACATCGGCGCGGCACAGCAGCTCTCGGCCGAAACCGGGGCGCAGATCCTGCTGCATCCCGGCGACGAGATGCTGTGGCGGGTCGTGTATCCCGAACTGGACTTCGGCCCGCTGTCGGACGACATGCGAATTCCGGTGGCGGGCACCGACATCCAGGTCGTGCACACCCCCGGGCACTCCCCCGGTTCGATCTGCCTGTGGGCGCCCGAACTCGAGACGTTGTTCAGCGGTGACACCCTGTTCTCCGGTGGCCCCGGCGCCACCGGACGCTCCTTCTCGGACTTCCCCACCATCATCGGCTCCATCCGCGACAAACTGTTCGCGCTGCCCGCGGCCACGACCGTCCGCACCGGTCACGGAGACAGCACCGAATTGGGCGCCGAGAGCCCGCATCTGGAGGAATGGATCGCCCGCGGGCACTGATTTCCCCCGCAGCACAACCTATCTCGAAGACGAGCACGGGGCCCGAGCGAGAATCTCGCTCGGGCCCCGGCCGTTTCGCCGCTCAGGCGTACTTGACCTCCCAGTGCTTGATGCCGTTGATCCAGCCCGAACGCAGCCGCTCGGGCTCGGCGAGCTGACTCAGGTCCGGCATGGCATCGGCCAGGGCGTTGAACATCAGATCGATCTCGAGCCGGGCGAGGTTCGCCCCGACGCAGTAGTGCGCGCCGGTGCCGCCGAAGGCCAGGTGCGGGTTGGGGTCGCGCATGATGTCGAAGCGGAACGGCTCGTCGAACGCGTCCTCGTCGAAATTCGCTGAGCTGTAGAACAATCCGACGCGCTGTCCCGCGCGGATCTGCTGGCCGCCGAGTTCGGTGTCCTCGGTCGCGGTGCGCTGGAATACCGTCACCGGCGTGGCCCAGCGGACGATCTCGTCCGGCGCCGTGCGCGGGCGCTCCCGCTTGTACAGCTCCCACTGGTCCGGATTGTCCACGAACGCCTTCATTCCGTGTGTGATGGCGTTGCGGGTGGTCTCGTTGCCGGCCACGGCGAGCAGGATGACGAAGAAGCCGAATTCGTCCGAGGCCAACCCCTCACCGTCGAGGTCGGCGTGTACGAGCTGGCTCACGATGTCGTCCAGGGCGTTCGCCCGGCGCTGCTCGGCCATGTTCCAGGCGTAGCCGAGGATTTCCATCGAGGCGTTCGACGCGGAATCGGTGTTGCTGGTGTCGCCGTATTCCGGATCGTCGTAGTTGAGCATCTGGTTCGACCACTCGAACACCTTGCGGCGGTCTTCCTGTGGCACACCGAGCAATTCGGCGATGGCCTGCAGTGGCAGCTCACAGGCGACCTGCTCGACGAAATCGCCGCGGCCCTCCTTCTTGGCGGCGTGCACGATCGCCGCGGCCCGCTCGGTCAGCGCCTCGCGCAGGCTCTCCACCGCGCGCGGGGTGAATCCCTTGGAGACGATCCGGCGGATCTTGGTGTGCTTGGGCGGATCCATGTTGACCAGCAGCGCACCGGTCAGCTCGATCTGGTCGACGGTGATCTCGCCGGGCAGCCGGATGATCGCGCCCTTCTGCTGCGAGGAGAACAGCTCGGATTTGCGCGAGATCTCCTTGATGTCCTCGTGTTTGCTCACCACCCAGTAGCCACCGTCGTGGAAGCCGCCGGACTGCGCGTCGGCCTGGGCGTTCCACCAGACCGGCGCGGTGCGGCGGAGCTGGGCGAACTCCTGGACCGGATTTCTGGTCTCCCACAGCGCGGGATCGGTGAAATCGAATCCTGCGGGTAGCGAGGGCGCGGACACTGCTGCCTCCTGGAAGGTCGACGTCGTCGTGGACCGAATATCGGCCGCGTCGGGGCTGGCCACCGCGGCACTGATCTGCACCGCCCGAAGCGGTAGGAATGCATGTCCAGACACATGGTGGACATGTGTCTGGACGCTACTACGGAAACCCCTCCGCGACAAGGTCGGATCCGGACGGATTTCGTGCGCACAAACGAAACGCGGCGCCCGCCGACCGGACGGGCGCCGCGCAGACGAACTCGTCGCCGGATCAGCCGAGCAGCCGGCGCGCACACGCCTCGAGCAGGTCGGCCACTTCCTCGTAGGACAGGTGCCCCATACCGCCGTGCAGCAGCGCACCCGAATACAGCACCTCGAGAATGGCGATGGTCTCGTCTTCGTCCGAACCGAGCGCCTCGCCCAGCCGCCTACGGATCTCGATTCCGATGCACACCCGCAGATGCTTCACATCGGGATCAGCACCCAGCAGCGCACTGCTGACCGCACCGGCCAGCGCGGGTTCGTCGGCGACCAGCATCGAGACCTGCCGCAACACCGCGACCACGTGCGCCACCCGATCCGCCCCCTCCACCCGCACCGGCGGCGCGGCGACCAGACGCCGCCAGAACACCTCCGAGATCAGATGCTCCTTGGAGGAGAAGTAGGTGTAGGCAGTCGCCGTGCCGACCCCGGCCGCCGCGGCGACCAGCC
The DNA here is from genome assembly GCF_019890715.1 of Nocardia coffeae. Classification (NCBI taxonomy): domain Bacteria; kingdom Bacillati; phylum Actinomycetota; class Actinomycetes; order Mycobacteriales; family Nocardiaceae; genus Nocardia; species Nocardia coffeae. Next base: position 89,462 of record NZ_JAINZY010000002.1, on the reverse strand, counting down.
GGATGGTCGTCCCCGGATATCCCTCCCGGGACAACACCTCGACAGCCGCCGCGGTCAGGCGATCGACGGTGTCGGCTTGTTTCTCGGTCAGACGCCGACGTGTGGCTTCCATATTGGTGGACACTTGTTCGGACATGCGTCTTGACTATACGCGCTCACCACAGCGGAACGGGCGCTTCGCCGATCTTGTACCAGCCCGGCAGCGGACCCGCGCCGGTGCGCTCGATGCGCCCCCGCATACCGTCGGACAGCGCGTCGTTGGTGATCATCTCCACGAACAGCGAGCTGACGTTGCCGAAATCGAAGAAGTCACGCTGCCAGGACCACTGGAAGTTGCCGCCGTAGCGGAACCAGCTGCCGCCGATACCCTCCGGCGAATAGTTCCGGCCGTCGGGCCGGGTCGCATCGCTGACCTGCTTCCACAGGCCGATCACGGTGCCGCTGCGATCGTCGACGACGAATTCCTGATACGGGTAGCTCCACCCCTCCAGGCCGTCCATCTCGAGGCCGACGGCGATATCGCGAATCTCCTTGCGGCCCACCGCCATGAATTCCTGTTTGGGGCCGTAGTTCCAGCCGTAGGTGGCGTCCTCGGTGTAGAAGTCGGCCAGTGGATGCCAGTCGCCGGTGGCTTCGCAGTCCTTGTTGGCCTGCTCCCAGCGGGTGACCATCTCGTCGAGTTCGGCGCGATCGAATTTCGGCACGGCAGTGGACCTTTCGTCGGGGGAGATCATGAATGTGTATACGAACGTGTCGGCGTGGCGCGCCGGATTGCGCGGATCATCCTGCGCTGCTTGCTGATTCGGCGGCGCGCAGCGGCGCTTCGGGTTGCACCTCGACCAGGATCAGATGACTGCCCCGGGGCGTGCCGACGACCGAGCTGATCGCCGCGGCCATATCCGAGGGGCGCAGCAGATACGGGTGCCGGGCGAAGCCCCAGGCCACCCAGTCCTCGATCAGCGGCCCGACCACCTCGGCCTCGGCGTTCATCCCCATCCCGGTGCGGGTCGGTCCGGGACGCACCAGGCTCACCCGGACGCCGGTGCCCTCGAGCTCCATCCGCATCTGCTCGGCCATGCCCTCGAGACCGGCCTTGGCCGCGTTGTAGGCGCCCATGCGCGGGCGCGGCGCATGCGCGCAGTCCGAGCTGATCAGCACGAAATCCCCACGGCCCCTGGCGATCATATCGGGAACCACCCGGCGCGCGAGCCGATGCGGGCCGACCAGATGCACATCGACCTGCCGGGCGAAGTCCGCGGTGCTCATCTCGTGCACGAGGGCGAATTCCACATCACCCGCGCCGGAGACGACGACCTCCGCAGGCCCCAATGCCGCCTCGGCGGCGGTGACGAACGCGTCGACCGACTCGTCGTCGGTGACATCCAGCCGATGCGCGATGGCCTCGCCGCCCGCGGCGCGGATCTTCTCGGCCAACTGCTCGCAGTCGTCCAGTCGGCGCGCCCCCAGCGCCACCGGATACCCCTGCTGCGCAAGGGATTCCGCAGTCGCCGCACCGATCCCCGAGGATGCTCCCGCGATCAGTACGGGCCGACGATCCGGATTGGGTTCGAAACGTGGCATCTCAGGAAACCTCCACCTGGATCGGCAGGTGCGCGAAACCGCGCACATTGGTGGAGTGCACCCGCTCGATCCCGGTCTCGGCCAGACCGTACCGGCGCACCCGCGCGCCGAATTCGCGCAGTGCGATGGTCGCCTCCAGCCGGGCCAGATGCGCGCCGAGGCAGAAGTGCACGCCCGCGCCGAAACTCGCGAGATTGCCCTTGTCCGCGCGATCGATGCGGAAGGTGTCGCCGTCGTCGAACACCTCGGAGTCGCGGTTGGCCGAGCCGATCAGCAGCAGCACCTTCGCGCCCTCGGGAATCCTCTGCCCGTACATCTCGATATCGGTCGCGGCACTGCGCGCGACGAGCTGACTCGAGGTGTCGTAACGCAACGTCTCCTCGACCCAGTCCGGCACCAGATCGGGCTCGGCCTGGACCTTCGCGTACTCGGCCGGATTGCGTCCGGCCCAGTACAGCGCATTGCCGAGCAGTTTGGTCGTGGTCTCGTTCCCGGCGACGACCATCAGGAACATGAACCCGATGATCTCCTCGGCCGACAGGCGGTCACCATCGAGCTCGGCATCGAGCAGTGCGGAGGTCAGATCCTCGGACGGATTCGACCGCCGCGCCTCGACCATCTCGCTGTAGTAGGTGATCAACGACAGCGCCGCCTCGATCGCGGGCACGGGGACATCGAGCACGCCCTCGTCGCGGTGCACCACCAGATCCGCGAGCCGGCGAACCTCGGCGCGATCGGATTCGGGGACTCCCATGAGTTCGGAGATCACGTCCATCGGCAGTTTCCCGGCGAAATCCTCGATCCAGTCGAAGCTTCCGCGCTCGAGCGCCGGTTCCAGATGCTCCAGGGTCAGCTCGTGGATGCGGGCGTCCATCTCGGTGACGCGCCGCGGCGTGAACCCCTTGTAGACCAGTCGGCGCATGCGCACGTGCCGCGGATCGTCCATGGCCAGGAACGACATCGTCTTGTGCGCGTGCGGTCCCCACGCGGCCGGATCCAGCGACACTCCCATCGCACTCGACAGCCGCACATTGTCCCGGAATCCGGTGATGACGTCCGCATGCCGGGACAGCGCCCAGAATCCCAGATCCGGGTTGTGATACAACGGCGCATCGGCGCGCAGGCGCTCGTAGGTCGGGTACGGGTCGTCGTGGAACCGGTAGTCGTACGGATCGAACGTGAACGGCTCCAGAGAGGCCGAGGTCATCACGTACACCTCGAATTCGTGAACGCGCGCCTTCGGAACCGGACCGAGGCCCGAATTCCGAGAGACACATAGCTGGACATGTGTCTGGACGGTATCACTGACACCAGCTCGCCACAACGGACACCCCGCGCCACAACTTCCCCTCGACTGCGGCGGCCGAATTCGAAATGCCCGAGCACATGGAGTTTTCCGCGCGCTCCTTGCATCCGGCCGGTAAACCGAATTATATTCCGAACACCTGTCCAGACATGCATCGGAGATGACAGATGAACGGTCTCGTCCCCGCGGACGGCACTCCCCTGCTGATCGGCGGCAAACTGGTCCCCGGCGGCTCGGGCGTCTTCGCGACGATCAACCCCGCCACCGAAGAGGTGCTCGGCCACGCCGCCGACGCCTCGCCCGAGGATATGGACGCGGCCATCGCCGCGGCTCGGGCAGCGTTCGACGATACCGACTGGTCCCGCGATCACGCGTTCCGCGCCCACTGCGTCCGCCAGCTGCGCGACGCCATGCAGGCCCATATCGAAGAACTGCGCGAGATCACCATCGCCGAGGTCGGCGCGCCGGTGATGCTCACCAGCGGACCCCAGCTCGAGGGGCCGGTCGCCGATCTGTCCTTCGCGGCCGATCTGGCCGAAAGTTACAGCTGGCAGACCGATCTCGGTCTCGGCGAGACCATGGGCATCTCGAGCCGCCGCGTCATCCGCCGCGAGGCGGTGGGCGTCGTCGGGGCGATCACGCCGTGGAACTTCCCGCACCAGATCAATCTCGCCAAGATCGGCCCGGCCCTGGCCGCGGGCAACACCGTCGTGCTCAAGCCCGCACCCGATACCCCGTGGTGCGCCGCGGTGCTCGGCAAGCTGGTCGTCGAGCACACCGACATTCCGGCCGGTGTGCTCAATATCGTCACCTCGCAGGATCATTCGCTCGGCGCACGCCTGGTGGAGGATCCGCGGGTGGACATGATCACCTTCACCGGATCCACCAATACCGGTCGCGCGGTGATGTCCGGAGCGGCGGCGACGCTCAAGCGCACCTTCCTCGAACTCGGCGGCAAATCCGCCTCGATCGTCCTGGACGATGCCGATATCGCGGGCGCGGCGAGCTTCACCGCCTTCTCGGTCGCGGTGCACGCGGGCCAGGGCTGCGCCCTGACCACGCGGCTGGTGGTGCCGCGGGCGTCCTACGACGATGCGGTCGCCGCCGCGGCCAAGGCCATGGCCGGGCTCGGCGCGGGTGATCCGACCAACCCCGGAACCATCTGCGGCCCACTGATTTCCGCACGTCAGCGCGAGCGGGTACAGGGCTATCTGGACAGTGCGCTACGCGAGGGCGGGCGCTTCGCGACCGGTGGTGGCCGGCCGGCGGATCGCGACCGCGGCTTCTTCATCGAGCCGACCGTCATCGCCGGACTCGACAACACCGCGACCGTCGCGCAGGAGGAGATCTTCGGCCCGGTGCTGGTCGTGATCCCGCACGACGGCGACGAAGACGCGGTGCGCATCGCGAACGAATCCCCGTACGGCCTGTCGGGGGCGATCTGGGGCACCGACCAGGAGCGCATCGAGCGGGCGATCGCGGGTGTGCGGACCGGTACGCTCGGCATCAACGGCGGCCAGTGGTACAACGCCGACGCTCCGTTCGGCGGCTACAAGCAGTCCGGTATCGGCCGGGAGATGGGTGTGGCCGGTTTCGAGGAGTATCTCGAGACCAAACTCGTCGCCACTCCCGCCTGAGAAATTTCCGTTCGATGCCGGAATCGGTCCGCCGATTCCGGCATCCGTCGCTCGTGGGCCGCGCGGGAGGCCCCGGCGGTCGCCCGTATCTTGCTGTCCCGCACAGAGATTCGCCCGGACGCCCAGGCGCGGCCGGGACGGTGAGGAGCAGGACATGACCGAAGCACCCTTGCTAGCAGGCCGCGGCGCGGTCGTCGTGGGCGGCGGCAGCGGCGTCGGGCGGGCCGTCGCCGAACTGCTCGCCGCGCACGGCGCGGGCGTCGTGGTGAACTCGCGCACCGAGGAGTCGGTGCGCAAGGTCACCGAGACCATCGTCGGTGCGGGCGGGCGAGCGGTCGGCATCGCGGGTTCGGCGGCCGACGAGCAGATCGCCGGAAATCTGATCACCGCCTGCGCCGAGACCTACGGCGGCATCGACATCCTGATCAACTGCGCCGGAATCGCCGAACCGCGCCGATCCTCGATTCTCGATGTGAGCGGCGAGGATTGGCGCACGCTGCTCGATTCGCACCTGTCGACGGTGTTCCACACCTGCCGCGCCGCGGCACCGCTGATGGCCGAGCGCGGCGCAGGGGCGATCGTCAACACCGGCTCGTTCGCGTACCTCGGCGACTACGGCGGCACCGGATATCCGGCGGGCAAGGGTGCGGTCACCAGTCTCAGTCAGGCCATGGCCGCGGAGCTGAAACAGTCCGGCGTCCGGGTGAACGTCGTCTGTCCCGGGGCGAAGACCCGGCTGTCGACGGGACCGGACTACGAGGAGCACATCCGCGATCTGCACCGGCGCGGTCTGCTCGACGAGGTCACCATGCAGGGCTCGCTCGACGCGCCGCCACCGGAGTACGCCGCGGCGCTGTACCTGTTCCTCGCCTCGGACGCCGCCCGCGCGGTCACCGGCGAGATCTTCATCGCCGCAGGCGGATTCGTCGGCACCTTCGCGCGCCCGGCGATGACCGCGATCGGTTACCGCGATCACGCCCAGCAACCGCCCTGGTCTGTCGCGGAACTGGGCTCGCTGTTCGAGAAGCGGTGACGGGCCGCGCGGCCCGTCACCGCTGCCACTAGGTCCGGCGGGCCACGGCCAGCAGCTGCGCGGCGCGGGTGAATTTCACTCGCGGGCGGCCCGATTGCGCGCCGTTGGCCCGCTCGGCGGAGTCGATCAGATTCCAGCCGTCCCGGTCGACCAGGTCCGGACAACGCTGTTCGAGCAGGGTGAGCAGTTCCTCGCGGTCGCCTGCCGGAGTTGCCAGCCGTCCGGCGCGGAAATCGTCCACCAGGGCCGAGACCGTCTCACCCGCATCACCGCGGTTGGTGCCGATGACACCGCGCGGACCGCGCTTGATCCAGCCTGTCACGTAGACGCCCGGCTGCTCGGCTCCGGTCGAATCCACCACTCGCCCAGCATCGTTCGGGATGACTCCGGTCGCGGGATCGAACGGGACGTCCGGCATCGGTGCGCCCCGGTAGCCGACCGCGCGCAGCACTAGACCGCTTTCCAGATCCGAGGTGTCCGAGGTCGGCACGGCGACCGAGCCGTCCGGCGTGTCGCGGATCTCGTTGCGGCACAGCCGGATCGCCTCCGCGCGATCCTCACCCAGGACCTCCTGGGGCGAGCTGCGGAACCGGAAGACGATCCGCTTGTTCGCTCCCCTATTGGGTCGTTGCGAATATTCCTGCGCCAGCGTCAGTTTCAGCCGCACTGCCGGATCGGTGGCCGGGTCGGCGAGTATCGCGTCGATGCCGTCCAGATCCGCGGGATCGATGACCACATCGACGTCCGGGAGCCGGCCCAGGGCCAGGAACTCCGGACCGGTGTAGGCCGCGTGAGTCAGGCCGCGACGCCCTACGAGTACGACTTCGCGAATCGCGCTCTCGCGCAGGGCATCCAGGGCGTGATCGGCGATGTCGGTGCCCGCGAGGGCATCCGGGTCCGCGGTGAGCACTCGGGCGATGTCCAGTGCGACATTCCCGTTGCCGACGATCACCGCCCGCTCCCCGGACAGGTCGAATCGCCTGTCCGCGTAGTCGGGATGGCCGTTGTACCAGGCGACGAATTCGGTGGCCGAATGACTTCCGGGCAGATCCTCACCGGGGATGTTCAGCCGCCGATCCCCCGACGCGCCGACCGCGTAGATCACCGCATGCGCGTGCCCGAGCAGCTCCTGGTGCGAGATATCCCGTCCGACTTCGACATTCAGATGGAATCGCACGGCATCGCGTTTGAAGGCCGAGGCGAACATCGTCGTCACGCCGCGGGTCTCGGAGTGGTCGGGCGCCACGCCGTACCGCGCCAGCCCCCAGGGTGCGGGCAGCCGGTCGAACATCTCGATCTCCACCTCGCCGCGTCCGAGCAGATGTTCGGCGGCGTAGCACGCGGCGGGGCCGGTTCCGACGACGGCAACCCGCAGCGGACCCTGTTCCCGCGACACCCGGACCGGACTCGTCACCGGCGTGATTCCCAGATCCAGCGGGTGCTGCCGGAAGTACGCGGCGTTGATGTCCGCGTACCGCTCGAGACCGGGCGGCAGATCCTCCTCGGCGTGGATCGCCTCGACCGGGCATGCCTCGACGCAGGCGCCGCAGTCGATACAGGTGTCGGGGTCGATGTGCAGCAGTTCTGCCGAGGCGAACCCGGGCTCGTCGGGCCGCGGGCGAATGCAGTCGACCGGGCATTCGGCGACGCAGCTGGCATCGTTGCAGCAGCGCTGAGTGATCACGTAGGCCATGGCGCGTCCTGATGAGTTTGTTCGGACATGTGTCTGGATAGTATTTCGGACAGCAATCCGAATCAACACACCCGCACTCCCGGCGCCTGCGCCCCGGCGCAGCACCGCAGGTCTGAGGCATCTCGAACCGCGCGGACGAGCCGTACGAGTGACGAGGCCGACACTCGCTCGCGTTGTCTATGAATGATGTCCGGACTAGTATTCAGACACATGTACGGTCCCGTGTACGAGGCAGGCCATCCCACCCGCTCCGAGGCCGAGCGAACCGACGTCCCGGGGCTCAGCTCACACAACGAAGCGCAGATCCACCTGCGCATCCGGGCAGCGCTCGGACCCGAGGCGGATCCGGCTGCCGCCGAGCACCTCGAAGCCCTCTACACGGGCGCAGTGCTCAGTGCCGCACAGGGATACGCAACCCTCACCGATGGGGCCCGGTCGATCGACCATGTGGCACATCGCATACTGAATCGGCACTGAGATCGACGGCGCCGTCCCTCGCGGGCGGCACCGCATCGCGAAAGGAAGCGATTCCATGAAGACACGACTCAACTGCCCGTGCGGGGAGTACATCCGCGGCACGGACGAAGACGACCTGATCGAGAAGACGCAATCCCATCTCGCCGAGAAGCACCCGGACCACAACTACAGTCGCGACGAGATCCTCTTCATCGCCTACTGATCCGGCGCCACACGGTGTCCGGACCCTGCCGGGCCGCCCCAGGGACGACCCGGCAGGCGCGACACCGCCGAACGGCCGGTCAGCCGAACAGGAACGCGCTGCCGGTATTCGCGCTACCGGTGACCGCCGCACTGCCGGTCCCCAATATCACGTGCACGATGTCCAGGAGCACACTGATCATCTGGATGTCCTTCCCAAATCGAACTTTCCGATACCGGAATCTCCGGCATGAATTCCATCGGACGCCGTTTCCCGTCGTTATCCCGACGGATGTCATTCGTACCGATACCGAGGCGATCACCGGATTCCCCTGGGCATTGCCACAATGGTGATGTCATTTCGACTTCCAGCCGTTAATGTCGGGAATGTGCTCGACCACCCGGATACGCGACACCGGCGGGTTGCCCCACCATTCCCGAAACCCGCACGGCGTCGCGAAATGCCACCTATCCGGCGTTTGCAGCGCTCACCGATGTCGGGTCGGCGATGAGCGCGCGCTGATATGTGGCGCCCGGCCCACCGGACGGACCAACCCCGTCCGGTGGGCACGGCCGAGCGCCACGACCGTTCGCGATCTTCCGCACGGCCGATGCGTCGCACACAGCGGTGACTCCCCCGGACCGCTGCGGTTCGCCGATATCGTCCGCGCGGATCGATGACTCCGCGCTACCTCATCCGCGGAGTCCGGTCCGTGCCCGGCGGTGGCCCACCGCCGGGCACTGGGCCCGGCGGACGAACCAACACCGCCGCGCACCGTACGGTGCACCGAGGAGATCCCATGCACTCTGGCACGACGAATCCCGTTGTCCGGCTTGATCTTCCCGACGACCGACGAGCACCGTTCGCGGAGCACTGCCTGGTACGGCCCGAGCACATCCGTCGCTTCGCCCAGCTGATCGGCGACGACCATCCGGCCCATACCGATCCGGCGGCCGCGGTGGCACTGGGATTCGCGGGACTGGCCGCACCGCCCACCTTCGCCTCGATGCTGTTGCTGCGCGCCGAGCGCCGGATCCTGCCCACGCTGCTGGACGGCGCGGGGCCGGTGCGGCTGTTGCACACCGATCAGACGCTGCAGATCGGCCGGTTGCTCGTCGCCGGGGACGTGATCGCCACGGATGTGTACATCGAATCGGCGGAACAATTCAGCGATTACGAGAAGTTCTGCGTCACAACAGTTCTCACCGACAAATCGGGAGTCGTGGTGCAGCTCGGCACGAGCACACTGCTGTCCTGCGGGCACCGCTTCCGGCACCGCATCGCCACCTCCCCGGCGCTGGAGACCGCGCGGGCCCGGCTGCACCCGGCGACCCACACGCCGCACGACCGACAAGGATCTCTCGAACTCCATCGACTCGGACCGGGAGACGAGTTGCCGCACAGCATCATTCGGCCACGGCACAGCGACGTCGCCGGATTCCGCCGGCTCGTGCACGACGGGCTCCCGTATCGGATCTCGGCGGCCGGGGCGGCCCCGGGTCTGCTCCGATTCGGCTGGATGGCGCGATACCTCGGCTCCCGGTTCGGACATCCCGCCGCGGTCACCTCCTACCGGGCGGAATTCAGCCATTATTGTGTGCGCGGCCCGGCGAGCGTCGCCGATATCGAATTCCGGGGCCGAATCACCGATATCGATGTTTCGGCCGGAATGGCGGAGGTCGCGGTGAATGCCGTATCCGCGGGTCGCCGATTGTTCGTGCGCGCGAGCGCTTCGGTGCCGGTGACGGCGATACCGTCGACCCGGCCGGATAGTCCCGTCAGATAATCTGCGAGGCGCCGGAATTCGGCATGATCAACAGACGCTTGAGTATCTTTCCGGTCTCACCGCGCGGTAATGCCGGAATAAACGACACATCGCGCGGCACCGCGAAACGGCCCAGCCGGTTGCGAATGTAATCGCGCACCATCTGCGCATCCAGTCCGCTGCCCTCGGTCTTGACCACGAATGCCGCCATTCGCTGACCGAAATCGGCGTCCGGCACGCCGACCACCGCCGCCTCCCGCACCTGCGGCAGATATTCCAGCGCCTCTTCGACCGGGCGCGGGAAGAACTTCTCCCCGCCCGAGATGACCATCTCATCGCCCCGCCCGGCCACGAACAACCGGTGTGCGACGTCCAGATAGCCCAGATCGCCGGTGTCCAGCAGACCACCGACCTCGTCGGGCGGCGCGGCGTTGACGTATCCGTCGAACAGCATCGGATTGCCCACGAAGATCCGGCCGACCACACCGACCGGGACCGGCAGCATGTTCTGGCCCAGCACGGCCACGGTCGTCCCGGCCGGTGGGCGGCCGACGGTCTCGGGCGATTCGCGCAGATCGCGCGGCGTGGCGATGGTCGCCCAGGAGACCTCGGTGGATCCGTAGACGTTGTAGAGAACCTCGCCGAACACGTCCATGAAATGCAGTGCCATCCCCCCGGGCAGCGGCGCGCCGCCGCAGGCGACGATCTCCAGCGAGGAGGTGTCGTATCGGGCCCGCGCATGCGGCGGAAGTTCCAGAATCCGTTGCAGCAGAGTCGGAACCAGGACCAGCGTGCGCACCCGATGCTCGGCCACCGCGCGCAGGCACGCCTCGGCGTCGAAGCGCCGCTGCAGCACGACCGTGGCTCGCAACGCCGTGCTCAGTTGCAGGATGCCCAGCCCCCAGGTGTGGAACAGCGGCGAGGCGATCAGCATCGTCTCCTGCATCCGCAGCGGAATCCGGGACAGCACGGCCGCCACGGGATCCAGCCCGGCCGGGTGCGGTCGGCGGGCGCCCTTCGGCGTCCCGCTCGTCCCCGAGGTCAGCACGATGAGCCGGCCCGGTCGGGCGGGGCGGCGGCAGCCGCCGGGCGAGTGCGCCGCCAGTTCCTCCAGTGTGGTGCGTTCCGGAGTTGGCGGATCGCCGTCGATGGTGAACCGCTGGATTCCCGGGTGCAGGTATTGCACGAGGTGCTCCAGCTCCGCGTCCAGCAGCAGCACCGAGATCCGGTCGCGCTGGGCGATCTCGTCGAGCTGGCGTCCGGACAGTCCGGCATTCAGCAGGATCAGATCCACGCCCGCCTTGCCCGCGGCGACCATCGCCTCCACGGTCGCGATGTGGTTGCGGCTCAACAGTCCCACGGTGTGGTGCTGGTCGATCCCCAGCGCGAGCAGTGCGCGGGCCTGCGCATTGGTGCGCCGGTGCACCTCGGCGAAGGTGCGGTGGGTCCGATCGTCGATCAGGCAGTTCTGCCCCGGGGTGCAGCCCGCGGCCGTGGCATAGCCTCCCGCCAGGCTCAGCCCCCATTTGGCCAGACCGGCCAGCTGCCGCAGCCCGTGATCGAGCCGATGAGCGCGCACCACTCCGGAGGCCAGCATCTGCCGTGCCACGACCACCTGCCGACGCACCGGCGCACCGGTTCCGTCCTGCACCACGGCGGTGCGCGCACCCGCGCAACACTCGCCCACCCTACGCAACCCTGCCAGAATCCATTCCGACACAGCCGAATTCGGCAGGCCCGGCACCGCGGGATGCACACGTCCGGGAGCGAAGACGGTCACCACCACATGGGTGTGATCCGGCCGCGCGCCCAGGCGCACCGAGGCCAGGCTGCCCAGCGTGGGACAGTACAGCTCGAAATCCCGGTAGGGCCGACCGAGGATCAACCGCACGTCCACCCGGCGCACACCGGCGTCCAGCGTGCCGACACGGAATTCCAATTCCCGCAGCTCATTCGCGCTGACGACCGGTCGACAGTCCCCGATCCCCCGGAACATCCGCGCATAGGTGGCCGGATCGGTCAGGGCTGCCCAGATCCGATCGAGCGGAACCGGCATATCCACGGTGGTCTCGACAACTTCGGTAACCATCTGCGCGCACTCCCATCGGCCCGGCGCCACTGCCCGGCGATAATCCGAACGTAACGCCGCCACCAGCGAATTTCCGCCGCCCACAGCCTTACTGGAGAGCTCACCAGTACCGCGTCGCACACCGTCGTGCACTGTCACTACATCGCCCGGATCGCCCGTTTCGCCACACCGAGTCGACCACTCGGCGGGTGATCGGACATACGGTCGACGTCCCGCTGGATCCGGTCGCGATCCTCGAGCCGGGTGTGCGGCACGGTGAAGATCCCGACGAGTTCCCCGCCGTATCCGGTGACGTCATCGACCGGATCGCAGCCGAGTTTCCGGGCCGCGTCGCGGATCGCTTCTGCCGGAAGGACACATCCGGGCGACATTCCCGTGACGTCGCTATCCGCTGCGTGGCAGCAGATTCCGCCGAGTCGGCGTCGCGGCTCGCACAACCGGTGGCGGAGTGGTCGAAGGACCGCGTTATGAATGCGTCTCAGCGGGAACGGATTCCGTGGACACCGCGGGTAGCGGGGGCAGGCCGGAATGGTGTGCTCGGGTGCGTTCGAAGCGTTCGGTGACCGTGTCGCGGGCCTCGAGGGCGATCGCCTCGAGGGCTGTTCGGGGATCGTCGGCGTGGCGCAGGGCCCGCGCTGCGAGCAGGAGTTTGCGGGGCGGGTCGATCATGTGACGGGGTGCGCGCACGCGCGAGATCGTTTCCATCACCGCGACGGCCAGTGCCGGATCGGCTGCGGCCTCGCGATACAGCTCGATTTCCAGCGGGTTCATCTCGGTGCCACGAGCGAGGCGGTTGGTGTACTGGTAGATCTCCAGGCAGTCGGCCTCGCGGCGCAGCTCCCACTCGGCCAGACGCCGGTCCAGGGCGACCGGATCGTCGAGCACGGTGGCGGTGGATTCGCCGAGCAGTCTGCCGTAGCGCAGGGCGTCGCGAATTCCCTGCGCGGTCACCGGATCCTTGAAGTGCCCGGCGTCGCCGGGCAGCGCCCAGCCGGGCCCGGTGGAGCGGCGGAAATAGGAGGCGATGTCCACCGCCGAGCGAATCCGCCCGCGCAGGGTGGCTCCGGTCAATCTCGTTGCCAGTCCGGGGATTTCGGCGATCATGTCGCGGTAGGACTGCTCGGCGCGGCCGACGCCACGCGGCGCCATCTGCGCCGGCGGCTGGATCAGGCACAGCACCAGCCCGTCGTCGCACGGGAACGCGGTGCCCAGCAACTGCCCGGCTCGCCACTGCGCGGCGATCGAGCGGTCCTGATCGGCGGTGTCCTCCCAGTAGCCGTAGCAGCAGGCCCGCCCACTGGGCGATCGCCGGTACGGCGCGGCCGTGCCGACCTGTTTCGCGACGGTGCTGCGCCGCCCGTCCGCGCCCACGACGAGGCGGGCGCGGATCTCGTGCGAGGTTCCGTCGCGATCGTGGTACCGCACACCGCACGCGCGCCCGTTCTCCCAGAGGAGTTCATCGACCCGGACCTGCTCGCGCAGTTCGGCGCCGGCCGCGCGGGCCGTATCCACCAGTGCCGCATCCAATCCCACCCGGCGCACGCACATCGAGTAGTCGATGCCGCCGTACGGGGTGAACGGTGCGGCCACGGTATGTCCGGCGCCGACCGCCATGCCCGTGGTCAACGGCGGCGCACCCAGGGCGCGGACCCGCTCGAGCGCGCCGAGCTGCCGCAGTTCGAACACCCCGGAGGACCACAGCAGATGCGTCGACAACGTCTCGGAGGGGAACGAGGAACTGTCCAGGCCGATCACCCGGCGCCCGGCTCGCGCGAACGCGATCGCGGTAGCCGTTCCGGCACAACGGGTTCCGACGATCACAACATCGGCGTGTTCTGCGCCCACGACGCCTCCCAGGATGACGGGACACTATGTTCGGACACTATGTCCTACATTAAGGAGGATGAGAGGTCGGCGCAATGATGTCAAGCGCCCCGGAATCGACACCGCCGCCGATCTCTACGGCACAATGGCCGCATGCCCGCACCACTCGGAACACACCGCTCATGCCCTCGCTGACCCGGACCTCCCGGGCGCGCGGGCAGCGCGACGGACATCGGGAGGCCATCGAACGCCGGGTCCTGGCCGCGGTCGATCGACTGCTGGCCGACGGGACCGCCTTCACCGAGATCGCCGTGCAGCGCATCGCCGCCGAGGCCGATATGGCGCGGTCCACCTTCTACCGATACTTCCCGGACAAGAGCCGCCTGCTGATCCGGATGGCCGAGCTCGCCACCGCCGATCTGTTCGGCACCGCCGAACGCTGGTGGTCCGAGGACCATTCCGAGGGCGAGCCCGGCGTGCGCGCGGCCATGCACGCGATGATCGCCGGCGCCCGCGCCCACGGACATCTGCTGCAGGCGCTCATCGAGGTCGCCGCCTACGACCGCGAGGTCGGGGCGTACTGGCAGGGCCGGATCGCCCGCTTCGTCACCGTGGTGTGCGAGCGGCTGATCCGGGAACAGGAGCAGGGCCGCATCGATGCCTCGATCGACCCCGTCACGACCGCGATCGTGCTGACGGCCATGGTCGAACGCTCCATCCAGTACGCATTTCTCGCCGATCCCGCACCCGACGACGACCTGCTCGCCCGCACCCTGGGCCGCACGATCTGGATCACCGTCTACGGCGAGCGGACCACGCCTTCGGGCTGAACCCCCTCGGGCTCGCCCGGACAGCGAGTAGCACCGCCGAAAAGCATGCGTCGTCCCGACCTCACCCACAGTGCGCCCGAACGAGCCCGCCCTACCGTTCGGCAAGATGCAATCCCCTTGCCACACAAAGCGATAGCCGAGCCCGACCGATGGTTGCCCCGGTGACCGATGCACAGGCAGTAGGAACACGCTGCGCCGTACGTCGACGCGGCGGTCAGGTTCCCATGCGAGGCCGGGCATTCTAAGGCCCGATGCGCCGCTTGTGATGTCCGCGTGCACTAAGTCGACGTAGGGGACGCTGTGACCTGCCAAAACAGAGTCCTGAAACCTGTTCACCACGGGCCGGCGAATTTACCGTGGAATGCGTCGCCGTCGCTTCGATGATCCGTCGTCCGGATCGTTCGGAGCGCGATGCAAAGGAGCATTCATATGACGGGCACGACGCATCACGCATACGGCAACTGCACGTGCAGTGACCGGCCGACCCGCCGGGTCATCGTGTATTTCGAAAACCCCGGCGCTACCGGCGGTCTCGTTCTCGAATACGCGGCAACATACACCGAGGCATGCGAATTCGCCTCCGCGGCGGTGCGCAGCGGACTGGCCATCACGGTGGATCGCAAGATCCGGCCCGATCTGCGTCCCCTGCCCTGCCGCCGTCTCTGGCGCTGATCGGCCACAGCCCTTGCCGCGCTGCGGTACGTTCGCGTACCGTACCCCTGGTACAGAGACGTACCACGGTGGGAGGGGTCACGCATGACCACAGTGAGACTGCCCGACGGCCCGACCTCGCCGGGCTTCGTGCAGAACCTGGAGATTCTGGCCGGGCGCACCCGCGCTTGGCGTCGCCTGCACGATCGTTACGGCTCGGCGTTCACCGTCGCCACCCCACGCCTGGGGCGCACGGTCGTACTGTCCGATCCGGCCGAGGTGAAGGCGCTGTTCACCGCAGGCCCGGAGGTGGCCGACAACATCGACGTGAATCTCGGCCAGGTCCTCGGGCCGGGCTCACTGTTCTCGATCACCGGCGACGAACACCGCAAGCAGCGCAAACTGCTCACCCCACCGTTCCACGGGCGCCGGTTGAAGGCGTACGAGGAGATGATCGAGCAGGAGACGGTCCGGGAGATGGCCTCCTGGCCCTCGGGCCGGGAATTCGCCACGATGGACTCGATGATGCGGATCACCCTCAACGCGATCCTGCGCGCGGTCTTCGGGGCGGACGGCGCGGAATTCGACGAACTGCGCGCGGTACTACCCAAGATCGTCCTGCTCGGCTCCGCACTGGTCGCACTCCCGATACCGCGAGAGTTCCTGGGCCGCTTCGGTCCCTGGGCACGATTCGCCGCTCATCGCCGCCGCTACGACCGGATCGTGGACCGCCTGATCGATCGGGCCGAGGCCACTGGACTCGACGGCCGCGACGACGTGCTGGCGATGATGCTGCAGTCCCGTTACGACGACGGCACGGCCATGACCCGCAGCGAGATCGCCGACGAGCTGCTGACCCTGCTCACCGCCGGTCACGAGACCACCGCGACCACCCTCGCCTGGACCGTCGAGCGACTGCGCCGCCACCCGGATGTGCTGCGCCGCTTGGTATCCGAGGTGGACGCGGGCGGTTCGGAACTGCGCGAGGCGGCCCTGCTCGAGGTGCAGCGGGTGCGGCCGGTGATCGATGTGACCCCGCGTCAGATCCGCGCCGAGGCGCTGCAACTGGGCAGGTGGACGCTGCCGAGGGGGCAGAACGTGCTGATCAGCATTCGGCTGATGCACGACAACGAGGAGTTGTTCCCGCGGGCTCGTGCCTTCGATCCGGATCGGTTCCTCGGGGCGCGGCCGGGCACGTTCAGCTGGATCCCGTTCGGCGGCGGCGCGCGCCGCTGCATCGGAGCCGCATTCGCCACGTTGGAGATGAACGTCGTATTGCGCACGCTGCTAAGGGATTTCACGCTCGAGCCCACCGACGCACCGGACGAACGCGCGCACTTCCGCGGTGTGGCACTGGCTCCCACCCGCAGGGGCCGCGCGGTGGTCCACCGCCGCGCCGCCCGGCCCGCGGCCGGCGCGGTCGCACAGGCCGAGGCCAACGCCTGAGCACCGGGCCGGCGGGAACGGGATGCGGGCGGCGAATGTGGTCGCCCGCGGGCGCGGACACTACCCTCGGTACGGTGACCCGCGCCGATCCCGCTTCCCACCCCGCCGCGGCCGAGTCGGGATTCCGGCGCCGTCTGCTCGACGGTATGGCCGAGGCGGTGCGCAGGCAGGGCTACCGGGAGACCACCGTCGCCGACGTGGTCCGGGAGGCCCGCACCTCACGCCGGACCTTCTACGAACATTTCAGCGGTAAGCAGGACTGTTTCATCGAACTGCTGGCCGAACGCAACAGCGATACGATCCGGCAGATCTATCAGGCCGTCGACCCGTCGGCTCCGTGGCGCACGCAGGTCCGGCAGGCGATCGAGGCGTGGATCGCCGCCTCCCAGCACGACCCGTCCATCACCCTGGCCTGGATTCGCGACATCCCCGCCCTCGGCGACGACGCCCGCGAACTGCACCGGACGACCGGTGAGGCGTTCGTGGCGCTGATCCGAAACCTCACCGCCACACCGCAATTCCAGTCGGCCGAACTGCACCCGCCCTCGCGCGCGATGGCCACCATCCTCTACGGCGGCTACCGCGAACTCATCGCCTCCACCGTCGAGGCGGGCGGCGACATCTCCGAAATCGTCGACGTCGCAGTGGAAACCGCGATCGCGCTCATCGGGCCGCGCTGAGTCCGGCTCTGCCCCAACTCACCGGGGTCGCAGGATCAGGACCGGGATCTCGCGTTCGGTCCAGGCCTGGTAGGTGTCGAAGTCGGCGTAGGCGTCCACCAGCAGCGGCCACAGGCGGGCGCGCTGGTCGGCATCCGCGACGACGGTGTGCACGGCGCGACGCTCACGGCCGATCTGGACGTGCGTGTCCGGATTCGCGCGCAGATTGTGGTACCACTGCGGATTCGTCGCGCGACCGCCCTGCGAGGCGACGATGATCGTGTCCGCGCCGTCGGCGATGTAGAGCAGCGGCGTGGTGTAGGTGGCGCCGGATTTGCGGCCGCGATGTTCGAGCAGCAGGGTCGGCACCGGTTTGCGGAAACCGGCTCCCACGCGCCACTTTCCGCCGATCCGCCCGCCGGTGCGGCGATAGACCCAGACCTGGGCTCGCCCCATGATCTTGAAGATCTTCGGCAGGATCGGGGAGTCGAGTTGTTTCGGGCGCGGCGGGGCTGCGGTCATGGCGTTCCTTCGTACTGTCGAACCTACTCTCGCGACCATACACAATCGAATCACGTGCATGGTCGAGGGATGATCACTCCGTCGATCGATATCCGCACCGGCACCCCTACCTGACGATCGAATCCTGCGAACTCCAATTCCTTTGCACTCCAGACAGTTTCACCGAACTTTCGACCCCGTGATCACGCCTGGAAAAAGGAGCTGGCGACCTGCGGATCGTCCGGGTAACATTCGCGCCCAGCTTCTTTCGGTTCAATTTCTTTCGGATCGATCACGGCGACCTCGCCGTGATCGGGGGTAGGGGTATACTTATGACCAATCCTGGTGCGCTGCAAGGCTTTCCACAGCAGAGCCAGCAGCCGATGATGGCGCAGCAGCAGCCCATGCTGTACTGCGCGCATTGCGGCGCCACTCCGGCGGCGGTGGTCGATGTGCGCGGGCATCGCGGCTTCCTGGTCTTCATGCAGTTCCTCCGGATGCCGGGACCGTTCTGCCGCGACTGCGGCCTGGCCACTTATCGGCGGATGACCCTGGAAAGCGTGTGGCTGGGCTGGTGGGGCCCGATGTCGATGTTCATCAACCCGCTGACGATGCTGTTCAATCTGTTCGCCTACAACAACATCGCCAAGCTCGCGCCGCCGGTTCCGGGGATGCCGGGCCGCCCGATGGACCCGGGCAAACCGCTGTTCCAGCGGCCCGCGGCACTCGGGTTCCTGATCCCGATCGTCCTGGCGACCGTGATCCTGACCGCCATCGTGATCAGCTCGACCGGGCCGGCGTAGCCCTTGCACCCGATCACCTCGGCCCGGCCCGGAATCTCCGGTTCGCCGGATCCGGAAACGGTCGCAGCCCGCACCCCGCGCTGCTAGCTTGCGGCCGTGGACCTCTTCTCACGCTCGTGGTCGGCGCTGCGCGCCACGATCGCCGAACTGCACGACGAGGATTTCGCACTGCCCTCCGGGTGTACCGGATGGCTGGTGCGAGATCTGGTGTGTCACTTGCTGATCGGTGCCCAGGACATCCTGATCACCCTGGTCACCCCCGCCGATGCCGAACCGACGCGCACCGCGCTGTCGTACTGGGAAATCGACACCACGACGCCCACCGGCGACGATCCGCTCGATGCGCTGATCGTCCGGCTGGCCGCGGCCTATCAGGAACCGCAACTGCTCAAACTGCACTTCGACGACGTCGGATCGGCTGCCGGTCGCGCGGCCGAACTCGCCGATCCGGACCGGCGCATCGCCACCCGCGGCGAGGTGCTCACCGCCGCCGACTATCTCGACGCCTATGTGCTGGAGTGGACCCTGCACCACCTCGACCTGATCGCACAGCTGCCCGGCGAACCCGAGCCGCCGGCCGAGAGCCTGGCCCACGCGCGCCACATGCTCGAGCAGGTCACCGGCGCCACGTTCCCGCCCGCGCTCTCGGACCGGGACGCCCTGTTGATCGGCACCGGCCGCCGCGCGCCCAGCGACAGCGAACGCGTCGAGCTGGGCGATCTGGCCGGGAAGCTGCCCTTCGTCCTGGGCTGAGTGAACAGCCGACGAACCGGCGGGACAGCTAGTGCTGCTTGGTGTATCTATTGAATGTTCCCGTCCCTGAACACCCGGATCGCTCGGCGCCGAGCCCCGCGCGTCGAACCGATCCCGGAGGCCGAGCATGACCAGGTCGAGTCCCTCTCGAACACCACAGTTCACCCGCTACGTCGCGCTCGGCGATTCGCAGACCGAAGGGGTCGGCGACCCCGACGGCAGCGGCGGGCTACTCGGCTGGGCGGACCGCCTCGCACAGGTGCTCGACCGGCTGCATTCCGGCCTGAACTACGCCAACCTGGCCGTTCGCGGCCGGTGCGCGAACCAGATCCGCGCGGAACAGCTGGCTCCGGCGTTGGCGATGAAGCCCGATCTGGTGTCCGTGGTGGCCGGGATGAACGACCTGCTGCGGCCGCGATACGACCGTGACGCCGTACTGGCCGATATCGAGAGCATGTTCGCGGCGTTCGCCGCCATCGGCGCGCAAGTGGTCACCTTCACCTTTCCCGATATCGGCGCGGTCGCTCCGCTGGTTCGGCCGTTGTCCGGACGCGTCCGGGAGATGAACATCGCCTTGCGTACCGTCGCCGCCCGGCATCGGGTGACCGTGATCGACTTCGAACCCGTGCCCGCCACCACCGATCGACGGGTGTGGACCGACGACCGGCTGCACCTGAATTCGCTGGGCCACGAACTGGTCAGCCGGGCGGTCGCCGACGGTCTCGGGCTCCCGGGCGCGGACGCCACCTGGCGCACCGCGCTGCCGCCCGATCCGAATCACCCGCGCCCCGCCGTGCTCAGCGACGAACTGCGCTGGGCCACACGCCATCTCATCCCCTGGGTGGGCCGCCGCATCCGCGGTGTCTCCTCGGGAAACCGGCTCGGCGCCAAACGCCCCGAGCTGCTTCCGGTCACCTAGACACGAGCGACGACTTTCGCGAAACGGCGGTGTGCGCATGAGAATTCGACGATGGCGGCGGGTGTATCTGGCCGCCGAGTACGCGGCGTTGTTCTTCGGCGGCACCACCGCCTACAACGCGGTGTTGCGCGGTAAGCCGCCGATTCCGGCACTGCTCGCGCTGGCCACCGGGGCGACGATCTACCTGCGGCGCTCCCCCGGCTTCGACCGGACCTCCCTGTGGCGCAGCGACGCGTTCGGCGAACAGGCGCGTTCGATGGCGGTGTCGGCGGGCGCGAACGCCCTGGCGCTCACCGCGGCGACCACCGTGCTGCGGCGGGAGGATCTGTTCGATCTGCCGCGCCGCAATCCCTGGCTGTGGCTCGCGGTGATGGTGCTGTATCCGGCGCTGAGCGTGTATCCGCAGGAACTGGTGTTCCGGTCGTTCCTGTTCCACCGGTACGCACCGGTTTTCGGTGAGGGGCCGGGGATGGTCGCCGCGAGTGCCGCGGCGTTCGGATACGTGCACATCATCTTCGGCAACTGGTTCTCCGTCGCCGCCAGCGGTGTGGGTGGCTGGCTGTTCGCCTCGCGCTACCTGCGGAGCCGGTCGCTGTTCACCGCCTCGGTGGAACATTCGCTGTACGGGATCCTGATCTTCACCATCGGCCTGGGCAGATACTTCTATCACGGCGCGGTGCCGCGGGCCGGTGCCCGGCGCGCGCTCGGGCCCGCCTGATCGGATCGGAAAGCCCTTGCGGGCGTGATGAATTCAGGACACGAACTGCGCGCGAGTGACCGTTACGTCGGCGGGGCTGAGGTACCACCCGTTCCAGGTGTCGGCGACCTCGAGCTGGATGGCATGTCCGCTCGCGGGGCCCGCGGTGATGCGCCACGTCCCGTTGCCGTATCCGGTCGCGGTGCTCACGCTGCCGTCCGACCAGCTCAACCGGGCCGTGGTGGGCGCCGTGGTGACGTTCCACGGAATGCTCACCCCGAACACCCCGGCGTGAATTCCGGGCAGCAGCGGGCTGGCGCAATCGCTCAGGGTGACCTCGCGCTGAATGTTCTGTCCGGCGCTGCCGGTACCGGGAATCAGCCGGCCGGTCATCACGCCGCCCTGCGAGCAGCCGCCGTTCGCCCCGGCCGCGGGGGCACCGTGGGCCTGTGCCGCACCAACTATCGGTACGGCGCATGTGAGCGCCGCGAGCAGCACGGTTCCTCGAACGGACAAGACATCACCTCACTGTGACGGGGGCAGTACATCGGTCGAGCCGCCGACCGCGCACCGGATTCCGGGGTGATCTGCCGCCGACTCGCCCAGCAGTGTAGCCATCCCGGGGCCGATCCAGACCGTGTTCGGCGCAGCCTGTCGCCGCGCTCTGCTCAGCCCCACGCGCGCCGGGTGGCGGGCATCCCCGAACCGCCCGCACTGCCGGGTACGACGCCCAGCACCTGATGCAGCCCCAGGCTGCCGTCCTCGAAGCCCAATGCCGAAGCCGCCATGTACAACCGCCAGATCCGGGCACGCCCCGCACCGGCGAGTTCGACCGCCCGATCCCATTCCTGTTCCAGATTGGCGACCCAGCCGCGCAGGGTCAGCGCGTAGTGCTCGCGCAGCCCTTCCACATCACGAACCTCGAATCCGGCGCGTTCCATGGCCAGCACGACCTGGCCGACATCGATCAGTTCACCGTCCGGGAACACGTACCGCCCGACGAAGGAGCGGCCGGACATCACCGAACCGCCGATCGAGGAGATGGCGTGGTTGAGCAGACGGCCCTGCGGCTGCAGCAGCGCGTGCATCGTGGTGAAGTACTCCGCGGCGCGCTTGGAGCCGACGTGTTCGAACATGCCGATCGAGGAGATCGCGTCGAACCGTTCGCCGCGCAGATCCCGGTAGTCCGCCAGCCTGATCTCGACCAGATCGGAAAGTCCTTCGGCGGCAACGCGTTTGCGTGCGAGCTCGGCCTGCTCGTGGCTCAGCGTCACCCCGACCACCTGCGCGTCGTAGGTCGCGGCCGCGTGGATGGCCATCGAGCCCCAGCCGCATCCCACGTCCAGCAGGCGCATCCCGGACCTCGCATCCAGACCCAGCTTGCGGCAGACCAGATCGTGTTTGGCGCGTTGCGCGTCGGCCAGGGACATCGTGTCGTCGGGCTGCTCCCCCGCACCGGCGAATCGCGCGCAGGAGTAGGTCATGCTCGGCCCGAGCACCAGGCGGTAGAAGTCGTTGCCCACGTCGTAGTGATGGCTGATCGCGGCCGCATCACGCCGGCGGGTGTGCAATCCACCGCTGCGGGAACGCATCTCCTCCGGGGGCGGCTCGGGCGGACGCCCCAGTGCGCCGAGCCGCCGCGCCGCGCCGATCGCCTGGTAGATCGCCGCGGGACCCATGCCGATCCCCGCGCCCGGGGTGCGCGGGGACGAGGACCGCAGCGCGCGCATCATCTCGAAGATATCGCCGTCGAGATCCGCTGTGCCGGAGACGAACGCGCGTCCCAGGCCCAATTGGCCAGGCGCCCAGACCAGATGACTGATCGCCTCCTTGGAACGCACCCGCAGCGTGCCGTACGAGGCGCCGGCCGCGCCGATCGCACTGCCGTCCCAGAATTCGAACGCCACCCCCGGATCCGGCCCGAAGGCGGCGCGAAGCAGCGGGCGAAGTGTGTCGGCGACGGATTCCTGATTGGCCATCTGGTCACTGTTGCCCATACGATCACTATGGCGCGCGATTCCAGGGGGGAATGACAACGACTCGGTGTCAATCCGCTGTGTTCATCCTGCTTTGTGCAGTGCGGTCCCGGTCACGATGCGCGCGACCAAACTCGAGCGCAGCTGCCACGAATCCGTCGCGGTCTCCGGATCCAGGCCGGTCAGCGCCTCGATGCGCACGAGCCGCCGCCGCAGTGTGCCGACCGATATCCCGAGCTGCCGGGCGACCGCTTCCTGGGTTCCGGGCGAGCCCAGGTAAGCGCGCAGGGTGTCGAGCAGAGTCGGCTCACCGCGCAGCGGATCCAGCACCGACCGGATCCGCAGGTTGGCCCGGCCCGGTCGGGACAACTGGTACTCGCAGGCCAGATCTCGAAATCGGTGCAGACCCGGACCGCGGCCCAGATGCACCGCGAGATCCAGTAATTCGTGTGCCAGATCCGCGGCCTTCGGGATCGCGGACTGTTCGGCCTCGATGAACGTCGCCCGCACCGGCGCACCGGCGACGTGTGCGAGCCGATCGATCCACTCACTCACCCGCTGTTCGACCGCGGCAGGGTCGGCGTCACCGGCCGGAGCCTCGGCGGGGATCAGGATGGTGCCGCCGTCGACGCTCAGCAGGGACAGGGGACGCGGGCGGCAGCCGGTCGCGAGTTCGGCCTGGATACGGCGCAGTTTGCGGCGGGCGACCACGCGGGCGTCCAGCCGCGGATCGCTCTCCTGCGGATGCGCGCCGATCGCGACGGCGACGACCAGATACGAATTCGACAGTCCCGCAGCATATCCGGCGGTTCGCGTGCCGTCGGCGCATCCGGCCAGCAGACCCGAGGCCAGCGTCGCCGCCGCGACGCGGCCCTCGGCGGTCATCGCGCGGACCTCCGCGGCGTAACCGCGGGCGACCGCGGCCGAGAGGGTGCGCAGCACATCGATCAGACCGGCCCCCTCGGTACGCACGATTCGCCCGTCCGACCAGACGACGCCGCGAGCCCACCACTGCAGGCACGACGATACCGCCGCGTGGACGGCTCGATGCAGGATCTCGACCGGCAGGTCCCGCTGGGCCCAGCCGCGGGCGATCGATTCGATCCGATCGGTGACCGGCTCCGGGTCCGCGCCCGCAGACGTCTCGGTCAGTTCGTGCACGCTGCATCGCACGAGTTCGACCAGATCCGCCCGGAGCCGGCCATCCATCCGGCCCGCGACGGCCGTCAGGTCCAGGCCGTCCACCACGGACCGCACCAGCGTGGTCGGGTGCACCGGCTGCGTCGCGGTCCGCACGGGCGCTCGGCCCGAATACATCGCGCTCGTCCTCATGCGGGTCATGACAATTCCTCATCGGCTAGGGAGCGAAAAGGGCGGCAGAATCCATTTCCGGTGCCGATTGCCGACTCTACCGAGATCACCGGACATCACGAATGTTCGAAGTACACAATGCGAGCCGCGCCCGTTGTGCACTTCCACCGAAGTGCGGCAAGCCGCTTCGGACTCGGTAAATCTGCTGGTAGATGCCGGGGACAGCAATTCCCGGCGAATCGGAGGATCGTCCGTGCCTGTTCACGCCACCGACCCTGGCCGCCTACCGCTACGCGAATTGTGAACATCACCCCGTTTCGACAGAAGGATCAGGTGATATTTCCCAACAGAATCGTCCGAATTCTCCCGCGCAGTGATTTCGGCGAGCGGTAAGAATCAGGCTATCCCCAACCGGGAATCCAACGAGGCCCATTCGGGCGAACCGGTGGCAGGGGGATCGATCGCCAGATTCATCGGCGGACGATCGGCGAAACTGGGCTCGGTGACCGTGCGCCGCCAGCCGGTGCCGTGCGGGATGAACTGCGGCAGACCGCTGCCGGAGTCCTCGAGGCCGAGACGGTCCAGCAATGTCGCGATGACCTGGCGGCTCATGGCGGCCAGTTCGTCGTTCGGGCGGTTGCGGTGCAGGCGGGTGCCCAGATCCACCTGTCCGATCGTCCCGATGCCGTACCGCGCGAAACAGTCCAGCAGGATGCCGATCTCGACGCCGTAACCGGGTGCGAACGGGATGCCGGTGAGCAGTTCGCGGGTGGCGGCGTACTCCCCGCCGAGCGGTTGCACGACCTCCGCGAGTTCGGGCGCCAGCGCCGCCAGCAGCGGCCGGGCGACCAGTTGGGTGACCCGGCCGCCGCCGTCGGCGTCGGAGCGACCCTCGGTGCGCAGCGGCCGCCGGTAGAACCCCTTCACCAGGTGCAGCGCGTCATCGAACAGCAGTGGTGCGAGCAGGGACGGCACGAACATCGGGCTGGGCGAGATGAGATCGGAGTCGACGAACACGATCAGATCGCCCTTCGCCACCGCCAGCGAACGCCACAGCACCTCCCCCTTGCCGGGGCGCGGCGGCAACTGCGGGAACGCCTGCTCGCGCGTGTACACGTCCGCACCGGCCCGGCGGGCGGCCGAGATGGTGCCGTCGGTGGAACCGGAGTCCACCACGAGCAATTCGTCCACCAGCCCACCCACGAGCGGGCGGATCGAGGCGATCACCCCGGCGACGGTGGCCTCCTCGTCGAGCGCGGGCAGGACCACCGATACCCGGCGGCCCTGTTTGCGCTCGACCAGTTGCGGAATGGACCAGCGGCGATCGAACCAGGCGGGACCGGTGTGGGAGACAGGCATGAGGCAGCTTCTTTCTGGTGGCGCACGGGCGGCGGTCAGAGTCCGGGATCCAGGACGAGGGTGGTCAGGCGCGGCCACAGCGCGGGCCAGGGCTGGCGGGGCCGCTGACAACGCCACACCGTGACCCCGCGATCGATGCCCGGAAAGCCGAGCGGATCGTCGATCCGCGCGACCGGCTCGGCGACTTCGAAGGCGTTGTGCGGCAAGGAATCCGAGGACCCGGTGCCGAGGTACAGCACGGTGGGCGTGGCGTCCGGTGGCCTGCCGAAATATGCGTATCCGCGATCCGCGCTGTACACCGGAGGATGACCGGGTGGGCCGAGTACATCCAGAGCTGCTGCCTGCCAATAGGTTCGGGTGAGGATCACGACACCGGCACGGTCGCCCGACGGCAGGGCGCGGTAGGCCGCGTCCACGCCCGCGACGAGCCGTTCCCAACCTGTCGTGCCGAATGTCCGCATGCGGGTGGATAATTCGGCCTGCGAGTGGACCGGTCGGTCGATTCGGGCGAGTAGTAGCGGTAGGACCGTTACCTCCGTAAGCGAAATCGCGACGGACACCGCGACCACCGCGATCCCGACGATTCGTACCGCTCGACGCCGAATACTCAGGGGCACAACGGCACCGGCAAGCCCGGCCGCGCGATGCCGAACGTTCAGCAATGCCATGACACCAGCCATCCGCTCGGCGGGATCCCCGGTGTCCGTGGACATCACGAAACCGGTGAGCCGCGCGGCATGATGCCGAACGTTCGGGAACGCCGTGACACCAGCCGTCGGTGCGGCGGGATGCCGAACCTTCGAGGACACCATGCGGCCGGTGAGCTGCGCGGCGCGATGCGGGACGTCCAGAATCGCCACGGCACCGGCGGCGAACAGTGCGGGGAACAACCCCGCGACGTAGTAGGGTCGTCCACCGCTGAGGATCACGAACATCACCTCCACGATCGCGGCGATGCCGATCCAGCGGTGGTCACGGAAAGTACTGTGGCGCAGCAGGACCCACCAGCCGAGCAGAGCCAGTAGGCCACCCAGTAGCCCGGTCAGCACGGCCCATTGCACCGGCAGCCCCAGTACACCGCCGGTCGCGGCATGTTGTTCGGTGCGGATGACCGCGCCCATCGCCAGTTGCGGCCGGCCGTGCCGTTGTTGCCAGAGCATCCCGGGCAGTGCCGTGAGCGTCACCACCGGTACGCACCACCACAGCGCCGGGCGGCGCAGCAATTCCCGTGGACCGGCCACCGCAACACCGGCGACGATTCCGGCCAGTAGGACCACGACCAGCAGTTTCACCTCGAGATCCACTGCGATCACGGCGGCGGCGGCCGGCAGCAGCCGGTCCCGGCGCAGGCGGATCCAGCGAGCAAGCAGCCACAGTGCCGCCGCGCTCAGGGCGCTGTCGAGCGCGAAGGTCGACAGGGTCGCGGCCTGGGTGATCAGGTACGGGCACGTCGCGTAGGCCGCGGCAGCCAGTATCTGCGCGCGGCGGCGGCCGCCCATCTCCCGGGCGAACGCCCCGGCCAGCAGCACTCCGGCGACGGCAGCCAGAATCGACGGGATACGTAGCGCCACAACCGATCCCGGCATGAGCGTCCAGGCGGTCCTGGCCAGCAGCGGAATCAACGGCCCCTGATCGGCGTAGCCCGGGGCGGGATGATTCCCGGCCGCGACGAAGTACAGTTCGTCGCCGAAGTAGCCGTAGCGTCCCGAACGCATCAGCAGGATCACCCCGGTCAGGACTGCGACCGCGGCGAGCCCCAACCCCGCGAGCCGCACTTCGGTAGTGTCCGGATCCTGTTCCGCAGCAAGCTGATCCCCTTGATCAGCGCGGTCGGAGATCGCGGTCACGGCTGGGCTCCCGGACGCCGCGGCAGCGCCAGCGTGAGGACCGTGAGTACGCTCGCGACCGCCGCGACGAGCCACAGCACCGTCACACACGCCTGCAAGTACGTCGGCGCGGTGGCCGCCGTCGCCACGGTCGCGTCGAGACCGCCGCCGGCACAGCCGTGTACCGGCAGCACGTGCGACGGGGAAGCGAGGGCGGCATGCGCACAATCACCGAAACGCCGAATCGTCTCGGCCCGGTCGCCGGGCATCACGCCCCGCGCGGACAGATGCTGTGCGAGAAGCGATTTCGCGTCATCGACACCGGAGCCCGCGGCGATGCGAGCGAAGAACACACTCCCGAGCACGGCCGCGCCGATCGCGCTGCCGAGTTGTTGGACGGTCGGCGCGAGCCCCGAGGCACTCCCGGTCGGCCCCTCCCCCAGCCCGGCCACCATCACCGCCGGGAGCGGCGCGGCGAACCAGCCCATCCCGGCACCGGCCAGCAGCACCGGTTCGCTCAGCGCGCGAGTGTCCACGCCGCCGGACGCGGGATGCACGGTCAACGCCATCTGCGCCACGCCCAGCGCGAACAGGCCGATGCCCGCGGTCAATGCCCGAGAACCCAAGCGCGCCATGAGAATCGGCGAGGTCAATGCCGCCAGCAGCGCACCCAGCGCGAACGGCAACAGCAGCCGCGCGGTCTGCCACGCCGACCAGCCCATCCCGGTCTGCGCGGTCATCGACACGGTGAACAGCAATGCGGCGAACAGCCCGTAGAACACCAGCAGCAGAACCGATCCCACGCCGAAGCCGCGATCGCGGAACACCTCCGCGGAGATCAGCGGCGTCCCGCCGCGCATCCTCACCCACCGCTGCCGCCGGCCGAATCCGATCAGCACGAACACACCCGCTACCAGCAGGCCCACCGCACCGGGCGGCCAACCCGAATCACGGCCGGTGGACAGCGGATACAGCACCGCGGCAACACCCACCGTCGACAGCACCGCGCCCAACACATCCACCCGCACCGCCCGCTGTGCCCGCCCGACGTCCAGATAGCGCGCGGCCAGTACCAGGGCGATCAGACCCAGCGGCAGATTCAGCAGGAAGATCGACCGCCAGCCCAGTCCGCCCGGATTCAGCCCGACGATCAGCCCGCCCAGCAGCGGCCCGGACAGGCCCGCCAGACCCGCGACCGCACCGTACACACCGAAGACCAGCGGACGCCGATGAGCCGGAAACACCGCGGCCACAATGGCGATCGTCTGCGCCGAGACCGCCGCCGCACCCAATCCCTGAGCCACCCGCCCGGCGATCAGCTCGATCGGGAGCCGGGCCAGGCCGCAGCCCAGCGACGCCGCGGTGAAGATCGTCATGCCGATCAGGAACAGCCGTCGCCGACCGAACCGGTCACCCAGCCGGGACGCGGTCAGCAGCGTGCACGCGAACGCCACCCCGTAGACGGTCACGACCAGCAGTTGCACCGAGCCGGTGGCGGACAGGTCGCGCGCCAGGACCGGAAGTGCGGTGTTGACGATGGTCAGGTCCAGCATCTGCATGAACACCGCGAGCAGGCAGGCCGCCAGGGCCGCCCACGCGTACCGCCCCGCGACGGGCTGGTCCGCGCTGTCCTGGCCCGTCCGAACCGGTATGCCCCGAATTGCCATGGTCAGGCGTCGACCCGCAGGGCATAGTCGCCCGCGTCGGCCACCGCAGCGGTGATCTCGGTCAGCGTCTTCACATATCGCCCGACCGATTCATTCGCATCCTCGGTATCGGGGAAGACCAGGCTCAACGTGGTCACATCCGGGAACCGGTTGATCCAGACGTAGACCTCGCTGGCCGCGGCGCGGTTGGCGAACAGCCCGCCGTTGATCCGGTCGAACATCTCCACCCCGGCGATCTTGCGAACGTCGACGTAGGACAGCATCATCGCGGACCAGCCCGGCCGCACCCGGATGCCCAGCTCCGGCGCGGCCAGTTCCAGCACCCGGTGCGCGGAGACGTCGGTGAGTTCCTTGGCGCGATCCGCGGCGTCCTGCGCGGCGGCGACCAGGGAGCTGAACCGTGCCTCGGGCGGCACGTCGAAGGCGATCGGCAGCAGATTCGTGTAGTAGCCCACCGCACCGGCCTCCCCCGGAGCGCTGCGGGTATTGGCCGGGCTGAGGATGAAATGCCAGTCGTTGCCGGTCAATTCGGCCTCGGTGAGCGCGAGCGCGGCGAACAGTCCGCCGAGGAACCGGCCGCCGCCGTCCTCGCACGCCTGCTCGAAGCGCAGTGCGTCGGTCTCGGTGAACAACGGCAGCGTCAGCACCGCGCCGCGCACGTAGCCCGGGGCGTTCTCGGTGCCCAGGTACAGCGGGAAGGTCGGCATCTCGCCGCCGTTGCGCTGCAACAACTTCAGCCAGGTGGTGACCGGCGGAGACTGCTCGGTGAGTTCGGTGTTGTAGGCGCGTTCGCGGGCGCAGTAGGCCAGGTGTCCGTCCACCGGCGCGAGCGCGGGTTCGGTGCCGGACAGTTCCGCGCCGTACAGCATCAACAGATCGACGCAGGTCAACGCCTGCGCGACGCCGTCGGTGTGCAGGTGGTCGACCGCCGCGTACACGGTGAACGCCTGCTCCTGTTCGACGATCCCGAAGCTGAAGCAATTCCAGTGCAGCGCATCGGGTGTGGTGTCCTGGACATGCTGACGGATCGCGTCGCTGTCGGCGAACTCGCCGTGCTCGGTGGGCACGAGCTCGAGCACCTGCGCGTCCACGACGTGCCGCACCACTCGCTCGTCGGATTCCACGGTGAACCAGCTGGAGAACGATTCGTGCCGCCGCACGAAGGCGGTGACCGCGCGGGTCATCGCGTCGATGTCGGGGTTGCCCGGAATGTCGTAGGAGATCATGCACAGCCGCGAGGCGCGGTGGCCCGCGGCGGCGGTGCGCTGGGTCGTGCGCAGATACTCGCGTTGCTGGTACGTGGGCGGGATCGGATGCTCCGGTGCGTCGCGCATGACGGCCTGCGCCGTCGCCGAGACACTCCAGCTGGTGACCCGGCCCGGCTGCGGGTGCCAGTCGTCGAAGAAACCGAAATTGACCACGAGTGCCCTCGATTCACAGCGTCGGGAGAGGTACCGCCGCCCGATCTCAC
Source organism: Nocardia coffeae (assembly GCF_019890715.1). Classification (NCBI taxonomy): domain Bacteria; kingdom Bacillati; phylum Actinomycetota; class Actinomycetes; order Mycobacteriales; family Nocardiaceae; genus Nocardia; species Nocardia coffeae. The sequence goes on along the minus strand of NZ_JAINZY010000002.1, from coordinate 59,007 downwards.
GGCGGCGCCAGGCCAGTCAACGACAGCCGTATGAACCCCGACCATAGGTTCGGAGCAATGTTGTGATCATTGACAGCAACCCGCGCCGGATGCGGCATCCGATTCCAATCTTCGCCGACAGTGCTTGCCGCTCTTCATGATTCGTCCCTACCGTTGCCGTCGACAAGGCCAACGGAATCTCCGGGGAGGAGCAGGTGGGCAAACACTCCGCACCACGCAGGTCACGGTTGCGCGGCCGACAGGCGACGGTGCTCGCACCGGTGGTGGCGTTGGCCGCGGGCTGGGCGGGCACGGCCGGCGCCGATCCGGTCGCACCGGCCTCGATCCCGGCGCTGACCACCGCCGCCCGGCCCGCCGTGGACGGCTCGCATCTGGTGAACGTCACCCCGGATGCGGGCCGGATGGTGAACATGCGGGTGTACTCGGCGGCGATGAATTCCGTGATCGACGTGAAAGTGCTTCGCGCCCCGGATCATTCGAAACCCGCGCCGGTGTTGTATCTGCTGAACGGCGCGAACGGGGGCGTCGACGATTCGAGCTGGACCCAGCAGACCGATATCGCCGATTTCTTCGCCGACAAACAGGTCACCGTCGCGATTCCGCTGGGCGGACGCGGAAGCTACTTCACCGATTGGCGCACCGACGATCCGGTCCTGGGGAAGCAGCGTTGGAGCACCTTCCTCACCCGGGAGTTGCCGCCGATCATGGATTCCACGTTCCACGGGACCGGCAAGAACGCGCTGGCCGGGATCTCGATGGCCGGAACGTCGGTGTTCCAGCTCGCCCTGGATCAACCGGGTCTGTATCAGGCCATCGGCGCGTACAGCGGCTGCGCGCAGACCAGCAATCCGCTTGGCGAGGCGTATGTCACCGCCGTCGTCGGCCGCTGGGCCGGTAACGCGGCGAATATGTGGGGCCCGCCGGGCGATCCCGCCTGGGCCGCCAACGACCCCTACATTCACGCGGATCGCCTGCGCGGCACGGCAATCTACGTTTCTTCGGGGACGGGGCTTCCGGGCCCGCTGGACACTCTCGACGGACCCGGCATCGACGGGAAACCGTCCAAACTCGCCGCCCAGCTCACCAGCGGCGCCATCCTCGAGGCCGCCACCAACCAGTGCACCCACCGCATGCACGACCGCCTCGCCCAGCTCCACATCCCGGCGACCTTCAACTTCCGCCAGGTGGGCACGCACTCCTGGGGCTATTGGCAAGAAGACCTGCACAAGTCCTGGTCCCTGTTCAGCCGGGCCCTGCAAGCAGAACAGTCCTGACCGGAACGCGATCAGCGAACCGCCGCCGGATGCTGTGAGGCCGCGGCTGCCGGGCTGAGATCGGCGCGCGTGAGCTGGTGTTGCGGAGGCTCCGGCAGCACCAACCGCTCGGTGACCGTCAGGTCGGCATCGACGTGCACCAACGTTCCCGGATCCAGGAGTCGCCATGCCGGGTCGGCGTTCATCGGCTCACTGGCGAATACGACCGCACGCTGTGTCCCAAGGGTTTTCGATCGTGCGTGGATGCGCGAGGTTCGCAGATCGAAGCCCGGCTGCGCGTGGTCGAGGATGTACAGCTCGTGGGGCTCGGGATACCGCAGCGCCCACATATCGGTCGCCGTGCTCAACAACAGGTTGACGGAGTAGATCGGCACGTTCGCCGCCAGCCACGTCATCGCCTCGAGCAGGCCCGCCTCGACATCTCCCCCTGTCGCCCGGATCGACGCGGTGATCAGAGCGAAAACTCGCTCGCTGTCCGTTTGCCCCAGTACGAGGCCCGCGGCGCCGAGTTCCGACAACCGGGCGTCCAGCACGTCCAGTCCGCCGACCACGCCGTTGTGCGCGAAGATCCGATCGTCCTGCAGGAACGGGTGAGTATTGAGCACATCGAGCGCACCGGTCGACGCATACCGGACGTGAGCGATGAATGTCGTCCCCTCCATGTCGTGCGCTTCATGAGCGAACGCCGTGTCCTGCCACGCCGCGATCGGCTGCTTGTCCACCACCGCCTCACCGGCACTGCCGAACACTCCCAGGCCGGTGCCGTCCGGGTTGCGCGTGCTCTGCGCGGACAGGTTGTCGGGTGCGTCCAGCAGCCAGAACGTCGCGTGCACGACACGACGCCCCGCATGCAAGCCGAACAGACGGCACATACCCCCATCTTCGCACCACAAGGGTTCATCAACACAGACGCGTGACCTACCGCCGAGCAGCGCCGCCCAGCGGCTCGGCCACCGATCGGATTCTCGAGGCGAGACGCACACAGTCGACCGGACCGGAGGTCTCGACCACCAGCGCGGCAGTGAGTCCGAGCGGTTCGGCACCCGCAACCCAGCGGTCCCAGTCCGCCAGCAAATGTTCCTCGTCCCGATACAGGTCCGCGCGAGTACGGCTCACATAGCGCGCCCGCGCCACCTCGGCAGGAACATCACACCAGACCTCTACGGCGCGAGCGGCTCCCACCCGGTCGAGCCCGGCCCGAGCGAAGGACGAATCGCGAGGTGCGAACCACCACGAATCGATGACGACGTCGCCCGGAATCGCCTGTGCCAGCGCCCATACCGTGTCCATCGCGATACCGCCCAGCGCGTCCAGCGCACCGGCCCCGTCGACGCACGCCGCCAATGCTTCCTTCACCGCGTCCTTCGACAGGAACCGCGCGTCGAGCTCGCGGGCCAGCGACCGCCCCAGCGTCGACTTCCCCGCGCCGGGAAGCCCGTTCACCATGACCAGCAGTTTGTCCATTCGCTCATCCTGGCCGGTCCTCGTCGCTGGAAACTGTCAGCCCGCGTAGCGTTGTGCCCCAATATCTTCGACATTGAGAACTCGGGGCGCACAGTGTTGAGTCGGCGGGGTGATGCGTGTGCGAACAATGACCGAGGCGGACTCCGGTCATGCCGAATTCACCGCGACCGTGCGCGGCGAGGTGCCGGAGATCTCTTTGGTGTTCTCCGTTCTGCGCCAATTACGAGACATGGTGCTCGCCGGACAGTGGATCGAGCCGAGGTCGGCGTACCAGATCGGATGTCGGACGCTTCGTGTCATCGCGCGCGACGATGGCACCCTCGGGCTCGAGGAGACGGTCGCGCCGGGTGTCTGGCAGGAGCAGGTCGACGAGACGATCACCGATCTGCACAACCAGATCCTCGTGGGTAAGCAGCTCGGGCTGGCGCAATCCTGGGGCGAGATGACCGAACTGCACCGCGTGGTCATGCACCGCTGCGCGGCGACGGCGGACACCATCGCCCTCAGCCGCCATGCGCCCGAGGACGAAGGGGCGTCCGGTTGGCACGTGATCTGCATGGACAAGCACGAGGACGACGAGGTCGTCGGAGTCCAACTCGGCCAGGTGATGGCGGATTTCCCCTACCTGCGCCAGTTCCTGGCGTTGCCGGCCGAGACCACGGTCGTGATGGCCCGGCCGCAGCGGCCGGACGGCGTCGTAAGGGCGACCGTCCGGCACAACGGAAACGAGCTGACCGCGGGGCGCACCCGATTCGGACCGGAGCCGACGCCGCGCACGCCGGTGCGTGCCCGGAACGCTTTGCTGACCGACGGCAAGGGACTGACCTGGACGACCGTGGGCAAGCGATCGGGCCTGCCCGAGATCGCGGCTCGGACCGTCCTGCCGGCACCGGACGACGCGCCCAGGTCCGGGTGGGCCGCGCTGGTGCTGGACGAACTGCAGGACGCGATCGCCGAAGACACTCGGTTCGAAGCCGGTCAGACCGTCCGATCTGGTTGGCGCACACTGCGATTCATCAGCCGTTCCGATGGGATGCTGGGCCTCGAGGAGCGGACCGTGGGAGACAACTGGGCCGAGCAGATCGATCTCACACTGCGTGAGCGGTGGGCCCAGCAGCAGGTGGTCGCCGGGCTGGGGCCGCAGGAATGGACCACGTTTCCCCTCGACACTCAGCACTCGACCGTCACCGACTGCGTCGAGGAATCCGACTCGTCGGTGCTGCTTTTCCGCGAGGCCACCGATAATCCGACGCATTCCGGCTGGACGCTGACCTGCACCCGCTCGCACGAACACGGCGCCGGACGCCTGCGCACACTGTGGGATCTGACCGAATCCCTGCCCTTCGTGACCCGATTCCTGGCCCTGCCACGCGCGGCCGAGGTGCTGATCGACACCCCGCGCGGCCTTCGCGGCGCCGAAATTCGCGCCAGCGTCCGGATATTCGGCAATGAGCTCGTCCCCGAGCCCGGTTCGTACACCGCCGAACTCCTCGGCCTCACCGACTGACATTGCCCGATCGACAAGAGTGAGTGTACGATCACTCACTATGCCGACCCGCTCGACGCTCTCCACATCCGACGCTCGCCGTGAGGCGGTTGTCGATGCGGCGATCGCGGAATTCGCGACGTCCGGTTATCACGGGACGCCGATCAGTACGGTGGCTGCTCATGCGGGGATCTCGCCGGCGTATGTGTTCAAGCTCTTTCCGAGCAAGGTCGAGTTGTTCGTGGCCGCGCTGGACCGGTGTTTCGAACTCGTCGAGCAGTCGCTCGCCACGGGAGCGCGCCGGGCCGCAGCCGAGGATCCGGATGCGATCCTCTACGAAATGGGCGGCGCCTACGCCGAACTCATCGCCGACAAGCGACTGCTGATGCTGCAGGTGCACGCGCTGTCCGCCGCCGACGTCCCGGAGATCGCCACGGGGATGCGGCGCGGGCTGGCCCGGGTCACCGAGTTCGCGAAGTCCCGCTCGAACGCAGCCGACGAGCAGGTGCAACGATTCATCGCCTTCGGCCAGCTGTGCCATCTGATCACCACCCTCGGCCTGGACTCCCCGGACGATCAGTGGGCATCGCTTCTCTCTCGAGGCATCCGGCACTCGACCGCGCCGACCCGTTCACCGCGGGAGTGATCATGCCCCGATCCTGACCCACACCTCGCAGCCACAACGTTTTCGAGCAGGCCCCGACCGGGGCCTATCTTCGACCCGTCGAGTGATTGACCAATCACTCACCGCTTTTACCGAAAGGAATCATCATGTCCACCAACACGATCACCGCCGTCGAGGTCGTCCTGCCGGGACGCGTCGAACCCGACGGATTGCAGATCACGCACCGCGAACTGGCCGGACCGGGACACGGGCAGGCGCTCGTGCGGGTCGAGGCGAGCGGGGTGTCGTTCGCCGAGCAGCAGATGCGGCGCGGGAAGTATTTCGACCAGCCGCCGTTCCCGTTCGTGCCGGGGTACGACATGGTCGGCGTCGTCGAGGCCGTCGGGCCCGGAGTCGGCGCGCAGCTTGTCGGAACGCGCGTGGCCGCACTGACCAAGATCGGCGGTTGGAGCAGCCACCTACTGCTCGAGGCCGCCGATCTGGTTCCGGTGCCCACGGGCCTGGATCCCGCGGCCGCGGAAACGTTCGTGGTCAACGGGATCACCGCCTGGCAGATGTTGCATCGCATCGCCGGGGTGCGCAGCGGTGGGACCGTGCTCGTGCACGGGGCCAACGGCGGAGTCGGCTCGACGCTCGGGCAGCTGGCCCGGCTCGCGGGTATCCGGGTGATCGGCACGGCGTCGGCGCGCAATGCCGAGGCGGTGCGTGCACTGGGCGCGGAGCCGGTCGACTACCGCGGCGATATCACCGCGCAGGTCCGGGCACTGGCTCCCGAAGGGGTCGATGCGGTGTTCGACCACGTCGGCGGTCCCGGGATCGTCGATTCCTTCCGGCTGCTCGCACCCGGCGGCACCCTCGTCGCCTACGGCAGCGCGGCGACCAAGGACGAGGCGGGTAATTCGCGACTTCCGGTGCTGCGGTTGATCGCTCGCCTGCTGTGGTGGAAGATCCTGCCCAATCGCCGTCGCACGCACTTCTACAACATCTGGGCCGGGCGACGACGCGCGGACCGGTTCCGCGCCCGCCTGGCCGAGGATCTGGGCGCGGTCCTGGACCTGGCAGCGGCCGGCGACCTCGAGGCCCGCATCGCCGCGCGATTCCCGCTGCGGGAGGCCGCCCTCGCCCTCGCCGCCGCCGAATCCGGTTCCGTCACAGGAAAAGTCGTCCTCGTCGCCGACTGACAGCGAACCGAGCGTTACGGCCCGGGTCCGGCCCCGTCAGGTGACGGGAGCCGGATCCGCACCGGATGCACCGCGACGGTCCCGCGAAACATGCTGCGCCACTACCGCATTACTGTCCCGTACATCAGGGCACGGTGAGTACGAGCTTGCCGACGGTGCGGCCGGTGTCGCCGAGCGCGTGCGCGGCCGCGGCCTCGGCGAGCGGGAAGGTTCCCGCGATCATCGGACGCAGTGTCCCCTCGTCCACCATCCGGGCCAGTTCGGACATACCGCCGTGATCGGCCTCGACCAGCATGCCCACCGCTCGCACGCCGGCTTCGGCCGCCACTGCCCGCACATGTTCGGTATCCCCGCTCACCAGCGAGATCACGAGCCCGCCCGGCCGCAGGACGCGGATCGAGGTGAGCGCATTCTCGGCGCCGAGCGGGTCGATCGCCACATCGACGTCCCGCACCGCTTCGGCGACATCGGTTGTGCGGTAATCGATCACCTCGTCCGCACCGAGTCCGCGCAGGAATTCGTGATTGGCCGCGCTCGCGGTCCCGATGACGTACGCCCCGCGAGCCTTGGCGATCTGCACCGCGAAGTGGCCGACCCCGCCGGCGGCGGCGTGCACCAGAACACGCTGTCCCGCTTGCACATTCGCGGTGTCCACCAGAGCCTGCCAGGCGGTCAGCGCGGCGAGTGGCACCGCGGCGGCCTGCACGTGATCCAGTGCACGCGGCTTGCGGGCGAAGGCGCGGGCCGGACCGGTGACGTATTCGGCTGCCGCACCGTGGCCGTGCGGATAGGGCAGCATGCCGAAGACTTCGTCACCGGGCTCGAACAGCGTGACGCCGCGCGCGACCGCCGCCACCACACCCGAGACATCCCAGCCCAGAACGAACGGCGGCTCGGGCAGAAAGAGCCCCGCCCGAGCACGATGCTTCCAGTCCGTCGGATTCAGGGCAGTCGCATGGACCCGCACCAGGATCTCGCTCGGCCCCGGCTGCGGTACGGGACGTTCGATCTCGTGCAGCACCTCGGGGCCACCCAGAGCGTCCTGGCCGATCGCTCGCATGGTGGCGGGGATATCCGTTGTCGTCATGACGTTCAGCCTGCCGCCGCTCGACCCGGGAGAAAATGGCACGATTGCCAATATTCGATATGATCGCGCCATGACGAGTTCGGCACCACATCGCGTGGTCGTCCTGGCATTGGACGGCGTGTACCCGTTCGAGCTGGGCATCGCGAACCGGGTTTTCGGCTCCGCCGACGGCCGTTACGAGGTGCTGACCTGCTCGGTGGACGGACATCCGGTCCGCACCGAGGGCGATTTCTCGATCGCCGTGACACACGACGCCAGCGTCCTGCGCACCGCTGACACCGTGGTGATCCCGCCCTGTCACATCGGCCTGGCAAGCTGCCCGGACGAGCCCGGCGAGGTCTCGATACTCGCACTGCCGCAACAGGTCTCGGATGCCCTCGGGCTGATCCGCCCGAGCGCCCGGACCGTGTCCATCTGCACGGCGGCCTTCGTCCTGGCCGCCGCGGGACGACTCGACGACCGCCCCGCCACGACGCACTGGAATCTGGCCGACATCTTCCGCCGCGCCTTCCCCCGGGTCCGCCTGGACCCGGACGTGCTCTACGTCGACGACGGCGACATCCTCACCTCGGCGGGCGCCAGTGCGGGAATCGACCTGTGCCTGCACCTGATTCGCAAGGACCACGGCAGCGAGGTGGCGAATGCGGTCGCGCGCCGCTGTGTGGTGCCGCCGTGGCGGGAAGGCGGTCAGGCGCAGTACATCGAACAACCGGTGCCCACGCAGACCTCCGCTGGCACCGCCGCGGCCCGGCACTGGGCCCTGGAGAATCTGCACCTGCCCCTGACCATGTCGGATCTGGCCGAACGGTCGCGCATGAGCGGTCGCACCTTCGCCCGCAAGTTCCGCGACGAGGTCGGCACGAGTCCCGGCCGCTGGCTCATCCAGCAGCGCGTCTTCCGCGCTCGGGAACTGTTGGAGAGCACCGATCTGCCCGTCGACCGCATCGCCACCGAGGTCGGCTTCGCCACGGGAACCTCACTGCGCCAACACCTGCACGAGGCGATCGGCGTCGCACCACTGACCTACCGCCGCACCTTCCGCACCCGAGCCGATCAGCTCTCCAGATAGGCCGCGATGGCGTTCACCAGGCCGCGACGAGCCTCGTCCAGATCCGAATAGCTGCCCAGCTGCTGTTCGGAGACGATTCCGCGCACCGCGCCGGGAATGAGCGTCGCGATCTCGCGGATGCGCGCGGGTTCGATGTTCAGATCGGCGAAGGCGTTCTGACAAGCGTTCTGCCACAACGGTTGCCAGGATGCCAGCTCGGCCGCCGTGCGCGGATAGAGACGCTCCAGTTCGGCGTGATCCCTGGGCAGCGCCGCGCGCAACGTCTCGATCGCGCGGGCATCGGTCGTACTCAGACCCGCGTACATCCCCTCCACGATCTCGGTGACCCGCTCGCGCAAACCGGCTCCGGTCCCGATCCGCACCGGCAGATCCCCCCGGCGCTCGGCCGTGCGATGCAGCACCGCGGCCCACAGCCCATCGATATCACCGAACTGGTACTTGACCACACCCCAGGTCGCGCCGATCTCCTTGGCGATCCGATTCCCCGAGGCCGCGCCCGGATCACCGGAGGCCAGTGCCCGCAGCGCGGCCTCGAGCATGCTCTCCCGGGTCGCCAGCCCCCGTTTGTTGCTGCGCCTGCCCGTCGCGCCCGCCTCGGTCATTGCACAAATCTTAACCACCGCCCTTCCCCGCCGGCCGCGACATCCCGCACGGCCTGCCGAAACTGTTGAGCCGAACGATCATTCATGTTTGACAGACCCCTCTTGCATAGTTTCACAGAGGGTTCTACTATAAACCTCCGTACAGCCCCGGACGAGAGGATTTTCGTCATGGCCAGACCACCCCTATCGATGAAGCCGACGGGATGGTTCCAGGTTGCGTGGTCCGCGGAGGTGGACGTCGGCGACGTGCACCGGATGAAGTACTTCGACACCGAGATGATCGCGTGGCGCTCGGCCGACGGCCGGGTCGCGGTGATGGACGCCTACTGCGAACACCTCGGCGCGCACCTGGGTTTCGGCGGGCACGTCGAAGGCGACCGGATCGTGTGCCCGTTCCACGGCTGGGAGTGGAATCACGAGGGCCGCAACGTCTGCGTCCCCTACGAGAATCATCCGAACAAGGGCCGCCGGATCCGCAGCTACCCGGTCGTCGAGCGCAACGAATCGATCTGGATCTGGCACGATATCCATGGTCGCGCACCGCATTTCGAGGTTCCGGACGTATTCACCGGCTTCGACGACGGCAGCAGCGCCGCGGACTACTATCCGGCGTATCCGCAGTCCACGCTGTTCCGGCAGAGCCTGGAACTGCACCCGCAGTACATCATGGAGAACGGCGTCGACTTCGCCCACTTCAAATATGTGCACAAGGTGCCGATCACCCCGACCTTCACCCGTCAGGACTTCGACCTGCCGGTCTCCTATGTGGACTTCACCATCGCCTTCGACGACACCGCCGCCGCGGACATCCGCAGTGGCGTCCAGGCGATCAACGCCGGACTCGGTGCCGCGGTGACCAAGAGCTGGGGCATGATCGACAATCGCACCCTCTCGGCGGTCACCCCGGTCGACGAGAACACCTGCGACGTGCGGTTCTCGGTGTGGATCGGCCGCCCCGAAGGCCAGGAGCACCCCAAGGCCGCCGAACGCGCCCAACGCCTCGCGCAGGGCGTCATCGACCAGTTCGAGGCCGATATCCACATCTGGTCGCATCAGCGCTATTCCGATCCACCCGCCCTGTCGCAGAAGGAATTCGACGGATTCCGCGCGCTGCGGCACTGGGCCGAACAGTTCTACCCGACGAGCACGGAAGGTCGTGTCCCCCTTGAGCACTGACGAGAAGATCCGCGTATTCCAGGTTGCCACGGGCAATGTCGGCACGGAGATGATCAAGCGCATCACCGACCGCCCCGACCTGGAATTGATCGGATTGCACTGTTACACACCAGAGAAGATCGGCCGCGACGCCGGTGAGATCGCCGGACTCGAGCCGATCGGCGTGACGGCCACCGGCACCGTCGAGGAGATCATCGCCGCCCGGCCCGATGTGATGACCTTCCACGGCGTCTTTCCGGACGAGGCCCTCTACGAGCAGGTGCTCGAGGCGGGCATCGATATCGTGACCACAGCCGACTGGATCACCGGGCACCACCGCGATCAGAACCACCCGCATCCCTCGGGGCGCAAGGTCAGCGAGGTGCTGCAATCGGCTTGTGAGCGTGGCGGTTCCACGTTCTACGGGACGGGTATGAATCCGGGCCTGTGCCAGATCCTCGGAGTGACGCACTCCTGCGACGTCGCGGATATCGAGAACGTGACCGTCATCGAATCGGTGGACGTGTCCTGCCATCATTCGGCGGCGACCTGGATCGAGGTGGGCTACGGCAAGCCGGTCGATGACCCCTCGCTCCCGGCCTCGCTGGAGAAGTTCACCCGGGTGTTCGCCGATTCGGTCTACCTGATGGCCGACTGCTTCGGACTCGAGCTGGACGAGGTCACCTTCGACTACGAGCTCGGCGCGTGCACCCGGGACGTGGATCTGGGCTGGTACCAGCTGCCGAAGGGCTCGCTCGGCGGGAACTACATCAAATATCAGGGCATCGTGGACGGGCAGCCCCGGATCGAATCGCACCTCGAATGGCAGATGACCCCGCACACCGATCCGAAGTGGGATGTGAAGGGCTGCTACATCACTCACATCACCGGCGATCCGAGCATCTACAGCAAACACATGATCTTCCCGAAGGCGGGCGTCGATCTGTCCGATCCGGCCGCGTTCGCCTCCATCGGCATGACCGTCACCGGACTGCCCGCGCTCAACGCCATCCGCTCGGTGGTCGCCGCCCGGCCTGGCATCCTGACCAGCGCCGATCTGCCGCTGCGCGGATTCGCGGGGCGCTTCAAGCAGTGAGCGGCGCCTGATCCGGACGAGCGGGCGTGCGCGATCGCTGGTTACATGGAGTGCGCGTGCCGGGGCGGGCGTTCCGCCTCGGCATCACTCCTGATCAGCACCACCACCACTGAAAGGTGCACCGATGCGGTATCGCAAGCTCGGCAGTTCCGATCTCCAGGTCTCGGAGATCTCGCTCGGGTCCTGGCTCACCTATTCCGGCGGCGTCGCCGCCGATGCCACCCGCGCCTGCACCGAGGCGGCCTTCGACGCGGGCATCAACTTCTTCGACACCGCCAACGTCTACGGCCGCGGCGCGGCCGAAACCGCCTGGGGCGAAATCCTTTCCGAGCATCCCCGCGACTCCTACATCCTCGCCACCAAGGTGTGGGGACAGATGTCCGACGATCCCGCCGACGCGGGCCTGTCCCCCGCCCAGATCGCCAAGCAGATCGACGCCTCGCTGACCCGGCTGCGGACCGACTACGTCGATCTGTACCAGGCGCACCGCTTCGATCCCGTCGTGCCGATCGAGGACACCGTCGAAGCGCTGCAACGGGTGGTCGAACAGGGCAAGGCGCGCTATCTCGGCTTCAGCGAATGGACCAACGAGCAGATCAGTGCGGCGATCGAGATCGGCGGACCCGATCTGTTCGTGTCCTCCCAGCCGCAGTACTCGATGCTCTGGCAGGCGCCCGAGGTCGAGCTGTTCGATCTGACCTCGAAGAGCGGCATCTCCAACATCGTCTGGTCGCCCCTGGCCCAGGGCCTGCTCACCGGCAAGTATCTCCCGGGACAGCCCGCCCCGGCCGGAACCCGGTTCGCCAGTGAGACAATGGGATTCGCGCAGGGCCTGGTCAACAGCGAGGCCGCCGCCGAAGCGGTGCAGCGACTGGTCCCGCTCGCCGAGGGCGCGGGCATCAGCATGCCGACCCTCGCTCTGGCCTGGGTTCTGCGACGCGGCGAGGTCGCCTCGGCGATCATCGGCGCGTCCCGCCCCGAACAGGTCCACGCCAACAGCATCGCGTCGGGCGTGGAACTCTCGGACGAGCTGCTCGCCGCCGCCGACGAAGCGCTCGGCGACGTTGCGGTGACCGAGGTGACCGCGGGCCCGAACGCCCAGACCGGAATCACGCGCCGCTCCTGAGTTCCTGCCCGGCCGCAAGCAGTTGCTGATCGGCGGCGAGTGGGTCGACGCGGTGTCGAGCAGAACGCTCCCGACCCACAATCCCGCCGACGGCGAGGTACTCGCCGAGGTGGCGCACAGGGAGGCCGCCGGGATCGCCACGGCGGTCGACGTCGCGTCCATTCAGCCGAGGGACGTTGTGGGGGTCTGCTGGCCCGATGGCGTCCAGTACTCGCCTGCGATCTGGGCCAGTTCGCGCAGTGCGCGTGTGGGTCGGCGGTCTTTGTGGCGTACAAGGAAAATGTGCAGGGTAAGTTCTCGGGTCCATGACAGGACCTCCAACTCGCCGCGGCTGACTTCGTCGGCGACCGATGTCGCGGGGAGCATGGCGATTCCCAGTCCTGCGGCGGCGCAGCGTTTGAGAGCTTCGATGCTGATGAACTCCATGGTTGCCGGGCGAATTCCGGCACTGCGTAACTCCTGGTCCATGACGCTGCGTTGAGCGCAGCCTTGCTCGATCAGCAGCAACGTTTCCGCGGCAAGGTCCGAGGTGGTGACGGACTCGGATGCGCACAGCCGGTGCGAGGGGGGAGCCACCAGCTGCAGGGGCTCGCCTGCCATGCGCTGGGTGTGCAGCATCGGCCCGTCGACCGATTCCTCGAGCAGAAACCCCGCATCGAGCGTGCCGTCAGCGAGAGAGGTAACCAGCGGCACGCGGCCTGCGGGACCGAACACCACCTGCAGCAGCGGGAACCGATCCTGCAAGGTACGCAAGACTCGCGGCAAGCGGTACGCACACAGGCTCTCGGGAGCCGCAATCCGTAGCGTGCCCTTGATTTTGCCGGGCTCCTCAGCTGCTCCCTGCACGGCCTCACGCGCCTGCTGGGCACGGCTCAGTATCGGTTGGGCATGTACGCACAGTTCCCTGCCCGCATCGGTAAGCGTGACCCGGCGTCCGAGGCGTTCGAAGAGTCTGACCTCCAGATCCGACTCCAGGGCCTTGATCTGGGCGGTGACACTGGATTGCGCATAGTCCAACTCACGGGCAGCACGGGTGAAGTTCAAGTGCCGCGCAACGGACAGAAATGTCGTCAGGTGCTTGAGCTCCATAGCTACGAGCTTAAAGCGATCAATCGCCACTGCCGATTGATATGATCGAAAACTTTCGTTGGACGCGATCGAATCGGTAGCCGTACAACTCGACTATGGCCTCTTCTCCTCCGCGGCGTCGCAGCATCCTGGCCGGACTCCGACCACCCGGCGGGAGAAATTTCCTGCTGCTGCTGGCGGCGACGCTGGGTACTTTCGCCAACTACGCGCCGATGCTGTCGGTAGTGCCGCTGTGGTGCGCGGAGGGCGGCGCGGCCTACGGGGGCGTGGGAGCCACGACCGGGGTGACCATGGCCGCCACGGTCGCCATCCAACTGTGCATGAAGTGGCTGCTGCGGCGTTTCACACTGCGCTCGATACTCATTACCGGGGCACTCGTCCTCGGCGCGCCGACCTTCGGCTACCTGCTGTCTTCCGGCCTGGCCTGGGTGCTGACGGTCTCGGCCCTGCGTGGTGTCGGCTTCGGGATGGTGGCCGTGGCCGGTAGTGCCCTGGTCGCCGAACTGGTCCCGGCTCAGCAGCGAGGCAGAGCAGTCGGGTGGTACGGAATCGCAGTGGGGTTGCCCCAAATGGTGTTTCTCCCTTTGGGAGTGTGGGGAGCGCAGCGGCTCGGCTTCGTCGCCGTCTTCGTGGTAGCGGGAGTTCTCAGCCTCGCCGCGGTACCGCTGACCGCAGCAATCTCGGGGCACCAGGGAGAACCCGCTCAGCGGGGCCGGCCTGGTGCACCGACGGGTACTGCTGCGGACGGCCCCGACCTGTCCAGTACTTCACCCACCGGCGGCTACCGACCGCTGGCTGCCCCATGGCTGCTGCTGATCACGACGGCTGGTGCGTTGGGTGGGGTAACCTCGTTCCTTCCCCTGGCCCTGAGAAGCCCAACCGGGGCATCGACAGCGCTGTTCACACTGACCGCCACTGTCATCGTCGGACGATGGCTGGCTGGGGTACGCAGTGACCGAAAAGGAGCGGGCGGACTGCTGATGCCCGGTGTCACCTCCTGCGCGGCGGGAATGGCGACGATGGCGTGGGCAGCCGGAACCAATTCCGGCACAACAGCTTTGGCGGCGGCGGCAGCGGCGGTCTACGGACTGGGTTTCGGGGCCGTACAGAACGACACACTGGTGCTGATGTTCCACCGCGCCGGCCCCACCGGACACGGCGTCGCCAGTACCGTCTGGAATATGGCCTACGACGGCGGCACCGGCATCGGTTCCCTGGCCGTCGGCCTGCTCTCCCAAGCCACCGCACTCTCGACCGCGCTGCTGGCAACCGCCCTTCCGATCCTGGCCGCCCTGCCCTGGGCCTGGCTGACCAGCTATCCACGAAAAGCTGCACGCACAGAACGCAAGCGCAACAAGTCTGATCCCACCGAACGTCAACAACTGCAACAGAAGCTCTAAAAGACGAACAGGAGCGCACCCATTATGGACAACTCGTCCGCGCCACAATTCACGTCGCCGTCCGACGTCGATGGACTTGCAAGGACATTCGTTGATCTCAGTCATGAGATCGTGTCAGGGTCGACAGCCTACCCCGGACTCCCGCAGCCGGCTCTCACCGATCACATCACGCGCGATCAGTCCCGTGAACTCTATGCCGAGGGCACCGAATTCCATACCGGACGGTTGTGCCTGGTGGGCCAGACGGGGACATATCTCGATGTCCCCTTCCACCGATATGCAGGTGGCTACGACCTCACACGCCTACCTCTGGATCAGGTCGCGAATGTTCCGGCCGTGGTGATCAGCACCGACGAGCGGGAGGTGCCCGAGGACTGTTTCACGGAGTTCGAACTGCGTGGCCGGGCCGTACTCATTCACACTGGCTGGTCACGCTTCTGGGGAATGGAGACCTATTCGTGCGGTCGGCATCCACATCTGTCTGCCCGGGCTGCCGAATTTCTGGCCAATGCTGAACCCAGGGTCGTAGGCATCGACTCCCTCAACATTGATGGCACACATACACACGAGCGGCCCGCGCACACCAAACTGCTCGGTGCAGGCATTCCAGTGGTGGAGCATCTGACCAACCTCGATCAAGTACCAGGCGAAGGCGCACACTTCACTGCGGTTCCTGTGAAAGTGGCCGGTCTGGGGACTTTCCCTGTCCGCGCATTCGCAACCTGGCCGAAGCAGAGATGATGCCAGAGACGCCCTCGAGGACGGACGTCACGTCTGACGACTCGAACGCGAGCACTGACACCGCACTTCGAATCCGCTGGAGCTAAAATAGTCGGCGTATCCGACAATTGGATAAACTGGCAAGGAATAGATTACATCGTTCTGCAACACGCAATGCTCAGCCTGTAGAGGCCGGCAGTCTGCATGCCGCAATCTCCATCGAAATGCCAGGCGAGGACCGTGACGCGCGCTTCGTGACGGTGCCGCTGTGGCATGACCCCTTCGTCCTGGTCGGACCGAAGAGACTGCTCTCGTCGGTGCTCGGCGCGGACGCACGCCGCGCGATGTCCGCAATGCCCTGGGTGCTGCCCAGAGTGGGTTCGGACTGCGACCGGTTGATCACCACGCACTTGGCGCTACATGGGATCCGAGCCTCTCCGGTCGGCCGGACCGATGATTGGAGACTCGTCCAAGAGATGGCGGTGACACTTCAGTCCATCGCTTATGTGCCGTCCTGGGCACCCCGCAGGACTCGGAATTCTTCGGGTTCGATACCCGCAAGCCACTCACCTGGGGACTGCTATTACGCAGCATGCTGGACTACCGGCGCGTGGCCACTGTATTGACAGAGATCGTCAGAAGCTGGTCTGGCAGATGGAGCTACGACATAGGACAGATTTCCCAGCGTCGAAAGCGCGAGGTGATCACCGAGTACCGGTTACTTGGTGTGGCCATAGCCGCAGCGGTGATAGTGAGTGCGAGCGTACCGGGAGCTGGGGCGTAATACTGCGACTGTGGGTGTTACCCCTGCTGTTCGCTGTCCCCCCGGCACTTCTTGGTGGAACTGCCCGAACACATCCTGTGCGAGACACGAACAACGGACGTACTGCGCAACACTCGCTCCATCCGCGGCAGTCGAATTTCCACTTGGTTCACCAACGGAAACAACCTCCACATCGAGCACCACGCCGCCATGGCAGTGCCGATCAACCGATTGCGGGAACGGCATGCGGAGGCAGCGGCATACGGCACGTATGTGCAGCGAAGCTACCTCAGCTTCTACCGCGACGTCGCAGTCGCTGTCCGCCACTCGTCCCGCCCCGAAGGGAAAACTCTGAGCATCGGAGGGAGTCGGTGAGGGCGTCTGTCACAACAGCAACCGCAGTAGGACACACACCGATCCCCGCTTTCGTCAAAGGGCCGGCAATCCACTACCTGGCAGCGCTCACCCAAGGAATCCCTGACATGGTGCGACTGTCGTGTCTCGAGAACATCATCCGAATCGATGTCCCCGAAGGGGAATTCCGGATCCAGCTCAGCCCGTTGCCGACAGGCAGGACCCGCCTGACCTTCCGTGCGGCCTTCCGGGCACAGCAGCCCTCGAACGGTACCTGGTGGTCGAGCTGGGATTGCGACGTCAGCACCACCTCCGTAAGCGACGTGCTGGTGAGCGACGTCAGGGAACAACGCAGCAAGTTCGCTCGCACCCTGGCCGATGCTTGCCTCACCGAGAAGTAAGCCTTCCGAGGGTTCACGAAAGCGATGCTGAACCGCCGGAACGGGCGGTAGGCGGTAGGCGGTAGGCGGTAGGCGGTAGGCGGTAGGCGGTAGGCGGTAGAGAAAGTTCTACACATCGCAGGCTTCACGAGGTTTCTGGAGATCACCACCGCCTCAACCGATCATGGCTCGCTTGATCCCGCCGATGGATTCTTCCCCGCGGCTCCCAGCGTCATCTGCTGGGAGCCGCCTTCCCTGCCGAATTGCCCGCCTACGGACCGAGGGCGGGCAACAAGTGTTCGCAGTTGTCCACGACCAGGACGGTCTGCTGTGAGCGCCCGGCGAAGCCGGAGCGATCAAGCGTATCCACGAGGGCCTGCCACGGCGACCCACCTGAAAGATCGGTATCGACCACCGAGCACACGGCATTCGCTGATTGTCGATGCAAACCTACAGCGGCGCAGCACATTTTCCCCGCAGCGCTCGGATTCGATCGGGGCGGTTTCGGTCCGTGATCGCAGCGAGTTCTCAGTCGAACAAGTCGGTGATCGTCTCGATGGTGATCGCTCGCCCGAGCCAGGTGGTGAGTTGGACGTGGTCCGTGCAGGCAGTGATCCGGTCGCGGGCTTCGGCGGGCACAGCGATACGGCGCTGGGCCAGAACGTCGAGAATTGCTTCGGCCTTGCCCTCTGCCTTGCCCTCTGCCTTGCCCTCTGCTTTGCCCTGGGCTGCGCCCTCGGCACGCAGTCGCTGCGAGGTCTCCGAGCGAAAGAACGACAGGTCCACGGCCATCAGCTGCCTCCAGATGTTTGCGGCCGGGCTGTCGCCCAGACCGAGTTCGGTGAGTTCGGCGAAGATGCGGCGGTCTTCTTCGTCGAGTGTCCGCAATGCGGCGGCCAGCGGCTCCATTATGGCACCGATGGCGGAGTCGTTGACGTGGGTGATTGCCGAGAGGGTTGCCAGTGGGACGTCTTTGGTGGCGGTGTCGAGGTCTGTCACGGCAGGCACATTGTGCGGGCCGAAGACCAGTGGGTGCACCGTGAGGCTTGTCCATAGCGGTGGCCCGATGGTGAACGGACCGGTCGCCCAAGCGGCGGTATCGGCGTCCTCGCAGATGATCAGCAGGACGGGTTCGATGTTGTACTTGGCGTAGAGGTGTGCCAGGTAGTAGGCCCACGAGCCGCGCTTGGACTTGTCGTGTCGGCGTTGCGCCTCGACGAGCAAGAGAATGACATCTTCCTGGGTTTCGATGCGCAGTAGCGTGTCGACGCGGCGTTCCAGGGGACCGATCTCCGTGAGGTCGGTGGGTAGCAGGGACACGTCGACGGGGTCGGGGAACGGTAGGCCCAGGTCGCGGATTGTGCGTGCGAAGACCCCGGGATCCTTCCGCAGCAGATGATGCATCGCTTCGTGCTGGGAGCTGACCATGAGCACGAAGGTAGGTGCGGCAATCGAAGCCGTGTTCGAATTGTCGCCAATGCGTCGGGACTCGCCGAGGCGAGCGCACGACACGCTGCTGATCCCGGGCGATCTGGATCGCCGTCCAGGAACCGAGTGTCTCACTCGAGACGAAAGTCATTCTACCACAATGGATTTGACCAGATTGGAATTGCCCATTCGATCGGCCGACGACTGGAACGGTATCTCATGATGCGATAGTTTCGGGCACTGCACGCGCCGGTTATAAACCGCCGTCCGGCAGGCCGTCGGCGAAAACGGGTGAGCCGGGTAGGTAGTCCCCCGAGAGCAGACGTTTGATGATCTTGCCGGTCTCGCCGCGTGGGAGGGACTCGAGGAAGGTGACGTCTCGGGGGACCGAGAATCTGCTGAGGCGGTTGCGGATGTAGGTGCGGATCATTTCCGAATCCAGGCCCGAGTCTTCGCGTTTGACGACGTAGGCGGCCAGGCGCTGGCCGAATTCTCGATCGGGCACGCCGACCACGGCTACGTCGGTGATCTGCGGCAGGTAGGACAGCGCCTCCTCGACCGGGCGTGGGAAGACGTTCTCGCCGCCGGAGATGATCATCTCGTCGCCGCGCCCGGCGATGAACAACCGGCCCGCGGCATCGAGGTAGCCGAGATCGCCGGTGTCCAGGAGACCGTCGGCCTCCTCGGGCGGCGCGTAGTTCACGTATCCGTCGAACAGCATGCGGTTGCCGACGAAGATGCGGCCGGTCGCGCCGATCGGCACCGGACGCCGTTCACCGTCCAGCACAGCGATTCTCGTACCCAACGGCGGGCGGCCCGCGCTGGTCGGCGAGATGCGCAGATCCTCGGGAGTGGCGATCGTCGCCCAGGAGACCTCGGTGGATCCGTAGACGTTGTAGAGGATCTCACCGAACACCTCGGCGAAGTGCAGCACCGTCGCCGCGGTCAGCGGCGCACCGCAACTGGCGACCACCCGCAGGCTCGACGTGTCGTACCGGGCGCGTTCGGCCGGCGGCAGATCCAGGATGCGCTGCACCATTGTCGGCACGAGAATCAGTGTGCTGGCACGGTTCTCGGCGACCAGGCGCAGGCATTCGCGGGCGTCGAACTCCTGCTGCAGCACCACCGTCGCACGCAGTGCGGTACTCAGCTGCAGTGCGGCCAGACCCCAGGTGTGGAACAGCGGCGCGGGAATCACCATGGATTCGTTCATCTGCCACGGAATCCGGGACAGCAGTGCGGCCACGGTGCCGAAGCCCTTCGGATGCGGCCGCCGCGCCCCTTTGGGCGCACCGCTCGTGCCGGAGGTCAGCACGATCAACCGCCCGGGACTCTGCGGACGACGGAATTCGTTGTGCCCGAGCGCGATCAGCTCCTCGATCGTGGTGCGCGACGGATCGGCCGGTGCCCGATCCGGTTCGGCCGCACCGTAATCGGTGCGATAACGGTGCACGTCGGAGTTCAGGTAGCGGATCAGCGGATCCAGGCAGTCGTCCACGAACAGCGTGGTCAGCCGGTGCCGCTGCACGGTCTCCTCCAGCTGCCTGGGCGACAGGCCCGCATTGAGCAGCACCACGTCGACGCCGAGTTTCCCTGCGGCGACCATGGTTTCGACCGCACCGGCGTGATTGCGGGCCAGCAGTCCCACCGCGTCGCGGGAGGTCAGCCCGAGCTTGGCGGACATCGCACCCGCCAGCGCCTGGGTTCGTTCGTGGATCTCGGTGAAGCTGCGTACACCGTCGCGATCCACGATCGCCGCGCCGTCCGGCTCGCGGGCCGCCGCGGCGGCGTACCCGCCGCCCAGGGTGAACCCCCAGGTCGCCAGCGAACCGATCTGCCGCGCACCGTGATCGAGCCGATACGTGCGCACCACACCGGAGGAGACCATCTGCCGGATCACCGCCGCGCGGAACGACAGCGCCGAATCCTGGCCGTTGACCACGATCGAGGTCGAGGACCCGTGCGCCAGCTGCACCAGCCGGCCCAGCCCGTCGTGGGTCCAGGCTTCGAGCTGTTCGTTGTCCAGCGCGGCGACCGCGGGATGAATGCGGCCGGGCGCGAAATAGGTCACCGTCACCCGCACGTCGTCCTCGCGCTGACGCAGCCGCACCGCGACGAAGCTGCCCACGGCCGCGCAGCGCAGCTCGAACCGCCGACCGCGGCCGCCGTCGAGCAGTCCGATCGTCAGGGTGCGCACCTCGGTGCGCGGGCCACCGACGCGCACCCGCCACTGCGGCAGACCCCCGATCGCCTCCACGGGATCGCAGGCGCCGATTCCGGCGAACAGTCGTGCATAGGTGGCGGGTTCGGTGAGCAGCTGCCAGACTGTGTCCCTGGCGACCGGCATATCCGCGGTCACCTCCACGATATCGGTGACCAAGGTCGTACTCCTCGTTCCAGGCGTGCAGACCCATGTTGCCGAATATTCACCTCCGCATCGAGGTATCGCCGCCGCCTTCGGAGATTTCACAGCACTCGCCGGGCACTGTCCGAGTCGTTCACAGTGGCGAAGATGCGGACATCTCCACCGCGCGTGGCCGATTGTGGTCCGGGACAATCGGTTCGGTCCCGGATTGGCGGAAACCCCAAGGGGTGCACGGAAACCTTGTTCCGTCGCGGACGGGCTCCTAGCGTCGCTGCCATCGTGTCCGGCAATGGGAGGCGTCGCGTGCATCATCCGACCGGGTTTCGCCGCGCGCACCGAGTTCGCCTCGTTGCGGTGTGCGCGGCGGCGGTGTTGGCGGGTGGCCACGGGGTGGCGGTGGCCCCCGCCGACGCCGCCCCCGCGACGGCCGCCTCGGCGCATGCCCGGCCCGGACCCGACGGATCACATCTGCTCACCGCCGTGGCCGGACGCGGACGAGTGGTGGAGCTGACCGTCCACTCCGCCGCCATGCGCCGTCCGATCTCGGTGGAAGTGCTTCCCCCACCGGACATCTCCCGTCGCGCGCCGGTGCTGTACCTGCTCAACGGCATCGACGGGGGCGGCAGTCCGAGCGGCTGGAGCGGGGGCGGCAACTGGCTCACCCGCACCGATGCGGCGCGGTTCTTCGCGGACAAACAAGTCACGGTCGTGATGCCGGTCGGCGGGGCGGGCAGTTTCTTCGCCGATTGGCGCGCCGACGATCCCGTGCACGGTCGTCAGCGCTGGACCACCTTCCTCACCCGCGAACTGCCGCCGATCATCGATTCGGCGTTCGGCGGGACGGGGGCGAATGCGATCGCGGGCCTGTCGATGGCGGGCGTGTCGGTGTTCCAGCTGGCCCTGGCCGATCCGGAACTGTATCGCGGCGTGGGGTCGTTCAGCGGCTGTGTGCGCACCAGCGATCCGCTCGGGCAGCTCATGGTCGACACGATCGTCACCGCGACCGGGGGCGACAGCCGGAACATGTGGGGCCCGCCCACCGATCCGGCCTGGCGGGCCAACGATCCGTATCTGCACGCCGAGCGGCTGCGCGGACTGGCGCTGTACGTCGCGTCCGGGAACGGGCTGCCCGGACCGCTGGACACCCTGGACGGTCCGGGAATCGGGCACGATCCGATGAAGCTCGGCGATCAACTCCTGGTCGGCGGCATCCTGGACGCACTGGCCGGACGATGCACGCAGGAGTTGCGAGATCGGTTACGGCAGTTGAACATTCCCGCGAAGGTCGTGCTCCGCCCGGACGGCACCCACTCGTGGGGCTACTGGCAGCAGGATCTGCACAACGCGTGGGCGACGCTCAGCGCGGCGCTGGATCGGTGAGACCGGCCTCGGTCCCGTCGTGCCGCGGCGGTTCGGGCAGCAGCAGCGTCACCCCGGCCAGCCCGGCGGCGACCACAGCGATCGCGGCGAACATCGCGATACTCCCGCCGAGCGTGTGCGCGCGGAAGAACACCGTGCTCAGCACCGCCAGACCGACCGCGTTGCCGATCTGTTCGAGGGTGGGCAGCAGACCCGAGGTCTCCCCCATCTGCCCCTGATCCAGACCCGCGAGCATCACCGGCTGCAACTGCAGTCCGAACACCCCGACGCCCAAGCCCGAGACGAAAACCGGAACCACCGTCAGCGCCACGCTGATCGCACCGTCGGTCAGCACCAGGTACACCGCGGCCACCGCCATACATCCGGCGTACAGGGCGATGCCGGCGGCCAGTGAACGAACGCCGAAGCGCCGCACCAGCAGTGGCGCCGCGAGGGCGCCCGCGCCCGCACCCAGCGCGAACACGGTCATCGCGATCCCGGTACGCAGCGCCGAGAAGTGCAGTTCGTCCTGCAACGTGATGGAGGCGGCGAAGACGAATGCGGTGAACATACCGAAGAATCCGGTCACCAGGATCGAGCCGACGGCGAAGCCACGGTTGGCGAACAGGTCCGGGCGCATCAGCGGCCCGCGCCCGCGGCGGATCAGAACACGTTGGTACACAAGGAATCCCGCACCCAGCGCGATGGCCGCCAGCACGATGCCCACCGACAGCGCCCGCCACCCGTGCGCCTGGACGTCGGCCAGCGCGTACAGCAGCGCGAGCAGACTCGCGGCGGACAACACCACACCGCCCAGATCCAAACGCGCACCGTCGGATTCGGCTCCGACGTGCAGAAAACGCGCCGCGAGCACGAAGGCCACGATACCCAGCGGCAGATTGATCAGGAACACCCAGTGCCAGCCCAGGCCCCACAGATTCAGCGTCAGCAGAATCCCGCCCAGAATGGGTCCGACCATGCCCGCCCCGCCCGCGGCCAGCCCGTACAGCGCGAACACCTGCGGATGCCGGCTGCGCGGAAAACTCGCCGCCAGGATCGCCAGGGTCTGCGCGGCCATCGCGCCTCCGGCGATCCCCTGCACGATCCGGGCGATCACCAATTCGGTTGCTCCGGTGGACATTCCGCACCAGATCGAGGCCGCCGTGAACGCCACCACGGCCACCAGGAACACCCTGCGACGCCCCCACAGCGCGCCCAGGCGCGCCGCGGTCAGCAATGTGCAGGCGAATGCGAGCGAATATCCCGAGATCACCAGCAGCTGAGCCGAGGACGAGGCGGCCAGATCCCGGGTGATGTCCGGCAGCGCGGTGTTCACGATGGTCACATCGATCATCTGCATGAACACCGAGATCAGGCAGGCGCCGAAGGTCAGCCAGGCGGCCAGTTCCCCGCGCGCGGCTGCTGTGGAATTGCGAACACCGATTCCGGCCACTTCTGCGCACCTCGATCACTGGTTGCCCCGACGAATCCGCTGGAGCGTATCGACGTCGCCACCACCGTCGCGCCCACACCGGGGAAGACCTTGGCACCCCACAAAAGAGCGGGCCCGCTACTGTGAACCCGCATCGAATCCACCCGTCCACCGGCCGCGATGCGCGGTCGTCTTCGCTAGTGTGTTCCTGGTCGAGTGGTTCCCCGTTTCGGACGAATGACGAGCATTGTGAAACCCCTGCGCACGATTGTGATCATCGCGTTGGCCGGATGTCTGCTGACGACACCGAATCTCGGCGTCGCTTCGGCCGCGCCCGCCGACGCGGGCCCCAGCGGTCCGCAGCAGTGGATCGACAACACCGTTCCCGCACCGAATCTTCCGGCCGCGCCGTCGCCGCCCGAGGCCCGGCTGTCGCCGCAGCAGGCGGCGCTGTGGCGGGCCATCCAGTCCCCGCCGGCCGGTGATCCGATCTTCGATTCCTGGCCCGCCGACCTGACCGGGCTACGTCCGGGCGACATCATCTCCGCACGCGATGTGACCGCGACCTCGGCCCTGCTCGCGGCGGTGCCCATCCAGCGTGCGTTGCTGCTGAAGTTCCGTACCACCGACGGCAACGGCAAGCCCTCGTTCGGCACCGCCACCCTGGTGGTCCCGGCTGCGGCCTGGACCGGTTCCGGTGGCCGTCCGGTGGTGGTGAACGCGCTGCCGATCAACTCCCTCGGACTGCGCTGCACGCCGAGTTATGCGATGGCGCACGGCCTGCACTCGAAATTCAGTGTCGGAGACCTGATTCCGCCGACGACGTGGTGGGGCCTGTCCCACGGTTACGCGGTGCTGATCCCCGATCACGAGGGACCGCGGATGGCGTACGCGGATCCGAACGTGGCCGGGCACATCGTGCTGGACGCCATTCGCGCCGTGCGCGCGAAGGACCCGAATCAGTTCTCCCGCAGTCGATTCGCGATCGGCGGCTACTCCGGTGGGGCGATCGCCTCGTATGCCGCGGCGATGTTGCAGCACGAGTACGCGCCGGATCTGGACGGGGTGCTGGCGGGCGCCACCACCGGTGGTCTGGTCACCGACTACCGGAACATCGCGCACAAGTTCAACGGCAATATGGCCTCCGGAATCCTCATGGTGGTGGCGTTGGCCGCCGCGCGGGAACATCCAGAATTGCTGCAATATCTCAACAAGCTGGGCCAGTGGGTCGCGACCTCGCCGGTGAAGGACACCTGCGGGGACAGCAACGGGCCGCTCGGGGTGACCGGCGTCCCGATCCAGATCGCCACCACCATCGCCGATCCGCTGAGCAGTCCACTGGCGCAACAGATCTTCGCCACATGGGATCTGCGCGAACACACCTCCGGCGCACCGCTGTACATCTATCACGCGATGTGGGACATCTGGATTCCGGAGCAGGATTCGAAGAATCTGTTCGCGAACCAGTGCGCGCGCGGTGTGCGGACGGTGACCCGCACGGTGCCCGGTGAACATGCGATCGGCATGTTCGCCGGATTCATCGGCGCGACCCAGTGGCTCGACGAGCGGCTGCAGGGCCGTCCGGCCCCGAGCGACTGCCCGGCCACTCCGACGACCCACGCCCCGTCGACGACACCGGCTAGGTAGCCAACTCCAGCACGGCCTGCGGATCCCACGGCATCGGCCCGACCGGGAAGCCGAGCCGCACCAGCCGGTGCGGCTCGGCCGCCTCGAAGTGCGCCACCGCCGGGGGCAGGAATCCGCCGATCACCTTGTCCGCCAGCATGTTCAGATGCGTCAGGCGCGGACGCAGCCGCACCTGACGACAGCGGATGCGCCCGGCCGGAACGTCGATACTCGCGCACTGTTCGATCCGCGCGGACAACGGCAGGTGGACCGAGTAGGCCAGCCACAGATCCACCGATTCCTCCACGCCCTCGGTGAAGTCCAGGCCGCGCAACAGGACCAGCCCGCCCAGCAGCGGCATCACATTCGCCGGGAACGGTGTGATCATCCCGCCGAACTGGAGATGCTCCACACCCAGGAACCGGCCTTCCTCACGGGAGACCACGACTCCGCCGGATCGCGATTCGGCACGGTAACTTTCGGCGTGCAGACCCTCCTGCACCCGGCGGAATCGCTGATGCACCGTCATCTCGAAGTCGCCGACGCTCGCACGGGCCTCGACCAGGGAGGCGTAGCCGTCCGGTTCGCGGGTGATCACGCCGGTCAGATCGAGTCGGCCGGGCCGTCCCTCGACCAGGACGGTGTAGACGGTCCGCTCGCCGTCGGGTATGCCGGGGTCACGAAAGACCGTGTGCACCTTGAACTCCTGTCGGATGAACGGTCGACGAGTCACACTCGGGCGACATCTCCGGCGACCTCGGCGAATACCGCGGCCATCGCGGTGATGTAGCGGTCCACCGACTCGTGCGCGACGGGCGTATCCGGATAGATGACGCTCAACGTGGTGTGCTCGGGAAAACGGTTGATCCACATCAGCACCTCCTCCGAGGCCGCCCGGTTCGCGTACACCCCGCAGTCGGCCATGTCGAAGTACTCACTGCCGGACAACTCGCGGGTGTCGACGTAGGAGATCATCGGATGTCCCGAGCCGGGTCCGGCCTTGATCTCCGGATCGGACTGCAGCAGGTGCAGCACCCGGTGCAGCGCGGTGGGCGCGAGCAGCAGCCCGTCGTCGTAGGCGCGCTGCGCCATCGGCACCATGCGGGTGAACGGGGTCTTCGCGCCGATCGGGAAGGCCACCGGCACCAGGTTCACGTACCAGCCCACCGACGCGCGTTCGGCCGCCGAGACGCGAGTGCTGATCGGCGTCATGCCGAAGTAGTAATCGCTGCCGGTCAATTCGCGTTCGGCCAGCGCCGCCGCCGCGAAGATGCCACCGGCGAATTCGGCCCCCTGCTCGCCGCAGACGCGGTCGAACCGTTCGGCCGCGGCCGCGTCCAGCAGCGTGACGGTGCGGTGCGCGCTGCGGTTGTAGCCGTCCAGGCGTTTGCCCAGATCCAGTGGGAAGGAAGGCAATCGACCGTCGTTGCCGCGCAACAGCTGTGCCCACCGACGCACGCCCGGCGAAGTAAGGGTCAGCTGTTCGGTGTAGGCACGCTCGCGGGCGCAGTAGTCCAGATGGCTGGCCGGTTCGGTGAGCATGCCGGTGTCCTGCCACACCTGCGCGACGTACAGCATCGCCAGTTCGAATCCGGCGATGTACTGGCCGAATCCGTCGGTGTGCAGATGGTCCGCGGCCAGGTACACGGTGGTGGATTCGGTACGTTCGATGGCGCCGAAGGTGAAGCAGTCCCAGTTGAACGGTCCCGGGGTGGTCTTCTCGACGTGGTCGCGGATACTTTCCGCGTCGTACATCTCGCCGTGGTCGACCGGGACGAATTCGATCGCCTCGGCGGGCACCAGATGCCGCCGGACCGTCCCGCCCGGCCCGAGAGCGAACCAGGTGCGAAAACTGTCGTGCCGCAACAGGAATGCGTTCACCACCCGGGTCATCGCCTCGCGATCGAGGTCCCCGGCGGGGATCTCGGCGGTCACCACGCACAGGCCCGAATACCGGAAACCCGCCTCGCGGTGCCGGTCCGCCAGGCGCAGATACTCCTCCTGCTGATGTGCGGGCGGGACGGGATGTTCCGGGGCGCGGGCGGCCCGCTCGAGTGCCTGCGACGAGGCCACCCAGCTGGTGAGGCGGCCGGGGGCCGGTTCCCACTCATCGATCAGACCGAAACCGACCACGACATGTCCTCACTTCCCGGTGCGCGCCGACGCACGGCCCACCTCGCGGATGCTCGGTCGGGCCGTGCGCGGCACGCGGTCTGGTTGGGTTGATCCACTCGCCGGAGCCGTTACGCCCCGGCCTCGGAATTCGCCAGGACCAGCGGCGAATCCACGGCTGCGCCACCGTTCGCGGCGCCGTTGGCCACCGCCTGCTCGGAGGCAGCGACGACCGGAACGGGTTGCGGCGCTTCGGTTTCCGATGTCGAGGTCGCCGAGGCCAGAATCAGCTCGGCCACCTTGGGCCCGGCCTGTTCCAGGCTGAACGAGCGGCCCATCTGCAGGGACATCAGATCGATGCCGAGCGTCTTGGTCACCCGCGCGCCCAGTTCCACCGCCATCAGCGAATCCAGGCCCAGTTCCGGCACCGGGACGGTCATATCGATCGACTCCACCGGAACGCCCATCACCACCGCGAGTTCCTCGGCCATCTTGCGGGCGATGAACGGTCCGCGTTTGACCTCCTCCATCTCCGCCAGTTCATCGCGCAGCTGGGCCAGCTCCGAGGTGTCCTTGGCCGAGGCCTGCGCCAGCGCGGTGGTGCGCCCGGTCCGGGCCAGCTGCGGGAACGTGCCGGTGAGCTTGGCCCAGTCGGTCGGGATGATGGCCGCCCGCGTCGCGCCCAGGCGCAGGGTCTGCTCCAGATAGGCGGTGGCGTCGGCCATATCGATGGCGCCGAAGCCGACCAGATCGAGATATTTCACCGCGGTCTCGTCGGCGGCCATACCGCCGGTCGCGCCGGACAGGTGGCCCCAGCCCACGCACAGCGCCCGCTCGCCCGCGCGGGACCACTGCTCGGCCAGCGATTCCACCGCGACATTGGCCGCGCAGTAGTTGTACTGACCGTAGATCCCGTACATCGAACCGCCGGAGGAGCACAGCACGAACATGTCCAGGGTGATGCCGGCGTCCGCGATCGCCTGGTGCAACACCCGCGCGCCGTGCACCTTGGGCCGGTACACCCGGTCGAGCTGATCGTGTTCCATCAGCGCGATGCGGTTGTCGGCCACCGCGCCTGCCGCGTGGAACGCCCCGCGCAGCGGATGTTCGGCGGTATGCGCGCGGGTCACCATCGCCGCGACGGCCTCGCTGTCGGTGACGTCGAGCTTTTCCTCGAGCACCTCCACCCCGATGGTGCGCCAGGCTGCGAGCTGCCGTCGCGCGTCCTCGGTGCTCGCACCGCTGCGTCCGGCCAGCACCAGCCGCCGCGCACCGCGCATGACCAGCCAGCGGCCGATGGCCATCCCGAATCCGCCGAAGCCTCCGGTGACCAGATAGGTCGCGGCACTGTCGATGTCGAGTTCGGGCAGATACGAGCGGACCGGCGGTTCGGGATCGTCGATGCGCAGAGCGATCCGGGTGGTGCGGGTCGAGCGGATGGTCTCCTCGAATGCCTTGGCCACATCGCGGGTGTCGAACATGGTGTACTCCAGCGGCTGGTACACCCCTTCCAGCACCCGCTGGTAGACCCGTTGCAGCAGGGCGGTCAGACGTTCGGGACGCACCGCGACCAGCCGGTCCAGATCCATCGAGAAGTAGGCGACGTTCTTGTCGAAGTTGCTCATCTCGAGCAGTCCGCCGGTGTAGATGTCCGCCTTGCCGACCTCGACGATCCGCCCGAATTCGGCCACGGCGTTGAAGTTCTGCCGCAGGATCTCCCCGGGAGCGCTGCTGAGCACCACGTCCGCACCGGCGCCGCCGGTAATGGCGAGGACGTCGTCGACGAAGTTCAGCGAGCGTGAATTCACCGCGTAGTCCGCGCCCAGGGTCAGGATGTGCGCGCGCCGCTCATCGGTGCCGGCAGTGCCGATGATGCGGGCCCCACGCGCCTTGGCGACCTGGATGGCGGCGGTGCCGACGCCGCCGGCCGCACCGTGGATCAGCACCGTCTCCCCCGGCTCGAGCCGCGCGAGATCGTGCAATGCGTATTCGGCGGTGCCGAAAGCGATTGTGCTGGTGCAATATCCGGGATCGGTGTCCGCGGGCAGCGGGATGGTCAGCGACCGGTCGGCGAGGGCGAAGCGGCGCATCATGCCCTTGGCCGCGATCGCGACCAGATCGCCGACGGCCAGATCGGTGACGCCCTCGCCGAGCCGGGTGATCTCCCCGACGCCCTCCATCCCCGGCACGGTGCCGAAGTAGGTCGGCGCGAGTTCGCGTTCGCCGAGCAGACCGATGACCTTCAGCGGATCCTTGTAGTTCAGGCCGATCACCTGCATGCGGACCTCGACCTGATCCGGACCCGGTGCCGGGCGCGGACATTCGCGCCAGGCCAGTGCGGACAGCACCCGGGTGCGTGGCAGCTCCAGGGTGAAGTTGGCCTCCGGATCGGTCAGCGGACGATCGGTGTCCAGCTCCTCGAGTCGCTCGGGCAGCGGTTTGGTCACCACCGGCGCCCAGCGCACCCCCTCGCGCAACAGCACCTCGTCGGTGTTGTCCAGCGAGAACGCCCCGGGCACAGCCAGTTCCGCGACCAGATCGGCGATCGGGCCGCCGGGTTCGGTGTCGATCAGCCGCCAGCGCAGCGCGGTCTGCTCGTTCAGCAGCACCCGTCGCGCACCGGCGAGGGCGGCCTGCGTGGAGTCCGGTGTGGCCGGGGTGTCCGGCAGGGCGAAGGCGCGTTCGGTCACCAGGGTGACGTGGCAGGCGCCGTCGCCGAAGACCGACTGCGGTGTGCCGTCCGCGGACTCCGGATTCGCGAATTCGTGTACGGCCACGGTGATTCGCTTGAGGGTCCACAGCTGTGCGACATCGTCCTGCGGGTCGGGTCCGGCGACCAGGACCACGTGCAGCCGCCGGGTGCCCTCGTCCCGTCCGGCCTGCAGGAGTTCGGTGAGTTCGGGCTCCAGCTCGGTGCCGGGCGAATCCACCTGGTACAGCCGCGATCCCGGGATCGCCTCGGCCAGTTCGGTTGCCCGGGCGCTCTTTCCGAGCGCGATGATCAGGGTTGTGGCGGATCCGGCGTCGGCCAGTGCGGCCGGGTCGATCGGATCACGCTGTTCCATGGTGTCGGCATAGTAGAAATCGACCATCCTGTGCAGCGGGTCGTCCCCGGGACGCAGTGCGCCGATCTGCAGACCGGTCAGGCGCATCACCAGATTCTGGTCGGCGTCCAGCAGATCCACGTCGGCGCGCAGCCGCGCCTTCGGGTCGCGGCGGGCCACCACGGTGATCCGCTCGGGCAGCGGCGCGAGCAGCCGCACCGCGTTCACCCCGACCGGGACCATCGTGCCCTCGTTGATCCGCTCGTCGGCGAACAGCAGCGCCGCGCTCTGCATGGCCGCGTCCACCACCGCGGGATGGGCCAGATGCCCCGAGCCCTCGGCGATCGAGCCGTCCACGGTCGCCACCACGACGTCCTCGCCGACCCGCACGTCGATCACGCGCCGGAAGGCCGGGCCGTACTGCAGACCCGCGGCATCCAGGGCGGAGTAGAACATCTCCGGATCGACGTCGACCCCGACCTCGATGCCGGGCACGCGGGTGAAGGTCTGTTCGTGGCTGCCGGTCAGCAGGCGACCGTGCGCGTGCACGGTCCACGCCTGTCCGGTCGCGCCGCGCGAGCGGATCAGGAACCGCCCGCTGGCCTCCTCCACGCTCAACGCCACCAGCGGAACGTCCGGTGCGCCCATGATCAGCGTTGCGACGAACCGGACCTGTTCCAGGCCGACGCGTTTCACGCCCAGTCGGCTGGCCGCGGCACTGAGCGCGGCGTCCAGGTAGGCCGCGCCGGGCATGATCTTCACCCCGTTGACGACGTGATCGGCCAGCCACGGCAGCAGTTCGCCGCCGACCTGCAGCAGCCAGTCCGGGCGGCCCTCCAGATCCGGATCGCCGAGCATGGCGTACCCGTCGGGGGTGCCCAGGCGCGCCTGTTCGAAAAGCGGTAGCGCCGAATGCAATCGGGTGCGCTGCCAGGGGTAGCGCGGCAGCGGCAGATGGGGTGTGGCCGGTCGGTCCGCGGGGAACAGCGTGTCCAGCGCGAGCACCCCGGCGGCGTACAGGCCGATCAGAGTTCGCCGGATGCTCTCCGAATCCGGTTGCGTGCGATCGAGTGTCGGCACGGTGGTGCCGTTGACGTCCGCGCCCAGCAGCGTCTCGCGAATGTTGCCCGAGAGCACCGGATGCGGGCCGACCTCGAGGAATACCCGGCTGTCCGCGGTGATCAGCGCCGCGATCGCGTCCCGGAACAGCACCGGTCGGCGCACGTTGGCGCACCAGTACTCCGCATCCCAGTCGTCCTCGGTGACGCGTGCGCCGGTGACGGTGGAGTACAGCGGCACGATCGGCGACCGCGGTGCCAGAGCGGCCAGTTCGGTGCGCAACTCGTCCAGGATCGGATCCATCAGCTGGCTGTGGTACGGCACCTCCACTCGCAGGCGACGCGCGAAAACGCCTTCCTCGGTGAGCTTCTCGGCGATCTCGTCGAGCCGTTCCACATCACCGGACAGGGTCAGCGAACTCGCGCTGTTGATCGCCGCGATGTCCACTCGCGCGTCGTCGCCGACCAGTTCGCGAGCCTGCTCGGGGTTCAGGCCCACCGCGAGCATGCCGCCCGTTCCCGCGGTGGTCGCCTGCAACCGGGCGCGGTGATACGCCACCCGGACGGCCTCGGGCAGGGTCAGCATCCCGGTGATGTACGCCGCGGACACCTCGCCGACGCTGTGGCCCACCACCGCGGCGGGCGTGATGCCGTACTCGGCGAGTTCGCGCACCAGCGCCACCTGGATCAGGAAGTTCGCGGGCTGGGCCACCTCGGTGCGGGTGACCCGCGATTCCTCCTCGGGCCGCTGCAGTTCCTCGATGATCGACCAGCCGGACAACGCCCGGAACTCCTCGTCGATCCGCTGTGCGGTCTCGGCGAAAACTCCACCGGCGGCGAGCAGTTCGCGACCCATCCGCCAATGCTGCGGGCCCATGCCGGAGAACACGAAGACCGGTTCGGCCACCCGCGACAGGATCGTGCGCGCCGCGTCGCGGCCCTCGCCCCCGGCGAACTGGCGCAGCTGGGAGATCAGCTCGGTGGTGTCGCCGTCGACCAGCACACCGGTGCGATAAGGGTGATGGGCCAGCCGGGTCCAGGCCGCCTCGGCCAGATGAGCCGAATCCGCGCCCGCGGCAAGCAGATCCGCGAATCGGCCCGCCTGCGCGCGGGCCGCTGCGGTGCCGCGCGCGGAGATGGGCAGGATACCGAAGTGCTCGTGCGCTCGGGCCGTGCTCGCGACCGGTTCGCGGTACTCCTGCAGGATCGCGTGCGCGTTGGTGCCGCCGTAGCCGAATCCGTTGACCGCGATGGTCATCGGCGCACCGCCGGGTGCGAGCGGCTCGGGCTCGAGCTGGACGCTCAGGCCCAGTTCCTCGAAGGGGATGTCCGGATTGGGCTTGTCCAGCCAGCCCTGCGGCGGAATCGTGCGGTGCGCGATCGCCAGCGCCGCCTTGATCACACTCGCCACGCCGGCCGCGGCCTCGGTATGCCCGATCGTCGATTTCACCGAACCCACGCCGAGCGTTCCGCTGCGTCCGGCAGGTGCGCCGAAAACCCTTCCCAGCGCCCGCAATTCGACCGGATCGCCGACCAGGGTGCCGGTGCCGTGCGCCTCGACGTAGGTGATCTCGTCCGGGCGCAGACCCGCGCGCGTGCACACCTGGCGCGCCAGGGACTCCTGGGATTCGGCGCTGGGCACGGTGATCGCGGTGGTGCGACCGTCCTGGTTCGCACCGGTGGCCTTGACCACCGAATAGATCCGGTCGCCGTCGCGGACCGCGTCCTCGAGCCGTTTGAGCACCACCATGCCGGCGCCCTCGCCGCGGCCGTACCCGTCGGCGGAGGCATCGAAGGATTTGCAGCGGCCGTCGGTGGCCAGGAATCCGCCCTTGCACATCAGCACGAACGTCTCGGGCTGCAGCATGACGTTGACGCCACCGGCCAGCGCGACTTCGCAGTCGCCGTTGTCCAGCGCCTGGCAGGCCAGATGGAAGGCCACCAGCGAGGACGAGCAGGCGGTGTCGACCGTCAGCGCGGGCCCGGTCAGGTTGAGCGCGTAGGCGATTCGGTTGGACAGCATCGTGTAGGAGGCGCTGGCGGGAGTGTGCATATCGGTGTGGAACAGCGCCGGGCCGACCACGCCGATGACCGACTGGTCCACCACGAATCCGCCGACGTAGACCCCGACCGGTGCACCGGTCGCGCGCCCGGCCACGCCCGCGTCGTCCAGGGCCTCCCAGCTCACCTCGAGCAGCAGCCGCTGCTGCGGGTCGAGCACCGTCGCCTCGCGCGGGGAGATGCCGAAGAAATCCGGATCGAATTCCCACGGATCGATCGTCATGAACGCGCCGCGTTTGGTGTAGGCGCGACCCGGCGTGCGCGGTTCGGGATCGTAGTATCGTCGGTAATCCCAGCGGTCGGCCGGAATCTCCACCACTCCGTCCCGTTTGTCGACCACGAAATCCCAGAACGTGTCGGGCGAGTCGATGCCGCCCGCGAATCGACAACCGATACCGACAATTGCAATATCAGACACGCAGTTTTCCTCCCGAGCTCGGGATATGTCATCGCCGTCCGATTCGGCGATCCGTGTAATTCAGCACCCCGCACAGTTGACAGGCCCGGCTCAGTGTATCGACGCATAACGAGACGAACAGTCCCGCGGAAACATTTTGTGCCGTCCTCGGACGCACCCTGCCCGCGACTGTGACATCGCCCAGGACTCGCTGGTGAACGGCATGGCGATCCAACCAAAGGCGTATCGCGCGATTGGAGTAGGCCACAATACGACACTCGGTATCGTTCACAATATCGACCGCGTGTCATTGTGTCGTCTCAGAATACCCGACCTATCACCGATGAATTCACACATGCGTGGATAGGATCCCCTCGGCGTTCGGCGTGCATACCGGCCGCCACGTATATACCGATATTCGACGCGGCAGGGAGGCGGCCATTGTTCGCCGATTTCACACGCTGGGCGGACATGGTCGTTCGGCGGCGGTTCACGGTGATCGTGGTACTGCTGGCCGGACTGATGGCACTGGGCGTCTACGGAATGGATCTGCACGATCGGCTCAGCGCCGACGGCTGGGACGATCCCGGTTCGCAGTCCATCCGCGAGGCTCGCATCAAGGATGAGACGTTCGGGCGCAACCACATTGCCGACGTGCTCGTGCTCTACCACGCACCGCCCGGACGCACCATCGACGATCCGGCGTTCTCGCGGACCGTGGTGAACAGCCTGAACGAACTGCCGCAACGCTTTCCGGAACAGATCGCCAAGGTCAACGGAACCTATTGGCGCACTTCGACGGGGCTGTCGCTGCCGGATGTCTTCGGCTCCGCGGATCGCCGACATGCCTTCGCCTCCATCGCGATCCGTGGCAACGACAACACCGAGGTGATGCGCAATTATCGGCGCGTCGCGGGGGCTTTCACCATTGCGGGCATCGATATGGAGGTCGCGGGCGGGCAACCGGTCGCCGGAGCGCTCAACGACACCATGGCGCACGATCAGATGCGGATGGAACTGTTCGCCATCCCCGCGGTCGCGGTGCTGCTGTTCTTCGTCTTCGGCGGCATCGTCGCAGCCGCCCTGCCGCTGATCGCCGGCGGGCTCACGGTGATCGGGGCATGGGGGGTGATCCGGGCGATCACCACCGTCACGGACGTGAATTCCTTCGTCTCCCCGGTGGTTTCGATGATCGGGCTGGGACTGGCGATCGATTACGGACTGTTCGTCGTGAGCCGGTTCCGCGAGGAACTCGCCGACGGGCACGAGGTTCCGGCGGCGGTGCGGCGCACGGTGGCCAACGCCGGGCGCACGGTGGTGTCCTCGGCGATGATCGTGGTGGCCGCGTCGGCGGCGATTCTGCTGTTCCCGCAAGGCTTCCTGCGTTCGTTCGCCTACGGCGCGATGATCACCGTCACACTGGCCGCGCTCACCGCGGTCACCCTGCTGCCCGCGATGCTCGCGGTGTTGGGCCGCCGGATCGATCGGTTCGGGTTCCGCCGGTTCCAGCGCACCCGCGGCACCGCCGAGGATCCGGAGAACCGCTGGGGACGGCTGGCCGGCTGGGTGATGAAACGACCACTGGCCGTGGGGATTCCGATCGTCGCCATCCTGGTGCTGCTGATCGCCCCGGTGCGCGACATCGCGTTCGGCGGTATCACCGAACGATTCCTGCCGCCGGACAACCAGACCCGCCTCGCCCAGCAGCATTTCGACCGGATATTCCCGCTGCGGCAGACCGGGCCGATCTCGCTGATCCTGATCACCAACGACACCGCGGCCGTCCCGGGCGTACTCGAAACCGCCAATCGTGCACCGGGTCTGGTCGCGTCGTTCCCGAACCCGGTGCAGGGCCCGTCGAATCCGAGCATCTTCACCACCGACACCGTCCTGGTGGATTGGCACAACCCCGACCCGACCATCGACTACCTGCGCTCGATGCCGTTGCCCAGGGGCACAACGATTCTGGTGGGCGGCACACCCGCCGAACAACGCGACAGCGTCGACGCGCTGCTACATCGCCTGCCCTGGATGATCGCTCTGGTCTTCCTCCTGACCACCGCGCTGATGTTCGCCGCCTTCGGCTCGATCGTGCTGCCGCTGCAGGCCGGGGCGCTCAATCTGCTCGGCCTCGGATCCACCCTGGGCATCCTGACCTGGATCTTCGTCGACGGACACGGCTCGCGCGCAATGAATTTCACGCCGCAGCCGATCATGGCGCTGGTCCTGGTGCTGATCGTCTCGGTGATCTACGGGCTGTCCACCGATTACGAGATATTCCTGCTCGCCCGCATCGTCGAGGCGCGCCGGGCGGGTGCGTCCACCACCGACGCGGTCCGCTCCGGCATCGCGCACACCGGCCGGATCATCACCGCCGCGGCGCTGATCCTGCTGGTCGTCACCGGCGCGTTCGCACTCTCGGATCTGGTCATGATGCAGTACATCGCGTACGGTATGGTGGCGGCATTGTTCATCGACGCGACCATCCTGCGCATGTTGCTGGTCCCGGCGACGATGCGGCTGTTCGGCGAGATCTCCTGGTGGGCCCCGCGTCTGCGGGCTCGCGAGCGCCGCCGATCTGCCACCGAACCCGCACCGGCCGAACCGAACACCGAGACCGCCCCCGAGGTCGTACCCTCCACCGCACCCTGATCGGTCGCGACCCGCCCCCGGAGATCACCAGCGGGGCACGCGATGCCCGTACTCTGCTGGGACGATCACCGGGAGGATGGGATGTCCGAGGAGAGCGCACCGGCCGGACGCCGGCGCGATTCGGCCGCGACGCGCGCGGCACTGCTGAGCGCGGCGCAGGAGTTGTTCGCCGAGCGTGGATTCGAGCGTGCCACGGTGCGCGATATCGCCGCGCGCGCCGGGGTGAACCAGGCGCTGCTGTTCCGCTACTTCGGCACCAAGGACGAACTGTTCCGCGCCTCGATCACCGATCGCGGCCGCCGGGTGCTCGCCGAAGGACCCGACGACGCGCTGCTGGGCCGCATGCTCGAGCGCATGCTGCAACCGGGCGGTACTGCCACGCAAGGTTATTGGCTGCAGGCCGCACTGCGTTCGAGCGGACACGACGAGGGCACCGCCGCGATCCGCGCGCAGCTGGGCCAGGAGTACGTGCGCGCGTTGTCCACTCTCACCGACGAACCCGATGCGGACCTGCGCGCGGATCTGCTGCTGGCATGGTTGCTGGGCATCGGGTTGATGCGGTCGGTGCACCAGCGCGATCCGCTGGCCGGGGCCGATCCGGACGCGGTTGCCGGTCATGTGCTGCGGGCCGCGCGCGTGCTGCTGGAGCGCATGGATGTGAATTTCCCACCGCGCTAACGACATTCATCCGTTGACGTGCTCCGGGGACCACCCTACGATGCTTTTGTAAGCAACCGCTTACATCGCTTGCACGCCGTGAGCGGCGTGGGGGAAGGGAGTTCACATGAGCGTCGACTCGCCGGTACGCGACTACCCCTTCGGTGATCCGGTCCGACTCGAGATCCATCCACTCTTCGAGCAGTTGCGCCGTGACGAGCCGATCAGCCGTGTCCACCTGCCCTACGGCGGTGACGGCTGGCTGGTCACCCGATACGAGGACGTCAAATTCGTGCTGGCCGACCCGCGGTTCAGCCGCGCGGTGACCGTGGACCGCGAGGACGTCCCGCGCGCGGTTCCTCAACCGACCCGCGGCAATTCGCTGCTGAGCATGGACCCGCCCCAGCACAGCCGCCTGCGCAAACTCGTCGCCAAGGCGTTCACCAGCCGCCGGGTGGATCTGCTGCGCCCGCGCGCCCAGCAGATCGTCGATCAGCGCCTGGACGAGATCGAGCGACTCGGCGCACCCGCGGATCTGGTGGCGAATCTCGCTCTGCCGCTTCCGGTTACGGTCATCTGCGAGATGCTCGGCGTGCCGCCGGAAGATCAGCACCGGTTCCGCGACTTCTCCGACGCGATCCTGTCCACCACCGCCTACACCGCCGACCAGATCACCGCGGCCCGCGCCGAACTCGAGGGATACCTGGCCGAGGTGGTCGCCGCCCGCCGGGCCACACCGGACACCGGCGACGATCTGCTGGGCGCGCTGGTCGCCGCCCGCGACAACGACGACCGGCTCACCGAGGCGGAACTGGTCCAGCTCGGCATCACCCTGCTGATCGCCGGTCACGAGACCACCGCCAACCAGATCGCCAACTTCGCCTATCTGCTGCTGTCCACGCCCGGCCAGTGGGAGGCGCTGCGCGCGGATCCGGATCTGGTACCCGACGCGGTCGAGGAACTGCTGCGGTATGTGCAGCTCGGTTCCGGCGGCGCGTTCGCCCGGGTGGCCACCGAGGACGTCGAGGTGGGCGGCACCACCGTGCGCGCCGGCGAGGCGGTCTTCGTCAACACTCAGTCCGCCAATCGCGACGAGTCGGTCTTCCACGACCCGGCCGAGCTCGATCTGACCCGTCAGCACAATCCGCACATCGCCTTCGGCCACGGCGTGCACCACTGCCTCGGCGCCCAGCTGGCGCGGGTCGAGCTGCAGGTCGCGCTCGGCTCGCTGCTGAACCGGTTCCCGCGGCTGCGGCTGGCCGTCCCGGCCGAGGAGGTCCCGTGGAAGACCGGTCTGCTGGTGCGCGGACCCGTCGCACTGCCGGTGATCTGGTAGGGGCGCGCCGATGAGTGATCAGTGGCGGATCTCCGTCGAGCGCGAGACCTGCATCGGGTCGGGTATGTGCACCGGCACGGCCGCGGCGCACTTCACCCTCGTCGACGGATATTCGAGTCCGGTGGCCGAATTGGCGGATCCGGACGAGAGCATCATCGACGCCGCGGAATCCTGTCCGGTCGAGGCGATTCTGGTGCGCGCGGCCGATTCCGGGGAGATCCTCGCACCCGAACAGTGAGCCGTCGCCGGGTCGCCCGCCTGAGTGGTCGGGTGACCCGGCGCACATCGGCGAGGTCTCGCTCCGCTGTGCGAATCCTGTGAGGGAGCGTGCTTTTCGCGATCGTGCGGCAAGATCGAATCATGGAGGAATGTCGTAACGATCGTGCCCCGGACCCGTCGACCGGAGACGTGCGGGCGCAGGGGCGCGGGGGTGGACGTGGAATACTGGCCCGGGCGGGGGCACGATGAGCCAGACCGGCGATCCCGACCACACCGGCGGGTCGCACCCCGCCCAAGAGCCGAACACCAGCGACATACCGGTCGCCGCTAACACGGGGATCGGTGAGGACGAACAGAACACCGTGACCGAATCCACCCCCGGCGAACCCACCGACGCCACCCCGCCCACCGGTAAGGACAGCCGCCCCGGAACACCACCGGCCGCATCCGACGCATCCGAGAACACCTCCGCCGCATCCGGCGCTGCTTCCGAAGACGCTGCCGCACAAGACGATACGGACAAAACGTCCGATACCGGCACGGGTCGTCCCGCTGCCGACGCCGACTCGGAGGCCGCCACAGCCGCGATCCCGAACACCGCCGAGGCCGCCACGACCGCGATCCCGGCCGCCACACCCGGACCCACCACCGATGCGCCGACCACGGTCCTGCCGTCGTCCACGCCCATCCCGCCGCCCACCAAGGTCGGCGCGGCGGCGCCCGGCACCTCGGTACCCGGTCCCGGACGCGCGACGTGGCTCCTGATCGGCGCAGCGGTCGCGATCGTCGTGATCGCCGTCGGCGCGGTGTTCCTCGGCCGCTCCGCCACCGACCACGGCGGAAGTGGTGGCAGCGGCAGCGAGAAGACCACGCCCGCGGTCCCGGCCGCGGCGATCAGCGTTCCGGACACCGCGAATCCGATCAATCCGAGCGTCCCGATCACCGTTTCGGCGTCCGGCGGGCGCCTGACCTCGGTCAGCGCCACCACCCCGGACGGCAAACCGCTCGCCGGCACCCTGTCCCCCGACGGGCTGACCTGGACCAACACCGATTCGCTGGCCTTCTCCAGCGCCTACGCCATCACCGCCGACGCGGTGAACTCCGCTGGTGCGCACACCAAGCAGAACTTCACCGTCAACACGATCTCCACCGACAACGTCAGCACGGCCTACGCGAACGTCGTGCCCGCGCCGGATGTGGTCGCCGACACCGGAATCGGCGTGGGACAGCCGATGGTGTTCCAGTTCACCAAGCCGGTGACCAACAAGGCCGAGGTGCAGAAGCATCTGCACGTCAGCGTCACCCCGGCACAGCCCGGCGCGTGGTACTGGGTCGACGACAAGGACGTGCACTACCGCGGCCCGAACTACTGGCTGCCGGGCACCAAGATCCACATCGAGGCCGATGTGGTGGGCCTGGACCTCGGCAACGGCGTACTGGGCGCGGAGAACAACAGCGCGGACTACACCGTGCACGACTCCTGGGTCGCCAAGGCCGACGGCAGCACCGATCAGCTGACCATCTTCCAGAACGGCAAGCAGGTCAACCAGATGCCGATGAGCCTGGGCTCGCCCGGCTTCCCCTCGCACGAGGGCCCGCACGTCATCTCCGACAAGCAGCCCTCGATCGTGATGGACTCGTGCACCTACGGCACCTGCGCCGGTCAGCCCGGGTATTACAAGGAGACCGTGGCGCTGGACGAGCGGATATCCAATGACGGTGAATTCGTGCACTCCGCGCCGTGGTCGGTCGGGCAGCAGGGCAGCAGCAATGTCTCGCATGGCTGTGTGAACCTCGCCCCCGACAACGCCCAGTGGTTCTACAACCACTTCGGCATCGGCGATGTCGTGGAGATCACCAATTCGGGTGGTCCCACCCTGCCGGTGTGGGACACCTACGGCGACTGGGAGGTCCCGTGGCAGACCTGGCAGGCCGGTAACGCCAACAGTTAGCGGGGCCGACCCCGCCGACGCGACCGCAGGCAGCGGCCGCGTCGGCGGGGTCTGTTCGGTATGTCCTGATTGGACCCCAATTCGCGGACATGATAAGAGAATTCATGTGCCGGTTTCCTCGTTGACGCAGCCCGTTTCACCGCCCTGCCCGCCGTCCGACGCGAATTGCACACTCGCACAACAGTGTTGCGCGCGATGATGGGGAGGACGAAACAGCCGGTGGAATCCGGCGCACAGCAGAGCCCGGTCACCGCCCGCCCCTCGGCCGCGAGCGCGTATCGCCTGGACCTGGACGGCTTGCGCGGTGTGGCCATCGTCCTGGTGGTGATGTTCCACATCTGGTTCGGGCGGGTGTCCGGCGGCGTGGACATCTTCCTGGTCTTGTCCGGTTTCTTCTTCACCGGCCTGTTGCTGCGGCAGATCGAATCCGGCGGCGCGGTGCGGGTGCTGTTCACCGTGTGCCGCACGCTGCGCCGCCTGCTCCCGGCACTGGTGGTGGTGCTCGCGGCCGTGGTGCTCGCGGTGGTGACGCTGCGACCGGTCACCCAGTGGGCGGATCTGGCCGATCAGACGCTGGCCTCGGCGTTCTACTACCAGAACTGGCATCTGGCGCTCGCGTCGTCGGATTATCTGGCGGCCGATCCGTCGGTGAGCCCGTTGCAGCATCTGTGGTCGATGTCGGTGCAGGGGCAGTTCTATCTGGCCATCACCCTGCTGCTGGCGGCGGTGGCCTGGTCGCTGCGCAAAATGCGACGTTCCGAACATCTGCGCCCCACGCTGCTGGTGCTGCTGGGCGCCTTCACGGTGGCGTCGTTTCTCTACGCGATGGTCGGCGAGAGCGCCCATCAGAGCTGGAACTACTACGACTCGTTCGCCCGAGCCTGGGAGCTGCTGGCCGGTGGGCTGCTCGCGATCGCCGCGCCGTGGCTGACCATGCCCCGGATCGTGCGCATCGTCCTGGCGATCGCCGGGATGGTCATCGTGGCGATCTGCGGCGAGCTGGTCTTCGGCGCCGCCGTCTTCCCCGGACCCGCGGCGCTGATCCCGGTCGGCGCGGCCGTCGCGCTCATCCTCGCGGGCAACAATCTCGAACCCGCGGCCCGGCCGCTGCCGCTGCGCTGGCTGGCCACGCGCCCGGCCGTGGAACTGGGCGGGATGGCCTATTCGCTGTACCTGTGGCACTGGCCGTTCCTGATCTTCTATCTCTCCGAGCGCGGCAGGCCGATGGCCGGACCCGTGGGCGGGCTCGGCGTGATCGCGGCGTCGCTGGTGCTCGCGTACGCGACGCGGCATCTGGTCGAGGAGCCGTTGCGGATGCGTTCGGCCCGCGCGATCGCGGCCGAGCAGAGCCGGCAAGCCGAACGATCCCGGACGTTCTCCATCGCCCCGATCCTGCTGCGTTTCCGGCGGCCGATCGGCGCACTCGTCACGATCGTCGGTGTCGTGGGCATCGGGGCGAGCGTGTCCTGGCACGTGGCGATGGGCGCGAACGGGCCCAGGCCACCGGCGTCGCTGGATGCGGTCCAGTACCCCGGCGCGGAGGCGCTGGCCGCGGGCGCGCCGGTCCCGCAGGCGCGGATGCGGCCCACCGTCCTGGAAGCTCCCGCGGATCTGCCCTATCCGACCACCGACGGCTGTATCGCGGACTGGTCCACCACCGATCTGGTCACCTGCGACTACGGTGACCGCACCGCGCAGCGCACCCTCGCGGTGGTCGGCAGTTCGCACGCCGAGCACTGGATTCCGGCCCTGCACCTTCTCGGGCAGCAGCACGGTTTCCGGGTGCGGGTCATGCTGAAGATGGGTTGCCCGCTGACCGTCTCGGACGACATCTCGTACAAGGGTGAGACGATTCCGGACTGCCACGACTGGTCCCGCCAGGTGATCGACCGGCTCGGCCAGGAACGTCCGGAGTGGGTGTTCACCACCGGCACCCGCCCGCTCGACGGCCCCGGGGACGAAACCCCGCAGGACTACCTGGACGTGTGGTCCCAGCTGGCCGATCGCGGCCTGAACGTGGTGGCCATCCGCGACACGCCGTGGCTGCGGCACGACGGGATCCGCTATCGCGCGTCGGACTGCCTGGCCGAGGGCGGCGACAGCACCAGTTGCGGCCTGCCCCGTGACTACGCGCTGAATCCGGTCAACCCCGAAGCCGAGCCCGCCTCGCGGTTCCCCAACGTCTTTCCGCTCGATATGACCGATGCGGTCTGCGCGGCGGACGTCTGCCCGGTGTCGGCAGGCAATATCCTGATCTATCACGACGAACATCACCTGACCGCGAACTACTCGCGATCCCTGGCGCCCGCGCTGGGCCGGGCGATGCGGCCGATTCTGAAGTGGTGGTGAACGCAACTATTCGGAGAAGGTGGTGACCGCGTATGACCGAGAACAGCAAGCGGACGATCGGACTGATCTGGTCGCAGACCCGCGACCGCGTCATCGGCGCCAACGGCGGCATCCCGTGGCAGATCCCCGAGGACGTGCAGCACTTCCAGGACGTCACGAGCGGTCGCACCATCATCATGGGCCGCCGGACCTGGGATGCGCTGCCCGACCAGGCGCGCGTCGCGCCCGATCGCCGCACG
Source organism: Nocardia coffeae (assembly GCF_019890715.1). Classification (NCBI taxonomy): domain Bacteria; kingdom Bacillati; phylum Actinomycetota; class Actinomycetes; order Mycobacteriales; family Nocardiaceae; genus Nocardia; species Nocardia coffeae. Next base: position 15,850 of record NZ_JAINZY010000002.1, on the reverse strand, counting down.
ATCGTCATCACCCGCAATCCCGAATGGTTCGCCCCGGGCGCCGAGAGCGCGGATTCGATGTCCGAGGCCCTGGCACTGACCGACCCGGACGAGGTGTGGGTGCTCGGCGGCGCCGAGATCTTCGCCGCGGCAGTCGAATTCGCGACCGTCATCGTGATCACCGAGGTCGACGCCAAGGTTTCCGGCGACGCCTACGCACCCCGGATCCCGCCGGAGTTCGTGCTGGCCTTCACCACGGGGATCACCCGTTCGACCAACGGCAAGGACAGTTTCCAATTCCGCAGTTACGCCCGTAAATGAGCCCGCGCGAGCCGGTCGCTCAGCCCGCGGCGGCCGGTTCCGTGGTCGCCGAGGGCACTCCCCCGGAGTCGATCTCCACGCGGCGGTAGGCATCGGGTTCGACGATCACGATCGTGGCCGCGCAGCCGCGTCCCGGCGGCAGGACCCGGACCGTCACCCGTCCGTGCATCACCGAATCCAGGTACGCGACAGCGATTTCCACGATCGTCGCACGCAATTCGCCATGCTCGGAACCCGGTCCGGCATCGTCGAGCAGGGTCAGTCGCACACCTCGGATCCGGGCCGCTCGGGCGGCGCGGACCAGTGCCGGAGCGGCCAGGCCCGGGGCACGCAGCCGATCGCGCAGTTCGGCCTCGAGCAACCGGCATTCGCCCACCTGCTGCGGGCTCAGCGAGCGGCCCGCGGCGAGGAATTCGAGCATCGGGCGTGCGGTGCGCGACAGATAGGCCATCTGATCGCGACGTTCCCGGCTCTGCGCCGCCGCGCGAGCCTCGGCTCCGGCGTGCCGGGCGATATCCGCGCGGGCACCGTGATATGAGCGCAGCAGCGGGCGCATGTACAGGGTGAACGCGACCGCGGCCAGGACGGTCGCCCCGGCGACGGCGGTGCCGTTCAGTGCGGCCCCCGGCGATCCGCCCGCGAGGGAGTAGGCGGCGCCGGCCGCGAACAGAGCTACGCAGGTCGCCGCGACCCGCCCCCGAATCGCCAGCAGCGCAAGCACATACGAGTAGGCGACGAGCACCCAGACCGCGTGGTGCGCCTCGGGCGGGCCCAGGTTGACGATGACCGCGGCGAGCGGACCCATCACGGCCACCGCCCAGGTCGCAGGCGCGGGCAGTGGATCGTCACGCGGTATCAGCACCACGGCGCCGGCCGCGGCGACCAGGCCGAACCCGGTGTAGGCCACGACGGGATCGCCGCTGCGTACGTATCCCAGCAGCAGCATGCCCACCGCCCAGCACAGCAGCGCCATCATCACGATTCCGGACCACCCCCGCACGCCGATCAGCGCGGGCGGGCGCGGTTCCTGCGGGTCGGTATGGGTCCACCGCAACGTCACCGTGGTTCCCCTGCCGGGCGCGGAGTCGACCTCCGCGTGGCCGCCGCGCAGACACCGCATCCGCCACAGGATGCTCTGCCGCACGCCCAGCCGCTCCGCCCCCACCCGGTCGATATCGAATCCGGCCCCGTCGTCGACGACGCGCACGACGACCCCGCCCTCGTCGACCTCGATCCACACCCCCCGGGTGACCGTGCGCCCGTCGGACGCGGCATGCCGCAGGCTGTTGCGCGCCGCCTCGCCCAGCGCTCCGGCCAGCGAGGTCGTCACCTCACGCGGTATGCGCAGTTCGCGAGCCCGGTTCGCGAGCTCGACGGTGACGGCGAGGCCGTGCTCGGCGGCCTCGGCGCGCAGTACCTCGATCGTCTCGCGCACCTCGCCGGTGTCCTCGACGCGGTATTCGTGCGGACTGGTGTCGAGCTGGCGCAGGGTGCGCCCGGCCGAACGTCGCAGCCGGTCGGCCGCGCCGCCGCGGGCGGCGTCGAGCAGGGTGGCCAGGACGTTGTCGTGGATCAGTCCGGCGAAACGGGTGCGTTCGCGGTCGGTGGCCTCCGCGCCCGCGGCAACGGTCGCCTGGCGCACCACGATCGCGGTCACCGTGTCCAGTTCGATCGCCGCGGCCAGCAGCCGGGCCGCGGTCCAGGTCAGGAACCCCTGCACGCCCCAGGTCCGCACGAGATCCTCGGCGATGGTGTGGATTCCGGTGCCGCCGGAGACGTACGCGTCGATCACCGCGGCGACCACGCCCGAGACCAGCAGATACACCGGCCACCATCGCCGCCACGCCAGCACCGCGGCCACCGCGGTCGCCGCGACCAGCGGTGGAATCCAGGTGCCGGCCGGACCGAAGCAGTTGTAGTGCCCCGCGATCGGCAACGTGATCAGCGCTGCCAGCATCACCAGCGCCAACCAGGTCGCCAGCACGTCGACCGTCCGCCCGCCGACGGTCAACGCGGCCACGACCAGCCCGGCCCCGGTGATCATCAGCCCGGCCACCACCGTCGGTGTCCACCACGCCTGCACCATCCGAGCCTGCGACAGAATCACCTGCACATGGCTGAGCACCCACAACACCGCGCCCAGGCCCGCGGCGAACCCGAGCGCCCGCCGAGCCCGCGCCTCGGCGCGCCCCCCACGAGTCGTCCCCCGAACCAGAAGTCCTCGGGCAGCGACCCACTGCCTCGGATTCCAGCCCACACCCCTATCATCGCCCATCGGTCCCCACCGACGCACCGGTCACCCACCCGAACCCGGCCGCACGCCCCGAGGCCCGGGGCGTCGACGTCGCTCCGAGAGGGCAACGTGCGACCCCACCAGCCATTGACATTCGCGATGCCGGTTCGCCTTTCGCTCGACGGCGCCAGGCACGCGCATCCCCACAGGGGAATCCGTTGTGCGCGTGTACCGATTCCGGTGGCCGGATCGGAATCGGTGGGTAGTCGGCGGATTTCACGCCCGGATGGGACGCGTCGGACTCCCGCACGAGTGGTGTCGAAATATATTGCGATGCAATCGGTTCGCTACATCAAAGACTGGACCGGTCCGCGTCCCGATCAAATGCCTTGCGGCCGTTGCGGCCCCGGACTCAGTGCTGGTGATCTTCGGCCGGTGTGGTCGCATAACGCGCCATCACCTCGATGACGCTCGAAGGGGTCATCGGCTCGCCCGCTTCGATCATGGCGCGCAGATCGCGGAAGTACTGCACGTACAGATCGGGGGTGAAGGTGTTCAACATGACCGCGGGTTCGTCGAAGGGATTGGCGAACGTGTGCGGTGCGCCCGGCGGGACCATGACCAGGGTGCGCGCGGGGACGTCGTGGTCGGTGGTCCCGACGGTGAAGCGGACGGTGCCCGAGACGACGTAGAACCCTTCGTCGTGCCGGGCGTGCCGATGCTGCGGCGGTCCCTGGGTGTGCGGGGCGACCTCGATCTCGGCGACGCCGAGCCGATGGTCGGTGGCGCTGCCGTCCTCCAGGATTCGCAGTACGACCGGGCCGGTCAGTGCGACCTCGGCGTTGTCCTGTCCGGTGATCAGTACTTCTGTCATGTTCTCTGCCTACTTTCCGGCGACGAAGGCCGCGATGGCCGTCACGAGCTGATCGGGGGTTTCCAGCTGCGGCAGGTGCCCGGTCTCGCGCAGCAGTTCGTATCGCGCGCCGGGGATGGCGGCGGCGAAGGCCCGGCCGACCTCCGGCGGCGCGATCCGGTCGCTCTCACCGCTGATCACCAGGACCGGCGCCTTCACCCCGGACAGTCGTTCGGTCAGCGACGGATCGGTCATCCGCTCGCCGCCGTAGACCTGCAGCGTGACACGGTTCGCCGCCATCGCCTCGAGCTGCTGCGGGCTGAAGGTGGATGGATCGATCCGGAAGGCGTCGGGGCGGTAGTAGCTGTAATCGGCGATCTCGTCGAGTTGCAGGCCGAAGAAGTCGACGGGCGTCACCCCGGGGACCTCGACACCGACCGCGCAGACCAGGACCGCGGCGGCGATCCGGTCGCTGCCCTGTGCGGCCATCTCCGCGGTGATCCAGCCGCCGATCGAATTGCCGATCACGGTCACCTGGTCGAGCTCGAGTTCGTCGAGCAGCGCGCGGTAGACCCTGGCCAGGTCGGCGATCGACGCGACGGCCTCGGGCCGGGGCGTACCGCCGAAGCCGGGGTGCACCGGAGTCAGCACCCGCACCGACCGCGCCTGTGCGTAGCGCTCGGCGAACTCCTGCACCGACTGCGGACCTGCCCCGCCGTGCAGCAGCAGATGGACTGGGCCCGAACCGGTTTCGGTCACAGTGACAGGTACCGATCCGATACCGGGAACCTGAATGTCATACGCGGCCATGATGACTCCTTGTTCGTGAGAGTGAACTCTCATCAAAGTAGACCCACCCCGGCCATCATGCAAGTCCACTCTCACGAAGAGAGTAAGCTCTTGATATCGATCGACTACGGAGGTGAGCGACGTGGCCCGACAGGCCGAATCCGCATCGACCGCGACCCGCGGCGGACGCACGAACCAGAAGGAGCGCACCCGACGCGCGATCCTGGACTCGGCGCGCACCCTCATCGACGCGGGCGACGAGGTGACCATGCCCGAGGTCGCCCGGACCGCGCGCGTCTCCGAGGCCACCGCCTACCGCTACTTCCCCGACCTGCCCACCCTGCTGCGCGAGGCGATGCACGAATCATGGCCGGGCGCAGCGCAGATCATGGCCCCGGTCGCACACCTCACCGATCCGATCGAGCGGGTCGCCCACGCGACGGATTACCTCCTGCGGCACGTGCACACCCATGCACCGGCGGTGCGCGCGACCATGGCCGCGGCCATCGTGCGTCCGGCCGAAATCCTGCGGCCCGCCTACCGTCTCGGACTCATCGAGGCCGCCTTGGAACCCCTGACGGACCTCACTCCTGAGACGCTGACACAAATGCGTCAGGACCTCGCCGTGGTGATGAGTGCAGAGGCATTCTTCACACTCACCGATCTATACGGAATGTCTTCCGAAGAGGCGATCGCTAGCGTAGTATCTACTGCTCGCAGCGTGATGGCGACTCGATTATCTTGAGGCGCAGTCGATTCGAGGACCAAAGACCCTGTTCACGGGGGTTTACACGCGAGTAGCTTGCGCGGGCGGACGACTGTTCACCCGCGGATGTCCACACCTCTGGACATCGGATACACATTCCGGCGCACCGACACCCGAATGCGCTTGCTGGCAGGATGCCAATCCCTCGACCGACCCTGCAGACCGTTCACGAGATCGCCGCTCCACTATGCGATTCGAACGACCCCACTCCGCCGCTGCCGATAGCCCCCTGATAGCCGATGTCCGGAATGCGGTAAGGCTCGCCTTCGGATATCTTGTCGGCCAACACAACTCAACTCGGCGGCCTACAGTCGTATCGGATGCCGCATGGCATTCGCAAAGATGCGTCCGGGCCCTCACTTGGCTAGTTTCGGACTGAACCAACACCCGGTCGTGGTGCGGTTCCCGAGACATTCCCGATGGAGGAGCACCGTGCGCATCCTGCTGGTCGCCAGCGCATTCAACAGTCTTACCCAGCGCGTTCACACCGAGCTGCGGGAGAGACATCACATCGGGGTCGAGCTGGCCCTCGGCGACGATCTGCTGCGAGCGCGCGTTGAGGCCTTCCGGCCCGACCTGATCCTGGCCCCGATGCTCACCACCGCGATCCCGAAGGACGTCTGGACCCGGTACCCGGTCTTGATCGTGCACCCTGGACCGATGGGCGACCGCGGCCCGTCCTCGCTGGACTGGGCGATCTCCGAGGGCGCCGACGAGTGGGGTGTGACCGTCCTGCAGGCCGTCGCCGAGATGGACGCGGGCCCGATCTGGGCCAGCGTTTCGTTCCCCGTCGCGGACTGCGGCAAGAGTGAGCTGTACCGGAACGAGGCCGCCGATGCCGCGGTGCGCGCGGTGCTGCTGGCGGTGGAGCGTTTCGCCGGTGACCACGAACCCGAGCCGCTGGACTATTCGCGCCCCGACGTGCGAGGACAGTTGCGCCCGTACCACACTCAGGAGTTCCGCCGGATCGACTGGTCCACCGAGAGCACCGCGGCGATCCTGCGCAAGCTGCGCGCCGCCGACTCCCAGCCCGGAGTGGTGGACGTGCTGTTCGGCCGCGAGTACTTCATCCACGGCGGCCACAACGAGGACCGGCTGCGCGGCGTGCCCGGCACGATCATCGCCACCCGCGACGGGGCGATCTGCCGCGCGACCGTGGACGGCGCGATCTGGATTCCGCAGCTGCGCCCGCGCCGCGTCCCCGGCGGCCCGGCCACCTTCAAACGCCCCGCCGCCGATGTGCTGGCCGCCGAACTGACCGACGTCCCCGAGGCGCCCGTCACCCCGGCCGAGGCCGCCGAACGCGACACCTGGTCCGAACTGCGGTACCGCGAGGAGGCCGGTGTCGGCTACCTCGAATTCGCTTACGCCGGTGGCGCGATGGACACCCGGCAGTGCCGCCGGTTGCTCGACGCCTACCGGCAGGCCTGCCACCGCCCAGTGGACGTGCTGGTGCTCGGCGCGGCCCGGGATTTCTTCTCCAACGGCATCCACCTCAACGTCATCGAGGCCGCCGCCGATCCGGCGCAGGAGTCCTGGCGCAACATCACCGCCATGGACGATCTGGTCGAGGCCATCCTGACCACGACCGACAAGCTGGTCATCTCCGCGATGACCGGCAACGCCGCGGCCGGCGGGGTGATGCTGGCCCTGGCCGCCGACGAGGTGTGGTGCCGCGAAGCGGTGGTGCTGAACCCGCACTACCGGCTGATGGGGCTGTACGGCTCGGAGTACTGGACCTATTCGCTGCCGCGGCGGGTCGGTGCGGCCGAGGCCGCCCGGCTCACCAGCACTCCCCTGCCGGTCGGCGCACGCGAGGCGGTGACCCTGGGCCTGGCCGACTACGCGGTCCCCGGCAGCACCGACGACTTCTGGACCTGGGCCCGGCAGGAGGCCGCCGCCCTGGCCGCCGCGCCGGAACTGGCCGAACGCCTGCTGGCCAAGAAGCAGCGTCGCGCGTCCGACGAGGCCGTCAAACCTCTTGCCGCATACCGGGAAGAGGAGTTGACACAGATGCACCGCAATTTCTTCGCCCCCGACGAGTCCTACCACGAGTTGCGGCAGAACTTCGTGTACAACGTCCGCCCGATGGTCACACCGGCGTACCTACTCGGGTAAACGATCAGCTTCACATACCCGACCAGTTGAACTAGGGTCCTCGAGATCGCTTGTTCAGGAAGTTTGGAAGTGTCACGTGCTAGAACTCGACTACTTCAGCTACGGCTGGGTGACCCCGGTCTTGGCGTACGTCATGTCCGTCATCGGCTCGGTGCTCGGACTGCGGTGCGCCTTCCACGCCCGTGAATCGAAACGCCCCGGCGGCTGGCTGGTGGCCGCGGCGATCTCGCTCGGCGGCGCCGGGATCTGGGTCATGCATTTCACCGCCATGCTCGGCTTCGCCATCCACGGCGCGAGCATCCGCTACAACCTGCCGCTGACGCTGCTCAGCGCGGTCGTCGCGATCGTGGTGGTTTGGGTCGGGCTGTCGCTGGTCGTGCGTTGGCGGCGTGAGGTGTTCGCGCTGCCGATCGGCGGGGCCGTCACCGGTCTCGGTGTGGCGGGCATGCACTACATGGGCATGTTCGCGATGCAGTCGGACGTCGAGATGCACTACAGCCTCTCGGTCGTGGCGTTGTCGGTGGTCATCGCCGTCGTCGCGGCGACCGCGGCGCTGTGGTTCATGCTGCACGTGCAGGGTCTGGCGGCCACGTTCGGCGCGGCCATGATCATGGGTCTGGCGGTGTGCGGAATGCACTACACCGGAATGGCTTCGATGTCCGCGGACCACCCCACCGGTCACGACATGGTGATGAACGGCGGCGGCGTGGACCCGGTGCAGTTGCTCACTCCGCTGATCATGACCGTCACCCTGGTGACCATGATGCTGATCGTGCTGGTCGGCGTCGCCGAACTGGACGAGCGCGGCACCGCCGAGGCCGAGGCGGCCGTCGCCTCGATGTCGTCCTCGGCCAATCCCCGAGTGCTGACCACGGATCCGGCCGCCCTGCCCAGCAGCGGCCGGTCCTGGCCGCGGGCCGCACCGAGCGACGACTGACCGGGTGTCCCGGTCCGGCCGCATCGCCTGCGTCGGACCGGGGACCGGCCGGAGAAGTTGCCGACCCGGCATCGACCCACGACAGTGGACTGCGGTGCTGCGGCGCGACCCGCCGCGGCCGGGGCCCATCCCGGGCCCCACGGACGCGAAGGAGTAAACCGTGCGCTTCGGCATCTTCATCCCCCAGGGCTGGCGGCTCGATCTGGTAGGCATCGATCCCGCGGCACAGTGGACGGTGATGCGTGATCTGGCCCGCCGGGCCGACGCCAACGACGACTGGGAGTCGCTGTGGGTGTTCGACCACTTCCACACCGTGCCGGTGCCGACCAGCGAGGCGACCCATGAGGCGTGGACGCTGATGTCCGCGTTCGCGGCGAGCACCGAGCGCATCCGCCTCGGTCAGATGTGTACCGCGATGAGCTACCGCAATCCGGCATATCTGGCGAAGGTCGCGGCGACGGTGGACATCATCTCCGGCGGCCGGGTCGAGATGGGCATCGGCGCGGGATGGTACGAACAGGAATGGCGCGCATACGGATACGGCTTCCCCACCGCCGGTGAGCGGCTGGCCCGCCTGGACGAGGGCGTGCAGATCTTCCGGCAGGCGTGGAGCACCGGCGAGGCCACGCTGGATGGTAAGCACTATCAGGTCGATGGCGCGATCGTGCAGCCGCAGCCGTTGCAGGAGGGCGGAATTCCGCTCTGGATCGCCGGTGGCGGCGAGAAGGTGACGCTGCGGATCGCCGCGAAGTACGCGCAGTACACCAACTTCAGCGGTGAGGATTTCGCCCGCAAATCCGAACTGCTGCGCGGCCATTGCGCCGAGGTCGGCACCGATTTCGACGCGATCGTGCGCAGCGCCAACACCACCGTGGTGACCGGCGCGACCGAAGCCGAGATCGAAGATCGTCTCACCGCGCTGCGCACGCGCCTGGCGCCGGTCCTGGGCGAGGAGGCGGCCACCAAGTGGATCGACAACGTCGTCACCCACGGCACGCCCGATGAGATCACCGAGAAGCTCAGCGCCCTGCGCGATCTGGGCCTGGGTTACGCGATCCTGAACTTCCCCGAGGCCGCGTACGACACCTCCGGCATCGAGCTGTTCGAGCGCGAGGTCATCCCGGCGCTGCGCTGATCCGGCCGGAATATCCTGCGTCGGAAGGTGATTGCTCGTCGCGGGCAATCACCTTCCGATGCACGGAAAGGCCGCGCCGACAACCGGATTCAGCGGCTGTAGACCAAACCGTATGCGGTCGTGAGCAGTTCGGCCAGTTCCACGACCTGAGCTTCGTCCAGGACCGCGAACGCCGGGGCGATCAACTCGTCGGTCGTCGCCTCGGCCGCGTCCCACCGCTGCCGCAACTCGGGGGTGATCTCCTCGTACGGCTCGGGCCAGCCGAACGAGCGCGCTTGATCGACGCCGCTCTTGGCCGGCGACCCGCCGATCAGCACCGCCTGCTTCGGGGTCAGCCCGTGGGCCCGCACGGCCAGCAGGTGCAGCCCGCCGCGCAGCTCGCGCAGCACCTGGATCAGCTGCATCGCCCGCGCCGGGTCGTCGGCCGCGAGCGGCAGTGCCCGCCAGCCCGCGAACAGTGCCACACCGGCCGGATCGGCGGCCGCGGCCACCGGAGCCAGCAGTTCGGCCAGCCGCCCGGCGCCGTCGAACCCGCCGAGCTTGCGCCGCCCGAAGTCCTGGCACACGCCCAGATAACCGGCCGCGGCCTTCTCGGCGGGCAGATCCAGTGACTCCCAGGCCGGGCGGATCGCCTCGGCCGGGAAGAAGCCGAAGGCGGAGATCACCACGTCGGCGTCGACATCGCCGAGCACCCCGCCGCGCCCGCGGGTGTAGGGCCCGAGAAATGTCGTGGCCCCGACCGCGGCGCCGAACGCCTTGGACTCACGGGAGAACATGAATCCCGCTCCGATCGCCTGAATCTGCACCTTGACCGCGGCGGCTGTGGACACAGCTCGTCCCCTTCTGTCGTCGAACATCGTGTCCTGGAGCGTATCTCACTATCGTTTACTAATGCCAGACCGGTGGCCGGAAACCCCGATTCCCGGTAACGGTGTCACCCAACCTCCGATAAGCAACGCGAGGGATCGAATATCCTCGGGGCCGGGCCCGGGTAAAACACCATTCGAAGCGAGCGACGTTGGAATATCACCTCGGCGCGACCGCACCCGACCCCGGTGCCGACCGCGCAGCCGCGACGCAGACCGCGTTGACGACCCTCGTGGCGCATTTCTCGGCCCAGTGGCGCGGCGCGGATTCCCCGCCCGATCTGTCCGCCCACCTCCCCGCGGATCCCGGACTGCGCCGCTCGGCGCTCATCGAACTGATCAAGGTGGATCTGCACGAACGTTGGCGGCGTACCGACGACGCCCTGCGCCTGGCCGACTACCGCAAGCGTTTCCCCGAATTGTCTTCCGCGCCACTGCCTCCCGACCTCATCTACGAGGAGATCACCGCGCGCAGCCGCCGGCACGAGGTCGATCTGGCCGAGTACGAGCAGGACTACCCCACCCAGATGGCCCGCATCACAGCCGATTCCGGCGTCGGGACCCTGCCCGGGGACGCACCCGATCGAGGCAATCCGCGCAGTACGGTCCTGGCCGACCCCACCGCCCTGGACGCGCTGGACACCATCAATCCGGGCGCCACCGTCGACGATTTCGATCTGCTGCTGCCCCTGGGCCAGGGTGCGTTCGCCCGCGTTTTCCTTGCCCGCCAACGCTCTTTGGGTCGCATGGTCGCGGTGAAGATCTCACACGATCGCGGCGCCGAACCGCAGACCCTCGCCCAACTCGACCACGACCACATCGTGCGCGTATTCGACCAGCGCCAGATCACCGACCAGCACCTCAAACTGATGTACATGCAGTACGTGCCCGGCGGCACCCTGCTGGGTGTGCTGCGCATGCTGCGTCGTACCCCACCCGATCGGCGCGGCGGCGCACTCCTACTGGAGGCCGTCGACGCCGCGACCACCACCGGCGGCATCCTCGAACCGCAGAACTCCCCCGCCCGTGCCGAACTCGAACAGCTCAGCTGGCCCGAGACCGTCGCGCGGATCGGCTCGCGCCTGGCCACCGCCCTGGACTACGCCAATCGGCGCGGCGTTCTGCACCGCGACATCAAACCCGCCAACGTCCTGCTCACCGCCGACGGTCAGCCCAAACTCGCGGACTTCAACATCAGCTTCAGCCGCCACCTGCCCGGCGCGAGCCCGGTCGCCTACTTCGGCGGCTCCCTTCCCTATATGTCCCCCGAGCAGCTCTCGGCGATCCATCCGGGTCTGGCCGCCTCGGCCGCGGAGCTGGACACCCGCAGCGACCTGTATGCGCTGGGCGTCGTGCTGTGGGAATTGCTCACCGGCACAATCCCTTTCGACGACGAACTCGGTTGCGGGGAATCCGCGCAGTCGTTGCAGGCGATGATCGACCGACGCAACATCCGGATCGATCCGCGATACCGGGATCAGCTGCCGCCGGACACCCCCGCGGTCCTGCGGCACGCGCTGCTGACCTGCCTGGCGCCCGATCCCGCGGACCGCTACGCCACCGGTGCGGAACTGGCGCATCAGCTCGAACTGAGCCAGGACCGCACCGCCCGCGATCTGGTCGACCCGCCCACCAACAGCCTGCGGGCGCGGTTGCGCATGCGGCCGATGCCGGTGGTCACCCTCTCCAGCATCTTCGGCCAGTTGCTCGCCGGACTGTATATGGGCGCGCACAACATTCGCCTCGTCGAAGGACAATTCGGCGCCGCTGCCGCCGACACCATGACCCGGCTCGGAACGATCGTCGCGGTTATCGCCTATCCGCTGGGTATCGCCGGGCTGCTGTATTGGTGTCGTCAGGTGTTCCTGGTGCCCGACGGTTTGCGCCGCGGCCGCCGGTTCGACGAGGCCACCCTCGCCAAGGCACGCGCGGACACGCTGGCCTGCGGCGACCGGATCGCGGTGGTGGCCTTCATCGGGTGGCTCGCCGCAGGAGTGGTGCTCCTGATCAGGCTGTACGGCTTCGGACCGATACCGCTCGGCCTGCTCACCGACCTGATCGCCTCACACACCGTGGCGGCCGCGGTTGCGGTGGTGTACACGTACTTTCCGGTCACCTTCTTCGTATTGCGCTGGTACTACCCGGGACTCGTGGCCGCCGGGCACACCAGCCCCGCCGAGGCCGAACGGCTGCGCCGCCTGGTGCGACGCAGCCGCATCTACCTCGGCGTCGCGGCCTCGGTGCCACTGATCGGCGTGCCCGCCGGACTGGTCTTCCTGAACCCCGAACAGCAACAGTCCGTGATCGGGCCGATCGTAGGATTGTGCGTCGGTGGGCTTTTCGCCTTCGCTATCGCCCTGCGCACGTTCTACGCACTCGACGCCGATCTCAACGCACTGCACCGCATCGTGGATCCGCACCTCCATCAGCGCGCCTGACCTGGCCTGGGCCGCTGTCGATTCGGTGGCACCCGGCCTCGAAACCGCGCTCGCCCACGGTCGTTGGCAACCCGATGATCAAGATCGGCTACTCTCGAGGCGGTGCTAGGACATTCACATGCGACCAGCGGCGCTCTCGCGTGGGCCGGAGCCGCTGCCGCGCTGCCGCTTTCGATTCTGACCTTCCCGGCTGTCCAGGCCGGACATATCGGCACCGTCGATCTGGTGATGGGCACGTTCCTCACCGCGGGCGCGGCACTGCTGCCCGACGCCGATCATCCCAGCGGCACCATTTCCCATGTGCTCGGCCCGGTCTCGCATGCGGCGTGCAAGGTGATCTCCGAGGTCTCCGGCGGACACCGGCACGCCACCCACTCGTTCGCCTTCGTCATCGCCGTCACCGCCGGAACCTGGGCCGGTGAGCACTGGCTGCACCGCTGGTTCACCCTCGCCCTGGTGTTCTTCCTGCTCGCCCTCGCGGTCCGCGCGCTGAACCTGTGCCCGCCCGGCGACGGAGTCCGCTCCTACGGCACGATCGTCATCCTGGCCGCGGCCGGGACGTTCGCGATGGACCAGTGGATCTCGGACAAACCGAGCTGGCTCCCGTTCGCGGTCGGCCTGGGCTCCCTGGCCCACCTCGCCGGAGACTGCCTGACCGACCGAGGCTGCCGCCTGTTCTGGCCGTTCAAACTCCGCACCCGCGTCCCCCTCGTCGAACGCACCGGCAACAAGGTCGAAACCTGGATTCTGTCACCGCTTTTCGTCGTCGGCACCTGCGCGCTGCTGTGGTACACCATCGTCCATCATCCCTAGCAGCGTCATCGCATCGTGGTCCGGGCTGCCCGGCGCGGCCTGGAACACCACGAGAGCTGCCATCGAAGCCACTCTCCTGCACCAATTCCATAACCCGGCGTCTGCCACGACACCCGCTGATACGATGGATGAGCATTAGCTCTCACTCTCGCGCGGACGTTACCGAACATCCTGCAATACAACATAATTCAGCGCATCTGGAACGAATCGCAGCCGTGCGGGACACGGTTGAGGAGGGTTACCTTGAACAAGAAGTATCTGATCGCTGGAGCCGCGAAGCCGGGCATCGGCGAAGCTACCGCCACACGTCTTCTCGATGCGGGCGCAACCGTTTTGGCTACCGTTGACCCGGGCGATATCGAGAATGCCAAAAAACTGGCGGCCGTATATCCCGGATCGCTTGACATATTCGAGATCGACCATTCAGATATGAGTCAGATCGAAGATTTCACCTCCTCAGTTTCCGAAAATATCGACGGAATCATCTATGCTGAAATGTACTTCAATATGGAAAGTCCGGATGAGTTCGATTCCAAACTCTGGGAGAAGAGTCTTCGGGTAAATCTCACAGCTCCCCACCTTCTCATCGGCAGGCTTCGCAGGAAGCTGAATCGAGAGTCATCCATAGTCATCATCACAAGCACCGAAGCTTTTACCGGCTCGTTCGGAGCATCCGCATATGCGGCCAGCAAAGCGGCTGTTCATAATTTGGTGAAAACCCTCGCCAACAACTTCGGCCCGGATTCTGTTCGGGTAAATGCGGTTGCTCCAGGCTGGATAGGAGGGGTAATGGATACCGACGAGGTATTCGAACGTTCCCGCCAGATTACACCGCTGGGACGTTTGGGCAGGCCGGAGGAGGTGGCAAGTGTCGTCGCTTTCTTGCTCGGCGAGGACGCCTCGTTCGTCAGTGGATCCGTGATCACAGTGGATGGCGGCTACACCGGTGTCGACACAGTCTCGAAGTTCGAATTCGAAGAGACACGCAAAGTTCAACCGTAGTGAGTAGCAGAGTATGGCCGCCCTGAGATCCAGAAACCCTGAGATTAAATTACAGTATCTAGAGGGTCTAATCGGCGCATTTATCGCCCTTGTGACCGAAGGTGCCAATTACCTCTTCTTCGAGCACAGCAGGGCTGGCACACAACTCGCCCTGACCGTTGCAATTCTCGGCCTTCTCCTGACGATTCTCCGGCGCTCCATACAGTCGTTCATCGAGTCCTCGTTGACTCCGGTCAGGAAGATGTCCGAGATAATCGACCTGCAAACGAACGCCAATGTTCAGGAAATACAGGCGTTGATGCAAATATATATCAGCATAACTGAAGAAGAATTTCGATTCGTCAATGAACAGATCATCAGCGATGCCGAACAACAGTTGCGGCGACTTGCGGTCGAAAAGCGCTCCAGCACCCTACAGTCCTCAGACTACTACGACTGGATTTTCAAGCAGTTCGACAACCTCAAAGAGGGCGATTGGGTTCGTGCGGCATCCCTGTCATCCGAGATCGAATGGAACGACTCACAGCTCGAGCGAAACTTCCTTGCAAAGAATATCGAGGCGGGCGCCAGAGGCGTCAAGATCGACCGAATATTCGTGATTGATCCAGCCACGCTCCCGAAGTTCACTCAACTGTACCCGATACAGCAGCATCTGGCTGGAAGGAATCCAGGAGTGAACGGATATATCGTGAATCGCACTACACTGGAGAAAGAAGATCCCGCCCTGCTTCGGGATATCCGAGAGGGCATTCTGGACTTCAACGGGAGAGTCGGTCTCGAGGACATATTCTCCAGCGGCGGCGGCACTCGCGGAGAAGTTACAATGCATGAGCCCGACCTCCTGAGAATGCGGCGAGTATTCGACAGACTCATGTACATGGCGGCACCCATGCCGGAATAGATCGGAATAGATTTGCTCCGGCCCACCAGTCGGGAGTAGTTCGTGTGCTTCCGTGCTCATATCCCCAACAGCGTCATCGCATCGTGGTCCGGGCTGCCCGGCGCGGCCTGGAACACCACGAAGCGCTGCCCGTCCGGCGCGGTGACGATCTCCGAGGTCAAGGCGAATCGCCCCACCCCGCGATGCCGGAACGTCCGCGTCGCACCGCGTTTGGTGCGCACGTCGTAGTGCGCCCACAGGTCCGCGAATTCCGCACTCTCGGAACATAATCCGTGCACCACCGCGTGCAGTGCCGGGGAATCCGGTTCGCGCCCCTGCACTGTGCGCAGATGTGCCACGCAGTCGCGCGTCATCGCGTCCCAGTCCTCGAAGACCCACCGCGCCGCGGGATGGGTGAACACGTACCGCACCAGATTCCGTTCCGCCGCAGCGAAATCCGTCAACCCGTCGAGCAATCGCAACGCCTCCGGATTCGCCGCGAGCACGTTGCTCGGCTGATCCAGAATCAACCCCGGCGTCGGCCGCACCGACTCGAGCAGTTGCACCAACCCCGGCCGCGGCGCCTGCCGCGCCGGCTCAGGAGCCGCCCGCCGCACCGCCACCGCGCGAGCCAGGTCGTCCAGATGCATCCGCTCGTCCTCGTCGAGCCGCAACGCCCCAGCCAACGCATCCAATACGGCCGGACTCGGATTCGTATCC